>VMRY01000047.1 GCA_007713595.1 Sedimenticola thiotaurini
GAGTACATCATTGACTATCTTTGATTTGTCTCATTCAAAGAATTTAACGAATGTCTAGCCTAAGTCATAATAGTGGGTCTGAGCCCGCTTTTACAGAGCAACCCAAGGCCTACCTTAGCGCCGTAGCCATAGTATTTGTAACGGCATTGCTGGCCTTTCCTGCGCATCAATTGATGCCCCATGCAAACCTCTCGCTGCTGTTCTTGACGGGTATCCTGATCATCTCAGCGAGAACAGGGCTTGGGCCCTCACTGGTTGCAAGTGTACTCAGTTTTTTGACTTTCAACTTTCTCTTTACCCCGCCCTATTATACTTTTGAAGTTGCTGATGATGGCGATGTGGCAACACTGATTTTTTTCCTGTTGATGGCGGCTATCACAGGCAACCTGGCAGCACGTATGCATCAGGAGATCAGTAAGCGTCGCACCTCGTTACGACACATTTCAACGCTCTATGATTTTACCCGGCGGATGTCTTCAGCGGCTGAGGCAGAAGATATATTGTCTGCCGTGGTGGTTCACTTTCAGCATTTTCTGAAGCGACAGGTCGTTATATTTATTCCCAGTGAAGCTGGTTTACCGGTTTTGCATTCGCAAACAGACGGGGCACCGACTATCGATCAGGAGGTGATTGGCCGGGCATGGGCGAAAGTGGAATTGAAGCCTTATTTTAGTGGCCAGTGGAGCTTCCTGCCGTTATCAACAGATTGGGGGCTGGCTGGTATGGTTGCAATACAGGACTCCCTGATGGAGAGTGAGAACCTTGAGCTCTGTCGTAGCCTCTGCAGGCAAGCTGCAATTGCATTACATCGTACTCAATTGGCAGCCGATCTGGAGCATGCCCGTCTGGTTAGTGAAACGGAACAGTTGCGTTCAGCACTCCTCTCATCGGTATCCCATGATCTACGTACGCCCCTCTCATCAATTATTGGCTCAACCACCAGCTTGCTTGAGTATGGCGAGACCTTTAGCAGTGATAATCGCAAGGATCTGTTGAAGACAGTTGTTGAAGAGGCGCGTCGATTGGATCGGCATATACAGAATCTACTTGATATGACACGCCTTGGCCAAGGGGCCCTTACACTACGCCGTGACTGGGTGGATCTGCACGATATCGTTGCAAGTGCTATTTCACGCCTGCCCGAGGCACTCAAAGAACTCTCTGTTCAGATTAATATTGCCCATGATGTTCCCTTGCTCTGGGTGCATGGTGTGCTCATTGAGCAGGCACTGGTCAATCTTCTGGATAACGCTGCCCGATTTTCTCCGGCCAACGGCAAGATCGAAATACATGCACACTGTTTAGCGGAAGAGATAGAGATAAAGCTGTGTGATGAGGGGCCCGGCATACCAGAGGGTGAACGAGAGAAGATCTTTGATATGTTTTTTACCGCCCGACAGGGTGATCGCAGTAATTTCCAGGGAACGGGCCTGGGGCTTGCAATTGTGCGGGGTATGGTCGCGGCACATGGCGGCAGTGTCTCTGCTGATAGTAATCCCAGCGGTCAGGGTACTTGTATGTCTATCCGACTGCCGCTCACTATGCCTGAGAAAACGCCCGCATGAATGGTTTAGCTATCTCGATCCTTGTTGTAGAAGATGAGGCGCAGATCCGTAAGTTTCTTCGCCTGAGTCTTGAGGCCAACAACTACATCGTCCACGAGGCGCGTTTGGGGGAGGTTGGTCTTGAGCTCTGTGCCACCGAAAAACCCAATCTTGTTATTCTCGATCTTGGTTTACCGGATATGGATGGGAAGCAGTTCATTATGCGCTTGCGGGAGTGGTCTGGCATTCCGATTATTGTTTTGTCAGTACGTGCAGATGAAGTACAAAAGGTTGCCGCGTTGGATGCCGGGGCCAATGATTATGTAACCAAGCCATTTGGGATCAGTGAACTCATGGCCCGGATCCGCGTGGTTATACGCGATCATGGGGAGCCCGTTTCAACTCAGGCAACATTTGATTCAAAAGGTTTGCGTATAGATTACGCCGCCCGTGAAGTGAGCGTGGATGGGCACATTGTTCATTTGACTAAAAAAGAGTATGAGTTGATCAGGTTGCTGGTTGATGCACCAGGACAGGTCCTTACGCATCAGCAAATCCTACGGCAAGTGTGGGGCCCGGCACAGCAAAATGAAACACACTATTTAAGAGTACTGGTCGGCCAGTTGCGCAATAAACTGGGCGATGATCCATCCAATCCCAGATTTATAATTACAGTGCAGGGCGTTGGCTACAGGTTGGCAATCCCCATTGCTTTGCAGGGTTCGCAGTAATAGATATCCATTAAATATCCTGATTGCCTGCGAGGCTCAGCCCGAAAGCAATACACAGAAGAATTTATATTTATTCCGTTGCTCGGTGGTATGAAAGTCGCTATACGTGCTGCATCTCATCTTGATTCTCTGATGCCATGGCGGGATAGGGTGGGTAAGCAGGTTAATTATTGAACTGAAACATCGCCATACCAATATTTCCATACATAAAGCTATGGTGGAAACGCTTGCCTGGTTTGTAGCGATCACCCGCTGTCCAGGCAACTATCAGTGGCGCATAATGTTCGGGTGTGGGATGGGCCTGATCAAATAGCGGAGTGAATTGTTGTGGATTCAATACTCGGTCGAATCGATTGCCTTCTATGTTCTGCTGTAACCAGTATTCAAACTTTTTTGCCCACACATCAGTTTGATTGCGCCTGTTCATGGCCCTCAGGTTATGCACTGAACCGCCAGAGCCGATGATCAATATACCTTGATCGTGTAGCGGTGCTAATGCTTCCCCCAGCCTTGCGCACTCTTTAAAACCCCCTTTCGGCAGGGAAACCTGAATAACCGGTATTTCCGCCCCAGGGTAGATCAACATCAACGGAACCCAGGCACCGTGATCGAGACCGCGCTCTTTATCCAGGTTGATAGAAAAACCCGCTGTCTGCAGCATTTTCCCAATCTGGGTGGCCAATTCAGGATCACCTTTGGCTGGATAGCTGAGTTGATAGAGTGCATCGGGAAACCCGCTGAAATCATAGATCATCTTATGCGAAGCGGCTGCGGTAATGCAGATCGGAGAGCTGATCCAGTGAGCGGAAACAATGACAATGGCTTTTGGCTGGGCAAGTTGTTTGCCCAGCTTCTTGAGGGCGCTGGTGGCTATATGGTCTGTAAGAACAAAATCTGGGGCACCATGTGAGAGAAAGAGTGTGGGATGTCCGGCTTGCATAACGAAGTTCCACGGTATCTTAAATAGTGGGTATGTCTTGTCTAAGCATAGCAGTTTTCAGTAGCCATATTGTTTTGAACCATTCGAGTTGTTCTTCGACATAGAGTTAGGAGAAAGGCTATTCAGATAACAGAAAAGTAGCAAATCTCGGGGTAGAATTAAACTAACAACAATTATCTGTGCCGAATGCTGGCGGCACTCATTTGGGGAGATGGATCATGGGCAGATTGCGCAAATTACCGATGCTGTTATTGGTGCTGTGCTGTTTGAGTGCGCCGGTCAGTGCACGAGCCGATACACTGGATACACTGTTGAATGTGCTGGTTACAGCCGGTGTGGTTGATCCTGCAATCGTCGATGCCAAGGAGTTGATCAACTGCCTGGTAAACCAGCCACCTGACGCCTGTCTTGCCGGTGAACTGCAATCCTCCGGTTTTATGCCGGAAGATCCGGGTGTAAGAGCCGTGGTTGAGGTTGTGAAGGCGGCCTACCAGAGTGACTGGCTCAAGGTGTTGGAGGTTACCGGCACAGATGTGCTGTTTCAGGTGGTCTGTAAGGCGGGACTCAGTACGACTGGTCCTATCAGTTCATTCGTCTGTGGTGGGCTTTTCGCAGAGGTAGTCTCCAAAGGTAAACCGGTTGTTCGGCAGGTATTGGTGGCGATTGGCAGTGGATCTATTGGTGACTGGGTGAAGCTGGTGACCATGGCGGGACCAGAACTGGGTTGCAGTCTGATCCCTGATAGCATTCCTGGCAAAGATGCCGTTTGTGGACCGCTGGCAGAAGTATTGGCCTATGCGGTGGATGCCATCAACGATGCGGCGAATGTCGTCTGGGGTGGCATTAATAATCTGGGTGACTGGGTCTCCGGTCAGTCTAAGCACATGGATCGCGATCACTATTATGCCCTCTATTGGCAGCCGTGGTATCACTACGGTACATGGCTGGGTGTGGTTCACAACTGGCAAGGGCTGGGCACACTGTTGGCCTATGTGCGCGACCCTTGCGAGAAGTATTTCGATTCTCACACCATGAGCCAGGATAATGCTCAGGAGCTGTGTGATGGCCAGCGTGACCGCTTTAGTAGTGAGATAAGGGCTTTCAAGAGTGCGTTGGAAGTAGCGCCAGATGCCTATTATGAGATGGCGATTAAGGATATGCCAGCTATCTATGCCATTGAAGATTACGGTAAGCAGACCAATAGCGCCAAACGAACGCTAGTGCGTGGCCTGTGTGAAACCCATATGCGGGGTCTGTTCCCCTTCCCCGAACCCAATGCGGCTCGCTGTCAGTCCCTCAAGGCATCGGCTGACAAGCTGACGGGTTCATTTAAAGACATGTTGATGCAGTTATACAACCAATGCCTTACAGATCAGGAGACACAGCAGCCTACTCCTAGCGTGGCATCTTTCGTCTGCACTCCGTTGGGTAATCGCTTTGTTGCTGAGTTGGATGTGGAGCGAGCCAAGCTGGATGATAAGCTGCGGGATCTGGTGATTGCAGGTTGTCTGCCGCCCACCGGGTGGAGTCCTGAAGATGGCCTCAATTTTAAATGTTTGAACTATCCGGCCTACGATCAGTGTCGGGATGTCTTCAGTCAGGTTAACCCGGATAATTACTGTAGTCTGGATCAGGTCAAGGCGGACAATAAACTGGCCCGTGCAATCCGCAATGAGTTGGGGCTGAAGCGCTGTGGCCTCAGTGGTGATACAACGGTGGTCTGTACACGCCCCTGGAAAAAGGAGCGCTGTGAAGTGCTGCGTAAGGCCGCCATTCAGGGCTTGTCACAACCATCAGCATTGCGCTGTGAGCTGATGTTTGATTCCAGTTATCTGTCGGGTTGGGATAAGGCGAGAGTGGTAGTCAATGCACTGAACACGATCTCTCGTGGTGATGCCGTGCTGCCTGAAGAGAGTAATACGGAGGCGGGTAAAACCGGGATAAGCGGGAAACTGCAGATGAACAAAAAGCCCATAGAGATGCTCAAGGCCGAAATTGCGCCGACTACTGTTCCGATACAGCAGCTGATGCCGGCCAACTGCGCAATCATCTGGGACAACCTGGGCATTCACTGCACAGATTCGTCGGTGGTCTTGAAACTCAGAACCTATTACCCTGAAATGGAAGCGCTTCCCCTCTGTCAGCAAGATCCCAATCACGATGGCTCCAGTGTGGTCTGCTATTCAGGCACCCTGCAGATCCCGATGCCCAGATCAAAAGCCATCGTCATTGATCCAGATGATCTGAACAAGTTCGGTAAACGAGATATCAGTGGCTTGCTGCCGGGTAAAAAGCCTGAAAAAGAGCGGGGCAGTATGGGGGGATTTGCCCCGGCCCGGCAGGAGGCGTTGACAAAATCACGCATGGGCTCTAAACCGGCGCTACCGGATATTACGAGCCGAGAGACTCTGTCGATAGGTGGTTCAGCTGTTCAATGGGGGAGTGTTCATACAGTCAGTGGCAATCTGCCGGGATGCCAGATACAGCTGGTCTATCACGTGGGCAATAAGGGTGAGGTGGATAGCCCGGCCTTTGCACTGCAGTGGATTGACCTGAGCAGTAACCAGCAAGTCAAGTTGCAGCGTATCTACGGATTGAAAAAGGATGTGGAGTACCTCAGAAGTGAGATGATTTCAATCCATCCAGGAGAGAACCGGTTTATGTTGAAACTGGATAGCTCATCTGAGGTGGGTGAGCTGAATGAAGCCAATAATAATCTGCCGGTTACTATTCGTTATACGGGTAGCTGCGGGGTGTCTAGCAGAAAACCAAGAGTGGGTGTACTAGCGCCACCGCCATCCAGTGAAAAACCAGCCAGGGCACCGGTTAGCAAGTTTACGCCGACCCTGAAAAATGAAGGAATCAAACCCATCAAGTCGACTGAGTGATGCATGATCCAACGGCGATAATTGTATCGCCGTTGGATCATGGTAGTAGCCAATTTCCTTGGGGGTTATCCGCGCTTATCCATAAACTGCTCAACCAGTCCCGTCAGTTGATCAAGAGACTGTACAATTTCTTCCATTGCTGCGGTGCTCTGTTGAGCCCCCACTGAGGTCTCCTCCGCTACTTGGCTGATATTAACAACGCTTCTCTGGATATCATCTGCCACCACGCTCTGTTCCTCTGACGCGGTTGCTATCTGGTGATTCATGTCACTAATGATATTGATGGTTTGGTGGAGGGCTTGTATGGCCTCGCCTGCCCGTGCTGCAGTATCCACACAATTGCTGGCGCTCTCTTGACTACTGTCCATTACATGAACGGCTTCCTTGGCACCATTTTGCAGATGGTCGATCATATTTTCGATTTCCTGCGTTGATTCCTGAGTGCGGCTGGCCAATGTTCGTACCTCATCTGCAACGACAGCAAAGCCACGCCCCTGTTCTCCGGCACGGGCGGCTTCAATGGCTGCATTCAATGCCAACAGATTGGTCTGCTCTGCGATACCCTTGATTACCCCGAGTATCCCTCCGATGTTTTCGCTATAGCTGGAGAGTTGCGTGATGACGCTGGACGCTTGAGCGATTTCTCCACGAAGATTGTTGATGGCGCCAATCACTTCCAGTACCACGGCTTGGCCTGCGTCGCTCTCCTGCTGCCCCTTCGCTGTGGATTCGGCGGTCATTGCTGCGTTTCGTGCAACTTCCTGTACTGTTGCAGACATTTCTGTCATGGCAGTGGCTACTTGGGCAATTTCGGTTTGCTGTGTTGTAACGCCCTGGCTGGTCTGATAGGCAGCTGTCGCCGTGGTATTGGCAGTCTCGCTCAAGATGCGGGTTGTATCTGAGAGACGTCCGATCACCGCGTTAAGCAAGGCTCTGCGCATCCGCAGAGCAGTCTGCAATTCACCAAATTCATCATCCCTTCCTGTGTAGATCTGACTCATCAGGGGGTTGTTGTATATCTCTCGGGAACGCTGCATCAGTTTGCCCATCGGCAGCATCACAACTGTATTCGCAAGCACAACCAAGACGGCACTCATTAGAAGTCCAATGACTGAGTAGGGGGTCAGGCTTTCGATGAGTGTACAAGCAGTAGCCGGTAACAGGGCCAGGAGATTACCAATTAACAACAGATTTTTCAGCCCAAGCTTACCCCGAAGGCTGCGCTGGATTTTTTTGCCTTCTCTTAGTCGTTTGTACAGTGGGATTGCGCGGTCGACACAAACTTGTTCTGGTTTGTAGCGAACAGACTGGTATTCAATAGCCGCTCCGTTGCGTTCTATCGGTGTGACCAGTGCATCAACCCAGTAGTAATCTCCATTTTTACAGCGATTCTTTACCAGTCCCATCCAAGGCTCGCCAGACTTGATTGTATCCCATAGATTCTCGAAGGCTGGCGGTGGCATGTCCGGATGGCGAACAATATTGTGGTTATTATCTATCAACTCATCCTGAGTGAAGCCACTGATGTCAATGAAGTCAGGGTTGATGTAGGTTATGGCTCCTTTCAGGTTAGTGGTTGAAAGGATATTGGCTTCTGCAGGGAATTTTTTTTCTGTATTGGTTACGGGCTGGTTGTTCTTCATATATGCTCTCGCTGGAATCAAGATACGCCAAAAAAACGCTGATAAATGTCATATCGGCCGATCTTGTGTCCGCTTGAGTGCTTCTCATCCAAATGTATTGTTTTCTTTATATCTCGGCTAGCGTGGGTGTGTGCAGCAGAGTGACTGAAGGTGCAGGCGGGATGTGTCGCTGTACAGCACTGCAGCGTTGAATGAAAGTTTTCAGGAGCTCTGTCTAACCAAAGAGTGGCTTGATCTGTTTTTTTATCTACTTTGTCAGAGAAGAAAAAGGGTCGCCAGTCCCAGGAAGCTAAGGAAACCGATTACGTCCGTAACAGTGGTGAGGATCACTGCCCCGGAGAGCGCCGGGTCGATACCCCAGCGATTGAGCAGTAGCGGGATGACAATCCCTGAAAGTGCGGCGGCTAATAGATTAAGGATCAGTGCAACACCTATGATGAGTGCAATACCTATGTCGCCAAACCAGATGTAGGTGACAAGTGCCACCACTAAAGCCCACACCATGCCATTCACGGCACCGACCAATACCTCCTTGGTCATCAACCAACGGACATTGGCATTGGCAATCTGGTTAAGTGCAAGGGCCCGGATCGTCAGGGTGAGTGTCTGGCTGCCTGCTATGCCCCCCATGCTGGCGACGATAGGCAGTAAGATGGCCAGGGCAACGATCTGATCCAACGCCTGCTCGAAGCGGCCAATTACCCAGGCGGCAACGAAGACGGTAATCAAGTTGATGCCCAGCCATACACCGCGCCGTCTGGCACTGGGCAAGACCGGCGCAAACATATCTTCTTCATCATTCAGGCCGGCGCTACGCAGTAATGCACGGTCAGACTCTTCACGAATGACGTCGACGATGTCATCAATGGTGATGCGCCCCAGCAGTTTGCCAACGCTGTCGAGTACGGCCACCGAGATCAGGTCCCGTCGTTCGAACAGGGCGGCGACATCATGCTCGCTTAGATTGTCGCGCACTGTGGCTGCTTCAGGTTGCATGATCGCTTCAACTTCAGTGTCGGGGTGACTGGTCAGTACATGGGCCACATCCAGCTTGCCGAGATAGAGCCCCTCATCGTCGATCACCATCAGGCTGTCCGTGTGCGGTGGCAGGGATTCGTGCCGTCTTAACCAGCGCAATACCACCGCAATCGATACATCCTTGCGTACGCTGATAACATCGGTACTCATCAAGCGCCCGGCACTCGCCTCCTCAAAGGTGAGTACGCTATCAAGGCGTTTGCGGTGATCAGCGTCCATTGAGATCAGCAGGGCATTGGTCAGATCTTCCGGCAGTTCATCGATAAACTCCGCCAAGTCTTCAGGCGCCATCGATTCTGCTGCGGCTACCAGCTCACCCTGATCCATCTCGTCCACGATTGTGGTACGGGCCTCATCATGCAGGAAAGAGAGTACCTCACTCTCCTGAGATACAGGCACTACGTCCCACAACTCGCTACGCTGCTCCGGTGGGAGTGATTCCAGCAGGTTAGCCACCTCTGCCGGGTGTGTTCCCAGCAGGGTTGTGGTCAGCTCTTCCTGTCTGCCCGCCTCCAGGTCAGAGATGACCTGATCGAGCAGGGTTGTTTGGGTTTGTGCTGTTTCCAGTTCAGTCATTGTTTTGCTTCTTTATTTGACTCATTGATCATCAAGTAGCGAATCCCGGCATCTGAGTGCGGGGCAATTATCAGCAGCGTATTTAAATGAGACAACGATTGAGGGTACGGAGTTGCCGACTCCATGGGTAAGTGATGTCGTTGTCTGAGGCGTTTACGGTGGCGGTTGATCGGGAAGTTCAACCAGTGTTGCAATACCTTCTACTTCTACAGTGATGTTCCTCACACGGGGTAGTGCCTGTTTTACGGCGGCTTCCAGCTCGTCAATGATCTCTTCTGTCCTTTGCAGCGTGACGATGACCGCCGCCCGTGCCGCCGCATAGCAGTGCAGTTTTTCATCATGGCGTCTTTTTGCCGGCAACTGGTTTAAAATGGCATCGCGTTCCGCCTGTATCCGTTCATGCAGACCAGGTAATACGGCCTCCTCACGCAGCTCTACTTCAGCGACCAGTATGGTGGTGGTCTCATCGAGAATAATAGAACGCAGATCATGACAACGTTCGACCTGGTGATGCACATTCGCAATCCGCAGGAAGGTCTCCTCTGCTTCGCTATCGCGCATATCGGCAAGATAGCGCATATTGGTATAACCCAGATAGAAGGCGATCATGCCCAACATGATCGCAATCAGTGCTGAAAAGCTGACATCCCAGATTCCATCGCCGGTCACGGCGGTCAGGCCAACACCCAGTGCGGCGAACACAAGGCCGACCATGGCGATAGAATCCTCCAACACAACAGCCACTAGCGTTGGGTCGTTGGCCTCAGTGAGAAAGCTGAAAGGGTTGCTTTTCCCGGCGCGCTGCATCATTTTCAGATAAGACTTCAGCGCAACCAGAAAAGAGTAACCTTCCAGTAGAAAGGCTATGGTCAACACGCTCATGTTGATCCAGAGCGGGTTGAGTGTGAATCCCAAAAACAGAGTAGGTTCGTTTGGGATCTTGTTACCCAGGTCATGCCATGAGTGCCAGGCATGAGAGAGTCCCAGGCCTGATCCAATGGAGAAGAGACCGATGGCGCTCCAGAGATTCCACAGGTATTTTTTCTGCCCATGACCGAAGGCATAGTGCTCATCTGCAGGGCGGCCACCTTGGTACAGTCCAATCAGCAGAAAGCCCTGGTTGAGCGTGTCCATTAAAGAGTGAACGGCTTCATTCATCATGGCGGCCGAGCCGCTGATGATTGCCGCAATAAACTTGATAACCGTAACCAGGGCATTGGATACGATTGCTGTCAAAACAGCGGTTCTGGAGCCGTGTGCCATGGCCGTTACAATGCCTTGATGAAAACTTTGGAGTTGCGCTGGTAGTTGTACATCTCACGTTTGGCCATGGGCAGGGTACTGACCTGGGATGTCAGGAAGCCGCGCTCCCTGAACCAGTGTGCCGTCTGGGTAGTAAGGACGAACAGCCGGTCAATGCCTGCCTCCAGTGCCCGCTTCTCCATGTGGGCGAGCAAGGCGTCCCCACGCCCACTATTCCGATAATCCGGGTGCACTGCCACCCCAGCCAGTTCCGCGATTCTGTCCTGGGGATAGGTGTGCAGAGAGGCGCAGCCAATAATCATGCCGTCCAGCTCCACCACGGTGAAGCGCTCAATCTCTGTCTCCAGTAGATCCCGTGAGCGTCTTACCAGCGTCCCATCGGCTTCCAGTGGGCCAAGCAGCTCCAGAATGCCACCGATATCATCGATGCGGGCATTGCGGATCTCTTCATATGGTTCAGCTGTCAGCAGGGTGCCGGCACCGTTGCGGGTAAACAGCTCTTTGAGCAGTGCGCCGTCCATATGCCGTCCGATCAGGTGAGTTCTTTTAACCCCACCACGACACGCCTTCACTGCATGCTGTAGCTGTTGAATCAGCTCTTCCGGCAGTTTCTTGCGACGTTGCAGCAGTGTCTCCACTTCACGGGGTATTACGTTTGTCAGTACCTTGCCTCGGGTATTAGTAACGCCTTTTCCTTCGGTGAGCATGATCAGCTTGTCTGCCCCAAGCGCAATGGATACCGAGCTGGCGACATCCGCTGCACTGAGATTGAAGACTTCTCCGGTAGGCGAATAACCGAGTGATGGTATGAGCGCGATAGCCCCGGCATCAACGACACGCCGAATGGCGTCTGCATCGACACGCCGTACCGTGCCGGTGTGACCATAATCAACGCCATCCCGAATGCCGATGGGTTTTGCGGTGACAAAATTCCCCGAAACCACCCGTATGTGAACCCCTGCCATAGGTGAGTTGGCCAGCCCCATGGAGAGGCGTGCTTCAATCTCGACCCGAACAGCACCCGTTGCATCTTTTACGCAACCGAGTGCGGCCTCATCAGTGACCCGCAGCCCATTGATGTATTGCATCTCAGCCTGATGCAGACCCAGTCGCTCCTCAATCTGTGGACGTGCACCGTGGACCAGGACCAGCTTCAGTCCCAGTCCATGCATCAGTGAGATATCGTGAATCAGGTCGGCAAAACATTCATCAGCAACAGCCTCACCGCCAAACACAATCACTACCGTCTTGCCACGGTGTGCGTGGATATAGGGCGATGAGTTACGAAACCAATTAACAAAAGGGTCGTGTGAATTTTTTTTGATTTTTGCCACCCGCACTGTTCCCGTTTAATCTACTGTCCTGACTGAAGTGCAGGCGCTTCATTGACCCCATAATGTAAACCCCATTGCAGAATAATTCGAGCGGTTAAGGGCCGGTAGTGAGAAAAATTGTGAAAATAGACCGTCTTCTTCTACTTCCTGTGTTGCTGATCGTGTCAGCTTGCGGCTCACCACCACCCTTGCTGACAATACAGGTAAATAATATCAATGCCCGGGTTGAAGTCGCCGCAACGTCATATCAGCGAGAACAAGGATTGATGTATCGCCAACGATTGGAGAAAGATCAGGGTCTGTTGATGATCTTCCCCAAAGCGCAGCAGGTCAGTCTCTGGATGTTGAATACACCGATTCCACTGGAAGTCGGTTTTTTCAATGGACAGGGAAAGCTGTTGGCGATCTCTCTGATGCAGCCGGATGGTGGAAAGCAACTGTATCACTCGCCACCGGATACGCTGTATGCGCTGGAAATGAACAGCGGTTGGTTCGAGCGTTATGGGTTGCTACCCGGTGCCCAATTGAAGTTACCTGAACCTATCCCTGCGGAGTGATCGGTACTCCGGTCTGTTAACAAGCCCTAGAGGCAGAAGTGCCGAATGAGATCCTGCAACACTTTAACCATTGGTTGAATGCGCTCCAAACCAATGAATTCATTGGGCTGATGCGCTTGGTCGATATCGCCAGGTCCCAGTATCAGTGTGTCCATTCCCAGCTGTTGTAGAAACGGCGCCTCTGTACCAAAGGCGACGGAGGAGGCAGTATGGCCGGTGAGCCGTTCGGCTGTCTTCACAATCTCGGTGTCGGCGGCCGTTTCCATTGAGGGAACGCCTGGAAACGGGGTGATGATTTCAAGGCGCAGTTCGCTCCCGGCCATCAGTGTTTCCAGTCGCTGTTGTAACTCCTCATGCAGGCTATGCAGTTCCATCCCTGGAAGTGGCCGCAGGTCGATCTGCAGTTCACAACTGGCACAGATCCGGTTCGGGTTGTCGCCGCCATGGATATGCCCAAGATTAAGCGTGGGCACCTCCACTTCAAACAGTGGATTCTTGTAGCGTGCCTGTAATTCATTACGCCATTGCAGGATATCGCCAATCACCCGGTACATCCCCTCCAGGGCATTCACGCCAAGCGCTGGATTGCTTGAGTGCCCGGATCGGCCGTGTAGCCGGATGATCTCCATCGTGATCCCTTTGTGCATGCGAATCGGCTTGAGGCCCGTGGGTTCACCGATTACCGCATGTCGCCCAAGGCGACGATGGGTATCTACCAACGCTTGTGCGCCACACATGGTGCTCTCTTCATCGGCGGTTGCTAACAGTGTCAGTGGATGTTTGAGCTTAGCCAGGTCCAGTCCGCGTACCGCCTCCAGCACCAGGGCAAAAAATGCCTTCATGTCAGAGGTGCCCAGTCCATAGAGGCGATTATCCCGCTCAATCAGCTTGAAGGGGTCGGACTGCCAGCGATTCTCATCAAAGGGAACCGTATCAGTATGTCCCGAGAGGACCAGTCCGTCGGGGCCTTTACCGGCACTGGCAACCAGGTTGTACTTGCCGTTGAGCCCAGGGACAGGTAACACCTCGACGCTGAAGCCGGCACTGCGACACCAGTCTGCCAGATGCTGGATTACCTGTTCATTGGTCTGATCCCACTGGGGGCTGATGCTGCTCACAGAAGGTGCAGCGATCAGCTGTTCAATCATCGGGATCAGGGCGGGTGTGGACATAATCTCTCTTGCTGTTTAATGGGCGGTGTTGGCCGGCTGTTTTTGTTGCCAGAGGGTTCTCTGGCTCAGGCGTAGCGCTCAAGGTTTTCCAGCCAGCGGTTGATCTCTTTTGTACCGCGTTCCAGAAATCCCGGGTCCTGGTAGACTTGGGCAATAACGATTATGCCTTGCCCTCTGGCCAGCAGTTCAAGCGAAAGTTCCCGTGCCTCTTCCGGATAACCCATCAAGCTGAACTGTTTGGCCAGCCAGACCTGGAACATGTCAAACAACTGCTTGGCATCCCCTTTTAATTCCGGCTGGTCCTTGGCTAACTCCACATTGAGTGAGCCCATGGGACAGCCTGAGCGCAGCAGGGCAGGTGTGCTGTCGTACATGATCTGAATAAACCGCTCCAGTCGATCCAGAGGGGTTTTGATGCTCTTGTCCCATTCGGCGAGCATCACCGTGGTTGTCTCAAGACGATGCTTGATCACGGCCCGCAACATCTCTTCTTTTGTCTTAAAGTAGTAATAGATGTTGCCACGGGGGACTTCGGCCTCATCCACCACATCGGTGAAGGAGGTGCGGTTGTAACCCTTCTTGTAGAAGAGCTGATTGGCCGCGTCTATTATTCGCTGTTGAGTGCGTTCGCTTTTTGTAGTCATAGTAATGAACAGTGCAAGAGTAGTGTTTGGATTATAGTCCTAAATTACCACCAGAAAAGGAACCCACCATGCTATTTAATTATTCTTAGAGCCAGGATCTGTTGATGAAACTTATAGTATTGCTGTTCTTGTCACTACTCTTGGGTGGCTATCAGCTATCTTGTTTTGCCGCTGAAATCACCTTGCCGAAAGGGTTTCAGATAGCGATTGCCCTGGACGGTGTAGCGGATGCCCGCTCGTTAGCGCTGGGTGATCAGGGCACGCTGTTTATCGCCACCCGGCGGGCGGGAAAGTTATATGCGGCTCGGGATGAAGATGGTGATGGCCTTTATTCTCCGCCCCTACTGCTGGCCGAGGGCTTGCGCATGCCGAACGGTATTGCCTTCTATCAAGGGGCGCTGTTTGTTGCGGAAAATCACCGCATCTCCCGTTATGATCAGATCGAAGGGCGGCTTTCTGATCCGCCCGCAGCGGTTGAGATCACCCGGCTCCCGACAGAAAAGCATCATGGCTGGCGCTATCTGGCCTTCGGCCCGGATGGCCTGCTTTACCTCTCAATCGGTGCTCCCTGCAATATCTGTGATCAACCGGGCTATGGCACGATTATCCGCATGCGTCCTGATGGCAGTGATCGAGAGTTGTTTGCACAAGGAGTTCGCAACTCCGTCGGGTTTGATTGGGAGCCAGGTACAGGTGATCTCTGGTTCAGTGACAACGGCCGGGACTGGCTGGGGGATGATCTGCCACCGGATGAGATCAACCGGGTGACCCAAGCGGGTCAGCATTTTGGCTATCCATTTTGTCACGCCGGCTATCTGGCTGACCCGGAGTTTGGCTTCCAGCGACCCTGCAGCGATTTTAAACCGCCCGCTTTAAAGTTGGGTGCTCACGTGGCTCCACTGGGTGTCCGGTTTTATAACGGCAAGCAGTTTCCCCCGGAGTATCGAGGTCAACTATTTGTAGCGGAGCACGGCTCCTGGAACAGGAGTGAGCCGGCAGGCTATCGGATCGGCGTGGCCAAGATTGCGGGGGGTGTGGTGAAAACCTATCAGTCTTTTGCTTCGGGTTGGCTGAAAAGTGGTGGTGGGGTGAGTGGCCGGCCGGTTGATCTGCTCGTTCTGCCGGATGGCGCTTTGCTGGTCTCGGATGATCATGCAGGGCGGATTTATCGTATCAGCTATAACCCTTGAGTGTTGGGGGTGCTGGAATGGGATAAATGGTGGATAATCGGCAGATAATTCACCCTTTGTAACAAGCTGGAGAGGATCATGCCCCAATACCGTTCCCGTACTACCACCCACGGACGCAACATGGCCGGAGCCCGTGCCCTGTGGCGCGCCACCGGAATGAAAGACGGGGATTTCGACAAACCGATCATTGCTGTCGTCAACTCGTTCACCCAATTCGTCCCTGGTCATGTCCATCTGAAAGATATGGGGCAGCTGGTTGCCCGCGAGATCGAGAAGGCGGGCGGTGTGGCCAAGGAGTTCAATACCATTGCGGTGGATGATGGTATCGCGATGGGTCATGGCGGCATGCTTTATTCTCTGCCCTCGCGAGATATTATTGCGGACTCAGTGGAGTATATGGTTAATGCCCATTGTGCCGATGCCATGGTCTGTATCTCCAACTGCGACAAGATCACCCCGGGCATGTTGATGGCCGCCCTGCGCCTGAATATTCCAGTGGTGTTTGTCTCCGGTGGGCCGATGGAGTCGGGTAAGACCCGTCTGCACGGAAAGGATCTGAAGCTGGATCTGGTCGATGCCATGGTGATGGCGGTGGATGATAAAGAGTCCGATGAGGATGTGGCCGCCGTTGAGCGTTCTGCCTGTCCCACCTGTGGCTCTTGCTCTGGTATGTTTACCGCTAATTCCATGAACTGCCTGACTGAGGCCCTGGGTCTTAGTCTGCCGGGTAATGGTTCGCTTCTGGCCACTCATGCCGACCGACGGGAGCTGTTCCTGGAGGCGGGGCGCCTGATCGTGGATATCTCCCGCCGTTACTACGAGCAGGATGAGGTGGCGGTGTTGCCCCGCTCTATCGCCAGTTTTGCGGCCTTCGAAAATGCCATGTGTCTGGATATCGCCATGGGCGGTTCCACTAATACCGTGCTGCACCTGTTGGCGGCGGCCCATGAGGGTGAAGTTGATTTCACTATGGCGGATATTGACCGGCTGTCACGCAAGGTCCCTCATCTGAGCAAGGTGGCCCCATCCACCCAGCTCTACCATATGGAAGATGTGCATCGTGCCGGTGGCGTCATCAGTATCCTCGGTGAGCTGGCGAAGGGAGGCCTGATCCATACAGATGCTGGAAGTGTACACAGCGGCACCCTCGGTCAAGCGATCGAGAAGTGGGATATTGGTCGCAGCCAGGATGAGACGGCACTGAGTCGCTATCTGGCAGGCCCTGCCGGTATTCCCACCCAGACCGCGTTCAGTCAGGATACCCGCTGGCCAAGCCTGGATACGGATCGTGAAAATGGCTGTATCCGTAGTATCGAAAATGCCTACAGCCAGGATGGTGGACTGGCCGTGCTCTACGGCAATCTGGCTGAGGCAGGTTGCATCGTCAAGACGGCGGGAGTGGACGAGTCGATCCTCAAGTTCAACGGACCGGCACGTATCTTTGAGAGTCAGGATGCCGCCGTTGCGGCGATTCTGGCTGATCAGGTTAAAGCGGGTGATGTGGTGCTGATCCGCTATGAAGGTCCGAAAGGTGGTCCTGGTATGCAGGAGATGCTCTATCCCACCAGCTATCTTAAATCGAAGGATTTAGGCAAGGTATGCGCGCTGATTACCGATGGTCGTTTCTCTGGCGGTACATCCGGACTCTCTATCGGTCACTGCTCTCCTGAGGCGGCGGAAGGGGGCAATATCGGCCTGGTGGAAGAGGGTGATCGGATTGAGATTGATATCCCGGGTCGCTCAATCAACCTGGCCGTCAGTGATGAGACGCTGGCTGCACGTCGATCAGCCATGGAGATGAAAGGCGAGCAGGCGTGGATGCCAGTAGGACGCGAGCGGGTCGTATCACAGGCACTGCAGGCCTATGCGGCACTGACCACCAGTGCAGCAAGGGGGGCGGTGCGGGATCTCACTCAGCTGAAACGCTAATGCGATAATACAGGGGGGTCGGAGTCAGGCCGCACTGAACAGCATTTAGTAACTATGCTGTCTTGGGGCCTGACTTTGACCCCGTGATATTTGTGATTATTGATTTACAGCGATCCCCAGGAACTCTTGCGTTTTCCTAGACGCAGACTCGGCAGGATCAGTCCCAGAATAATGCCACCTACTACCACGCCGCCTCCAATCAGGAACCAGCGCTGATTGCTGTCATTGCTCAGCTCACGGTTTTCCTGTTTCAGATCTTCCGCTTCCCGCGTTAACGTCGCTACCTGCTTGCGCAGATCATTGCGCTCATTGGAGATGCGCACGGCATTGGCTGCTGTGCGGGTGATGGCCTGTAGCTCATCATCCAGTTTCTTGTTCTCCTGCTGAAGTTTTTTGTGCTGGTTTGTCAGCGCCTGAAATTCATCCTGCAGTTTGCTCAACTTCGAACTCAAACGCCCAGGCTCTTCCTGCAGTTCGGCCAGTTTCGCCTCGGCACTCACCAGGCGATCACGCGCGCTGGGAATAGGCATCAATTGTCGGGTCAGGATATAACCGGTGGTGCCGTCCTTGGTTTTGACCATCGAATAGCCGCTTTCGCTGTTCGTGCTCAGGAGTTCAAGCTCGTAGCCGCTCGGCAGCATGCGAGTGATTTTGTGGGTCGAGCTTTCACCGGAACGTAGGGTGACCTTGAATTGGTCTGTTACGAAACGGGTCTCTGCCTGCAGATGTGTAACGGCTGTCAGCAGTACCAGAGTGATCAGGAGTTTTTTCACGCTTACCTCAATGTTGGTGTAAAAAATCATGGAGCATTCTTTCAGATAGCCTGCCCACTGTCCAAGTCGAAGATCACATATTAATCGACATTTAGCCCGCTAAAGGCGTGTTATACACATTAATTCCGGCTGGCTAACGTAGTTAAAATCTGATGTCAATAGTCAATGGGTGTATTAAGTAAAAAAATTTAAGATATTGATTATAAAGA
>VMRY01000083.1 GCA_007713595.1 Sedimenticola thiotaurini
CAGCAAATCTTTCAACCCAAGACGCATTCGCTGAGCCCCCTGTTGCTATATCTAAAATGGTAGATATATAATGTATCTACCATTTTAGATATAGCAACAGGGGGCTCAGCGAATGCGTCTTGGGTTGAAAGATTTGCTGATTTTTGCCGCTTATCCGGCCGAAAAAAAAGCCCGCTCAAAGAGCAGGCTTTTCTGTCGGGCACTTCTGTTGCGGTGCCGATATTAGGTTGTCCCGACCGTTACCGCAGAGATGGTGCCGCTTCTAATCCTACACGGCTCGATACAAATGCGGCAGCACCGGCACCGATACGCTTGGCAAATCGTTCAAATACATCATCTGTCTGGGTATAGTCGACCAGCGTCTCCGCCTTAATCAATTCTCTGGCAACATAACTGCTGCTGCCCAGTCCGTCGGTCAAACCCATCTTGATACTCTCTTCCCCGGACCAGAACAGTCCACTGAAAACATCATCACTCTCTTTAAGCCGGTCGCCACGCCCCTCTTTTACCGCCTTGATGAATTGTTGATGCACTTGATTGAGCATGTTTTGCACATGCTGCTTCTCATCTTCCTTCATTGGTGAGAAGGGGTCGAGAATGCCTTTGTGCGCACCGGCCGTCAGCAAGCGCCGCTCTACACCTAACTTCTCCATGCCCTTCTCAAAGCCAAAGGTACTCATCAGTACACCGATAGAACCAACAATACTGGCCTTGTCCACATAGATCTCGTCTGCCGCCACAGCGATGTAGTAACCGCCAGAGGCCGCCATGTCCGTTACGACGGCATAGACCGGGATCTTTTTATGCTTCTCTTTCAGGCGGCGGATCTCATCATTGATATAGCCCGCCTGCACCGCGCTTCCACCTGGACTGTTAATCCGCAGGATCACCCCTTTGGTTTTCTTGTCTTCATAGGCGGCGCGCAAGGCAGTAATAATCTTGTCTGCACTCGCCTCGCTATCGTCAGCAATGACGCCTTTTATCTCGATAATGGCGGTGTGGTCTTTTGTTGCTTTGAGTGCCTCATCAGATATCAACTCGGGATTCCAAAGCACCATTAACGTAATGAGATAGGCCAATATCATTAACTTGAAAAAGATGCCCCAGCGCCTGGCACGCCGCTGCTCAATGATTGAAGCGGTAGCCAGTTTCTCCAGCAGATCACGCTCCCAGCCCTCTTTGCGCTTCACTTTTTCCTGTTCCACGTTATCCATGTTTTCTCACTCTGATTTATAGTCACTTAAAATAAGGGATATAGGGGTTATGCCGATTGTTCCAGCCAGCCGTTCAATTCGGCTATATCATCCAGGCAACCCAACGGGTTGAACTGATTTAGACGTTCAACTTCATGCACGCCATAACTGACGGCCAGACTATGGGTCTTGGCATTGATAGCCATCTGCAGGTCATATTCCGTGTCACCGATCATCAAGGTATTATCGGGCTCCACGCCAAGTTCATCCATAATCTGCAATAACATCTCTGGATGGGGTTTTGAGAATGTTTCATCGGCACAGCGGGTTGAGTGGAACAGCGGCTTCAGGCCGGTTTCTTCCAGCACCTTGTTCAGACCCGGACGCCCCTTTCCCGTTGCCACAGCCAACAGATAATCCTGTTCAGCCAACCGATTCAATACCGCAAGCGAATTAGGGAACAGCAGTGACGGTGTGCTGTCCTCATTCAGAAAGTAGTGCCTGTAGTGGTCAATAAACTGCTCTTTAAAAGCGTTATCTGATCCAGGGAACAACATCTCCAGGGCCTCTTTAAGCCCCAGCCCAATGATATTGCGAATCTGCTCATCTGCTGGCGCGTCAATCGCCATGTCTCTGGCTGCACCCTTTACACAGGAGACAATTCTTGCCTCTGAGTCCATCAAAGTGCCATCCCAATCAAATACCAGGAGTTTAAATTCATGCTTCATCTGTTTGATACCGCTTAACTACAGGTACTCGTTACTTGAGGGCAGACAGCAACGAGTTCAAGGCCGGTTCAAGGGGGGCTTTGAAGTGCTGATCCTGCTTCTCATCAGGCCAACGAAAACGGAGGCTTTCTGCATGTAGAAACAGACGCTTAAGGCCTGATTCCCTGATCCGTTTATTGGCTTCTGCGTTGCCATACTTCTCATCACCCAGTATCGGTGTCCCGAGATGGGCGGCGTGAACCCTGATCTGATGTGTACGTCCTGTCATAAGCCGGGCTTCAACCAGCATCTGTGCACTGTAGCGCTCTCTGACACTGAAGCGTGTTAATGATTCCTTTCCTCTCGGATCGACCACCACGATACGTTCACCACCCTGGAGGGTATTTTTTAATAGCGGCACATCCACATCGATGCGGTCCCGACTCCAAGTGCCACTGACAAGTGCGATATAACGTTTATCGATACCATTTGAACGCATCAGTTCATGCAATGATCGAAGTGCACTGCGTTTTTTTGCTATCAGCAGGCAGCCCGAGGTGTCACGGTCCAGTCGGTGCACTAATTCCAGTTGCCGCTCATCCGGTCGCATCTGCCTGATTGCCTCAATCACGCCAAAATTGAGGCCGCTCCCACCGTGCACGGCCAAGCCAGAAGGCTTGTTGAGCACAATGATTCGCTTGTCTTCATAGATAATGGCGTTTTCAAGTCGTTTCAGCAGTCGATCATCCAGTCGCGATGGGGCATCTATTTCTGCCATGCGTACGGGTGGCACACGAATCTGATCACCTATCTGAATTCTATATTGCGCTTTAATTCTTCCTTTATTAACGCGTACCTCGCCTTTGCGAAGAATTCGATAAATCAAGCTTTTCGGAACACCCTTTAGGTGATTTAACAGGAAGTTATCGATGCGTTGGCCTTCGTACCCCGCTTCTACTGAGAGGATCTGGACACTGCTGGTTTTTTTGAGGGGTTCTGACATCCGGGGAATAATACCAGTTTCACCTGAATGACCCATAGTGATAAACCACTTTTATGCCCTTTTTTGTACGCCAGTTGCCAGTAATGGGAGAAAAATGCCTATTGGTCAACCGGCCGTAACTTCCTGACTGAACATCATATTTGCTGCACCTGCTGAAGAAAGCTATAATCCCGCGCTAGCGGTGAATTTAGCTAATAGGGCTATCTGATTCTGCTATGAGCAAACTGATTACGGAACGTACACCCTTAAGGGTGACGTTCAGTTGATGCCGGGCGATCAGATCTCCCACACGTGTGGGATAGATCGATCAGTACATTCGTGTACCTGCCAGAGGCATGACAAAGAACGCATCGTGCTGAATAAGCAACCGATGTACATAATTAACGGCGCGCTAAAAAGCTGCTGCCACGTTGAACCAAGCTGCAAAGCCTCTTAATCACGTGAGTAGCCCTGAATTTAAATAGGAACCCAGATACTGGGAGTATTCCGGTAGATCTTGATAATTGCGGATCCACGGTTCCTATTTGAGTTGAGCGCGCCCTGGGAATTTCACAATATGAAACGTATGTTAATCAACGCAACTCAGCCAGAGGAGTTGCGTGTAGCCATCGTGGATGGCCAAAAACTTTTTAATCTGGATATAGAAACTGCCGGACGCGAACAGAAAAAAGCTAACATTTACAAAGGCAAAGTCACTCGGGTAGAACCCAGTCTTGAAGCTGCCTTTGTCGAATATGGATCAGATCGCCACGGCTTCCTCCCCCTTAAAGAGATCTCCCGAAACTACTTTACCGACTCAGCCCGTGAATCGGGTGGTCGCGTACAGATCAAAGATGCCATTCGCGAAGGTCAGGAAGTTGTTGTTCAGATCGAGAAAGAGGAGCGCGGCAATAAAGGCGCTGCACTGACCACCTTCATCTCTCTGGCAGGACGCTATCTGGTACTGATGCCCAACAATCCACGGGCCGGTGGTATTTCACGCCGAATCGAGGGACAAGAGCGGAATGATCTACGGGATGCCATGTCCGGTCTTGAGATTCCTGACGGATCTGGTCTGATCGTACGCACAGCAGGTATTGGCAAAAGCCAGGAAGACCTGCAATGGGATCTCAACTATCTGCTGCAGTTATGGGATGCCATAGAGTTATCCGCTAAGGATAAGCCTGCCCCCTTCCTGATCTATCAGGAAAGCAACGTCATAATTCGCTCCATCCGCGATCATCTGCGCCAGGATATTGGTGAGATTGTTATTGATCATCCGGATGTCTATCAGGAAGCCTGTGAGTTTATAGAGCAGGTGATGCCGCATAATCTCAAGAAATTGCGCCATTACACAGACGAGGTTCCCCTGTTCAGTCGCTATCAGATTGAAAGTCAGATTGAATCTGCCTTCCAGCGTGAAGTCAGGCTACCGTCTGGCGGCGCGATTGTGATCGATCATACCGAGGCACTGACCTCCGTTGACATCAACTCCGCCCGTTCTACCAAGGGTGCTGATATCGAAGAGACGGCGCTCAATACCAATCTGGAAGCAGCTGATGAGATTGCACGCCAGTTGAGAATGCGTGATATGGGTGGTCTGTTTGTTATCGATTTCATCGATATGACACCAACCCGTAACCAGCGCGAAGTAGAAAACCGTCTTAAAGAGGCCATGAAACAGGATCGCGCCCGTGTACAACTGGGTCGAATATCCCGCTTTGGACTGCTCGAACTCTCCCGTCAGCGACTCCGTCCATCCTTGGGCGAGTCAATGCTGCATGTGTGCCCCCGGTGTGATGGACACGGCTTTATTCGTGGCGTGGAATCACTCGCCCTTTCTGTGCTCCGCATTATTGAAGAGCACGCCATGAAAGAGAATACACAGCGGATTAATGCGCAATTACCAGTAGATGTGGCGACTTTTCTGCTCAATGAGAAGCGTCAGTCCATACACGATATCGAACAGCGCCAAAACGTCAGTGTTGTTCTCATCCCCAATATTCACCTGGAAACGCCTCACTACGAAATTGAGCGGATCCGCGATCAGGACATGGATGAAGAGGCTGAAGATCAGGCCAGCTACAAAATGATGATTGAACCAGAGGATCAAACCCCTGGTTTTGCCAAGCCGAATGAAAAGGAAGCTGAAGAGCCTACGGTTAAACGGTTTATTCCCTCCTCTCCCGCACCGCAGGTAAAACAGCCAGCAGCCAGCCCGGTGCAGGAACAGGAGCAGCCCAGAGAGAAAGGATTCTTCAGTAAACTCTGGAAAGCGATTATTGGCGGGGATACCGAAGTACAGCCGACCGAGAAAAAGGCAGAACCGGTTAAGCGCAGCGAACCAAAACGCAGTGAATCAAAGGGCAGAGACAAGCGCCAGCGGTCTGGTCAGGACGAAAACAGACGCTCAAATGCGAATCGTGGTTCAAATAAGCCGAAACAGAACAATAGAAAGAAGAGTGATGATAATCGCGCGCAATCATCACAGCGCCAGGATGATAAGCCGGCCACCAAACCGGTGGCAAAAAAGGAGGAGGATAAACGCGATCAGGATCAGAAAGCTGAGGGCGTAGCAACTACTCCGGCCAATAACGAACAGGTATCCGGGAACGAGGAACCTAAACGCAGTTCACGTAGGGGCAGACGCGGTGGACGCCGTAGACGTAAAAGCAACACTGGCGAAAACGAGTCTACTGAGCAGACAACGGTTAAGGATAAGCAGGAATCCGCACAAGATAAGCCCGTTACTGCCGAAAAGGCCGCCGATGGCGAAGGTGCTGGTGCCGCTCAGAGCAGCAAGCCAAAAACGAACAGAAATCAGCGTACGCGTAAACCGCGGAATCAGGACGAGCCAGGTAGTGGCGAAAAACGGGAGAGTGCGGCAGATCAGGCAGCGGAAAAAGCCGTACCTTCTGGATCACCGTCAGAACCCAAAAAATCGCCACCACAGGTCGAACCTAAGGCAGCCGCTGAAAAGAGTACAGATAAGGCTGACACTGAGCCTAAGGCCCAACCTGTAGCATCAACTCCTGCTACCGCCGCACCGAGCCAACAGGGAGCAGAAAACGTGAAATCTGAGCCCAAAGCTGAGACGGCCAAGCCAACTACTGAAACAGCGGCTCCCGAAGCAGACAAGAGCGCCAAACCGGCCGCACCTGCCCCCGCAGCAGCCAAGTCGGTTGAGGAAAAACCAGCGGCAAAAGAGATTGGTCGCAATGAACCGGTATTACGTCAGGTTGAGACCAAACCAACGGCGGTAAGACCGCAGGAAACGGCTTCAGCAGAGCCAAAGCCGGCACCCGCAAAGCCAGCTGCTCCAGCACCTGTTAAGCTGCCGGAACAGAAGCCGGCACCGACCCAGCAGCCGCTGCGCCAGGTCGAAACCAAACCGGTAGCTGCAAAACCTGTGGAACCCGCAACCAAACCGGCACCCGCTCCAGTGGTTGCACCTAAGCCCACCCCGGTACCTCCGGTGGTGAGCAAACCTGAGCCACAGCAGCCATTACGACAGGTAGAGACAAAACCGAACGCAGTAGCAAAACCTGCGACAGAAACAGCTGCAAGTAAAAGCCCTGCTGCCTCCACACCCAAGGCAGAAGCGCCTGTTACTAAGCCGGCCGACAAGCCACTACCGAAGAGTGAGCCTGCAGCACCCAAGCCGGAAACAAAACCAACACCTGAATCGGGAGACTGATCCCGAAACCATCAGGTAATAAAAAGGCCGATGACCCCAGGGGCATCGGCCTTTTTTATTTCAGCAAGAAAGCAGCTCTGTCAGAGTTGATGGTCGCGCCTGATAGAGGCCAATAACGCTTCAGCAGCCGATTGAACCAGATCAAAGACCCGATCAAAACCTTTTGACCCACCATAATAGGGATCCGGGACTTCCTTGGCTCCCAATCCTGGCGCAAAGTCCAAAAAGAGATGTAATTTTTCCCGGCCTTCCGGCGGCGCTATAAATTGCAGATTGGAGAGATTGTCCCGATCCATCGCAATAATATAATCAAACAGCTCAAAATCCTCTCTGAGTGTCTGCCTTGCTCTCAGCGCACTAAGGTCAATACCGCGTTCTGCGGCAGTTTTCTGAGAACGAGGATCTGGTGGGTGACCGACATGATAGGCATGAGTACCGGCTGAATCAATCAGGATACGTCCCTCAAGGCCGGCACGTTTCACGAGCTCTTCAAATACGCCGTGGGCTGTTGGGGAGCGGCAGATATTGCCCATACAGACGAACAAAACAGACACTTTCTTCATAATCTATAACCAATACTGATGGATTTGCGGACAATGATACTTGATCTTCTGAGCTATTCATCCCGCGATCAAAGAATGGTAGCCTATAATAGAATTATATCTAAACTGCGGCTTTCGGATTCTAAATTATGAGATGGTTTGCCAGACGTGAAGCTGAGTCAGTGCCAAGCGATCAACTTCAGCAGACCCAGCTGAAAAGAATCGCTGAATATAAACCGTTTATACTCCTACGGGTGAGCCGGTGCGGCTGTAAAAGGTCCATCTATCAGATGGATCAAGTTTATTCGATCACCGAGGCCCCACCCCTACCCCTACCCGGCTGTACATCACCTGAGTGCCGTTGCGTTTATGAAGGGGTTGTCGATAGGCGCGCAAAAAAAGCCCGTCGTTATCGAATCGAGCGACGTTGCAGCGTCAGACAAGACTCCGACAGACGAACCAATCACGGAAGAAGAAAAGGTGATCTACTCATGAGCTACCAGCATTATTGATGCTTCCAGGTCATTCGCACCCTCCTCTTCGTAATCAGCCTGTATTATGCTCCTTTTTCTTCACGGGTTGATTAAAAAGACGTTGCATCAACATACTTAGGACCTGTTAACAGGCCTTGGTAAAACGCTCAACAGCAGACTTTGATCGTTCAGTTCCCTGCCTTTAGGCAGCAATCAATTCAGGTATGGCATATTGGAAGATCAGGACTTTATACAACGTTTACGCAAACTGATAGGTTGCCACTTTTTCCATCTGGGCCGGGAGTGGGTGTTGCATGAAGTTTTGGGTGATGAGGGCAGTGTTGTGCTTTCAGATCCAACCCGGCAGTCTATTATCCAGGCAAACCTTTTTGGTGAACCCTCAAGAAAAAGGCCGGAAACCGTAATTCTGCCACTGTTTGGTGAACAGCCCGATACGCTATCAGATGAGTTAATGGAACTGCTTGCCAACAAAGTGGTCCCGCCATCGACCGATCCGGATTAGATACTAAGCGTCACGCTTGATTGAACTGCTGGTTAACCAGCTCAAGGTCATGTTGGGTATCCACTCCCTGCCCGGGCATCACGGCGGCCTCGCTGACATGGATACGCTCACCATGCCAGAGTACCCTGAGCTGTTCCAGTGATTCAACAACCTCCAGAGGGGCTGGTTCCCAAGCTACAAAACGTTCCAGAAAACCGGCGCGGTATGCATAGAGCCCGATATGCCGGTAATAACCTGTGACCTCAGCAGGAATCTCATTTCGCACTGCAAACTGATCCCGGTCCCAAGGGATTGGTGCCCGACTAAAGTAGAGGGCATAGCCCTTGGCATCGGTTACTAATTTCACCACGTTGGGATCAAACAACTGCTCTTTATTGCTCAAACGGGCAGAAAGCGTGGTCATAACGGCATCGGCATGTGTAGCCATATCCTCAGCCACCTGAAGCAGAAGTGCTGACGGCATAGCAGGCTCATCACCCTGGAGATTCGCGACAATATCATCGGGTTGCCAACCGTAATGCCTGATAACCTCCGCAATACGATCCGTACCACTCCGATGATGGCTATCGGTCATGCAGACCTCGCCGCCAAACGCCCTGACACAATCAGCTATTCGGCTGTCATCGGTTGCCACCACGACCTGCTCGGCACCACTCTCCATTGCGCGGATGTGTACCTGCTGGATCATCGGTTTGCCAGCGACCTCCAGTAACGGTTTACCGGGAAGACGGCTTGATGCATAGCGAGCGGGTATAACGACTTTAAAATTCATTGCCACGGGGTGAGTCCTGTCTAAAAATGCAACTGCACGTCGTTATTCAACCTCTTCATCGGCAGGAAGTTTTCTCGCCTCTTCCTCCAGCATGACGGGGATACCATCCCTAATGGGAAAGCCCAGTCGATCTGCCTTACAGATCAGTTCACTACCCTTTCGATCATATGTCAGTTTGCTCTTGCAGAGTGGGCATACCAATATATCCAGCAGTTTTTTATCCATTTCTCAACTCTCTAATCTGCTTGTCCAGCTGTTGAATAAATCCCTCAGGCAACTTCGCACTGACTTCCAGATACCAGTGGCGCTGTTGGGAAAAGTGTGTGCATTTTACCGCATCTTTTTCAGTAATAATCACTGGAAGTGTATCATCCGGCGTAATATCTGCCGCGCAAAAACGATAGTGATCGGGAAAGAGGTGTTCTTCAACAGACATGCCCAATCCACGGAGTGTATTGAAAAAGCGTTGAGGGTTACCAATCCCCGCCATCCCATGCACCCTTTGACCACTGAAATGCTCTGCCGGCAGATGGAGCTGATCAGCCAGATTGATGAGCTCTCCCACCGCTAAAGTCATGTGGTGGTCAGTCAGTTCAGAATCACCGTTAGCGACTACAAGATCAACCGTATCCAAGCGTCCCCTGCGCTCCCTGAGCGGTCCCGCTGGCAGACAAAAACCGTTCCCCAATCCACGCGCCCCGTCGATCACGGCTATCTCAATATCCCGCGCCATTGCATAGTGCTGGAGACCATCATCAGAGATAAGAATATCGCAGCTTGTGTTATTCAGCAGAGCATCCGCTGTCACAGGACGATCAGGGCCAACCCAGATCGGACACCCACAACGTCTGGCAAGCATTACTGGCTCATCACCCACCAGTACTGGATCACTGTCAGCTGTAACCTGAAGTGGCCAGTGTGTGGCCTTCCCTCCATAACCTCTGGAGATTATGCCTGGGCTGAAACCTTGTTCACGCAGATAGTCAGTTAACCAGATTACCAGCGGCGTTTTACCTGTACCACCGACAGTGATATTACCTACCACGATCACTGGAACAGGGAGTTTCCTGCTGGATTTGAGTTGGAAATTATAGGCCAGCCGACGAAGCCAGCTGATTAGACAAAACAGCCACGAGAGAGGAAGCAGCAAAATGGAGACTGCATTAACACTGTACCAGTAGTGATCGAGTCGTTTCACTGAAAAATCATTCAGTCTCTACCGGCTGTTTACCGGGGAAGGTCATATTTACAAAACCCAACTGACTGGTAACGTCCATCACCTTGAAGACCGACTGGAAATCGGCCCTGGCATCCGCCTTGATAATGACCGGCAGATCCCTGCGCACACCAGCGGCTTTCTCGATTGCCCTTTTCAGTGTTTCAGCGTCTGTATTTACCACCTCGCGCTCATCGACGTAGAAACGACCATTGGCATCTACCGTGATCTGCAGGACCTTCTCATCTTCAACCTGCTCATCCTGAGTCGCTGCGGTTGGCAGCTCCACCTTGATGCGAGACTCTTTATCAAACGTGGTGGAGACCATAAAGAATATCAACAGCAGAAAGACCACGTCGATCAGTGGCGTCAGATTCAGCTCTGGAGACTCTTTGCGATGCGGACGTAGATTCACTTGATTACTCCTGCTCGCGCTCGCCCTGCATTACCTCAACCATCTTCAGCGCCTGCTCTTCCATCTTAATCACCAGCCGTTCTACCCGGCCACCAAAGTAGCGGTGAAACATTAGAGTTGGAATGGCCACAGAGAGTCCTGCCGCTGTAGTAATCAATGCCTCCGAGATACCGCCTGCCAGGACCGTCGGATTACCTACCCCAGCTGTCATGATCGCAGCAAACACCTTGATCATACCGATGACGGTGCCCAGCAGCCCTAACAGCGGCGCAATAGATGCGATGGTTCCAAGCGTGTTGAGATAGCGTTCCAGTTCGTGAACAACTTGCCGACCAACCTCTTCAATGGCCTCCTTCATTACGACCTTTGAGTGCTGACGATTGACCAGTCCCGCCGCCAGAATTCGTCCTAGGGGAGAACCCTCCTTCACGGTCACTACATGCGCGTTAGTCAGTTGACCTTTGCTGTGCAGCTGCCAGATCTGTGCAACCAGATTATTGGGGATAACGCGCTGTGAGCGCAGTGCCCAGAGTCGTTCGATTATTATTGCCATGGCTACAATGGAGCAGGCAATGATGGGCAGCATTAGAATGCCGCCGGCTTTAACCAGTTCAAACACCTTCTCTATTCCCTCTGGAGTTCAGTTTTACTGTATCCGGGGCATTCACCCCATCAGTTGAGCTGTATCATACTGTATTACATACCCTGATCAAAAGCTGTTAGACGGATCCCACCCTATAATGGTGGCGACATCCAATAACGACGCGTCATCAAGCGATGACTGGCAGGGCTTTGCAGGGTGCCATCAGACGCTAATATGATGCTAATTGCTCCAGTCTCAGCCGTGTTGAAAAGGGATGTCGAGGCATCTGCCCAGTTTCGCAGAACAACCTCACGCGGAAACTTGTAGCGATTTCTATAGCCAGCAGAGATCAAACCATACTGAGGATGAGTTCGGTTCACAAATGCGCTCCCGGACGAAGTCGCGCTACCGTGATGCGGCACTGTCACGACTAAAGAGCCGAGTCTCTCTTGATACCGGGCAACCAGTGCCGCTTCCGCCTCAGCTTCAATATCTCCTGTCAACAATATTTGTCCGGATCTGTTGCGAATAGCTACTACACAGGAGGCATTGTTACCTCTCCAGCGATTTGATTCATCCGGGTGCAGTATTTCAAATTGCACGCCATCCCACTCCCAGCTGAATCCCCTAACACAGCGAATGGGAGTTCCAACGGAGAGACGATGCGGCTCCCCGCTTTGCAGCTCTCCGACCGGGAAATGCTGTAATACGGCAGCCAGACCACCGCGATGATCACTGTCCCCATTGCTGATAATCACACGGTCAATATGCTTAATACCGCTGAATTGCAGATACGGGACTACAACCAGCTTTCCAGTATCAAATCCAGAGGGATAGCTGGGCCCGGCATCATAAAGCAGCACGTGATGGGCGGTTTGAACAACCACCGACAGTCCCTGCCCCACATCCAGCATGGTCAACCGGACCATGCCCGGTGCAACGGCTGGCATCTCGATCAGAAACAGTGGGAGCAATAGTGGCAGCGCTAATACTCGGCCAGGAATTCCAGCAGGCATGAGCAGTAAAAGCATTGCCAAAATGATTCCCAGAATGAGCCAGAGGGGCGGCTCGCCGATTGGGGCAAAAGAGGTGCACAGCATTGCCAGCCAGGCCAGAAACCCCTCTACCTGGGTTATCACCCATACCGCAACACTCAGTAACAGGCTGCCCAGTGGTGGCCAGATAAAAAGCAACATGACAGACAGCAGTAGCAGCGGCACCAGCAGCAGCGAGAACAGGGGGACCATGATGATGTTGACCACGGGTGAAATCAGGGGTAAATCAAAGCCAAACAGTAACAAAACCGGGGCAAGCCCCAGTGACACAACCCATTGAACCCGGATGAGGGGAAGCAGCCTGTTTTGTGAAGTAGCAACTCGATTCTGCATGCCGAGCATAATGACAATCACAGCACCAAAAGAGAGCCAGAACCCGGAAGAGATGACTGCAAATGGATCAATCAATACGACAAGAAACAGGGCGCAACAAAGAATTTGAACCGGGTTAAGTGTCCGTCTGAACAACACACCGATCATCACCACTACCAGCATAACCAGAGCCCGGACACAGGGTATGGCAAAACCCGCCAGACCGGCGTAGCAGAACCCAGCCAACAAAGCAGCAAAGGCACCTGCATGCGATGCAGGAAGCAGATAACAGCCGAATCTTGTACGTCTCCAGACCCAGCTGCCTACAAAGAAAAACAGCCCGGAGACAATTCCAATATGCAGACCCGAGATGGCCATCAGGTGGTTGGTTCCAGTTGATCGGAAGTGTTCCCATTGCGCCGGGGTGATCAGGCTTCGATCACCTATTATCAGTGCCCTGACAATCCCCTCAAACGGCTGTCCACCTATCTCTTCAGCTATCCTCTCTCCAACCTGTTCGCGCAGGCGATTGAAAATCTGGCTATTCCCGGTCGGCTTGAGACGACTGTTATCGTCGTTTACTCGGATATAACCCGTGGCGCGAATACCACTTTGGAAGAGTTTCTGTTCATAATCAAAACCACCCGGGTTCGACAGGCCATGCGGTCGCTTTAACCGAACCCATAACTGCCAAGTCTCACCAACCGCGAGACGTGGCGCATCGCTATACCAACTCAGAAGTAATCGCCGTGGAAAATGATTTAGCTCTTCCAGTTGACTGACTTTTTTTACATTGAATTCAAAACGGGTCCGATCCGGCGTCACCTCTGGCAGTGATGAGATAACCCCGGTCAGCTGCAGATCAACCCCTTCCAAGTCCGGGCTCAATTCCGTACTGAGCAGCTGATGTGCATGCAGTGAAGCCCAGAGAAAGCCAACTAAAAAGAGCGCAGGCAGCTGAATAAATGGATGTTTACGAAACAGCCAGATAATCACCGCCAGCGGTAGCAGCAGCAGACTTAATGAATTATCGAGCAGTTCAGCTTGAAATTGGAGCAGCAATGCGCCAATGACAAAGGCAGCTGTTTGTAGGATCATCGTCCTTCCCTGGATGGATGACTAATAGGTTAATCACAAAACACTTTAAATCTGATTCAATAAAAAGACCAGTGCTTTTAATTCGAAAGCGTGCTGTCTGAAGGCTGTGCCACTTCCAGATTCAGTAATAGCCATATGTGGCCGATTGTATAAATACTGGTCAAAAGATGTTGAGCGTGATTCAATACCCACCGCCTGCTCAGGGGCATTGAACAAGAAATGAGGTTGTATGCCCAAAAACCTGATCAAAAGATTTACGCCGAATCATGAAACGATTCGTAATCACAAGCATTTACAGGTATTTGGCCAACTGCTTCATGACCCTAATCTCTGGCACATGAACCGCCGCTCCGTTGCAGGAGCCTTCGCGGTCGGTCTCTTTTGGGCAATGATCCCGATGCCATTCCAGATGGTGGCAGCCGCGGCAACGGCCATTCCAATGCGCGTCAACATGCCAATCTCAGTTGCTCTGGTATGGATTTCGAATCCAATCACCATGCCGCCCCTGTTCTATTTCAACTATCTGGTAGGCACCTGGATTTTGGATGAACCGGCCATTAACGGCCATTTTGAGCTTACCATGGATTGGTTCACGCACAGCATGGAGCATATCTGGCAACCGCTCTATCTGGGTAGCTTGATATGCGCCTTAGTTTCTGCCCTGTTGGGGTATGCAGGAATTCGGGGGCTTTGGCGTATGCATATCATCAGTAACTGGAAAAATCGCCGCAGTAAAAACAATCAGGATTCCTGATTCGAAAACTCCCCCAGCACTCCGTCTGAGAGCGTAAGTACACGATCCATGCTCTCAGCCAGTCCCATATCGTGTGTCACCACGATAAAACTGGTCTCCAGATCCCGATTCAGCTCCAGCATCAGCTCATAAACCTGCGCGGCGGTTTTCTGGTCAAGATTGCCAGTTGGTTCATCCGCCAACACGCAGCGCGGGTTATTCACCAGTGCCCTGGCGACGGCTGCACGCTGACGTTCGCCGCCCGAGAGCTCTCCGGGTTTATGGCCAATCCGGTGTTCGAGACCAACCCGCCGCAGCATCTCTGTCGCGCGCAGACGCGCCTGCTCCACACTGCTTTCGCCAATCAAGAGTGGCATAGCCACGTTTTCCAGTGCGGTGAATTCTGGTAACAGATGATGAAACTGATAGACAAATCCCAGGGATTGATTCCGCAGCAATCCGCGATCCTTATCTGTCATTTGGTTGAGTATCTTACCATCCACCAGGACTTCACCACTGGTTGCCTTATCCAATCCACCCAGGCAGTGCAGTAACGTACTTTTACCTGAACCTGAACTGCCGACAATGGCTATTCTTTCGCCTTTGTCTACGCTCAAGGTAACGCCTTTGAGCACATCCACATTGAGGTTGCCATCTATAAAGGTACGCGTAAGTGCTTTGCAGGCAATGACCTTTTGTTGATCACTCATAGCGCAGCGCCTCAGCCGGTTGTGTTCTGGATGCGCGCCAAGCGGGGTAAAGCGTGGCCACTAGCGTTATCAAAAAGGCACTGATGCTGATCATACCCACATCGTCCCATTTCAATTCAGAGGGAAGTGTGCTGATGTAGTAGATATTGGGATCAAGGAAGTTGACGCTAAACAGCTGTTCAATTGTTTTGACGATCGATTCAAGATTGAGCGCCAACAAAATCCCCCCCACAATCCCTAAAACGGTACCAATGAAACCGATGGTAGCCCCCTGAACCATGAAGATGCCCATGATGCTGCCGGGAGAGATGCCCAGGGTGCGTAAGATAGCGATATCACTCTGTTTATCTGTGACCACCATAACGAGCGTCGATACGATGTTAAAGGCGGCCACCGCCACAATAAGAAACAGAATCAATGACATCATGCGTTTTTCAGTACGCAGTGCGCTAAAAAAATTCCGGTGCTGCTGGGTCCAGTCACTTACCCTGTAGACACCGGGTAATGCTTTGGCTAGCTCTCTGGATACCTGCGGCGCCAGATAGAGATCGTCGAGTTTGAGACGGACACCGCTCACCCCCTTATCCATCTTCAGCAGTTTGGCTGCATCTTGCATGTGGATCAGTGCCAGTCCCCTGTCATACTCGCCCATGCCCACTTCAAAAATACCGATCACACTAAAACGCTTCAGACGCGGCATAGCACCCGCCGGGGTAACACGTATTTGCGGGGTAACCACGGTTACCTTGTCTCCAACACTCACGCCCAGTAGCAGTGCCAGCTCCTTCCCCAGGATAATGTCAAAACTGCCCGCCTCCAGCTGATCAAGTCGCCCCATTATCATATGCTCGCCCACTTCGGATACCCGTGACTCGTATTCGGGCAGGATACCTCGTAGCATGGCACCACTGACTTTCTGGCCATTGGTAAGCATGGTCTGTGCCTCAATAAATGGGGCCTGACCAACGACATTGGGATGATTGGTAGAGAGCTTCATCGCCTCTTGCCACTCTTCAAGGTTGTTTTGATATGAAGAGATAGTGGCATGGGATGTCATTCCGAGAATCCGTTCACGGACTTCTTTATGAAAGCCATTCATAACTGAAAGCACTGTGATCAGTGCCACCACACCCAGCATGATACCCAGCATGGAGATCATGGAGATGAACGATATAAAATGGTTGCGCCGCTTGGCACGCGTGTAACGCAATCCAATATAGAGTTCGAGAGGCTTATACATAGGCGCGCATTAAACCATATTCTGAAAAGAAACACCTTTGTGTTTCGGGATCTAGATCAAAATGCTATATTTTACATTAGAGAATTTGAGGACAGGAGTTCCAAAATCATGAAATCCGTTATATCGCTGTTACTGGTCGCCACACTCTCATCCTTCGCTCCATTGACCGTTGCCGATGTTCTCCTGCTCGATGCGATTATGGAGGCCCCCGCCAATAACAGTGAAGGCCTGCCTCGCCCTCGTACCGGCCAGACGATGGACAGCGTCCGTTCGCAGTTCGGTGCCCCGGTACAGGAGCTGCCCTGGGTTGGCGAGCCCCCTATCAGTCGCTGGGTCTATGACGACTTTACCGTCTACTTTGAATACGAACACGTCATCAATACTGTAGTGCACCGCTAACTTTTCAGGCACCGCCCATCAGTCGGTGTCTGCAGGAACAACCTTGAACCCCAAATATCGCTTACCTGCTGAGTGGGCATCACAATCTGCCGTGATGCTGACTTGGCCGCATGCCCATACAGATTGGTATAATCACCTGGATCAGGTAGAGCAGGTCTATCTCACGCTGAGTCAACAGATAACCCGCTTCCAACACCTGCTCATCGTCTGTAACAACGCGCAGCATCAGCGCCATATAACAGACATACTGAACAGTAATGGGATCAATATTAATCGAATAAGTTTCACAGTTGCGCCATCCAATGATACCTGGGCCAGGGATCATGCACCGCTCACTTGCCTTGGTGAGAACGGTGCCCAGCTTTTAAACTATCAATTCAATGGCTGGGGTGGCAAATATGCTGCTGATCTGGACAATCAGATCAACCAGGCTCTTTTCGATGAAGAGGTATTCGGCAACACGCCCTATAAGTCGCTTCCCCTGATTCTGGAGGGCGGTGCCGTGGAGACTGATGGTCTCGGCACACTGCTTGCGACCCGCAGTTCAGTACTCTCCGAAAGTCGCAATCCGGCACTCGCTGTCGAAGATATTGAGTCCCGGCTGTCAGCTGAGATGGGTTTCGATCGCTATCTCTGGTTGGAACATGGTCATCTCTCCGGTGATGACACCGACGGACATATCGACACCCTGGCCCGTTTCGCTGATCCCGCAACCATTCTCTATGCAACAGCTACCCGGGATGACCCGGATTATCCTGAGTTGGAAGCCATGGCGACGGAGCTACACAGTTTCAGACAACGAAATGGTGAGCCATATCGACTGATCCCACTACCAGCCATTCCGCCAATTACAGATGAATCAGGTGAAAGACTACCAGCTGGCTATGCCAACTTCCTCATCATAAACCAGGCCGTGCTTTTACCGGTCTATAACATCCCACAGGATACGGAGGCCGTTCTCTGCCTTGAAGCCTGTTTTCCGAATCGAGAGATCATACCAATAGACTGCACACCACTGATTCGTCAAAATGGCAGCCTGCACTGCATTACCATGCAGTTTCCAGAACAGGTAAAAATTAAAGCCGGGCAATAAATCAATCATTGAGTGCTTCGGCCCAGCTTCTTCACTGAGATGTCGCAGACAGATTATGAATAACGACGCAGACCACAAACAACTTACCATTGCCCTACTCCAGCACGCCTGTTCAGATAGCCGGGATCAAAATATTGCCCTGATCACTGATAAAATTGAGCGCGCGGCTGGCAATGGGGCTAGGTTGATCGTACTGCAAGAGCTGCATAACAGCCTCTATTTCTGCCAAACAGAGGATACCCGTCTATTTGATCTGGCTGAATCCATCCCGGGTCCCGCAAC
>VMRY01000144.1 GCA_007713595.1 Sedimenticola thiotaurini
TGAATGCTTGCTTTTTTCAGATTTTATTAACTGGATATCTATTTCGCCAACCAGCCTATCTAAGCTCTCTATCTTCTCAACAACGAGACGAACTACTTCATTTTGCTCATCAATACTACCGATTGGAATTATTAAGGACTGCAATTCTCCTGAGTTAATATTATTCACACCACTTGTCGATTTTGCCTTTGACTCAATTTGCTTTCTGAGATAAATCGAATTTAGGCAATTAATTAAGTAGGAACTACTTGCTAACACATTATTTGGCCTTAACCTAATTAAGTAACCTGCATACAAATAATCGGTATCTCCATCACCTACTAATGCACATTTTCCAACAAGATTTACACTTCCATTTGAACGTATGGTTAATATATCTCCCGCAATCAACCTATATGTCACTATCTCATTATCTTCAAACAACGCATACTTCAAATCTTCTGGATCAATTAAACCGTTAACAACGTTCGGAATTCGAAGCACACCTATTCCATTATTGTCATATGTACATTTTTTTGAAGTTCCATATTTTGGCTCATCAATGACATTTCCAAGTCTGGTGTATGCCCATCCTTCCGGCAAGTCAGGCAAACCCTCTAGTTCTTCACCGAGTAACGGTGGAAGCTCTTTATATTTTTCCTTCCACTTATCATCTTTAGGGGTTTTACCTTTGGCTTTGAGTTGTTCGAGTTGTTGTTCTTCCCACTTTTTTCGGCGTTCTTTGAGGATGCGTTCGAGCAGTTGGGAGGCGGGTTCCAACTTATCCTTATTTGCTTCGCGCCATTCTTTGGTAAGCTCGCCGGTGACGGCGGCTTTGAGGACGGATTGGCGGTATTGTTTGAGGAGTTGTTTAGCCTTTTTTAGGGCCTCGATGCCGGCGTCGATATGGGAGAAGAGTTCTTCGATTTTGGCGACGATGCGTTTTTGTTGTTCGTACGGTGCAATCGGCAACCGAAGACTACGCATAAACTTCAAATTCACACGAGGTCTAGTTGTACCTTTTGTATTTTCTTTAAATTCCTGGATTACTGCAGGCGAGTTAATCAAATAGGTAATGTATTTAGTATCTACTTGATCTTCAGGTAACCTCGCACGTACAAGATCAGCAACTATTATACCTTCTCCGATACTATGTGGCGCTATACACGCCACTCCGAGGGGAGCACCTAATTTCGTTATTAGCAGGTCTCCAGGTTTAAAACTGTGCCGCGAAAGTTGTTCTGCTTTTACTGGCGTTACGCATTTAATATTTTTGTCTAAAAAGTAATTACGTTTAATATTCTGCAAACGAATAATTGGGACGCCAGTTTCTGTGTATTCACTAGCTTTGAGATTTGAACCAAATGGTCCATCTACAATATCGTCCTTTGGGTTGATCGCCAATTCGGCCAGTTCTGCCATTTGCCAACCTTCAGGCAATTCAATGTCATCTATTTTTACTACTTCGCTCATGCAATCAACTCACAATTCAATTCTTCTATTAAATCATCTAAATCTTTACCAAACAGCTCTCTCGCCTTTAACAATCCACCCTCCTGGTTAAAGGGGATGTAGTTAAAGTCTTCTACCGTCATTTCGGCATTTTGGGCGATTTGGTCTTTTATTTTGTTGAGCCAGGCGAGTTGGTCTGGGGAGAATCTGTTTTTTCCCTCACCTAAATCCTCTCCCGGAGGGAGAGGACTTGTAGCACCCTCACCCCTGCCCGCTCCCTGTGCGCCCTCACCCCGGCCCTCCCCCTGAGGGAGAGGGGGTATTTGATTTTGTTGTTTTAGCCAGTTGTCGAAGCGGTTGTTGACCAGTTCGGTAAAGGGTTCGAGCACGTCGCTGAGGCCGGTGGAAAAACGGATGAGGCTGACGATGTTGGTTAACAGTTCTTTGGGCGGTACGCCTTTGACTTTGTTCTTTTCCAACTGCTCGTAGGCCTTCCACACTTCGATGGGTGCAAGATGATTGGGTGATGTTGTCAACATTATTTTTCACCCGCCAGCATATTCATGATTAGCCGAATCATGGTTTCCTTCTGTTCGGGAGCAGATTCTGCAACCAGTAGCGTGAGTGCCGCCAGGCCGGTGTCGTTGATGACGGGTTGGTCCTGCTCATCCAACAGCCTGTTGTTTCTATGCAGGAAGTCAACAAACAGGAAAGCGCCGCTGCGTTTATTGCCATCGGTAAATGGGTGGTTTTTTACCACGAAGTAAAGCAGGTGTGCGGCTTTGCTTTCTATGCTGGGATAGGCCGGGTCGCCAAAGACTGTTTGATCCAGGTTGCCCAGTATCGATGACAGCCCATCGGTGCGTTCTTTGGCAAACAGGTCGGTCGCTTCGCCGCGTTGTATCAGATTGGATTTTAAATCGGCTAATGCTTGCTTGGCTTGGGTTTCGGTGGGTAATACACCGCCAGCCTGTCCCTGGGGTTCAATGAGCAGCCCTTCATCGTAGCGTTGTAGCCATAAAAAGGTTTGGGTGTAGCGGCTGACGATTTCCACCAATCCGCTACCGGCCTCGGCGGTGATGGCGGGTGAGTGGGCGGCTTTTTTGATCAAGGCCAATGCCGCTTCCAGTTCTTTGGCGTTTTGTTCGAAGCGTTGTTGGTTGAGAGTGTAGCCCTTGGTCAGATATTCGCGCAGGCGCTGGGTGGCCCATATGCGGAATTGGGTGCCTTTTATCGAGTTCACCCGATACCCTACGGATATCACCATATCCAGATTGTAATGGTCTATGTCACGCTGTACCTGCCGACTGCCTTCCTGACGAACTATCCGGAATTTCCGGATAGTTGCCTCCGACGATTCAAGCTCCTGTTCTGAATAGATATTTTTGACGTGTTCGTTAATGGTCCTGACATCCTTATCGAACAATTGCGCCATTTGCGCCTGTGAAAGCCATAGGGTGTCCTGCTCGAAGCGCACCTCGACCTGGGGGGCGCCATCGTGCGTCTGGTAAATCTCGATTTGCTGTTTTTCCATCGCCGTATCCTCCATGTTACGCAATCAAAAATCCATTTAGTTCACTGATCAGCGGTTCCAGCTCGTTACCAAACAACTCCCTCGCCTTTAACAATCCACCCTCCTGGTTAAAGGGGATGTAGTTAAAGTCTTCTACCGTCATTTCGGCATTTTGGGCGATTTGGTCTTTTATTTTATTGAGCCAGGCGAGTTGGTCTGGGGAGAATCTGTTTTTTCCCTCA
>VMRY01000052.1 GCA_007713595.1 Sedimenticola thiotaurini
ATATCATAGGAAATTTTTCAATGCGTGATGAACATCATCTTTAATTCTTTTTTTGCAGAAAGTTAATTTATCCAGGAATTGGTCGATACTGTGTCATACAGAACTGACAAGAGGGTATACCAATGAACAGAATCACTCAGCTGATCCGAACAACCAGCTTGGTATTGCTGCTTCTACCGTTGGTATCTGTCGTGTCAGCAGACAATATGGAAAAAGAGACAGGCTCGGAGTCAGACTCGCTATTTAAGAACTTCAAGCTCTACCGCACCCCCTCTTCCGCAACACCTTCAGCATCAGATCGGGCCAAGAATTGCTATGCCCTGGAGAATGAGATTTCTGCCTTGGTTCCACAGACCTACAGCTATAAACCGGATTTTTATAATGATCCCTATCAAGGTGCTTCAGTCTGGATTGGCACAACGCTCTTCATGCCTGCGTACGCCATATCTGTCTATTCCGGTATCCAGCAATATGGTGAGAATACCCGTATAGTTTCGGCTGAAGAGCGAATTGATTTACTGCGACGTCTGAAGGCTCAAAACCGCTGCTTTGAGAGCTGAGACACTACCGGATATCATCTGGCAATTGCCAGCTGCCTGGCCGCCGCCACAACGGCCTGTCCCAATGCCAGTCCACCGTCATTGGCTGGGAACAACTGCGGACTTAGCACCTTCAGTTCGCTATCCCGCAGATACCTGCTTACGCCTTCCAGAATGACGCTGTTCTGAAAAACACCGCCAGATAGGACCACCATATCAAAGCTATGCTGTTTACAGAGCTGTAGCGCCCGATCAGCCACTGACCTGATTACCCCGGAATGAAAACGTGTGGCAATCTGTTTAGGAGTAACACCCGCTGCAAGATCCTCGAGCAACGCCTCCCAAAGCGGCTGCCAGTCAAGCACGGTTAATCCACCATCCAGATCTTGCCTGCAACCATAACGCTCAGCATGATCCCCGAGCTTCGTTTTATCGACCAGTGCCTCCATCTCAATAGCGGCCTGTCCTTCGTGGCTGGCCTGTTCCCGGCAGACACCTATGGCCGCTGCAACTGCATCAAACAGGCGTCCACATGATGAGGCCAGTGGAGAGTTCAGACCACGCTGGATCATCTGTTGCAGGTTAGCGATAGGTTTTGCCTGAAGAAACGCTATCAGTTCCAACTCCGTATATTTTTTTGCCAGGATTTCCCAGTCGAACGAACTCATCAGATACGCCAATGTGTTACGCCAGGGTTCATACATCGCCTTTGCACCACCCAGCATGGCAACCGGTTTGAAATGGGCCAGCCGTTCAGACTCTAAATAGCTGACTTTTAAAAACTCTCCTCCCCAGAGTGAATCATCCTGCCCCATTCCCAAACCATCCAGGGCAATGCCTAACACCTGAGTGCCATATAGCGGATAGCCATGCTCAGCCATCACACTGGCAATATGGGCATGATGATGCTGAACCTTCACCAGAGGTATATCCGAATCGGCAGCCAGTGATTCACCCCACTGTGATGAAAGATAGTTGGGATGCCGATCAATCACAACCAGATCGGGCACATGCTCGAATAGCTTGCTATAGAGCTCCAGGGTTCGCTGATACTCAGTAAGTGTGGCGGCATTTTCCAGATCCCCCATATGCTGAGAGACAATCGCTTTATTCTGTTTAATAAGACAAAAGGTATTTTTTAACTCCCCCCCCAGTGCCAGTATTGCGGGCGCATTCTCAAAGCCTGATGGCAGGGTTAGCGGTTCAGGCGCATAACCCCTGGCCCGTCTGAGCGTGCAGCGTTTCTGATCCACCAGACGAACCACTGAATCATCCAACCGATTAACAATGTCACGGTCATTCAACAGCCAATAATCAGCAATGTCAGATAAACGGTCGCGGGCGGAACCGTTGCTAATAACCTGGGGTTCATCCGATTTATTACCTGAAGTCAGGATAATGGGATTATCCAACTGTGCCATGAGTAGATGATGCAGGGGAGAGTAAGGCAGCATAAATCCCAGCGTATTTTGACCCGGTGCAACACCGGCAGCCAATTGCTCAGAACCGGTTTGCTCCAGTATCACAATAGGTGCAGCGGCGCTTTTAAGTAGATCTTCTTCAGCACTGGCAAGCTTGGCGAATCGAGCTATCATCGCGCTATCTTTTGCCATTAATGCAAAGGCTTTGTGATAACGGTGTTTTCGTGTGCGGAGCCTGGTAACAGCCTGCTCATTGACCGCGTCACAAGCCAGATGGACGCCCCCAATCCCCTTGATCGCAATGATAGCCCCGCTTTTTATCAGCTCTGCGGTCCTCTGAATAACTTGCAGAGACTCTGAGCAATCTTGCAGTGGACCCGCTGCATCTTCCAGCCAGAGTTTTGGACCACATGCCGGGCAGGCATTGGGTTGCGCATGAAAGCGCCGGTTAGCAGGATCACGATACTCTGACAGACAGCGTTCACACTGCTGAAACGTAGCCATGCTGGTCGTAGCGCGGTCGTAAGGGATGGATTTGACAATAGAGAGTCGTGGACCGCAGTGGGTACAGTTGGTGAAGGCATAACCATAACGCCGGTTATCCGGCTCAAAGATGTCTGTTATGCAGGCCCCACAAGTCGTAGCGTCTGGCACAATCCCTGTTTGAACGACACCTCTTTGGCTCTCGATGATAGAGAACTGACTGTAGGAGGAGATATCTGTCAGTAGAGTGCGCTCGATACACTCAATCTTGGCCAGTGGAGGGGGCTGTTTTTCCAGTGACTGAACCAGCTGATTGATCTGATCCGGATCACCCACTGCATCGATTAAAACACCTTCCGCGTCATTCCATACAGCACCAAGCAGTTTTAAGTCGTTTGCCAGATTCCAGACAGTTGGTCTAAATCCTACTCCCTGTACCAATCCACGAACCCGGATTCTCTCTGCATAGTGTTTTTTTATCATAGTGCTCAGACAGAATCATTGGAATGAAGTCGGGCCAGTTTACCTGCTCTTCAAATCAGGATCGAATTTCAAACATCAACTCTTTTTATTCCTCCCGTGCATCACTCAATCCTAGCAATACTGCATCTGCCAGCTCTTCAGTCACAAACTTGGTAAGCGCTGCATTAGCACCACTGGTGGCCGCATACTCCTGACTTACAGCTCCAGCCAGTGAAGTGTGCAGCAAGATATAGACGGATGAAAGATCCTCATCCTTGCGAATCTCGCGGGTTAGGGTATAACCATCCATCTCTGGCATCTCTATATCAGACACAATCAAATCAACACGTCGCCCCTCAAGCTGTAGCGAATGCAGATAGTCAAGCGCCTCTTTTCCATCCTTGGCAATAAGCGGTTCGATACCAATCATCGCCAGAGTTTGCAAAATCTGTTTCCTTGCAAGTGCCGAGTCATCCACTATTAGAACAAGCTTCTTACGCAGCGCATCTAACTCTTCTGTCGTCAGGTCGATGCCCCTCCCCGTGCTATCTTTTGGTGGAGCCACTTCATTCAACACCCGTTCAACATCCACTACTTCGATGATCGTATTCTCTCTGTTTATTACACCTGTAATGTAATTAAACCGCCCCGCTGTTGATGGGGGGGGCTGAATGGCACCCCAATCCAGAGAGATTATCTGGTCCACATTTTTCACCAGAAAGCCCTGTAGCGAGCGATTGAATTCAGAAATTATGATTGGGCAGGTCTGTAAGTCTTCTGTTGAAGAGTTAAATGACATGTTCATTGCCTTGGCTAAATCAATCACCGGGAACGGCTGACCACGCAACTGCGCAATGCCAATTACCGCAGCATGAGAACCCGGAAGAGTATTCATTGTATGATAGGGAATAATCTCTTTGATCTTTAAAACATTGATCCCAAAGGTCTGACGACCAAAGAGTTTAAAAAGCAGCATGCGTTGCTGCGCTCTTTTTTTACTATTAGCCGGATTCAATTATTTAACTGCCATAATAGTCATGAATAATAGAAGTAACCATGTGGCGCAATCGCCAGAAACAGACAATCTTAGCAATTTGCCTACCAATAGAATTTAGCGACAGAGTGATCAATATCTTGATAAAAAAATATATTCACCACATTGACCCAATCAGATTTTAAAAGACAAAACCGCATTACAATTCCATTTTATTACCGTCAATTTATCATTTACCGACCCAGCTTTAAGTGTAATCTTCGCAAAAATCATAAAACCATTGATTATTTTCAATATATGTTACCTTAGGGTATTGGCAACGCGAATTATCTTTGGCACTATTCGATTCGTGGGATATTCCAATACCTATTGAATTCTATACTCTCTCATGGGGAACCTCAGATGGTCACAAAAAAAACGAGCACTACTAAGAAACGCGTTGCAAAAAAAACCGCCACACGCAGAGCAAAATCACCAGCAGTAAAAAAGTCTGTATCACCGGTTGCTGAACTCGAGCAAACAATCGCAAAAGCACAAGCACAACTCTCAAATTTAAATAACAAAGCTGCCACCCAGGCACAAAAGAGTGTCGATCGCATCAAGGGTCAACTCGACAAGGCTGCTGCAAGACAGGCCGCCCAACGAGATAAAAAGAATGCGGCTGCCGAGAAGGTCAAGGCAAACCGTACTGCTGCAACCTTGAAACAACTTGCACGCGCAAGAGATGCACTGCGTACTACCAGCCAGAAAACAGCTGAGCTTCGGGCGCAGTTAAAAGACGCCAAGGTCGCATTAAAGACCTCTTCTGACACACTTAAAAAGGCTACTGCACTACAGAAAGTAGTCGACAAGTTTGAGAGTGACTGGGCAAAAGCAAATCAGCCTAAAAAACGTAAAGCCACGGCAAAACGCCGTGCTAAAAAAGCTGCACCAGCAGCGGTTGTGACTGAGGTTACTGCAAGCGAATAACCCAGCACACCAGTTTTCAGAGAACAAGAAATAAAAGCCCACATTCTCATGTGGGCTTCTTTTTCTAATCGCTCGAAATGGATATCAGATCCACACTAAAGGGATGTAACCGTATCAGGTTAATCCTGCATATTGACCCGGCAAAAGTTCAACAATCCCAGCGTTGAAGCATCGTGCCGGCCCGGTTCACCCTCAGGGTGTTGCAACTCCTGTTCCAGAACCCGCGCCAGCTTTTTACCCAGTTCAACGCCCCATTGATCAAAAGAGTTAATCTGCCAAATCACCCCTTGCACATAGGTCTTGTGTTCATAACAGGCCAGCATGGCACCTAAAACAGCAGGGGTTATCTGTTTTGTTACTATGGTGTTGCTGGGTCTGTTCCCCATACAGGCTCTGTGCTGTATTAAGGCATTGCAGGTATCACTGTCGCTTTCCGTATCTGTCATCTGGCTTTTAAGCTCATCCACACTGACCCCGTTCATCATCGCTTCTGTTTGTGCCAGGCAATTAGCCAGCAATTTTGTATGATGGCCATTCAACGGATTATGACTCTTCACAGGTAAAATAAAATCAGTTGTGCTGAGATGAGTCCCTTGATGGAAGAGTTGAAAATAGGAGTGCTGACCATCTGATCCCGCCGAACCCCAAATGATGGGGCCTGTTTCATAATCGACTATTTCTCCATCCAGCGAAACAGATTTGCCATTACTCTCCATTTCCAACTGCTGTATATAGGCCGGTAAATAGCGTAGATATTGGTCATAGGGCATCACTGCGTGGCTCGCTATACCTGCAAAATTGATATACCAGATACCTAGCAGAGCGAGTAACACAGGAATGTTCCTTGCGAAGTTTGCCGTTCGAAAATGTTCATCCATATCAGCTGCTCCCGCCAGTAACTCATAAAAGCGGGGCATACCTATGGATAATGCGATAGGTAAGCCAACAGCTGACCAGAGCGAGTAGCGGCCGCCAACCCAGTCCCAGATCAGAAACAAGTTCGCCTCTTCAATACCAAATGCAGCAACTTGATCTCTATTTACTGACACAGCAACAAAATGCTGTTTAAGTGCCCCTTGAGGCTTTCTCAGACCATTCTGACACCACTCTCTGGCAACATGCGCATTTGCCATCGTCTCCTGAGTTGTGAAAGATTTTGATGTGACAATAAAGAGTGTTGTTTCCGGATTGAGGTCACGGAGTGTTTCAGTTAAATGGGTTCCGTCAATATTAGAGACAAAGTAGATCTTCAATGACCGGTCTGTATAGTGTGTCAACGCCTCAGTAACCATCTTCGGCCCTAGATGTGATCCTCCGACCCCCAAATTGACAACATCTGTAATCCTTCGTCCTGTACTACCTTTCCATTCACCCGAACGAACCGTATTCACAAACCGTTCCATTTTCTGCAGAACAGCGCCTATATCGGCCTTAACATCCCTACCCTGATAGATTAGCGGTTCATTCCCCCTGCTTCGAAGAGCAGTATGCAGTGCAGCCGACCCCTCTGTTGTATTGACAGTTGCGCCTGAAAACAGATCAGTAATTGCCTGTTTCAACCCTGCCTTGTCCGCCAGTTGGCAAAGCAGTGGCAGCGTCTGATGATCAATTCTGTTCTTTGAATAATCGAGCAGCAGACCACACGCCTCGAGTGACATTGACTGAAAACGCCTGGCATCTTTTGCAAAAAGATCACGCATTTGAACATGCTGCATCTGCTGCCAGTGCGAAGAGAGCTGTTGCCATTCATTACTGTGCGAAATCAAGGTCATTAAAGTCCATTCCTGATTCTGTTTAATCTACAAGCGTTATTCTGCTATGAAGCGTAACATCTGGGCTAATCAATCACTCAGCAGACTCAATATCTCATCAGTTTTCTGCCGCATTAAACTCGCATCCCCACGGCTTTCCACGTTCAACCTGACAACGGGTTCGGTGTTGGAACTGCGTAAATTAAAGCGCCACTCAGCCATCTCCACACTGATGCCGTCGGTATAATCGATACTGACTGCATCTGGCTTATACTTCTCTAAAACTCGCGCAATGGCCGTCGCTGGATCAGATAACTTGCGATTGATTTCGCCTGGAGAAGGAAAACGTGCAATCCGGTCATCGACCAATGAAGATAACGGCTCGCCTTTGCGACTGACCAGTTCAGTAATCAGTAACCAGGGAATCATGCCACTGTCGCAATAAAAGAAGTCCCGGAAATAGTGATGGGCACTCATCTCGCCACCATACACCGCATCCTCTTCACGCATGCGCTCTTTTATAAAGGCGTGCCCCGTCTTACTCTGAATCGCCTCCCCCCCATTCTTCTGGACGATATCCAGGGTATTCCAGGTCAATCTCGGGTCATGAATAATCCGACCACCCGGATGCTTGACCAGGAAGGCTTCAGCCAGCAAGCCTACAATATAGTAACCCTCAATAAACCGTCCCTGCTCATCGAACAGAAAACAGCGATCAAAATCACCATCCCAGGCGATACCAAAATCGGCCTGATGCCCTACAACCGCGCGAATAGTGTCTGCACGGTTCTCGTCCAATATGGGATTGGGAATACCGTTAGGGAAGGTGCCATCAGGATTGTGATGAATTTTAATAAATGTAATGGGTATACCCAGCATGTTAAAGCGCTGCTCTAATGCATCAATACTGTGTCCAGCGACACCATTACCCGCATTAACTACTAACTTGAGTGGCTTGATAGCATCGTGGGTGATATATCCCAACAGATGCTCAATATAGGCATCCAGTGTCGAGATCTGTTGATAGCTCCCGCGCGCACTCTCTGTAACTGCAGAAAACTGATTCAGCCTGACTAATTCTTCGATTTTATTGAGCCCGGTATCTCCACTGATCGGTTTTGACTGCTCCCGAACCAACTTCATTCCATTGTAATCTTTTGGATTATGGCTTGCGGTGACCATAATACCGCCATCGGTTTGCAGATGGGATGTGGCAAAGTAGATCTCCTCAGTGCCACACAAGCCGATATCCAGCACATCGACTCCCGCATCACAAAGCCCTTTTGCAAGGGCCTGTTTTAGGGATTCTGTAGAGAGGCGCATATCACCGCCAATAACAACTTGCCTGGGCTTCAAATAATCCGCATAGGCCCCGCCAATCCGATAGGCAATATCCTCATTTAACTCGGTACCGAGTTGCCCACGAATATCGTATGCCTTAAAACAGCCTAACTTCTGCATAATCTCTTCTTCCTGATCCATCGGTTTTTATTGGGTGTGAGACAGTCGCCTCATGTTAATAGCCACTCTATTTTCTAAACTATACCGGATTACCCACGAAGCTCAGGCCGAAAGCAGCACAGAGACGCATTTATAGTCAACCCGTTGCCGGCGCTGAATAGCTACGTTCAAAATCTCATCTTGTTTCTTTCATGACATCGCTGAATAAGGTAGCAATCAGCAAACCATATATTCTATCCTATTTCTGTTTCACACCACCTCCTCAACCCTTTTCATAACCCGAAATAGTCGTAGACATCTGATAAAGATTAACTATCATGACGTTTACGTAAAGGTTAACTGGAGCCAGTGAATGACAGTAAGTGAAACATTGTCAAAACGCAAAGCAACGCGGGCATTTCAACCGAAAGAAGTTGCGCATGAAAAAATTGTCCGCATTCTTGATGCGGCCCGTCACGCCCCATCGGGAACAAATACACAGCCTTGGCAAGTGGCCGTTGTTACCGGAGAAAAAAGACGCCGGCTCGGTGATCTGATGGAGAGCGCTTTTCGTAAAGGTCAGCAGGGCAAGATGGAGTTTCAATACTACCCTGAGGTATGGGAAGGCATTTATAAAGAGCGCAGACGCGCCTGCGGTCTGCAGATGTACTCAACCTTGCAGATCAGTCGTGAAGATAAACAGCGGCAACTGGATCAGTGGGCCGCCAACTATCGTTCATTTGATGCACCGGTAATGATGTTCTTTTTTATTGATGACATTCTTGAGACTGGCTCATATCTCGATTACGGGATGTTCATACAGTCAATTATGTTAATGGCTGTTGAAGAGGGTTTAGCCACCTGCCCACAGGCAGCACTCGGTGAGTACCCTGAGATTGTTAAACAGGAACTCGGTTATTCCGATAATAAAAAACTGGTGGTGGGACTGGCGATGGGTTATGAAGACACCGCAGCCATCATTAACCAATACCGTACGCCACGTGATGAAGTAGAACAGTTCACCCGCTTCTTTGATTAAACAATACCTGATTCTCATACCATTCAGCCACGGCATCCCTGGTGGATGTTTATTGTTGGGCTTCACGTTGTTCAGACCAACCTACAGGGGCTTTGTGACTGAGTTTCGTGGGTAATCAAGCAACAAAAAAGCCCTGCATGAATTCATGCAGGGCTTTTTTAATCACGACAGCTAACTGTTGTTTAAAGCGCGTCAGCCAACTCCGGCAGCGCCACAAACAGATCCGCCACCAGACCATAGTCGGCCACCTGGAAGATCGGTGCCTCTTCGTCCTTGTTAATAGCCACAATCACCTTGCTCTCTTTCATTCCAGCCAGATGCTGGATCGCTCCGGAGATACCGACCGCAATATAGAGATCCGGTGCCACGATCTTGCCGGTCTGCCCCACTTGGTAATCATTCGGCACATAACCCGCATCCACGGCCGCACGTGAGGCACCAATTGCGGCATTGAGTTTGTCTGCTACCGATTCG
>VMRY01000110.1 GCA_007713595.1 Sedimenticola thiotaurini
AGTCCAAGGAAATACTAAGCCAATACTGCTTCAGCGCGCTGGCTAAATCCCTTAAACCGACCCTATTGCCGTTAATTGCCCATCTTTTCTCAGGAACTCGACCTTGCCAGACCAATAGCAACACACCACACCCGGCGCTTTCCTCTCTTAGGTAGTCGCCCACCAACTGGTTGCGTAGGCGTTCGCAAAGACCAGGGCCGCTCCAGCCTTTGTCGAGTAATTTCAACTCTATAGGAACTGGTGATGGTACACCTGTGGTTAGCAGCGAAATATCCATACGCTGGCTATTGGCAAGCTCTGGCTCCTGTGCAGTTGTGTATTGGTCTCGGCATTGGTGGTTTAGCCAGCCCGCTATCAATGTTCGCATTTCAGTTTCACCCTCAACGCGTTGCCATGTTTTCCAGGGACTGTCGTTGCCTCTTTCGACCCAGCTTTTCAGATCATGCAACCGATTCATTGCCAAGTCGAATATCTGATGATGGGTTGTAGGCGTAATGGTTTGTGATTTAGCAAACTCACTGACTTGCTCAGCAGTCCAAGGCTCCAGGTCACCATCCTCTTCGGCCCGCTTGTAGGCTTGTTTGGCCATCCATGGGCGATAATCTGTATTGGGATGTTCGTGAGCTAACGCCTCAATAACCGTGTAACTCTTTTTGCCTGGTATCTCGGAAAGGAGCTTAAACAGGCTGTTTCGAGCTTTCTGTGCGTCATCACGTTGGTTCGGGGAGTATGCGCGCCCCCCTGATCGGTCGATATCTTCCTGTACACGAATATATTGGTGCATCAGTATGTACAGCGATTTCAAATGCTCAGCGGTACGAAAATTGCCGAAATGCGGGCCACTGTCACTTACATGGCTGCCTCCTATGAGTGCTGTAATGAAAACCTGAGCGGCAAGAGTAGCCTTGTCATCATCAAGGGTGGATAGCCAATGTTCGAGTTCAGGAATGCTATTTGTGGGATCACAGTCGACGCGAAGCGCATACCACCATGCAATACTGCTTGGATCGCTGCTCTGAGTTATCTGGCTGCAAGCTAGATCAGCAAGCTTTACTGGGTCAATTTCACCTTTTACCAATATATGTAGGCAGTAGTGTCGATTCTGGCTAATGCGTGTGGGATTAGCTTCTATCCACTCTAGGATCACAGGTGCAATACGCGCATGCAGCCAGGGGGCATGGTAGACGATGTCATGCAGTATGTAGTGCATCGGCTTATCGGTGCCTGTGTTTTCAAGCTCCCAAATCAGCTCCTTTGCCACGACCTCTTCAGTCAGGGCCGGAAATGCCTGGTCCACACGTTCGAACCAACTTGGAAATCCATTTAACTGCCATGTGATGTACCGTAATGCATGGCGTGCTTGCTCTTCATCTAGATTACAAAAAAATTCACTGTTTTCTGTGGCCTCTATTTCAAGGCCCGCCATTGCGAAAATTAGAGACAAAGGGATACTGTTGTCTCGACCCTCTTCTGAACCAAGAGAAGGTACATAGTGACGCCAGTGAGTCATGGCAGCATCTCGATACGCTTGTGCTACCGCTTCTCCAAAATCCGGTATTAACGCTTTCCAATTGGCATATTCGGAACGATCATTGGTAGAGTAACGATCATGCAACTCGAGCATTAGCCAATACTGGTTATTTATGAGTTCACCTTGCTTAATGCCAGATGGGGTGTGGACTTGGTTTGGGTTTGTCAGCAGTTTTGCTATCCAAGTGTCCCTATCTTTTTTTCTTTGTTCTTCCTCTTCTTCTCGCTTGCGTTCGTATTCAGCATGCTCCTCTGCGTGTCTACGGCTTGTATCTGAAACGGGTGGGTTTAGCATGGCTTCCAAACGATCCTGTAGAGAAGGATCATTTGATACTGCATCTCTGAGGGAGGTCAGGGTTTCCTCGTGCATTTCATTTTGCAGGTAGACTCGAAATGCAGTACTAAGTGCCACTGCTCTGTCATCCGTTAACGAACGGGAGTTGGCGTATTCGAGTAGCCTCGGCAAGCCGTCTAAATCGAAATTCCAGAAATGGCCTAGCCATGAAGCGGGCCAATCGTCAGTTAATGACTTGCCGGTCCTTTCAGTCTCAGCGACACGAGCTTGTTCGATACTGGCCCAATAGAGGGCATCGTTAAGTTCTGGCCAGTCAGGGACGAGTTTATGCAGATTATCCTTATATTCGTCCAGGTCGTTACTGTGCCAGTGCCGGTGAGCAGGAACCATTAGCATGGTGGATAGGGCTGTCTCATCGAGTACTGATTCGTTCCGAGCAAGAGTGAGTTTTTCTACTGAATGAATGGCCGGACTTAGTAACCACGCATGTTCCTTTGAAACATGACACTCCTGTCGTTCAACATAAGGTGGCATATCGAGATAGACATGCAGCCCATTGAGTAACAAGATAAGGGCGTGATGGTCGTCTTCATGGTCTAGGCGTTCAATAAATTTGTGTATGGCATCACCTAGGCCGGTTACCTCGAATCTTTCATAAGGTGGTAATTTGCCCAGCGAGACTACTATTTGAGTGACCGATTGACTTTTAGGCGCAGCTTCTTGAACTAACTCAGCGAGTAGATTATGTGGGATTTGATCACCGCTTTCATTGAGTTGTTGCCATAGGCTCTGTCTCTGTTCAAAGGACCCACAAGTCATAACTGCTCGTACTGACGCTATACGTGCATAGATTCCTCGCGAGTTGTCTGTGGCAATAGCGACAAGAGAAGGTGTGCATTCTTCCATCTCACCCTGCCATACCAACCGACCAAGGAAAAAGATGGCGTCGTCACTGGTGCCAAATTTCTCGATTAATTGTTGAGCGTATTCAGTAAGATCTGGATTTGCGATTCGTGCGATTGCGCTGTTATCTCGTGCAGAACGGTCGTCCTCATCCAGAGCTATTCGGCGGACGATGTTAGCCAATAATTCTTGCCTTTCCGACAAAGGCAGTTGTGATGGATCCCCACTTTCGACAGTTATTTCGGGTTGGATTGCTAGTGCCTTTCGGCGAACCTCTCCGTCAAACAAAACCAGCCAAGGCAAAATTGGCCGTAGCCGACGTGTAATGAATTTCTGCCCATATTGCTCACGGAAAAACAGTGCTTCGACGGAGTGTCTGCTGTTGCCTGAGTTCAGCAATGCGGCAAACCACTCAGCAGCGAGCAATTCACGCACATCACGATGCCTGAAACGCACAGCACCGTATATTATATCGTTGAAAACGCCACGCTCCAGTAGCGCTCGAACGTCCTGAGGATTCCAATCAGCAAGTACGGATTCTGCCTCAATACCAGGCTTGATCGGTGTGGCATCAGGTATATTGATGCCTACTTGGCCAGTTAATACAACAGCCGCCGCTAAACGACGCGCGCCTTCTTTTGCCTGTTCGATATTCAGGGGTTGTCGCTGTGCTCGATCGCTACAGTGCTCATCACGCAGGCGCTTGTCGATGTTGTGGCGGAGTAGTGCCAGCCGACCTTCTAATGTGTTGTCATCTGCCCATTTGATCAGAATTCCTTCGAGGTCAAAGGGTCTCTCAGCCAGACTCCAGAGGTTGGCCCGATCAATTTCTCCTAACAGCCGGTCAATATTCTCAGCGGAACGAGCAACACAGAATTTCCGAATCCTTCCAGCATCCAAATGCCGCATTGAGTAGATCGCGAGGGCACTTTCAGGCTTGGAATTTTGGTTTTCATCAACATCTTCCTGTGGGGCTGGAAGATATAAAAGGTCATCAAGTAGTCTTTGGTCTTCCTTGGGACGCCATGCATATGGACGACTGGATAGGTAGATGTGCGCCCTGTGTGCACCTCTTTTTATCCCTTTGGAGAAGCGTTTAAGAGCTTTTGCGAATGCACGTGGGTTTTCGAGCCTGGCCTCATCAACGGAGTCTAGGAAGAACCAAGCTTCTTCAGTTGACTGTAACCATGCGTTGAACTGCATTTCGTCGCCTATATCAAATGCCGTGTAAAAATCAGCCTCGATATCCTCTATACGGATGAAGAATGCCGGTTTTCCTTTGTCTGCCAATGAGCCGGCTCGTTGGCGAAACTCTTCCGTTTTGCCTGCACCTGCTTCGGCTAAGACAACACAGCGAAACCTCTCATACAAATCATCCCAAGCTATTGGTTTCGTATAGCCCCAAGTCGAAAAAAACTCACCACTATCTATCTCTTCCTCGTTTTTATTGACCAGGGAAAATTCACGTTCTAGCGGGACATAGCGTTCCATAAGCTCTCTTTAAAATTGACTTTTATGATGGCTTAGTCGATATATTTGTCTACACTGGCTCGAGTGCAGGTGACAAGGAGATGGAAAACCAGCGTCAACTCCAAGCAGGAACCAGATTCTCTGCATTGTATCATTCAATGTCCGCTTCATGTCGCTAGCCGCCACTCACGCTAAAATACCGGCCGTTCGCTTCTGGCCGAAAGTATCCATAGAAGCGTTCTCTCGCCCACAAGAAAAAAGGCAAGTGTTAAGCTTGCCTTTTCTGTTTTCAATTTATGCTAGCCAATTTTGTATCTTTAAATACCGTTACCCGCACTTACTGTCACCACAGTTCAAACAGGTGAGACAACCATCCATCATGATCGCGGCCTTGGTGCTGCACTTTTTACAAAGCTGGGCGCCTTCCGGGAAATCACAATCGTGCTCTTTGTCGCGCAAGTTGATGGACTCTTCATACTGGGCGCGTTTTTCGTCGATCAACTTCTGCTGATGCTCGTCAGGACCATCTTCTTTCAATAGGCCGATCATCACCAGATGACAGTGAATGGCGTCACCGATTTCGGCCACCAGTGAAGGCATGTATTTGCCGCCTTTCTTGAAATAGCCGCCACTGGGATCAAATACCGAGCGCAGCTCTTCTACCAGGAAGGTGACATCACCCCCTTTACGGAATACGGCCGAGATAATGCGGGTCAGTGCCACGATCCACTGGAAGTGATCCATGTTCTTGGAGTTGATGAACACTTCGTAGGGGCGGCGGACCTCATGCTCAGTACCATGATTCAGGATAATGTCATTAATGGTGACATACAGCGCATGCTCAGAGAGTGGCGTACTGATCTTATAGGTTGAGCCGAACAGCATTTCGGGTCGGGCGACCTTTTCATGCATGTGGATAATGTTGCTTTCTGCCGCTTTCTCTTCAACAGGAGCAGGTGCCTGCTCATCTTTTGCGACGCTGTAGCTTACGATTTTGCTGTCAATCTTGATTGCCATGATACTTAACCCTGTCAGTAATAACTGATCGGTTGATTCCTCTGTATCAGCATCGGGGCTGATAGGTTTGTTCTCTGTTATTACGGTTTAGAATTTACCGTAGTAACCCTCTTTCATCGCGTCGAACAGGTTGGCGGCTGAATGGATCTCGCCATCATATTCGATCTCATCATTACCCTTGGCCTCAATCACAGTGCCATCTTCCAAGGTAAATTTGTATGTGGTGTTGGCCAGGTCTTCCTCTTTAACCAGGACGCCCTGGAATGCCTCGGGGTTGAAGCGGAAGGTGGTGCAACCCTTCAGACCCTGTTCATAGGCATAGAGATAGATGTCCTTGAACTCTTCGTAATCAAAGTCGGTCGGTACGTTGGCTGTTTTTGAGATGGATGAGTCGATCCATTTCTGTGCGGCCGCCTGTACATCCACATGCTGTTTTGGAGAGATCTGATCGGCACTGATGAAGTAGTCAGGTAGCTTTTGCTCTGCCTCATTGGAGTAGGGCATGGCCTCTTTATTAATCAGTTCACGATAGGCCAACAGTTCAAAGCTGAATACATCGACCTTCTCTTTACTCTTTTTACCTTCACGTATGACGTTGCGGGCATAGTGATGGGCAAAGCTGGGTTCAATACCGTTACTGGCGTTATTCGCCAGCGACAGTGAGATGGTGCCGGTTGGTGCAATAGAGCTGTGATGGGTGAAACGACAACCGTGTTCAGCGATCTGTTCGACTAACTCAGGCCGTTCTGCTGCAATCTGCTGCATATAGCGGCTGTATTTGGCATGCAGAATCTTGCCCTTGATCTTGTCGCCGATCTTCCAGTTATCGACAGCCATCTCGGGGCGCTGGGTCAGCATCTCTTTAGTGATGGTGAATTCCTGTTCCATGATCGGGGCAGGGCCCTTTTCACGTGCCAGCTCCAGACCTGTCTCCCAGCCAACCAGTGCCAACTCTTTGGTTACCTTTTCAGTGAAGCGTAAAGAGGCGGCATCGCCGTATTTCATGCCCAGCATCGTCATGCAGGAACCGAGGCCAAGATAGCCCATGCCATGACGACGCTTGAGTTCGATCTCTTTGCGCTGCTCTTCCAGTGGCAGTCCGTTGATATCAACCACGTTGTCCAGCATGCGGGTGAAGATAGCGACCACTTTGCGGAACTCAGCCCAGTCAAAGCTGGACTCTTTGCTAAAGGCGTTTCGTACAAACTTGGTCAGATTGACCGAACCCAAGAGGCAAGCACCATAGGGGGGGAGGGGCTGTTCGCCACAGGGATTGGTAGCACGAACATTTTCACAGAACCAGTTGTTGTTCATCTCATTGACTTTATCAATCAGGATGAAACCAGGCTCGGCATAATCGTATGTGGAAGACATGATGACATCCCACAGCCGTTGCGCCCGAATGGTTTTGTAAATCTTGCAGGCCACCTTGGTGCCGGTTTCGTCAACAATAAAGTTCTCTTTGTAGGGCCACTCGCGCCAGACGACTTGATCGCTGTTACTCAGATTGATTCCGTCCTCCTGTACCTCTTTCTCTGTAACAGGGAAGGCCAGATCCCATTGCGCGTCCTGTTTTACCGCTTCCATAAACTCTTCGGTAATTAACAGCGAGAGATTGAACTGGCGCAGACGACCGTCTTCCCGCTTGGCACGGACAAAATCCATCACATCGGGATGCCCGATATCAAAGGTGGCCATTTGAGCGCCACGACGGCCACCGGCAGAAGAGACGGTGAAACACATCTTGTCATAGATATCCATGAAAGAGAGGGGCCCAGAGGTGTAGGCACCTGCACCACTGACATAGGCACCCTTGGGTCTAAGGGTGGAGAACTCGTAACCAATGCCACACCCGGCCTTGAGGGTGAGACCTGCCTCATGGACCTTTCCGAGGATCTCGTTCATCGAGTCAAAGATGGTGCCTGAAACGGTACAGTTGATCGTTGATGTGGCGGGCTTATGTTCCAACGCACCGGCGTTGGAGGTAATTCGTCCAGCCGGTATTGCTCCTCGACGCAGGGCCCAGAGAAAACGGCCTTCCCACTCCTCTTGAAGTTCCGGGGTGGTCTCAATTTCAGCGAGGGCTTTGGCGACACGCTGATAGGTGCCATCAATGTCTTTATCAACCGGCGTACCGTCTTTAGCCTTCAGGCGGTATTTAGTGTTCCATATGTCGAGAGAGGCCGGCTGTAGGGCAATCTCAACGGCGGCATCGGGTACTGCTTTGAGGTGGGCGCTTTTCATGTCACACAAATCCTTCGGCTCTTATATTTATAGTGTTGTCGTATCCGCATTGGTTCAGCCGCTAGATGCTGGCGCAGATATACAGGGTACAACTTTCAAAGTTTCTAATTCAGTATGATCTTTAACTTAAAACGGGTGCCAGGGCTGGTTTCCGTCCAATATGCATTGACTCTATCCCTATATATTGTAGCTTAGCTTTCCATTGCTGGCTGAAAAACACTATATGTTGTGTTTTGATGGGCGAAGATTATGGCTTGAATTGATCCCTGTCAAGCATCAGAATAGTTTATAAGTGAATAGTAATAAACAATGAAATCAATGACATAGCTTGTCATTATTTGATTGAATTCCACATAAGTATCGGAAAAAAAAGGAAAATAATAAAAACACAAGATATTGTGTTTTTATTAGGGGCGGTTCACAACGGATAGCTATTTGCCGTGATTTGACAACACTTTTCCGCCCTAATGAATTCAGCGTGCAGACGGGAGAGATACCTGCTCATACATGAAGCCTGTAGAGCAGGTATCCTGTTTACCGAAAAAGTTGACCCATCCCGGTTACTTGGCTTCCTCTTTTTTTTCAGGTGCAGGCGCTTGAGGGGCGGCCGGCAGATAAGGTACGCCATAGTAGGGCGCATAGCCGTATCCATACCCAGGATAGCCGTATCCCGGGTAGCCATAGCCATAACCCGGATAGCCACCATAATAGGGATAACCGCCCCAAGGTCCACCACCCCAGGGGCCACCCCAACCATCATTCCATGGACCCCAGCCCCAGAAAGCATCTGCAGAGAGTGGTGCCATAGCCGCAGAGGTGGCTATGAGTGCAGCAGTCAAAAATTTGCGAGTCTTATTCATGTCATCCCTCCGATTTAGGTTGATTTGTTTCGCTCTTACAGGGTAATTGTATAGCTCATATTTGATATTGATACAGATCATACAATAAGTAATAAATAATAAGTTAATA
>VMRY01000014.1 GCA_007713595.1 Sedimenticola thiotaurini
GCCATTGCTGACGATATTGGCAGAGATCTGATTTATGGATCCGAGAGAGTACACGTTGACTTCAACCAGATGCCAGCCACGGCTGCAGGAAAAACATCGGCTAGCATAGCAAAGGGAATGTCTGATCAAGAAACTGGTAATGCGACCGCTATTCCTGATTACCTGGAAGGTCTAAATAGCAACCAATGATTCTTTAAAATTCAGAGACTAGCCAACTATGGAAGCATGGTTGGCTTTTTTATTGCACTGGCACAACAATTTCAAAGAGAACTCTATAGGAAAGTTTTCTTTAATGAACCTTATGAAGAGTACATCAGCGATCTGGTTTCAAATTTAAGAAAAGGAGAGCTGAATGACCAACTGGTCTATAGAAAACGCCTGCGCAGAAAGCTGGAAGATCATCAACGCAATGTGCAGCCACATGTTCAGGCCGCCAGAAAGCTGGACAGACCCCGCCGCTGGGTCAGCTACGTGATAACACTCAATGGACCAGAACCAATCGAAAAACTGAACAGTCCGATTGATTATCAACATTATATTGACCGTCAGATCGAACCTGTGGCCGATGGTATTTTACATTTTTTAAATGATAGTTTTGAGCAAATAGCGGCTGATCAGCTAGCGCTTTTCTAATCACTTAACTTGATTGCGGTTGTCTTATGGCAACCATAATTTCTACCGTCCGGCAAAATACACAGCTGATCAAAATAAGTTTCTGGCAGTACTTCAAAACTCTCAATTAGATGGCTCTCATCCAGAGAATCCAAATAACTCATGCAGCAGCCCTGGTGATAATTTGCTCTTCTCCAGGGCGAGGCATACCACTGAATAAAAGCCTGTTTAAGAGAATAGATTTCATCTCCTGATTGCATCATAGTTCGTTCAAAGACTATCGCAATATCCCGATACCTATCAAAGTTAAGCAATTCATCCCAGAGCTCAGGCCGCCCTTTTTCTTTTAATCGCCAAGCAAAATAGACAGAATAGGCTTGGACATCCGCTTCGACAGCATAAGTCATTCTGACCATTTCATTCATCGAATAATCGAGGGATTGACGAAAACCCCTTCCTACCTGAACAACATGCCTAAGCTCATGAATTACAATGGCTACTTTTTGATAAAAGCTCAAAGAAGATCGTATCGCGAGCACATTAAAGCGATAGTCATAATATCCTCTTGTACCATCAACACGATTTTCGATGCAGAATGCAACACGTTTTTTTAATGCGTGATTCATTAAAGCATGTGCCAGTTCTTTTTCTGGCGCAATATAGCTAAATATTTCTTTGAATACTCGCTCAGCCTGATTTGAGACAATATCAGTTCCAGGATAATAACAGAGCTCCTGACTATCTGGATGCCATTTATTCAAATCGTTATCTGTTGCTGCTGATAAAAAATGATATCGGACGTCGCTATAGCAGGACATCGAGAACATCAAGCAAAGAATCACGATTAGCTGTTTAATGATGCTCACATTACCAATTGCTATTTGGTACCTCCGAGAAATTTTTTACTTGCGATCAATAGTCGACAAAATTTACTACACAATATCAATTTAACTGGCATCCGCTTCCTATTGAATAGCAGAGTATTATCTGTCCTTACATATCTCCGACCACCCATGAGACCCAATAACTGAGGCTTGTGGATGATCAAAAACTCATTACTCTTTACTTCTTCGGTAAGCGACCCAGCAGATAAAACTCATCATTAGTACGCATACTGGTCAAATTGACCATACGATTTGAAAGCCCAAAGAAGGCTGAGATAGCTCCAATGTCCCAGATATCTTCATCACTGAAACCGTGGCCATGCAGTAGTTCATAATCCTCATCCCCTACTTCATTGGCATTCAGGGTAATCTTCAAGGCAAAATCAAGCATCGCCTTCTGGCGGGGGGTGATATCGGCCTTGCGATAGTTGGCAGCGATCTGATCGGCAATCAGTGAATTTTTTTCACGTATGCGCAGGATGGCACCGTGCGCCACAACGCAGTAAATGCATTGATTTCTGCTGGATGTCGCGACCACAATCATTTCACGTTCACCCTTTGTCAAACCACTCTCTTTCTCCATCAGGGCATCATGATAGGCAAAGAAGGCTCGAAATTCATCGGGACGGTGGGCCAAGGCCAGAAAAACATTCGGTATAAAGCCAGACTTTTCCTGGACAGCCAAGATTACTTCTCGAATGTCCTCGGGCATCTCGTTGATATCGGGTATGGGGAATCGGCTAATGGGTTTGTCTGACATGAATACCTCCGCATGAAGCGTTGTTATGGTTAAGTTTTTTGAATCTGGATTTAGCGGTAGGGTGGGCACGTTTTTTGTGCCCACGTGGATGACACGCAGCAATTAACCGCATGGGCACAGACGACGTGCCCACCCTACCTGGAATCAGTCCGCCGCGCTTAGTGCGCGAGCGACTTTAGAAGCCGGATCACGTTGCAGATAGCGGCTGATATAATCACCCGCCTGTAACAGCTTCTCCATATCGATACCGGTCTGAATACCCAGCCCATTCAACATATAGAGTACGTCTTCAGTGGCCACATTTCCTGATGCTCCTTTGGCATAGGGACAGCCACCCAAGCCAGATACAGAACTGTCGATTATTGATACACCGCGCTGTAACACGGCAAATAGATTGGCCAATGCCTGGCCGTAGGTATCGTGAAAATGAGCCGCAAGCTTTTCAACGGGCACGGTTTCCGCTACCGCATCGATCATCCGCTGTGCCTTTATAGGCGTACCTACACCGACGGTATCGCCTAGTGAGATTTCGTAGCAGCCCATCTCATAAAGATGGCGTGCAACATCGGCCACACGTTCAGGCGCAATCTCACCCTCATAGGGACAGCCGAGAACACAGGAGACATAACCACGCACCAATAATCCATGCTGTTTAGCCTGCGCCATGACATCACTGTATCGGGCAATACTCTCTTCTATAGAGCAGTTGATATTCTTTTGGGTAAAACTTTCAGATGCCGCCGCAAAGATGGCGATCTCTTTAACGCCAACTGAGAGCGCACTCTCAAGCCCTTTCAGATTCGGAACCAGCATGGGATAACTGACGCCAGGCTTCTGATCAATCAGCTGAAACAGTTCTGCACTCGATGCCATCTGTGGCACCCATTTTGGGGAGACAAAGCTACCAGCTTCGATAACCGACACACCTGCTTTCTCCAGTCGATCGATCAGTCCAAGCTTTACTTCTACAGGTACCGGCGCAGCCTCATTCTGCAGGCCATCCCGTGGCCCTACTTCTACAATCTTTACGCGTTCTGGTAGTTTCACTCTCTATACCTTTTCAATAGCGGTAGACTGACAAATGTTTTCAACAACCAATAGACATATAGGATGATCCGATCTACTCGATCACCAGCAAGGCTTCGCCATCTTCAACCTGATCTCCAACGGCAAAGCGTATCTCTTTAACAATGCCGTCGCTTGGCGCTGAGATGGTGTGCTCCATCTTCATCGCCTCCACAATCATCACGGCATCACCTTGTTTAACTTCGTCACCTTCAGCCACATTAATGGCAATAACATTGCCCGTCATTGGCGCAACCAGACTGCCGCTGGCAGCTTCACCCTCAAGGGCATCAAGTCGCGGATCGGTCAGGGTAAGCTGCCAGGAACGTCCCTGATGCAGTATGGTCAGTTCTTGATCATGCCGAATCACAGCGACTTTGAAGCGACGCCCTGACAAATCAGCCAGCAGATCACCATTCTCCAGAATCTCGCCTGACACCAGACATTCGCTCGTTGGAAGTTCCAGCAGATAGGCACCATCACGGTAATGTGCCACCACACTGCCCTGCGCGCTCTCTGTCGACCAGTGCAAGGCATGAAAGCTGTCTTGATTCATACGCCAGCCACTGCCAATTCCCCAGGGAGAAAAGGGATCGTGGGAGTCGGCCTGTTCCTGCAGTGTACGTTTTTGCTCAACCAACAACCCATGAAGTGCAGCTATCGCCAGGATGTCATCCGATAAAGATTCAACTACAGGGAAGAGTTCAGCCTCATGCTTCTCAATGAATCCCGTATCCAGTTCGGCATTGGAAAACGCTGGTAAGGCGCAGAGTGTAGAGAGAAATTCAAGATTGGTGGTTACACCTACGATGCGATAATCCGCCAGTGCCGCACGTAACTTATGCAATGCACTAGCCCGGTCTTCACCCCAGACAATCAGTTTGGCGATCATCGGGTCATAATGAATACTCACCTCATCACCCTGCTCGACCCCAGTATCGACCCGCACACAAGGGCCCTGCTCAGGTGTCTGCAGATAGCGCAGTTTCCCGGTTGCCGGCAGAAAATCTTTTGCCGGATTTTCCGCATAGACCCGAGCCTCAAAGGCATGGCCATTGATCTGCAACTCAGATTGAGCCATGGGCAGCGGTTCACCGGATGCTACCTTCAGCTGCCACTCGACCAGGTCTTGTCCTGAGATCATCTCGGTTACAGGGTGCTCCACCTGCAAACGGGTATTCATCTCCATGAAATAGAACTTGCCATCACTATCGAGCAGAAACTCCACCGTACCTGCACCGACATAACCAATCGCCTTGGCGGCATTGGTTGCTGCCTCTCCCATTTCAGCGCGCAGTTCAGGGGTCATGCCCGGCGCGGGCGCCTCTTCCAGAACTTTCTGGTGACGCCGTTGAACCGAGCAATCACGCTCAAACAGATGGACGGCATTACCCTGTGTATCAGCAAACACCTGCAGTTCCACATGCCGCGGTGACAGCAGATAACGTTCCAGCAACACCTTGTCATCGCCAAATGAAGATATCGCCTCACGCTTGGCAGCATTCAGCCCGGTTTCAAAATCGGCCGAACTACTGACCACCCGCATGCCTTTACCACCGCCACCGGCGGTGGCCTTGATTAGCAAAGGATAGCCCATCTTATCCGCTTCACTTTTCAGCGTAGCCAGGGATTGATCTTCACCATGATAGCCAGGCACCAGTGGCACATTGGCTTTAGTCATGATGATCTTGGCCTCACTCTTCGAGCCCATCGCAACAATCGCCGAGGATGGCGGACCAATAAAGGCGATACCTGCCGCCTGACAAGCTTCTGCGAATTCAGCATTTTCAGACAGGAAACCATAACCTGGATGAACCGCCTGGGCACCCGATGCCTTGGCGACTTCGAGTATTTTATCGGCCCGCAGATAACTCTCTTTCGCCGGAGCCGGTCCGATCAGATAGGCCTCATCACACAACGACACATGCATCGCATCAGCATCCGCCTCGGAATAGACAGCCACGGTGGTGATCCCCATGCGTCGCGCAGTACGGGCAACTCGGCAGGCAATCTCACCTCGATTGGCAATCAGAATCTTGTCAAACATCTCTTTTAATCCTCTGGTATCCAGGCGGGAGGGCGCTTATTGAGGAAGGCATTCAATCCCTCTTTCCCCTCATCCGATGCACGTGCAGCGGTAATACGTTGCGCGGTATCCATAATGACCGACTCGCTGGTTGGTTTACGGGATACGGCAAAGATCAGTGACTTGGCAGCGGCCAATGAACGGGGGCCACCCATCAGCAGTTGATCAATCAAGGCATCGACTTGGGCCTGGAGTTGCTCTTCAGGAACCACTTCATGCACGAGACCTAATCGATGCGCCTCTACCGAATTAAAACGCTCTGCTGTCAGGAAATAGCGGCGTGCCGCACGTTCACCTATGGCTGCAATGACATAGGGAGAGATCACTGCGGGGATCAAACCCAGACGAACCTCAGAGAGACAAAACTTCGCACTTTCACTCGCCACAGCCATGTCACAACAGGCCACAAGACCCACACCACCGCCAAAGGCCGCACCTTGTACAACCGCTATCGTCGGCTTGGAGAGATTGTTCAGCCGCTCCATCAGACTCGCCAGCGCCATCGCATCTTTAAGATTTTCTGACTCACTGTAGTCAGCCATGCGCCGCATCCAGCGCAGATCAGCACCGGCTGAGAAACTTTTACCTTCCGAGCGCAACACCACAATGCGTGCTTTGGGATCAACCTCAACCGATTCAAGTGCCTGCAGCAGCCGATTGATTAGTGTGTCATCAAAGGCGTTATGAATTTCCGGGCGATTAATGGTGAGTGTTGCCACTCCCCGATCGTCCAGGTCAAGCGTTACTGAATTTTCTGCCATCATCTTCCCATCACTCCCTGTTTACATCCTGAAGATGCCGAAGGTGGTCTTTTCAACAGGTGCATTCAATGCAGCGGAGAGCCCAAGACCCAATACGGTACGTGTCTCAGCCGGATCTATGATCCCATCATCCCAAAGCCTTGCACTGGCATAGTAGGGGTGGCCCTGGTGTTCATATTGATCTTTGACAGGTGTTTTGAAGGCCTCTTCATCTTCAGCCGACCAGTTTTCACCCCGCGCTTCCATCGCATCCCGTTTAATCTGGCTCAATACATTGGCGGCCTGATCACCACCCATGACCGAGACCCGGGCGTTGGGCCACATCCAGAGAAAGCGTGAGCCGTAGGCACGACCACACATGGCATAGTTACCCGCGCCAAAACTACCGCCAACAATAACCGTAAACTTCGGCACCTTGGCACAGGCCACGGCTGTTACCATCTTGGCACCATCCTTTGCAATACCACCCGCTTCATATTTTTTACCTACCATGAAACCGGTAACATTTTGCAGGAAGACCAGTGGAATACCACGCTGGGCACAGAGCTCTACAAAGTGCGCGCCCTTCTGCGCCGACTCGGAAAAGAGGATGCCGTTATTGGCAATGATGCCTACCGGATAACCGTGGATATGGGCAAAGCCACAGATCAAGGTTGTACCATAAAGCTTTTTGAACTCATCCAGCTCACTGCCGTCCACCACGCGGGCGATCACTTCACGTATATCAAACGGCTTGCGCAGATCATTCGGCACGATGCCGTAGATATCCTCTTTTGGATAAAGGGGCTCAACAGGTTGTCGCAGTGTTACCTCGGGTTGTTTGGTGCGATTGAGTGTCTTGACCACTCGACGGGCCAGGCCCAGCGCATGAGAGTCATTCATCGCATAGTGATCCGTCACACCCGAGATACGGGAGTGCACATCGGCACCGCCCAGCTCTTCCGCCGTCACCACGGCACCGGTTGCCGCCTTGACCAGTGGCGGGCCACCCAGGAAGATCGTCCCCTGTTCTTTGACGATAATGCTCTCATCCGACATGGCGGGCACATAGGCGCCACCCGCAGTACAGGAACCCATTACCACGGCAATCTGCGGTATGCCCTGGGCCGACATATTGGCCTGGTTATAGAAGATGCGACCAAAGTGTTCACGATCAGGAAACACCTCATCCTGGGTTGGCAGATTGGCACCACCGGAATCCACCAGATAGATACAGGGGAGTCGATTCTCCCGCGCAATCTCCTGGGCGCGGATATGCTTTTTTACTGTCATGGGGAAATAACTGCCCCCTTTGACCGTCGCATCATTGGCAATAATCATGCACTCCTGCCCGGAGACACGCCCTATGCCGGTAATCACACCCGCTGCAGGCACTTCATTTTTGTACATGTCGTAAGCGGCAAACTGGGAGAGTTCCAAAAAGGGCGAGCCCGTATCCAACAATACCCGGATACGTTCACGTGGTAGCAGTTTGCCCCGACTCAGATGCCTGTCACGGGCGCGTTCACCACCACCCTCGGCAATGGTCGCCACGCGTTCACGAAGATCTGCCACCAATGCCTGCATGGAGGCCTGGTATTCCCGAAACTGTTCGCTTTTGCGATTGATACTGCTCTTGATGACCGACATTACCAGCCTCCTGTCACTAACCAGCGATCGACCTGTTCAAGTCGGTCATTTCCCCAGAAGGGTTCGCCATCTACAAAAATGGTAGGCGATCCAAACACGCCTCTTGTTAACGCGGCTTCAGTTTCTTGTTTTAATCGTGCTTTCACTTCGGGTCTCTGAATCGCTTCAAGTAGTTCATTTGAATCGATACCAAGAGGTACCGCCAGCTCTGCAACCAGTTGTGGATCTGCACCATCACGCCCTTCAGCAAAAGTAGCGTTATAAACGGCCTTTGCCAGCCTCTTGGCCTTCTCTGGGTCATTATCTGTCAACCAGTAAAACGCCCGTGAGGGTGCCAGCGCCGCCTTGGGAAACCCGGCTGGCAGTTGAAAAGGAACGCCTTGCATACGTGCACATCGTTGCATGTCATGCAGTGAGTAATCACCCAGCAAGGGAATATCAACCAATGGACGCGCACCGGTTACTGCGAAAGTAGCGCCAACCAGGAAGGGGCGCCAGATCACTTCCCGGCCATGCCTGGCCGCCAGCTCATCAATCCTTGAACTGGCCAGATAACCGTAGGGTGAGTAAAAATCAAAATAGAATTCGAGGGGTGCGGCCATGCGTCAATCCTCTGCAAGGGCGCGAGAGATGACGATGCGCTGGATATCGCTGGTCCCCTCATAAATCTGGGAGATACGTACATCGCGATAGATACGCTCAACCGGGAAATCCTGCAGATAGCCGTATCCACCATGTACTTGGATGGCATCTGAGCAGATCCTTTCTGCCGCCTCGGAGGCAAACAATTTGGCCATGCAGGCCTGTTTCAGACAGGGCTCACCGGCATCACGCAGAACGGCCGCGTTCATTACCATCAGATGGGCCGCTTCCAGTTGTGTGGCCATGTCCGCCAGACGAAATCCGACTGCCTGATGGTTGATAATTGGGGTACCGAAACTCTCCCGCTCCTTGGCGTAACTCAGAGCGGCTTCATAAGCCGCTCGTGCCATACCCACACACTGGGCGGCAATACCGATGCGACCACTCTCCAGGTTACTTAGCGCAATCTTGTAACCTTCACCCTCTTTGCCGATCAGGTGATCGACTGGTATGCGGCACTCATCAAAAAAGATCTGCGCCGTGTCAGAGGCGTGCTGCCCTAGTTTTTTCTCTACATTGGCAACTTTATAACCGGGGTTATCCGTAGGCACTACAAAGGCACTGATGCCCCGTTTACCCGCTGCAGGATCAGTCACTGCAAAGACAATGGCGAGCTGTGCGTATTTGCCCGAGGTGATGAACTGTTTGGTCCCATTCAGGACATACTCATCACCCGCTCTTACCGCACGCATCTTGAGGGCTGAAGCATCTGACCCGGCTTGGGGCTCTGTCAGACAGAAGCAACCGAGCATCTCACCCGATGCCAGTGGTTTCAGATAGGTCTGTTTCAGATAGTCACTACCAAATTTTAACAACGGCCCGCAGACCACCGAGTTGTTGACACTGAGTATGGTAGAGCAGGCGCCATCGCCTGCGGCAATCTCTTCAATAGCCAGGGCAAAGGAGACATAATCCGTACCAGCACCACCCCACTCTTCAGGCATGGTCATGCCAAACAGGCCAAGTGCGCCCATCTCTTTCAGTTCATCGGAAGGAAAGATACTCTCCCGATCCCATTCAGCTGCATGCGGTGCCAGCCGCTCCTGGGCAAAGTCCCGTGCCATGTCACGGATCATGCGCTGTTCTTCGCTGAGGATCATTCACTGACTCCTGTGGTTTGTTTTGTCTGCCCTGCAACAGGTCTTGATCTGAAGGGTGGACACATCTTTGGTGCCCACGCGATTGGATTGTATCGTGCTTCCGCGTGGGCACTGACGACGCACCCATCCTACCGGTCTTGCTTAAACCCGCTCGATAGCGACGGCCGTGGCTTCACCGCCACCGATACAGAGTGAGGCAATGCCTCGCTTCAGTCCCTGATTCTCCAGGGCCGCCAGAAGCGTTACTAGTATACGTGCACCTGATGCGCCAATCGGATGCCCGAGAGCACAGGCACCACCGTTGATATTGACCTTTTCATGATCAAGATTCATCTCCCGCATAGCCGCCATGGTGACAACGGCAAAGGCCTCATTGATCTCCCACAGATCCACTTCATCCTTGCTCCATTCCAGACGCTGTAACAGGTTCTGCATGGCATAGACAGGTGCTGTGGTAAACCAACAGGGCTCACCGGCATAACCGGCATGGCCATGAATAATGGCCTTGGGAGACAAGCCACGACGTTCTGCCTCAGATGCACGCATCATCACCAGTGCAGCTGCGCCATCTGAGATGGAACTGGAGTTGGCCGGCGTCACAGTACCGTCTTTTCGAAAGGCGGGACGCAGACTGGGGATTTTCTCCGGACGGGCATTGCCTGGCTGCTCATCAATTGTCACTTCCGTATCACCACCGCGCCCTTTGATGGTAACGGGGGTGATTTCCCGTTCAAAGCGACCCGCTTCAATTGCAGCGTTGGCACGACTCAGTGAGGCAATGGCGAATTCATCCTGCTGTTCACGGCTGAATTTAAAATGATCTGCACACTGCTCGGCAAAGGTACCCATCAGGGCGCCGCGATCAAAGTAGGCATCCTCCAGTCCGTCGAGGAACATGTGATCCATTACCTTGCCATGGCCCAAGCGATAGCCGCCGCGTGCCCTGTCCAGCAGATAAGGGGCATTGGTCATGGACTCCATACCACCGGCGACCATCACATCATTGGTTCCAACCTTGAGTAGGTCATGGGCCAGCATCACCGCCTTCATACCAGAGCCACATACCTTGCTGACACCAGCACAGGTGGTGCTTAATGGAAGGCCAGCACCCAGTACCGCCTGTCGAGTCGGTGCCTGGCCAATGCCAGCCGTCAGTACATTACCCATCAGTACTTCCTGTACATCTTCGGGACTGATGCCGGCCCTGCTCACAGCCGCTGCAATAGCCGCTGAACCCAGCTGCGGTGCAGTCAATGACGACAGGGAACCCTGAAAACCACCCATCGGGGTACGGGCGATATCAACGATGACAATAGGATCACTCATGGGAAAACTCCGGTTTGTTCAATATTACAATTCAGCTTGTTATCGCAGGGGGCAGAGTCAAATGCACAGAGGTCGGAGTCGATCTGGACCGACTCCGACCCTTTAACAAATTATCGGGTTTCGTTAAACAACTCGCGGCCGATCAACATACGGCGTATTTCTGAAGTACCTGCGCCAATCTCATAAAGCTTGGCATCTCTCAGGAAACGGCCTGTTGGATATTCGTTAACATAGCCATTGCCACCCAGGGTCTGAATTGCCTCCAGTGCCATCCAGGTTGCTTTCTCTGCGGAGTAGAGAATTGCACCCGCCGCATCCTTTCGTGTTGTCTCACCACGATCACACGCCTTGCCGACAGCATAGACATAAGCTTTACAAGCATTCATGGTGGTATACATATCCGCCATCTTGCCCTGCATCAACTCAAACTCACCGATAGGACGCCCAAACTGTTCACGCTCGTGGATATAGGGCACCACCACATCCATACAGGCCTGCATAATGCCCAGTGGCCCACCAGAGAGAACGGCACGTTCGTAATCGAGCCCACTCATCAACACCTTCACGCCCTGATTGAGTCCACCGAGAATGTTCTCTTCCGGGACTTCCACATCTTCGAACACCAGCTCGCAGGTGTTGGAACCACGCATACCGAGCTTATCCAGTTTCTGGGCACTCTTAACACCAAACTCTCGCTCAATGATAAAGGCCGTAATCCCTTTTGGTCCGGCCTTAAGATCTGTCTTGGCATAGACCACCATCACATGGGCATCAGGGCCATTGGTGATCCACATCTTGTTACCGTTAAGGACATAACGGTCACCCTTCTTTTCCGCCTTCAGCTTCATGCCCACCACATCAGAGCCAGCATTGGGTTCAGACATGGCCAGTGCACCGATATGATCACCACTGATCAGCTTCGGTAGATATTTCTCTTTCTGTGCCTGGCTGCCGTTACGCTTGATCTGGTTTACACAGAGATTGGAGTGCGCACCATAGCTCAAACCAATAGAAGCGGAGGCACGGCTGATCTCTTCCATCGCCACCATATGTGCCAGGTAGCCCATCTCACTACCGCCAAACTCCTCCGCAACCGTGATACCCAACAGTCCCATATCACCAAATTTCTTCCACAGGTGATTGGGGAATTGGTTTTTCTCATCGGTTTCTGCCGCAAGAGGCGCTATCTCGGCCGCCGTAAACTCCTGCACGGCATCCCGCAGCATCTCTACGGTCTCGCCGAGATCAAAATTCAATGAAGGCAGATGGATCATTCACTTTCTCCTTATATGGAACTGTTGGCGCGTCGAACAGCCCTATAGATCGTGCTCTGGCCGTGCCCTGATTAACTTAATTTGAGTTACACCAAACTTAGCAACACAACCGATTCAGAAACGTTGGCCACATGTGTCCCAGAATCTCCGGATGACCTGTGAGAGAACATAACTTACGTTTACGTTAACGTCAACTAAATAGTTGTGACTACCTTACTAATGAATCAAATGGGATTTAGTTAGAGTAAAGGGTAGTACCCTTTGAGAAAGAAAATGCAAAACAACGGGATAAAGTGTTTTTTGTTTTTATTGTGCAGCGTTACATAACAGTCCCTAAAACTGATAAGCGACTGTTAACCCTCATCTATCTCATTAAGCACACTGTGAGCGCGCTTCTCCACGCTCTCCATCTCATGCAAAACGGCTTCAATATCCTGACGCTGCTGCTCAAGCATCTCACGGCGCTCCTGTATTTTGCCGAGCAGGAATTTGAGCTGGGCGGTTTCACCGGGCGCGGTATCGTAGAGATCAAACATCTCTTTGACCTCAGATAGCGCAAAGCCTAGCCTTTTACCTCGCAAGACCAGCTTTAAACGGACTCGGTCACGCTCACGGTAGACGCGCCTGCGCCCTTTTCGACTCGGAGAGATCAATCCCTGATCTTCATAAAAACGTATGGCCCGAGGAGTGACATCAAACTCTTTTGCAAGCTCAGAGATGGTATAGGTCGCTCCCTTCATGAGTTCGACATCTTCAGACGCTTCGGTGTGTATTTTTTCCATTAGCATATTTTATCCCGAGTAACAGTGCCTTCGTACTCCAGCGCATTCCCGATAGTCATCAGGAGTGTAAACTTGTGAATCCTTTGCCTCTGAATGAAGACAACAACCATTCTATTCATGCCATACTAAACTGCGTGAAAATGGTAAAGGTATCACCCCATGCTCACAGTTATAACCTACGTTTACGTAAACGTCACTATACTTTCCATTCCCAGCGGGAGCAAATCGTCATATTGATGTCTATGTTGCCGTATATACTAATATTGACGTTTACGTTAACGTAAGGTAGCTTTAGTCTATTATAGGGCTAATGGAACATTAGTGCTGTTGTGCATTGTATCAGACGCCTTTACTGAATCCTCTATTATCAGCTAGTTATAGAAACAACTGGAGACATCATGTCAAACGTCCCTCAGGCAAACAGTGTTGTCGGAATTGCTCAGCAACAGAACAAAATCCGCTTCGTGACAGCCGCCAGTCTATTTGATGGCCATGATGCCTCCATCAACATCATGCGACGTATTCTCCAGTCTCAAGGGGCCGAGGTAATTCATCTGGGTCATAACCGCTCAGTGGCCGAGATTGTCAATGCTGCCCTCCAGGAGGATGCCCAGGGTATCGCCATCAGCTCCTACCAGGGCGGACATGTCGAATACCTGAAGTACATGGTAGACATGCTGAAAGAGCGCGGCGGCAGCGAGATCCGCATCTTTGCCGGTGGCGGCGGCGTCATTGTGCAGGAAGAGATAAGGGAGCTGCATGACTATGGCGTGACACGCATATTCTCCCCAGAAGACGGCCAGAAAATGGGCCTGCAGGGCATGATCAAAATGGCCATGGAGCAGAGTGATTTTGACCCGGGCCAGCTTGCACCCAATACGCTCCAACCGATAATGGAAGGTGACTGGCGCGCCCTTGCCCAGATCATCACTCAGCTGGAGACAAGTCAGGCCAGCAGCGCCCTCGCTGGCGAGATTGATCAGGCCGTCAACACCCTGGATAAAAAGATCCCTGTTCTCGGCATCACCGGTACAGGCGGCTCAGGCAAATCATCACTGACCGATGAGCTGATCCGTCGCTTCAGACTGGGTCAACAGGATCAACTGAAAATCGCCATTATTGCGGTTGATCCCACGCGCAGAAAGACCGGTGGCGCACTGCTGGGCGATCGCATCCGCATGAATGCCATTGAGCATCCGAACATCTTCTTTCGCTCTGTTGCCACCCGTGACGCCAGTGGCGAGGTACCCGAGTATGTCGCTGACATAGTCAAGGCATGCAAACTCTCTGGTTTTGATTTCATCATTGTTGAAACGCCCGGAATTGGCCAGGGCGACGCCGGTATCGTGCCGCTGGTGGATGCCTCACTCTATGTCATGACACCGGAATTCGGCGCACAGAGCCAGCTGGAAAAGATCGACATGTTGGACTATGCCGACTTTGTAGCGATCAACAAATTCGATCGCAAGGGTGCCGAAGACGCGTTCCGTGATGTGCGCAAACAGGTACAGCGCAATCAGGAGGCCTTTACCACACCGGTCGAAGAGATGCCTGTATTTGGCACCATTGCCGCACGCTTCAATGATGAAGGGGTTACCGCCCTCTATCACGGCCTGCTGGATAAACTATGCACGCTCGGCCTCACTGTTTCAGAGGACGCCCTGCCCCGTTCCAGCGAGCGGAAGTCAACCGGGAAACAGGTCATTGTCCCGGCGCAACGGGCACGTTATCTGGCGGAGATTGCAGAGACTGTTCGTGATTACAAAAAAACCGTCGACATTCAGGCGCGTATTGCACGGGAACGTCAGCAACTGACCGAATCCAAGCGCATGCTGGGTGAGTCTGGAAGCGCTATTGATGCTCTGGACTCATTGATTGCAGAGCGTGACGCGGCCCTTGATCAGCGTGCTAAAAAGCTGTTGGAGATCTGGCCGCAAGTCAAAGCAAGCTACGCCGGTGATGAGTATGTGGTAAAGATTCGCGATAAAGAGATCCGCACCCAGATTACCCGCACCACAATGTCTGGCACAAAGATCCGCAAAGTGGTGCTACCCAAGTATGAAGATCATGGCGAACTGCTGAAGTGGCTGCTGCTGGAGAATGTTCCCGGCACGTTCCCCTACACCGCCGGCGTGTTTGCATTCAAGCGTGAAGGGGAAGACCCAACCCGGATGTTTGCCGGTGAAGGCGACGCATTCAGAACTAACCGTCGTTTTAAAAGACTCTCGGAACACGCTGATGCAAAAAGGCTTTCTACTGCATTTGATTCCGTCACTTTGTACGGTTGCGACCCGGATGAAAGGCCGGATATCTACGGCAAGATAGGTAATTCTGGCGTCTCCATAGCGACCCTGGAAGATATGAAAGTGCTGTACGACGGGTTTGATCTGTGCAACCCAAGTACCTCCGTCTCCATGACCGTTAACGGTCCGGCCCCGATGATCCTGGCGATGTTCCTGAATACCGCTATTGATCAACAGATTGGCAAGTTTGAAACTGACAACGGCCGTCAGCCCACCGATGAGGAGATCCAGAAGATCCGAGCCTGGGCACTCTCCAATGTACGCGGCACAGTACAAGCCGATATTCTCAAGGAGGATCAGGGGCAGAACACCTGTATCTTCTCCACCGAATTTGCCCTCAAGCTGATGGGCGATATCCAGGAGTATTTCGTCCATAACCAGGTGCGTAATTTCTACTCGGTCTCGATCTCCGGCTATCACATAGCAGAGGCCGGTGCGAACCCGATCTCACAGCTCGCCTTCACCCTCTCCAATGGCTTCACCTATGTGGAGACCTATCTGGCGCGGGGTATGGACATTGATGAGTTTGCGCCCAATCTGTCATTCTTCTTCAGTAACGGCATGGACCCTGAATACACGGTAATGGGTCGGGTTGCCCGGCGCATCTGGGCTACCGCGATGCGCTTCAAGTACGGCGCCAACGAGCGCAGCCAGAAACTGAAATACCATATCCAGACATCAGGCCGTTCCCTGCATGCCCAGGAGATGGACTTCAATGACATTCGCACTACCCTGCAGGCCCTGATCGCTATTTACGACAACTGCAACAGTCTGCACACCAATGCCTATGATGAAGCGATCACCACCCCAACAGAGGAGTCTGTTCGTCGTGCACTGGCTATTCAGTTGATCATCAACAACGAGTGGGGCCTGACCAAAAATGAAAATCCCAACCAGGGCGCTTTCATTATTGACGAGCTCACCGATCTGGTTGAAGAGGCAGTACTCAGTGAATTTGAGCGCATCTCAGAACGAGGTGGTGTGCTGGGAGCAATGGAGACCGGCTACCAGCGCGGCAAGATTCAGGATGAATCAATGCATTACGAACACATGAAGCATGATGGCTCACTGCCTATCATCGGCGTCAACACCTTCCTCAATCCCAAAGGCAATGAGGCAGTGACAATTGAACTGGCCCGCTCGACTGAAGAGGAGAAGCTGAGCCAGATTAAACGTCTGCGTGAATTTAATCAGCAACACGGCATGCAGGCAGAAGCCGCACTGCAGCGAATTCGCACTGCAGCCATCAATAACCAGAATATTTTCGTGGAGCTGGTGGATGCCGTACGTTTCTGTTCTTTGGGCCAGATCTCAAATGCCCTTTATGAAGTGGGCGGCCAATATCGCCGTAACATGTAACCTTTAAGGGCGGCATTTATTGCCGATTTTTAACTTTAACTTATTATCTTAATCTGCTGTTTTTAATAGTAAATTAAGAACTAAATAAATGCACTTATTAATCACAGAGAACGACCCTTTGCAGAGTCGCTTAAAATCCTTTTTAATAGGCACTATATTTCATTATTGCTAGAGGTTGATATGCAAGTTAATTCTGTCGGTGTTATCGGCGCCGGAACAATGGGTAATGGTATTGCACAGGTATTTGCCGCGTCAGGCTTCAAAGTCATCCTGCATGATATTGCCGATGAACCACTCCAACGTGGACTCTCGACCATAGAGCAAAGCCTCGGTCGCATGGTAAAGAAGGAGAAGATCAGCGAGGCAGACAAGGCTGCTACCCTGGCCAATATTCAGGGCGCCACCACTCTTGAAGCACTGGCATCAGTTGACCTGGTTGTTGAAGCCGCCAGTGAAAACCTCGAGATAAAGAGCAAAATCTTTCAGGAGTTGGATCGTATCTGCAAACCTGAGGCGGTACTTGCAACCAACACCTCTTCCATCTCTCTCACCCGCATTGCACGGGAAACCCAGCGTCCTGAGAAAGTGATCGGCATGCACTTCATGAACCCGGTACCTGTCATGAAGCTGGTCGAGGTGATCCGCGCCCTGCAGACCAGCGACGAGGTCTACAACCTGATTGATGATCTGTCGAAAAAGATTGGCAAGATCCCGGTCGAGGTGAATGATAGCCCCGGCTTTGTCTCCAATAGAATCCTGTTGCCGATGATCAATGAGGCGATCTATACCCACTACGAAGGCGTGGCGACAGTTGAAGCCATTGACGAGGTGATGAAGCTCGGCATGAATCATCCGATGGGGCCGCTGGCACTGGCAGACCTGATCGGTCTGGACACCTGCCTGTCAATAATGGAAGTACTGCATGAGGGACTGGGTGATACCAAGTACCGGCCCTGCCCCCTACTTCGCCGTATGGTTGATGCCGGTTACCTGGGTCGTAAAAGTGGTAAAGGTTTTTACGAGTACTGAGCAGGCCACCTGCCAATGAGGTCATGATGAGTTACGAAAACATCCTACTCGATCAGGTTGAACCGGGCATCTATCTGCTCACGATCAACCGCCCCCGGAGCTTTAATTCGCTCAATAGTGCCACACTGGATGAGATCTATACCGCTGGTGAAGCACTCGCGAGCAGTGCAGATGCCCGGGTACTCCTGATAACCGGTGCGGGCGAAAAGGCATTTGTAGCGGGTGCTGACATACCGGAGATGAAGGAGAAGACCGCACTGGAAGGCCAGGTCTTCTCACAAAAAGGGATGCGTGCCTTTCGCCGGCTTGAGACCCTGGCCATACCGGTCATTGCTGTGGTGAATGGCTACTGTCTGGGTGGCGGCTGCGAACTGGCCATGAGCTGTGACTGGATTATTGCCTCCGACAAGGCCCAGTTCGGACAGCCGGAAGTCAACCTCGGTGTTACACCGGGATTCGGCGCCAGCCAGCGCTTACCCAGACTCATCGGTCGGGCAAAGGCCATGGAGCTGTTGACTACTGGAAGACAGATCAAGGCAGATGAGGCCGGAGAGTGGGGCCTGGTCAATCACATCTACCCGGCGGCAGAGTTGATGGAGAAGGCACTGGAGACAGCCCGCACCATCTGTGAAAAGGGGCCTGTCGCGGTAAATCTGGTAAAACAGGCCGTTCAACGCGGCCAGGATCTCGATCTGGACAATGCCTGCCTACTCGAAAGCCAGGTATTTGGCCTCTGCTTCTCCACGGACGATCAAAAGGAGGGCATGGGCGCGTTCCTCGAAAAGCGCCCTCCCGCATTCAAGTCACGCTGAAAGTTACAAATCACAATTCACTCGTCTCCACTCCCTTCAACCGCCCTTAATCGGGCGGTTTTTCTTTCTCTAGCGAGAAAAAATCAGTTGGAGCTATTATTCCACCACGTAAGGACTACACTCAGGCAATGGCTAAGCCTGCAGTTAGCACAATGAGTGGCAAAATCACCCATCGTAAGGATTCAGGGCAATCACGTATTGACCAGTCGTGATTTTTTAATTAGTGTTGCTCTACTAATTTACGTTTACGTAAACGTAATAATATTTTCGAAAAATTGAACTGGCCGCAAATAAGTTTACAAACAACAGCGGTAGGAAATCGAATCCAAGCTATTGGTATAAGGGGGAAATAGCTCCATGGCTCTAAAAGACATTCTGGTTCATATAGACAACACGTCTTACTCTGAGAAGCGGTTCAAGCTAGCCTTGCAGATTGCCAAGCAGAATGAGGCTGGATTGACTGCCCTGTTCGCCCGCGCCGATCCGTCTCTCAAGGGTTTTGAGCCCAATATGAAGCAGCGCCATCAGGCACATGAAGAGCTAAGCGCGGGCCTCCAAAGCCGTTTTATGAAGCTGGCAGATAAAGCTGAAGTAAAACTGACCTGGATAACCGCAAAACTCCCCAGCAGTGCGGATCAGGTAACCAACCAGGTGATCCAGCAAACCCAGCAAGCGGACATGATTATTGTCGGCCAGCATGACCATAAAAACGCCGATGGCAGTGTGCCGGATGATATGCCTGAACTCCTGGTACTCGAGACAGGACGTCCCGTTCTCATCATTCCCTATGCAGGCGACTTCAAAACGGTCGGAAAAAAGGTGGTGGTTGCATGGACACCAGGCCGGGAATCTGTTCGTGCTTTGAATGACGCACTACCACTGATGAGTGCGGCCAAAAAGGTCAAGGTCGTGGCCATCAACCCTAAGAAAAAGTCGAAAAAAGAGATCGGCGTTACGGCTGAACAAGCCGCTGCCCATATTGCCCGACATGGCATCAAGACGGAAAGCGATCAATTTTCTACCCGCGGCGTGGATGAGGGCAACCTGATCCTGAATACACTCTCAGACGAACGTGCTGACCTGCTGGTGATGGGCGCTTATGGACACCACCGTTTCCGCGAACTCATTCTGGGTGGTGTGACGCAGAAGGTGTTTGAGAACATGACCACACCGGTCTTAATGTCTCATTAATGAAGTAAAGAAATGGGTGGAGCTATCCCCTCCATGATGGGCATCTGGACAGGCATTCTCTCATTTTTAAGCGAATCCCTGAAACAATAGAAAAAAGGCAAATCCAGGTTGACCATTGAGATTTTTTTAATTAGTGTTGGCTTTTAATTTACGTTAACGTAAACGGAAATAGAAAGTAATTGACGTTAACGTTAATTACGGATAATAAAAATAGCCGACCATTTAGATCCGACACACATTTTAGAGCCTTTGTTGGCATCAATTGATACTTAATTACTGGCGCCTCTGTCGCCGGATCATTGAAAGTGAGAGGAGTTGAGGGAATGTCATTACCCCCAAACCAACCGGGCGGACAATTCAGTGAAACGCTTGATACGTTTCCCAAGCTGCTGCTGAATCATGCCCAGGTTCGTGCTGATAAAATTGCCATGCGTGAAAAAGATCTGGGCATCTGGCAGTCGTGGACCTGGTCACAAGTAGCAGACGAGGTGCGTGCCCTGGCCTGCGGGCTGGCCGCCCTGGGATTCCAACCGGGTGACAAACTGGCCATCGTGGGTGACAACCGTCCCCGCCTCTACTGGTCAATGGCTGCTGCACAGTGTCTGGGCGGCGTGCCTGTGCCACTCTATCAGGACGCTGTTGCTGAAGAGATGATCTATGTACTTGATAACGCCGATGTACGCTTTGCCATCGTCGAGGATCAGGAACAGGTCGACAAACTGCTGGAAGTAAAAGAGAAAGCACCAAAGATCGAACACATCCTGTTCGATGATCCCCGCGGACTGCGCCACTACGACTACCCCTTCCTGAAAAGCATTGATGAAGTTCAAGAGTTGGGTCGCAAGTACGACGGTGGGCACCCCGGTTTCTTTGAGAAATCTGCCACCTCTGGAACCGGTGATGACATCAGCATCATGCTCTACACCTCCGGTACCACAGGCAAGCCAAAGGGTGTGGTACTGACCAATGATAATGTCATCATCACTGCACGCAACGGCATTATTCGCGAAGGTCTGACAGAGAATGAAGAGGTGCTGGCCTATCTGCCAATGGCTTGGGTAGGTGACAATCTTTTCTCTTACGCCCAATCCTATGTAGCCGGATTTACCATCAACTGCCCTGAGAGTGGTGCAACGGTATTAACTGATCTGCGTGAGATTGGTCCAACCTATTACTTCGCCCCACCCCGCGTGTATGAAAACATGCTGACTCAGGTGATGATCCGCATGGAGGATGCCAGTAAGATTAAACAGAGCATGTTCCACTTCTTTATGGATCACGCGAAGAGTACCGGTACCCGTATCCTGGATGGCAAGCCGGTCTCTTTCATGGACAGGCTGATCTACAAACTGGGTAACTTTTTTGTCTATGGCCCACTACGCGACGTACTCGGTCTGGGTCGCATTAAACTGGCCTATACAGCTGGTGAGGCGATCGGCCCGGAAATCTTCGATTTCTATCGTTCACTTGGTATCAACATCAAACAGCTTTATGGCCAAACCGAAGGCATGGTATTCATCTGCGTTCAGCCAGATGGTGAGGTCTATGCCGATACTGTCGGTACACCGGCCATTGATGTAGAGATCAAGATAGATGACAACGGCGAAGTACTTTACCGCAGCCCAGGTGTCTTCCACTCCTATTATAAGAACCCCGAGTCAACCGCCAAGACCAAGACTGAAGATGGCTGGGTATTTACCGGTGACGCAGGTTTCTTTGCCGAGAATGGACATCTGAAGATCATTGATCGCGCAAAGGATGTAGGCAAGCTAAACGATGGCACTATGTTTGCCCCTAAATACATCGAGAACAAGCTCAAGTTCTTCTCCTTCGTAAAAGAAGTCGTCGCCTTTGGTGACAAGCGCGACTACGCCAGCGTCTTTATCAATATCGACCTGGAGGCCGTTGGCAACTGGGCGGAGCGGCGTAACCTCGCCTACTCCGGTTATACCGATCTGGCCAACCAGGATACGGTCTACGATATGATTCAGGAGTGTGTTGAGCAGGTAAATATGGATCTCTCGAAAGACCCGCTGCTGAGTAACTCACAGATCAAACGCTTCCTAGTACTGCATAAAGAGCTGGATCCCGATGATGGCGAATTAACCCGTACCCGCAAGGTACGTCGAAACTTCATCGCGGAACGTTATGGCCCTCTGATGGACGCACTCTACTCCGATGTTGCCGTTAAACATGTAGAAACAGAGGTGAAATTTGAGGATGGGCGTACCGGCGTTCTGACAGCCGATGTAAAAGTACGCAATGCCAAAACTTACACCCCCGTAAAAGCGGCCAGCTGAGGATCAGGAAATTACTATGAATGAACGTAATCTTGGAGATGTCATCCTCGACCTGAAGGGCATTTCACTCTCTTTTGGCGCCATGCGTGTACTGAACAACATCAGTTTCGACGTCAGACAGGGGGAGATCCGCTCCATCATCGGACCGAACGGTGCCGGCAAGAGCTCCATGCTCAACGTCATCAACGGTGTCTATCACCCGCAGGAGGGTGAAATTACCTTCCGGGGTAAAGTCCGCAAAGAGATGAAAGTGCACGAAGCAGCCGGCTTTGGCATCGCCCGCACCTTCCAGAACATCGCCCTTTTCAAGGGTATGAGCACACTGGATAACATCATGACCGGGCGTAACCTGAAGATGAAATCCAGCATGCTTGCGCAGGCCATCTACTGGGGTAAGGCTCAAAAAGAGGAGATCCAACATCGCAAGAAGGTGGAAGAGATCATCGACTTCCTGGAGATCCAGGCAATTCGTAAGACCCCGGTTGGACGTCTCCCTTACGGCATGCAAAAGCGAGTCGAGCTCGGACGTGCATTGGCAGCCGAACCAGAGATTCTACTGCTGGACGAACCAATGGCCGGTATGAACGTGGAAGAGAAAGAGGATATGTCACGTTTTGTACTCGACATCAATGATGAGTTTGGAACCACCATTGTATTGATTGAGCATGATATGGGCGTGGTTATGGATATTTCTGATCGCGTTGTCGTGCTGGACTATGGCCGCCAACTTGCCGACGGCACACCCGATGTGGTGCGCAGTAACCAAGACGTGATAGATGCCTATCTTGGCGTCTCACATTAATTCGGGAGATTAATCATGCGCGTCGAACGCGATGTCATCTACATCATACTTGCTTCACTTCTGCTGATGGTCGCCATCCCCTGGGCGGCTGGGATGTTATCAGAAGAGATCTTTTTTGAATGGCCATTTTTCTTTGAAGTGGCAATCGGTGGACTGCTGGCCGGCGTTATGTACTCACTGGTAGCACTCGGCTTTGTATTGATCTTCAAGGCCTCGGGTGTTTTCAACTTTGCTCAAGGTGCGATGGTGCTGTTTTCTGCACTGACACTGGTTGGCCTGAATGAGATGGGCCTGCCAATGTGGCTCTCCATCATCGCCACACTGATTGTCATGTTAATACTGGCCATTGCCATTGAACGCGTGGTACTGCGCTCACTGGTGAATCAGGAACACATCATCCTGTTCATGGCCACCATTGGTATCGCCTATTTTCTGGATGGCTTCGGTCAGACCCTTTGGGGTTCAGAAGTCAAACTGCTGGATCTCGGTTTATCCCAGAACCCCGGCTTCTACTTTGGTGGCCTGATTCTGATCAACGATTTTGATTTGATCGCAGCTGGCATTGCCGGCGTACTGGTTATCTCACTGGCACTGTTTTTCCAGTACACCCGCATTGGACGCGCTCTACGTGCCGTAGCCGATGATCATCAGGCGGCATTGAGTGTGGGGATTCCACTGAAACATATCTGGGTGATCGTCTGGGCGGTAGCCGGTATTGTGGCGCTGGTTGCCGGCATCATGTGGGGCAGCAAGCTGGGTGTTCAGTTCTCTTTGGCACTGATTGCACTCAAAGCCCTGCCCGTGTTGATCCTCGGCGGATTCACGTCGATTCCAGGTGCGATCATCGGCGGCTTGCTGATTGGTGCCGGTGAAAAACTGGCTGAAGTATTTATTGCGCCAATGATTGGCGGTGGTATTGAAGACTGGTTTGCCTATATGCTGGCACTGGCCTTCCTGGTATTCCGCCCGCAAGGGCTGTTTGGCGAAAAGATTATTGAGAGGGTGTAACTGATGTTTTACCGCGAAGCTGGAGAATTCAAGGCATCCTATCAGAAGGACCAGGCCATACTGACAATTCGTCAGGACCGTTGGTTTATGTGGGCTCTTATGGCCATCGCCTTTCTGGTCATACCCAACGTTGCCGGAGATTATTGGCTCGGCACCATCATGCTACCGTTCCTCATTCTTGCCCTCGCCGCATTGGGTCTGAATGTCCTCACTGGTTATGCCGGACAGTTGAGTCTGGGTACTGGCGGTTTCATGGCGACTGGGGCTTTTGCTGCTTATAAGCTGGCTACCATGTTCCCAGGCATGCATATACTCTTGGTATTATTGTTCTCTGGCACTATTACAGCCGGGGTCGGTATCCTGTTTGGCATTCCATCGCTACGCATCAAGGGTTTCTACTTGGCAGTAGCCACATTGGCATCCCAGTTCTTCCTGATCTGGATGTTTAATAAGTTTGGCTGGTTTACCAACTACAGCTCATCGGGCGTCATCACCGCCCCGCAAATGAGTGTTTTTGGCGGCATTATGGTGACAGGCGCCCACGCCACAGTCACAGCAAAATACCTTTTCGCCCTGTCGATTGTTACGCTGCTTGCACTGATCACAAAAAACCTGGTGCGTTCCAATATCGGACGTGAATGGATGGCTGTACGTGACATGGATATAGCGGCTGAAATCATCGGTATCAAGATGCTGCCGACCAAATTGAAAGCGTTTGCCTACAGCTCATTCCTGTGTGGTATCTCTGGCGCACTCTGGGCCTTTGTACATACCGGTTCAGTAGAGCCATTGGCGTTTGATGTGAATCGCTCATTTCAGATTCTATTCATGATTATCATCGGCGGACTTGGCTCTATCATGGGAGCCTTCCTTGGTGCCGCCTTTATCGTACTGCTACCCATATTTTTGTCCAATGCCCCACATTGGTTTGGACTTAACATAGCGGTCGATCTCATATCACACATCGAAGCGATGGTATTCGGTGCGCTGATCATCTTCTTCTTGATTGTCGAGCCACACGGCCTTGCCCGGCTCTGGCAAATAACGAAGGAAAAACTGCGGCTCTGGCCGTTCCCTTACTGATTAAGGGTCAATTGAAATGCAAGATCACGAATCCGCTCAGGATAACTTGAGATTGTTCAGATGGAGGAAACAACGAGTGAATATAAATAAAGTAAAAACGGGCCTGATTGCTGCTGCCGTAGGAATGGCAAGCCTTGTTGCAACACCGGCTGTAATGGCCGCCGATGGCCAGTTCATCGGCTCCCTGGTATACCGTACCGGTCCTTATGCACCGGGTGGCATTCCATGGGCTGATGGTTTCGCCGACTACATCAACCTGCTCAATGAGCGTGATGGTGGCATCAATGGCGTCAAGCTGGATCTTGAAGAGTGTGATACCGCTTACAACACCGACAAAGGTGTGGAGTGTTATGAACGCCTTAAAGGCAACGGCCCCACCGGCATGCCTGCAGTCATGCCACTCTCTACCGGCATCACCTATGCCCTGCTGGATCGTGTTGTAGCGGATAAAATTCCACTGATCACTTCCGGTTATGGCCGTGCCGATGCCGCTGACGGTACTATCTTCCCATACGTGTTTGTGCCGCCAGCAACCTATTGGGGTGGCGCAGATATCGCGATTAACTACATGGCGAGTGAAGAAGGCGGATACAATAACCTGAAAGGCAAGAAGATTGCTCTGGTCTACCATGACTCCGCCTATGGCAAAGAGCCGATCAAGACTCTAGAAGCACTTGCGAAACAGCATGGTTTCAATCTGTCTCTGTTCCCAGTACCGCATCCCGGTCTGGAACAAAAAGCTACCTGGCTGAAGATTGGTCGTCAGCTGCGTCCCGATTATGTACTTATGTATGGTTGGGGCGTAATGAACGCCACCGCTATCAAAGAGGCAGCAGCGGTCAACTTCCCACGTGAAAAGTTCATCGGTATCTGGTGGTCTGGCAATGACGTGGACATGGTACCTGCAGGTAATGCTGCTGTGGGTTACAAATCCCTGCAGTTCAACGGTGTAGGTGCTGACTTTGACGTGCATAAGATGATCAAGAAAGTGCTCTACGCCAACGGTAAGGGTTCAGCCGATTCTGAAGCCGGCATCGGCGAAGTAGCCTATAACCGGGGTTTGCAGAGTGCGGTTCTCCTAGCCGAGGCACTACGTACCGCCATGAACGAGTTTGGCAACAAACCGGTGACTGGCGAGCAAGTACAGTGGGCAATGGATCGTCTCAACATTGACGAAGCACGCCTGAAAGCCATTGGTGCCGAAGGTCTGTTTGACCCCATCAAGCTGACCTGTGCTGACCATCTGGGTAAAGGCCGCGCCAAAATTACTCAGTGGGATGGCAAGCAATGGAAAGCCATTACCGACTGGATCCAGCCCAACAACGAGATGCTTGACGTCATGTACAAGGAGTCTGCGGCCGCTTACGCCAAAGAGAAAGGCATCACCCCACGTGATTGTAAATAATCACAGCTAACGATGGATTAACCATCGGACGAAGTCCCCGCAGTCGTTAATGGCTGCGGGGACATCCTCCAACACACAGATACAACAGGCACAGCATGACTGAAAACACGAATGCCTTCTTAGAGGTCAACAACATCGAGGTGATCTACGATCACGTCATCCTGGTACTCAAGGGCGTCTCCCTGGAGGTTCCCAAGGGAGGCATCGTGGCACTGCTTGGTGCGAATGGTGCGGGAAAATCTACCACGCTGAAGGCGATTTCAAATTTGCTCGGTGCTGAACGAGGTGATGTCACCAAAGGCAACATCCTCTATAAAGGCGAAGCGGTTGAGAGTCTCAACCCCTCTGATCTGGTCAAGCGCGGCGTTGTACAGGTAATGGAAGGACGTCACTGTTTTGAACATCTTACCATTGAAGAGAATTTGTTGACGGGTGCCTATACCCGACGCGACGGTCGTAAGGCCATTGCCGAAAGCCTCGAACTGATCTATGACTACTTCCCTCGCCTGCGTGAGCGCAGAAGCAGTCAAGCCGGCTATACCTCAGGTGGTGAACAGCAGATGTGTGCCATCGGCCGTGCCATGCTGGCAAAACCGGACATGATTCTGCTGGATGAGCCCTCTATGGGCCTTGCTCCACAGCTGGTCGAAGAGATCTTCGAGATCGTGAAAAAACTGAATCAGAATGAAGGCGTCAGCTTCCTGCTGGCCGAACAGAATACCAACGTTGCCCTGCGTTTTTCAGACTATGGCTACATCATGGAGAATGGCCGTGTCGTAATGGAGGGTAATGCAAAAGAACTGAGTGAAAATGAAGACGTTAAAGAGTTCTACCTTGGACTCTCAAGTGAAGGCCGCAAGAGCTTCCGTGACGTCAAAAACTATCGTCGCCGCAAACGCTGGCTGGCGTAATAGGTAGACTCAGGCGGTCGCGGCCGTCATTTAACTCACCCGACGTTACCAAACGGTAAGCTGACACTCAGCAACCGTGCTGTCGGATGCACCCTGAAGCAATTGTGATTTGTTCTGGATTGGCAAATCACCGAGATGTGGGCTCATAGCACTATGACTAACTATTACGATGAACTGGAAACCCAGGACGCCCAAACCCGTCAGCAGTTATTGATCAAAGCTGTTGCTAAACAGGTAGCCCACGCTAAATCCAAGACGGTGGCTTATGGAAAAATCTTTGCAGATATAAACCCCGAAGAACTGACGTCTGTTGAAGCAATTACCCATCTTCCCCTGACCCGCAAGTCCGCTCTGATAGAGTTGCAGGCCGCAGCCAAACCATTTGGTGGCTTAGCCGCAGTCAGACCACCGGAGCTGACCCATATCTTCGCCTCACCCGGCCCGATCTATGAGCCCGGGTCAAAACGTAAGGATTTCTGGCGTTTCAGCCGCTCACTGTATGCGACAGGTTTCAGACAGGGAGATCTGGTACATAACTGCTTCTCCTACCATTTCGTACCAGCCGGCTTGATGCTTGAAAGCGGTGCCCATGCGCTGGGCTGTTCTGTAATCCCGGCCGGCGTCGGTCAGACCGAACTGCAGGTACAGACCATTGCTGATCTGAAACCTGACGGCTATGTTGGCACCCCATCATTCCTCAAGATCATTCTTGAAAAGGCTGATGATATGGGTGTCGATGTCAGCAGCCTGAAAAAGGCGCTGGTCTCGGGTGAGCCCCTCCCCCCGCCACTTCGGGAAGGGTTTAAGAAAAGGGGTATTCAGGTGCTGCAATGCTACGCCACCGCTGACTTGGGGGTAATTGCCTATGAAACAGCCGCAATGGAAGGGCTGATTATCGATGAAGGCGTCTATGTCGAGATCGTCAGACCAGGTACTGGAGAGCTTGTTGCAGACGGAGAAGTTGGCGAAGTAGTGGTCACCAGTTTGAATCCGGATTATCCTTTAATTCGATTTGCTACTGGGGATCTGTCGGCCATCATGCCAGGTACCAGTCCATGCGGCAGAACCAATCGACGAATCAAAGGCTGGATGGGTCGAGCCGACCAGACCGCCAAGGTTCGTGGCATGTTCATTCACCCTGAGCAAGTTGACAAAGTGATCAAACGTCATCCGGAAATCAGCAAAGCGCGATTGATGGTGGATTGGGTCAATGAGAGTGACTCAATCACCTTGCAATATGAGGCAGACAAACAATCCGATCTCCTTGATAACGCCATCGCCAACAGCATTCGTGATATCTGTAAGGTTCGCGGTGATGCAAAACAGATGGCTATTGGTTCACTGCCCAATGATGGAAAAGTCATTGATGATATTCGAAAATATGATTAAATCCTCCAGCTGATCCCGTTTTCTGGCAGAATAGCGAACTCACCTTTAGTGTTGCACCCCTCTCCTTGTGGAGAGGGTCTTGAGGCATGCCATGAACAACCATAATTTTTTAGCCGGATACCGTGTTCTGGACCTCTCCCAGTACATACCAGGTCCATTCGCTACCCGCATGCTCTCCGATCTTGGAGCAGATGTCATCAAAGTAGAACCACCACGTGGCGATCCGATGCGCAATTTTATGCTTTCGGACAATGCCATGCCATCTGCGCTGTACCGTCATCTTAACCGAGGCAAACGTATCGTCCGGCTGGATCTGAAAACTGATCACGGAAAGGCCGAGCTATCCCGTCTGATCAAGCAGGCCGACGTCCTTCTGGAATCCTTTAGACCCGGTGTTATGGAACGACTCGGATTCGACTGTAAGAGACTGGAACAGCTTAATCCTCAGCTAATTCATTGTGCGCTCTCCGGGTTTGGCCAGAATGGTCCCTATCGCGATCATGCAGGTCACGATCTGACTTACTGCGCCGCCAGTGGTGCGCTGAGTGCAACCGGCACAAGTGAACAGCCGGTAATGATATTCCCGCCTCTTGCTGATCATGCCGGCGCCATGCAGGCAGTCAACACAATTCAAGCCGCACTGCTGGGGCGCGTTAAAAGCAACAAGGGGGCTTTTATTGATATCAGCCTGTTTGATTCGGCGATGGCCTGGCAGTATCTTGGTTTGAGTGAAGCGGAAGAGAAATCGGGCGTTCAGCGCGAACAGCTACTATTGAATGGTGGTGCCGCCTGCTACAACATTTATCAAACCGCCGATGGGCAATTCTTCGCCCTGGCCCCACTGGAAGCAAAATTCTGGCAGGCATTCTGTGAAGCTGTGGATAGAACGGCCTGGATACCGAGACATCTTGAAAACATGCCACAGACCACATTGATTGCAGAACTGCGGGAGCTGTTCCTGTCGCAACCACTAGAGCATTGGCAACAGTTGCTGGAAGGCGTCGACTGCTGTTTTGAAATCATCCCCACACTGGATCAGATAAAGCAGCACCCACAGGTTGAAGCGCGTGGTCTACTGAATGATTGGGAACCCAATTATCCCGCATGGATAGATGGTGCGCCCTGCAAGAATGAAAGAGGAATGATCAGGATAAACGAAGGGACATCGGTGGAGTGGCTGCCCATCGACAGCGAATAGCAAATTGATGAAGTGGACTCTGATCCACTTCATCATTACAGAAACTGCTCAGCCAATTGTGATGGCTGGCAACTCGGGTTTGTCAAGCCGCACTTTCTGATCGGGTGCAATGACCCGAGCATCCCCCTTAGCGACCAACTCTCCCTTTTGATTGACTACTTGGCAATCCAGTGACACACGGCGCTTTTCATCCTCTTTGCCGGTTACTGTTAATGTCACTGTGATCTCATCACCTGGCCTGACCGGCCGTCTGAACTGAAGATTCTGCTCCAGATAGATGGTGCCAGGGCCCGGTAACACAGTAGCAACGGCAGCAGAAATAACTGAGCCGGTCCACATGCCATGTGCTATACGTCCCTTAAACAGGGTTTCCCGGGCAAAGGCATCATCGAGATGCACTGGATTAACATCACCAGAAATTTTGGCAAAGAGTACGATATCTTCTTCGGTAAGACTTTTTCTGTAATTTGCAGACGTGCCAATCTCCAACTCATTGTATGGTATGTTTTCCATCACGGCCATAAACCAATCCCCTTAGTCAATTTAACAGACCAGGGATAAGGTTTTATTTTGAGTAAAATTAAACCTGATGCCCCAGCTTTCGCAGATGCTGTCTTACATTCTGCCTGGCTAATGGTATCAGTTTCTTATTAATACCGCGGTAAAGAGTTTTCACCATCTGCTCCAGATCAACTCCCTGCTCCAGTAAAGCAATGATCTGCGTTTCCCGTTCCTGTCGATGCTGTAGAGTCTTCTCAACCAGATAGGTACCGCCGATAGGAATGCCGTGGGAAGAGAGAATGGCCTTTGGCTGCAGATCGATAACCCGTTGCAGGCTCTCAAAGTAATGCTGCATGTTTCCTTCCGGCTCAGGTATCACTACCGTAGCCATAGGTTGAACCAGATCAGCCACAAAAAACCATGCCATATCTATGGGAGCAAAGCCGATCATGCCATCATCGTGTCCGGGCAATTCATAGCAGTGCACATCCCTGCCCAGCCACTGTGTCAGATGGGTACCCTCCTCCACATGGATGACTTCAACCTGATCCAGATAATCATCACCATTGGAAGCCAACAGACGCTGCTCGGTCTTTTTGGAACAACGCAGCGGAAGATTTAATCTTCGTGCTATCTCTGGTGCACGTTCATGATGATCACGATGATGATGGGTTATCAATATGCCATCAACGGGATAGCGCTTCAGGGTATTCAGCAGACGCGCCATCACCTCCTCATCGGCCGGTGCAGGATCTACCAGATAGCGGGGTGAATCACCTGTACCGATGATCAATGCATAAGTATATTCTGCGGGAGGAAGCGTGTTGGAAGGTGTGGGAATATAACCCAGACCGTGGATCATCTCCAGATAGGCCAGTTCCCGGGTTTCGTCATACTCAAGCGTAATGGGTTCGATCTTCGGTGTAGCCATATTCTCAGCCAGCGCAACTGCAGTACGCATAACCGGGATAACCATCATCCCTTCACCTGAGGTGTACGCTTCTAGGAACGCCTCCCCCCTCATCCAGTCTGACCAGGCAATTTCATTACTGTCTGGTTTAAACTGCGGTTTGGATTTAAGTACAATCTTGTAATAGTGCGCATGAAACCGGACACGTTCAAAAGCGGGGGTTATCGCGATACCTAACAGATCGATCGCTGCAACTTCATCGGCTTGAATAGCCTGCTCAAGATCGAAACCCAACTCCTCTTCAATCTCACGAATAAGTGCCCTTATGCGCTCCGGCTTGAATTCACTGATGAGTGGATGATCGTATTCATAATCAGAATCTTCGTCATCCACCTTGCCACCAGGAAAGGCCAGGTACCCTGGAAAGGCACGCAGATAGTCCTGGCGCTTGATTACAAACACCTCGTCATCATGCACCAGAATGGCAGCTACAGCATCGCGCATAAAATACCCTGAGTATGGTTTGTTTCAAATGATACCATAATCAGGGTGATTGCGTTCTTAAAAGCCCACTCTTTCAGTGGTTAATAATCAGTATTAACCCGCTTCCTTAATGCTCGAATCAGCAATCCATCCGCCCACTGCCTGCAGCGGACGTAGCGTATTATCCTGACTGACCCAGGCTACAATCGCATGGCGCTTTGCTCCAACGGATCGTACCTTGGGAAGTGCAACCTGCCAGCTAAGATCCGATGAGTTTGCGTGATTCAACCCAACCACCACAAATTCATGGGCGAGCTGCCGTCCTCTGTTTTCACCTGCGGCGACTTCTGTGTTGATGCCAAAGGCGAGTACAGCCACATACAGCCTCAATGTTTTGTCTGATTGTTCTACCGGATCAAATCGAGCGGTCAAACCCTGATCAGTCACTTCGACAGAGAGTGTGCCCACCGTCTGAGCTGACCCCGCAGGCAGTTGACTGGACTTGCTACGCCACTCCTTACCATTTAGAAACACGCCCGGTGTGTAGACAGTTCGTACACCACCTTCCTTCTGATAACGGTACTGTCGCTCACTGAACTGCTTTTGTGCAAAACGATCCTTCCAACCTATGTAATCCCAGTAGTCCACATGAAAGGCCATGGGAATAACCTGCTTCCAGAGCTTTTCATCGTCAACAAAACGATTAAGCCAGGCCTCGGCTGGTGGACAGCTGCTACACCCCTCTGACGTAAACAGTTCAATCAGGGAAACCTGCTGCGTTCCACTTGTCAATTTAACCGTATCGGCCAACGCACTACTCGTCAGCGATGTTGCCAATAGCAAACCGGTCAGTGATCGACTGTAGTTGAATATACTCATCCGCTTTATTCCTCACTGCGGTTTCATAGTGAACTGCTCAAGAAACTCCCCATAACCTTTGGCTTCGAGTTGCTCAACAGGAATAAAACGCAACGAGGCCGAATTAATGCAGTAGCGCAAACCGGTTGGCTTAGGTCCATCCTCAAACACATGACCGAGATGGGAGTCCGCATAACGGGAGCGCACTTCTGTGCGGCGCATACCCCATGCCCAATCACTCTTCTTCAGCACATGATCATCCACCAGCGGCCTGGTAAAACTGGGCCAGCCGGTACCTGACTTGAACTTATCCTTTGAACTGAACAGGGGCTCTCCAGATACCACATCCACGTAGATTCCATTCGCCTTGTTATTCCAATAAGGATTACTGAATGGCCTCTCTGTCGCCTCTTCCTGAGTGACCCGATACTGCTCGGGTGTCAGCATCTGACGTATCTGCTCATCCCCTGGACGGGTCCAGCGTTCAGCCATGGCTGACTTGTTACCATCAGCCTCTGCGCCCGTAACCAAGAGTTGGCTGATCAACAGCATTGCAAACAGCGAACTTAAAATAGATGATCGGTTCATAATTTTTACTCCTTCAATATCGTGTCGCTGCGTCGACCCGGAAGGGTCAAGCGAAACAGATGTTTGATTTTTTCCTGGGTACGCGCAGGCAGACGAAACAGCATCAGCAGCAGAAACAGCGCCAGATAATTCAGTGGTGAGAAGGTATCCGCCTTAACCAGCCAGAGGTAATGGATCACGCCACCCAGACCACAGAGATAGACCAGCTTGTGCAGACGTTTCCAGCGCTTACCACCTAACCGCTTTATCATGCCATTGGTGGAAGTCATCGCAAGGGGAATCAGCATCAGAAATACGCTAAAACCGACCGTTACATAGGGACGCTTAGCCACGTCCAAAAGAATAGCCGCCACATCAAAACTGTGATCAAGCACGGCATAGGTCATAAAGTGCAACAGCGCATAGAAAAAACTGTAAACACCCAGCATGCGTCGCAGGCGGACCAGTTCATTTACTCCCGTCAGCTTGCAGAGTGGCGTAATCGCCAGGGTTAGCAGAAGCAGGCGCAATGCCCAGAGACCTGTCTGATGAGTGATTGTTTCAACAGGATTGGCACCCAGATTATCACTGAACCCCTGTTCCACTAACAGTGCCAGTGGCACCAGCAATATAAGAAACAGTGCAGGTTTAATCAGTCGGATTATTAATTGTGCGCGAGTCATCTTTAATCAGCCTGTTCAGAAATACTTCTTCAAGTCCATTCCGCTATAAAGTGACGCTACCTGATCCGCATAACCATTAAACATTTGCGTCTCCTGTTTCAGCCAGTTACCGATACGCCGTTCTTTCTTCTGACTCCAGCGTGAGTGATCAACATTGGGATTTACATTAGAGTAAAAACCATACTCATCCGGTTGCACCTGATTCCAGGTAGAGACCGGCTGTTCTTCAGTAAAACTGATACGAACAATTGATTTGATACTCTTGAAACCGTATTTCCACGGCACTACCAAACGCAGGGGTGCACCGTTCTGGTTGGGCAGTTCAGCGCCATACATACCCACCGCTAACATAGCCAGTGGATGCATCGCTTCATCGATACGCAGACCTTCACGATAAGGCCAATCCAATACACGCTGTTTCTGGCCCGGCATACGAGTCGCGTCATGCAAGGTATAGAAAGAGACATACTTTGCCTTAGAGGTCGGCTGAAAGCGTTTGAGGGCATCCCCCAGGGAGAATCCCACCCAGGGAATCACCATAGACCATGCCTCAACACAACGCAGGCGATAGATGCGCTCTTCCAAAGCATGTGTCTTGAGGATATCTTCGAGTGTATAGGTGCCCGGTTTTTCACAAGCGCCATCGACTGTGACAGACCAGGGTGTTGCCACAAAATCCTGACTGTTCTCTTTTGGGTCGCTCTTGCGGGTGCCAAACTCATAGAAGTTGCAATAACTGGTGGCATCATCAAAGTCCGTCAGCTTTTCATCACTGCTGAAGGGACTCTTAATCAGAGAGGGAAAGGGTCGTTTGCCCGGTGCTGCCTCTGCCCATGACTGCTTACTCAAGGATAGACCAATAACTGATGTCGCAATACCCAGGCCCAACATACCGCTGTCACGGATGAATTTCCGCCGGTTCAGATAGGTATTCTGATCAGTAATTTCGGAGGGTTTAATATCGTCAGGCTTTTTAATCAGCATACTACAATTCCCATAGCGGTGTTTATTCTTATCACCAAGTATGGAAGATACTATGCCAAAAACGAATTACGACCACATCACCCAAAGATCACAATTTAATAACGGGAATTATTTGGTTGCCGCAGCAGCTCTGGTGGGTGTAGCTGATTTAACAACGACTCGATGGAGAGCATAGAAGTGGAACAATGCAACACTAAATCTAATAGCCTATTGTTATGTATCGCTGGAGGGCGCAGATTTATCGTCGTTACCAGATACAGCTTGACCGTCTGTCGACTGACTATCGCTGACTGCTGACTTTTGTAAACGCTTCTCTTCCTTCTTCTTCTTTTTAGCTAACTCTTTCTGGCGCTTTTCAAAAGCATAATTGGGTTTTGCCATGCCTATTCTCTCCAATAAATCCTATGATTAGTGGGGTTAGGATACGACATTTTTGAACTAATAGGTGGAATACTATGTTTTGTTGATAACTAATCTTTATGATTACACAAGGATTGAACCAATGGTTTGTCTCGCTCAACTGATAAGAACATAAACACATAAGGAGATGGTAATGGCTTGATCATGTCTGATTCGATTGAAAAGCAGTTTAAACGTAATTAATTGGGCTTGTTCAATCTGCCAACGCCCATTACCAACTCTATTCGTTTCCCCCTGAAATTAAGGCTATTGTTTTGCCATGGTTAGCGCTAGTTTGTACAGCTCTAGCGCCGACATCTTCACTTGCATGGACAAGTATTGGGCATGCAGAAGACCGATCATTCGAGCGGTTGCACCTGATACTTTAACTGTAATTAGTCGAAATCACGAATACACAGAGCTTCTAAATGGCAGCGTAGTTCGAATCATGGCTAATTTTGGTATTGCGGCAAATGGGGATGGCGTTCCTCTTGACCACGCTTCTATAAAATTCAGGGTAATGTCAAGCACCAGTGATAGGACGGCACTTGAGTACCCCCTCGAATGGTCGAAACGGTATAGTGGTTTAAATCAGGATCGAGATCGGGATTCAGCAGCTGTTAATATCCCAAGGGATGTTATAGCGCAATTCGCCATTAAAGAATGTAATAAAGAAAAAGAGAGGATGCCGAGGAACCAAAGCCGGACACCCACCTATAGGTGGTCTAGGGTTGTGCCTGTGTAGTGATTCTTGAAGTGTAAAAATGGGTATGAAATGAGAAGAATTATAGGTGTCCTGAATTTTGTTTGGATTCCAGGTATCGAATTTCACATTGTAATGCAGGGATGTTGGGTCTATTCTTTTTATACTTCTTTTGGAGTAGTTCGCTATGGCCAGTAAAATTATCTCAAATACGAACAATCTTACTGAACTGTCCGTAGAACAAATCACTGAAGCCAGAGTAACCGGCTGCACACCCGCGATACACTTGAAAGTCTGCCATCGATACTTGTTACCCAGTCTCCTCTTTGCTTTGGGTGCACTATTGAGTGCGTCTGCCTTGGCGACGCCGATTCACTTATTGTTCGAAAGGGATGCGGACGGACAGGCCGGGAATGAGCTGGCGGTCGTTTCCTATCCCGATTTGCCTTCGCTAATCAGCAGCACCAGCTCTTTCACACAGTTTACCCAAGTGGATGTCTCCAGTGCCTTCAGTGTCGGCGGTATTACCTTTGACGGTAGCGCCTATCGCACCCTATTTGAAAGGGATGCCGACGGACAGGCGGGAAATGAGCTGGCGGTCGTCTCCTATCCCTCCTTCGCGGATCTGATTGGCAGCACCAACTCTTTCACACAGTTTACCCAAGTGGATGTCTCGAGCGCCTTCAGTGTCAGTGGGTTTTACTCTGACCCCCCGGAGAATCAGAACGTTAGTGAACCGGTGACGCTCAGTCTGCTCGTTTTAGGTCTACTTACAATAGGCCTGGATAGTCGAGTGCGAAAAAGATTGATCATATAAATATTGGAAAAAAGCGAACTGAGCGTCCAGTAGCATAGGGGGCATCAGTTTGAATTTAGATTAAGCATTTCTCAAACTTTACGGTTCTTTTTCATTTTGCCGAAAGAAACAGGGCATGGGTGTCCTATTTATTTGTTCTATTTATTTGTTACACCTTTGGTTTGATTGCCTCGATTGCTGCAGAAACAACATAATCCTCTATCTTACTATCAGGTAGCCAGTTTCGAATAAATTTTTTACTCTCATCTTTTGGTTTGATCTCTATTTCAACAAAACCAGCATGTTTGAGCATATCTTCAATATCATGAACTGATGAAGCCCCAGATAGACATCCAGTTAACAGTTTCATGTCATTTCTTGCTTTCTCAGGGATTTTAGCAGTCGCTACAACATCTGATATTGCCAATCGTCCGCCAGGTTTGAGAACCCTGAAACATTCTTGAAATACCTTCGCTTTTTCTGGCGACAAATTTATAACGCAATTGGAAATAATTACATCCACTACTTCATCTGCTACAGGCAAATGTTCTATTTCACCAAGACGGTAATCAATATTTCTGTGTTCAACCTTGTCTATATTTGCACGAGCTTTCGTCACCATTTCTGGTGTCATGTCAACACCGATAACCTGCCCTGATTCTCCAACTTTCTTAGAAGCAAGAAAACAGTCAAATCCGCCACCACTGCCTAAGTCTAAGACAGTTTCTCCCAATTTCAGTGCGGCTATTGCCATTGGGTTTCCACAACCTAACCCCATATTTGCACCCTCAGGTACCTGATTTACATCATTGCTTGAGTAGCCAAGTTCCATTGTGGTGATTTTTGCATCGGGAAGAGACCCAGTGCAGCATGAGGACTCAGTACCGCAACACGACGAACCAGACGACTCGGCCACCTTGCCATACTGTTCACGAACGCTTTTGCGAATATTGTCGTTTACTAATAGTGTCATTGCTGTCTCCTGAATTAAGGTTAAATGAATAGTACAACCTCATAGACGGAGATATTTGAAAAAGGACGCAAACCTTATTAGGTTAGCAATAATTACAATCTTTATTCTTCTTAACATATGAAACCAACTGATTGTTTTTGTTGATCTCTATTTGGCAACAGTCATGCAGCATGTTTTTTAATAAAGCTCTACCTCTTTGTACTCTTGATTTTGCACCAGACAATGAAAGATTTTCGATTTCGGCCACTTCCTTTTGGGTTTTGTTTCCTATTTCTGAAAGCAGGACAGCTTTTCGATATTTATCAGGCAGTTCATTAACCATTGGCTCAAGGCATGATGATAATTCTTTCCTGATTATTTCTTCTTCGTTTGGTTCTGGCTGTTCGATCCAGTCTGGCAGCTGTTCTGTTAGTCTTCTTGAGCGATAATGGTCAATTACTGTATTTCGAGTTACCTGATACAGCCAGCTCTCAAGCTTTACATTTTCCTTCAATGAATCAAGTCGATTATGTATTTTTGCGAACACGTCCTGGAGAATATCTTCCACTACATCTTCAGCAACTTTGCTTCTTATGAAGGTAGTTAACCTCATGTGGTATTCATGCCAGATTTTTTCAGTTGTTTTCATACTGGTTCCGTAGAGACATAACACTGTTTTTCAGCGTCACATAAACCTATTTAGCCGATGCTATCCGCTTTTTAATAATCAAAATTGTTTATTATAATCTTAGTGATTACAAGATGTTATTTTTCTTTTCGGTAAACACTATAAACGGGTAATAAAACACCTGGCGCTGAACTCGATCAGCCAACATCTTATTCACTTCCTTCAATTTAACCAATAGCACCCCATTCGGTTGAATACAGAAGGATTAATGCAAAGTGTAGATATTTTTAAACTGAATCTATGGCCAAGAGCATGAATGCTTTTTTAGTGGGTGAACATTTAGACCACCTACAATCAATCACTTCTGCTGATAACTGACCAGTTCAAAAGTATCTGTGTCTATGGCCTGGCCTGATGCTGAGATTGTATTGCGAACCATCTTCACGAAACGTTTAACTTCTTTGGCGTACCAGATACGGTACGTAACCCGCACTGGTTCACGACTGGCCTCTGTCTGACTGCCACTCGAATTTCTGGAGCTTTGTAACGTGATTTTCAGCGCATTAAACGTACCAGCAGGCACTGTGATGGTTTCAGTGTCGTCTGCTTCTCCCTGAGTATTCCAGCCTGTCCAGAAGTTATTGGTATCAGGTGTGGGTATACCTCGCCACTCTGAGTTTGCATCGAGTTCATCAAAAGCATAAAGATAGGGACTGAATTCAGTACCCATCTGATTGGATTGTGTGACATAGGCAACGGGGCCACGCACAAACCGCTGCCCGAGTTGCTTGCGTGCATTGCTATCTACCTGTGTCAGCGTCTCTTGAACAGCGTTATCTTTTACTGACAGCACAGCGACTTCGATGGTGTGTTTAGGACTGGATGCCCAGCGCCCACGGATTTTATAGATCCATTTATCGCCTACATTGGGTAACTTGCTGTCAATAATCACATCGGGAGCCGGCTTGGCTGGAATAACAACGGGCTGGGGAGGTGACTCAGCTGTTTTTTCTGGTGTAGCTACCAGACTATCAGTTATTTTTTGATTGCCGCTCTGTGCCACAAGCTTGAAAGCAGTCGTGCCTTCAAGCACAACGATGACACAATCTTTTTGTAGATTATTTAATTGACCAGGCCGAGGCTCAATAACCAGCTGCTGGGCACGCTCCACTTCGTAGCAGAGCCTGGCCCGCTTGCCACTTACCTTGCTTGTAAAATGAAGTATCTTGGGAATCACCACCTTGGAAATAGGGGGGGCAATCGGTTTGGTTATTGGCTTAACAACTGAACCTGGCACAGGTTCCGGTGCCACAACGGGTGACGAGGGTGCTGCAGTAATAACAGCAGGTAGCGCCCTGACAATAGCGGACAGGGATACTGTAACAGGCGAATCATCAGGGCCGGTTATCTTTAACTCGGTATCAAGTTGGCCTTCACTGCTAGGCGCAAACCGCAGTTCAACAACACAACTTTCATTGGGCGAGAGATTGTCGGCACAGTCGTGATCTATCGAAAGGCTATTTGTGACTTCATCCGCCAGCAGTAATCCTGGTATTGGTATTATTGCGTTGCCACTGTTTGTGAGTGTGAGTGTTGCCTGTGCAGTACTGCCTAACATGACCTTTCCATAATCAATATGTAGCGGTTCAACCTCAAGTCTTCCTTGGACAACAGGCTGATCAGGTACAGACGGTTGTGGTGGTGTAAGAGTGGAAGTGGCAGGTGCTTTTACAGCGGCTATTGTGGGTGGGAGTTTTGGCTTCTGCTGAGAAACAGGTTGTTTCAATTGCGTGGGTGAGGCAAACCAGAACCCCAGCATGATCACACAGACCAAACCAAGAACAGTAAAAATGATCCACTTTTTATTGCTTGGTTCACTTGAAATCTTAGAAGCACTGCTCTGTTTCGTCTTACTAGGCTGGGCAGCGTTAACACCTTCAGAAAGATAGATCTTCTCCAGCGCGTCAATCAGGTTACCCGTGCTCGACTCCCACTGTTTGTGTCTAATCTCAATGGCCTGACGACGACTCAACCCGAGCAGTTCGTCAGGCAGTTGATCAGCCCGTGGCATTAATGCACCATCCAGCAGCACTGGTACGACACGAATGTCCCGCTTCAGGGCAGTACTGGTTTCTATTCGAATAAAATCATTCGGATCATCCAGCCTGCGATGGCCACTGCCATCATCAATCTCCAACCACTCATGACCAATAAGGACAATTAAAACTTTGCAGGAGGTGACCGCACGCTCTATGGCATCAACAAAGTCAGTACCGGGATCGATTCCCTCAACATCCATAAAGACGCGCTCAGCACCAAAATGAGCGGCCAGACGATCATACAGCCGACCTGCATAACCAGCCGAGTCATCACGTCGATAACTGATAAAGATCCCGTCCACTATTCAATCTCCTCCAGCGAGGAGATTACGATAATCCCCGATCATAGGTTTACTGTTCCGCGCAAGTTTATTTGGGATCATTAAAAACCTCAGCACCTGTCGGTTCCATATGGGCAACATCATTCATCTGTTGACGAAACCTTGACAGCTCAAAATACATGCGCCGACGTGCACGACTCTGATTACCAAGCGGTCGATGCTCAGGTATACAGTGCCAGGGATTGATCTTTAGCTGTTTGGCAAATGCAAATTGCGCTTCTGATGTGAAATGTTGTTTGGCTATATGAATTGTTGCAGCGGGGATGTAGGGCGACAGTTTTTCCGGCCAGCGAACAGCTGCATTCTCTATGGGCATACGGTGTGGATCTGTCTGCACCTGAATCTGCAGATCAAACTCCACCGCCTTTTCATCCAGTGTTTTCACCATATTGTCACGCAGATAATTAAATGGGGGTGAGCCAAAGGGCAGTCCAGGGATAGTGGTTGGCACCTCTGTTTTCGGTGCAAATGAGTACATCATGGCCTGTCCTTCCCCGAGAAGATAGGGAACGCAGCTGTAATAGCGATGACCCAAAGGATTAAACTGTGTTTCATTCCAGAGTGCCTGCATGATGAAATCCAGCACGTGGGAGTCAAATGGGTTTAAAAAATAGTAGATCGGCATATCAACCAGACTCCAATACTGGAGCTTGGCATTCTCCCTCACATCCGGCGTTACAAAGGTGGGCGTGCAGACACCCATCATGTCCTGGGTAAACTGCTCTTCATCCATTAACTTTTTACCCGGTACATCCATTATCTTAAGTGCCATGCTGGAAAACCCAACATCGCGAATATCCGCAGGCACATCAGGTCCGGGGCCCGAGTAACGTACATAGGCGGGATAACTGCGCTGGCTGGCAAAGATCCCCTGCCGCAGATGATCGGGAAGATCTTCTCGAACAGTCACCGTGGCCTTTACAATACCGTGGGTTTTTGTATTCCCTCCCCGCTCATATTTACCGGGTTTGAAGTGGCCGCGCATCTGATCCGCCATCAAATCGATAATGTCATCCAGTGCCTGCTCTTCCCAGGGGAATATCTTCTCCTCTGCCAGGCCCAGGCCATAGTCTGGGCGATTTCGGTTAATCAGATACTGTAACAAGTTAGCAATGGGCTCCCGTGTCAGACGATTAAGTGTGGGTCTGAAGAATGGTTCCAGTCGACGTTCTACATTAAGGCCAGCAACCAGTACTCTATGTAGCAGGTCAAGTGCGGGATAGATTCGCCTGCGCAGTGCCTTGTTCATGATTCAGCCCTGCCCCTGGCGTTAGAGAAACTGGCCATGTAGCGCAATGCCCGAATACCGGGCATAAAGAAATAGGCGCCACCCTGAACCGTGACGAACTGGGGCATTCCGTGAGTACAGTGTGCAGGCCCATCCGCATCTGGCTGGCTGAAGTGATTTGTCGACGCGCCATTGGAGAGAGGCTGTCGGTTTCCCAACAGCGGATCCGTCTCGTTTTGAATGCCGCCAAACTTGGCACCCATTGACCAGGCATTCTGTACAAACTCAAACTGACGCGATATATTGGCGACCAGACAGATGAAGTGCAGGCCCCGCTCTACCTGTTGCACTTCCGGTTTCAGCGCCTCTTCTTCCGATAGCTGTTCACCATAGGCCCGCCCACGACGCAACAGCCGATGAAATCGGGTAGAGGCGATGAGATCATCGCCAGGATGCTTACGTCCAAAGCCAAAAATACGTACCAGTCTTGACAACAGCCCGGTCACACCCGGTGGGAAGTCACCCGTCCGGGGATTGGAACGTCGTATGTGAGAACCGACAGGACACTGCTGGCCATGCGGATCATTGTCAAAATTAAATTGATTTAAGACCGCCTGTTTTCCACTTGTTTTAATCCCTTCTATGGGTTGCACAACTCGTTCCACAAGTGGCGTACCATCACGTTGACGTCCCACCATGCTGCTCGCCAGTTGTTCTCGCTTCTCATGATCACCTTGTGCCTGCTGATCCATGAATTTCCAGAAAGCTGGCACATCCTGATGTAGCTGGCGCATAACCAGATAACTGCCGTTACGTCCAAGATCACGCAGATGCGGCTGCTCTTCTGCTGTTGGTAAGAGTAGCGACTGGGGGTCACTCGCCGGATCAATCAAAGGCCGTTCGGTATACTGCCCATACTCATTAGGATAGCCGAGCAACAGCTCCCCGAGCGAAAGCAGATTGGAAAAACGGTCCCGTTGATGAAGATCCGTACTCTGTTCCCTTCCCCAGTCAATATCAGGTTGACTGATACCATCGGTAAAGCCAAACGGTTCGATACTGTCATTATCGGTGGTGTCGAGGTCGGCAATAATTTTAAATGCCTCTCCGAAGCATTGATCCAGGACATTTTCAGACCATGTGGTCAATTGATCTGTTTTGGCATACAGCATTAATAACAGATGTGGCACTGCATCTGCAGATCCGCCCCACGCCCATTGATCCGGTGCATTATCTGCCACATCACCCAACCGTCGTGAACGATTACTGTCTGCCGACATGCCAACGATAAACTCATCTGAGAACTGCTCGATCAGATCATCACACACACCCAGCTCTCTTAACCCTTCGGCACTTATAGCGATCTGCAGGGCTGTTTGTGGCGGTGACTCTGACCATTCAGCACTGTTCACCGACGCACCTCTGATCCACTCGCACGCCCGCACTGCATCGACAATGGCCAGCAATAAAAACCGCGCCTCTTTCAGCCCACCATGGCCAAAGCGAGCCAGCGCCTGTATGTCACCGTATTCTGGAGCAGCGGGTCTATGCATCATGTTCCTGTGTCATACCTGAATCTCCGCCAGCCACTGCCTGATCTCATCATCGTTGTCCTGACGGATTTCAACACCCTCACGAATACGACTGTTTCGCGCCAGATCAAAGGCGGTTTTACCCGGATAGGCCTTGTACCAGACCTGGGTCGGTAACTGACGACGGCGTAAGAAATGTTTGAATTTCTGCTCCCGCTCTGCACCGGCCTTTATCAACCAGCGAGTGGATGGATAACCTGCCCCGTTGCTGAATACCAGATTCAAACCCCAGGCGACCTTATTGATAAAGTCATCCATATAACTCTCCAGGCTGCCATCATAGTTACTGGCAAACAGAAGACGCTGGTTATTATCCATCATCACCCAACGAGCAAAGTGAATGGTTTGCACCCGGGTCAAATGACCACGGTTATAGACATGTATGGATGCATAATCGAGTAACCAGAGAAAAAGCCGAACAGCATAGCGCCTGAAGGGTTGCGGTTTCACTTCTCCGTATGCGCTGAAGGGATTGGTCACATCATGATCTTCCCGTTGTGACAGCCGCTGTATATGTTCCCGTGGCGGGCGTGACACCGCTTCAGGATCACTCTTTTCAAGACTCCGCAACCGATAGATGAGATAGGGCGAAAACAGCAGAAATATTGGTGAAAGAGTAAGAAGAATCAGCGGCACGCCCAGTTTATGCACAAGATTTTTTAACCACCAGCCTATCGGTGTTGACAGTGAAGGTGTCAGGCTCAGTCGCGCAGCGGCCTTTTCCTGTTCGACAAATGACAAAAGTTGCTGGCGAATCGCACGTGGGTTATCACGACCAACGTCATTCACTATACGTTCAAGTTGCGTTGATAATGCCTGGTGCAGCGCCTCCTCCTCACGTATCTGAGTAACGGTACGACCGAGCCAGTTTATATAATTGGCAGAAGGTTTGATATTGCGCGCCTGTAACCAGTTCACCAGGCTTTCATGTTCAGCTGGAAACGGTTCGCAGTGGGAAAAGACGCTTCGCAGTTGCGGCCCTGCCAGCACTGCCATTTCTGCAATAAACGTATCCGAAGGTCCATCGCAGTCACCCAAAAAAACCAATCGTGGTGGTACTTCCGGAAAAGAGAATACATCCTGTTCTGCAACAAGTGTCTCCAGAATAAGGAAACGTGCGACATGCAGACGATCAAATCGCGTAAAAGGAAAGCCTCTATTGTGTGGATCCAGCTCGCCCGGCTCGCTGTTCATCGCTTCAAGGAGCGTGCGCAATTGTTCCAACTGTCCAGCGGCAATTTTCGCAACAATCATGAATGTGGATTGTGGTGTCATGCCATGCAACCTGCCTCATCAAAAAGCTCTTATTTTGTTCGATTCTGCGTAAGTGCAAAATCCAGTACCCGGGTCTTTTTCCACCAGACTTTGCCGAGATAAACACCGGGTTCTACTTCACGGATTTCATCCCGGATAACCTTGGCAAAAAAAGAGGTTTTGGAATAATCAATTACAATGGTCTCCTTACCATCCATCCAGCTTTTATCCCGATACACCTTGGCAACGACAAACGTCAGACTGAATGGAGAGACCTTGTTAACCAGGATGCCGGATTGATAATCCGGTGGAAAGAGGTCAAACACCTTACCCTGCCAGGCAAAAGCGCGTGCGATAAATGCCAGTGTTTTGGAAAACAGTGAACCCGTTACAATGGCTGTGCCACGGGTATCACCTGAAGGGATGGAACCCGCTTCAGCATTGCGATAGATTTCATCCAGCTCATCACGTGACATAACCAGCCACTTTGCTACCCGTTGATTCATGGTGCCTCTTTATTGCGCAATTGAGATGCCTTGAAGTAGGTTTCCCGCCTTACCTCATTCATTCGGCCCAGGGGTTTGTGCTCTGGCAGACTCTGCCAGGGATTAAAACTGACCTTTTCGCAGGCTGCCAAGGCATCGTCTGTATCAAAGTCCTGGTCTTCAATCGTTATGGTCGCCAGGGTCACAAATGGAGAGTCTGCCTCATCCCAGATTACCGAGGCATCTTCAATCGGCATCGCTTCCGGATCGGTTCGTTTTTGTACGCCAAACTCCAGACAGGCCGACGCTTGACTGATATGTTGCTTCATTGCAGAACGTAATTGATTTTCGCCAGCGACGCCCTCAACCGACACGGATTTTCCTGCACAGGGCGTTACCGAGTATTTAACCGCCGTCCCATCATCACTGCCGTGCCTGAAAGGTGTAGTACTCCAGTAACGAATGGCGAATGGATTGCTGTGTACCGCCCTGGCTTTAAAAAGAATCCACAGCGATTTAAGGTGGGGATTTAGCGGATTGATGAAAAAACCCGTGATTTTATCTTCCTGTCGCGCTCTGATGAAATCAAGAAACTCTTCCGGTGTAGCCACAAACAGTGCCGGGTAACTGTTCAGTAAAAAATCCTGTACACCTATCTCACCCCAAAGTGGATCACCTTTAACATCAAAGACCTTTATAGACAAACCTCGAATATCTTTTTTCGTATCATCCTGTTCACTGGCATTGGCAAATCGTAACAAAGCGCGATAACTTTCAGGTTGTGCAAATAGCCCCTGCTTAAACTCCTTGGCTATTCCATCATGCACCTTGAAGGTAGCCGCGAAACATCCCAGGCTTTTTGCTTGATTAAAACGTGGCATGATCCCATTGCTTGCGCTGGATTGAGTGATCGCAGCAATACGCTGATTCATCTCGGCCACCAACTGCTCAGGGCTGACCCTCTCATCTGCTGCTATAGCCCCTGTCATGAAACCACTTACCGCTAGAGGTATCAGCGTCCGTATTATTAGGTTAAATTGAATTCTCATTGACTGACTCACATGTATCCCTATGGCCTGTCAGAGAAAGCCGGATCCGTTTCTGCACCCGAGCGTGGTTTCCAGGAGAGATCATAATATTCCCCGCGATCACGCGCCCAGGGGTCAAACGCATTTTTAACCATCATCAGTTCATCCTTTATTTCGGGAATATTTCGGATGAGCAGACGCTTTAATGGCGACACTGCCACCTCATGCCCATTGACCTTGCCTGGTTCCAGACAGGCCTGGCTGCCATCGGGCAATTCACTCACCGGATAGGGACATTCCGACACAGGCCCATTATTCACCACCCAGTCATAGCCCAATTGCGAGTAGAACTCTGGCCGGAAACTGGAGGTAAAGAAGCGGTCACTGAACAGTCGCCTGGATGCATTGACGATAAAGATATGAAATTGTGTTTCAGAAATGGCAAAACCATGGGGCCGGGTGTACTCGGCCATCCAGCCCACGATGTTGTCTACATCTTCAATATTGTCCACCACCGAACCGTCTGGCTGGCCATGACAATCATTGATAAAACTGCCATCGGGATTTCGTTGCGCTGTGGAGATAATCTTGCTGGCATCACACGCATGGTTACCGTAGATGCTGCGAAGCCGTTGCACGGTCTCCTCCTGATGCTTTCGCCAGGAGCTGTTTTCATCCAGACGATGGTCGACAAAATCATCAAACCGGGTCAGTGTTTTTAGACCAATCTGTCGACGGAACTCATTGAATCGAGGAACGCCGCGTTCACGATCCCGCAAGATATCCAGTGCAATAATATCCAGCGATTTAGTTTCAGATGCCAGATGAGGCATTGGCAGATTTTGTAAAAACAGCGGCGAGTTGCGTAACTGTAGCAGGCCCAAACGCTGCCGTCCCATGCTCAGACCCCAGTTCTCAAGCCCCCGTTTGTGCATCTCTTCAGTAGCCCCTTTTCTCACTGTAGCGGCAACAGGTATCTTGAGTGTGATTTTATTCGGGTCGCTGGTAGTGCGGAACTCAATCAGATCAGGCGCCAGTGCATGTAGACGATAAACCGATGGGAACTCTTCAGGGAAATTGAACGGTGAACCAAAATGATTTGTACCACCGTTGACATCCTCTTCCAGGTTATTCAGATCCCAAGCGTCATGCTTCCACCATAAATGGCCAGTCGGTTTTTTACTACCCAGCCCAAAGATCCCCGCACCGGATGCAAATACCGAGTAAGCGCTGGCAGAGGCCTTGGCCTCAGATGATTGTCCCAGCATTTGCGCCAGTTTTGCTGAGGCCCGGCCAAGAAAACTTTGATCCTTGCCGGTTATACGCCGCAGAATTTGCGATACACGACTCTCCTCCTGATTAAATAATCCTGACCAGTTGGAGTTCATCCCTTTGTTCAATGCCTCGTTATAGAGCAGTTGCGTGGTCCATTCGATGGTATGAATCTTGGCAATCTCGGCAGAGACAACCAAACGGGCGGCCTGATATAACCGCTCATCATCGACGTCTTTATAAGCGATCATCTGGTCAGGCTGACTGGGGTTACGTAGCCCGGAGTCTGCATCTGGCGTGTTGTTCTGTAATTCGCGGAAATGGTCAATGAAAGCGTTATGCTCTCTCGTAAACAAATTGTGATAGAAACTGAGACCAATATTCCAATTGTCCGGAAACGCCGCTGACTCCTGGCCCAACCACTGTGGCTGTACTGGACAATCTTCACTGTAGGTCACACAACTCGCCAGCAAGGGTAGATAGTTATCCTGCATCAACAGTTTGGCATTATCATTCGGATCACGTGCAACACGATGTAGCGAGACTTCATCATAGCCATAGATTTGTGAGGCATCCCACCAGGCCGTAACCTGATTCCCAGTTGTCTTATAAGCGCGTTTCAGGTGGCGCTTGCCCTCAAACTCAAAACTTTCTGGTTCGGTTGTTTCAGCATAGAGCGATGGCTGAGCACGATCCCCCGGACGACAACCCAGGTCCTGTGCCTCCGTTGAATCACAACCAACAGTCATCAGACTGTTTTCATTTAGCCCTTCGACTGTATGGGAGAACCAGTCATGGGTCATGAACTGAATCCAGAAGGCCGCTAGCACATTAAAGAAAGGTGCTTTTATGTAGTCGCAATTCACTTCCGTTGAATAATTGGCATCACCCAGTCCATTGTTACATCCATTGCCCGGTGTTTGTTCACGCGTAAAGAGTTTGCGACTGAGGAGTTGCGGATCGGGCTTCATCAAACCAAGACGGCCGCCATGCCGGTTTCTGGTCAGTTCGGTTTTTTCCAGCCGCGGAAAGGTCTCCTCAAACTGGGCGTTCCGTGCAAACGGCATTCCGCTGGCGCCCATTCTTGGATTGGTCAGGTCATTGCAGATGCCGGTTAAGGTACGATGGGTGATTAACTCACCACGGCACAACTGTTTTCCATCCCCACCTACCGCCATATAATCGGGATGATCTGGTGGGAGTTTCATCTCATCCCATACCGTATTGGCAGCACGCACAGGATCAGTGACAAACCGCTGGTAAGTGCTCTGGTCAAACAGATTGAATTTAATCAGTTCAATACGCTGATATTCCAGGTCCATCAAGGCACCATCAATACCCCGACCATCAGGAAAGATATGCTCTCCCAGACGTGTATTGGCTTTATCACCCTGGCTTTTACTCTGCTCATCGCCGTTGGCGTAGTAGTTCTGCCAATCGACCCAGGGGGTATTGCGATACTTTACAGCCTTGTCACCACCGCGACAGCGCGCTGTATCTTCTTCAACTTTACCAAGGAAACGTTTGGTTGGATCTTCAGCAATTTCGAGCAGACCCGAGGCGGCCATTCTCAGGCAAGCCTTTGTATCACTGTCAGCCAGAGCAGCGGAACTCCAGATAAACAGGCCACCTACCCCTGTGCAGACAGCAAGAACTGCTGTGCTGCATATATGCAACTTCTTCATAAGTCCCCCCATAATCCTTTAGGGTTTGGTACATTTCTGGATTACTTAAAACCCAAGCCCATTATGCTTTCCTGCTTTTATGACTATTATCATAGTACAGCGTGATTAATTTCATAGGTGGTATTAAACTTATAATCATTGTACTGCGACACACTCCATCTAATATTTTGAGTGAACAATACATTGCTATTTGCAGTGTTTATAAAACATTTAGGCGTAATTTGCTTTAACTGAATTCTATGTTTTTACATAGGGTTTTCTGCACCAAGGGCAAGGATTACCGAGGTTCGAATGGAATCAACAGATGAGTTCTGGGGCTTTCTTGACCGTATGCCTTTACTGCTGCAGCAATACAGCACCCACTCTTATGTATTGCTTGCACTTCTAGGCATTGCCGGTGCTATTTTATTGGCATGGCATCTTTTCAAGCTAAAGTCTTCCGGTGAAGGCCTATCAAAGCTGATGTTTGCTGCAGGTGGAATGCTGCTGTTTTTATCCATCAGCGGCGCCATACTCAAAATCAGTTCTGAACTGGGTGAACAGCAACAAGGCAAAGAGAACATCGCCCGTTTCCTGGAGGATAATCGCGTCGATAGCGATGAGCACTGGGTTATTATCGTCGACTTCACCAACCCTGTGGCCTCTCCTGATACTGAATCAGAGGTCAATACTCAGGATAAAATGCGTCTATTTGTAGCGGGAATAAAAGAGGTTCTGCTCGAAGACATCCCCGAAGATTTTTCACAGCCTCGTATCAAACTGCTCCCCACCAAGGACAGTCCCTGGAACAAGGGAATTGATGACAACAATTACGACGAAGTGATAGACAAGCTGAACGGCGATGAGCTGATGTGGGGCGTCATTCATAAAGAGAGCCTTAACGGAAAGGCCTTTCTAGCCATCTCTGCCCAGCTGGGCAATACCGCCGGGCATGATCTGGGGCGCCAGGCTCCCCTGCACGATCTCGACCTGAACAGCGATCTACGTCGCGAGTTTCAATTTGATCGTGACGGCTACAGCCGTTTAATCGGGATGGTGATGCTGGGCATGGCACTTGAAACCGTACAACGTGCCGAGCAGATCCAAGGTGAGGGCCGGCGCAAAGAGTTCCTCAGAGCTAGCAAGCAGCTCACCGCCATGCGTAAAAAAGTCTCCGGGGCACGTGATGACCCTATTCTTAAACGCACCGTTTACAGCAGCCAGGTTGACGAATTGATCAGAAAGAGCGAACTTGAAGCGGAGGGCAGACAATGAAACGTCTTACTCTATGCCTTTTTGTCTTGTTCTCTGGCCTATTCATATTAACCACCAGAGCAGGCATACAGATTGAGGTAGTTGACCCACTCTATTTTGAGAAAAAACATGAGGTCATATTCCCCTGGGCTGATGCCAAATTGGTCACCTTTGAATTTGAAGCAGTCGAGGGAATCGAAGGTGGGAAGCAACGGGCAAAAGAGCTGCATAATCAATTCCTGCAAAAAATACAGGGCCTGCCCGGCGGCGCTATCCTCACCTTCCTCACACCAGAAGGACAACGCATTGAAAACTACCGCTTCACCGTAAAACAGGCGGCACAACAACAAAAAGCACAAATGAGCCTGTGGGGACGCATGTTTCCAGATAAGTCGGGGGACTCATTAATCAATGTACGACTTGGATTGGTTGAACCACCGAATGGTATACAGGCTGCTTTTGAAAGCCGCATTGAAATGCCAAGAGGAGAACAGCCCATACGTGGATTTATCAATGATGAAATAACGCAAAAGCGTATCGACTTCCTGACAGTAAAAGAGTCCAACATCGCCGCACTGGCTGACTTTCTGTCTGGCATGGCCTTCTACTATAAGGGTGCAAAAAAAGAGAACAGTCGCGCCATACAGTTACTGGAAACTGCCATACGACGGCTTAATAGTTATATCGACAATACCCTTAGTCAAGTCGATTACTCGGCAGCCTCAGCCGCCCATCTCTATATCGCACGCGCTTACTTCATACTAGCAGACCTGGAGAGAGAGAAGCGTAAAGCTCACCGCTTAAACGCAGAACAATACGCAACAAAGGCCATCGATTTAAACCCCTACGAGCCTGACCCTTACACCGTTTTAGCCGTAATTCGATCGGCAACCGGACACACAACCCAGGAGATAGCGCCATTGCTCAAAAAAGCGGTATTACTCGCCCCTGGCAGTTTAACTGCAAGTTACAATCTTGCATTGGTCAACAGTGGAACCGGTCAATTGCAGGACGCAATACAGCGACTGGAGCATGTCGATTACCTGCAACAACAGGAGCAACAGCCGACATACAGGGAGTTGGATAAACTGCAGGATAAACTGCGTACGATAAACAGTGACCGTCAGACCCACTAGCCTGTAAATAGTCACTGGAACTGTTTACCGGCGATTTTTTTAAAACGAACTAACTACGCACATGCATCAGTAACAGCCAGATGCGTTTGCGGATATTGTTTATCCGCACACTCCAGCGATACTTGCTATTCTTCTTGACATGCGGGTAGCGCAGTTTCAGATCATTCAGCTTGTCGTAGATTGATTCGACCAGTTCATCGGCCTGCTTGCCTTGCCAGGATGCCAGATCCGTACCTTTCAGAGCAGGTAGCGTGGCGATCTTTCCTCGTTTCAGGGAATTGAAGTTGAAACCGGCATTGGCCAGTCGCTTGTATTCAGCTACAGAGATCTTTTCAATCACCTCACCCAGCTCGACCTTATCCTTTACTACAATATCGAGATAGATCAGATTATCTTTCAATTCACCAATCAAGGCCCGTGAATCACCTTTTGACTTCTTCCACCAGGCAGTCAGTTCTTTAGAGGCTGAGCCAGCAGCTGAGAGTGATTTGAGTACAGTGGGAGTGGTTATGTCCATCGCGCCTCTTTCCCTGGTTTTTATTTGGCTATTGAGTTTTCTGGCGAGTTTCATCGCGCCAGTGAATTATGCGACTAGTAATCACGGATGGAGAAGTGCTTACACACTACTCTATCTATGGCGAATGGGATTATTTTTGAAGCCACAATCAGGCGCATAAATTTAACTCCCGCGCAGAATATCAGAGATATTATCATTGGTAAAACAAGGATTTGTATAACCAAGTGAGATCGGGGAACATTGATCTTGAAGTAATAACAACCGCTATTACATTGATTGCTGACAAATATAACTCAGCCCGTATAGGTCACAACCAGATACCCCTCCGCCCTGCCACTACCAATGTTACGGATGCTGTGTTCAACATCTGCCCGGTAATGAGCTGAATCTCCTTTTTTCAGGATACACAGATCTGTTGACGAGTGAATCTCTACACTGCCTTTGTGCAAGGTAAACAGCTCTTTTGTGCCCTCAAAGTGAGCCGCGCTGGTGAGTGCCTCGCCGGGGGCTATACTGATCTCATAGAACTCAATGCTTTTCTCCATGTTGAGTGGGGAGAGCGTACGAATACGACACTGATCGTCAGAGCGATAAAGATGGGAGGCATCATTGGCACGTATCACCTCTATGCCTGACTGGGTCCAGGGTTCATGGACCAGTTCACCGATAGAGATAGAGAAGGCCTGGGCGATGCGACAGGCAACTGTCAGGGTGGGATTGGCCTGCCCCCGCTCAATCTGACTCAGCATGGATCGGCTGACTCCAGACGCCATGGCCAGCTCTTCCAGGGTCAGGCCACTCTTCTTGCGCAGCAGTTTGACCCGTTCGGAGAGTGTCACGGCAGCGTTATCAGAATCAGCTAGTGTTGAACTCATTAAAAATTCTCTAATATTGGATTATTTTCTTGTATATAGGATTAATTAAATCTAGTATACAAAACATCAATCCACTATAGCGGATATTTTTACAGGAATCACCATGAATAACATGAAGGCACTTGTCAAAGCCGAGGCGAAACCAGGTATCTGGTTACAGGATGTTCCCCGTCCTGTCCCAGGCATTAATGATGTGCTGATCAAAATAAAACGCACGGCAATCTGTGGCACGGATATTCATATCTATAACTGGGACAGCTGGGCTCAGAAGACTATTCCGGTGCCCATGGTGGTCGGACATGAGTTTGTTGGCGAGATCATTGAAGTCGGCAGCAATGTGATTGATTTCAAGCCCGGCCAGATCGTCTCCGGTGAAGGTCACGTGGTGTGCGGCCGCTGTCGTAACTGTATGGCAGGTCGTCGCCATCTGTGCGCCCATACCAGTGGTGTCGGGGTCAACCGCACTGGCTCCTTTGCCGAGTATCTGGTGCTGCCGATGTCCAATGTCTGGGAGCATCGGCCGGGTATCGATCTGGATGTGGCTTCTATATTTGATCCGTTTGGTAACGCGGTACACACCGCACTGCAGTTTGATCTGCTGGGTGAGGATGTATTGATTACCGGCGCTGGACCCATTGGTGCCATGGCGGCAGCGGTGTGTAAACATGCGGGGGCGAGACATGTGGTGATTACGGATATAAACCCCTGGAGACTGGAACTGGCAAAAAAACTGGGTGCTGACCGCACGGTCGATGTAAGCAAAGAGAGCCTGGAAGATGTCAAAAAGGAACTGCATATGAGCGAGGGGTTTGATGTGGGCCTGGAGATGTCAGGCAATTCATCGGCCTTCAATGAGATGATCAGCCACATGTGTCATGGCGGCAAGATTGCTCTGCTTGGTATTGTCGGAGAAGAGACGCAAATCGACTGGAATACGGTGATCTTCAATATGCTGACGATTAAAGGTGTCTATGGTCGGGAGATGTATGAGACCTGGTACAAGATGTCGGTATTTATTGAATCGGGCCTCGATATTTCACCGGTGATTACACACCACTATCACTACACTGACTTCCAGGCGGGCTTTGATGCCATGCTTTCGGGCGAGTCGGGTAAAGTCATTCTGAATTGGGAAGATCATGTACGGTAAATTTCAGCAACATCTCCAGGAACAACTGGACGCCATTCGTACAGCAGGACTCTACAAAAATGAGCGGGTCATTTCGTCACCGCAGGGGGCGCATGTCTCAGTCCAGCAAGGCGCAGAGATACTAAACCTCTGTGCTAATAATTACCTGGGGCTGGCACAGCATCCTGCCATTCAGAAAGCGGCACAACAGGGGTTAGCTGAATGGGGCTATGGCCTTGCCTCTGTCCGGTTTATCTGTGGCACGCAGACCATTCACAAAACACTGGAAGAGCACCTGAGTCGTTTCCTTGGTATGGAAGAGACCATCCTCTACCCCTCCTGTTTCGATGCCAATGGCGGCCTGTTCGAGACGCTGCTGAGCCCCGATGATGCGGTAATTTCAGATGCATTGAATCACGCCTCGATAATTGATGGCGTTCGACTCTGTCGTGCCCAGCGCTATCGCTACAAGAATAATGATATGGCGGATCTGGAAGAGCAGTTGAAAGCAGCGGATGCGGCCGGTGCGCGCTACAAACTGATCACCACAGACGGCGTCTTCTCCATGGATGGCTATATCGCGCAACTGGACAAGATCTGTGACCTCGCCGAGCAGTATGGTGCACTGGTCCATTTTGATGACAGCCATGCGGTCGGCTTTGTCGGTGCCACCGGGCGCGGTACACATGAACAGTGTCACTGCATGGACCGGGTTGATATCACCACCGGCACACTGGGTAAGGCTTTGGGCGGTGCCAGTGGTGGTTACACCAGTGGACGACGCGAGATTGTGGAACTGCTGCGCCAACGCTCCCGCCCCTATCTCTTCTCCAATACGGTAGCGCCGCCGGTTGTGGCCGGTGCCATTGCCGCACTGGAACTGCTGGAAGGCTCTTCTGAACTGCGTGATCGCCTGGAGCAAAACACCCGATTATTCCGCAAAGGAATGGAACAGGCGGGCTTTGATCTTCTGCCGGGGAGTCATCCAATTGTGCCGATCATGCTCTATGACGCACCCAGGGCCGCTGAGTTTGCCGAACGCATGCTCGGCAAAGGAATTTACGTGGTGGCCTTCTCCTATCCCGTGGTACCCGAGGGTCGTGCACGTATACGCACACAGATCTCGGCCGCCCATACTGAGGAGGATCTGCAACAGGCCATTACAGCCTTCAGTGAAGTGAAACGCGAGATGGGTATTTAACTTACCGTTATTCAGTGGGCGTATAGTGCTTCTTTAACAGCTCATACGCCTCTCTGATTTCAATAAACCGCGCCTGCTCTCCTCCTTTATCCGGGTGATGCCTGGTGATGAGTTGGCGATAACTGCTCTGTATGGCTGACCAATTCAGTTCATCAGAACCATCAAGTCCGAGCCGCGACAACGCTTCTGCCTGTTTATCAATGGCGTAGTAGCGATCCCAAAAACTGCCTAATAATGCAGTCACATCTGACTCGGATGTTTCATGGAGGTTTTTCCAGTCCAGATAATAATGACGCAGCGGTTCATTGGTAGAGATGTCCATACCACCAGGGCTTTCTGAAACGGCACTGGGTATAAAACGAATCAGCAATGGATCAATCTGCAGACGCATGCCCCACTCCAACATGGAGTCTTGAATCTGGCAAAGCGCATTCATAACCAGGAAATGTTTTTGGAACAGCGCCAGTTCACCTGACTCTACTGTGGCAGAAAAATGATCCCCCGATTCAAGCAGGCGCTTGATTATTTCATGCTCACTTAAACCCTCCGGCTCATCATGCAACAGGGCGAGTATCGGTACAATAAGTGGGTTGTCATACATAGCCCCATTATCCATACTTCCACCATCTTAGGTAAATCGGCTGACAAGAGATCATGTGTACACTCGTTATACTGTATCGGCCAGCGCATCAGTGGCCCCTGCTTCTGGCAGGAAACCGGGATGAGATGCGTGATCGTCCCACCTCACCACCAGCCTATCACTGGCCTGCCCAACCTGAGGTGATTGCAGGACTGGATCACCTGGGTGGCGGTACCTGGCTCGGTATGAATCATCAGGGTGTAGTAGCGGTGGTAATGAATCGGGAAGGCACGCTGGGACCCGCCGCTGGCAAGCAGAGTCGCGGTGATTTAGTGTTACAGGCCCTGCAACAGGAGTCAGCAGAAAAGGCAGTCAGCGTCCTGCTATCCATCAAGCCAGAGAGTTATCGGGCATTCAACCTGTTCATCGGGGATAACCAGCTCTGTTACTGGATTCGTAATCGGGACGATGATCAGCAAAATCAACTGGAGAGTTTTCCAATAGCGCCTGGGCTGCACATGCTTGCATCTAGGGAGCTGGATGACCCGAGCCACCCACGTATTAAGCATTGGTTGCCACATTTTCAAGCATCTGAACTACCTGTCCCGGAAAAACAGCAATGGGAGAGCTGGTCTCTGTTATTAGCGGCAAAAGCCCCGGCGAACTCGCCCGATGGTCATGATGCTATGAACATGGATCTGCCGATAGGATTCGCCACAGTCTCCAGCTCGCTTATTGCGCTACCAGCAGCATCGACAGAGAGAGAACCCATCTGGCTCTATGCAGATGGGGCACCTGACCAAGCAACATTTAATCCCATCAAATTCTCTCCCAGTGAAACCTGAGATTAAGAGGAATTTTTATTAAACTAACGCTAAACTTATAACAATAACTAGAGACATTCTGGACCTAAAAAATAGACAAGGGATAAAGGGGATTCGTTATGCAACGCTCATTGAAACAGAATCAGTGGTCTGTGAAACTGATCTTTATCTGTCTGTTTCTTTTTACCGGTGTCGCTTCGGCCCAGGAGTGGGTTTATACCGTTGTCCCTGGCGATAATCTTTGGAACTTCTGCGAGAAGTATCTTCATAAAGTCGGCTACTGGAAAAAAATACAACAGATCAATAACATAAAAAGACCAAGGCGCATGCAGCCCGGCACCCAGGTACGGGTACCGATGGAGTGGATCAAACACAATGCAGCCCATGCAGAGGTTGTTACCGCCCGGGGTAAGGCGAGCCTGGTAAAAGCTGATGGTACACGCATTGATACACTGACACCCGGCACGCGCATTTTACTGGGCGACCGACTGGAGACAGGCCCGGAGAGCAACGTGGCCGTTCGCTTTGCCGATAATTCACTGATCACACTGCATGCCGAGAGTACAATCCGCTTTGATCATCTCTCCGCCTATGGTGAAACCGGCATGGTGGACTCTCGCCTGCATCTAATGAAGGGTCGTGGTGATACACGCATCACCCCCGCATCCGGCCCCGGCAGCCGATTTGAGATCCACACCCCCTCGGCTATAAGCGCAGTGAGGGGTACGGAATATCGCCTCTCAAGCAGTGATGTAAATGACGCGTCTACTTTTGAAGTACTGAAAGGCAGAGTGGCCGTTTCAGGCGAGAAGCAGACCCAGCTCCTGCCGGCCCGCTTTGGAACCCGTGTCGAAGCAGGCAAGCCACCTCTCCCGCCCCGGGAACTACTGCCAGCACCCAGTTTTGACACCCTGCCGGAGAAGATCCAGCAACTCAATTGGCCGATCACCTGGCAGGCACTCCCCGGGGCCGAGGGTTATAGGGCTGAGTTATCACAACAAGCCGACTTTCTCTCCCCGCTCTGGCAACAGCAGGTAACCTCAACCCGGGTTCCACTGCCAGACCTGCCAGATGGCCAATACTATTTTCGCGTGAGGGGCATTGATGATATTGGCCTGGAAGGGATCAACCAGACAGAGCGAGTGACGCTTGATGCGCATCCCCAGCCGCCGATCCCGCTCTCGCCCAACAACGCGAGTGTCTTCAGGGGAACCCTGCCCAAGCTTAGCTGGAGCGCTTCAGCAGATGCTGTAGCCTATCGTCTGCAAATTGCCAATGACGCCAAGTTTGAGCAACTCCTGGTTGATCAGAACAATCTGGATGCAACGGGATTTGAAACCACTGAGCAGAAAGCGGCAGGGAAATATTACTGGCGTCTCTTCTCGATTAGCGCATCTGGCGAACAGGGGCCGGCCAGTGATATACGAGAGTGGGAGGTCAAACTGATACCGGACAAACCAGAGACTATGATCGACACGACCGAATCAGGCATCACCACCTCCTGGCGAGCAGGCATTGCAGGTCAGACTTACCAGGTGCAACTAGCTACTGACCCTGAGTTTAAAGAGCTCTTGATCGACGAAGCGCTGCAGGAATCACAGCGTACACTGCAACCCGTTACAGGCCAGGTCCGTTATTTTCGCGTCCGCTACATCGAACCGGATGGATTTGAAGGCCCTTGGGGCGCTACGCAACGGATTGACCCAACCCCGGATGACAGTTGGATCTATACGGTTATCGCCGGCGTGCTGGGCATTCTGTTGCTGTGACAGAGATAGTTAGACAGTCCAACTCATTCGTGTGCAACTAGAACAAGGGACCCATTTCAGCACAGCAATATCAGTTGCTGAGATGGTTCTCTATTCAGCCTGGTTGAAAATATCTTTGATTCTATTCAGGCGACTCGTCGTCCTCCTGCTACAGAATGACGACTGAATATCCGTTCCCCTGGTACCACCGCCGTGCCAGCTTTCAACTCTTCCCGAAAAGCGATAAGTGACTTAAGCAGGGCATCCAGATGGCAGTCGCTCTCTGGCATGGTTTTCAGTTGGACCAAGTGTGATTCCAGCTCCTGTTGGTAATGGAACCCCTTGTTAATGGCAGGGTTAGGATGATATTTATCCTTCATCTTCAATTCTCTTATGCGGTTGCTACAGAAGGCGCCATTAAACCCGCCCCTCATTACAATCACGTTAAAGTCCGCTTACAGATTTGCTGCAATCCGGGTGGATTTAACGGATACAAATAACCGGCGTGATATTTCCCCACTGCCTGAGCCAATCAGTAATCAACTGACCTGGAACAGCTGTTAGGTATTTTTAATGCCCCTGACATGCACCTGAATGTTTTTTTATGTCTATAGTTAAATCAGGGAGAGGATATCCGATCCATTCAGGGGCAGATGACAGGTTTGGCTGTGGAACAGACTAATGAATCCCTAATGCGGCTACTGGCGATGTATTTCTCGCCCTTTGCGCTCCCCCATCTCACTCCGGCCAAGAATGCAAACTGGAGAGAAAGGAAACGGATTCACCGTATAAACATGTTACATTTTCGTCCGTTTATGCGACGTTATATTTTCCGCTCCGGACAACTGGTGCTGGGCTGTTTTGCTGCGTCATTTCTGTTCGCCAGTCTACTCCCCTTTCCACTTCTGGCTATTGCCGCAAGTTTAGGCATCATTGTGGCGGTGATAAACACCGTTTTTTTTATCTTTTTTCCGCAGTCGGCTAAAGATATTTCTTCGAGGGGAGGCC
>VMRY01000093.1 GCA_007713595.1 Sedimenticola thiotaurini
AATCAAATGCCACCACTCCACTGGAGTGATGGCATTGTTGTTTGTTCATGACGGTTTTTTACCGTGTAGGTGCTGCTGGGGGTGTTTGCAGATATGGGTAAGGATATCGTACGGCGGGACCATAAACGGGTGGACGCACCGGGTATGTACCGTAATAACCGTATGGTGCGACCGGTTGCTGATTGTATTGCCAAGGATAATACATTGGCACTCCATATCGCTGGTAGCCTCGTTGTGCCTGAGTCGGCGGCGTCATCTGACGTTGCTGTTGGACATTAGGAGCTGCTGAAGCAATGCCATTGCTACTTGGAACCTGCTGCCTATTCAACACAGGAGCTCTATTGTTTTGACCAGTTTCTGGCATAGACCGGCGATTGGGATCAAACCATGAGCGGTAACCCTGCTGCATCATTCGGGGCATGTTGGCTGGATTGGCCATTACCATCGGCATCTTCTGTGTCGGGTCGCTTGAGCTTGAAGTTGTAGCAGCAGACTCGATCGCAGGCGTTTCTTTCACTTTCTGTGCGTTACTCAGATCTACATTTGTTGAATCAGCGATGGCTGCTTCAGGCTCGTCTGTTTTTTGCTCAGAACCAGAGGTTTCAACTGGTGGCTCTGTCTCTGTCTCTGTCTCTGTCTGCGGATTAGGCGTGCCAACCCCCTCTGGAGTACCTGAAGCCGTTGTGGCAAGTTCAGGTGTCGTCTTAGCTGATGATTCATCTGAGCCTGAGCTGAGCTTGTCAGAACTGGCGTCAGTTGCACCGTTGGGCACAGCTGCACCCTCTTCCACCGCTTTGCTTTCGTCAACGTTGTTAGCGTCCCCCATAAGGGCTGAAAGCCTACCGGTGATTCTGTCGATCAGCTTTTCTGGTTTCTGATCTGATACTGGCATAGCGGCATTTTCGGCTTCAGTATCTTGTTTCATCTCATCGGAATTATCAGCTGCGCTTGCAGCTTCTGATTCGTTGGATGAGGCTATTTCTTGCCCAGACGTATTAGAAGATGGGACTGATCCTGCAGCAGTAGATGCCTGTTGTGGCTCGTTGGCAGCAGGAGTCATAATCTCCTGCGCAGCTGCAGGTGTCTCTTCTTGAGCGGTTACCGCCACATCAGATGAGAGAGGGGCTGATGGTGTTTCAGCTGTGGTCTTGTCAGCATCGGTCTGTTCAGACTGTCCAGACGTTGCAACCTCCGGTGATTGTTGTAGATCCCCGTTATTGGCAACATTCCGTATATAAAGCAGTCCGGCAACAACAATAATGGTCCAGATAAATGACTTTTGCCAAAAGCCAAGACCCTTGCCACCCGTTTTTGCTGGTGGTGGCAGATTTTCAGTTGAATCAGAAGGCATGAGTCCCATCTCCTCTAATCGTTTCTGAACATTTTCATTTCGATTTGTCCCGGTGTCTGCCTCTACAGTAGCAGATTCCTGCTCGACCGTTGCTTCTGTGACAGCCGCAGCGGTGGATTCCATTTGCACGCTCTCGTCTGTTTCAACGGCTTGAGTAGATGTTTCAGTATCCGTCGATGTTGCATTTAGATTTTCGTTGACAGTTTCAGCTACCGGCTCAGTAGTCTGATTGATCTCTTCGGCACTCGCAGCGTTAGGTTGAGGTTCAGCAACAGCTGCTGCAACGGCTTCAGCGGGTGGCGTAATAGTCTGTTTAGGCGTGATAGAACGTTTTCTGGCAGCTTTTTTCTTTGGCGCCGCCTTTTTCTTAGCTACTACTTTTTTCTTTGCAGCTGCTTTCTTTGCCGGCACCTTTTTCCGCACCGCTTTTTTTGCTGGTGCAGGATCCGTCGCCTCTTCTGCGCTCTTCTGTGCCTCGTTCAGATCATCCTCGGCCATCATGCTACTCCTGATATATTGCTGTGTGCATTATTTGCAGGCTACCTGCTCTGACACGGTAGCGTCTATGCTCTGGATCAATCCTAACAGTAACTCACCACAGTGCGACTATTTGATCTGTTTATACACATATAGATAAAGCGGCGCTGCATTTGCCTGACAGGCCTAGATAATGCCGACCAGGGCGGCTATCAGACATACAACACGCGACATACCCTGTCCGATATATTTCTCAATCTCAGCCATGGTGATAGGACCATCCCCTCTACCCGCTGCCCAGTTAGCCACCACGGCACAGCAAGCATAATCCAGGCCTAATTCCCTGGCGAGGGCTGTTTCCGGCATCCCCGTCATACCAACCAATGTACAGCCATCCCTATCCAACCGATTGATCTCCATGGCTGTTTCGAGCCGCGGGCCCTGAGTGGCCCCATAAACGCCATGGGGGACAATCGCGACCTGAGAAGCGTGTGCAGCAACGATCAGCCTTTCCCGCAAGGAGTCAGTGTAGGGTTCGGTAAAATCAATATGAGTGACATGACTCAGATCATTCTCAAAATAGGTATGATCCCGCCCGTAGGTATAATCAATGATCTGGTCGGGTATGGCGATGACACCTGGTGCCATATCGGGTCCAATACCACCCACTGCAGCCACGCCGATAACATGCTTAACACCAATGTGTTTCAGCGCCCACATATTGGCGCGATAGTTAACTTTATGCGGTGGAATGGTATGGGCGGTACCATGTCTCGGTAGAAAGACCACATCCTGGCCACGGAAAACACCATGTGTAATCGGTGCCGAGGGTTCGCCATAGGGCGTATGGACTACCTCCCTTCTGACGATTTCCAGCGTTTCCAACTTGTTAAAACCTGAACCACCAATTATCGCCAAAGCCGACACTTTTATTCCTCTTTGAATTATTTATCGCGAATGTATATGCGAATATCACGTGTATTCAATAAGTTATACTTGATTTCGTTACAAGCCGAGATCTAACGATGGGCTCACCTCATATTCAGTAATCAGCTCTACCGCCTCTTTCCACCTTCTATCCGAGTGTAACGCTTCACGCGTCAAAGCCTTTCTACCATGCATACGAATCAGCCGCATCTGGGCGGCCGGATTACTGTACTCTATCAATGCATCCAGGACTTCTGCCGCACCTATGGGGTTATTACAGACCAGCACCATGTCACAACCCGCTTCAAGGGCAATCCTGGCGCGTTGGGCATAATCACCCGCTTCTTGAGCTGCTGCCATGGTTAGATCATCACTAAAGATCACCCCGGTAAAGTTAAGCTGACTTCGCAACACTTTCTGCAACCAGAACTTCGAAAAACCAGCCAATTCAGAATCGACCTGATCGTAGATAACATGTGCCGGCATAATAGCTTCCAGCCCATAATCGATCATGCGCTGAAATGGCACCAGATCCTCCATAAGGATATCGCCAAAACGCCTATTATCTATAGGAAGTTCACAGTGGGAGTCCGCGGTGACCCAGCCATGTCCAGGAAAATGCTTTCCTACAGCAGCCATTCCCGCCTCATGCACCCCCATCATCCAGGCATGCGCCAATTCAGCCACTATGAGTGGCTTTCGATCAAATGCCCGGTCGCCGATAACACTGCTCTGACCGAATCCCAGATCCAATACCGGCGCAAAGCTAAAATCAACACCTACTGAGCGTAACTCAGCTGCCATAAGCCAGCCGAGTTTTTGGGTGACCATCTTGGCCTTCTTGCCGTTTTGTTTGTGCAGTTCTCCAAACCAGGCAGCGGGTGGCAGGCGGGAAAAACCCTCTTTAAAACGCTGAACTCGTCCCCCCTCCTGATCAACCGCAATAAGGAGTGGCGGTTCACGCAGCCCATGTATCTCACTGATCAGCGCCTTGACTTGTTGGGGAGATTGGAAATTTCTACTGAATAATATGACACCGCCCGCAGCAGGATGGCGCAGCATCTCACGTTCCAGGTCTGTCAGTTCACAGCCCTCAACATCCAGCATTAGCGGGCCATGGCTCATGGCTTCATATCCTTGGTCATTGTTATCTTCAATCGGTTATTCAGTTATAATGATTTGCTAATTTAATCCAGCATTACAGATTAATACCTTACGGAAGTAAAGATGCGCATTACCCCCCTGTTATTGATTTTCCTACTGCTTGTGCTACCTTTTTCACTTTCAGCAGCTGTAGAAAAAAAAACCACAGAAGCTTCCGTAGCAGAGCGGCCCAAGGTCGCTGTCTATCATGAGCTCTCTCCCGCTTTAGTGGTCAATGTGCAGGGCAAAGCCCACTACATGCGCTGTGATGTGCAGCTAATGACCCGTGACGAGGGAAAGCTGGCCAATATTGTTTTGCATTCACCTGC
>VMRY01000054.1 GCA_007713595.1 Sedimenticola thiotaurini
ATCAGTTATCCACGTCACTTAAAACTAAATATAAATCTGAATCTATTTAATCATCTAATCCACAACAGCTCCCTTTGCTTCCATCAGCCCCAGCATATCCGTATAGGCCGCATAATTGGCATAAGCGAGCACCGGAAGCAGGACTAACAGCAATGGCAAGGCAAACAAAACTGTTAAAAATGTTAGGCTACCCAATAAGATAGCCCACAAAAACATGATACGTGGATTATTCGATACCACCCTGACACTAAAAGAGACCGCATCAACCAAACTGGCCTGTTTTTGTAAAGCGTAGGGTATTGAGAGTACCGTCACGCAGTAAATGATAAAGCTGAGTACAAAACCCAAAATGCAGGCAAACAAAAGAAATGCCGTGGCATCAGCCTGGAGGGCTGGATCGGCTTTAAACTGATCGATAGATAGCGGCACAAAATCAAAATAGACGCTATAGATAATCAGCGCATCTGTCACCCAAATCAGATAAATCACCGCTGAAACCAGACCGATAATCAGGATTGAGACGGGAAACTGGCTAAATGCACTCCGGATATCACTGAATCCAAGCTGTTGCCCTGTGTGTAGACGCTCTGCCAGATGATAATAAACCGTAACCAGGCCAGGCACTACGATCAGAAATCCACCGGCCATAATAAAATAGACCAGACTAAACCCTGCACCATGCAACCCAAGCACCGCAACAAGTCCTATCGCCAGAAAAACAGCTGCGTAGGCTATATTAAGCAATGCGGCCCGTCTAAAATCCTGCCAACCTCGGGTCAGCCACTCCCAGACAACGGAGAACATCAGACTCTTCCTAAAGTAATGTTGACAACTATCTGCACTCACCAGAATGCATTCATATAAGTAATTCTAACCACTCAGGCCAATTCGGCAGGTAAAGCGCCCTGTATAACCCTAGCGTAAAGGCAATAGAAAAGAGAGCGTCTCACTGAAAAAGAATCCAACAGGCTCTTTTAAAATGCGGCGTTTTAAGCGATACGAAGCACCAAATCGACTTATTTCCTGGGCTTATCTTGTGGCTGACTAGAGAATTTCATACTCAGATCAGGCAGGTTTACCCGACCAATCACGTGCAAAACAATGCCTACTCCGATAAAAAAAACAACAGCCGCACCAAAACTGGCAACAACAGGATGATCACTTCCAAGTGATCCGGAGTAGATATAAGTCGCAGCCAAACAGCCAATGGCGGCAAGATAGGAGATGATTGCGATTATAAATGAGACTTTCTGTGCCGTACTGGTTTGCTTCACCTGAATACCTCTTGCAGTAAGCTTATTTAACGCAGAAGGGTACTCCAATCAGGTGAGCCGAGCCAATGATTCTATCCTTGGTAATGAAATTGACTTGCCAGGATTTAGAAAATTAGTTTATTTTGAATTGACTATCTTACATCAGAGTAATCGCTAAATAACACGCCATGTCCGATATGGAACAGATAACACTGAGGCTCTCAGTCCCGGAGATTGAACAATACTGCGCGGATCTCTGCCGGGGAACATCCAATGCGAGTCGTAAACACGCCACGCTGATTGCACTCGAGGGATTTATTACCACTCACGCCTCAAGTGACACCTTCAGCGGGCCATTTCACAAAATTATATCGATCATTCAGCAATACTCGGAACAAACGCGCAGCCAGCTACTCAAACAGTATGCAGATGAACTGGTTACAGCTCTGTCTCGTAGAAATGCAGGGGAGATAGCCAGAATACACGATTCTCTCTCCAGGAATGGCTTTGACCAGATCCTGGAGGCGGCTTTAGACAAGCTCAGCCTGACCGATCAAATGACGCTGAAAGAATGGGCAGAATCCTGGAGCAGTGATGCCGAGAATAAAGCCCTCGCGGCGAGCGGGTTTCCTGATGCATTTAATTTCAAGGGTGCGGGAATAGCACTGTCTGACTACCGAGCCGTATGTGAACTCAAGAGGAAATTAAGCCCATTATGAAGTATCTGGTGACATTCGTGGGTTTATTGACCTTTCTCTCTCTCGCTGTCGCCTCGGACGATGAGCCAAAACATGCGACGCCGGTTTCAGTAACTGCTGCTACCAATCTGTTCAAAGACGGTAATAGAGCAAAGGAAGAAGACCGGGCAATTCTTCTTCTGGTATCACAAGAACATTGTAGTTTTTGCGTGCAGATTAAACAGGAAGTGATAGGTCCAATGATTCGTGGTGGCAGCTATGCGAAACGCCTGATTATCCGCGAACTGCTCCTGGATACGGGTTCAGATGTTATTGACTTTAATGGCTCACGGAGAACAAACCATGATTTTTCCTATGATTATCATGTGACACTCACACCTACGCTACTGTTCCTAGACGGCAAAGGAAATGAGCTAACCGAAAAAATGGTCGGCATACAGACGCCTGACATGTTCTATTACTATGTTGAACAATCGATCCAAGAGGCTCTCAGTTCGTTGGATAGCCAGACAAAAACGCACTGAAGGCTGTTCATTTATTCTATGAAACCTAGCTCAATTAGCCTACCCTTTTCTCTGGCACTGCTGGTAACAGCAACCACGATTGCCTATGCCCAAACCAATCCTCCTAATGGTCACTATGAGGCAGGAGGTTCGGCCTGTGTCGTTGCAAAAAAACTGGGGAATTCAATGGCTATCCAGTGGGCCACAGGAGAGCCCTCTGTTGCCGAGGCCATAGACAAAGCTAAGCAGGAGCTCAATAACCAAGGGTATGAGTTTGTATTTCCTCAATCCAACAGCAATTTCAGACATGGCTGGATGGTCATCATCAAGACCCGCTATCGCACCTATACAGGACGTGAGCGGACAAGCTATGGCTGCGGTTTTGATCAGCTCACAGTGGAAGCTGCAGAGCAGCGTGCCCTGTCCAATCTCCGGAGCTACTCCTGGGGTTGGAAACCCAGCCTGGGTTACGAGGTGATTGAAAAAAATCAGTATTAAACTTATAAGGCGGCTCTAAATATTACACAATATGCAGCACACCAACACTTGGCAGACTGAGTAGCCAGATAAGAAGCACTGTCAGTGCTCAATAAAAACCAGGGTCTGATAACGACCTATAAAACCGAGGGAGATAATAAGATGTATAAGAAATTAACCATCACTTTGTTTGCGGCCATCATTTCACTGCCCGTTCTGGCGAGCGATGATGTCACTGAGGCTCGCGCCCTGATCAAACAGTTCGGTTCCACACTAAAGGGACAGCTCGTTGGCGCCATGAAAGAGGGCGGACCAGTTAAGGCACTTAAGTTCTGTAATGTCAGAGCACCCGGCATTGCATCTGACACTGCAGCAAGTTCTGGCTGGGAAGTGGGTAGGACCAGTCTGAAGATCCGCTCAAAGGAGAATGCACCTGATGCATGGGAACTTGGTGTACTTGAGCAGTTTGAAAGCAAAAAGGCTTCGGGCGCTGATCCAGCAAAACTCGACTTCTCAGAAGTTGTGGAGAGCAATGGCAAAAAAATCTTCCGTTACATGAAGGCCATCCCAACCGAAAAGGCCTGCCTAAAATGCCATGCTGCAAAGGTCTCCCCTGAAGTGGAGGCTGAATTAAAAGAACTCTATCCTGATGACAAGGCGCGAGGCTTTAAAGAAGGTGATATTCGCGGTGCCTTCAGTCTGAGCAAGCCACTCTAATCCATTCAGAAGTAAACCAAACAGGGGCCTTCTGGCCCCTGTTCTCATATCTGGCATATCACTCAGCAATTATTCTACTTGCGGTTATACTTTATCCTAAAGCGGCACGCGCCCAGTCAAGCGAAGGAATAATACCCAATGGCTGTTCAACGCTATGATATCTTTTTTTCTGGAAAAACCATTGAAAATGCTGATCCGGAGACGGTTAAGCAGAAAATTGCACGGATATTCAATGCCAGTGGTGATCAGCTCGAGTATCTCTTTTCCGGAGCATCGGTAAAGATAAAAAACAACATTGATCAGGACACCGCAATCAAGTATCGCGTGGCATTTAAGGAGGCCGGCGCACTGATAGAGATACGTTCTGCTGACCCCGTCGACCCAGTAAAAAGTGAAACCAGCAACAAACCAGCTACAACCGATCCTTCTAAGGCAACAGCGGCTATGAGCCTCTTGCCACCCAATACGGGCAGCCTGATCGACTGTGCACCCACCATTCAACCAGCTGTTATTCCAGATACCGATTACCTGACACTGGCAAATCCCGGTACAGTTCTCGATGAATCATCATCTCCTGCCCCCATCTCCATTGATACCAGTGAATTCACATTAACACCAGCCAACACCGGCTCACTGGAAGATTGTCAGATTCAAAAGAAACCTGCTCCTCTGCCCGACATCAGTCAACTGAAAATTGTCGAAAGCAATGACTGAAGAAGCTGTTGTCCGTTGTATAAAAAAGGCTGCCACAATGGGCAGCCTCTGCTAAATTATTCCACTTGCCAGCTTATGGCAGCATCATACCTCTGATCATATAGTAGATCAGTGCAGCCATCAGACCAGAGACCGGAACCGTGATTACCCAAGCCGCTGCAATCTTCAGCAGTGCAGATCGCTTCACCAACTCATGCCGGTAGACTTTACGTAATCCTTTGCGCTCTTTTTTCGTCAAAGGGGCATCATCCTCAGTTTTTGCCTGCTCTTTCAGTTCCGCCAGCATCTCCCCTTTACGTGTTAACGAAGCCTTCTTGAAATCCATCAGATAAGCTTCAATCGCTTCGGGATCATCATCCTGATGATGCATCTTGATCTCTTCCACCATCTTGGCATAACTGGTCTTGATGAATTCACGCAGAAAGCCGACACCAAAGATACCACCTACAGCAATATGCGTAGAACTAACAGGCAACCCCAGCTGCGTCGCTATAATAACGGTGACGGCTGCTGCCATGGCAATACAGAATGCCCGCATCTTATCCAGCTCTGTAATTTCACTTCCCACCGTCTTGATGAGTTTTGGACCATACAGTGCTAGACCCACCGCAATTCCAAGCGCCCCCACCATCATCACCCAGAGTGGAATAGCCGCCTTCTGGGCAATCCCTCCATGTGTAATTGCATCATTGATCGCTGCCAGCGGACCCACTGCGTTCGCTACATCATTTGCTCCGTGAGCAAAACTCAACAGGGCGGCTGCAAAAATAAGCGGCAGAGTAAACAGCTTATTAATGCTCTGCTTTTCATTTGGCAGTTTTTCAGCCACTCGAGAGACTAGCGGACGTATCAGAAAAATTATCAGCACGCCAGCGACCAAACCAATTAGCACTGCGGAACCAAACTCCACCTTCCATATTTTCTTGAATCCTTTCAGTACAATATAGGTACAGAAAGCCCAAGTCATAGCACCAACAAGTATCGGCACCATTCGCTTAGCCGCCGCAATCATATCTGGCTGATAGGTTATTGATCGCTTTATCAGCAACAGAAATGCCGCTGCAATTATCCCGCCCATAACCGGAGAGATGACCCAACTGGCGGCAATTGCACTCATCTTGCTCCAGTTGGCAATACCCATACCACCGGCCGCAATACCCGCACCCAATACACCACCTACAATGGAATGAGTCGTTGAGACTGGCGCACCCAGCGCTGTAGCAATATTCAGCCAGAGTGCACCGGCTAACAAGGCAGCCATCATGAGCCAGATAAAGGCATCCGTACTACCAATGGCCGAGGGGTCAATGATCCCTTTTTTTATGGTGCTGACCACATCACCACCGGCAATCAGGGCGCCTGATGCCTCAAAAATGGCCGCGATAACAATCGCTCCGCCGAGAGTCAAAGCCTTTGAACCAACCGCAGGACCCACATTATTGGCCACATCATTGGCGCCTATATTGATCGCCATGTAGCCACCGATCACAGCCGCCACCATCAACATGACATGCCCTGGAGTATCCAATCCTCCACGCGTGCCGATAAACAACATGATGCCTACAATAAACAGCAGTGCTATGCCAATTCTGAATAGCTCCTGCCTGCCTTTGCTGGTTGCCTTCTCAAGGTTGCTAATGCTCTGAAGTTCCATAAAAACTCGGTGGGAAATTAGATTAAAGACAGGCATGATCAGAATCTAATAAGCCAGACATGCCACCTCAAAAATGAGCCCGAACTGTAACATTTTTGTAGTAGGAATGTCTTACATGATAATCAGAAACCAGCTGCAGAAAGACTGAATAGTTCCCTTTCTTTGATTACTGTCAGTTAATTTCTGTGGAAAATTGGCCCGCGGTTTGCTTAACTAGAAATATATACGGCGAATAAACCCGCCAAAGTCAATTATTTGACTCTAACCTGGAGAATCCAAGTGGTCAGCTCTATCTCAAACGACAAAATTTTGCCGCAAACGAATGATCGCAACAGCTCTGTCACAGACAAGCGCTCTAGCAGTGCGGGGGAACAAGGTGGTAGCTCCAGCAGAGCAGCTTCAGCTGATGACACCGTACAGTTAAGCAGTGCAGGACGCATGATCAGCCAGGATGTTAGTGGAGCGAGAGCTAACGGCGCTATTGAGAATGCCGAACAGGCGAAATCTGTTGCCCTGAAAATCAGAGCGCAGATCGAATCATCCGGCAGTGCGGCAATGCAGGCGCATGGCCAGATTGAGAGCGGTCAACTGACCACACTACTTGAATCATCAGCCGCCTGATACTTGAGGGCTCCAGACTCATCTGGAGCCCCAACATCAATTTCGCCCTACTTCCAGTTTGCCCCGCATCGAGCTTGTGATTTAAACCACTACTGACAAAAATGAATTCATAAATACTTCGCGCATAATGAAGCGGTTTGAACAGGCGAAACAACAGGAAAATTCGAAGGAAATGAAGTAACAATAAGCTGATCATAAGCGATGCGTTTGATACGCTTATAGCGAAGAGAATCTTCCAGGCGAAAGCAGCTTTGTAATAACAGCTCAAGATAGCGACCTAACTTGGCATGAAATGCCTTAAAGTAACCAGAGCTTAACTGATTTTATTAGCGCATACGTAACCCGGTAAACAAAGAGTGGTTAATCAGCGCCCATCTCCATTCTTTCCACCTCAGCCAGGGTAACGACACGACCATCAATGGTCGTGAATGTACGACCATCAATATCGCCTTTATAGGCTTGGTAGCTTGCTGATTGGCCGCTGCGTGAATCAATCACCCGGACTGAAACAACCCGGTAGGCATCACTCCACTGGTGATAGAGATAAAGACTCATGCCAATCAACATCAAAAGTACAGCCCCAGCCGCTAGTAATCGGGGCAAACGCCGGACTTCACGCGGCTGATTTCTCGGTGAGTTAGCCACTCGAGCTGCCGCAACAGGCGCATTTAGGTTACGCTGGTTACGCATTCTCAGGGTAAAGAGTGCACCGAAGATAACTAAAGCTGTCAAAAGTAATTTAAGGAACATGGGCGCGTACCTTATCATGTGGTCACTAATGGCGCTATTATTCAAGGCAGGAATCAAAAAAGCGACTGATATGAATAGATTTATACTTTTTTCTCTACTGTGTGCACTCTTTCTGGCGGGTTGTTCAGAACCAGAAAAACCTACCATCTCCCTCAATCTGGCTATAGAACGGGGGGATATCAATCAGATTGAGCGGCATATCCAATGGCGTAGTGACATCAATCGGGCAAATAGCGAAGGTGAGACGCCTCTACATCTTGCCGTTAGCCAAGGCAGCTACATCATCGTCAAACTGCTGGTCAATAATGGCGCGAACATCAACGTACTTGATAAAGTTGGCAACAGCGCACTGACCCGGGCTGTACTAGGCGGTCATACACAGATTACCGAGTACCTGATAACGCAGGGCGCAGAGCATGACCCAACACAACTACTTCATCATGCCATTAGCGCTGGCGTTACGGATCGGGAGATCATTCCCCTTTTGGTTAAACACGGAGCCCAGATCGATGCACAAAACAGCGCCGGACAGACCCCATTAACCGCCGCCATCAGCAAAAACAATCGAGTGCAGGTCAAACTGCTGATACAGAGTGGTGCCGATGTCAGGCTTGCCAATGGAGCAAACTTGACGCCACTGAGCATTGCACAAAAGTTGGGTAATGGGGATATTGTTCGACTACTTCAGCTTAACGGCGCAGAATAATCTCCAGATAAAATCACCTCACCCCGTGACGAACATCCACACATCTGGTAAGTTTCCGCCTCGACCTGGCCTTCAGGACAGAGTTGAAAACCTTTTTACCCCCGGCCACTTGGCCTTGAAACACAGGATTAGCTGCTATGGCATCGACCGTTGAAGAACTTACCATTAACTATTCAGAAGACGGCATAGACGTTGTAAAGGAGTTGGACAAGGTCGTGCTGTCCAAGGGTGCCTGGTCGACAGTGATGTTCCGCTATCAAGAGTGGAACCGTAGCAAGGGTGAGTACAGTCCAGACAAATACAGCATACGCCGCTATCAGAAGCGCAATGGTGAATATCTGCCAAAATCAAAGTTCAATATTTCCAGCAAAGCCCAAGCTGAATCAATTATTGAAGCATTGAAAAAATGGACCGCAGAATAGTCACAAGATGAATACCCAGCCTCTGCCGACTTATTGAATGAGGCTGGATTCAGAATCAAACCAGATTGATCACGGCAGGCCAATCAGCCAACTCCGACAATATCTGTTTTTTATCTGCTGATAATGCTGGGTCAACCATCAGACGAGCCAGCTCCTGCTGATACATCTTCAGTGTGATACTGCTACCGCCATCAACCGCAGTCAGTCGATCAATACGATACTCCTGCCAACGCTCCTTTTCAGGCCCAGAGAGGGTCTCTGGCCAGTTGCGGGCACGATAGCGGAATAGCATCTCGGGTAGACGCGGATCGTCAAATGCCAGCGCCATCTCCGCCAAGGCATCAGGCGTAGCCGTCAGAATACGGTTCATTCGATTCCGATCATCCTTACTGAAAAAATCCCCCGTATAGAGACTTTGATCGGGATCCGTGATGGTTTCAAACTGCTGCCTGCGATGGATGGCCCGTATCTTATCCGCCAGACCCGCTGCCTGTTTTATCTGTTCGCGATAGGAAAGCGCTTGTGACTGATTAATGGACCAGCGTTCAGCTGCCTGATCTGTCAATGTATTCATCGGAACAACAACCGGGCATTTGTTAAGGTGAACCGTTTTAAGCGGTATGCGCTCAACGCCCGGGGGGAGTTGATCGCGGGGAGTAAACAGGCGTGCATGAATCTCCTCCTCATCTAACTGAATCAATGGCGTGGGGTCACAGCCAAGATCATAGACAATCACCCCATTGGGATTGGCCGGGTGCTTTGCAAGCGGCATAACCATGGCAATACAGCCCTTTTCCGCCGGGTACATGGATGAAACGTGCAGGACCGGTGTCTGCTCTTGCAGATTGAGAAGCTCACCGACTATGCGCTTATTACGCAGTGACAACAGATAACTGAACAGGCGGGGCTGATGTTGCTGAATCAGCCTGGCCAACTCAATTGTCGCATACACATCCGACAAAGCGTCATGGGCCGACTGATGGGCAATGTCGTTAGCACTCGTTAATTCTTCAAGCCTGAAACTGGTTGCCCCATCCTCACGCTTTGGCCAGACAATACCTTCCGGCCTCAGTGCATGGGTAAGTCTAACCATATCAATAATATCCCAGCGGGAATTGCCATTCTGCCATTCACGTGCATAGGGATCATAGAAATTACGGTAGAAACCAAACCGGGTGAATTCATCATCAAACCGGACACTGTTGTAGCCAACCCCACAGGTACCCGGCTGAGCCATCTCCCGATGAATCAGTGCAAAGAATTCAGCTTCATTAACCCCCTGTTCGAGGGCTTTTTGCGGTGTAATGCCGGTGACAAGACAGGCCTCCGGCTGAGGTAGCAGATCATCAGCAGGCCGACAATAGACAGTTAATGGTTTACCAATAACATTCAACTCAGTATCTGTGCGAATACCGGCAAATTGGGCTGCTCGATCTTTCCGGGAGTCAGCCCCCCAGGTCTCATAATCATGCCAGTAAAATGTGAATGTCATCTGTTGTCCATTTTATTGCTCAACAAGGCAGTGCATTCATTATCTTGAAAGCTTTTAGACCATGTGGCAACCGAAACCGTCTTTTAACGTCTTAGCCCCAGACGTTCAACTTGGATGAGCGTAAAGCAATTTGGTGTATCTTCAATCAATAGATGGCTGAATGAAAATGCCCTGCTAATCTTGTGATTATGGAATAGACAAAAGCGGTTGAGCTACCTGTGACTTGATAAACAGGCGTGTAAAAAAATGCCCCGCTAAGCGGGGCACATTTCGTACAGGGCAAAATCCAGGAAATTCTAGATCTTCTCGCGGATACGCGCAGCCTTACCGGTACGACCACGCAGGTAGTACAGCTTGGCACGACGTACATCACCGCGACGCTTCACTTCAATCTCTGCAACCGATGGGCTGTAGGTCTGGAATACACGCTCAACACCTTCGCCATGTGACATCTTGCGAACGGTAAATGATGAGTTCAGACCACGGTTTTTCTTGGCGATTACTACGCCTTCAAAGGCCTGCAGACGCTCGCGGGTACCTTCGACAACCTTCACCTGTACTACAACGGTGTCACCGGCGCCAAAATCGGGAACCTCACGGTTCATCTGCTCGGCTTCAAGTTCCTGAATGATATTGCTCACGATCGTATGCTCCTGTATTTCAGTCAGCGCTTTTATGCGCTTCAATAAACTCGTTTAATAAAAATTCTTCTTCCTGGGTCAGGCTGCGCCCTTCCAGAAGATCAGGCCGTCTTTGCCATGTCCTTCCCAGTGACTGCTGAAGTCGCCAGCGGCGAATCAACTCATGGTTTCCGCCCATAAGGACAGATGGCACCGAATCACCTTCAAAATCCTCAGGTCGTGTGTAATGAGGGCAATCCAGCAGACCATCAGAAAATGAATCCTGTTCTGCTGAGTCAGCTGCACCCAGCACACCGGGTAGAAGCCGTATTACCGCATCCATCATAACCAGTGCCGGCAACTCACCGCCGCTCAACACATAATCACCGATTGACCACTCTTCATCTACTGAGCGACTTATCAGTCGTTCATCGATCCCCTCATAGCGTCCCGCCAGTAAAATCAGGCTGCTGCGTTGAGCGATCTCACTCGCTGCCGCCTGATCAAAACGCCTTCCCTGAGGTGAGAGATAGGCTACCTTGGCATCAGGCGAAACGACTTTTGCCTGTTCGATTGCCGCCCGCAGGGGCTCAATCTTCATCACCATTCCGGGACCGCCACCGTAAGGTCTGTCATCCACTGTTCGATGAATGTCAGCCGTATAGTCCCGTGGATTCCAGAGGCCTAAAGAGACCTGCCCCTTATCTACTGCACGACCGGTTACGCCTTCACCGATCATTGCCCTGAACATGTCAGGAAAAAGGGTGACCACATCAAAACGCATGGCACACTTCAAAAGTCCGGATCCCAATCTACAGTGATCAGATCACCGTCCAGATCGACCTCTTGAATAACCTGACTGATAAACGGCAGCAGGCGCACTACCTCGCCCTTAACCACCATCACATCATTTGCGCCGGTCTCAAACAGATAATCAACCCGTCCAAGCTCCACACCAGCCAAGGTAACAACCCTAAGCCCCTCAAGATCACTCCAATAAAATTCATCAGATGAGATCTCAGGTAACTGATCCCGCTTCACAGCGATATCAGCACCAGCAAGCGCTGCCGCCTGGTCACGATCATCGACCCCTTCCAGAGAGACAACAATCCCCTTTCCCTGGAGTTTGCCTTGCTTCAGCTTGTACTCTTGCCACTGCCCATCCCGTAATAAAAACCAGGAGGGGTAGTTTAAAATATTCTCTTTGGGCGAAGTATGGGAGAAGATCTTCATCCACCCACGCACCCCAAACAGACCTGAAACCCGACCCAACACTGCCCAGTCGGTTTCAACCTTATCAGCCGATGAGCTCATATCAGTCCCCGGCAACAAGTTTGTTCATCCAGCAACACCATATAGGCATCACGGATAAATCAGGCTGCAGCTTTTGCCGCTTCCTTAACCAGCTGAGCCACGCGGTCAGTCGGCTGCGCACCCTGGGAAACCCAATGACTGATGCGGGCCTGATCCAGACGCAGGCGCTCTTCGCCGCCGGTTGCGATAGGGTTAAAGAAACCCAGACGCTCGATGTATTTACCATCGCGAGGAGATCTGCTGTCAGCAACTACGATGTGGTAGAACGGGCGCTTTTTAGCCCCGGTCCGTGATAGACGAATTGTTACCATTTCCAACCCTTGAATATAAAAAATTCTGCCACGCACAGCCGGCCAACCAAACCGGCCGGAGTGAAACGGGGCATTCTACTCGTTTTAGAGGAAAAGTGAAGTGTTTTTCTTACCTAAAAACCAACAATCGCCCGCCTGGGAAAACCAGCCGGGCATCCTGGCAAATCAGAACGGGAATCCTCCTCCCGGAGGCATTCCACCTGGCGGCATACCGCCGCCCGGACCCATTTTTGACTTGAGTCCCCGCATCATCTTGGCCATTCCACCACCTTTCATTTTTTTCATCATTTTTTGCATCTGGGTGAATTGTTTAAGCATTTTATTCACCTCTTGCACCTGCGTACCTGAGCCCAGCGCAATGCGACGTTTTCTCGAGCCCTTGATAAGATTGGGAAAGCGTCTCTCCTGTGCAGTCATGGAGTTGATAATGGCAATTGTCCGTATCAACTCCTTGTCGTTCACCTGATTCTTGACGTGATCCGGAATTTTGCCCATCCCAGGTAACTTATCCATGAGTGAGTTCAACCCACCCATCTTGGACATCTGCTCCATCTGATCCCGAAAATCTTCCAGGTCAAAGCCCTGACCTTTATGTAATTTCTTGGCCAGCTTTTCAGCCTTGACCTGGTCCACCTTCCCCTGCACCTCTTCAACAAGGGAGAGTACATCACCCATACCAAGAATGCGGGAGGCCATGCGTTCCGGATGAAACGGCTCAAGTGCCGTAGTCTTCTCACCGACACCGAGAAATTTGATCGGCTTGCCTGTAATCTGGCGGATAGAGAGCGCCGCACCACCCCGGGCATCACCATCCGTCTTGGTCAGAATGACACCCGTCAGCGGTAAGGCATCATCAAATGCCTTGGCGGTATTCGCCGCATCCTGACCTGTCATGCTGTCAACAACAAACAGGGTTTCAACAGGAGAGATACCCGCATGCAGCTGCTTGATCTCATCCATCAGCGCCTCGTCCACATGCAGACGACCGGCGGTATCAACAATCAACACATCGACAAATTGTCTTCGTGCTTGATCCAGCGCTGCCTTGGCAATCGCCAACGGCTTTTGCAGCGTGGTACTGGGGAAGAATTGTGCGTCTACCTCCGCTGCCAGCGTCTTCAACTGCTCAATTGCGGCAGGCCGATAGATATCACAGCTCACCACCATGACCGATTTTTTCTGACTCTCTTTCAGCCATCGAGCCAGCTTGGCCACGCTGGTAGTCTTACCAGAACCCTGCAGGCCTGCCATCAGAATCACAGCCGGTGGCTGAGCCGCCAGGTTCAACTGGGCATTGGCCTGCCCCATAACCCTAATCAGTTCGTCATTAACGATCTTGATCAGTACCTGTCCGGGTGTGAGGCTGCGCATCACCTCTTCACCAAGCGACTTGGCTTTTACCTGATCGACGAAATCACGAACAACCGGAAGCGCGACATCCGCCTCCAGCAGGGCCATACGGATCTCCCGCATGGTCTCCTTGATATTCTCCTCGGTCAGCCGACCCTGTCCACGCAGCTTGTCGAGGACGTCACCTAATCGGTCTGTCAGATTGTCAAACATGCCTAAACTAAACCTCTCAAGATAATTTTCCCGCATTATATATGGAAACAGGATTCCACGCGCCCTTGATCGGGATAATACTCATTTAGCGCAAAATCTTCTGATTAGGGCCTGTGAGAACAGATCATGCAACTCACGGCTCAAATCACAATCCAAATCCAGCACATACTGTAAAAACATCTGATCCTGACCATGACACTGACGTTTCGGGCTGGTCAGGAGTAGGGTATCTATGCGATTATTCCGCCTAATATGAACCATACTGTCGTCGCGTTTTTAGCCATCATCTGTTACCTGGGTAGCGGGATTATCATTGCACTGCGTCTCTTTTCTGATCGAGCAGGAAAGAGGCTGCCGCGCTTCGCTGGCATACTCATTGGAATGGTCGGTGTTGTCATTCATGCTGTCTTGCTCTACCAAAGAATGAACACAGATGGGGGCATAAATCTTAGTTTCTTCGGCGCCTCGTCTCTCATTGCCTGGACCATCATGCTGCTTCTGCTGCTCTCGGCGATCACCAAACCGGTGGAGAATCTGGGCATCACTCTGCTTCCACTCGCTGCGCTGACTATAGTGCTGGAGATGCATTTCCCTGCCAACCATATTCTGGCAGCTGATTCACCCTGGACCCTGCGCATTCATGTGATCATTTCTCTACTCGCGTACAGCCTTCTGGCCATGGCCAGCGTCCAGGCCATTCTACTGGCGATCCAGGATTATCAGCTACGCCATCGCCATCCAGGGGGATTTATCCGTGCCCTGCCCCCACTGCAGACCATGGAAGCACTGCTGTTTGAGATGATTGGCCTTGGTTTTGGCCTGCTTTCCGTAGCACTACTGAGTGGCTTTATCTTTCTGGAAAACCTGTTTACCCAGCACCTGGTACACAAGACACTGCTCTCTATTGCCGCCTGGCTGGTATTTGGCATATTACTGTGGGGCCGACATAGATTTGGGTGGCGTGGGCAGAAAGCCCTGGCATGGACCCTGTCAGGATTTGTGGTGCTGATGCTGGCTTACTTTGGCAGCAAGTTTGTGTTGGAATTGGTACTGAATATCTGAGTATTTGCAAGGTCAATCAGACAGGAGAGGAAACCTTTAACTGCGCGAGGCCGCATTGTAAGCCTTGGTGGCCTGACGCCCCTGATTTAGCTTACCCAAAACAGTACCTATCTCTTTCTGCTGAGCAGAAGCTAAATGCATTAACTGCTTATCAAAATCCAGGATGACTTTAATCTGTTCAGCCGTTTCACTCTGGTTAATATTCTGCACATCGAGCGGGAATATTTTTTCCATCAGTTGTAGGCGTTGCTGTTGTAACTCCCCAACCTGATCCCACTCGCCTTTTTCGGCTAGCAGTAGCATTTCCTGACTGAGTTTTAGGAGTTCCGCCATCATATTTATATTGCGGTCTTTCTGCTTTCAGTATCCAACTGCGATGGAATAACATCCCAGGCCGACTTCACCTCCAACAGCAGCGATGACACCTCATCAAGGATCGATGGATCATTCTGGGCGCCCGATTCACCTAATCGCCGAACCATGTAGTCGTACAGATCATCCAGATTTCTGGACAATTCTCCGCCAGCTTCCATGTCAAGACTGCTTTGCAATCCACTGATAATGGAGATCGCCCAACTGATAAACCGACCTTTATCTGCCGGCTCATTGCGCAACATATGGCCCTTGGCAGCCGCAATTTTATCCAGAGCACCTTCCATTAACATTTGCACAAGTCGATGGGGTGTTGCGCTTTCAACTCCCGAGGAGACACTAACACTTTTGTAGTGTGAGAGTGCACTCTTCATTCGCGATTTCACCATATTCTACTCCTCGCCATCGAGATTATTCAATTATGTAAAATTAATTTCTGTTACTAAAAAGCTTCGGTAAATTGGCAAGCTGACCTGTAAGATAGTTACTGGTAGTCGTCAACTGTGCTACTAACGCATCCAGAGCACTGTATTGACTTCTCATTCTTGCCTCAACCGAAACTAACCTTCTATTCAGGGCTTCACGACTTTGCCCAATACTATCTATTCGGTTGTTTGCATTGGCAACCACCCCATCAAGTACGCCACCAGATGCAATATAACCATCCAACATGGTATCCATTCGTGCAGCAAATCCGCTCGTCTCATCGGTAAAGAAACTGATCACATCATCCAGATTATTTTCCAATGCAGCGGCAAGTGTATCGCTATCTGAAGCGATGGTGCCTTTATTATTTCCGCCTATCTCATACACGCTGGCAATACCCAATTCGGCAGCATAGGAATAGCTACCCGAAACAGACGCTTTATTATTAAAGACATTCCGCATTTGGGATTGAATATTGTTGATTAAACTATTTCCTTTCAAAGCACCGCCCGCAAGATCAGAAAGTGCATTTTGTACGTCATTAAAAGCCTTTACGAAAGCCGTCACTGCAGCAGTGACGGCTGATGTATTATTATCAATAGTAACTGTAGCTGTACCGGTCGTTTTTAATGTTAGCGTAAGCCCTGAGATAGTGTCACTGATACTATTGCCACTGCGGGTCACTGACACCCCATCCACAGTTAATGAGGCATCCAGCTCGGTATCGGCTGAAAGCAATACATTATTTGAATCTGTATTCAGTGTTGCCAGATTGAAACTGGCGGCATTAATGGCCCCACCATAGGATATCTGAACTCGCTTATCGTAGCCGGTATCCTGAGATGTGAGCACCAGCGTCTGGTTACCACTATCACCCGTGATTAGACCAGCCGTCACACCGGTGGCGTTTGAATCCACGTTAATAGCCGCCTGAATATCACTGAGCGTTTTCGCGGTAGAGAGGTCAACAGTAAAACTCGTCCCATCTACAGTGAGTGTTAGTTCATCGCCCGCCGAGCCACCAAAGGTTGTGGCACTTGAAAATTCATCTGAACCCATTTTATGGCGCTGTGCCAAACGATTCACCGTAACATCATAGGCAGATGCCACAGCGTCTGTATCAGCCGATGCACTGAAGACATCACTATCAGAGGAGGTTGCGCTTTTAGATTGGAACGTTGCGGTATCTTTCAGCTTGTCTAGCGACGACTGAAGAGAAGAGAGTACGCTTTTGATTGAGCCAAAAGAGGAGATCTCTGTTTGAACAGTTGCCTCTTTCTGGTCAAGTTTCAATAGGGGTTGCTGCTCAATAGCCATCAATTGTGTAATGATGGAATTAACATCCAGCCCTGAGCCAATTCCTGCTGATGTTATGGGCATGCGGGCCTCCTATTGAGAACCATTAACTAATAACAATGCGGACTTCCCTGTCCACATCGGCTTATGCTTTACCCTGAAACAGCAGAGAAATTCCTTCATTGCCATTATTGAAAATTGCTTCACTCGTTTCCTTAAGCTTCTTCTGCATATCCAGCACTTCTTCAGAGGGAATACTCCTAACCATCTGTCCAGACTCCTTGTCTATGACCTTCACGACAGTTTTTCCACTCTCATCATCAACGGAAAACTCTAATTTCCGCTGTACAGATTGCGCAAACTCATTCAATTGATCAACTGCTTCGTTGAGTTTTTGCCCATCCGCAACAGCAGATGGCCTTCCAGCTTCCTTCCTCGCTTTGTCAGGGACAGAAGAGGGGACCGGAACTACCATTTCGATATCAGAACTCTCCCGTACCCGTCCGGCACTATTTGTTGCTCCTTTCGGTTGAGTGGAAACGCTACTCAACACACCTTGAGAGATTTCATTTACCATGGCGATCACCTATGTTGCGCGGGATGGGGAGCTAATATAGCCCCCCACCCTTCGCCCACATTACTGGAGAAGTGACAACACGCTCTGTGGCAGAGCATTCGCCTGGGAAACCATCGCTACACCCGCCTGCTGAAGAATCTGAGAACGTGTCAGCTCTGCAGTTTCAGCCGCAAAGTCCGCATCACGAATACGTGAACGAGCAGCTGATAGGTTCTCTGCGGTCGCGCCCAGATTCGAAATGGTTGTGCTAAACCGGTTCTGTACCGCACCCAAATCTGCACGCAAGCTGGAGACCGTTGCCAATGCCGCATCAATAATATTGATCGCTGTGTTCGCATTGGTCGCCGTACCTACGTCCACAGTACTCAACAACTGCGCACTGGATCCTACGGCAGTATTGGCTGCCACGTTCAGGATACTACCGGCACCAACAGCAATACTGGATGAGACAGAGAACGTGCTATTGGAGTTGAAGTCCACTCGGCCTGTCACGATGGTGCTGTCGGCTGCACCCTGGGTCAAGGTCTCGGGATCCGAACCAATGGCGGTGGTACCGATGACAGCAGTCGCACTACCGGTTGAGTGATCGAAGTTCTCAACGTTGATATTCTTACCATCGGCCTGGGTCAGGGTCATGGTGGCGCCATTAGAGACGGCCGTAACACCCGTGGTACCGCTTACCTTGTTAATCTCGGTGGCCAGAGCATCCCAATCAGTGGTGGTGATGGCGGCAGACACAGTAGAGGTACTACCCCCACTACCCAGCGTTAAGGTAACCGTACCATTAGCTGAAAGGGTACCCATAGTCGCGGTGGTTGAGGCATCCGCTGTTACACCGGTGCTACTACTGATAGCATTAACACCTGCCGCGATGGCAAAGGCGCTATCACCAGCAGTGGTGGTATGGGTGGCGGAACCGAGGGTACCTGAAACGGTAACAGTCTGTGCGGTGGCCAGCGGAGAAGTTACAGCCGCCAGTGTAGCGGCCGAAGTACCTGTCGCCGTCGTACCAAAGTCAGCAGTAGCATTGGTTGCTCCCACCGTATTATTGGCAAGATCCGAACCAGAAGCACCCGAAATCGTCACGTTGATAGTCTGATTGGCGTTAGCACCCACCTGGAAGCTCTGAGCCGTGAAGGTGCCATCCAGCAGCTTCAAGCCGTTGAATTCTGTAGTACTGGCAACCCGATCAATCTCTTGCTTAAGCTGATTCACCTCAGCCTGAAGAGCGGCGCGATCAGAAGCGGAGTTTGTGGAGTTGGCTGATTGAAGGGCCAGCTCACGAATACGCTGTAGGCTGTTCGATGTTTCGGCCAGCGCTCCCTCAGCGGTCTGTGCCAGCGACACACCGTCGTTTGCATTTCGTATTGCCTGATTCAGACCGCGAATCTGGGAAGTCATACGCTCAGAAATTGCGAGACCTGCCGCATCATCCTTGGCGCTGTTGATACGCAAACCGCTTGATAGACGTTGGATTGATGTCGCCAGAGACTCCTGAGATTTATTCAGGTTACGCTGTGAATTGAGCGACATGATGTTTGTGTTAATGACCTGTGCCATTGTCTTGCTCCTTATTCCCCTTTAGCTACCTCAGATGGGTGCCCTCGGGGTCAGGTTAGTATTTAGCGGATATACCGAAATATTGATCGGGTATTCACCGCCTCCGATGTCTGTAACGGCCGCACAGATGGATTCTTTAAAGATATTTAGAAAAAACATGTGACGATCATTACAAATTTTGCTTGCTATTCAATTCCAGACTAAAGACGCAATCATGCTCCTAAATGAGATGAATTAGCGCAATATTGACCACATTTCCTTAAACTTCCATTTCAAATAACCTGCGATTAATGGTCAAGAGAAGTAGGTTATTTGATTTATTTCTCCACCGTCCGGGCAACTCGGGCTCAGGAGAAGCGAAGACCTAATTAAGGGTTGTTTATTTCCTAATTCTAGATCTAAAGCTATAAATAATTAAACAGGGAGAGCCCCTTAACCTTCACATACGCCTGCTGCGCGGCCTGCAGAGCATTCATTTGACTCTCCAAACGGGTGATGGCTTCTGCATAGTCGAGATCCTGCTCTTCTGATCTGTGCTTCTCAAGGATCAGCTTCAGATCATCATTAACCGATTTCTGCTCTTCGACGGCATTCAGTCTTCCGCCAACTGTGGTTCTCACCTCGACAACATTATCTAAAGCCAGCTGCACATCGGTGATATAGCGGTTAACAGAGTTTCCAGCCTCTAAATCGGTAGCTAACAGATCCAAGGTCTCAAAAATACTGCGCTTTGAAGTCACTGGTGCCGTTGCTCCGGCTGTCAAACCCGTATCTGCTGTTGTTGCCGAACCGGAAAGACTAACCGTAATTCCTGTTCCACCAACCGAGCTCAATGTCAGAGTGGTAGCTGTTGCATTAACCGCTGTCACCCCTGTTTGATCAACTATCGCATTGATCGCATCACGCAGTTGTGTAGCACGAGCAGCTGGACTGGCAGCTGCAGGCAAGGCCCCAATACTGATTGGCCCATTACCGTTACCACCATCAATGGTAATGTCGCCCGCATTAATTGCCGCTGGTGCTGGCGCTGTAGGCGCAACTACATTAACAGTGGTAATTGGCCCTGTGGCAACATTCATAAAGGTATCAAAACCATTATCTCCATCCGCCACAGTACGACTAGGCGCTATCTGCAGCTCACGCTGACCATTGTCGCCATTATAGGTATAGACACCCGCACTGTAAGAGAATGGTCTTGTACTCGACTGGTAGCCAGCAAACACATACTCTCCTCCGCTATCTTTGGCATTCGCCATGGAGAAAAGCTGATCTCTAAACTGCCTGATTTCGGAGGCAATTGCGCCACGGTCAATTGATGAAAGGACATCATTATTGCCTTGGACAGTTAGCTCTCTAACCCGTTGCAACAGGTTGGTTGCCCCGGTTAGTTCACCCTCTTCCGTCTCGAGTCGAGAGGTCAGTCGATCAATATTATTCTGGTATTGAGCAAGTGTATCCACCGCCCTATTCAATCCCAGCACCCGGGAGGCGCTGGCAGGATCGTCAGATGGGGTTAGCACCCTCCTGCCAGTCGACAATTGCTGCTGTGTATCACTCACTTGGCTCTGCTGTCTGAGCATGGCATTGAGTGAACGCTCGGTAATAGTCTGAGTTGATATTCGGATCATAACTTACCTCCGAAACGCACCAATGAGCGTATCGAATATTGTATTGGCCACTGAGATCACCTGTGCAGCGGCTTGGTAGGCTTGTTGAAACCTGATCAGATTTGCAGCCTCTTCATCCAAGTTTACACCACTCACTGAAAGCAAGGCGCTTCTGTGTCGCTCCCTCAACCCATCTGTCGCATTAAAACTGACCTCAGACTGATGCGTCTTAGACCCAACATCAGAAACAAGCTGACTATAGGCCTCTTGAAAGGTAGCAAGCTCCGCCCCACCACCCGTTTGACCCAATAGCGTATTGGTCGACTGCAAATCAGCCATCTTGAGGGCATTTCGGTTATCCCCCACGCCACCACTGTTGTTCTCTATGACAAATCGATCACCCGACGCAGGTGTCCCTGTCATGGTAAAGCTCATACCACCGTAGGCAGCGAAGGTAAAAGCGGCCCCATTACTCTGGGTCGCCGGATCATACGCAATAGTGCCGCCAGGGCCGCCAGTCACAGTAAAACCAGGCCCACCAAGGTGTGCCGTTGCACCCCACTGCAGGGTTATTGTTGCAGGCCCAGCCAGAGGAAGATTCGTTGTGTTACTGTAATCCGGCTGAGATATGTCTCCGGTACCCTGGTTTGGGCCACCACCGGAGTTGGTTGAGTGTACTGCACGGATCGGGCCTGAGGCGGCAATGCTCCTTGCATCATTAATCAACAGGCTCATGTCACTTGCGGCATTGCGGGTCGGCTGAATCAGGAAACTATCACCGGCAGTCGCTGCTGCCGATATGCTGATCGTGATGCCATCAATTTCTGCGGTGGTGTAAGGATATACACCCCCGGTATTAATCGTAGTAACCTGTCCATCCGATAGCCGGGTCATTGTGAACTGGTCTGCCACAGTAGTTGCTCGCAACTCATAATCACTCACCGTCAAATTACCCGTGTCCACATAAGCGGCTGTCACCACAGATGCGCCCACATTAAGCGCATTCCCTAACACGCTCACACTGTGAGGAGCAAAAAACTGCCCCCCAAAACTGCCACTTAAATCGAGACCCTGCTGATGCTGACTATTAATTCGGTCAGTCATACCTATCGCAACCAAGCCCAACTGATTGATAGCTGGTTTGAGTATTTGATCACGGAAATCAAGCAATCCACTCAACTCACCACCGGACAATTGTTCAGTTATCACCTGAGTGCCGGAAACATTGGTAAATGCAATATCTTGCTGACTTGGGTCACTGCTGCTGTTAATAGAAGTCAAGCTCGCATTGGCGCCATCAATCACCAACGCCTGACCATTCCCAATAAAAACATTCCACGCCCCATTGTCTTGCGGAACCACTGAGATGCTCACCAGTTTAGACAGGTCGTTCAGCAACACCTCGCGCTGATCCAGCAGGTCATTAGGTGTTCCACCGCCAGCTGCTCCGATTGCCTCAATGATGCCCTGATTCACTTGTGCAATCGAACGGGCCAAGCCAGATATCTCAGTCGCCAAATCTTTCATCTCCTGACCCACCTGCTTATTCATGTCGACAAACTGCCGATGAAGGTCATGGTAGCGATTGATCATCGAGCCCGCCTCAGACAACAGCACCTGCCTGGAAGATATCGATGAAGGGTCATCAGAGACCACTTGCATGGCATTAAAAAAGTCTTGCATGGCTGGATCTAAGCCAATATTTGGATCGGCCAGCAGGGTGTCTATTCTGCTAGCGTGGCCAAAATAGACTTCCATTTCAGAGGCCGATGTCTGTGCCGATCGCATCTGAGTAGCCAGAAAATCATCGTACTGCCTTTGAATTTCGGATACTTTAACCCCAGTGCCTAAATAACCAACACCGGTCAACTGCGGTACTTGAGTTGTCAGATTAACTCGTTGGCGGCTATACCCTTCGGTATCCGAATTGGCGATATTATGCCCTGTCGTTGACAGCGAACGCTGAAACGAGAGCAGTGCCGATGTCCCGATGTTGAGTATACCTGCCATGTTTCTGTCCTGATCGTCCTATCGCTCCTTCAGCTTGAAGTCATCACAGCGTATGCTGTTGTATCGCACTATATCGGCTGATTCTCTTCAAGCTTGAGCTTCTTCAGTGCACGAGTCATCTCTGCACCATTCATTACTGCATTGATTTTATTAGCATATTCTGGATCTGTTGCATACCCGGCCCGTTGCAGTTCTGAGAAATAAGACTCACTATCCGCTGTCGCTTCCAGTGCCTTCTGATAGCGCGGATTGGACTGCAGAAAATCCACATAATCATGAAAACTGTCACGCAGTGATTCATAGGACCTGAAGGCGGCCCGTTTTTTCACGGCCGTGCCCTGTTCAAACTCCAATGTGCCAACGCTCACTCGATCACCATCCCACCGATTATCCGCCTTAATACCAAACAGATTATTGGCCGGCTTGCCATCCGGCATACGTATCAGATGTTTACCCCAACCCGTTTCGAGAGCCGCCTGGGCTAACAGTGCCTGTGGTTTAATCCCGATCAGGCCTGCAGCCTCGGTCGCCCAGGGTAAGAGCTGTTCAACAAACTGCGTTGCATTCCACGCCTTCGGATCAAGCTGATTCAGATCAGCAGATAAGTCCTCTATCTGCCCTGAATCCACTGCCGCTTTAGAGGTATCGTTGGCTGCTGCTGGCTGATAGAGCCGTACAGCCATGGCTAAACGTTTATAATCCTCAACCGATTTTACCGGCATATTTGGACTGGAACTCTCTCCTGCCTCTGCCACACCCAACTGTCGTTTGATAACCCCTGCTAACCCAATGCCACCACTCTCAGAGAGATGGATTGCCAATTGCTTATCGTACATATCGCGGTAGAAGAGGCTCTGATCATTGTCCATCAAGCTTTCGCCCAGACTCGCCTGACGCATGCTTTTCAGCATCTGCTGTACAAACAGTGATTCAAACTGACCCGCAACCTCATCCAGTGAACCCTTGGCATCTTTCGACGCCCGGGCCTTAAGCGCCGTCAGGCCCTCCATACTGGTGTAGATTGAGGCGTTGGCCATGTCCATCAGATAATGACCAGTTCCGCTTTCAGGGCACCGGCCTGCTTCAGTGCTTCGAGAATCGCCACCAGATCAGAAGGCCCTGCCCCTACCTGATTAACGGCACGGACGACTTCATTAAGCGAGACACCCGGGTTGAACAGGAACATCCGACTGCCACCTTCGGCCACATTGACATCCGTACGAGGGACAACCGTTGTCGTACCTGTAGAGAGTGCCTCCGGCTGGGAAACCTGGGGATTTTCACTGATCGTTACTGTTAGACTACCGTGCGATACCGCGGCGGGAGAAACGTGTACCTGATTACTGATTACCACGGTTCCAGTTCGTGAGTTGACGATTACTTTGGCTGCTGTTTCACCGGGATTTACTGGCAGATTCTCAATCAAAGATACAAAGCTGACCTTCTGGCTGGCATCAATGGGCGTATTCACACGTATTGAAGTGGCATCCAGCGCCTGGGCCGCACCCGGTCCAATTGCACCATTGATTGAATCGACCACACGCTTGGCCGTGGTAAAATCACCTTCATGCAGATTAAGTGTGAGAAAAGCACCCTGACTAAAACCTGAAGGAACAGTACGCTCCACTGTCGCACCGTTAGGTATACGACCCACACTCGGAATATTAATAGTAATACTGGAGCCATCCGCACCCGATGCACTCAAGCCACCTACCACCAGATTGCCCTGGGCAATGGCGTAGACTTTTCCATCCGCACCTTTGAGCGGTGACATTAAAAGTGTTCCGCCCCGCAGGCTCTTCGCATCACCAATTGATGAGACCGTGATATCAATCTTCTGACCCGGTTTGGCAAAGGCAGGAAGGTCTGAATGTATGGTCACTGCCGCTACATTCTTGGGTTTAATCTGGGTCCCCGGTGGCACTACGATACCCAACTGATTTAGCATGCTTTTCAGACTCTGCTCAGTAAAGGGTGCTGCGCTGCTCTTATCACCTGTCCCGTTCAGACCAACCACCAGACCGTAACCAAGCAACTGATTGGTACGCACTCCGGCAATAGACGCGAGATCCTTGATCCGTTCGGCCTGGGCTGTACCCGCTGTAAAAATCAACAAGAGCAGCAGGCTAACAAATGCCTTCAAGAACCGAAGGGGCGAACTCATCTGGACTGATTGAAACGCTGTAGTCTGTCTCATGATTTTCACCTAGAAAGGGAACAGGGCACTGATAAAGAATTTCGCAAACCAACCCATCACATTGGAGTCAGCAACCGCACCATCACCTTTATAAACAATGGTTGGATCAGCAAGTCGGGTTGAGAGTACGGTATTGGTTGAATCAATATCTGCCGGGCGCACAATACCGGAGACTTTTACATATTCATTGCCCTGATTAATGCCAATGCGCTTTTCACCTCGCACCATCAGGTAGCCGTTAGGTAAAACTTCAACGACCGTAACGGTCACATCCCCGGTTAGCTCATTGTTCTGTGCGCTATCACCCTCTCCAGAAAAATCATGTTCGGACTCCAGAGAGAAGCCCAGATTATTATTTGAGTTACTGGCAAGCGGCAGAAGTCCAGGGGTATTGAACTGGGGGGTAGTTCCCAAGATAGTCGGATTGGTAACACTGTTACTGTTGGATTTCTTGACTGCAGTGGTTGCCGCTTTCTTGGCATCCGTCTTTTCAGCCAGTTTGATTGTAAGCATGTCACCAACACGGCGAGCGCGCATGTCTTCAAACCAGCTCTGTTCATAACCAGCCTGATAAATGGAGCCGTTACCCACCGGGGCAGGTGGTGGTATGACTGGACGCATCGGCGCATAAGCAGGATCACGTACCGGTGCAGATTGACAACCTGCCAGCCCGGTAGCAATCATTGCCACTATTACAATAGAGAAGAGCCGATTCATCATTTCAATCACCTTCTTAGAGCTGATTGCTCACATAGGCCAACATATCATCGGTTGTGGAGATCGCTTTCGAGTTCATCTCGTAGGCCCGTTGGGTCTCGATCATATTCACCATCTCCTCCACAACGTTTACATTGGAGCTTTCCAGCGAACCCTGTATCACCGTCCCGACACCATCCACACCGGGTGATGCAGTAGTCACCGTGCCACTGGCCGCCGTTTCACGAAACAGGTTCTGACCGATGGCAGCAAGTCCTGTTGGATTGACAAAATCGGCCAGCTCAATAGTGCCAATCTGAGTTGGTGCACTGTTTCCAGAGACCAGTGCCGAGACCACGCCATCGGTACCAATAGTGACGCTGAGGGTGTTCGCCGGGACGGTGATAGCGGGCTCAAGTGCATAACCATTGTTATCCACCAGCTGACCATCCGCACTCAATCCAAACGATCCATCCCTTGTGTAGACAATAGAACCATCGGGATGCAGGATCTGGAAAAATCCCCGGCCCTCGATAGCCACATCAAAGGAGTTCCCGGTCTGCATAAGGTTTCCCTGTGTATGCAGTTTCTGGGTCGCTACTGTGCGAACCCCGGTACCCAGTGCAAGCCCGGAAGGGAGCTGAGTGTCCTGCGATGACTGCGCCCCCACCTGACGGACATTCTGATAGATCAGATCCTCAAATGAGGCACGGTCCCGTTTAAAGCCAGTAGTACTGACATTGGAAAGGTTGTTGGATATGACCGACATGCGTGTCTGTTGTGCATCCAATCCTGTTTTTGCGATCCAGAGTGCCGGGTACATAGTGCGTCATCCTCTACTAAATCAATTTACTCAAAAATATCATTGCAATCCGCTTGCCAACTTCATCATCCTATTCGCATGATGCTGGCTGATGATTCATCGGTCTGCTCCGCCGTCTTCATCATCTTCACCTGCATCTCAAAGCGGCGTGCAAAGTCGATCATGTCAACCATGGAATCGACAATATTCACATTACTGCTTTCCAGTGAACCGGTAACCAGCTGTATCTCGGCATCCGCTTCCAATAGCTGTCCATCGCTTGGTCGCATCAAACCATCCAGCCCCTTCTCCATCTGTTCCAATGATGGGGAAACCATCTTTATGCGATCAATCTCTGCCAGCTCGGCCGCTCCCTGACCCAATGGACGAATGGAGATCGTACCGTCCGATGCAATATCAATCTTCTCTGCCGGCGGTATGGCAATCGGCCCACTGTTGCCGATTACCGGCAAGCCATTGCCGGTAGTGAGCAGACCATTCGCATCTATCTTCAGATCACCACGTCTTGTATAGGCCTCACTGCCATCCAGTGCTTGAACTGCAAACCATCCGTCACCATTGATTGCTGTATCCAGGTCACGCCCGGTATGCACAATCGCACCATGCTTGAAATCCGTGCCGGGTCGTTCACTCATGCCATAGACCCGGGTCGGATAACCGTCACCAAAGACTGGCATACTGCGAAACTGTTGCAGATCGGCCAGGAAGCCCGGTGTGGTCGAGTTGGCTAGATTGTTACTGTTGCTTGCTTGGGCCAGCATTGTCTCTTTAGCCCCACTCATAGCAACAAAAAGCATGCGATCCATTGTCTTCTCCTGTTTCGATTATCTTGGGCCGATATCAAATCACTCGGCATCATTCGGTTTAACGAATATTGATAATCGTCTGCGTTACTGTATCAGCGGTGGTAATCACCTGCGCGTTGGCCTGGAAGTTACGCTGCGCAGTTATCAGATTGACCAGTTGCTCGGCGATATCGACATTTGAATTCTCTAAACCACCGGACTGAATTAACCCAAAACTGGAAGTACCCGCTTCCCCTAATTGCACACCACCTGAGCTAAAGGTCTCAGCCCAACTGGTATCGCCCTGCTGACGCAGTCCTTGTGGATTGTTGAACTTTGCCAAAGCTACTTTACCTAGTCCTGTAGACTGGCCATTTGTAAAGCGTGCAAATACGACACCTGAGTTATCGATATCCACGCCACTGAGCCTACCGGTAGCATAACCATCCTGAGTTAGATTATTGACTGAAAAGGCCGATCCAAATTGAGTACTATTGTTGTAATCAAAGGACATGCTGAGTGCGGCCGCACCTGTGATTGGATAAGCGTTATAGGCCACAGTACCTGCAGCGCTGACACTACCTGAACCAGTAACCAATGCGCCCGACGTCGTAAAGTTCAAAGTTGCACTGGGATAGGCCACTGACGAAGGCGCGGCGGTTGAAGATGTTGTCGGCGTAACAATATTGCCGTCAATCGTCGTATAGGCATGCCATTGATTTGGAATTGTATCCGACTCTCTATAGTACATCGTCATAGTATGCGCGGTACCAAGTGAATCATATACCGTGGTAGATGTAGAGCTATCATAGGATGTCGCTACTGTAGGATCGAACAGTGTGGCAGCAGCCGTCGCAGTACCGCTCGCATCAAGATTAAGTGAAAGAGTTGCATTGGCGGTAGCTGATGGGGAACCAGACAGCGTCGGCAATTGTAAATCGGTCGTCGAGCCCGTGTTGAAATTGGTGGTGCTTGTACCTATTGGGGCAAATACCTGAAGTCGATCATTGGCATGATTTACCACATAACCATCTCGATCCACCGTATGCGCTCCAGCCCGAGTATAGGAGACATTACCCGCAGCATCTTGGAGCGTGAAGAAACCTTCACCGTTTAATGCCAAATCCAAATTACTGGAGGTAAAATTAATATTTCCCTGGCTGAACTGCTGGGCGACACGTGTAACACGTACACCACGACCTGAAGCAGTGGCACTAACATCCTGTATTGACGTGGCGTAAATATCTGCAAACTCGGCGCGGGACTGTTTAAATCCATTCGTTGCAGAGTTAGCAATGTTGTGACCCGTGACCTGAAGGTCAGTCGATGCGGCATCAAGTCCGCTAAGTGCTATACGAAAAGGCATCTCTCTTCTCCTTTTAAATTATTCAGCGGATTTCAGCTACAGACTCAAACGCAACTGGACCCAAACCGGCCAGATTGACGGTTAAGCCCTGCCCTACTCCACCAATACTTACGCTACTGACTTTTGCTTCAACCAAAGTGTAGGGCGTCACTGTTTCACCATTCACCTGGGCCTGCGCCTCAATTTGGTACTGTCCCGCGGGGACGGCATCACCATTCTGATCCAAGCCATCCCAAGTAAAGCTGACCTCACCTTTGGATTGGGTACCTAGTTGAATCTCTTTAATCAGGGCACCCGTTGCATCGGTAATCCGAACGGTCACATTGCTGGCCGATTCGGTGACTCCAACCACTCCCTTAATGGTTCCACCGGTTTCCAGATTTCCGGTATTGACCGGTACTAGAACATTGCGTCCAACCAAGTTGGCCGCCTGCAGTGCCTGATCTGAAATCATCGAATCCGAGAAACCTGAAAATGAGTTGTTCAACTCATCGATACCGGAAACTGTCGCAAACTGGGATATCTGGGTAGCAAGCTCACTGTTTTCCATGGGCTTGAAGGGGTCTTGATGCGTCAACTCAGTCACCATCAATTCAAGAAAATCCTCCAGTTGTAACTGATCATTCCCCTTTTTCGTATCCAACTCACGGGAAAGCCCTAGCGCCTGGTATAACTGATCAGTGCTGGCTGCATTGACTGTACTCATTTGATTGCTCCTTTATTGTTCGGCGCGTCCCTGCGCCTTACCCCTTCGGGGCTACGCAAAAATCGCTCCTGGCGATTTATTCACCAAGTCGCAGAGTGGCAACCATCAGCTGTTTTGCTGTGTTAACTACTTCGACATTACTTTGATATGAACGGGAGGCAGAGATCATATTGGCCATCTCCTCCATGACATTTACATTGGGACGAAAGATATAACCCTCTTCATTCGCCTTTGGATGATTTGGCGCATACTCCATGCTTAACGGCGCTGCACTCTCAACCACACCCTTTACCTGCACACCAACGGCGGGGTCATCCGGATTGAGCTGATTAAGCATTGCGCTGAATACCGGCTGCCTCGCCTTGTAAGTCTCTTCAATACTGCTGCTTACACTATCAACATTGGCCATATTGCTGGCCACCGTATTTAACCGCAGTGACTGTGCACTCATGCCTGAGGCGGCTGTATCAAATATTTTGAACATTGACATAATTATTGCCCCGTGATTGCCTTCTTCAGTGATTGAATAGAGCCACTGAGGAAACGCAAACTAGTCTGGTATTGAATGGCGTTTTCAGCATAGGCGGTATGCTCAAGCTGACTATCAACTGTGTTGCCATCAAGACTGGGTTGACTTGGAATACGGTATGCCATCTCGCTGGGCGAGACGATGCCGTCATCCAATGGGATATGGTTTTTGTGGGTGGTTCGAACAGTCACTGAAGGTGACTGCTGCTGAGCCAGTATCTCACGGAAATCAAAATCCCGTGCCTTATAGCCCGGCGTATCAGCATTGGCAATATTACCGGCCAACACCTCTGCACGCCGCGCATGGAGTTGGAGAGATTGAGCGTGAACCCCTAATATATTGTCTAGCTTCATCAGTCTGCTTCCTGGTATTTCCCAAAAGCTCTAAAGCAGACTGCGTGCCAACTCTGTATCTATTTGATTTTCTTATTTTATTTTAATCAATGAGCCAACATTACAGCTAAAGCGGCAAGCCGAGGCCGGTGATACGGCAACAGCTGTCCGCGAAATGAAGTAAAGCGGCAAAAATTATTTAAGGCGATAAGCAATACCACCCAAGCTGCTGACCATTTCAAATCGATCAGTATGGGCGGTCAAAGACTCTGTTGAACCGAGGAAAAGATAGCCCCCGGGATTCAGGGTTCTAGCCATGCGCGCTATAATGTCTCGCTTCTGATCACTGGAGAAGTAGATCAGAACATTGCGACAGAAGATAACATCAAACCGCCCCATCAACTCATACCCTTTGGTGAGGTTAAGCTCGCGAAAATTAACCTTTTGTCGAATTTGTGGTATTACTTCAAGGCAATCCCCATTCGCCTTGAAATAGCGATTCTGCTGATCAAGACTGAGTCCTCGAGAAGCCGACATCCCGCAATAGATGCCCTTCTTCGCTTCTGCAAGAACGGTGGAAGAGATGTCCGTGGCGACCACCTCCGCCCCTCCAGGCAAGGCACCTGGATTAGCCTTTTGGTAATCCTGAACCACCATGCTGATATTGTAAGGTTCTTGCCCATAGGAACAGGCTGCCGACCAAACCCTGATGGAGCGACCAGAGCGCGCTTTAATCTCTGGACAGATCATCTCTTGCAGCAGTCTGAAATGGGACATATCACGAAACCAGAAGGTCTCGTTAGTGGTCATTGCATCAATAATACTGGTACGCAACTTGGGGTTTCGGCCACTGCTGAGCTGGTTAAGCAGATCACCTACCGTGGCTATATTATATTCCCGCATCAAACCACCCAAGCGGCTGGATATCAGATACTCTTTTCCAACACCCAGTACAATCCCACAAGCGTCCTCAAGAAATTTCTGGAACGCTTCGTAGTCACCGTGTGACAGCATATTCCGGCTCGCTACGCATTGTTGCATGATTATCCATACTGCTTGAGTTATTTCTATCCCTGTTAAGAGGAGGCCAGAGCCTGCACTTCCAACTTATGTTGCTTGAGGCGCGCTTGCACCACTCTTGCCAACTCATCTGGCTCATACTTGGCTAAAAATGCGTCTGCACCTACCTTCTCTATCATGGTCTGATTAAACACCCCACTCAAGGAAGTATGGAGGATAATATGCAAATTTGCGAGGGCAGGGTCTTTGCGAATCTCCGTTGTTAGCGTATAGCCATCCATCACTGGCATTTCAACATCAGAAATCACTAGTGCCAGGAAACCCGGCACATTCTTCCCCTCATTATCCCACGCCTTTAACTGATCCAATGCCTGCTTTCCATCATTACATACCGTGGTCATCACACCCAGCCGATCAAGCACACGCTTGACCTGGTTTCGGGCCACCGAAGAGTCATCCGCGATCAACACATGCTGGGTCTCGTCAATAGCATCCTCTTCAATTACCCCTTCAGAAACACCTTCAGCGGCACCAACGATCTCGCTAAGTACCTTCTCTACATCAATAATCTCTACCAACTCATCATCAACACGCGTGACAGCTGTCATATAACTGCCTTTCGCTGCGCCCTTGGGCGGAGGCAGAATATCGCCCCAGTTCATGTTAACAATGCGATCCACAGAGCCGACCAGAAAACCCTGAACACGGCGATTATACTCAGTAATGATCACGAAACGACCCTCGATATTATCCAGCGGCGGGCCACCAATAGACTGCGATAAATCCATCACCGTAATGGTCTTTCCTCGCATATTGGCAATACCCCTCACCACTGGATGGGAGCCGGGTAATTGGGTTAAGGGAGGACATTGAATGACCTCTTGAACCTTGAAAACATTGATGCCGAATCTCTGCCTGCCGGCCAATCGAAACAGCAACAGCTCCAGTCGATTATGCCCTGCAAGTTTGGTTCGCTGATCAACACCATCAAGGATTCCGGCCATATTTACCTCTCATGCTCTATATTTTCTTCATAGGTTAGCGTCCTCTCAAAGCATTGCTTTAGTGCGGGTGTCTTACTTAGGGTGAATGGCACAGCTAAACAGTAAATCCAACAAACCCACATAACTCCGGCACATGATTTGCATGTTATTTGAGGTAATTAAAGCAACCTGCACTCTGCAGCCAGGTGAAATAATGAACATACTTGAGATAAAAGATAAGATATTTAGCGCCACTTGCCTGTTACTGACTGGCCTGCTCTTAGCTACTACCATCCAGGCAAGTGAGTACCAATCCCACTCAAGCATAAGGGATGCC
>VMRY01000039.1 GCA_007713595.1 Sedimenticola thiotaurini
AAGTGCGCATTTACCAGAATGAAAATGAGGAGAACGATATGGAACTGAAAGGTAGTAAGACAGAACAGAACCTGAAGGATGCATTTGCCGGTGAATCACAAGCCAACCGCCGTTATCTCTACTTTGCAGCAAAGGCCGATATCCAGGGTTATAACGATGTAGCTGCACTGTTCCGCTCTACTGCTGAAGGTGAAACCGGCCATGCTCATGGTCATCTGGAGTATCTGGAGTCTTGCGGTGATCCCGCAACAGGCCTGCCGTTTGGCGATACGACGGATAATCTGAAGAGTGCAGTAGCCGGCGAAACCCACGAGTACACGGATATGTATCCAGGTATGGCGAAGTCAGCCCGTGATGAAGGTTTTGACGAGATTGCTGACTGGTTTGAAACCTTGGCCAAGGCGGAGCGTTCGCACGCTAACCGTTACCAACGTGCATTGGATGAGATGGACTGATCATCCGCAGGGTAAAAGGCCGGGATGTTCTATCCCGGCCACTTCTAAAACAACAATACGGAGGCAGATAACATGGCTGTGAAAGAGGGAAACCTGGAGGCACCGATACGCCACCCCATCGATTGGAAGAACCCCGATTTCTATAACGAATCCTCATTGAATGAGGAGCTCGAGCGTGTGTTTGATATCTGCCACGGCTGTCGCCGTTGCGTCAGTCTCTGTAACTCATTTCCAACCCTGTTTGATCTGGTGGATGAATCACCCACCTATGAAGTAGACGGGGTTGATAAGGCCGATTACTGGAAGGTGGTGGATCACTGCTATCTGTGTGATCTCTGCTACATGACCAAGTGTCCCTATACGCCGCCGCATGAGTGGAATCTCGATTTCCCTCATCTGATGCTGCGTGCCAAGGCGGTCAAGTATAAAAAAGGTGATATGCCACTGCGTGACAAGATCCTCACCAGCACGGATGCGGTTGGCTCCTTTGCCGGTTTTCCAGTGGTTGCAGGCATTGTTAATACGGTTAATAAAATCAAGCCTACGCGTAAGTTGCTCGAGGCAACACTGGGTGTCCATGCGGATGCACGACTTCCTGAGTTTCACTCCAACACATTGCGTAAGCGTTTGAAGCAGAAGATAGGCGTCTCATCCGAGGGTGAACCGGCCGGTGCAACAACGGGCAAGGTCGCGCTGTTTGCAACTTGCTACGGCAACCGTAATGAACCCGTGACTGGGGAAGACCTAGTGGCCGTGTTCGAACACAATGGCATTCCGGTTACCCTGGCGCAGAAAGAGCAGTGCTGCGGCATGCCGAAATTAGAATTGGGTAACTTGGAAGCCGTAGAGCAGGCGATGCAGGGCAATATACCCGGGCTGGCCAAACTGGTTGATGAAGGCTGGGATATCGTTGCACCAGTACCCTCCTGTGCCCTGATGTTTAAGCAGGAGTTACCGTTGCTGTTCCCGGATAATGCTGATGTCATCAAGGTAAGCAAGGCGATCTATGATCCCTTTGAATACCTGGCACTGCGCAACAAACATGGCAAGCTGAGCACAGACTTTAAAACATCATTGGGTAAGGTGGCGTATCACGCGGCTTGTCATCAGCGGGTGCAGAACATCGGATCAAAGACCCGTGAAGTGCTGTCGCTTGTTCCAGATACTACGGTTGAGGCGATAGAGCGTTGCTCCGGGCATGATGGAACCTATGCGGTAAAGAAAGAGTTTCATGACGTGTCGATGAAAATCGTCCGACCTGTTGTAAATCGTGTGAAACAGGCCGAGGCTGATCACTATGGTAGTGATTGCCCCATGGCGGGTCATCACATTGAGTCGGGCATGGCGGATGGCAGTAAGACAGAACACCCCATGAGCCTGCTTAGAAAGGCTTACGGAATTTGAACCAGGAGAAAGACGATGTCGAATGAAGGTTATCATGAACCCGTTGATCAGTTGTCAACAGAGACCAAGGATATGCATCGCGCCATCATCTCTCTGATGGAAGAGTTGGAGGCGGTCGATTGGTATAACCAGCGAGTGGATGCCTGCAGTGATCCTGCGCTAAAGGCCATTCTTGCCCATAACAGGGATGAGGAAAAAGAGCATGCCGCAATGGTCTTGGAGTGGATACGTCGAAACGATGCGCGCTTTGAGCATGAGCTGAAGGATTTTTTGTTTACCGATAAACCGATTGCCCACGAATAAGAGACATGAAGGAGATGGCCGACATGAGCAAACTATCCCATACCGATCTATTTAGTCTGGAGGAGTATTCCCGGATCCGGCCCGATTTTCGTGCCAAGGTGATAGATCATAAAAAGAACCGTCGTGTCGTTATAGGTGAGCATGCCGCCCTCTATTTTGAAGACGCGTTGACCATGCAGTATCAGATACAGGAGATGCTGCGGATTGAAAAGATATTTGAGGCGGATGGGATTCAGGATGAACTGGATGTTTACAATCCCCTGATACCCGATGGCCAAAACTGGAAGGCCACCTTCATGGTGGAATTCTCAGATGTTGAAGAGCGTAAAGTGGCTTTAGCCCGGTTTATTGGTATAGAGCAGGCGCTGTGGATTCAGGTAGACGGGTATGATCGGGTACACGCCATTGCTAATGAAGATCTGGATCGCACCACAGATGAGAAGACCTCAGCCGTTCATTTTGTTCGATTTGAGCTGACCTCCGAGATGGTTTCAGCGGCAAAGCAGGGTGCCACTATCAAAGCGGGTATTTCTCATCCTGAGTATGATGAAGAGACGGTGCTGAGCCAGGCCGTGCGTGAATCACTCGTTGGTGATCTGCACTGATTACAGATTGAGCCTTGAGTCAAAAAAAACCGCCGCCGGGTTATCTACCCGACGGCGGTTTTTAGTTGGAGCAGAAAGCGTAGATTAAGCGGCTTTCTTGGCAGCAGGAGCCTTCTTGGCAACTGGTGCAACATTAACAGCAGCAGCGGCAGCTTCAACGCTCTTCTCAGCAATCTTCTGAGCTTCGGTTGAGAACTCGGTGCCGATGTTGGCAACAGCCTGTGAATCAGCAATTACTTTCTCGCCGATGTGCTTGAAGGTTTCACCCTGCTTGGAGATGAAAGCTTCCAGACCTTTCTGGTCATTGATTTCTGAAACTGAACGGAACTGATCCAGGCAGATTTCAGCGTAATCGCGAGCGCTGTTCAGCTGAATTTCAACCAGCTTCTCAACGTTGTAGAAATAAAGTTTGTTCAGCTCCTGGACGGGAGCAAGAACGGTCTGTACCTGAGCGGTAAACTTCTCAAAGATTTCGTTTGTCATGTCAGTAGCCTTCCTTAGTGAGGTTGTGGTCGATGATGCGGTGCAGCATAGCATTACAAATGTTGCGGTGCAATATAATTTGATGAAATATTTATTACAGAAGACATTTATCTGAAATTAATGGCTTTTTTTGCAATCAGGCCCCTTATGTGGCGCCTATATTGGGCGTAATATTCCCGTTGCGATAGTTGGTAATCTCCACTATCTTGCAGATCAAACTATCTATTTTAAGGAGGAAGGGCATGTCCAGTGAACAATCGATTCCACTGACAGCAGTCAGGGGTCTTGGCCCTAGCGCAGCAGTAAAAATGGAACAGTGTGGCATTCATACGGCCAATCAACTGGCCGATCTCTCAATTGTTGAGTTCAAAGAGCGCTGTCCCCAGCTGGCCAAACGGGCAGAGGCCTTTGTGAAGGCCGCTAGAAGGCTACTTAAGCGCCTGGATATCAGTAATCAGGTGGCATCTTCGGCTGCCTCACCATCGGCATCAACCGAGCAGGAGAACAGCGAAGCACCTGAACAGGTAATCTCTACCAGCACGTCCGAGGCACTCGATGAAGCGCCAAAGCTGAAGAAGAAGGAGAAGAAAGCGAAAAAAGCGGATAAAGAAAAAAAGACAAAGTCTGAGAAAGAGAAGGTGAAGTCTAAGGACAAGCAGGATAAAGAGAAGAAAAAATCAAAAAAAGAGAAGGGTGATAAGAAGCAGAAGAGTAAAAAAGATACTGGGGATAAAAAGGCTAAGAAAGAGAAGAAAAAGGCCAAGAAAGACTAGGGTCTGTTAACTCTATCGCTGATTATCTATCAACTCAGCCAACAGAAACACGCAGAAGCCTTGATATACAATTCAGTTTCCTGAGCCGCTGGGTAATGGTGTTATTTTTTAACTATGGGATAGCAGGGTGGAGAGTAATTCTCTGAACTGGCCAAGATTCTCCGGTACGCTTGCGGGGAGTTGCAACAGTTGTGGTTTGAGAGGGAAGGCTGCCGCACCACTGATAATCAGATTAACATTTTCCGGCAGGGTCTCCCTAAGCAGGTTCAGGTCATTGATCAAGCTGGACTCATCCATCGTACATTGAAGACCGAGTGCAACCGCCTTGGCCTTGGCCTGCATTGTTGCAGCTGCAATCTCTGCGACGGGGAGGTCCGGCCCCAGATAGAGTGCTCGCCAGCCCTCTGATTCAGCGGTGACAGCAGCCATCAGAATTCCCAGTTCGTGTTGATGGCCGGAAGGGCTGGTAAATACCAAAGTGTTCATCTCTTCAGATGATTTATTCAGCAAACCAACCAGATAATGACGAATTACTGAACTGGCCATGTGCTCCTGGCCAACCCGTATCTCTCCCTCTTTGCAGCTATCACCTATCTGTCGCAACAGGGGTGTCAGCATCTGCTCCAACAGCAGATTGAGTGGCAGCTCTACACTGGCGGCCGCTACAACCTGTCCAAGTTTTCCCGGATTCAAGCGCACGATAGTCTGCATGGCATCGGCGACGTAGTGTTCAGCAATGCTCTTACCTGTGCCTTTTGCATTCAGCAAGCCGGCTCCCTGTCTGTCCTCTTCGATCATTGCCAGTAGGGTTTCGTTATCAATTTTAGCGACATCGCCAATACGTCTTCCTGCTGATGTGACTTGCTGGAGCAGTGCCAGGCGTCTGATGTCAGCGTCAGAATAGATGCGTCTGCCACCGGACAGGCGGGCAGGATTTACTGCGCTATAGCGTCTCTCCCATACCCTTATTACATCGACGCTGAGCCCTGAGCGTCTGGCTGCAATCTGGATGGGGTGGCGTGCCTCTGGGTGTTTTATAGCTTCATTCTGCTGTGCTGTTTCATTCATAACGCCATTCTATGTCATTTATTTGTCCAGGACAAAGCTTGACAAAAATCATTTGTAGTATTATTGTCCTAGACACAAGCTAGACGCTTGATACGGAAACCGACTAATTTGATAACGAATCTGGAGAGTAGAGATGAAAAAATTTGCTTATATCACCGCAGGACTAGCCACCGGTTTACTCTTTTCGGCTGCTGCATCAGCTGACTATGCCTACGACAAGGCGAACTACATGGCATACAGTAATGTGCACACTTCAATGGAGCAGCTGCCGGCAACCGCTTCAGGCAAGCAGCATTCAGCCATGATGAAAAAAGATATTGTGGATACAGCCATTTCAGCAGGAAACTTCAATACCCTGGTCACAGCAGTTAAACAGGCAGGCCTGGTTGAAACACTCAAGGGTGAAGGTCCTTTCACTGTTTTTGCCCCTACAGATGAGGCCTTTGCCAAGATTCCAGCAGAGACACTGAATGCGCTGCTCGCTGACAAGGCTGCACTTACAAAAGTCCTCACATACCATGTAGTTGCAGGAAAGGTGATGGCTTCAGATGTCGTTCAGCTGGCATCGGCAGAAACGGTTCAGGGGCAGTCAGTGCGGATAAACAGCGCCAATGGTGTGATGGTTGACAATGCAAACGTGATAATGACCGATATTGAGACCAGTAACGGCGTGATACACGTGATCGATAGCGTTATTCTTCCGAAATGAGCCGTGATGGGGAACAGCCGACTGATTCTGTATCAGTCGGTTTTTCTTTCAGTTTGACCGAATTAAAACAGTGGTCACGGTACAGCTGTTGTATAGGGTTTATCCGCCAAACCTGCCGGCAATGATTTGCAATTAATCATTCCTCAAGCTATCGTTAATGCTCTTCATGATCTTTGTCCTGCCTTTGCGACTTATATTCGCTGTCTCCTCACCGACACAAACGAATCGAGCTTCATTGCGCCTGCCAAGATGCGTGGTAAGGGTTCGTTTTAACGGCGGGCCTCCTTTCGAACCAACACAATAGGTCTTAAGCATTGATTACTCTTTCAGTCCGCGGATTGCCCCGCTCAACCACAGAAGAGAGCCTGACTGCGCTCTTTACCGAGTACGGCATCGTCCGTTCCCTAAAAATGGCCAAGGATCTCTTTTCGGGTGACTGTAAAGGGTTTGCAACCATTGAGATGGAAGGCCATGAGGCGCGTGCCGCTATGGCAGCGCTTGATAGTCGTGAATGGAATGGTGGATTGGTACGTGTGGGTCCTGATCGTCCCCGGCCTGGGCGCGGCGGAAAGCGTCGCTGATAATTGACCGATGCGGTGTCACCTCAATCTTGCCAGGGGTAACACCGCTTCTGATGTTATAGATGAGAATCCTGTTTTGATTTCTCCCTTACCAGTTGATAACCCCGGTCTCTAACGCCTTGCATTAATAGTTCAACATTTTCATCCGCTGCACCTACCATCTTCAAGGCTTCTGCACCTAGTCGGAGGCTTGCCTCTACTGCTTCAGGAAATGCCTGGGTTGCCCCGGCTTTTAACAGGTGGGCACACGCTTCCAGATCTCTTGCTCGAACGATGACCGGCACCTGAGGATAGATGTTTCGCAGGTGAGACACTGTTCGTAGAACGGTGCTGCTCTGATCGATCGTCAAAACCACTAATGACGCACGTTCAGTATGCGCAGAGGAGAGTAATTCTGGGTCAGATATGTCACCATACTGGACCGAATGCCCACTCTCCTTGCCGCGCTTGATATGTTGCGGATTGGTGTCGAATGCCACAAAAGGGATGCCGCTGGCCTGCAATAGGGTTGCAACGGTATGGCCAACCCGGCCATAGCCTCCGATTATTACACTGCGTTCCTCAATTGCCACACTTGTAGCGGGAGCCTCTTCTGAGTTTTTGAGCTTACGATCGGCATTGTGCGCGATTTTGTCACCTAATCTCACAAGCAGTGGTGTCGTTAGCATGGTCAGTGAGATTACTGCGATAGCCATAACGAATACGGACTCGTTAATTACATTCAGCACAAGGGCAGAGCCAAACAGGACAAAGCCAAACTCTCCCGATTGCGCTAGCATGAATGTGATACGTACCGAATTGCCCCGTGTGTAGCCAAACGCAAGTGCCAATGGAAAGAGTATGGCCAGTTTGATGCCAATAAGTACCAGTGTGTGTCCAATAAAATCAAGCGGACGATCTGTTAGCTCACCCAGGTCGATTGACATGCCAACGGCAACAAAAAAGAGGCTCATCAGCAAACCCTTGTAGGGCTCAACCAGCGCCCGAATCTGCATGTTGTAGGTCGAGCCTGAAAGGAGCATACCCATGATAAAGGCACCCAATGCCATGGAGAGCCCGGCCTGATGCATCGCCCAGGCGGCCAGAAATACGGCTAGCAGTACCACCATCAGGAATGCCTCACGATTATCATGACGCGCAAGCCACTCCAGTGCTGCTGGTACCACTTTCAGGCCAAATATAAACAGCACTGCAAACATGCCGCCAAGGATCAGTAGCTGTTCCCACAGCAGTTTTCCAGATGCAATAGCGGCTGTTTCAGATAGCAGAGGTACCAGGGCCAGCAGCGGGACAACAGCCAGATCCTGCATCAGCAGAATGGCAAAGGTTCCCGTGCCGTGTTTACTGGCCAGTTCACCCCGCTCCTGCAACAGTTGCATGACAAATGCCGTGGAGGAGAGCGAGAGGGTCAGACCGATCAGCAGTGCCGTTTTCCAAGAGTCTGTCCCCATGGAGACATAGAGTGTGATTGCAAGACCGGTCAGTATGATCTGCAGGGAACCGAGTCCGAACAGATAGCGACGCATGGACCAGAGCCGGCTGGGCTTCATCTCCAGGCCGATGACAAACAGCAGCAGCACCACACCGAGCTCAGTAAAGTTTCTTACGTCAGCAACGTGGGCTGTAACATAGGGTCCAGGAGAGTAGGGCCCAACTATAATGCCGGCCACCAACAGACCTAATACAGAACCCAGCCCGACATGCCGAAATAGGGCCACAGCTACTGATGTAACCGTCAGTAACAGTAATGCAGACAAGATGAAACTATCCAGATGCAAAATCTACCCCACTTCAGCCAATTGTATTTAATCATACCGACATGGATGGAGGTGGAGAAGGTGTTTATGTAAATGAGCCTGCCAGGTTTGGAAGGGATTAAGAGGGAGTGGATGTCCTCATAGTTGAAAATTAGAATGGAGCAGTTCAGTGCTGCGAATCTATTCCTTTATCTTTTATGTACTCTGCCGATAGGTATTGTATGGGATAGTTATTTACACTGAACTGTGATCGGGAGCTATTGCTGATAGGGTTCATGGTCTGTTGTCTATGATTCAGCTGGATATACGTACGCTTTCACTTCTTGCCGTCCTGGTTGCTCTGTTGATGGCTGGCGCCATGCTATTACTTTGGCGTCTAAATCCTGAAGAGAGAAGTGTACGTTACTGGGCAGTTGGCAATTGGGCAATTGCGGTTGGTTTTCTCTGTATTGGGTTACGCGGTTTTTTGCCCATATTTATCAGTGTGGTTGTTGCTAACTCACTGATTGTCGCTGGGTATGGCCTGTTTTTGGCCGGTGTCTGGGAATTCCTGGGAAAATCTATTCGTTGGTGGGTGATAAAGACAGCGGTAGCTTTGGTCTTTCTCTCTTTCCTCTATTTTACCTATCAGTCACCTGATATATCCGCACGCATTGTCATCGTATCGCTGGTGATTGCTATTTTGAGTGGTTTGTCTGCCAATGCTTTGATAAGAGAAGTGTCGCAGAGGATGCAGAAGATCCAGACATTGACCGCTTCTGTTTTCATGTTGCACGCGCTCTACCTCTCTCTTCGATCTATTGCCACTCTAACTGGTACACCAGTTTATGACCTTTTTTCACCCAACCTGGTTCAGGCCCTGGCATTTTTGGATGTGATTGTGGTGGCTATCTGCCTCACCTTTGGTTTTACCTCCATGATAAACCGAAGGCTCCAGTTTCATCTGGATCACTTGGCCAGTTATGACATACTAACGGGCGTGTTTAATCGGCGTGCTTTTGAACAGGCGGCTGTGCGTGAAATAGCACGTTGCTCTCGGCAGAAAAAACAGATTTCTATCTTGCTTTTGGATATCGATCATTTTAAACGGATCAATGATCGCTATGGGCATCCAGTGGGCGACAAAGTATTAAAAGCAACGGCAGGCACTATTGCAGATGTACTTCGAACAGAGGATATTCTTGGGCGGATTGGCGGTGAAGAGTTCTGTATGCTGTTGCCTGAAGCCGATCAGGAAGCTGCCATTGATGTTTCTGAGCGCGTCAGATTAGCCGTCTGTGAGAATGCCATGGAATATGCAGATGAAACTATAAAAATAACTGTCAGTATTGGTGTTGCTACCATACGCTCTGATGAAATGGATTGGACACAGATGTTTCAGATAGCTGACGAAGCTCTCTATCGTGCCAAAGAGGGCGGAAGGAATTTAATCGCCACTTGAAAGTGTCTCAATTCCCTGATCGTAAGCGAATAATTTTCCACCAGGAGTAGCAAAATCCCGGTTAGAGAAACAGATTCATCGCAATCATCATCACCACCAGAAATAGTATTGTCATGATGCCGCCCGCGCGTAGGAAATCGGGCACACGATAGCCTGCCGGTCCCATGATCAGCGCATTCACCTGATGGGTGGGGATGAGGAAAGAGTTGGATGTGGCAATGGCCACCGTTAATGCAAATACCGCTGGATTAGCTCCTGCACCGATGGCTATATTCACAGCCAGTGGAACTAATAAAACAGTGGCACCAACATTGGACATCACCAGCGTGAAGAAGGTGGCGAGCATCGCTACCGCTGCCTGTATGACCCAGATAGGCTGTTCTCCAACTACGGAGAGTGTCTGCTCGGCGATCCATTTTGCTGTTCCGGTACTTTCAACGGCCAGTCCTAGTGGAATAAGTGAGGCGAGCAGAAAAACAGTTTTCCAACTGACGGCTTCATACGCCTCTTCAATGGAGAGAACGCCGGAGAGAATCATGCCCATAGCGCCGGTCAACAACGCAACGGACAAGCGGATATCAGAAAACAGCACCATTGATAACGCAATCAGGAAGAAAAAAGCCGCCCAGCCTACCTTGTTGGGCCGCATCTCTTCCCGTGGGTATTCGGTTGTGATCACTACAAAATTGCGATCCTGTTCAAGTCGGGCCAATGCTTCCCATGTGGTATGAACAACCAGGGTGTCACCTGCGACGAAGGGAATGCTTCTGATGTCATCGCCTTCACGCATGGTCTCGCCATTTCTATGCAGGGCGATCATGGCGATGCCGTACACTTTGCGCATCCAGACATCGCGCGCGCTTTTGCCGATTAAATTTGATCCGGGTGGGATCAGCACCTCGGCAATACCTGCCTTGGTGGCGGCAAGTGACTCAGTAAAGGTGCGCAGTTCATTGCGTTTGCGCAGGCCAAATGTCTCAACGAAGTGATCGATATCCCGAGACTCTGCAATGACACCTAACACCATGCCATTCTCAATGGCGGTATTTCGTGCCAGCGTTCCTGGGCCTACCTGACTGTCACCGCCAGCCCGTTTGTTGGCAATGACCCGGACTTTATAAAGCGTTTCCACATCATCCAACTCTTTACCGACCAGATCACTGCCATCGGGTACCACCAGTTCAAACAGGCTGAAACTGACACCGTACAGATCACGAAAATATTGCAAGGCACCTGCGGCAGAGGTACTGCTCTCACTCTTTGTGGCGGGAAGAACAAAACGGCCAGCAAGAATAAAATAGATCACACCCGTTGCAACCAGCATCAACCCAATCGGTGTGACAGAGAACAGACCCCAGGTGTCCATCTTCATCTCTTCAGGCAGTGCGCTGTTGGAGGTGTGGATCAGATCATTCAACAGAATCAGTGGTGAGGAACCGACCATGGTGACCGTGCCACCGAGAATAGCGCAAAAGCCCATAGGCATCAGCAGCCGAGACATGGGCAGGTCAGCACGGGCTGAGATTCGGGAAACAACGGGCAGGAACAGGGCGGCCGCCCCTACGTTCTGCATGAATGAGGAGATGATTGCCACTGTGCTGGAGATGATGGGGATAATACGACCCTCAGTCTTTCCGCCAACCTTGAGAATAAACGCAGCCACCTTGCTCATGATCCCGGTGCGATCAAGCCCGGCACCGATAATCATCACGGCGATGATCGAAATCACGGCATTCGAGCTGAAGCCATCAAACAGATGTTGTGTGTCTACCAGTCCTGCACTTAGACCCATGATGGGGGCGGCCAGCGATGTGAGCCCCAGTAGCACCATAATCACAATAGCGGCGACATCGACACCTACCACCTCAAAAGCAAACAGGTAGATGGTCAGCAACAGAATGGCAGAGACCCAGGCAATCTCGATGGTGGGAACATTCATCGCCAGGGCGATGGCAGCAAACAGGAAAAGGGCAGCCGAAATAGACTGTTTCAATGACAATATGCGCGTGGTGGGTGCTGTCTGCTCAGTATCTGCCAGCGTATTCATCAATCGACTCCCGGTAAAACTTATAAAGCGTTATATTTCATCTGTCTGTGCAGGTGTTAAACCCCAGATGCTGCTCTGTTGAAAACAATTCGAACCCTCAGATATTACTGAGATGAAAAGCCCATACATGGGTCAGTCTGCGAATTAATTGATTCTCAACATGAGGTGAGGAGCATCAGTTATAACTGACGATCCAGTAAGCAAAGCTACTATAATTAATAAGCTGGTTCTAATTTATTAAATTTACATCAGGGTATTCATTAACTTATGACGTTGCTGGAGCCTGCCTTGCAGAATTGGTGACTTTTAGCTGATCGGGTGCCGGGGTATTGCGCTGCCATCCGTTTTTTTGGCAGATATTCCTTAGTAAAAACAGTGAATTAACTGTTGCGTGGAAATCAAATGCCGTATGTTTTCAATCACTACTCTGTTACTCTTTATATCAATGTGCAGGGTATTCTGCTCCGGTTTTTTTGGGATATGGCCATCACCAATGCAGGTAAGAACAGGTTATGAATGAAACAACAGTGGATGACGAGGGTGAACACAAGCTCATATTACGCCACCTGACGCTGGATGATTTCGATGACATCAAAGAGATCATGGACCGTGTCTATCATGAGATTGGCGGGGCCTGGCCAAAGAAGAAATTTCGGGCTCAGCTGACGGTATTTCCAGATGGACAGATCTGCATTGAGGATCACGGGAAAGTGGTGGCGGCAGCACTCTCCGTCATTGTCGATTATGAGAAGTTTGGCGATAAACATACCTATGATCAGATTACGGGTAATGCCTATCTGACCACACATGATCCCAATGGGGATGTGCTGTATGGTGTGGATGTCTTTGTTTCACCAGATTATCGCAGTATGCGTTTGGGTCGGCGTCTCTACGAGGCGCGCAAAGAGCTGTGTCAAAATCTGAATCTGAAGGCCATTGTTGCCGGTGGGCGTATTCCCAATTACAGCCAGTATGCCGCTGAAATGACCCCGCAGGTCTATATCGACAAGGTCAAAAAGAAAGAGCTCTATGATCCGATTCTGACGTTTCAGCTCTCCAATGACTTTGAAGTCAAAAGGGTGATGACGGATTACCTGCCTGAAGATAGGAAATCCGGTGGCTACGCGACCCTCCTGCAGTGGCACAACCTCTATTATGATGCGACCAAGACGCCCCTGATTGGTGGTGTACGTACTTCTGCTCGCATTGGTTGTGTGCAGTGGCAGATGCGCACCATGGAGTCTGTTGAAGAGATCATGCAGCAGGTTGAGTATTTTGTGGATGCTTTGTCTGACTATCAGTGTGATATCGCCCTGTTCCCGGAGTTTTTCAATGCTCCACTGATGGGTGTGACCGCCCATCAAACATCCAATGATGCAATCAAGGCATTGGCGGAGTATACCGAAGAGATACGCGACGCGGTCTCCAAGCTGGCCGTGGCCTATAACATCAATATCATCCCGGGTTCCATGCCCTTCATAGAAGATGGTGAACTCTACAATGTGGCCTATCTGTGCCGTCGGGACGGTACCATTGATTCGCAGGACAAGATCCATCCAACACCCCATGAAAAGCGTGACTGGATCATGTCCGGTGGCGATGCAATCAAGGTGTTCGAAACCGATTTTGGGAAGATTGGTATCCAGATCTGTTACGACATTGAGTTTCCTGAGCTGTCACGCATACTCTCTGAAAAAGATGTGCAGATGATTTTTGTACCCTTCTGGACCGATACCAAGAACGGTTATCAGCGGGTACGTTATTGTGCCCAGGCACGTGCCATAGAGAATGAGTGTTATGTGGCTATCGCGGGCAGTGTGGGAAATCTGCCCCAGGTAGACAGCGTGGATATTCAGTATGCGCAATCGGCCGTGTTCTCGCCGTCAGATTTTTCTTTTCCCCATGATGCGATTATGGCCGAGACCACACCCAACACCGAGATGATGTTGATTGTTGATCTGGATCTGGAAAAACTGAAGACACTGCAGAATGAAGGTTCGGTAAGGAATTACCTGGATCGACGACGTGATCTCTACAAGATTGTCTGGATGGGTGACTAATCCTTGAATTGCACCGCTTGCACGGAGCAATTATCACGGGTAACACATTTCTGTGACACCCTGTCCCATTTGTGGGTAATGAAAAAAATGCAGAGTGTAATGTTTCACCGCTGCTGCAATGAGGGTTGAATTTCACGGGTTGTTATTGAAAGGGTGAATGCACGGTTTTGTTGGTTGGTCAAACGGAGCGATGGTTTTGGTCACTTTTGCCGAAACAAAAGTGACACGCCGTAGGGGTGCGCGAGCCCCGATTAAAATAAATTCCTGCGTAGCAGCACAGGAAATTGATCTCATTCAAATACTTTCATGTGCTGCCGTATGGCAGAGTTACGTGAGTACCTCGTTTCTATGCATTAATAAGCAATTGATTAGAGTTGGCCTGAATAGCTCGTTATTGCGTTTTTATTAACCGGATTAAGGATGGATTAATAAAAAGGCCCGGAAGTTGCAGAGGTGTTGTCAGGTGCAGACTCATACTGTGCTGGACAATCCATCATGCAGCTTGATAGTCAGTTAATAGGGCCGCAAGCAGTAAAAATAGACTGAAAACGAAAACCGTTAGGAGATAGGCATATGAAGGCAAAAGCAGCAGTTGCTTGGGAAGCGAAGAAACCGTTATCGATTGAGATGATCGATGTAGAGGGACCAAAGGAAGGGGAGGTGTTGTTGAAGGTCATAGCTTCCGGCGTTTGCCATACGGATGCATTCACGCTGTCAGGTGATGACCCTGAAGGCGTATTTCCTAGCGTGTTGGGACACGAAGGCGGCTGTGAAGTGGTGGAGTGTGGTCCCGGTGTGAAGGATTTGAAAGTGGGTGACCATGTCATACCACTCTACATCGCTGAATGCGGCGAATGTGAATACTGCCACTCACCCAAGACCAATCTTTGTCAGTCGATTGCTGAGACGGTATGGACTGGCTATATGCCTGATCATACCCGACGCTTCTCCATGAACGGCAAACCGATCTATCACTATATGGGTTGCTCGACCTTTTCTGAATACACCGTCGTACCAGAAATTGCACTGGCAAAGGTTAATAAGGCCGCACCGCTGGATAAGATCTGTCTGCTCGGTTGTGGTGTAACGACCGGTATTGGCGCGGTTCTGAATACGGCTAAGGTTGAGCCTGGATCAACCGTTGCTGTATTTGGTCTGGGTGGTATTGGGCTCTCCTGCATTCAGGGTGCGGTCATGGCGAAGGCGGGTAGAATTATTGCGATTGATCTTAATCCGGACAAATGGGAGATCGCCAAGGCGCTGGGTGCGACTGATTTTATCAATCCAAAAACATTGAGTGGCAGCGTGACCGAGGCGATTGTTGAGATGACCAAAGGCGGTGTGGATTACTCCTTCGAATGCATCGGCAATGTGCATGTCATGCGTGAAGCACTGGAGTGCTGTCACATGGGTTGGGGTGTCTCGACCATTATTGGTGTGGCGGGTGCAGGGCAAGAGATAAGCACCCGCCCGTTTCAACTGGTGACGGGGCGTACCTGGAAGGGCACGGCATTTGGTGGTGTGAAGGGGCGCACGGAACTGCCTGGCTATGTTGATCGCTATATGAATGGTGAGATTGAGTTGGATGCCATGGTGACCCATACCATGCCACTGGAAGATATCAACCGTGCATTTGATCTGATGCACAGCGGTGCGAGTATGCGGTCCGTCATGATCTGCTAAGAGAGACAGAATGAAACAGATTGAAAGTATCAAAGAGTTTGGTGGTTGGTTAAACCGCTTTGAACATGAATCGACCAGTTGCAACTGCACCATGACCTTCTCTGTCTATCTGCCTCCTAAGGCAGCGACAGAAAAGGTTCCGGTGGTTTACTGGTTATCCGGGCTCACCTGTACAGATGAAAATGTGCGTACCAAAGCGGGTGCGCAGCGTTATGCTTCCGAGCTGGGTATTGCCCTGGTGATGCCGGATACCAGTCCCCGTGGTGATGCTGTTGCCGATAAACCGGATCGATATGATCTGGGGAAAGGTGCAGGCTTCTATGTCAACGCAACACAGCTGCCCTGGGCTGCTCACTATCAGATGTATGACTATATAACCAGGGAACTGCCGGTGCTGATCGAAGCGGAACTGCCTGTTATTCCCGGTCTGAAATCAATAACAGGTCATTCGATGGGCGGTCATGGTGCTTTGATCTGCGCTTTGAAAGAGGAGGGCGCTTATCGCTCTGTCTCGGCTTTTGCGCCGATCTGTCATCCATCTGTCTGTGGTTGGGGTGAGGGTTGTTTCACCGCCTATCTGGGTGAAGACCGTGAGGCATGGAAGAGCTATGATGCGACTGAATTGGTCAAGTCCGGGGTTGGGACACTGCCGATGCTGATTGATCATGGAACGGCTGATGAGTTTCTTGCTGATCAGCTCTATCCGAAAGATCTACAGGCCGTTTGTGAAGCGCGGGGTTTGCCGCTGACTCTGCGCATGCAGGAGGGCTATGACCACAGCTACCACTTTATAGCGACTTTTATAGGAGAGCACTTGGCCTATCACGCCAAGGCACTGTCTGAATAACCAGATCCGTATAGCCCGTGTTACGGTTTTGCCTTGACTGTTTTTGCAGGTTGCTGTGTTGAGTTCTCTACCCGGCATTATGATCCTCCCAAGTGAAGATCATAATGCGGGTAGGGAACGAGTGCTAGTCGGTCACAAGGGGTTTGGGTTTTGGCGGATTTCTGCACTCCTGGAAGATGTGATTCTCACATCCTTCACACACCTTCTTATCGAGCTTGTGATAAATAGCGTGGATAGCGGCATTTTTAGACTGGAATACGTTCCGGTCGCCAATCGTTTCCATATCGCCGCTTCTCTCCAGGGCATTCCAAAGACCATCTTTTACATTGATAAGATACAACTTACCACCATCAGCAGCGCGTCGTTTTGCCTCTTCCACCAAGGCGTGTCCACCTTGCAGGTCTACGAAGTTAATGCCGCTGGCAATAACTGCCAGGTGTTTCTTTTCAGGGTTATTAGCACGGATACGATCAAACTGCTCTTGCAGGTGATTTACCGAACCAAAGAAAAGTGAACCGTCTATTCTGATCATCTTTAACTGCTTGCACTCTGGCAGATCTGGATCGCTGGAAAAGGCGTGCTTGTAAAGACGTTGATCAGGTACCCGGGTGACGATATTGGGTTTGGATACCCGCTCCAGATAGAGTATGAGCGAAAGCAGAACACCGGCAAAAATGGCAAATTCCAGTTCCAGGAACATGGCGCTGAGCATGGTGACCAGCAACACAGAGGTTTCACGCTTGGAGGATGTCAGTATGTGACGAATCTCTTTGAAATCGATCAAGCCCCAGGCGACTAGAAACAGAATCCCTGCCATTGTGGCTTTTGGCAGGTACGCAGCATAGGGCGCAACCAGTAACACAATGACCATCAAAAGCAGGGCTGCAAATACGGCGGCCAGAGGTGTCTTCGCCCCGGATTGATAGTTCAGTCCACTGCGGTTGAATGAGCCAGTAGCGACATAGCCAGAGAAAAAAGAACCGGCAATATTTGAAAGGCCCTGACCAATAAACTCCTGATTGCCATTGATACGGTAGCCACCTCGGGCGGCAATGGAGCGACCAATTGAGACAGCTTCCGTCAGTGCGAAAAGTGTAACCGCTAATGCAGTTGGTGCCAGATCCTTGATGTGCTGAAAGGTCAGATCTGGCGAAGAGAGTGGTGGCAGGGTGGCCGGCAGTGCGCCGACGTTTGGGATATGGGTAACCGCATGGCCAAATTCAAAATCTAAAAATAACGAAACCAGACTGCCAGTCAACATGGCCGCAATCATGTAGGGCATGCGGGGCATCCAGTGCTTGAAGGCAATACCTGATAACAGTGTTACCAGTGCAATGGTAGTTACCCATGGATTGATAGACTGCAGCTGTTCTGTAAAGTTAAAAACGATTTCATGCAGATGACCACCACTGTCCATCTCGACACCAAAAAAGTGTTTTAACTGCTTGGCAGCGATCAGTACCGCTGCACCGGCGGTGAATCCAACCACAACAGAGTGCGAAATAAAGTTAACCAACGCACCCATCCTGGCCAGTCCCAGTGCCAGCTCAAACACTCCAACCATAAAAGTGAGTGTCAAGGCGAGGGTGACATAGTCGGCCGTTCCCGGGATGGCATAGAGAGAGAGAGAGGAGAAGAGTACGACTGACGCAGCAGTTGTTGGGCCTGAAACCAGATGTTTTGACGAACCGAAAAGAGCGGCAATGATAGCTGGAACCATGCCGGCGTAGAGGCCATATTCAGGGGGCATTCCCGCGATGGTAGCGAAAGCGACACCTTGCGGCAGTACAACTACGGCACCAGTGAGGGCGGCGATCAGATCTGCGCGGAGATCTCTTTTATTGACAGTCGGTATCCAGCTGGTGAATGGGAAGAAAAAATTCCATCCTGAATATAAAGCATTGCTGCGCATTGCGTTCTTTGATTACCTCTGGTGGTGGTTTTCTAGAATAACTCCCTATGCTGTGGCTTAGCTAGAATGCGCGAATACGATTTTTAATCGTTCTCCGACAGGCAGATCGAATGCGTAAACTGGATGACAGTTTTTCGTGACTATCCTGTGATAGGAGACGCAACAGCTTCCAGAAAGGAGAGACAGCGTGTTGAGAGTGACGAACACTATACAGCAATCAATAAGATATTTCTAATGTAGAAAAATTACGGCAGTTGTAAGCATTGCTTATGAAAGGCCGAATATTTGTGAAATTCTAGTCATCGCTTACTAACTGCTTGTAAACGGCCTCGGCAATGGCCAGTAGCGCTGCTTCGTCCAGCTCAGGATACAGGGGGCGGGCCGTTTGTTGGCCAATCTCCAGTTGTCCATCGCGGCAGAGACCCGACATGGCGGCTTGTTCCATGGCTTCAGATATGATTTTAGTCTTTTTATTCAAAGTCATTGGGTCTGATATGTCATTAAACCAGTCGGATCATAACAGGAGTGAGATTGATTGTTACGGGCTTTTTAGTCAGTCAACTCGGATTTTGTTGATTATTAACTTTAGATAGGTTGGTCTGATAAAACATCTGATACTTAAAGCAAAAAAAACCCGCACTGGGCGGGTTTTAATTTTGGGATGGCATCTGGTTGGTTTAGTTTCTCTTGCTGATGCGTCTACGAGTGTAACCCAAGCCTGCCAGGGTCAGCCCCATCAAAGCGATGGTAGATGGCTCAGGCACACCACTTGGAGGTTGGACTACGATGTTGATTGGGACGGTTGCAGACGCAAAGTTTAATCCTGCCCAGTGTACATTGGGTGAGAAGCTGGTCAGGGTTACTGCGTTGTTGCCAGCACCAATACCTAGCAAGCCCAGCTCGGTTGGATCTAAATTGATAATGGCATATTTACCGTTGGTTGAACCACCTGCATAACCGATGGCGCTTGTAACACCATCAAGGCCAAGTGCATTTAAACCAGGTGCACATGATGCATTAGTGCTTGCAGGGCCAATACAATCATTTAAGTTGGTGGCACTTCCAATGTCGAAGTTAATCTGCGTGCCATTGATGGTTAGTCCTGCTGGTTGTGCGACAAAATCATCCACACTGCCAGCACCACCGATGGTGCCTGTATGGTAGCTGACGCCGTAGAAGTTAAGATCGCCATTTGCGAGCGCTTTCCAGCCGATATTCCAGACATGTGCAGAAGCACTCCCGCTCATGGTCAGTAGGGCAGTAGCAGCTAGCGCCGCCTTTAGTTTATGTTTCTTTATCATCTCTTTTTACTCCTCCTTTCAGTAAGGATCTGGCATGTCTTTCGAATGTGGCATTCCTGCATGCATGTATTGAGCCATTTTTTTATATTATTGAAATGTCAGTAAAAAAATAATGATAATGAGAATGGGTATTATAATCTGTAAAAAAAACTGACAGAAAATGAGTGATATCACACACTAAGTATGTGAAATAACTCACAATATGACTATATTCTCCTATGCCAATAAGATTTAACTTAACACCTTCGATACTAACTATTTCGGAATTGAATGGTCATCAGTACAGCAGAAATGAGGATGCCAGCTTAATCACTTGGGGTGACTCGTTCAGGAATCAAGATCAGAGGCGTCGACGAAAAAGGGGATGCTTGATAGCGAAGGGTATGTGCCGCATTGTTTCACTATGTTGACCTAAAGATATACATGTGCAAGTTCTGCTACCAAAAGAGCGCTGATTAATAATCGTGGTGACCTGTCAGCTCCTGGGTACGGAGAGCAATCTCCAACTCTTCGTTGGTGGGAATGACCAACACCTTAACGCGAGCGTCAGATGCGTGCAGTGACCGGATGGGGCCGTTTTTAGGTTGTCTTCTTAAATCTATCCTGATACCTAACCCTTCCAGTTCTGTGCAGATTTGCTGACGAAGTTCGACATCATTTTCACCAATGCCACCAGTAAAAATAATCGCGTCGACATTACCTAGAACGGCAAAATAACTACCAATTACTTTCTTGACTCGATAAGCAAACATGTCTCTAACCAGCCTCGCCAGTTCATCTCCTTGCATTGCTTTTTCTGCTACTTCGCGCATGTCACTGGAGCCACAGATTCCCCTGAGGCCACTCTCTTTATTTAGCAGTTTTTCCAGCTGATCCGGAGTGAGATTGCCTACTTGCATCAGGTAGAAGTGCAGTGCGGGGTCAATATCACCGCACCGGGTACCCATCACCAGCCCTTCCAGGGGTGTCATGCCCATGCTGGTATCAACCGACAGACCTTTCTGGATGGCAGTAGCACTGCAACCATTGCCCAGATGCAGGGTAATCAGATTCAGCTCGTTAAGCTCGCGTTGCAAATAGACGGCGGCCTGTTTGGCGACATAGTGATGGGAAGTCCCATGAAAACCGTAACGCCTTACCCTGTGCTGCTGATAGAACTCGATTGGCAGCGCATAGTGGAAGGCGTGTTCCGGCATGGTCTGATGAAAGGCGGTATCAAAAACAGCTACCTGTGGCACATTCGGACAGAGTTTTTGCGTAACCAGAATGCCTTCCAGATTGGATGGATTGTGCAGTGGTGCAAGGGGAATCATCTCCCGGATGGCCGAGATTACCTGGTCGTTGATCAACGCCGGTTTGGTAAAAGCTTCACCCCCATGAACCACACGATGACCGATGGCTGCCAGTGAATCGATGCCACTTAACACGCCGCTGTCGCTCATCTGTGCCATGATCTGTTCAAGTGCCTGGTGGTGATCGACAACAGGCAGCGTGGTTGTACGTGATTGATTTTCGCCTGATGGCATTTGCCAGCTATGTCGTTGTTTGCTGTTCTCTTCTCCAATACGTTCTACTTCACCTGAGGCCAGCACCTGCTCAGTTTCCTGTTGAAACAGTTGGTATTTTATAGATGAGCTGCCGGCATTGATTACAAGAATGCTCATGACCTATTTCTCCTGGTCACTGTTTTCCTGGGCCTGAATGGCTGTGATTGCCACGGTGTTAACGATGTCTGTCACAGTACAGCCGCGACTCAGATCATTGACCGGCTTGTTCAGCCCCTGAATCACCGGGCCAATGGCCACGGCGTTGGCGGAGCGTTGCACCGCCTTATAGGTGTTATTGCCAGTATTCAGGTCCGGAAAAATAAATACCGTGGCTTGTCCTGCCACTTCACTTTCTGGCATTTTGGTACGGGCCACATCCGGATCAATGGCTGCATCGTACTGAATTGGTCCTTCCAGTTTCAGATCCGGCCTCTGCCGACGGGCAATTGCAACAGCCGTTCTGACGGATTCCACATCATCACCTTTTCCTGAGATGCCGGTGGAATAAGAGAGCATGGCCACCCTTGGTTCTATGCCAAACATCTGGGCTGTTGCCGCAGAGCTGATGGCGATATCGGCCAGTTGCTGTGCATTGGGATTGGGGTTAATGGCGCAGTCGCCATAGACCAGCACCTTATCTTCCAGACACATGAAGAAGACACTGGAGACCAGTGAACAACCGGGCTTGGTGCGAATGATCTCGAAGGCGGGTCGGATGGTATGTTGGGTGGTATGGGCTGCCCCTGACACCATGCCATCGGCATAGCCGTGGTGGATCATCATGGTGCCAAAATAACTGACGTCGGCCATCGCATCATAAGCCATCTGCTCGGAGATGCCTTTGTGTTTACGCAGAGCGAAATAGGTGTCTGCAAACTGCTGACGCCAGGGAGAAGTGCGTGGGTCAATGCACTTGATCCCTTCCAGGTTAAGACCCAGTTGACTGATGCGTTGCAGTATCTTCTCTTCCGATCCCAACAGGGTGATGTCCACTACGTCGCGCAGTAGCAAGATCTCTGCAGCTCGTAGAATTCGTTCATCAAAACCCTCAGGCAAGACGATATGCTTACGGTCTGATTTGGCGCGCTGAATCAGTTCGTATTCAAACATCAGTGGTGTCATACGATGGGCGCGACTGACTGAGATGCGGGACTTTAATGTTTCGGCATCGATATAGCGCTCAACAATGCCGAGTGCGGCGGCGATTTTTCGATCATCGGAAGGGAGGATGCTCCCCTCTACACTATTCACCTTTAATGCGGTGCTGAAGGTGTCCCAGGGTGCACAGAGTATGGCTACGTGGGAACGGCTGAGTCCATCCAGCAGACGAGTCACCTGTGGCGCTGGTTTCATTCCACCAGTCAATAGCAGGCCGGCAATCTTGGGGTAGTTGCTGGAGGCATCTGCTGCCAGACTGGTAAGAATAATGTCAGAACGATCGCCCGGTGTAATGATCAGGCTGTCTTCCAGCACGTTATCAAGAAAATTTGGGACTTCCATGGCGGCAATCTTGTAGTGACTTACCTCATGATTGAGTGATTCCTGGTCACCACTCAGACATTCAATCTTAAGCGAGCGGGCAATCTCACCGACGGTTGGTTTCTCCAGGGTGCGATGCTCCGGGAGGACATAGAAGGGGAGTGTAGGTATGGCTGAAATGGTCAGCTCGGCAATCACCTGTTCAATATTGTCAGGATCGACCCGGTTAACAATTGCTGCCAGCAGTTCACAGCCCTTGTTACTGAGAGACTCTTCCAGCACTCTGACCGCATCTACCGTTTCATGCGCTGTTCTGCCGTAACCCTTGATCACCGGCATTAGCAGGCAACCCAGGTTATTAGCCAGATCAGCATTGAAGTCCAGCTCAAGGGCAGAGGTAATATCGGAGAAGTCGGTGCCGGCACAGACCACCATATCCACCTGATGCTCCATAGCCTTGTATTTGGCCATAATCTGTTTCAACAGTTCGGCGTAGCGACCCTCGGCGAGTAGGTTTCGTGCGGTTTCATCGGTGCAGCCGTACAACATGCTGGAGGGGAGCTCAATCCCATAACGACTGCTGATCAGATGAGTGAGATCATCATTGCCACCGTTCTCCGGGATAATGGGTCGAAAAAACCCCACCCGCTTGGTCATGGCGGCAAGCATCTCCATCATGCCCAGCACAACGATCGATTTACCGCTACCTGGTTCGGCGCCAGCTATATAGATACTTCGGAACATAGTTTCCATTGTTACTTAATTTAAATAAGTGCCCGCGTTGTGCGTTGCAGCATTAGATAAGCATAAGGATTTTAACGAAAGATTGCCATCCCTTTTCCATGACAGTTTTGTAAAAGGGTATTCAGCTAATGGTGCAGGTCAAAGCTAATTGATTGTGCTGCCATGTGCTTTAATAGTCTACAGGCAAGGGAGCAATAACAGAGAGGTTTTAGCATGCGTCCTATCCAGGAGATCGCAGATAGCATCGGGCTGGCAGCAAAGGAGTTGATCAGTTACGGGGATAAGATGGCCAAGATCCGCCTCTCCACACTGAAGCAGAACAGTGACAGACCGCAGGGAAAGATTGTACTGGTCTCCGCTATCAACCCAACCCGTGCAGGAGAGGGTAAGACCACCGTCTCGATCGGTTTGGCCCAGGGTATGCAACGAATGGGGCAACGGGTTGCCCTGGCGCTAAGGGAGCCTTCACTTGGCCCAATATTTGGTATCAAGGGCGGTGGAACCGGTGGTGGTCAGTGCCAACTTGAACCATCGACCCGTATCAATATGCACTTTACCGGTGATATGCACGCCGTTGGAGCAGCCCACAATCTACTGGCTGCGCTGGTGGATAATGCGGTGCATTTTCGTAGCGAGCTGGATCTGGAACATCGGCAGGTCTTCTGGCGGCGGGTCCTGGATGTCAATGATCGGGCGTTGCGACAGGCGGTGATCGGGCTTGGTGGCCGACTGAATGGGGTGCCCCGAGAAAGCGGATTTGATATCACTGCCGCATCAGAGGTGATGGGCATCCTTTGTCTGGCAGAGGATCTGGCCGACTTGAAGCGACGGTTGGGCCGGATACTGGTCGGCTTTGACCGCGATGGGTCAGCGGTTACGGCAGAGAGACTGAAGGCGACCGGAGCGATGGCCGCCCTGTTGCAGGATGCGATGTTGCCTAATCTGGTGCAATCCACCGAGGGGGTTCCAGCGTTTGTACATGGTGGGCCGTTCGGCAATATTGCACACGGTTGCAATAGTGTGATTGCGACGAAAACGGCCCTTGGCCGGGCCGATTATGTGTTGACGGAGGCGGGCTTCGGATTTGATCTGGGTGCCGAGAAGTTTTTTGATCTGAAGTGTCGTAGCGCGGCTATTTGGCCCAGTGCTGTGGTGTTGGTGGCTACCGTGCGTGCCTTGCGAATTCATGGCGGGGGTGATCCTGCGGTCCCGGGATCGGTGCAGGAGATCGAACAGGGCATGGAGCACCTTTATCATCATGTAGAGAGTGTGCAGGCATTCGGTTTTGATCCGGTCATCGCTATTAACTGTTTTGCGGATGACAGCGAGAACGATCTGGCGGCAATTGAAGCCTGCTGCCGTAGCCGGGGTTTGAGCGTGGCACGGTTTGAAGGTTTTACCCGGGGTGGTGCAGGTGCAGAAAAGTTGGCAGAAGCTGTTATTACAGCGGCCGATCTGGTACAGCCCCCGGTGCGTTATCTGTATACGCTGGACGAGACACCTGAACAGAAAATCCACGCCGTAGCGAGCACAATCTATGGCGCTCGAGAGGTGGTGTTCAGTCGAATGGCATTGAAGGACCTGGAACGGATTCGTTGCCTGGGCTATGAAAAACTGCCTATCTGTATCGCCAAGACCCACCTCTCACTCAGTAGTGATCCGACCCATGTGGGTCATCCTGATAATTTTGAGCTGCCGGTAGAGTCGGTGCGAGTCTCGGCGGGTGCCGGTTATCTGCTGGCACTGACTGGCGATATCGTCACCATGCCGGGATTATCATCCAGTCCGGCCGCTCACAGGATTGATCTCTCTGATGAGGGTGAGGTAATAGGAGTCTAGCTGCCGAACCCATCAGCACTTCCAGAATCAATCCCTACGAAGTTTTGCCGACAGTGCAATCGGTGTGGGGTATTTGAACAGCACCCGATAAGTGGAGACCAGGAAAGTGAGCAGCGTTGCCAACTGGATCAGATAGGAGGCCTCCAGACCAATCAGCTTGCTCTCCCAGGCGAGAATGGCAAGCAGTAGTGAGAACTCACTCAACTGGCCCAGACGGGCTCCCACTTCACTGGAACGTGCGGCGTTCTCGCCCACCATGCGTAATAACCGATCAAAGATCAGTGGCTTCAGTAGCAGCATAGCGGCGGCTATCAATGCAGCTGGCAGTATCACATCATCCAGCATCGTCAGATCAAAGCCAGCCCCCAGCGAAAAGAAAAACAGCACCAGGAAGAAGTCCCGCAGTGGTTTCAGGTTTTCTGAGATAAAGAAGGAGACCGGGCTGGTGGCCAGTGAAATACCGGCGATAAAGGCGCCGATCTCATGGGATAGGCCAAGGCTGGTGGCGGCTTCCGCAAGTCCCAGACACCAACCGATAGTGATCAGAAAGATATACTCTTTAATGGTGTCGAACTTCTTCATCAGGGGGAAGAAGACAAATTTTACAAACAGTGCCGATACCCCGATCAGTAGGGGCAGGGCGAGTCCAAGCTTGAAGATCTCCATCACGGGTGATTCGGCACCGCCTCCACCTTTAAGTGCCAGGAGTAGCAGGATGGCAATCAGATCCTGGAACAGGAGGATACTGATCACCAATTCACCGGTATGTTGGTGGTGCAGTACGGTAGTCGGTAGCAGTTTGAGACCAATAATAGTGCTGGAGAACATCATCGCCGCACCGACGATGAGTGATTCCTGGAGGGTGAAATTAAAAAGGTAGGCGATTGAACCACCGCAGAATGCAAACAGGGCAGAACTGATAACGGTAACGGTAGTGGTCTTTTTCAGCAGCAGTAACAGCTCACGGGGGTTCAGTTCCAGTCCCATAAGAAACAGCAGGAACATGATCCCGATATTGGACATCTCGCGCACCAGTTCGCTGTCGTTCACTAATCCGGCGACAGAGGGTCCCAGCAGCACACCCAGCAAAATATAGGAGATCAGCAGCGCCTGGCGTGCATACAACGCCAGTGTGGCAACGATGGCTGCACCGGAAAAGATCAGGAAAATAGTAAAGAGAATCGGGTGTTCTGTCATAAGGGTGATTACTTTCTGCGGCGGTGTTCGGCTAAAGAATAATCTTCCCCCTATGGTGAACAGACAGGGAAGTTTGGTTAATACTGTTTATTCGTCCTGCAACTCTTTCAGGCGAGTCTGGTAGGTTGCATCATCAATCTCTCCACTGGCGTGTTTCTGCTGCAAAATTCGAATGTGGTATTCAGCCCACTCTTCAGGTGAGCCAGTTGAGCGATTCAAAAACCAACGCAGGATAAAAATACCGGGAACAATAAATGCCAGCCCTGTTGCTACCTTGAGGAGTTGGTCTTCAATCATGGTGATACAGCCTTAGATAAAATGGATGATTTTTACGACTTTATTGATGGCATTATACACCATGGACTGTCACACGAGTCAGAGGGGATAACCCCACTGGAAAGGATGGAGTAAATAGCTTGCAAAATGATTGGGGTAGACTACATCTAAAGTTATAACAATGGGTTTAGGAGACGGTATGTTTGTAGTTGATGATCCTGTTCTGGCGCTTATTGTTCGTTTTGTTATCGGGTCACGTGAGCTAAAGGTCGCTGATGAAAAGTTTTTGCGGCGTCAGGTAGAGACGTTAAAACAGCATCTGGCGCGGTTTTCTGCAGAGGAGCAAGAAACGAAGGCGATCGAATGGATAGCCCAACATGCCAAGCGGTATCGTGATCAGTGGCAGAGACAGGTGATAAAGAAGCGGGTCAGTCAGGTGCGTTGTGTCGATTGTCCCATGAATAGTCTGGGGATGGATGTCCACTGCGCCGTTCACTCTAAATGGCTGGAATTACTCAAGCGTTATTCCGCTGACGAGATTACTTCGACAGAATATGTGGCGGCTTCACTTACGGTATTACAGAATCATAAGGCTGAGTTACTGGTACGGAAAAAACAGGAGGCCGAAGAGTTGCAACAGCTGAAGGCCTATAAAGATTCCAGAAACAGACAGTTATAAAGATGTTACCGGGTTAGTCTGGAACAGGGCGTTGAGTCAATACAATGCTCACTCCTTCAAATTACAGCACAGGGTTCTATTAACTGCATCACTGGTATAATCACTCTATAATTTCTCTTGTTTTCCCCATTTTTGAGAGCAGTGATGTCGATAGATCCAGCAGGCCACCCAGTCGATCAGTGGCGACATGACCACAATTTTAATCTGGATACTTCCGAGGGTGAGCGCAGAACCCTGCTGGTTGTGTTGCTGACCGCCGTTATGATGGTTGTCGAAATTACCGCCGGTTACCTGTTTGGATCAATGGCGTTATTGGCGGATGGCTGGCATATGGGAACCCATGTGGCGGCCTTGGCCATTTCACTGTTTGCCTATCGTTATGCCCGTCAGCATGCGGATAATCCACGTTTCAGCTTCGGAACCGGCAAAGTGACAGCACTGGGTGGCTTTGCCAGTGCCATTACCCTGGTTATGGTGGCCCTGCTGATGGGGGCTGAGTCCATTGAACGGCTGATAGCACCCCATGTGATACAGTTCAATCAGGCCATTCTGGTAGCGGTGATTGGCCTTGTCGTCAATCTTGTCAGTGCCTGGTTGCTGCAAGGCGGCTCTTCTGCGCATCATCATCACCATCATCACGGCGATGATCACCACCACGAACACCACCACCATCAGCACCATGATCAAAATCTGCGTGCCGCCTATCTGCATGTCATTGCAGATGCCTTGACATCCGTATTGGCAATTATTGCCCTGTTTGCCGGCAAATACTTTGACTGGATCTGGATGGATGCCCTGATGGGTATTGTGGGTGCCGTGCTGATCACACGCTGGAGCATAGGGCTGCTGAAAGAGACCAGCAGTGTGTTGCTGGACTCCATACCAGGAAAACAGCTGAGCAGAGAGATCAAAGAGGCGATTGAAGGAGAGGATGACAATCAGATTGTTGATCTGCATGTCTGGCAACTGGGCCCGAAGAGTTATGGTGTGATCATTTCGTTGGTCACACACGAACCGAAAGATCCCGAGCACTATAAAAAGCTGGTAGGGCACCTTCATGCCATTGGTCATTTAACAATTGAAGTCAACTGTTGTCGTGATACTTCATGCGCCGTGCAGTTTTGAGAAACAGAGTTAAGTTGGTATGAAGTCGACCGTCGATACGCTACTAAAAAAACATCAGAAACTCACACAATCTGATCATTTAAAAGTCGCCTCACATGTTCAGCGCGAAGCAGATGAGTGGATTGTTAACACACTGATGATTGAAGGTCATAACATCCCCTTTATTTATAAGCGCAAACGCCCATACCGTTCTTTAACCGGGCAGCGGGTTAACATGACCTATTACGCTGCAGTAGAAAATGTGGCCGGTATTGAGTTTGATGTGATGAAGGTTGTGCGCATTCGTATTGCCTAGCTTTTTTGGCCGACTTGTCATTCTGGATGAATAGAGATTATGGAAAACAACAGAATAACTACACTACAGATAGATGGCTGTCGTCTGGAGTGCCAATGGCACGGACAACACCATTCAGATAAACCGGTTTTGGTGTTGTTACATGAAGGGCTCGGCTGCATCGCAATGTGGCGTGATTTTCCTGCCAGACTAGCTGAACAGACCGGCTGTCCCGTGTTTGTTTACAGCCGGCAAGGATATGGTGGCTCTGATCCATTTAAGCATGATCTAACTATTGATTTTATGCATGATGAAGGGCGGGTCGTATTACCCGCCGTGTTGGATGCAGCTGGGATTGATAACGCTGTATTGGTTGGGCACAGTGATGGTGCGTCGATTGCACTTATTCATGCGGGTGAGCTGCGGGATGATCGCGTGCTGGGATTGGTCCTGCTTGCACCACATCTTTTTGTCGAACCTGAAACCCTTCAGGGTATACGGCAAGCAAAGCAGGCCTTTGAGACAGATGGGCTTGCTGCGAGATTAAGCCGTTATCACCTGCACCATACAGACGATACCTTTAACCGTTGGTGCGGGATTTGGCTCGACCCCCAGTTTGAGTCGTGGAATATTGAATCCTCTCTACCCACTATACGCGTACCGCTGCTGGCTATTATGGGTGAAGATGATCAGTACGGCACGTTGGCACAGATTGACGCACTGGCTGCCGTGCAGCCGACACTAACAAAACGGCTTGTGTTAGAAGCGTGTGGCCATTCACCCCATCTGGAAAAGAGTGATGAGGTTCTAGCAAGTATGAATGCGTTTCTCAAACAGTCGGTTCTGAGGTAGGGCGCCAACACACGTTGATCTGCATGGTGATGAACGATTGTTTTGCATTGCATTCGCACGG
>VMRY01000044.1 GCA_007713595.1 Sedimenticola thiotaurini
AAATAGAAAAAAGGGCATATAGTAATGATTGATGAGCTAGAAATGGTGAATGTGTATATAATGCGCCGCCTTTAAACTTACCTTGGATTGCGGTCCCGATCATGAAACAGTTACGAAATATTGCCATCATCGCTCACGTTGATCATGGCAAAACCACCCTGGTTGACAAGCTTCTGCAGCAGTCGGGTACGCTTGGCGACCGCTTCGGACCTGTTGAGCGTTTGATGGATTCCAATGATCTGGAGAAGGAGCGCGGCATTACCATCCTCTCCAAGAATACATCGATTAGCTGGAAAGACTACCGTATTAATATAGTGGACACCCCCGGACACGCGGATTTTGGTGGCGAAGTCGAGCGTGTCCTCTCTATGGTGGATTCAGTTCTGCTTCTGGTCGATGCCGTTGAAGGCCCGATGCCGCAGACTCGCTTTGTTACACAGAAGGCCTTTCAGCATGGGCTGAAACCCATTGTTGTTGTGAACAAGATTGATCGTGACGGCGCACGGCCTGACTGGGTGGTTGATCAAACCTTTGAGTTGTTCGACCGATTGGGTGCAACTGATGAGCAGCTCGATTTCCCGATAATCTACGCCTCAGCCATTAATGGCTTTGCCGGTACTGAGAGTGATGTCCGTGACGGCGATATGACCCCATTGTTCGAGGCGATCGTTAACAACTGCAGTGCGCCGGATGTGGATATTGACGGTCCGTTCAAGATGCAGGTCTCAACACTGGCTTATAACAGCTACGTGGGTGCCATTGCCGTCGGCCGGATCACCCGCGGAACCATACGCCGAAACATGCCTATAACCCTGATAACCCGTGACGGTGATCAGCGACGTGAAAAGGTTGGCAAGGTATTTGGTTTTATTGGGCTGGATCGGGTCGAGGTCGAGAGCGCATCAGCGGGTGACATCGTGGCCCTCTCTGGTATTGCGGCACCCAATGTATCCGATACCCTGTGTGACCCCGAACACGCCGAGATCATGCCGCCCCTGACGGTGGACGAACCGACCGTGAGCATGACCTTTCAGGTCAATACTTCACCGTTTGCGGGAAAAGAGGGTAAGTACCTCACTTCCAGGCAGCTGAAGGATCGCCTGGAGCGGGAGTTGATCCACAATGTCGCTTTGCGTGTGGAAGAAGGAACCGATCCTGAGAAGTTCAAAGTCTCTGGCCGTGGCGAGCTGCATCTCTCGATTCTGTTGGAGACCATGCGTCGCGAAGGATATGAGATGGCGGTATCCCGGCCCGAGGTTATCTTCCGTGAGGTGGATGGCGAGGTCTGCGAACCCTACGAGCAGCTGACCGTGGATGTGGAAGAAGATGACCAGGGCGGCATCATGGAGGCATTGGGAAGCCGTAAGGGTGACCTGCAGGATATGGTGCCGGACGGAAAAGGCCGCGTGCGTCTGGACTATATAATCCCGTCCCGCGGGCTGATTGGTTTTCAGACAGAGTTTATGACCCTCACCTCTGGATCAGGCCTGATCTACCATGTGTTTGACCATTATGGTCCGGCACAGCATGGTGGCATTGCGCCGCGTAACAACGGTGTGATGATCGCCAACTCCACTGGTAAGGCATTGGGTTATGCCCTGTTCAACCTGCAAGAGCGGGGGCGTCTGTTTACCGAGCATGGCATGGCTGTCTATGAGGGCCAGGTGATCGGTATCCACTCCCGGGCCAATGACTTGACGGTGAATCCGCTCAAGGGCAAGCAGTTAAACAATATTCGTGCGGCTGGTAACGATGAGAATATCGTGCTGACCCCGCCGGTTCGCTTCTCGCTCGAACAGGCGCTGGAGTTTATCGAGGATGATGAGCTGGTAGAGGTGACCCCAAGTGCGATTCGTATTCGTAAGCGTCACCTGAAAGAGCACGAGCGCAAGCGCGCATCAAGAACGACAACTTCTGATTAATATCGACCCATAAAAAACCCCGCCAGCAATCCTTGCTGTCGGGGCATGTCGCCGGGCTTGGTTGGCAAAGGGTTCCTATCCGTGGATTCTTCCTTGAGGTGTGGGCCGCTCCATGGGTATCCTTGTTTGGCGACAGGTATAGAGTGCCATGCTTGCAGTGGGAATGATGTGCGTTGAATCTCGGGTCTTTGTAGGATAAATCTGAAGCGGAACCGGGTTGTACCTGCTTTAGCCTACCCTGATTTATTTGTTAATTATCCTAATAAATTAAGTAATATCAGTATGATAGGTCTCCTTCAGCGAGTATCGTCTGCCTCTGTCGAGATTTCTGGTCAGCGGGTTGCTGAAATTGATCAGGGTTTGCTGGTTCTGGTCGGAGTTGAGCGTGGCGATACAACTCAAAAAGCCGACCGCCTTCTGGAGCGTCTGCTCGGCTATCGGGTATTTCCTGATGCAGATGGACGGATGAATCTCAGTCTGCGTGAAACGCAAGGCGGTTTGCTGCTGGTACCGCAATTCACCCTGGCGGCTGATACTCAGAAGGGCACCCGACCAGGGTTCTCGACAGCGGCAACCCCAGAAGAGGGTGCCCGGCTATTCGATTATATTTGCCAGCAGGCCGCTATGCTCTATACGCCTGTTGGAATGGGCCAGTTTGGGGCCGATATGCAGGTGGCACTGATCAATGATGGGCCGGTGACCTTTTGGCTAAAGGTGTGATCGGTTTTTTTGGACCGTCGCTCCTGGGCGTCTTTCGGCTCTGGCTCCTGCTTCACTCTACCTCCTCCATCCATGGAGTCGTGCCCCCGCGACATAAGTCCGTCCTTGGACCGTCGCTCCTGGGCGTCCATGCCCCCGCGACATAAGTCCGTCCTTGGACAAATCACCCATTTCCCATAGAATGCTCTTTTTGCCACGCTTAAGTGGCCTGTCATCGTACTCATTGACGACGCGTACCCGCTGGAGTCGAGCCATGCAGCGTAAAGCTGAGATCGAACGCAATACCCTGGAAACCCGTATCAAGGTCAGTCTGAACCTTGATGGTTCGGGTGAATCAAACCTGGATACCGGCATGCCCTTTCTGGAGCACATGCTGGATCAGGTGGCGCGTCATGGCCTGATTGATCTCACCGTCAGTGCCAAAGGCGATCTGCACATCGATGGTCACCACTCAGCCGAGGATATTGGTATCAGCATAGGGCAGGCTGTTGCACAGGCCGTTGGCGATAAGAAAGGGATCTATCGCTACGGTCACGCCTATGTGCCTTTGGACGAGGCACTGAGCCGGGTTGTGCTCGACTTTTCCGGCCGCCCCGGTCTGGAATTCGGCGTCAACTTTCCCCGTGCCATGATCGGTGCCTTTGACACGGATCTCTTCTATGAGTTTTTCCAGGGCTTCGTTAACCATGCCGGAGTGACACTGCACATTGACAATCTGCGTGGCCGTAACAGCCACCACATTGCCGAAACAGTGTTCAAGGCGTTTGGCCGGGCACTGCGCATGGCGCTGGAACCTGATCCCAGGATGGCCGGGGTGATCCCCTCCACCAAGGGCTCTCTTTAACCTCACTTCACGCTGGCAGTTTTAAAGATATGTCGAAATCCATTGCAGTCATTGATTATGGCATGGGCAACCTGCGTTCTGTCTCAAAGGCGATTGAGCATGTCGCAGGGGCAGGAGATACGGTGCACGTCACCGATGATCCAGAGCTGATACTGCACGCTGACCGGGTGGTCTTTCCCGGGCAGGGTGCGGCCCGTGACTGTATGGCGGCGATTTCAAATCATCACCTGAACAGGGCCGTGCTGGAGGCTGCCAAGAGCAAGCCTTTCCTTGGTATCTGCATGGGTATGCAGGTGTTGATGAGCTTCAGTGAAGAGAATCAGGGTACACCACTGATGGGGCTGTTTGAGGGCCAGGTAAGGCACTTCCCGGAATCCAGGGATGCCGAAGGCCATCGGCTTAAAATTCCCCAGATGGGCTGGAATCGGGTCAGCCAGACCCTAAGCCACCCTCTATGGGATGGGATTGAGGATGAAACCCGTTTCTATTTTGTCCACAGCTACTATATCGATCCGGTTGATCGGGGATTGGTAGCAGGTACCACAGATTATGGCATCCCATTCACCAGCGTGATTGCGCGGGATAATCTGTTTGCAACCCAGTTTCATCCTGAAAAAAGCGCCGACGCGGGGTTGCGGCTGCTAGAGAATTTTGTAAATTGGGATAGCTAACGCTCCCACCGATTGAGCTGTTACATTTTAAAGGTACTGAATTGTGTTACTGATACCCGCAATTGATCTCAAAGATGGTCGCTGTGTCCGCCTGCGCCAGGGCCGTATGGAAGATGAAACCATCTTCTCCGATGATCCGGTTGAAGTGGCCGGCCGCTGGGTGAAGGCCGGGGCGCGCCGCCTGCATCTGGTCGACCTGAACGGTGCATTTGCGGGGACTCCGGTAAATGGCGGGGTGATCCAGGCGATTGCCAAGGCCTATCCCGATCTGCCAATTCAAGTGGGCGGCGGTATCCGGGATGAGAAGACGATTCAGGCTTATCTGGAGGCGGGCGTTAATTTTGTCATTATCGGTACACAGGCGGTTAAAGAACCGGAGTTTGTTGCCCGTGCCTGTGCAGCCTTCCCCGGCAATGTGATTGTCGGACTGGATGCCAAAGAGGGTATGGTAGCGATTGACGGCTGGGCCACAGTGACGGACCAGGAGGTGACCGAGTTGTCACGTCGCTTTGAACAAGACGGTGTCTCTGCCATTGTTTACACCGATATCGGCCGTGATGGCATGATGACGGGACCAAATGTAGAGGCCACAGCGGCGTTGGCAAACGCAGTCAATATCCCGATCGTGGCCTCTGGCGGTATTACCGACATCGGCGATATCGAGGCACTTTGCAAGGCTGCGACAGATAACATAATGGGTGCTATTACCGGACGTGCCATCTACGAAGGCACTCTGGATTTTGCTGCCGGACAGTCGCTGGCGGATAGCCTGAGTCGTTAACTTTAATGTGCATGCCGATTATTTGAGAGATCACTGAGATGCTGGCGAAGAGAATCATACCCTGCCTGGATGTGGATGCCGGACGTGTGGTGAAGGGTGTTAAATTTGTCGATATTCGCGATGCCGGCGATCCGGTTGAAGTGGCCCGACGCTATAACCGCGAAGGGGCGGATGAGATCACCTTCCTGGATATAACGGCCAGTTCCGATGACCGCGAGACCATTGTACATGTGGTCGAGCAGGTAGCGAGTGAGGTGTTTATCCCGTTGACCGTCGGCGGTGGCATTCGCACCACTGAAGATGTGCGCCGCATGCTTAATGCCGGGGCAGATAAGGTAGCCATCAATACCGCTGCCGTATTCAATCCGGAATTTGTAAAAGAGGCCACCACCCGCTTTGGCTCACAATGTATCGTGGTGGCCATCGATGCCAAACGCACCAGTGCCGAGGGTGAACCGGCCAAGTGGGAGATTTTCACCCACGGGGGACGTAAACCAACCGGGCTGGATGCCATTGAGTGGGCAAAGAAGATGGTCGAGTATGGGGCCGGTGAAATCCTCCTGACCAGCATGGATCGGGACGGCACCAAGATCGGTTTTGATCTGGAGTTGACCCGGGCGATTAGTGATGCGGTAACAGTACCGGTGATTGCCTCCGGTGGTGTGGGCAATCTGCAGCATCTGGTGGATGGTGTAGCGCAGGGTGGTGCAGATGCCGTACTAGCCGCCAGTATCTTTCATTTTGCCGAATACAGTATTGAAGAGGCCAAGCGGTTTATGGCTGATCAGGGCGTAGAGGTTCGGTTATGAGTGATCTTCTGGAACGCCTGGCGCAAGTCCTGGAGTCTCGCAAAGAGGCAGACCCGGAATCTTCCTATGTAGCCAAACTCTATAGTAAGGGGCTTGATGCGATCCTGAAAAAGATAGGGGAAGAGGCGACCGAGACCGTAATGGCGGCCAAGGATGGGGATAAAGAGAAGATTGTCTATGAGACGGCCGACCTCTGGTTTCATACCCTGGTCCTTTTGGCTCACCAGGGGTTGAAGCCGCAGGATGTGCTTAATGAGTTGGATCGGCGATTTGGTCTGTCCGGTCTGGAGGAGAAGGCGCAGCGGGGCGAATAATGGGTATTTAAAAACCCTGCGCCGAGCGCTATTTTCGGTTATTATCAGGTTCTTCCGTCGGATAATAATCCGGTTTTTGGAAGGTTATTTCAATTGGCTATCCGTTCATTCCGGAACGGACCGTTGTTTTTGAGGTGGAGAAGAATATGGGTTTTGGTGGAATCAGTATCTGGCAGTTGTTGATTGTTCTGGTAATTGTACTGCTGCTGTTTGGAACCAAACGGCTCAAGAATATCGGTTCAGATCTTGGCAATGCCGTAAAAGGTTTTAAAGGTGCCATGTCTGATGAAAAGAAGAACGATGACAGTGCCCGATTGGAAAAGGCCGATGAAGAGAAGATCATTGAAGGCGAGGTGACCAAAAAGGAAGACTCCTCGAGTTCGAATAAATCTTGAGGCCACTGTTGGCTAACTGAACGGCGGGTTATTTCAGCTTATGTTTGATATTGGCTTCTGGGAGTTGGCAATCATTGCCCTGGTGGCGTTGGTGGTCGTTGGGCCAGAACGTCTACCCAAGCTGGCCTATACGGCCGGGAAGTGGATGGGGAAAGGGCGCAAGATGCTGTCCCAGGTAAAGGCTGAAATTGACAAAGAGATGAAGGCTGAAGAGCTGAAACAGATTCTGGAAGAGCAGAAAAAGCAGATGGACCCACTGCACGAGATTGTCGAAGAAACGAAGGGCACACTGAACGAATTTGCCAATGAGACTAACAAGACGGCCCAAGAAATAGAGAAGACGGAGGCGACTGAAGCCGAAGTCAAAGAGCCGCCGGTCGATTCCCCGAAATAGTCCCATAAAAACATGACGACACAAAATGACGGGGCCTCTGACTCCCTGACAGAACAACCCTTTGTAACCCATCTTCTGGAGCTGCGGGATCGATTGATTCGGGCTGTTGCTGCGGTCGGCGTGATCTTCGCGTGTCTGTTCTATTTCAATAATGATATCTATGTGATGGTAGCGGGTCCGCTGATGGCCCATCTGCCAGAAGGCTCGTCAATGATTGCCACCGAGGTGGCCTCTCCCTTCCTGACCCCCTTCAAACTGACGCTTATGTCGTCGATTTTTCTGGGTATGCCGTTTATTCTCTATCAGCTCTGGTCATTTATTGCGCCGGGGCTGTACAAACATGAAAAACGTTTGATGATTCCGCTGGTCGCTTCCAGTGCGTTTCTGTTCTATGTTGGGGTGTTGTTCGCGTATTTCGTCGTGTTTCCCCTGGTATTTGCATTTATGGCCGGCACGACACCTGACGGTGTGGTGATGGCGACAGATATTGCCAAATATCTTGATTTTGTGCTCAGTCTCTTTTTTGCTTTTGGCCTCGCCTTTGAAGTGCCGATCGCTACTATCATTCTCGTCTCCATGGGAATGACCACGCCAGACAAGCTTGTTGAAAAGCGCCCCTATATCATTGTTGGCGCCTTCGCCCTCGGCATGCTGCTGACACCACCGGATGTGATCTCGCAAACCCTGTTGGCCCTGCCGATGTGGATTCTGTTCGAAATCGGCGTCTTCTTCTCGCGCATCATTAAGCGTGATAAAGAGCGGCGGGAAGCGGCTGACGAGGGTGAGCAAGAGACGGGTAGTAGTGGATCAACTGCCCCGGAAAAGCCTGCTCCTGCAGCTCCTGCAGCTGCAGCCTTTGTCACCGACCCTGCCTTTGAGATGGATGACTCACCCCTCGACCTGGAACGCTTTACGCCGTTAACAGAAGAGGAGCTGGATGCTGAACTGGATATCATCGAAGCTGAAGAGTCGGAAGCTGAGGATGAGGATGAAGAGAGCGGCGATCTTGGCGAGTCAGATGATGATGGGATGTACGATGACATCATCGACGAGAAGCTGCGCCGTGTTCAAGCACTGCGCGATGAAGGTGAAGAGGTGAAAGCGCGCGGACTGCTCTATGAGATCCTCGGCGAGGCCAACGAAGAACAGGCCAAAGTCGCACGAAATATACTCGATCAGTTGGATGAAGATTACTGATAGCTGAACAAAACCCCACGCCTGGCTGTAAAACAGTCAGGCGTAATTCTCCATATCTTCCATGTTTTCTGTACTGTTGAGCAATAGTGTGCTGGTTAAGTGACTATCGATAGCGCATACGGGTGCCGTGTACCAGTGAGAGATTGATCTCTTCCGGTGCCAGCTGTTTGGGAAACAGCACGCCAGAGATCTTTGCCCCAATGATGCTGGCCCCCTCCAGATTGGCCTCTGATAGGTCAACGCCACGCAGATCAGCCTGCCTCAGATAGCAGTTCCTCAGATCAAGATTGCGTGCATCCAGTTTGCGTAGATCCACGCTGCGCAAATCCACCCCGCGCAAGTCACAGGGGCTTCCAGATTGGTGCTGCTCGTTGAATTGCTCCACCTTCCCATCACGGAGTAGTTGGTACAAGGGGTCGTCTTTAATAATGGGTGTAGCCATAATCGCCTTATATCCTCTAGATAGCCCATGTTGGCATATAAAGTTGTCGATGAAGAAAATTATAGTGCAGTAGTCAGTTGATGCGAACCTGTTTGATCCGTATAAACTATACTTTATCGTATTGATGAAGGTGGTTTGTATGAAAATCTTTATACCGCGTGTTCCGGCCACAACCACCAAGCGTGAGCTGGAGGGGTTGGTAGCCGGGCTTTTGGATAAACGATTCCACTTCCCCTTTACCAAGCGACCCCAGATCAATAACTGTGATGTCCTGCAATTTCGGGATGGCGAGGGTATTGTCGAGTATCACGGTCTGGTCTCTGTAACTCCCGATGATGCAGGTTCTTGGCTGATCTCCCATTTCAAAGGTCAGCAGTTGCACAACAAGTCGGTCTTTGCCAGGCAGTTTATGCAGCGAAATCGCCAACAAAGCAGGCCTGCTGCAGAAGCGGATAGACGCCGCCACCACATCCAGATTACTAAAGTTGTCAACTCCAACCCAAAGGTTATGGCAATTGATTCATTTCGTCGGTAACTAGTTGCACACCTACAATTCAATAACACCTCTATTCTCTTTAATCGACGGCATGTTATGCCGGTTCTACTTGGATAGCACAAAATTTAAACTCTGGAATCTTGCCATCGGGTTGATCCTGCACACGAATAGTAGACAGCTTCTATAGTTGGATTTAGGTCTGACATGGCGATGTCACACGACAAAGCATAGAAAACCAGCCTGTACCGAGGAGTTTCGCTGAGAAGAGCTGTTCAGCGATCCTAAAAAAAACAGGACAAACTACGACTGTTGTTGCCAGGGAACGCGGAGTTAGTCCAAAGCAAATTTAAAACTGCTGCCGTCAGTTCAATAACCTTTTGGTGTCTTTATAAACAAACCATTTGATTGGTGGAGCAGGTTTTTATCAGATCTGTTGCCTCTTTGGACGGTAGTGGCTTACTAAACAGGTAACCCTGTAGATAATCACAATCATACTTGGTCAGAAAATCGCGTTGTTCAATAGTCTCAACCCCCTCGGCAACCACTTTAAGTCCGAGATTGTGGGCAAGGGCGATGGTTGCCATGCAGATCTCGGCGTCATTCTTGTCATTTTCAATATCGCCGACAAAGGTCTGATCAAGTTTGAGTGTATTGATAGGCAGTTTCTTCAGATAGGCCAGCGAAGAGTAGCCTGTTCCAAAATCATCAATCGCCAGACTGACGCCCAGTTCACTTAGCCGGTTCAGTTGTCGGATGGCCAACTCAGGATCTGCCATAGCGGCAGTTTCGGTGATCTCGAGTTCGAGTTCACCTTCTGTAATCTGGTGTTTATGGATAGCGGACTGGACGGTTTCTATCAGTTTATTGGACTGTAACTGTCTTGCCGAGAGATTGACAGATATCTGCAAAGGTTTATCACTGATTTGCCTCCATTCGGCGACTTGCTGGCAGGCTCTGTCAATGACCCAAGCACCCAGGTCATTAATCACATTACTCTCTTCGGCGATTGGGATGAATCGGTCGGGTCTGATAAAGCCACGGGTTGGGTGATGCCAGCGAATAAGGGCTTCCATGCCGTGGATATAGCGACTCTGTGTGTTTACCTGAACCTGGTAATAGAGTTCAAACTGATCAAGTTCGAGTGCGTTGCGCAGTTGATGCTCCAGGTCTATGCGTTCTTCAGAGGCTACCTGCAAACTTGAGGTAAAAAACTGGAAGTTCTTTCTGCCCTGGTCTTTGGCGTGATACATGGCAATATCACTATTCTTCAACAATTGATCAATGTTATTACCGTCATTGGGATAGATGCTAATGCCGATGCTAGGACTGCTTTCAAAAATATTTTCATTGAGGCTGTAGGGTTCAGAAAGATGCGTCAGAATCTGTTCGGCGAGTGTTGCTACCTGGTTCGTATTCTTCAGCGCAGTGAGGACGATGACGAATTCATCACCGCCTATCCGGGCAACAATATCGCTCTCTCTGAGACAGCTCTTTAAGCGGTTAGCCACCTCAATAAGCAGTTGATCACCAACCTGGTGTCCCATTGAGTCATTGATATATTTAAACCGATCAAGATCAACAAACAGCACAGCCAGTTGCTGATTTTCTCTTTTTGCGGCTAGTACCGCTTGCTCCATTCGGCTTTCCAGGCTGAATCGGTTCAGCAGGCCGGTGAGCATGTCATAGTGGGCGAGATGCTCGATTCTGGCCTCGGCCGCCTTGCGATCACTGATATCGGTGAAGCTGGCAATATAAAACAGCACCTCGCCCTGTTGGTCGCGGATAGCGGAAATTGCCGCCCATTTTGGATAGATCTCGCCCGACTTTTTTCTGTCCCAGAGTTCACCCTGCCAGAAGTTCTCTCTCTTCAGGTTGTTCCACATCTCACAGTAGGTATCATCAGAGGTATCTCCGCCGGATAGCATTCGCGGGTTTTTACCTGCTACCTCCGACAGTTCATAGCCGGTCTGTCGGGTGAATGCCGCGTTAATGTTGATGATTTTGTTTTCCCGATCGGTTATGAGCATTGCCTCGCCGCTGTTTTCAAAGGCGTTGGCATAGATTTTCAGGGTTTCAGCGATAGATTCCGCGCTTCTTTTTGACATTTCCAGCCGGTTGTTGGCATCGGCAATGCTCTGTGCCATCTCCATCATGGCGTAGGTGAGTTGTCCCACCTCGTCATTAGAGTCCTGGGTGAGGATGGCAGCATAGTCGCCTTGGGATATCCTCTGCGACCAGATGAGGAGTTTCGACAGCCGGTCGGTGACATTACGTATCACAATAAATGCAATAAACAGTAACAGACCCCCACCGCTGATGCCGATCGCAGTCGTGCTATAGAGGTTGTCAGTGGCAACGGACATGAGTGCGCGACGTGAATCTGAAATATCTCCAAACGCATTGCGAATCAGCTGTGACGTAATCTCCTTGATCCGGGGGATATGCTCAGACTCGATACGCGTCAACATGGCAAAGGCTGCCTCTTTTTCAAAATCGGAGCTCAATTTAATGGCTACACTGATCCCGCTAAAGTAGGTTTGCAGAATAGCGTCAAGGTCATGAGAAATATCGGGTTGACCGGAGGGGGGTTGGGTAATGGTTTCCTTTGGTTTAGGGAGCGTATCCTGGATTATGATTCTGGTAGCTTCGAGTTCATGGTTAATCTGCTCCATAGTGGAGAAATTTTCTGTGGTCAGGTGGCGGAGACTCAGTGCCCGATAAGCAGTGATCTGCTTCTCTATCTCTTCCAGATTGCGAAGCCGGATATCACCCTCCACATAGACTGTATCCAGAGCAGCGACGGACTCCTTCAGCATATGGGAAAAATAGACGGTTCCCAGTAATGAGATCAGTCCGATACTGAACATGGGTACGATCAGTTGGCGATAAAGCGAGCAGTTTTTCATCCTTCCGATCATGGTGTGTTATCTCTCACTCTGAGGTGACATCAAACCCGGCAGCTTTGAAGGTTTCAAAAACCGGATCACTCTGCAGATAGTTAAACAACCCGGTAACTTCTGCGTTGTCGGCGGACTGACCGACCGGTGCCATGAAGTAGCGAATTGCCGGATGCCAGGAGGGATCGATCGAGTAGAGTGGGCGTAGACGATCGGTGAGATTGGTTGCGAAAAGGATACCTACAGTCTTGTTATCGGATTGGGCAAGTTTCTCTGCTAACAGGGTGATATGTTTTGTTGTGGTGATTTTCTGTTTTACCTGTTCCCAGATGCCGGTTTTTTGCAGCGCCTGCTTGGCATATCGACCAAACGGCGCAGTTCCCGGATCTCCGATGATAATAGAGTTAATACTTTCAGATGTCAGGTCATGCCAGGTCTGAAGTCGTAGCGGGCTATTGATGGGTGCACTGACCACCAGACGATTGCCCCAGGGAGTAGTAACATTTTCCGCGGTGACCAAACCGCCTTCGATCATATAATCCACCCAGTGGCGATTGGCTGAGATATAAATTTCCGCCTTGATTGCCCCTCCTCGAATGCCCTTGGCCAGAAGCCCTGAGGATTTACAGAGGTAGTGGATCTTTATGTTGTGTGATCGTGCATACTGCTCCCCAACCGCTTTGATAGTTTTGCAGGTTGAATTGGCAACGGCAAGGGTGATCTCTGCTGCATGGACAGGAGAGATTATCAGCAATGCGCTGATGACCAGTAACAGCAGGTAGATTCGGCATAGCAAGCAGCGCATGTTGTATAACCTGTCTTTGTTATTAAAAAATAGACAAGCAGCGGTTTAGTCTACATGAATAAAATAGCCAATGTTATCAAACAGATGGATGGGGCAATTAACTCTGTATTGTTATCAGTGACGCGGAATTTAATGCCTCGCACATAAAAACGGGTTAAGCATTGTGATTTGTCTTTACTCAATCTTCAACCAGACCTCAACATGTGGGCAGACCATTACAAAGAGTATTTTCGGTACGTTGCATTAGTCGCAAACAATGATTAGCAACGAGGTATACTTTTCTTCAGCCTAATTTGATGAAGGGAGTGACAATGATTCGCTGGTTGATGTTGGTTACGTCTCTGTTGCTTGTCTCATGCTCAGATCACGCTGGCGTGGCTTTGGGTACTTTAGAGCGCGATCGGATTGCACATACCGCAACGATGAACGAGGTTGTGGTCGAGCTGCCCGTAGCCCAGGGTAGCTATGTGGAAAAAGGTACCGTCCTGGTTCGGCTTGATGATCGGCAACAACGATCACAAGTGGAGCGGGCCAGATCTACGGTTGCCCAAGCGGAAGCCAATCTTGAGAAGTTGCGAAATGGAGCCCGTGAAGAGGAAGTCGCAGCGGGTCAGGCCCGGGTGGCGGGTGCAAAAGCGACTCTGACTGAAAGCAAGCAAAACTATCTTCGGGTAAAACAGCTGGCGGCGAAAAATATGGCAAGCCAGGCTGATATCGATCACTCCCGTGCAAATCGGGATGCTGCCAGCGCGAATCTACGCACGGCGCAGGAGCAGTTGCGCGAGTTAACCAACGGCACGCGAGAGGAGGATTTGCGCATGGCCGAGGCTGAGTTAAATGCCGCAAAGGCTCAGCTTGAGAGTGAACAAAAACACCTCTCAGATCTCACCATTATCGCGACTCGCGATGGACTTCTGGATAATCTGCCTTGGAATCTTGGTGAGCGTGTAACAGCCGGCAGTCCGCTTGCGATTGTGCTGGCGGGGAAGGCGCCTTACGCCAGGGTGTATATACCCGAGCCATACAGGGTCAAAATAAAAGTAGGTGATCATCTGCAGGTAAAGGTGGATGGCATTGAGAAATCGATTACCGGTACTGTACGACGGCTATCAACAGAACCTGCCTTTACCCCCTATTATGCGTTGAACCAGGGAGAGCGCGGTCGCCTAATGTATCTGGCCGAGATCCAGTTACCTGAAAGTGCGGAAGAGTTACCCAATGGTATTCCAGCGCAGGTTGTTATGCCATGACGGAGCTGGTCATTGAGGCGAGCCAGCTAACGCGTAGGTTTGCCGAACTGATTGCCATTGATGAACTTGAGCTGGCGGTGGAAAAAGGCACCATTTATGGCTTTTTAGGCCCCAATGGTAGTGGAAAAACCACGGCGATACGTCTATTAACAGGTTTACTTGAACCGAGTTCTGGCTCGGTGCAAGTACTTGGGTATAACCTGCCTCAGGATGCCAATAAATTGCGCTCGCATATTGGCTATATGACTCAGAAATTCTCCTTATACGATGACCTCACGGTTAAAGAAAATTTGCAATTTGTAGCCCGTATTTATGGTCTTCCCTACCGTGATCAATCCCTACGCATCAGCGAACTGCTATCGACTTACGGTTTACAGCAAAAAACTTCCCAGCTTGCTGGGCGCATGAGTGGTGGGCAGCGCCAACGGCTGGCTTTGGCGGCAGCACTTTTACATAAACCAGAACTGCTCTTTCTAGATGAGCCAACGTCAGCGGTTGATCCACAAAATCGGCGGGATTTCTGGGAACAGCTTTTTGATTTATGTGATGCGGGCACCAGCATCCTGGTATCAACCCATTACATGGATGAGGCCGAACGGTGCCATAAGCTGGCAATTTTGGAAGAGGGGGTAAAACGGGCCGATGGTTCTCCGGATGGTTTGATGCAGGCAATGGGTGCGAATGTGCTGGAAATTGAAGCGCCCGAGTTACGCAAATTAAAACAGCAGCTGATAATGCTGCCCGAAGTGGTCTCTGCGGCACAGCTCGGTGCTCGTTTGCGTGTACTGGTGAATAATAGTGTTGCCGAACCGACAGAGTGGTTGAAACGGCAAGCGTTAGTTAGTGAGAAGGCGATTGTGCATCAGGTTCGCCCCAGTCTTGAAGATGTATTTGTTACCTGCACAGGGGAGGATCGGCAATGAAATCATTATCCCGAATCCTGGCAATAGTGCTTAAAGAGCTGACCCAATTAAAACGCGACAGAATGACTTTTGGTATGGTGGTAATGATTCCACTCATTCAATTGATGTTGTTTGGCTTTGCAATAAATACCAATGTTCGAGATATCCCAGCTGGTTTGGTTGATCATAGCAACACGGCATTAAGTCGTGTGCTGGTTCAGACAATTGCCGCCACGCAAGTCGTTACCTTCAGTGAACGCTATAGCAGTGTAAAAGAGGCTGAAGCGGCCATTGTTGGAGCCAAAGTGCGTGCGGTATTAATCATTCCGCGCGATTTGAGTCAACGTCTTGCACGGCATCATAGTGTGGGATTGGGAACACCGGCTGCAACCAATGAAGAGACGAGTAGGCCAGTTGCCCAGTGGATTGTCGATGGCTCAGACACCATGATCGCCAGTGCTATAAAAAGTTTGCGGGCGATGCCTTTGAGTGAGTTATTGGATAAGCCTGCCAATCGAACCATTCCAACTTTTGAAGTAGAACTGTTGTTTAATCCTGAGCAGCGCACTGTGGTCAATATTGTGCCTGGGCTGGTTGGAATCATTTTAACCATGACCATGATTATGTTTACCTCTGCCGCCATTGTGCGTGAACGCGAGCGGGGCAACCTTGAAATGTTAATCAATACACCGGTACAGCCATTTGAGCTGATGCTGGGTAAGATCATTCCCTTTATATTTATTGGTGGGATACAGGTTGTTATTATAATCAGCCTGGGACATGTGGTGTTTAATGTCCCCATTAACGGTAGCCTTTGGCAACTGGCCTTGGCAACGCTTCTGTTTATTACGGCGAGTTTGTCATTTGGTCTTGTGATCTCCACGTTGGCAAGGAACCAGCTGCAAGCAATGCAAATGACAATATTTGTATTGCGGCATTCGATCTTACTTTCTGGTTTTGTTTTTCCCTATGAAGGGATGCCAGTATTTGCCCAATATATTGCCGAATTCTTACCGGCAACCCCATTCATGCGTGTCGTGCGAGGGGTTGTTTTGCGGGATGCCACTGTTATGGATATGAGTATCGACACGCTGCGTTTGCTTGGTTTCATTATTGCGGGTCTTACTGTCGCATCGCTGCGATTTAAGAAGCAGCTGGATTGAAATATTGTCACTGGTGTTCGTTGGATTATTACATCAATCAATAGAGGGTGATGATACCTGCATTTTTTTGGGATACTCTTTCTTGTGAAAAAACATATTTGATTTTCTCTATTTGATTGGCCGCATGCAAACAAAAGCCAATCAGTATGTATTCAATGATAATTCCCGGTCAGTAAGTTTCAACGTGATAGCGGCCAGTTCGTTTCATGGTTAATTTTATCTCTGGCCAACTTAGATTGTTATCAGTACAGATGCTTTCAAATGCCTCTTCAACTCCTTTTTCCATCTCCTTTAATCCGCAGATATAGACATAGGTCTCTTCTGAAGTCAGTAGGCCAGCAAGTTTATTTGATTGGCTGATCATCCGATCTTGCACATACTCTTTGGGGGCATCAGGTAGTCTGGAGAAAACCAACTGCTTGTCGATAAACTTGTCACTCAGTTTTTTGAGTGGCCCAAAGTAGGGTAGTTCGCCAGGTGTTCTGGCACCAAAATAGAGAAGCAGTCTGCCTTCGGCATGCGGTAGATGACGGCGGCGGTATTCGGTCATCGCGCGGAACGGCGCTGAGCCCGTACCTGTGCAGATCATAACCAGGTTCGAAGTCTGTGTGTTGGGCATGAGGAAAGTAGCGCCAAACGGCCCTGTGACAAGCACCTCATCATTCTTCTTTAATTCGCACATATAGTTCGAGCCAACACCGCGAACGGTTTTTCCCTGCTCTTCAAAAACAACCCGTTTAACGGTTAGCGATAGGTTGTTAGTTCCTTGGCGTTCACCGTCCCGCGGGCTGGCTACGGAATAGAGACGTACCAGGTGTGGACGGCCTTTTTCATCATTTCCGGGAGGAATAATGCCGATACTCTGGCCTTCCAGTACCGGGAAAGTGCGATCACCAAAATCCAAAATTATATGGCGTATATCTGATTCACTTTCGGCATCCGTCAGGCGGAAGTTGCCCGCTACCCGCGCTACCATCGGTTTATCACGGTTATAAATATTGATGTAGGGGCGTTCAGCAGAGGCTGGCGGTAGTACCTTTCCGCTCTCACCCGAGTGCGCCACTTTTAATATTTCACTGGCATCCGCTTCATTCGCCTCCTGTTGTTGTGATTCGGCCGATGCTTCTTCTCCATGATCAATGGCCGCAGGTAATTCATCCCAGGAGAACTGCTCCTCAATAGAATACCCAGTTATCACCATCCGCCAGTTATCAATAGAGCCGGTTGGACACGGCGAAATACAATCCATGCAGTAATCGCATTTGGCCGCATCCACCACGTAGTTATTGTCATCGTGGGTGATGGCATCGACTGGGCAGGTCTCTTCGCAGGTATTACAGCGAATGCAGATTTCGGGGTCGATCAGGTGTTGGCGTAGAAGGCTCATAGTGGCTAACCATTGGATTGCTTTCAGCAACTGAAATGATGCGTGATAGTAGGCGCACTATTACTGTAGTGCGCCACGCTTGTCATATGCATTAAAATTCATGCAACTGCTTCATTAGAACAGAGTTATTGGAGTATTACATCCTCATAAAAAATACCTAAATCAGGCTATTAGCAGAAGATGTCTTGCAGGGTGACGGGAGTGGAAGGCCACTGAACAAATTTTCTCCTGTGTGCAAATGCACTGTAGGCGGTTGGTAAAATTGAGTTGCGCTATCAAACTATACTGATCATTCGAGTCCGCCCCTTTGCTTCTGCATGCCCCTTTCCAATGAGTGGTGGTGCTATTTTCTTCGGATCTGTAGCTAGCCTTGTTCGCATACTCTTCTTTTCATGCCTCTGGGACATAGTTATCCAAAAGCTGTAGATAGTTGGTGCGGGCATAGGCGGAATCGTCGCCGACGTGCTGCTGGCTCAGTGTACCCTTGAGCTGCTCAATCGACTCATAGGGGCTCTCTTCCAGCCACGCTTCGATGCCGCGCAGGATCTCGGTCAGTCTGCCAGGGCCGTGCATCAGCAAGGTACTGCAAAGATGTACCACATCGGCACCTGCGAGGAGCATTTTCAGTGCATCGTTGTGGTCATGCACACCTCCGGTGGCGGCCAGGGTGAGTTTGACGCGGCCGTGGAGTATGGCAATCCAGCGCATCGCGAGCAGGGATTCCGCGGAACTGGAGAGGTGCAGTTGCGGCGCTACGCGCAGGCTGTCGATATCGATGTCGGGCTGATAAAAACGGTTGAACAGACTGACACCAGCGGCACCTACCCTTTCCAGGTGGTTGACGATATTGGCCACTGAACTGAACTGGGGTGACAGCTTCATGGCAATGGGTAGGGTGACGTGTTGGCGCAGTTCGTGGAGCAGATCGATATAGCGCCGCTCCACCTCGGAACCGCTGACTTGCATATCTCCTGCAATGTAATAGACGTTTAGTTCCAGTGCATCGGCCCCGGCCTGTTGCAGCTCCTTCCCGTGTTCGATCCAGCCCCCTGGTGTGACACCGTTAAGGCTGGCGATGATCGGTATCTCAAGCGATTGTTTCAGGCGCTGAAGCTGCTCCAGATAGCGCTCCTGCCTGGAGGGCATGTCGCCGTGCTGCGGCAGAAAACTGGTCGCCTCGGCATGTCCCAGGCTCTGGTTGTTCAGGTAGGCATCCATCACCTCCTGATCGTGTTGCAACTCCTCCTCGAACAGCGAATACATCACCAGGGCAGCGGCCCCGGCGTCCTCAAGTTGCCTGGCGGTATCGAGGCTGCGGGAGAGCGGCGAGGCGGATGGCACCAGCGGGTTTTTCAGTGGCAGTCCGAGATAGGTAGTACGTAGGTCCATGGTCACTCCTTCGCCTGTTCGGGCTTTTCCTTATCCGGTTTGGCATAACTGAGTTCCGCCAGTTGGCGGTAATGCTTGAAGTTGCTGAGGGCGTGTTTCTGCGCGGCACCGAGGAACTGCTCTGCAGCCTCTGGATGGCTGCGCCAGAGCATGCTGAAGCGCGTCTCCTGGCTGACGAAATCGCGATAGGCAATGGACGGTTCCTTTGAGTCCAGCCGCAGCGGGTTCTCTTGCTGCTCCGCGCGGCGTGGATCATAGCGGAACAGCGGCCAGTGGCCACTGCGCACGGCACGATCCTGCATGGCGTGGCTGTGCACCATGTCGGTACCCCAGGCGGTGCAGGGACTGTAGGCGATAATCAACGAGACACCGGGCCAGGACTCGGCCTCCATGAAGGCCTTTAGCGTCTGCACATCTTTGGCCCCATAGGCCACCTGTGCCACGTAGACATCACCATAGGCCATGGCGATCATCGCCAGGTCCTTTTTCGCCGTCGGTTTGCCACCAGCGGAGAACTTGGCTACGGCTCCGCGCGGTGTTGCCTTGGAGGTCTGGCCACCGGTATTGGAATAGACCTCGGTATCCAGCACCAGGATGTTGATGTCGCGTCCTGATGAGAGCACATGGTCGAGTCCGCCGAAACCGATGTCATAGGCCCAGCCATCACCGCCGACGATCCAGACACTGCGCTTGGTCAGGTTGTCGGCCAGGGTCTCCAGTTGTCGCGCCTCGGGCTGTTCGATCTGTTTCAGTTGCTCACGCAGGACGACGACACGCTCACGCTGCTCATGGATCTCGGTCTCATCCTGTTGTGTGGCGCCGAGCAGTCTCTCCACCAGATCCGGGTCGATCTGCCTGGCCAGCGATTTGAGCAGCTCGGCGGCGTGCTCCTGCTGCTTGTCGATCGCGATACGCATGCCGAGGCCGAACTCGGCGTTGTCTTCGAACAGCGAGTTGTTCCAGGCCGGACCGCGGCCGTTGGCATCTTGCGCCCAGGGTGTGGTGGGCAGGTTACCGCCATAGATAGAGGAGCAGCCGGTGGCGTTGGCTACCACCATGCGATCACCGAACAGCTGTGAGGCGAGACGCAGATAGGGTGTTTCGCCGCAACCGGAGCAGGCACTGGAGAATTCGAACAGTGGCTGCAGCAGCATGGCGCTTTTCATCACGGTGCTGCGCACCTCGCGCCGGTCGAACTCCGGCAGGGAGAGGAAGTAATCGAAGTTGTTGCGCTCCTGTTCGCGCAGTGGTGGTTGAGGCGCCATATTGAGGGCGCGTCGGCCGGGATGCTCCTTGTCCTTCACCGGGCAGATGTCGACGCACAGGCCGCAGCCGGTGCAGTCTTCTGCCGCCACCTGATAGACAATATGTGCCCCCTCGGGGAACTCCTTGCCCTTCACCGGCATGTGCTTGAAGGTCGGTGGTGGATCAGTGGCCTGGGTCGGATCGAACAGCTTGCTGCGGATGGCGCTGTGCGGGCAGACGAAGGGGCACTTGCCGCAGGCGATGCAGAGCTCCTGGTCCCATACCGGAATCTCCAACGCGATATTGCGCTTCTCCCAGCGTGTGGTACCAGTCGGCCAGGTTCCGTCGGCGGGGATGGCGCTCACCGGCAATTGATCGCCGTTCCCGGCGATCATTGGGGCGGTCACTTGTTGCACAAAGGTGGGTGCATTTGCAGCGACCACCGGCGGACGCTCAAACTCCGAGGTGACCTTATCCGGCACCTTGACCGGGTGCAGGTTGGCCAGGGCGTTGTCGATGGCGCGGAAGTTGAGTTCAACGATCTTACCGCCCTTCTTGCCGTAGGTATTCTCTACCGCACTCTTGATGGCGGCGATGGCCTGATCGCGTGGCAGCAGGTCGGAGATGGCAAAGTGGCAGGTCTGCATGATGGTGTTGATGCGCTGCTGCATGCCGCTCTCCTGCGCCACCCGATAGGCGTCGATGACATAGAAGCGCAGCTGCTTGTCGATGATCTGTTGCTGCATGTGGCGTGGCAGCGTATTCCAGGCTTTATCCGCTGGCGCAGCGGTGTTGAGCAGGAACACCGCGCCTGGAGCAGCCCGCTTCAGCATGTCGTAGCGTTCCAGGAACACCGTTTGATGACAGCCGATGAACTGTGCCTGTTGGTCGCCGATGAGATAGCTGGAGCGGATCGGATGCTTACCGAAGCGCAGATGCGATACCGTGACGGCACCGGACTTCTTGGAGTCGTATTCGAAATAGCCCTGGGCATACAGGTCGGTGGCTTCACCGATAATCTTGATGCTGTTCTTGTTGGCGCTGACGGTGCCGTCGGAGCCGAGACCGTAGAACAGGGCGCATTTCACCTCACCTGCGGCGTCGGTTCGGAAGTCGGCATCCCACTCCAGGCTGGTCTGCGTGACATCGTCATGGATGCCGATGGTAAATCCGTTTTTCGGCTTGTCCCGGCCCAGTTCATCGAATACCGCCTTGACCATGCCTGGGGTGAACTCTTTCGACGACAGGCCGTAACGTCCACCGATGATATGGGGCAGTTCGCTAAAGGGTGACTGTCCGTTTGAGAAGGCCTGGGCGATGGCCGTCAGAATATCCTTGTAGAGAGGTTCGCCATCGGCACCGGGTTCTTTGGTGCGATCCAGCACGGCGATGCGGCGTACTGTGTGCGGCAGGGTGGCGAGCAGGGCGGTCGGGTCGAAGGGACGATAGAGGCGCACCTTGAGCAGTCCCACCTTTTCATCGCGGGCCAGCAGGTGGTCTACCGTTTCATGTGCCGCCTCGGCACCGGAGCCCATCAGTATGATCACACGTTCGGCATCAGCGGCCCCGACATAGTCGAACAGGCGGTATTGCCGTCCGGTCAGTTCAGCAAAGCGGTTCATGACACTCTGTACGATCACCGGCATCTTCTGATACCAACTGTTGACACTCTCCCGCCCCTGGAAGTAGACGTCGGGATTTTGCGAGCTGCCCCGCAGCACCGGATGATCTGGATTGAGGGCGCGGTCGCGGTGTGCCTGAACGTGCTCGTCGCGGATCAGTTCGCGGACCACGCTTTGATCGATGGTCTCTATCTTGGCCATCTCGTGTGAGGTGCGGAAGCCGTCAAAGAAGTGCAGGATCGGTACGCGTGCCTCCAGTGTCGCTGCCTGGGCGATCAGCGCCATGTCCATCGCCTCCTGTACCGAGTTTGAACAGAGCAGTGAAAAACCGGTGCCACGGGTGGCCATCACATCGGCATGATCGCAGAAGATGGAGAGTGCCTGGGCCGCCAGCGAGCGCGATGCCACATGCAGCACCATGGGGGTCAGCTCACCGGCGATCTTGTACATGTTTGGGATCATCAGCAGCAGACCCTGTGAGGCGGTAAAGCTGGTGCAGAGGGCGCCGGCCTGCAGCGCGCCGTGCAGGGCACCGGCGGCACCGCCCTCGCTCTGCATCTCGACGATGCTGGGCACCGTGCCCCACAGGTTCCTGCGCCCCTGTGCAGACCACTCGTCTGCATGTTCGCCCATCGGCGAGGCGGGAGTGATGGGATAGATGGCGATGACTTCGTTGGTGAGGTGGGCGATGGTGGCGGCGGCTTCGTTACCGTCTATAGTGGCCATCCGCTGCATTTCTCCTCCCGTTACTGAGTGGGATGTGGTTAACAATGGCTTTAAGCATAGACCAATGACCGGTGTGATAGGGCCAAAGTGCAATACGATCTAGCATGACCCTGCGCTAGATCAAGGGCAACATCAACTGTTGGGGATTGGATTGAGCGATACTGGATTCATAGGGGGTTGAGCAGTAGCGGTGCCCGGTTGCAAAACAACTTTGGAATTTAGTAACTTTTTTGATTTGATCGGGGGACTGTTGACTTAATTTTGGGCGGCTTCGTTAGGCTGACTAATCCAAAAGCAACTATTCAACTCAGTGTTGATTGCTGATAATTATGCGACCAAATCAGACAATTGGTATTTATCCCTAAACGGCTCTTTTCGACATGGAGCGGACTTTGGGCCTGGAAAATAAATGCGTCCCCTTTTTTTCGTTTAAAGAGCATAACCAAGAAAAAATAGGGTCAGAGAGCAATTGTTTCTAATATTAGAGTTTATTCCTCTCTGACCCTGTTTTATATGAGCTTATATGCCGCCCATTTTAGGAATGCGGGTGTGCGCCTACTAAGAAAACGTTATGATTATTGGACGCAGTACTTAGAGGCATTCTGTTCAGATTTAAATAACGGAATACTCAGCTAAATACAATGACCACGACATTGATTATTTGCCTTTTGCTCGGAGGTATTCTCGTTTTCTTCTTTCGAGGCTTTCTTTCGTTTGCTTGGCCTGTTGTTCTGCTTGGTAGCCTTGAGAGCCTACACCTTCTTTCTTCTCCAGCTTTTCGCCAATCTCTGGATTCTTCTTGAGACCCTGCGTCCAGCCTCGTTCAAAATCATTATGCTCCCGTGTTGCCGCGGGGTATGGATTCTTATAATTGTAGCCATGACGCCGATAGTATGCTTCGCCCTCTCGATAAGCTTCACTGCATTCCATAACAACAACCCCCATTCATTTTAATTCATGAAGAAAGATATTATTGCTAATTTATAAAGAAGCCAATATTACACACCCATAATTTGCTTAAGCTCTGTAGCTTATAAGCAATTAGCAAAGCTTAAAGCAATCTGACATTGATTCTCATTTGTGCATTGACTTAAGATACTTCCTTAAGCATTGCCATAAGCTCATCGATGGATAAAGCTTTATTCTTTCGGCGATGCACTACTGCATGACAATTTGCACAGAGTGGAACCAGGTCAGTTTCTGGGTCGACAATTTTCTCGCCTTCGAATTCTGATACAGGCTCAATATGATGTATATGAACAAACTTCCTGGCATATTCACCATAAGTTTTCTCAAAATTGAACCCGCAGGCTTTACACGTAACTCCATGTATAGCGATTGCCTGCCGCCTTAGCTTTGGATTACGCTCGTATGTGGTCACATATCGCATCTTTTGCGCCCCCTCAGTTGCCGATTCTAATCCGCATTCAAGATCGTTAAGTTCGAGGGATAAGGAAGAGCGCAGGGGTGGGTGGGAAAATTCACCGCCCGCAGAGTTAAAGATGGCCTGATAGGTATGAATGTCTATAGGGCGAACTCCATCACGCCAATAGTTGGACTTCCGATTTTCAGGGATAGTTTCAATATAGCCTGATTCAGTTTTAGCAAGGACAGGAAATTGAAATGCTTTATAGTCAACTAAAACCGCAAACTGATCGCCCTTAGAGCTTTCACGATCTGGATAGACCTTACCTACTTTGGCTATTCCAAAGTAATGAGGGGCATCGATCAGACGCTTTGATGTATATATATTTTTCTTTTGTTGACCTTTGTAATAGACAACAAATACGCCGGGTTTTATATATTTTGCGTATCGTTTTGGGAAGTGGTTAGCACCCCAGTATCATCATCCCACTGGGATTCATCATTCTCGGTTATAACCAAATACACAGTCTCTCCTTTTGCTCGTTTTCTTGTGCAGGATAAGTTGGAATGCTTGGAATGATTAAACACACCCAAATCAAACGGCTACTTCTTGTTGCGATAACAACTGCAGCGTTAAGAAGATAACAATACGAAAAAATTTTCAGCGATGAACTAGCACCAAAGGTTGGTTACATAAAAGAGCGATCCAGCATATATTCACTTTTCTTTTAATGCAGCGATCTCTTTAAAGTATTTCTTTTGAAGTTTCGAATAAAAACTAGGCGCTATATACTGTACATATGAAAGATGCCCTAGCAAAGAGGAGTGTTCATCCTTGTTAAGGCTTCCCTTTTTATAAAGACTTAACAATAATCTTATGTGATCTTTATGATGACGATGAATTGTGAGATGCCCATCGTTACAAACCCGAATTCCAGTCACCGTAGCCGTACCACCGGAACTACTTCCAATCTTTGTTTTCTTCGGATTTAGCAACAGAACTGGTGAAGTGGATTTCATAATAACACCAGAAATGGCTGAGATAAGATCTTTACTCATTCCCTTCTTATCTGTTGATAACACTATATCATCAGCATATCTCGTATAGACTACATTCCCATATTTTTCGGAATCGCTAAACACGGAACTAATTTCAACATCTAAAGAGAACATTACAACATTGCTTATTATTGGAGAACTCGGATAGCCTATCGGCAATGCATCATTCAAGTAAAAGCAAGAACGTCTTATCAAGTTCTCAGCATCCGCGTCCAATTCCCAATCAATATCAGACGACGCATGCCAGCTCTGCAAGATAGGCTTTAAATCATGCCACTTTATAGATGGAAAAAAGTCCTTAAAATC
>VMRY01000123.1 GCA_007713595.1 Sedimenticola thiotaurini
ACCGGATTACTCAATAAGCCAGCAACTTTTCCTGTTTCCAGATAGTGAACAACAAACTCAGAAAACCACAGAAGTCCTGCGCCAAGAAATGCCGGGTATATCAACCCTCTCGTTAAATTGAGTAAATGGTGGGGTTTCGCCATGCTCTTGATCCATATGCATAATTCTTTGCCTCCATTATAGACAGTAATTGTGTTGATCAAGTTAAAAGGTAGTAAGTGTCATAGATGATTAGTAGCATCTATGACAGTCAATTCATTGGCACTGGTCAGTTGGTTCTTTTCGCGTAACCGTCGATGGTAAGCATGGCAGTGATCTGTTTTTTTCCTATATTAATGTTTGGAGAGTGTGAACTACTCTGAAACAGGCTATCTTTTAAGTATAAAAGTGACGTTCAAATCACGTGCAGCATAAAAAATGTGCGATGATATTGATCAATAAGCAGAAGTGCTATTGAGACCTGTTTTATCAAGCATCACCACTTGCTTTTTATATCGAGATACTAATGTTGTTGGAGAAATACAATGAATAAAAAATTAATGGTCTGTTTGTTTGTCACATCGACAGTTATGCTCCAAGCCTGTACTACCGTTAACCCCTATACCCGGGAAGAGAAGACATCCAGTGCGACCAAAGGGGCTGCTATAGGTGCAGCAGTGGGCGCTGTGCTGGGTATTGCTACATCAAAGGATAAGAAAAAACGTAAAGAGCGGGCATTGAAGGGCGCCGGTATTGGTGCTATTGCCGGGGGTGGCGTGGGCTATTATATGGATGTTCAAGAGGCCAAGCTGCGCCAGCAGTTGGAGAACACCGGGGTAAGTGTGACAAGGAATGGCGATAACATTATCTTGAATATGCCCAGCAACATTACCTTTGCGGTAGATCGCTCCGATGTGAATCCGAATTTTGTTGAGACACTGGGCTCAGTCGGTCTGGTGCTGAAAGAGTACAAATCCACCATGATTGAGGTGGCAGGACATACTGATAGTACGGGTTCAGATGCCTACAACCAGGACCTGTCTCAACGCCGCGCCAATGCCGTCAGCAATATCCTGATCGCGAGAGGTGTTGAGTCAGTTCGTATAGATAGCGTGGGCTATGGTGAAATGCGTCCAATCGCCAGTAACAGCAACACGGCGGGTCGACAGCAGAATCGTCGAGTAGAGCTGACTCTGTTACCCTATACAGGGCAATAGCAGCTGAAGAATAAAGCCCCACTATAATTGCTCTAGTGGGGTTCTTTTCGCAATACGGCCTGCATGTCTCGTTTTTTGAATAGGTTGAGCTGTAATAACCGTTGAGCTTGTTACATTGTTATCTTCAACTTTGACTGAAACTGTATAAAAGCCAGGAGCAAATAAACACACAGTGCAACCCATATTTGTGTCATTACTGCATTTTTTCTGGTGCCAATAAATGATTTTATTTTCAGGTTCTACTTAAACTGCGCTGAACGAGATGCCGCTCTGAAAGAACGGCCTGAATGATAATATTTTGCCAGCGTCTCTAATTCATGCCTCAGTACTAATTACAGTGTATGTGAAAAATCGTATGACTATGTGCCATGGCTGGGCCTCCCTTATTAAAGCGATTGATGCAAATGGTTGAAACGTATTTCACTATGCAGTGACTAGGATAAATAAGGCTGTCGAAGATGAAGTGAAAAAGGGCGACTAGGACGTCCCATTTTGCTTCAGGTAATCGAAGGCTTGCTTGTCAATTGGTCCAGTTCAGAAACACATTTTGATGTGATTCAGGTTACTTGATATAGAACAAGAAAACATCAATCTCCAACCGATTCAGGCAGTATTTTCAGCTTCATTTCATAAATCCCATGCTAAGTTTAAGCTATTGGAAAGACCATGCTCCACTATGTGGATAAGGATGCGCTTACATGACACCCGGATATCTAGCCTTAATCATATTTGTGGCGATTTTTGCCCAAGTCGGCATGATTATGATGCTCGGTCTCTATCGCCGACACAGCGAGTTTAAAAATAAAGCTGACGAGCCCGCCTGTGAGACAGAACATGCCGACAGTCAGGGCGATGCATTGCTAAATGAAGACCCTGGATGGAAAGGATTTAGGGAATTCATTGTAATACGTCGACAGATTGAAGACACACAGGCATCAATCTGTTCATTCTATCTTAAACCCATTGATGGCCAAGCCCTGCCGAAATTCAAGCCGGGGCAATTTCTTACTTTCAAGCTCTTGATTCCGGACCCTGCCACCGGTCAGGAAAAAACGGTCATACGTTGTTACTCTCTTTCTGATAGCTACCATCCTGATTATTATCGGGTCTCTATCAAACGGGTCCCGTCTCCAGACAGCCGGCCAGAGCTCGCTCCTGGGGTTTCTTCAAACTATTTTCATGATCATGTGGAGGAGGGGGCTCGTCTGCAAATTCGTGCTCCCTCTGGCCACTTCCATCTGAATGAAGAGGAGGAACTGCCAGTGGTGTTGATTGGTGGTGGGATCGGTATAACGCCAATGCTCAGCATACTTAATACCTTACTCGAAAGTGGCAGTCAGAGAGAGATCTGGTTGTTTTACGGTGTGCGCAATGGCAGTGAATTGGTAATGCATGAGCATCTGCGTTCACTGGCCAAAGCGCATAGCCGTTTTCATTTGCATTGTTGTTTTAGTAATCCTGCTGTGCATGAGATTGAAGGTGTGGATTACCAGCACAGGGGGCGAGTGGATATTCCACTCTTACATACTACACTCGGTCTTCAGCGCTACCAATTTTATATCTGTGGTCCAAAGCCGATGATGGAGACGCTGGTTCCTGGTTTATCAGAGTTAGGCGTGCAGAGCGGAGATGTCTATTACGAATCTTTCGGTCCCGCCACACTGGTACGACAAGATAGAGTGAAAACTGAAACCAACCAATCAATAGATAGGGATATCACTGTTACCTTTAGCAAATCTGGGAAGAAAATCTCATGGGACCAGAATGCAGAGTCACTGCTGGAGTTTGCCGAAGCTCAGGGTATTGATGTCGAATCCGGTTGTCGTGCCGGCAGTTGTGGCAGCTGCCAGACGATCATTGAATCGGGTGAGGTAGGATATAATCAACAGGCCGATGCCGATGTTGAACCGGGTCACTGCCTACTCTGCATTACCAGACCAAAAAATAATCTGACACTGGCTGCCTAGAGAATCACCATGCAACGCTCACTCATAAGAAAAGAAGTTATACCGTTCCTGCTGATGTTTGGCTCTCTGATCCTGGCTACCATCATAACGGATGCCTTATTGCATCAGTTTGAATTAGCCTGGATTGGTCGCTGGCTTGGCATACCTGGAACCCTTCTGATTCTCTCGTCATTTTTATACTCACTACGCAAGCGAAAAAAGATCAGCTTTGGTAAACCCAAAACACTGCTGACGGTACACGAAACCCTGACCTGGATTGGAGCGCTGTTTATTCTGGTGCATGCCGGCATTCACGTATACGCGATTCTTCCCTGGCTGGCTTTGCTTGCCATGTTGATCAACGTTATCAGTGGCATGACGGGTAAATACCTGCTGGATCGTTCCAGGCGGTTCCTTGCTGAAAAAAAGGAGACCTATCTGCAACAGGGATTACCTGATGAAGAGGTTGAAAAAAGACTTTTTTGGGATGCCACTACCTATGATCTGATGAAGCAGTGGCGCACCATTCACTTGCCGATCACGCTTGCTTTTGCAGTACTCGGTATGACACATATTCTTAGTATTCTTCTTTTCTGGCAATGGAAATGAATAAAAAGCGAATCACTATTATCGTAGCGGCCAACCTGCTTGTGCTTGTTCTGTTGGCGATTTTTTTACCACAGTTGATGGTCAGTCCAGGGAAACCCGTGGAAGCGCACATTGACCTCGCTGATGATTGTTTTGCCTGCCATACACCTTTTATCGGCAGTACGGCAGAACAGTGTATTACCTGCCATACGGTCGCTGATATCGGTATTAAGACGACCAAAGGCCTCTCCATTGACAAAGAACAGAAGAATGTGGCCTTCCATCAGAAGCTGGTCGAAGAGGATTGCATGGCCTGCCATAGTGAACATAAAGGTGTACAACCTTTCAGACCTATTGGTCAGTTCTCCCATGATCTGTTGCAAACCTCGGTAAAGGAGCAGTGTGACAGCTGCCACAGCAATCCCGACGATGGGTTTCATCGAAAGATCACAGGTAACTGCGCCCAATGTCACAGCAATGATGCATGGCTGCCTGCCACGTTTGAGCACGAAAAGTATTTTCGCTTTGACAAAGACCACAATACAGAATGCGCCACCTGTCACATTAACAATGACTATGCAAAGTACACCTGCTATGGATGCCACGAACATTCCCGGTCAAAAATACGCGAAGAGCATTATGAAGAGGGAATTCGGGACTATGAAAACTGTGTTGAGTGTCACCGCAGCGGTGATGAGGATGAAGCAAAAAGGATTTGGCGGTCAGGTGGTTATAAGAGCGAAATGCAGCGGCAACTGAACTCAGACGGATTTGATCAGCGTAATTACAGAAGACGAGACCATGATGATTAGTCTCGCGTAAATAAATATAGAAATAGTTAGACGTTTTTTTATCACTAAGGGAGTCACTTTGACCTATCAATAGATCAAAGTGCGCTTCTTTGGTGACGCTTATTAGATAGGCGAACCATACTCTTCACTCTTCAAAAAGCCTAAATCGATCCAAAGTATTTGATCATCATCTCGCGTTGTTTCTTATTTGGCAGTCGGCCTTTGCCTGCCTGCATATTGTCAATCATATGCTTTACTTTAGTGGTAGCCGGTATAGAGCAGGTGACTGCGGGGTGTGAAACGGCAAACTTTAGAAAGTATTGTCCCCAACTGCTACAGTCGAACTCCTTTGCCCATTCAGGGAGTGCTTTGCCCTTGACTTGGCGGAAAAGCGATCCACGCTGATAGGGACGATTAATGATGACTGCGATACCCCGTTCTTGTGCCAAGGGTAATAGATTGGACTCCACCTCGCGGTTGCCGATGTTGTATGTCAATTGAAGAAAATCAAAGTCATGTTGTTTTAGAATTCGCTCCAGTTGATTGTGTGATCTGCCATGTGAAGTGGTGATGCCGGTATAACGGATCTTCCCATCGGCTTTCATCTGGTTAAGTGTTTCCAGATGGTTTTGCCAATCCACCAGGTTGTGGATCTGCATCAGGTCAAACTGCTTGATGCCCCATTGCTTGCGTGATTTTTCCATCTGTTCAATACCTGCTTGTTGTCCATCAATCCAGACCTTGGTCGCAGCAAACAGTTTTTTATCACCTTTAATGTTTGGCAGGATTGTTCCAACGATTTGCTGTGCGGAGCCGTACATGGGTGATGAGTCGATCATGCCGCCCCCCAGATCAAAAAAGGTCTGCATCACTTGTTGAAGTTGAGCAAACAGAGCAGAGTCATTACGTGTTTCAAAGGTGCGGGATGTGCCCATGCCGATAACAGGGAGCTGTTCTCCACCCTTTGGAATAGTTTTATAGATCTGTTGATCAGCTGCGAATGTCTCTATTGGCAGGACAAGACCAGCGGCCAGGTAACTGCTGATACGTATGAACTGGCGGCGACTTATCTTATTTTCGTCAATCATATTTTTGTGCCTCATTTAACTTGGGCTTCTTCAGCCTTTATTTGCTGTTCTCTGCCGAGTTTGTAGGCGACCCATGCCCATAACAGTGCCAGTGGTACTGCAATGAATGCGACCCCTGACAGGCTGATACCCAGGGTGCGCATGCCACTATAGATCCAGGCACTGACGGCATCACCTGTTCGGTAAACAACCGTATCGATGACATTTTTTGCCTTATACTTCTCCTCTTTACTGAGCACTACATAGAGCATCTCCCGGGCGGGCCGCATGATGGCATAGTTGCCTGCCCGGCGTATCACCTGGACGATAATCAACAGGGATACCAGAGGTGCGAATCCCAATAGCATAAATCCTATGGCAAGCAAAAGTGGAATAAGTGCCAGTACAACGGATAGATTGAGCCACTTTATCAGCCGGCTGGTCAGGAACAGTTGCAGTATGAGGGTGAGTGCGTTGACTGCCAGATCTATTTGGGCAAACAGTGCTGTGCGTTGAGCTGAATCAACAAAGGCATCTCGAATGATCTGTGCCTGCATCAGGTACAGAAAGGTTGCTAATGTGGTGAAGAGCAGCATCATTAGGCAGATACCCAGTAGATAAGGAGACCGGATGGCCAGTCGTATACCGTCCCAGATACTCCCGCCAATGGCCTCTTCCTCTACATTTTTCGTGGCGTCAGTTGGCTCGGGAGATTGTGTTTTAGACCAGTGTGACAGCCGGATGATGCAGAGAATCGCCCATGAGAGAAAAAGTGCAGAGATCAACAGCAGATTTCTGGGGCCGATAGGTTCAACCAGCAGTGTGGTAATAGCCGGGCCAGCGAGTGCACCTACGGTCCCACCTGCTGCAATAAAACCAAACAGTCGACGGGCCTGCGCATTGCTGTAGATGTCGGCCATGAAGCTCCAGAAGACCGAGACAACAAACAGATTAAATACACTGGCCCAGATGAAAAAGGTACGTGCCATATATATCGAGATGTTTTGCTCGTTCATCAGGGCGTAAAACAGCAACAGTGATCCGATGAAAAACAGGTAGACATAGGGCAGGAACTGCCGGCGTGGAAAGCGTGAACTGACCCAGCCGAACAGCGGTATTGCGGTGGTCATTGCCAGCAATGTACCCGTAAAAAGCCACTGCAGGTTTTCAACGCCACCCAGGATACCCATCTCATCCCGCATCGGCCGAATGATGTAATAACTGCACAGCAAGGCAAAGAAATAGCTGAACGACCAGAGGAGGGCCTTAACCTCATTTTGTTCGACCTGGATGCTCTTGCGCATCAGCCTATGGATGCGTGACTCAGTGTGCCTCATTGTGTCTCCATACCAGCACAGCGCGGTCTACTATTGCTGATTAATAACCCTATCTTTTACGGCAGCTATAGGGCCATATCATACGGGTGTCAGGTGGATAGAGTTCACCTGTATCAAGCCTATAAGAGATGGAAATTTTCTTCTCTGCATCTGGCAGTGCTCGCATGCTGAAAGAGTCGAACGGTGGCTGTTTTCTGTAGAGGGCGTTGGGGTCCATCCAGTAGGCCTCAAAAGGGATCAGGATCGTGCCTGTATCGAAAAATTTCTCATTGGTCGAGTAGAGAATGTCGAAGTGCGTGACTGATCGCCGGGGCTGCCGACAGGGTATCCCTTTTAGTTCACAGCCCTGCACGCCAGTGTTACCTGTTTCTCCCAGCACATCCCCCATCTTTACCCGCTGGCCTATCGTTAGCTTCGGCATGCTGTCCAAGTGGGTATAGCGGGAGTAGATATAGAGCTGAAGGCCGCTCTCTTCCGGGGTATGGCGTAGAACCACTTCGATACCCCGAGGGTTCTTCTTGCCTTCATAAAGGGCGATCACTTCACCATCCATGATGGCCAATACCGGTGTACCAAAGGGAGCGGGCAGGTCAATTCCGCCGTGATAGGACTCCTTCGGTCTTACCGGTGTGTAATCCTTTCCATACCACTCATCAACACCTCGACAGCTGACATCATCACGCCATACCGGTTTCAGGCCTGTCTCAAATAGTCCGCGAGTTTTCAGATGGGTGACATCATCAAACTTGGCGCGGCGTATGGCCGCCATGGAGACGGGATCTGGCCGATCACTGCTATGGCTCTCTTCAGCCTCTCCAAAACGTATTTTCAGTTCATCCAGTGAGACAGTGCCGTCTTTATCCAGGTCAACCTCATTAAAGATATTTTTCTTGCGCCACTCTTTTCGACTGATCTTCCCATCACCGTCTTTATCCAGCTTCTCCATGACACTGATGGCACTCTTCTCAGCAAGCGCAACGGGATGGTAAGCGATTAAGGTGCCAATCAAGGCAAGCAGGATAATACGGGCGGAACGAAATGCTGATGGTGAGTTGATCATACGGCTACCCAATTAATGTTTCTACATACAGTAGACTATTTTGTTTGGGTTATCAGCCATACGGCACGTCAAATAATACCAGGAGCTGATTCGGGGTTTCTCCAGCAGCGATCCTGAAAATCAGATTAGCGTTGTAATTATGCTTGTTTGTGTGCCAGATAGACCGTGCAGGATGATGTGCCGCCCATGTAGGGGTTGGGAAAGCTGACCACATGTGCTTTTGCGGATAGAAATACTGACTCTAATATCTGTATAAATTCATCAGCAGGTGGATCGTTTGACCAGAGACCAAAGACACCGCCCGGATGAAGCTTGTCAGAAAGACTCTGTAGACTGACTACAGTATAAAAACTACTGTTTTCTGGATTAAGCCAGTGTGTGGGTGAGTGATCAATATCCAACAGTACGGCATGCACCCTCTGTGACGGGTCCGCCTTATTAAACCCACTTTCAGTAGATGTAGCCAGGGCAAAAAAATCGGCATGTACCAATGTACAGCGTGGGTCAGCAGTCAGTTGTTCTCCCAATGGAACGAGCCCTTGGCGATGCCACTCAATAACGGGTGCCATTACATCAATCACCCGAAGTGATTTGACGGATCTGTTTTCCAGCACCGTTACGGCGGTATAGCCAAGCCCGAGACCGCCGACCACCACATCCAGTTCTTCACCCGGTAGCTCAGCAAGCCCCAGTTTTGCCAGCTGGATCTCTGATTCAGTAAACAGGCTGGACATGAGGAACTTGTCGCCAAGTTTTACTTCATACAGAATTATTCCATTCAGACGGGGTTCTGCCCTTCTCCGCAGGCTGATTTCACCCAGAGGGGGTTTTTGATAGTCCAGCTCCTCAAAATCAAGTGTCATAGTGCGAATCCATGTGGAGAGATAAAACGTGTGCTGCAGATCAAGATGATCTTTGGTCTATTATGGAAGTGGTCTTGGTACGGTTTAGGATTTCCCAATGATAGGGATACTTGATTAATTTCGTTTGTTTATCAAGTGGGGCTTATCGATTTGAGGATCGATAAATGGCAGGTTAGCAGATAGGTCTGCTAAAAGAACCATTTTGTTGTGCTGCGAAGAACCAAGACCTATCTATCCCGTTGCAGTTTTTTTCAAAAGCTGTTCCTGATGATCAAAATGGATCAACTGATCGAGCCATGCCAGTCCTGCCTCCCACTCCCCAAGACCTGATTCATGGTTGATATGCCCGTAATCGCCAATCTCTTCGATCTGCGCCCCCAGTCGCTGGGCAAACAGGCGTCCTCGGGGTAAGGCCGAATAGGGGTCATTACTGCTCAGCACGGCAATAGACGGGAAGGGGAGTGGCTCGAGCCTTGGGTTTGTAAATCCCTGGATAGCATTCGGTAGATCGGGTCGCTGTACGTCTGGGATGGCAACCAGTAAGGCGCCCAGTATTTTATCCGAATCATATTCGGCGGCCCATTCTGCCACGGTAATAGTGCCGAGACTGTGGGCAATCAGGATCACCGGCCCCTTGGCAGCGCTGATTTCTCTGTTTAGGGCACTCACCCAATCATCATGCTCGGGAAAGTCCCAACTGTTGGGCCGGGTTCGATGGCTGTTGGGCAGTCGCTTTTCCCAAAGAGTTTGCCAGTGTTCGGAGCCAGAATTCTGATAGCCGGGGATGATAATGTAGTGAATTGAGCGGTTCTTGTTCATTCTCTTCCCTCGCTGGCGGGTGGTTGGTTGAGGCTAAAGTATAGGGCCCGGGTATTAAATGGCTAAGAATAAAAGGCTATTTGGCTAGTCGATTTCGTTATGTGCATTCAACTGGTTGCCCCTGATCGGCGGGTATAACATAATGACCACATAAAAAGGTTTTATCGTTTATAAAAAGAAACGGCCAACACCATTAACACTGGGTATGAAGTTCCTATACTTGGGGTGACGACACTGCATAAGATTATTGTCTATGCAGGCTGGTTTGTATTCTTTTGTTATTATTAATTAGAAATATCAACGAGATGCAATTCGGTTGGTCACGAAACGCGGGTGATATTTTATTTTAACGATAGCTGATTGTAGTCCTGTCTCCGTGTATATAGCGGTGATCTGGCGCATCGTTTGAGATAGCGGTGGGGTTTTGGTGAACGGTATACCGAAAGCCCAACTGGAATTAATACCTAGAATTACTTTTTGTTTTAAAACTTTCCAGGAGAGAGAAGTGGATATGGCTACCAGTGACCTTGCAGCAAAAATTGATCTTAGCCAGTATGGCATCAATGATGTTGCTGAAATTGTATACAACCCATCCTACGAACTGCTGTTTGAGGAAGAGACCCGCCCAGACCTTGAGGGCTATGAGAAAGGGGTTGTGACCGAATTGGGCGCTGTGTCTGTCGACACCGGTATCTTTACCGGCCGCTCGCCAAAAGATAAGTATATTGTCAGTGATGGCATGACCGAGGATACCCTTTGGTGGTCACATCAGGGCAAGAACGATAATAAGACCCTCTCACAAGAGACCTGGGCAGAGTTGAAGGAGCTGGTGACCAAGCAGCTCTCCAATAAACGGCTGTTTGTTGTAGATGCCTATTGTGGTGCCAATGTGAACACCCGTCTGGGTGTGCGCATCATTACTGAAGTGGCCTGGCAGGCACATTTTGTAAAAAACATGTTTATCCGTCCCAGCGACGAAGAGCTGGAGAATTTTGAGCCTGATTTTGTGGTACTGAATGGTGCCAAGACGACCAACCCCAACTGGGAGCGTCAGGGTCTCAATAGCGAGAACTTTGTTACCTTCAATATGACCGAGAAGATGCAGCTGATTGGCGGCACCTGGTACGGTGGTGAGATGAAGAAGGGCATGTTCTCGGTGATGAACTTCCTGTTGCCTCTGCGTGGAATAGCTTCCATGCACTGTTCCGCTAACGTCGGTGAAAAGGGTGATGTGGCGATCTTCTTTGGATTGTCTGGAACGGGTAAAACCACCCTGTCGGCTGATCCAAAGCGGGCGCTGATTGGCGATGACGAGCATGGTTGGGATGATGATGGCATCTTCAACTTTGAGGGTGGTTGCTATGCTAAGACCATTAATCTGAGTGAGGAGAATGAGCCGGATATCTACCACGCGATTAAGCGTGATGCCTTGCTTGAGAATGTGACGGTCGGTCCTGATGGCAAGATCGATTTCAGTGACGGTTCACGAACTGAAAATACTCGCGTTAGCTACCCGATTTATCACATTGATAATATCGTCAAGCCTGTCTCCGCAGCCGGCCATGCACAGAAGGTAATTTTCCTTACCGCTGATGCCTTCGGTGTGTTGCCTCCGGTTTCCAAGTTGACACCTGATCAGACCGAGTATCATTTCCTCTCTGGCTTTACCGCAAAGTTGGCGGGTACCGAACGTGGTATTACTGAGCCTACTCCAACCTTCTCTGCCTGTTTTGGTGCTGCCTTCCTGAAACTGCACCCAACCAAGTACGCCAAGGAGCTGGTTAAGCGTATGGTGGCTGTGGGTGCGAGTGCCTATCTGGTGAATACCGGATGGAATGGTTCAGGCAAGCGGATCTCCATCAAGGATACCCGCGCCATTATCGATGCCATTTTGGATGGTTCCATTGAGAATGCACCTACCAAGAGTATCCCTGTCTTCAATCTGGAAGTCCCAACTGAACTGCCTGGTTGTGACAGCGGTATCCTGGATCCACGCGATACCTACAGTGATGGTGAAGAGTGGGATCGCAAGGCGCAGGATCTGGCCTATCTGTTTGCCGAGAACTTCGGACGCTATACGGATACCGCAGAAGGAAAACGCCTGGTTGCTGCAGGCCCGCAGATCGACTAGTTGCTGAGAATGCCAATCTTTAGAATTGGCTTTTAGGTAAAGAAGCGCCCGTCAATGACGGGCGCTTCTTTTGGTATGAACAATCAGTTTGACTGATTAAATTTGCCCATATTTCGCTTTGGCTTCACGCCGACGGGCATGCAGTACAGGTTCCG
>VMRY01000112.1 GCA_007713595.1 Sedimenticola thiotaurini
TTATCACGTATATCCCGTAAGATCTTCAAATAAAAGGTAAATGCTTATATTAAATTGATTCAATCGAGTTTATCCGCAGTGGATCAGAAACCTAGGATAAGCATTTGCAGTTTAGCTCCAACACAGGCAGGCAGCAGAATTAAAGAGGATATCCCGGCACTCTCTGAGCTACTTACAAATACCACCCTGTTTCCAAGTTAAATATCCGCCCCCCGGCATGTTAGGATGCAGCCGCATTTTTAACCCGCATGGAGTGATTGCATGGCCATTATTCGCTGGATTCTTGGACGCCTGATTCTGCTGATCGACGCACTTACCACCCCTAAAGGGGTCACACGACCCACGGAAGTACAGAAAAAACTCGATTCTGAAACGGCGCGACTGGCCCTCTATCAGTTCAAGGCCTGTCCATTCTGCGTTAAGGTGCGCCGTTTTCTGAAACAGCACACACTGAATATTGAGACCCGTGATGCAAAAGGCAATCCACAATTCAGGGAAGAGTTATTGAAGGGTGGTGGCGAGATCAAGGTGCCCTGTTTGCGGATAGAGGATGAGCAGGGTGGTGTGCAGTGGATGTACGAATCTTCCGAGATCATGCGCTTTCTGGAGCAGCGCTATCTTCTGCCACAGGCGTAATCTTTATTGGGGAACTGCTGCAGGCGTGTTCTCTTTTGATGGGACCAGCGCCCTTACCTTTTGCAGAATAGTGTCGTGATCCCACTCCCGAAGACCGAGTGCCCGATAAACAATCCGCCCTTCCCCATCAAGGACAAAAGTGGCTGGTATTCCAGAGAAAGGCCATGACTGGGCTACCTGGCCATCGCTGTCCATGAGTATGGGGAAGCTGATCTGATACTCTTTCAGAAAACGCGCGATCATCTCCGGGTCATCCTGAATTGCGACACCCAACACCCTGATATTTTCTGATTTAAGCTGTTGCCAGGCGCGCTCCAGTGAAGGCATCTCCTTACGACACGGTGCACACCAGGTAGACCAGAAATTGATCACCACAACTTGACCTCGATAGCCATCAAGCTGGTGTATCTCTCCCTCCAGAGTGGCTAACGAAAAAGCAGGCGCCTGGGGAAGACCATCCACGGCTTGCAGCTGGTAATAACGATCTTTATAGGCGGCAAGTGGATTAGCTGCCACGGCCTCAACCGCCAGTAACAGCAAAAGTGCTCCGATTACAACTTGCTGCACCAAACGGATCGCGCGGATAGAGCACCGTTTACCAGGGAAAACTGTTTTACTTACGCTCAACATGAGGGACCACTGTGGTTTATCGGGAAGTTTCGCTCGCTTTTAGCTTGCGCTGCTTTTCTGCCTCACGCGCCATATCGAGACTCCATTTAAGCTGATATTCGCCATTCTCCTGTTTAACCCAGAACTCATCGGCCGATATCACCATTAATTTTTCACTGCGCTTCCCTTCCACTTTCACCATCGACAAAACGTACTGCAACTTCGTTCGCCAATCCATGTTGGTAATAAAAAAGTAGTTACCATCTTCCGTCTGAACAACAAAATCCCGTTCCAGGAGTACATGGGGGTCATCTTTGTCGGTCGGGCACATTTCACCATGCGAAGCACAATCCAATCCATTCAAACGCCCTTCGAGGCTGTCGGCAACACTCCAGACGGGTAGTAAAGAGAGTATCGCTAACAGCCAGCCCATGTTTTTTATCTTTGCCATATCATTGCCCGGTCATTCAACTCTGCCCGATCAAACTGTCTGGCGCAGAGGCTGCCGGCATCATTCCGGCCTATGAAATAAGACCAGAATATCATGACAATTCTTTCATCCACCAGTAATAAGATCCTTATAAACAGGGTTTTGTACTGTATGCACAGAGCGGCGCTTTGCTCCATAATAGGCAGGAAGTTTACTGCAGATACGGGAGTCGGAGTATGGCAACCCCTCATATAGATACCGCAATTCCAGTCAGACGCTACCAGTTAGGCTCTTTTCTGGTGAATATCCTGGGTGATATCAAGAGTGATGATCCTACTCGATACCGCTATATCATGGCGCTGTTGGATGAGGGCGAAGTGACGCCCTGCCTATATGTCACTGCCGAATTGAACCGATCTGACGAGACGCATCAGGGACGCTATCGGGTTCGGGTATTACTGAACGATCAGGAAAAAGAGATGGGTTCAGGGGACGAGTGGGGCGACATTGAGAATTTTGCCCTGTACAGCATGGGGATTGCCGCCAAACTCTACCAACTCGGCGACGAGGAGCCCCGTCGATTACTCTGATTCCATAGCAGCAATCAGGCAGCAGGACGCTGGTACCTCGGCAGCTTCAGGCCAAAGATAATGGCCGCAGCACGCAGGCCGAAACCAACCAAAAACGCCCCCAGCATGACAATCGATTCACCCAGACCCAGCAACTGCAATAGCAGAAAAGTTGATGCGCCGGCTGCTGCCGCGGTGACATAAAGCTCCCGCGATGAGAGCACCAGAGATTCAGAGCAGAGTACATCACGAATAATGCCACCAAAGGTTGCACTCATCACACCCATGCAGACAGCAATCAGCGGTGGCGCACCATGGGAAAGTGCAATAGCGGTTCCGGTGATACTGAAAGTGGCCAATCCAATACCATCCATCCAGATCAGGGCGCGATAGCGGGAGGCCAGCAGCGGTGCCAGGAAATAGGTCAATATGGAGGCCACCAGGCAGATAGTTACCGTGTGGGGCTGCTGAACCCAGTAGACAGGGGTTGCACCCAGCAACAGATCACGCAGCGTGCCGCCACCCAGCCCCGTCACCGTCCCTATCAACATGAAGCCCAGGATATCCATCTCTTTTCGAGCGGCCTCGAGCGCACCCGATACGGCAAATACACCAATACCGAAGAGGCCAATCCAGTGACTGATGCTACCCAGATCAATTGTTGCCATGACAGTTTGACTCATTCCACTTCGCATTCGAAACAAGTGTAGAAGATACAGCTAAATCGAGATGGAAGCACAGACTAAAGAGGCCTCTCCACAACAGTGTGAAGAGGCCTCAGCCTGGCAGTATCAATTGGCAGGGAGGGATTTATCAGAGGCGTTCGAAGGCCGCTGCAATGCCCTGTCCACCACCAATACACATTGTGACCAGCGCATAACGGCCGCCGGTACGCTGTAACTCATGAATCGCCTTGGTGGTAACGATACTACCTGTAGCACCAATCGGATGCCCCAGTGAGATACCACTACCGTTCGGATTGGTCTTATCCATTGGCAGGTCAAGGTCACGACACACTGCAATCGCCTGCGCAGCAAATGCCTCATTCACTTCGAGCACATCAAAATCGGCCACTGTGAGGCCGGTATCTGCCAGCAGGCGCTTGACCGCAGGCACAGGGCCAATCCCCATATAAGCCGGCTCACAACCAGCGTGTGAATAGCCTACCAGTCTGGCCAGCGGTTTCAGACCATGCGCATCTGCGTATTCCCTGGTCGCCAGCACCACCGCTGAAGCGGCATCATTCAGGCCGGAGGCATTACCGGCGGTCACTGAACCATCTTTCTTGAATACAGCACGCAATTTAGCCATCCCTTCCAGCGTTGCATCCGTACGGAAATGTTCATCACGTTCGAAAAGGGTGGTTCCTTTGCGGGTTTTCAATTCAACCGGAACGATCTGGTCTGCAAAGTAGCCATTTTCCCACGCCTGTGCTGCACGACGATGGGACTCAACAGCCAGGGCATCCTGATCTTCGCGGGTGATACCCCACTTCTCCGCAATATTCTCAGCGGTCACACCCATATGGATGCCTTCAAATGGATCGGTAAGGGCACCCACCATCATGTCAACCATCTTGGCATCACTCATACGCGCACCCCAACGCAGACTGGGGGCAAGATAACCGGCACGACTCATCACTTCAGCGCCACCCGCTACAGCCACATCGCTATGGCCCGTCTCAATCTGCTGGGCAGCCGATACGATAGCCTGCAGGCCACTGCCACAAAGCCTATTCAAGGTAAATGCTGGTGTATCAACAGGTAAACCAGCGGTCACAGAGGCATAGCGTGAGATATACATATCCCGTGGTTCTGTATGAATGACATGACCAAGCACTGTATGTCCCACATCAGCGGGGGTCACGCCAGAACGCTCTACTGCCGCACGAATCGCGGTAGCGGCGAGATCACCCGGCGCAACATCTTTCAGACTGCCACCATAACCACCCACAGCGGTACGAACTGCACTTAATACAACAATCTCTTTAATTGTGCTCATAGCCTTTTCCTTACTTATATTGGGACAATTAGCGTTTCTGTACCATCCTCTGGATAACCAGTAACAGCGCATGATCTGTTGCATAGGCTTCGGCAAGCAAATCATTGTGGTTCTACTCTAGAGGAGCCACGACGATCATTGCAAGCTGGTTCAGTAAGCCCTAATACAGGAAACCTGGATGTCCAGAATAGCAATATTCAGTTGTAAAAGAGCGTTCAGATGAAAATACAATCTGCAAACAACTTTTCAATATAGGGTCAACTCAACGAGTGTTTTCCGAGACAGGTTTATCACCACAATAAACAGGGAAATTAAATTCAAATCTCAAACCATTGAAACGCGGGATCAACATTTGGCATTCCAGAGTGCCAACTACCGATTCCTTACTCTGTTGATTATGCCTGCTTGGCTGTAGTTTTTAATCGTCTGATCGAATACCAACAGCCGACCAATGTAAATGGAATACCCAGGATAAAAAACAGTGCGCCAAACAGCGTCAATCCACCCACGCTAAGTGATTGAGCAAAAGAGACGCCGCCTGTCAGCAAGGCGACAAGAGTCCCATGGAGCATAATCTTTCGGGTTGCAATACGTGCCGTAATATAGCCACCCAATCCCATAGTCAAAAAAAACAAAACCAGGCCAAGCGCGTAAACCACTGCCCGAGTCATTTTTGTCCAGTCGGGGAAGTGTTGCGCAAGAATCATCTGTCCAGCGGCAAAGCTTACAAAGACAAGCTGCATCACCAGCCCGAAAATCAAAATAAAGATACTGCCTGCTAACAGCGCCTTCCAGCTGAAATCAGAATATTGCACAGACATACCTCACCTTGTTGCAAAAGAATTGGATGATTTCTGAGTCTAGAAGGCAGCTCCGCACAACACATTGATCCAGCTCAACCCATCCTTTTTACAAAACAAAACCTGATTACCCACAAAACTCAGCTCGAAAGCAACACACAGGGGCCTTATATTGAATCAGTGACCTGCACTCGTACATGGCCCTTCATTTGGACAGGGCTCGCGCGCCCTGCGGCGTGTCACTTTATGTTTTGGCAAAGTGATAAAACCGTTGCTCGGTGGTATGAAAGTCGCTACAGGTGCTGTACCTGAAAAATCACGGATAGACTCTCTCTTCCATATGGTCATAACTGAAGATGGTGGGTAATCAGGAAACAACATGCGTCACATTAGTTGGATCGTTTGGCACTTTCGTTTTTACCACCCATGCCTCTCGGATTACTGCAACAGGGTGGTTCAGGTGCGCGGGCATTCTCCCGCGCGGTTTGGTCCAGATATTGAAACCAATCCGCTTTGCGCAGGGACCACCAGCCTGTGGCAGCAGGAAAGCCGATAGACTCCAACTGTTCAAGTACTTGCTGGTAATCCAGCTGGGTCTGGTCATAAGTGACACGGATTTTCTGTTTGTTCGGATAAGCGATAACCCGTGTCATACCACGCAGTGCTGAAAGTGACTCCTCCAGTTGCAGGGCATCCGCCTGATGTGAAAGACCCGGCACACTGATCCAGTGGCGGGTATCCCAGGCACCGCGCATTGTAATGAACTGATCTCTGCTCATATCATCCTCTTCGATTCATCTGGCTATAACCGCATGCCTGCAGATTATTCATCCTTTTCTCTGAAGTCGGTATGACAGCCACTACAGGTCTCGCCAAGCTTGGTAAATTGAGCAAGTGTCGTCTGCTCATCACCCTGCACTGCTACTTTCTCTAGCGTCTCCGCCTCCTGTTCCAGCTGCTTTGCCAGGCTTAAAAACTGATCCCACTGCTCCCAGATTACCGGCAGCGCCTCTGTTGGTTTATGCAAACTGCCTTCAGGAAACAGCGCCTGTATCTTGGCCGAAGAGAGACGGATTTTTTCTGCACGATTCCCGACCGTCTCCGCACTAAAGGGGATCTTCCCTTTTGCCATCAGGCCGATGGTTCTCATCTGCTTTCCCATCGTCTTCATCAATTGCATTCGCTCCTTCACAATACCCGTCGCCTTACCATGTGCCATAAGCAACCCCGGCATCCATGCCATAGCAGAGACGACAAGGAGTTGTACAAAAGGGTAACGTCTGTTTTTCATGCTCATCTATTAGCCTCTGTTTGATCTTGCCGCTGCATCACGCTGCACCCAGTTCTGATAGATCTCCCTGGGCCACTTAGACTGGAACCAGGCGATCACCGAGATAATATCTTCATCACTCAGTTTTTCACCCCAGGCCGGCATATTGCCCTGCCCGCCAGGCGAGCCATTTTTTACTGTATGAAACAGAATATTAAGTGGATGGTGCCACGCATGTCCGGTGCCATTAAGCGGCGGTGCAGGATACTTACCATCCGGTCCCGCCTTGCGCCAGTTCTCGGCACCCTCTGCTCGCTTGCCATGACAGGAAGCACAGTTCGTCTGGTAGACACGCGCGCCAGCACTGACCTGCTCAAACCGATACCAGCTCTTGGCAGGTGTTGTCTTCATCTGTGAAGTTGTATTTGCATTGGCAACTGAGGTTGCCGTTGCCTGATCTTCTGAACAGGCCGCCAGTAGCAGGGAGACTAACCCTGCAAGTAGTACTTGATGTTTCAAGAGACTCTCTCCATTAATTGGCCACGGGCCAGATCAATTTCCTGACCAAAATGGCCAGAATCAGCAATTAAAATCTGTCAGGAGTGGGTCTGGGGTGGACGTAAGAGCGTGGGTGGAACCGGGCCAGCGACCCATGAGGTAGCAGAGCTATGAAACAGATGGCCTGAGGGGAGTTCAAAATTGTACTCAGTCCCGACACAGAGTTGTGAATTCAGAGAGGAGTCACAGTGATTACTACAGCAGTCATCATGAAGCGGTGTCTCTGCAGACATTCCACTGCAACCCATTTCATGAGAGGCATCAGCACAATCCGCCCTATTGCTGTGCTGTTGGGCAGAGGCGTGATTGTCACTTGCCTGGATAGAGAGACCATAGCTGAGGCCGAACGGAAGCAGGCTGATTAACATCAGCAGCATAACTGCGAACCGTTTGCTCATGAACCTGTACATATAACCAGACACTCGCCGCTTTATGATCTACTGTCAAGTATAGCCAAACAGTTTATGATCTTGGTTCTTCATGCCAACAGAGACAGAAACCGCTGCAGAATCGGACAGCACACTGGCTAAAAAGTTGCGGCTCTGTAGCCATGTATACTTTTTTGGGAACAAAGGCATAGAACTACAGGGCGTTTGTAACTGTATTCAGCGATTAAATAGAACCTATATCTGATCTACGGCAATATTAAGTAATTACTTAATTGCTAAACTGTCAGTCAGAACAACGGGGGGTCGTATGGACGAAACACTACAGCGTTTACTGGATGCAGAGAAAAAAGCTGAAGCCATCGTGCATCAGGCAGATGAGCAGCGGGAACAGCTGATCCAGGGTGCCTTGCGTGAGGCACATGCCGAGGAAGAACGCTTCGAGGCCCGCATTCCTGAACTACACAGTGCATTTATCGACAAGGCTGAACAGCGCGCCACTCAGACCATCAGCGAGCTTAAAAAGCGCTATGACGAACACCATATGCAACTGCGTTCCACTGCTGAATCGCGGGAGGCTGAAGCCCTAAGCGCCGCATTTGAACTATTGATTGATCCAGATGCTGATCACTCATAGGGAGTTCATCGAAGTATAATGAACAACACCAGCAACCAGGCCTACCTCATGACCCGCGCCGCTGTAATGGCGGGTCAACTGCTAGATGAAAGTGATGTAGTGACACTTCTGCACACCCCGCTTGCGCAGCTGGAAAAACAGTTTGGCCTGGAAGGAATCTCTGACCGGGGTTTGAGTGAAGCCGAACTCAACAGAGCCATCGAAAGGGGACTGATCACCACCCTGATGAATGAACTATCGATTCTCTTGCGGCCTGCCAAAGGCAGCGCACGGGATATCCTGATCTACTGGTCACGCAAGTTTGAACTGTACAATCTCAAGGCATTGATCCGCGGCAAGTTGCATGATCTGCCTTATGAGCAGATCCGCGAGAGTCTGCATATTCTTCCCTCACTGATCAGTCTGCCCCATGAACAGTTACTGCGTACGGAAGATATCCCTGAACTGCTTCGACAGCTGGAGCAGACCCCATATGAGGGAATTGCCAACCAGGCACGACGGGTATTCGAAGAGAAGAATGAGCCCTTCTCACTCGATGCAACTATAGACCAACGCTACTATACCGGATTACTAAAACACGCAAGGGCGTGTGACATTGTTGACCAGCCCCCTCTGCTTAGACTGATCGGCTCACTGATCGACCGGCAAAACCTTCCATGGTTATTGCGCTATCGGCTCAACTATAAGCTCTCGCCGACAGAGACCTACTACTTGATGGTCCCTTCGGGGAGGCAGCTTCAACCTGATCTACTGAAACGTCTGGTTAATATGCAGGAGATTGAGCAGATAGTTGATGCACTGCCCGCATCCTTGAAGGAACAGATCACAGAACCGGCAACCATCATGGGGATTGAACTGGCGATGGCTGAACGCATGACCCATCAGGCAAGGCGATGCCTGATGTTCAGCCCCTCGGCGGTAACCCGGTCACTGGCCTATATGATGCTGCGTGAGTTGGACTTAAAACGGGTGTTCGCCATCATTCAAGGCCGGGTATTAAAACTGAATGAACAGTTGATACGTCAGGCTGCTGACATCAATCCAGAGGTGCTCAGTGTTTAAACCTCTGCCCATGAAACAGGTAATGATCCAGCTGCTGCTGGAGGATCTCCCCCAGGCCAGTCTGACCCTGGCAGAACTGGGCAGCTTCAGTCCCTATAGCGCTGAAAAATATGCGGATGACTTTCCCAACATACCGGGCAATCATTATCGCAATATCTATCACCAAGCGCGTTCACGCCTGCAGAAAATTGAAGGCCACATCCAGCTGGCACGGCCAGCCGCATCATTGACAACCCATGTAATCAGTGAGACAGAGCTTACTCAGACTAATGAGTGGCTGGGTGAAGTATGGGAGCGCTGCTCCGCCTATGAGGAACATTTCCGCCGCCTTACAGATGAAGCACACATGCTCACTCAACTTGAGCAGGCGCTGAATAACTTCGCCACTCTGAATATTGATCTCACCCTGTTACATGGTGAGCGACTGTTCCTTGATCTGCATATCGGCATACTCCCCAGTGCCAATGTACAGCAGCTGAAAGAGGCCATTGGCCTGGCCAATTATCTACTGTTCAGCTACATGGAGAATGCCGGGCAAACCCATGTCATTATTCTCGGCCCCAAAGGCACCAGGGAGAATGAATTATCTTCGGTACTGGATACCGCCGGATTCCATGCCCTGGAGATCCCACCAGAACTGCATGATGAGCCAGAGCGTATCCGACATGATCTGGAACTTCGTCATCTCAGTCTGGACAAGGAAAAACAGCAACGGGAAGCCGCCATGCTGGCGTGCGCCGATGAACTGCGCTCACAACTTGAGCAGTGTCGTGACATCCTGATCATGGCAGAACCGTTTGTCACCATAGAAGATGCTGCACGCAGCGTAGGTGATCTGGCGATCATTACGGGATGGGTACCCGAGAAGGTGGTTAAGCAGGTTGAAGCAAAGCTTCGCAGCATACTGCCCATTCCCGTCAGCATTACCGCCGTAACACCTCGAAGAGAAGAGCATAGTCTAGTCCCAACTTTTCTCCCTACCAACTGGCTAACAGCACCCTTCTCATCCCTGGTAAAACAGTATGGCGTTCCACGCTACGGTGAGATCAATCCCACACTGGTGTTTGCCATCTCATTCATTGCCATGTTCGGCATGATGTTTGGTGACGTCGGTCATGGACTGGTTATTGCTCTGGCCGCATGGATAGGCAGGAGCAGACTCAAGAGTTTCACACCCTTTGCCATTTGTGCCGGCCTCTCCGCAACGCTGTTCGGACTGCTCTATGGTAGCCTGTTCGGTTACGAGCACCTGTTTCATGCCATCTGGTTACCACCACTCTCTGACCCACTGTATATGCTCAGCATGGCACTACTTTGGGGTATTGGTTTCATGGTGATTATCAGCCTGTTGTTTATTCACAACCGCCTGGTATCCGGTGAACTGAGTCGCGCCCTGTTTGACACTAATGGCGTGGTCAGCATCACCTTTTACCTGAGCGTATTGGGAGGCGTCTACAATCTTTACCAGACCGGTAGTTTTGGTGTGGTTCCCGCCTCCATGAGTATCATTACGCTCTTGGCACTGCTTGCTTTCAAACTGATCGAGACCCATGCCACTCCCGGTGAGCGCATGTTGGTCGCCACCATCGAGACCTTTGAAACCCTGACCGGTTATATCTCAAATACTCTCTCTTTCCTGCGTGTGGCGGCATTCAGTCTGAATCATGTTGCGCTGGCCATTGCCGTCTTTACCCTGGCGGATATGATGGGCGAAACCGGACATTGGCTGATGGTGATTGGCGGCAATCTGTTTATCCTGATTCTGGAAGGTGCCATCGTGACCATTCAGGCATTGCGTCTGGAATATTATGAAGGCTTCTCCCGCTTCTTCTCAGGTGACGGCAAAGAGTTCACACCCCTCAAACTTTCGCTGGAGGGTCTGAAATGAACCGCACTAAGAATAGTAACAAGCTGTTCAATCTACCGGACAGTTTCGAATCAAATACCTTTTATTACGGAACAAAGGAGTAAACCATGTATTGGCTGATTACATTGATGACCCTGGGCATAATCGGTCTGATCATTACCGGCATCATGATTGAACTGCATCCCACCAAGGCTATCAGCGGTAAACGCTGGTTCAAGCCAGCCATTGGCGGCAATCTGTTTCTGTTTGTCGGCGCTCAGGCTCTGCTGGTATTTTTTGGCATACAGGAAGTTGCGGCCGCACCGGCCGTGGCTGCGGCCTCAGCTGAGATCTCCATGGGCATGGGCCTCGGCATCATTGGTGTCGGCATCCCTACAGCCTTCAGTACAGTTGCAGCAGGTATTGCTGTCGGACCGATTGGTGCAGCCTCGCTGGCAGTGCTGGCCGAGAAGCCGGAGATATTTGGTCGCACACTGATCTATCTTGGACTCGCAGAGGGTATCGCCATTTACGGCCTGGTGATGAGTATCCTGTTGCTGGATAAACTTTAAACACAGTCATGATCCACATAGAAGATAACAACCACCCTACCCGCATGCTCTTCATGGGAGAGGCCGCACTGACGGATGGTTTCAAGCTGATCGGATTCGAGACCTGGGCCGATCCAAGCCAGAAGACTCTGGATGATGAACTCACAAGGCTGCTCAGAAACCGTGAGAAGGCGTTTATTATCCTGGGACACAAACTGGCCAATTGTGACTCAGCACTGCTCCGAAAAATCCGCGCAGAAGGGGGCTATATCGTTATCACCCAAGTCCCCTCACTGGCTGAACCAGACAACTTTCATTGCGAGATTGATGACAGGCTGCAGCAGCTTATCGGTGGAGAACTGGAGTTTACCCGGGAGTAGTTATGGAACAGGTTAATGAACTGGAAACTGCCATACTCAGTCGAGCAAACAGACTTGCCGTCGAATACCGCGAACGTGCCGAACACAGTCGCGACAATATTATGCAGGAGGCACACAAGCGCCTGCATCTGCGGGAAGAGCGCGAGGTACTGTTGGCCAAATCCAAAGCGGAACGCACGTTTCGCCGCCAGGTACAGGCAAATGAACTGAAGCTGCAGAAAGAGATGGACCACCTGCGCTGGAACCTGGTAATAGCCGTTCAACAACAACTACGGGAGCAGGTCACTGAATTAGTAGCTGAAGAAACCACCTATCTCCCACTACTAAAACAGTTAATAGCAGCAGCAGCACACTCTTTTGAACGAACTGAATTAACCGCGACCTTCAACACCCGAGATCGCGACAGATTGCTACCAATCTGGGACAACTTTTACCAAGACGCCGTGCCGGATAAAACAATCACCCTTGCTACATCAACGATCAATACAATTGGCGGTGTGATCATCAGCAGTAATGATGGGCTGATTCGATTCAATAACACCTTTGAAGGAAGAGAAGAACGGCTGGCCAGTCAGTTGCATCAAACCATACTGGAGCGGCTCTTCCCGGCAGGCACAGTACAAGATAACCTGAGCAGTATTCGATGAACAGCAAAGACAAACAGGGCAGGATCCACGAGATCAACGGCCCGATCCTTACCATTCAGTTACCCAGCATCCGCAATGGCGAACAGGTAAAGATCGGCAACATGGGACTGATTGGCGAAGTGATCGCACTGAAAGGTGAAACCGCGCTGGTTCAATCCTATGAATCCACCGAGGGCGTCAGACCAGGCGAACCGGTTATCGGTCTTGGTCAACCGCTTTCCGTGGAACTGGGGCCGGGTCTGCTGGGGAGTATTTTTGATGGTGTTCAGCGTCCGCTGGACAAGATCCTTCTGGAATCCGGAGATCACATTGGAAGGGGCATCCATCTGCCGTCGCTGGATCGGGAACGGGAGTGGCACTTTATCCCGGAACCTGGGGTGGAGATTGGCGCCACACTCTCCCCTGGACAACTGATTGGCCGGGTGCAAGAGAGCGCTATTATTGAACACCGGATCATGGTGCCACCCAATCTGTCCGGCGTACTCAAGGAACTTGCCCCTGAAGGTGATTATCGTCTGGATGATCCCATCGGCCGCCTGCAACGAGCTGAAGGAAAGCAGAGCAAGTTGATGCTTTACCAGAATTGGCCGGTGCGAACACCCCGACCTTACCTGCGCAGGGATCATGGCCTGTCACCACTGATAACAGGACAACGCATACTCGACACCTTCTTCCCACTCCTCAAGGGCGGCAAGAGCGCTGTCCCCGGCCCATTCGGTGCCGGAAAAACGGTCGTACAACAGCAGATCGCACGCTGGTCGAATGCCGATATCGTCATCTATGTCGGCTGTGGAGAGCGGGGTAATGAACTGGTTGATGTACTGGAGACCTTCCCGCAACTGCAGGACCCCTACTCGGGCCACAAACTGATGGAGCGCACGCTGCTGGTAGCGAACACTTCCAACATGCCGGTTGTGGCACGCGAGGCCTCCATCTTTGTCGGGATCACCATGGCCGAATACTACCGCGACCAGGGCTACGATGTGGTGATGCTGGCTGACTCCACCAGCCGCTGGGCTGAAGCGCTGCGTGAGGTTTCCGGAAGGCTGGGACAGATGCCGGTGGAAGATGGCTACCCGGCTTACCTTGCTTCACGGCTTGCTGCTTTTTATGAACGTGCCGGTCGGGTAGAAACCCAAAGTGGCACAAAAGGATCGGTCACTTTGATTGGTGCCGTATCACCTCCAGGTGGCGATTTCTCTGAACCGGTTACTGCCCATACCAAAGAGATTATTCAGACCTTCTGGGCACTATCGAAAGAGCTGGCGGACGCACGGCACTATCCCGCCATTGACTGGGTAGGAAGTTTTTCTGAACACGTCAGCACAGCTGCCGAGTGGTGGCATAAGGAGATCAGTCCGGATTGGCAGCACCGACGCAAGCAGGCGCTGGGATTACTGGCCAGAGATGCTGAACTCTCACGCATTGTTAATCTCGTTGGTCCAGAGGCGCTCTCCTCCGCCCAACGCTGGGAGTTGGAAGGGGCCGCACTGATCAAAGAGGCCGTGTTGCAACAGAGTGCGCTCGATCCCGTTGACACCTTCTCTTCACCTGAAAAACAGTTTCTACTGCTGGATATGGTTCTGATGATATTTGAGCGTGGCTCAGAATTGATTGAACTCGGCATTTCAGTTCAGGAGCTCACCGATCTGCCTCTGATGGCCAAGGCGCGTCGTGCCAAACAGACCTTTAGCAGTGAACAGTGTGACAAGATTCGACTGATGATGGAGGAGTTCAAAGAGGCCTTCAGCAAGATCCGTCTTGAATACGCCAAGTTCAAGGAGCACGTGCAATGAGTGCAAAAGAGTACCGCACCGCAACCTCTGCACAAGGGAGTTTGCTGGTCGTCGAGCAAGCACCACAGGTCGCCTTTGGTGACCAGGTGATCATACGTGATCACCTCAATCGGCTCCGTAATGGCCAGGTCATTCGCACCAGTGAAGATGAGGCGTTGATTCAGGTATTTGAAGGGACGGGCGATCTTGATCTTGAGAACACCTGGGTTCGCTTTCTCGATCAACCGCTGGAGATCAATTTGTCACCAGAGATTCTCGGCCGCATCTTTAATGGACTGGGTCATCCCAAAGATGACCGGCCGCCAATACTCTCCAACGTACGGCGTAATGTCAACGGATCGGCCATCAACCCGGCTGCCCGCAACTATCCACGTGAATTTATCCAAACCGGCATCTCCTCTATTGATGGCCTGAACTCATTGGTGCGGGGACAAAAGCTGCCCATCTTTTCCGCCTCCGGTCTGCCGCACAACCGACTTGCCGCACAGATTGTCCGACAGGCCAAGCTGGTCGACGAAGAGAGTAGTTTCTCAATCGTATTTGCCGCCATGGGTGTCTCCTACGCCGATGCACGCTTCTTTCAGGAGGAGTTTGCTGACTCCGGCGTGCTGGGCAACGTGGTGATGTACATCAACCTGGCTGATGATCCACCCGTTGAACGACTGGCCCTGCCCCGTGTGGCATTGACGGCGGCCGAGTACCTCGCCTTTGATCTAGATCGACATGTACTGGTCGTCCTTACCGACATGACCAACTATGCAGAGGCTCTGCGCGAGGTTGCTACCGCCAAAGGCGATGTCCCGTCACGAAAAGGTTACCCGGGTTATCTCTACTCTGACCTGGCAGAGATCTATGAACGCTCAGGCCGGATCAAAGATCGCCACGGCTCTGTCACCATGGTACCGGTAGTCACTATGCCTTCGGATGACATCACTCACCCGATACCTGATTTGACCGGTTATATTACCGAGGGTCAGATCGTGCTGAGTCGTGAGCTGCATAATCAGGGCATCTACCCCCCGGTGCATATCTCACCTTCACTCTCCCGCCTGATGAAAGATGGCATTGGTAAGGATGATACCCGGGAAGACCATCCCCGCGTGGCAAGCCAACTCTACGCCATGTATGCCAAGGCACTGGAGACACGAAATCTTGCCGCTATTATCGGTGCTGAAGAGTTGTCTGAACGGGATCGACGCTACCTGCAATTTGCCGAGGCATTTGATAGTCAATTTGTTGGTCAGGGTGAAGACGAAGACCGGTCGATTATCGAAACGCTCAATCTGGCGTGGGAACTGCTTAGTATGTTCCCAAAAGATATGCTGACCCGTGTACAGGAAACCGACCTGGCCAAGTACCATCGGTCAGCGGATTAGGAGCGTTCCAAACAATGACACAGCAGCTGATCAAAGTACCACCCACCAAGAACACCCTGCTTGAGATGAAAAAGCAGGTGCGCTTTCTTGAGGATGGGCATGCACTGCTGGAAAGAAAACGTGAACTGCTCACACGCCTGGTGTACGAACGGGTTGGTGAGTATCAGAAGCTGAGACAATCCTGTCACGACGCCATCAAGGCATCGTATCACTGGCTTGGTGTCGCCCATCTGCGTATGGGCAGCCGGTCACTGCAACAGGCAGGGCTGGGCATTGCCCCCACCCTGAAGATCAACATCATACCGAAACGCAGCATGGGTGTTGAATATCCGGCCATCTCCACAGAGCGGCTAACAATGGAGCCGGTGGGACTTCTGGGTACCGACACCAGTTTCGATGAGACCCGCAAAAGTCTCACAGATACCGCCGAGATACTGACCCGTCTGGGTGAATCAGAGATGGCCCTGAGTCGCCTGATGGCCGAACAGCGTAAGGCGCAAAAACGGGTCAATGCGCTCAAGTACAATATTATTCCCCGTTATCGCGCCACCATCCGCTATATCGAGTCTGTTCTCGAGGAAGAAGAGCGCAATGTACTGTTCCAAATAAAATTATTGCGGGAAAAGAAACAGCAAACTGCAAAAACCAAACAGGCTGACTGAATTTACTGACTCAGAAATAAAGTGTTTTCCCGAATACCCATCATCTACAGCCATGGCATTACAGAAACAAGATGAGGTACTCGAATGTTGAGATACAGCACCTGTCGCGACTTTCATACCACCGAGCGATGGTTTTGGTCACTTTTGCCGAAACAAAAGGTACACGCCGTAGGGGCGCGCGAGCCCCGATCAAATCAATGGCAGCAGAACAGCACAGATAACTGAATAAATATAAATGCGCCTGTATGTAGCTTTTTGGCTGAGTTTCGGGGGTAGTCAGGAATAGTTTTCAAAAGCGCATAACAGTACAAACTTGACTTGTCGCAGGGATCAACTATAAATCAGAAGTCTATACGCACGTATTTTGTGTGGTTAATCATCAGACAAAGGAATTGATCAGATGGCAGACTACATCATTCGTAGCAGTAAACTCCCCTACAGTTATCACATGCTCTGGGTCTCACTGGCGGTCTCGTTACTGGTACTGACGCCGATCTATTTTCTGCATAATGCAGGTTACTTATCAACCGAGATAACGGTCTGGATTACCATGGGGGTGATACTCTCAGCCGCCATTTATGAATCTTTTTTACTCTATATTCTCACCCGTCATATGCTGGCAAAAAATCGGGACGGGGTAACCCATTTATAGACTTCAGCCAGTCAGTTAACTGTCTGTTCACCCGATTAAAAGGTTGAAAACTTGTATTTCTCCCGCTTGAGATTTTTCGCGGTAAACTCACGCGCAGAAAACCAGCTGACGGACTCTTCAACCATATCAGGATTCCCGCAGAGATAGACCATATCCTTTGCTGCATCCGGTTCGAGCTGTTCAAAAAGCACACCAACCCGTCCGGCGTATTCATGCGCAGCGGGCTGATCTGGCATTTCACGGCTATAGCAGGCATAAAAACTAAACCCGGCGTACTCGTTTGCCAATGCGATGAACTCTTCACCATAGATCAGTTCAGCAGGTGTTCTTACGCCCATCACTACAGTCACCTGTAACCCGGTATTCTGCTGCAGACGCTTTTCCAGTTCTGGCAGCATAGTCCGATAAGGTGCTACTCCTGTTCCAGTTGCGATCATGATGTAGCGGCTGGGATCACTCTTGGGAAGAGTCAACGCACCAAAGGGCCCACTCATCTTTGCAGACTCACCGGGTGTCGCATTAAAAAAATAGCTCGATGCAGCACCATCTGGCACCGCTGTAATCGCAAACTGAAACTCCCGGTTATTCCGAAGATCTTCCACCCGGGCAACTGCGCTGTAGCTCCGGCTCTTCTCTTCCCCCTGATATTTGAAATCAAGAGAAAAAAATTGTCCGGGGAGATAACCAATCACGCCCTCATCTTCACGCTGATAGGTCAGCTCGATTGTGCCGGGAGCAAGCGTCCGCTTCTCCTTCAAAATTATGGGGTACCTGGGACTCACCATGACTTGCCACTCCTTTAATGACTGCTTATATATATAAACAATATTTAATATACTTCTTTTATATATCACGCAAAAGAGACATAATCAATATATTAAATACTTCTTTCTATTGTGGATTTTGTCATGCGTCTTACTACCTTCTCTGACTATACAATTCGGGTGCTGATCTATATCGGCCTGCGGCCTGGTGAAATGGCTACCATCGGAGAATTGGCAGAGGCCTACGCCATATCAAAAAATCATTTGATGAAGGTTGTCTACCATCTGGGCCAGCAGGGCTATGTAGAGACAGTACGCGGCAAAGGTGGTGGTTTCTATATCGCGCTTGATCCACAGGATATCAATATCGGTGAATTGATCCGCAGCACTGAGCAAGGCACAGTAATGACCGCCTGTTTTACCGAAGGGAGTTGCGCATGTCGGATTGAAACGGCCTGCCAAATGAAGGATATGCTGGAAGAATCCATAGCCGCTTTCTATCAAGTGCTGGATCGTTATACACTCGCCGACCTGCTGAAAAGCAAAACCAGGCTAAGCAAGCTGCTGTTAAAATAGAATCAATCTAAACAGCGAAAACAACTTCGAGGCAGCGTTTCAGCTAGAACCAGTTCACATTTCAGTAGTCATATTCGGTATTTTAGGGAATGAGGCGCACACCAACCCATAAGTTGGTATAGACTCTTAATGACTTAATATCAGGGACGGTGAAGATCAATTAAACACTATCACTGTAACTAACCAGCCAATTTCATGTTCAATTTCTTCAAAAGAAAGACTAAAAAACAATCCACCTCCTGTGGCGATATCACTGCGCCCAACACCTCTATTGCATACGATGCTGAACTGATTGGCTCACTGATAGACGATCACCAGTCCCTGTTAATGCACTATATGCATGTTGAAAAAAAGGCCAAGGAACAGCGCTTCAGAGAGGTGGGTACAGAGCTGGCACGTTTTAAAAATCTGTTTCATCAGCATATCATGCTGGAAAACGTAAAACTCTACGTCTATCTGAATAGAACTATTTCCAACGAGAGTGAAAACTGCGAAACCGTAAAAGCGATGCGCCGGGATATGCGGCATATTGGAAAAGCGGTCAATCAATTTATTGAACGCTACAATGTCTGGCCCTGGAGTGATGTCATGGAAAAAGATTTCCTGCCGGAACTACAGCAGATCGGCATCGCATTGGTCGAACGTATCAAAACAGAAGAAGAGCATCTCTATCCGCTCTACAATCCTCCTGTCCAGGAAGAGTAGTAGCCGTAACGATGTAATGACATCGTTACGGACGAACATCATCAGAATAATGTTCCGCTAAATTAGCGCGTAAAATCTATCTGTCCTTCTGGTAACAGATAGAGAATCAGAGCCTGCCCATTAGTCACTGTTGGACGGTGCTGTGATTCTGGTGGATAGACACACCAGCCGCGAGGCTTTCCATCAAACAGAGCCCCTTCCGTTATCGGCAGTATCATGCAGATCTCACCCAGTGGATGGCGATGGTGTGGCCCTGCAATATCAATCAGATCCACCACATCCACGCTCAAGCGGCCGGTTTCATCCGAGGGCTCAATGACTCGGCCGAAGCGACGCCCTTCACTACCTTGAGCACACATCCAACCAGCAGCAATTGCTTCGTTGCAAGCTTTGTCGATTGATTCAAACAGCTCACTGCCGGGAGGATAAGTCTTCTCCAGCGACTTCTCCAGCTCCTTGTCGACGGGCATCGGAGCAACCATGTCGGTAAGCGGTTTTAGTAACTGCTGAAATTGTTCAACATTCATCGAATTAGTCCTAATATTAAAATAGCTTGCTCGTGAGAATAACCGCTTTGGTTCAAATGTAAAAGTGCTTTGCTATTTTCAAATGACTCCACTAACACATGCATTCTTTAAGGTAATAGCGGCGCACTTGTTTAAAA
>VMRY01000020.1 GCA_007713595.1 Sedimenticola thiotaurini
CCCTCAAGCGCGGCACGGTTGTCGCGGTTGGGAAGCTGCTGAACAGAATCAAAGGTCAGCGCAAGGAAAAGGAGGAAGAAAAACGCGGTTCCACCATAAAAGATGTTCCGCGCCATGGTTTTTGTGAAGGCCTGGGCCATTGTTATCCCCTCTATTATTTTCCGTGTGTAAGTAACGCGAAAGACGTACAGGATGCATTAAGCCTGTATGTTTTCAGCAGTTCCTTGATTTGAGTCAATAGAATATTAAGGATCGGTAACATTTTGAATTTGCATTGGATTGATTGAAATCAAGGTGTGGAGGGTTGTGAATTTCCGATACTCACACTTTAAATCAAATTTCAGACTAAAAGAATCAGGAATAGCCAGATGACAACAATCACCGAAACAATGGCGAGTGATCACAGGCATTGTGATGAGTTTTTTGCCAAAGCCGAAGAACTGATAGCAGAGGGTAGCTGGGAGCAGGGAAGAGACGCGTTCAAGGCGTTTCATGACGCAACGGAAAATCATTTTACTATGGAAGAAGGGATACTTTTCCCCAATTTTGAGCAGCGTACGGGCCAGACAATGGGGCCAACTCAGATGATGCGTATGGAACATACGCAGATGCGTCAACTGATGGCGGATATGGAAGCTGCCGTCACTTACGAAGATGAAGAGCGTTATCTGGGCCTTTCAGAAACCTTGATGATGGTCATGCAGCAGCACAATATGAAAGAGGAGCAGATGCTCTATCCAATGACCGATCAGGTATTTGCTGGCGATGCAGAGGCCACTCTAAGAGAGATGAAAATGTTGTAATTGCTGGCCTCTTTTGAGGATATGAAGCTGAGCATGGATGCTCGGCCTGAAGTTGTTGAGCTACCTCTCAGAGATATTTACTTACGATGGAAAAAAAACTCGATGTAAGCATGCTTGAGCCTTGTGAGCCGCTTGAACGGACACTCGAGGCTATCCAACAGTTGGCACCTGGGGAGTATCTGAATGTCGTGCATCGCCGTGAGCCCCATCTTCTCTACCCATTGCTTGATAAAGGGGGGTTTGCCTGGCGCTGCATAGAGGTGCTGCCTGATCAATATGCGATTTACATCTGGCGATCGAGTGACAAAATTGCCAGTGAAGAAGCGGCAACTCACTTTTAAATTTAAGTTAAACTCCTGTTCCTGAAAAATATGGTATCATTTGATACTATTATTTTTCTTATCCCTGTTTCATTGGTGAAGTGATGCTTAATACTGCAAGTCTTTCATTGGATCAGGCGCCGCCGATCTCAATACCTTTCAGATTTTTTATTACAGCACCCTTATTCGGCCTAGCTGCAGGTTTGCTATTGCTAATATATGGCCCCAGCCTCTTGCTGACGCGCTGGTCACCGATGACATTAGGTCTAACACACCTAATTACTCTCGGCATGTTGGCGATGGTGATGTGTGGAGCGCTGTTGCAGATGTTGCCTGTCCTGGCAGGCTCCCGGGTCCCTGCTGTCGTGCCCGTGGGGAAAACATGTCATCTCTTTATTACCGCTGGTACAGGATTACTGGTGTTCTCATTTATCACCGGTGGTGATAGTGCAAATTTATTCGGACTAATATCTCTCGCTGTTGGTATTGGTCTGTTCTTTTTTGCAATAGCGGTAGCGCTGCTGCGTGTAAAGCAGGTCACGCATACTGTCACTGCTATGCGACTTGCGCTGGTTGCTTTTCTCATTACCCTGATGTTTGGTCTACTTCTGGGTAGTGGTGTTTTGGGTGCCATCGGATTTGGCCATATTGCCCCATTGGTCGATGTACATCTTGGCTGGGGTTTGCTCGGTTGGATCGGTCTCTTGCTGGTAGGTATCTCATATCAGGTGGTACCGATGTTTCAGGTGACACCGGAATATCCCATGCAGATTCGTCGATATCTTGCGCCGGCAATTTTTTTGGCGTTGCTGATCTGGTCGGTGCTGATGTTGGGTGTTATTTTTAATTGGTTTAGTGCGATTGTCCCAAGGCTCTGGATGTTGTTGATCTTACCTGGCTATATGCTTTATGCCGTAGTGACGCTAAGACTTCAACGGCAGCGAAAACGGCGGGTTCCCGATATAACGATGCAGTTCTGGCGTAATGGAATGATCTCAATTCTTCTTGGTGTTGCCATCTGGATTGCCGGGAATGTGTCTGAAGTTATTGCCAATAGCCCGCAGTATCATCTGCTTTTGGGCGTTTGTCTGGTCGTTGGTGCCGGCCTATCGCTCGTCAATGGTATGCTTTATAAAATCGTACCTTTCCTCTCCTGGTTCCATTTGCAGAATCGTCAGCTCAGTCTGATGTGCATGACGGTACAAGTGCCAAATATGAAAGAGTTTATCTCCGACAAGGCGGCCCGTCTGCAATTTAATTGCTACTTCCTCTCACTGCTTTTTCTGTTTGCCGCGGTGATAAAACCTGCGTGGTTCGCTCATCTGGCAGGTCTTTTGTTCCTAATCTCCAATCTCCTGTTATTTAAGAACCTGGCTATGGCTATGTCGAGATTCCGTGCTACCAGTCAGGCTTTAGATGAGTATATGATTGATTCTAAAGCGGAATAAATACAACACTCTTAGGTTTTCAAAGAGCGCGCGTTGATGTTATCAGATGGATTTCATTCACCATGATTTCCATTGCACTATATCTGCTGTAAAATAAGCCCTTATGATTGTTAACTAACTGATAGTTAACTATTTATCACTATATATGGTGTGTGTATGCAGGCCGAGCTTAAAGAAGCCTATCTATTTTCCCAGCTGAATGACGAACAGCTGGAGCGTGTACGACTGATGAGTACGGATATTCAGTTGCAGGACAATGAGGCGCTGTTTGAGGCGGGCGATGAGGCAAAACGGTTCTTTCTGGTTCAGGAAGGCCAGATAAAACTCTCACGACTTTCGATGAATGGCAATGAAAAGGTCATTGAGGTCGTGGTTGCGGGACATACTTTTGCTGAGGCACTGATGTTCTCTGATAATCCGGCTTATCCAGTCAGGGCAACTGCTATTGGGCGATCCCGGTTGATTGCCGTGGAGAGCAAAGGTTTTCTCAATCTGTTGAGAGAATCCACCGAGACCTGTTTTCGTGTCATGGGTGATATGAGTATGCGTCTGCGGCGTATGATCAAGGAGATTGATGACCTGACGCTGCAGAGCGCAACAGGACGTGTTGCAGGTTTTCTGTGTGGGAAATCGATGTTTAAGGGACAGGTTAGAGTGGCCTTTGATCTGGCTACACCCAAGGGTGTTCTCGCATCACGTCTGTCTGTGAAACCCGAGACGTTTTCCAGAATTCTGCACAATTTTACCGATCAGGGTTTAGTTAGAGTGAAAGGTGGCCATATTGAGATTCTGGATGTAGAGGGTCTGCGCAAGCATGCCGAGTCATCCGGTATTTGCGGTCAACATATTAGCCCGGAAAGCTGACAAGCTACTCTTTACAAAAAAAGGGGTGCCGGTGCGCCCCTTTTTTTATTCAATGGCAATCTCTTGCGTTTGTCTCTATTAAACCTTGAATTGACTGACCTGGGCCTGCAGCCCTTCACTGAGTCTTGAGAGTTCCTGGCTGGAGGTGGCAACCCGGTCAGAACCGTGGGTGGCTTCTTCTGCCAGCTGTGATATCTGCACAATACTACGGTCGATCTCTTGGGCAACGGCTGACTGCTCTTCTGCAGCACTGGCAATCTGAGTATTCATGTCTGAGATCATTGATATGGATTGAACGATCTTATTTAATGATTCAGCGGCTGCATGGGCTTTGTCCACGGTGATCTGAGTAGTGGATTGGCTACGGTTCATAACCTGGACGGCTTCAGTGGTGCCGCTTTGCAGGCGCTCGATCATCTCCTGAATCTCTCTGGTCGACTGTTGTGTGCGACTTGCCAGGGTTCTCACTTCATCGGCAACAACAGCAAACCCACGACCTTGCTCACCCGCTCGTGCTGCCTCAATAGCTGCGTTGAGTGCCAGAAGATTGGTCTGCTCGGCAATGCCGCGAATAACATCCAGCACGGAACCGATAGCTTCACCTTCAGATTCCAGTCGATTTATTACGCTGGATGCTCGTTCTACTTCACTGGCCAGGGTGTTAATGGATTGGGAGGCTTCATCGACCACGCTGCTGCCATTTCGTGCCTCATCATTCGCTTCACGGGCTGAGCTAGCTGTCTTCTCTGCATTTCTGGCAATTTCATGAACGGTGGCAGCCATCTCTGTGACTGCAGTGGCGACTTGATGGGTTTCACTGCGCTGTTCATTCATCCCCTCATGGCTTTTTGCCGTTATGGCAGAGAGCTCATCTGCTGAGCTGGTGAGTTGCTTGGTAGCAGAGCTAACCTGGGCAATAGTGTTTTGAACCTTGATGGCAAACTCGTTAAATGCTGCTGCCAGATTTGCAACCTCATCACTACCGCTGCTATCGAGTCTCTGGGTGAGATCACCGTCCCCGGCCGCGATATTGTGCATGGCTTGAGTGGTCAGTTGCAGGGGGACACAGACACTGCGAGCGATGATCACAGACAAGGTGATGAGAATTAACAGAACGGCCCCTACAATGATGGCCAATGTGGTGGCGTTTTTCCAAAAGGCGGCCTCTACATCATCAATATAGATGCCGGTGCCAACCACCCAACCCCAAGGTTTAAACCCTTTTACATAAGATACTTTTTGTATAGGTTCCTCTGAGCCAGGTTTTGGCCAGAGATAGGGAACGGTACCCTCGCCTTTGGTTTTAACTGTATTCACGAACTCGACAAAAATTGCGGTGCCATTGGCATCCTTTAGCCCAGAAAGATCCTTTCCTTCCAAAGAGGGTTTGATAGGGTGCATTAAAGTTATTGCATTCATATCATTGACCCAGAAATAATTACCGCCCTCGTATCTCAGTGACCTGATACTGGTTAGCGCTCCCGACTTGGCCGTGGCCTCATCCATTTCTCCCTTACTGAAACGGGTATGGAAATCGGCGATGATGCTTTGAGCGGTCTCCGTCAGTTTTTGGGTTTGCAGAACCTTTTCATTCAACAGGCTTGTTTTGAACTGAAAGAGCGATACAGCGGTGATGACGGCAATACCGAAAACAGCCAGTGCTATCAGCGCCCAGAGGCGGTGGGTAATCTTCAGACGGCGCAATGCATTCATGAGAACTCCTCATCACCGTAGGGACATCACCCCTGTCGGCTACGGTGTCAAGTGTAAGTGTTGGTTGTGTTGCTCTCCCTGGCTTGAAGTAGTTGGCGACTGTCAAATGGAAATCTTGAGCGGTAATTGATCTGGCTCAATGGAACTAAAACTTGCATTCCTATTTTGCCTGTTTTTTGGCGAAATCCAGCATTCTTTGGATCGATTTGACGGCTTGGTCGCGAATGTCCGGGTCGATATGGATCTCGTTGTTGCCGGTTATAAGAACCTGCTCGAGATTCTGCAATGCATTCATACCCATCCAGGGGCAGTGGGCGCAGCTCTCGCAGGTGGCCCCTTCGCCTGCGGTGGGGGCTTCGATCAATATCTTACCTGGCGCCAGTTGTTTCATTTTGTGGAAAATGCCGCCATCTGTTGCAACAATAAAGGTCTTGTTCTCCATCTCCATGACGGCATTAATCAGGGCTGTGGTTGAGCCAACAACATCGGCTTGGTCGATCACCTCTTCGGGTGATTCAGGATGAACCAGCACGGCAGCATCTGGATGCAGCCGTCTGATTCGTTCCAGTGCAACGGACTTGAACTCTTCATGTACGACGCATGAGCCATTCCAGAACAGCATGTCGGCACCGGTCTGCTTCTGAACGTATCTACCCAGATGCTTGTCGGGCGCCCAGATTATCTTTTCACCACGTTCTGCCAAATGCTGAATGATGGGTAGCGCAATGCCTGAGGTTACAACCCAGTCAGCACGCGCTTTTACCTTGGCGCTGGTATTGGCGTAAACCACTACGGTATGGTCCGGGTGCTGATCGCAGAACTGTGTGAATTCATCAGCTGGACACCCTTCATCCAGTGAGCAGGTGGCATTCAGGTCAGGCATCAGAATGTGCTTCTCGGGATTCAGTATTTTTGCAGTCTCGCCCATGAAGCGAACACCGCAAACCACCAGAGTGTCGGCTGATTGCTGGGTGCCAAAGCGTGCCATTTCCAGTGAGTCTGACACGCAACCCCCCGTCTCCTCTGCCAGTTCCTGCAGGTCTCCGTCGGTATAGTAGTGCGCAACAACTACAGCATTTCGCTCCTTTAGTAAGGTCTTGATGCGGTTTTTTGTTGCGACCTTCTCCTCCACGCTCATTTGTGGCCAGACAGGATGTGGCGGAACCGCAACAGGATGGGGCTTGAGTGCACTGGTGGATGTGGTCTCAGTCATGATTTTCTCTTAAATTGGCTGTCTTGTTCAGCGAATAATTTCAACGTGATCCGGGTTGGTTGCCTGGTAAATTTTAGCAGGCCTGTGGTTACCGCTCATTCGTTTCTCTCCGGTCTCTGTGAGCAGATTAAGGGAGAGTATCCATTTGCGGAAGTTTCTTTTATCTAATGTTTCATTGCGTAGGATCTCATAAACCGATTGTAGTTCGCTCAATGTAAAAGTCGGGGGTAAAAGCTGAAATGCAATGGTTGAATAAAGTGTTTTGGCGGCCAGTCTTTCCTGGGCTTGTTGAATAATCTCTGCATGATCGAAGGCGAGTTCAGGAAGCGTATTCAGCGAGTGCCAAGCGGCATCAGCAGCATCGCTGCCGGCGCGAATCTCCAGCTTGTTCGATGGCACCAGTGCAAAGTAAGTCACACTGATAATACGTTCGCGTGGGTCTCTGTCGGGACGGCCAAAAGTAAACAGCTGCTCGATATAGAGATCAGATACACCGGTCTCTTCTTTCAGTTCGCGTTTTGCACAGCTCTCCAGATCTTCATCAATCTCAAGAAAACCGCCGGGTAATGCCCACATGCCTCGATAGGGATCCTCTCCTCGCCGTACCAGCAGGAGCTGAAGCTGCTGTTGGCGCAGGGTAAAAACAGCCACATCGGTTGTGACAGCGGGGTGAGGGTATTCGTAGCAGTATGGCACAGTCAAAGAGTACTAAGTGTAAATACTACACTATAGGCTTATCGTCGCACTGCAGCAAGAGGTGGATATATTTTTAAGATGACTTTATAAATAGCCTGTAATTCATTGTCAGCTAAAGTAAACTGATATTTTTCCGCTATTATATTTATAGTTGCTATCACCACTAGGATAGAGTGCCGTTATGGATGTTGACAAAGAGGGTATAAAATACGCGGTGCTTGATGTTAAACATCTGCCGCCACTCTCTATGACTGCCAGCAAATTGATGGAAGCCATCACAGATGATGAGATAGATCTGAAAGAGCTGGCTGGAATTATTGAACAGGATCCGGGGCTTGCGGCGAGAATTATTGGTTTGGCCAATTCGGCCTACTTCTCACAGCCAACGCCCGTGTACAGCGTTGAAGAGGCCATCATTCGGGTATTGGGCCTGAATATGGTGAAGAGTCTCGCACTTGGTATTACCGTAGCAGGTGCCTTTGACTTGGATAGGTGCCCTCGTTTTGACCTGGCGGGCTACTGGTTTGAGGCCCTGGCTTCAGGGCAGCTGGCGCGTTCACTGGTCATGGCGATGCCGGTGAAAGCAAGGCCTGATATGAATGCGCTCTACTTGGGCGGTCTTTTTCATAATTTGGGTGTGCTGCTGCTGGTTCACATTGTGGGTGAGGCCTATTCTGCTGTCCTGCAGGAGGCTAAAAAACCAGAAACGAATCTTAGAGCCATTGAGCGTGATCGACTTGGTGTTGATCATCGGGTCGCCAGCCTTTGGCTGGCCGAGAAGTGGCATCTTCCGCCCCTCATCATAACCATGATGGGGCAATTGGGAGACCCGGATTACCAGGGTGATGTGCAACCTGAGATGATGCTTTTAAATGCAGCGGTTACATGGGTAAGAGATGTTCGACAAGGGCAGGTTAACGCCTTGGCAGAGTCTCCCTGGCTGCAATCTTTGCCTGACATTGACAAGGAGCGTTTGTCCCGGATCGAGGAGGCAATTCTCTGCCAAATTGATGATCTGGAACTGGTAGCCAGGCAATTAGCCTGATGAATTGTGAGTTGATAACGTGACATTTCGCCATCAGGATCATTTTTTCTCACTCGTTGACGCTCTGTCTGCGATCAGTGTGTTGGCACGGTTGCCGGTTGAAACGTTGCCTGAAAACCGATTTTTACAGCAGGCGCTTGAGGCACTGATGGCACACCAGAGCCTGGGTCAGTGCTCTATTTTTCTTACTGAAGGCAATCTGCTCACCTGTGCTGTGGGTACAGGCATGGATCTTTTTGGTTCTGATGAAAACTCCCGACAGTCTGAATCAGTGGCGAGTATGGAGTTTGCGATTGGGGAAGGTATCATGGGGCTGGCCTGTCAGACTGGCCAGATTCAGTATTGCCGCAACTGCAAAAGTGATCCACGCTTCAAGCCTTTTGAGAGAAGAGCGTTGTTCTATGGCGACGGGTCACTGCTCTCAGTGCCGATTGCATCGGGCGATCAGGTGTTGGGTGTACTCAATGTTTCCCATCATCAGCCGGAATTTTTTGAGACTTGGCATCAACACTTTCTGGTGCTGTTTGCGAGCACATTGGGTCGACTGTTGCATCTCCAAAGGATGATTCATCAACTCAGTGATCAGGTGACTGTCGGATCGAAATCGCCTCAGTAGCCTCTAGGGCCTGTGGCAGATCTCATCTTTTCCCCATAGCCAAGCTGCACCGCGAACACCGCTGGAGTCTCCGTGCAGCGGAGGCAGCAGTCTTGTCTGGACCGCATCTGAGAAAATGTATGCTGACCAGATTGCAGGAACATTCTCATAAAGCTGCATGAAGTTTGAAAGCCCGCCCCCCAGCACAATGGCGACCGGATCCAGGATATTGATGACTGTGGCAAGCCCCCGCGCGAGTCGGTCTTCATAGCGCGCCATCACCACTTTCGCTGCCGACTCTTGCTCAGCGAGTCGTTGAGCGAATTCGTGGCCAGTAATCAGCTGCCCTGTTGTCCGCAAGTATTCATGACACAGCCCCGGGCCGGAAAGAAAGGTTTCAATACATCCGTTTTTACCGCAGTAGCAAGGCTGACCCGGTAACTCATCTGGGTTCGGCCAGGGGAGTGGATTATGTCCCCACTCCCCAGCGATACGATTCTGGCTTGGAATCAGTTGACCATTGATGGTAATGCCTGCACCGGTACCAGTGCCAAGAATGACACCAAAGACAGAGCTGGCACTGGCTGCAGCGCCATCCCTGGCTTCAGACAGTGTAAAACAGTCCGCATCATTGGCTATTCGAATAGTGCGTCTCAGCCGATTTTCAAGATCCTGCTGCAATGGTCTGCCATTCAGGCAGGTTGAATTGGCGTTGTGCATCAGTCCAGTTGTCGGTGATGCGGATCCCGGAGTACCGATACCAACAGTGCCCTGCTGTTGTGTCTCCTGTTCAATGCTGCGGACTAAATCAGCAACGGCCCTCAGCGTAGCCTGATAATCTCCCGCAGGAGTAGGGATGCGTTTTTGACAGAGGCAATGATCTGTTTCATCTAGGGCCACTGCTTCTATTTTTGTACCCCCGAGATCAACCCCTATCCGCATAGTGTGTGCTCAGTGCTTTAGGCTTGGCTGGTCGAGGCTGAATCCAATTCTTTATCCGCATCCGCGACAGATGTCGGTGCATTTGGTGCATGGTGCGACATTTCGCTTAGACTGAAGGTTTCCTCTCCGGAAGGATTGGTAAATCGGTCATTCAGCGACTGAACATAGTTATCAGCGTCTTCTTTTACTTGTGCCAGCCGCTTCTTTGCGCCCCGGCCCCAGCCTGCAGGTGATTTGCTAAAGACACTGCGCCAGGGTTTGGTGTTTCGCAGGAAGGCATTGGCCAGGCTACCACGAATAGCCAGTTTATCTGACTGCTTTCGTAGCTTACGTAACAGGCTGCGTGCTGACAGTGAACGTATAAAAAAGTGAATGCCCACAATGACCAGCACTATTCCGATCCCAGTGCTTATTTGTGCAGTCGGACTGTTCAGCAGAGATTCCAGCCAGGGCGGTGAAAAGTGTAAACCCTCCCAGTAGCCTTGTTTGATGCTAATGCCGAACATGCCAATTAACAGCAGGCTGTAGGCAATCGCATCACCCCAGAGCACCCGTTTCTTCCAGCGCGACACGGCCTCGCTGATGGCGGGTATGGCGCGCTCTTCAATATCACGTGCGGTTCTCTCCAACACGCCAACAATGCGATAGGCACGTTCAATCTCGACCTCATGCATACGGTTATGAATCTCTTCCAGATCAGCGTCCCGTTTGCGTTCAAATCGCTGGCGGAGATTGTCGTCTGCAATGGGTACTGCGGCGTCTGGATTATAGATGGTATAGAAGCGGCCGGCCGTCAGTCCGCGCTCACCCAGGGCGCGTTGCCAGGCGGCTACAACCTCCTCCGGGTTGTCTTCACGGGCGGCTGAATCAATCTGGTTAAGGATATAAAGGAACTTGCCAGCATCTGTTCGATTAATGGTGTTGCTGACCAGATGATCCAGAGTGTCATGCATGGCGCCCGGTTCAGGATGACGCGCATCAAAGAAGACCAGCACCAGATCGGAAAGGTCAATAATGTGATCGGTGATTTTCAGTGTTGATGTGCGTTGGGCATCGGCATCGAATCCGGGTGAGTCAATCAGGATTTTCCCCCTGAGCTGCTCACTGGGGCAGGTCTTTAGCTGAAGATAGGAGTCAATGCGTTGACCCTCTCCTTGTGCAACTAGCTCAATATCTTCACTCATCTGGTAGAACGGAAAGCGGGGGTCAGAGTCCAGTGCAACACCAGGTAGTGCGTGAGCGGTTTTTTCACGGCTATAGCAGGTAACCGTAAATTTATCGTCCACCGCCTGATTGCCTGTGCGCTGCAGCTTGTAGCCCAGGTAGTGGTTAATAAAGGTTGATTTGCCTGAAGAGAATGTCCCCAAGACCGAAATAAGCGGCCACCACGGGATTTGGGTGGCATAGGATTCGTCAGTATCGAGCAGACCGGTACGGTAGGCGATTCGGTCTAATTTCTTGAAGCTCTGGACAGTTTTAAGGAGGACGGGGTTCTCTTGCTCGAGATGGGTTTCGAGATGTTTTAGGCGTCCCTCGATGAGTCTTCCTGCCGTATTCATGAACTGCTCCTGGTGTTTGAAAAGGGTCTCTGTTGTATTCGACTTTTTGTCGCAGATCAGTATTACCCCAAAAGATTACGAAACCATACTAACGCGAGAGGGCTGCTGGTGGTAGCCTGTAAGCATTGGGCAAACGTAGCAAATGACAGCATAATCGGCTGTGTGGCATTGTCGTTTTGTCTGCTTCAGTACGTTGTCTAACATGAAAAAAGTGTATTTGGCCAAATACTTATAAACAAATAGGGCCATCAATTAGCCAGTATAACTATTGCATTATATGAGTATATAAGAGATACTTAATACACTGTTGCGCTGGTTTTTACTAACCGTTTGATCTTGATCAAACCAACAATCCTGTACATGGAAAAATATAGAGGGAGATGAAAATGGCTGAACTGTTTTCTGAGGAGTGGATGCAGAGCTTTATGACGCAGTGGAATGCTGAGTCTGAATTGGTTGGGGCGCTGGAGCAGATAGGTTTTGGCAGTGTGATCGGCTATGGGTTTGAGGGCGAAGATGCGCCCCGTGGTGTGATTACCATTGAGAATGGAAAGGCTGTTGCTGCTGGGGCTTTTAACGGAGAGACGCTTAATTGGGATATCCGTTGCAGCGATGCACAATGGAAAAAGTGGATCAGTAAGCCGCCAGGAATGATGGGTCTGGGGATGGCGTTTACCTCCGGTAAAATGAAATTTAAGGTCGGCGATTACGGTTCAATGCTCAAAGATCCGAGAATGGCTGGCCCCTTTATCAAGAGTTTCACTGTGATGGGTAAGGCTTGAGTAAGTCTTTATTGAGCAGATACAGTAATTTTTGACGACTTAGCCTGTTGTTAACGGCCTTCTCAACAGCCTGTTGGGAAGGCCGGCTTTACTGAGATCACTCGACAGTGAAAAGCGAATATTGTTTGGGCGCGAAGCTGAAAAAGACGCCTGAGTATCTTGAGAGTACCCTGTACTTTGTTTGTCGTGGTAAAGTCGGCAGGGTGGTATATCAATAGCAGTTCTTAATCAGCGGGATAATTATAAAAATGGGTATTCAGATCCATGTGATTGCGCTGGCGGCAGCAGTGACTGTCGCTTCAGTTTTACCTCAAGCCAGTTTGGCCCAGAGTGAGAGTGATTACTTCACTGTCCAGCAGGCGCAAGGTGCTTCCACTGTTTCGCTTGGTGGTACCGTTATGCCTTATAAAGAGGTCACTCTGTCGGCACAAGTCCCTGGTCGGGTAAAGCATCTTGCCGGTATTGAGGGTGATACCTTTGAGAAGGGTGCCCTGCTCGTTGCTTTGGATGATACGGAGCTTTTGGCCAAGCGTAATGCGGCACTGGCACAATTAGCCACGGCGGATGCACAAATGCGGTCTGCTGGCATGCAGTACAATAGAGAGCTTTGGTCACCTCAATCCAAGCAGTCCATGGGTGGAATGGGACTGCCCAATCTGTTTGACCAGATGTTTACCCGCCCGATGGAGGGGATGTCCGGTACCCGGAATCAAAGTGTGGAGCGCCGCGCTGATCTCTATAATTCGGGTGTGCAGATTACCCAAGCCCAAAATGGCATCCTCTCAGCACAATCTCAGATCCAGGCCATAGATGCCAAGCTGCGCGATGCCATCAGTCTCGCGCCATTTGATGGTGTCATCCTGAAAAAGTATGTTGAAGTGGGTGACACAATGCAGCCAGGTCAGCCACTATTGGTCTTTGCAGATGTTGAATATCTGCAGATTATGGTGGACGTACCTGCCAGTCTGCGTCCCAGTCTCTATGAGCAGATGATGCTTCAGGCTGAACTGGATGTGACCGGCCAGGTGGTTCCTGTGCGGGTTGCCCAGATCTACCCAACAGCTGATTCCCAGCGTCACACAGTAAAGGTCAAGTTTGACCTGCCGCAAGGGGTCTCCGCTCCAGGCATGTACGTGAAGGTGAGAGTGCCCGATCTTACGGCCCCTCAAAGAAATCATCCTGTAATTCCAGCTTCGGCCATCCGTTATAACGGCAGTCTGCCGGGTGTCTATGTTCAGGGAAAGAATAACCGTCCTGAATTACGCCTGATCCGCGTGGGTGAGAGCATGGATAATGGTTACGTCAGCGTCCTCTCCGGCCTGACTGCCGGTGAGCGGGTGTTACGAAATCCCGGCAATGGGGTCGCTTCCGGTTGGGCCAGTTCGGTCGAGAAGCGCTGAGTGATGATGTGTGACTCTCTGGTCACGCGGCGTCACTGTCTCCAACACCTGTCATGCAGCTGCAACCAAGTGTGAAAAATGATGAATCAGGAAGATGCAAAAAAAGATGATCTGAGCCCAGTGCAGTTAACCGATGACCAGCTAGGTCTTGCCGGTCGCACCGCTCGTTTCTTCATAAACTCTCCGCTTTCACCCCTGTTTTTTATCTCCATGATGCTCATGGGATTGCTCGGGCTGATGATGACCCCGCGCCAGGAAGATCCACAGATTTCTGTTCCGATGGTGGATATCTTCGTTCAGTACTCCGGTGCCTCTGCCGATCAGGTTTCCAATCTGGCTATTGAACCGCTTGAACGGATCATGAGTGAAATTGATGGTGTTAAGCATGTCTATTCCGCGTCTCAGCGTGGCATGGGCATGGTGACCATCGAGTTTGATGTTGGCGAGGAGATGGGCCCTTCACTGGTCAAGGTGAACGATAAACTTGATTCCAACATGGACAAGATTCCACCGGGCGTCTCACCACCTCTGGTCAAGGCCAAGGGTATTGATGACGTGCCGGTGGTGAATATTACGCTCTGGTCCAAGGATCTGGATGGCAATGGAGCCCCAGATGTCGACGATGGCCAGTTACGCATGCTGGCCCATGATGTATTGCAGAGTATCAAGGAGATTCCCGATACCGGTAACGGTTTCGTTGTAGGTGGGCGGGCTGAGCAGGTCACGATAGAGGTATCCCCAGAGCGACTCTCGGGGTATGGCATCAGCCTCGATCAGGTAGCGAACCGAATCCAGACTTCCAACAGTGAACAGCAGGCGGGCGGTGTTGAGACTGGCAATACCCGGTTGACCGTAATGACCGGCGCATTCCTGAAGTCCACAGATGATATCAGTCGCTTAGTGATTGGTACGCACAATGATGTCCCCGTGTATGTGCATGATGTGGCCAAGGTGATTCAGGGGCCTGAAGATGCTCAGCAACTGGTGGCTTATTACACGGGTCCTGCCGGTGATCAGTCCCAGCCAGCCAGTGGAATACCGGCTGTCACGATTGCGGTGGCAAAAAAACCTGGCGTCAATGGCGTCACCGTGGCCAACGCCATTCTTGAACGGGTTGAGATGCTAAAGGGTGTCCGCATCCCTTCAAACGTTGAAGTGAGCATTACCCGTAACTACGGTGAAACGGCTGAAGACAAGGTTAATGAGCTGATATTTAAGCTGTTTGTTGCCACTGGCTTCGTATTCCTGTTGGTACTGTTTGCCTTCCGGGCGCTGCGTCCTGCCATTGTCGTGGTACTGGTTATTCCGGTTGTGCTGTTGATGACCATCTTCTCTGCCTGGGTTGGCGGTTACACCATCGACCGGGTGAGTCTGTTTGCCTTGATCTTCTCCATCGGTATCCTGGTAGATGACGCTATTGTGGTGGTGGAAAATATCTATCGGCGCTGGCTGGAGAACGGTAAAACCGATATTGATACCGCCGTCGATGCGGTGCGTGAAGTAGGCAACCCAACCATCCTGGCAACCTTCACCGTCATCGCAGCTCTGCTGCCGATGGGTTTTGTCAGTGGCATGATGGGGCCGTACATGGAGCCCATTCCGGCATTGGGTTCAGCGGCTATGCTGATCTCCCTCTTTGCGGCATTTGTCTTTACCCCGTGGCTGGCCATTTCACGTTGGCTGCGCCCCAGCATGGCCTATCTGGAAGTGGCGGAAGAGCGGGAAAAAGTCGGTACGGAGCGGTTGGCGCGTTTCTATGAGCGGATTCTTACGCCACTGATCCAATCTTCTACCAAACGGATTATATTCCGCGTGGTGCTGTGGGGTACCTTCATATTTGCCTGCTCCATGTTCTATACCAAATGGGTGGCAGTGAAGATGCTGCCGCTCGATAACAAACCAGAATTCTCCGTGGTGCTGGATATGCCAGAAGGCACTGCACTGCCGGTGACGGCTAATCTGGCGCATCAGATAGCCCAGTCACTGCGACAGATGCCTGAAGTGACGGCCCTTCAGGTCTATGCTGGTACTGCCCGACCCTTTGATTTCAACGGTATGGTGCGACACTACTATCTACGTCAGGATCCCTGGCAGGCAGAGGTACAGGTTCAGCTGCTGCACAAGAGTAAACGCAAGCGAAGCAGTCATCAGATTGCTGTGGCTGCCCGCGAGGTGGTTAAAGGGCTGGTGGCCGAGAGTGGTGCCAAATTTGCAGTTGTCGAGATGCCGCCTGGCCCACCGGTTTTACAGTCGGTGGTTGCCGAAGTGCATGGACCGACCCCGGAGGTCCGGCGCCAGTTCGCCACTGACCTTACGCAAATTTTTGAGCAGGCTGAGAGTCTGGTTGATGTGGATAACTACATGCGGGGCAGCTATGAGTATTGGCTGTTCAAAGTGGATACAGAAAAAGCCGTTAGACGGGGTATCTCTGTTGATGCAATCAATCGCAATCTCTCCATGGCATTGGGTGGAACGCGCCTGGGTGATGTAAAGCAGAAGGCTGGGCACGAGCCAATAAATATCATTATCCAGGTGCCATTGGCCGAGCGATCACAAATCAACCGCCTCGGGGATCTGCCGATCATGTCGAAGAGCGGTGTTTCATTGCCGTTGCGGGAGCTGGGATCCTTCGAACGGATGCAGGAAGAGCCGATTATTTATCACAAGGATCTGCGCCCTGTTGAGTATGTGGTTGCCGATGTTGGCGGCGATCTGGCGGCCCCGGTTTATGGCATGTTCCAGGTTCAGGATATTCTGGCGGATGGCTATACTGCGCCGGATGGTGTGGCGGTTGACGCCTTCTGGTTCAAGCCACCGGCTGATGATAATCGCTCCAGCATTGAGTGGACGGGCGAGTGGACGGTGACCTTCGAAACCTTCCGCGATATGGGTGCAGCCTTTATGGTTGCATTGGTGCTGATCTATATTCTCGTGGTATGGGAGTTTGGTAACTTCCGCATTCCCGCCTTGATCATGGCACCTATACCCCTAACCTTGCTCGGCATTATTCCGATGCATGCCATCATGGGTGCTGAGTTTACCGCTACTTCCATGATTGGGTGGATTGCCCTGGCGGGTATCATTGTGCGTAATTCCATCTTGCTGGTGGATTTCTCCATCCATGAGATTCAGCGGGGGGTCCCGGTCTCAGAGGCAGTTGTCCGCGCTTGTACGACTCGAACCCGCCCCATTATGATTACGGCATTGGCCCTGGTCTGTGGTTCCAGCGTGATCTTCACTGACCCTATCTTCCAGGGCATGGCGATTTCATTGGCCTCCGGCGTTATGGTATCAACCATTTTGACATTGATTGTTATCCCGCTGGGTTGTATCAAGGCCAGCACCTCGTTGTGTGAAGTAGCCGCCGCCGGTTTTGATGGCGAAAATGGACCGGCGATCACTCCGGAGGCAGCACCACCTGCAGACACCCGGCCGGCAACACCCCGCCAGTCATTTGTCATGGCCTTATGGGGTAAGGTTGCCACTGTTCTGCTCATGCTGTTCTATGCAGTGCGTGGCATCTTTCTCTTGTTGGGTCAGCTATTACCGAAGCGGGCACCTCAACCAGCGGAGAGTTCAGCTGAAGCTTCGTCAAACGCTGCACCGGAGACGGCCCCACCGACCACTGTGCAACCCAGTCCGATAGACGGTGCTTCTTCTGAAGAGGCAAACAATCCCTCGGCAGTAGTGGTGGAGACCCCTGTTGATGCTGCTGAAACAGCAGCGGAGACTGTCAAACCGGCGATAAAACCTTCTGTCTCTACAGTGACTAAAGAGGAGTCGATTGAGTCATTGGCAGCCCCCGAAAGTCAGGAGACAGTAAAAGCACCGAAGAAAAAGGCCGTTGCGAAAAAGCGGGTCGTGACGAAGAAAAAGGTAGCCACTAAGAAGAAGGTAGCGGCGAAGAAAAAGGCTGTGAAGCGAGCTGCAACCAAGCCTGAGCCCGTCAAACCCAAATTCCAGGAATCTAAACCGGAACAAGTATCCGATGAGACTGTCTCATTTGATCTTCCTGCGCGGAAGGGTGGGCGACGGGGGATCAGACTCAAGGTTGATAATGAAAGTGGTATCGAGTGAGCCTGGTGCAATACATTGGGATCAGACGTAAAGGAAAGGGTATCTTGTTGGGTTTGGTTTGCCTGCTAATGACAACTCAGTTCGCTATGGCTGGGGGAGCGCCAACTGGTTTTGGTAATTTTCGTCCGCTTGACCAGTCGACTGAAAAGGCGCAGACCAAAAAATTGCCGGATCGTTATTCGGGCGGTATGGGGTATCAGATCCGACCACTGGCACCCGTACCACATGCGCCTGCAGTTCCCTATCGGTATCGTACCCCCGCATCAGATGCCAAAGGTCGGTATGCTATGCCCAGAGGTCAGGGCCAGTCGATTGCGCCACGCTTTAATCCCTGGGAAAGGCGAACGGATTCTGTTGACTGGGGTAGTAATCCGCCTTTAATCCCTCAGCGGCGTGACTTTTCCAATAACCCGATCATCGCCCCCGAGCAGATACATCCGGGTTACCGTTTTCGTCCGCAAGGTAAAAAGCAAAATAAATCAAATAGATAATAAATCGCAAGGTCGATAGAGCACGGCTTAAAGGCGAGCAGTTGGTCATTTGTAGTTGGACCGGCAAATCGGAGGTAAAGATGTCAGGTTTTCGTCAGGTTTTCTTTTTAAGTTGCACCATGATGTTTATTGGTGGGGGGGCTGCTAAGGCTGCCTCGCCCGCAGCTGTGGAATTTTCAGCTGATACCTACCAGACTGGCCCGGATCAGACGGAAAGGGTTGGCCATATCTATGTTGGAAAAAATCGAATCCGCAGCGAAATGGAGCAGCATGGCCAACAGGTAGTAAATATCATAGACTCGGAGAAGCAGGTGACTTGGGTCTTATATCCACAGCAGCAAAGCTATATCGAGTATCCAATGGGGGGCGCAGAGGGAGCAGCTACACTCAAGGGGAGTCCATGCGAAGGCATACCCGGAGCACAGTGCAAAAAACTGGGCGATGATAAAATCCAAGGTAGGAGTGCAACAAAATGGGATGTTTTAGTGAAGGGGCAGGGGGGATCTATGCGGAGTACCCAATGGATAGGTAAACAGCGCTCTATCCTGTTACGCCAGGAGATTCAGGGTGGTCCAATTATGGAGCAACGCATGTTGGCTGTTGAAGAACTCAACGGTCGTCAGGTGGAGAAGTGGGAGATGACCGTGTCTCAGAATAACCAGTCGCCCCAAAGCTCTGCACGCTGGTTTGATCCGGAGCTGAACCTGGCAATTAAAGAGGTGAATGCTGCGGGTTATGTGCGTGAATTGAAAAACATCGCGATTGGCATACAAGACCCGGTGCTCTTCACTATTCCCGATTACTTTAAGAAAATTGTGCCCCAGCCACAGCCGGCCAGATGAACGTTGAATGGCCTTTTTCAAATCAATGATTTAACAGCCATGGGTAAAGAATCATGATCAGAATGACACAACTATTTGCGATATTGGCTGGATTAACTGTCATGCCGCTATTTTCCGGGCAAGCCATTGCAGCACCCTATGGTTTGCCGCAAAACATGGTTCCGGCGTATATGCCGGCGTCACCTTCTCAGGGGGTTGCGCGTTTTCGCCCGCATTATCGTATGCAGCAACCGGTTCGTTATCTGCCACCCCGCTATGTAGCACAGCGTGGAATGGCACCTGTGCAGTATCGCCCTGTTCGCAGGGCTGTTGCATGGCCGCTGCCAGTCAGCTATAGACCGATTGCCCAAGCACCTCGCTCGCCAATGGGAGCCCAGTTCTATCCTCGGATGAGACAGGCAGCCCATCCCTATCCAGTCGCAATGCCAGGTTATCAGGGAAGACCCATGCCGAGAATGGCCTATGACTACCCCTATGCTCAGCGGCCGATGCCTTGGCGAGGTGCACCACCTGCCCATCGGGGATTCAGTGGACACCGCTACCCTGCACCAGCGAATTACCGACCACCTAATGCCTGGATACCACCAGTAAGATCCGCTATGCGTCCGCCTGTCTACGGTTATCCCCAGCTGCAAAGGCCCTCCCAGCTGGTTCAGCAATCTATGCCCGGAAGAGTGGCGCGCTATCAGCCCTATAATAATCGCAATGGATCGCACCAAAACTACCGTTTTCGATCAGTGCCACCGACAATGGCCTATCAGTCACCGCCTGTTTTGTTGCCGAATAATCCGCGCCAGGGATATCCGATGAATTATCGCTATAGACCTGATCTTCGCTATCCCTATGCTATTTCAGGTCAACGTTCGTACCCCTTCAGGTCAGCGCCTGTGTACTATCCTGAAAGGATTACTGCTCGGCAGAATAATGCATTAGCTTGGTCGGATGCGCCGTATCAGGCAAGGTACTGATTTCTCGACTACATGCGGTTCTGGTTATTCCCTTACTGAGACAAAAGCAGAGGCCTGTGTATGATTACAGTTGTAGGTAGCCTGAAAGGCGGTTCTGGAAAAAGTACCGTTACATTCAATCTCGCTGTCTGGCTTGCCATGGCCGAAGTGGATGTTCAGGTTGTTGATTTAGACCCCCAGGCCACATTAAGGGATGTAGCAGAGGTTCGTGACGAAGAGGGGTATCGCCCCAAGATTTCTGTTAAGGGTAAAAAATATCTGGATATTGATAAGCTACGGCGTGCTGATGAAGTGCTGATTGATATTGGTACGGCGGATATTGAAATGATGAAGCAGGCCATCCGTTACGCGGACCGGATCCTTGTTCCAGTACCCCCATCTCAGGCTGATATCTGGTCAACCCAGCGCTTCATTCAGTTTGTAAATTCAGTAACAGACGGGCATTCTCCTGAGATTATAGGTTTTATCAATCGGGGCGATACCCACCATGCGGTGCGCGAAACGGACGAGGCTGCAGCCGCACTGGTTACATTACCTGGTATGAAATTCATAAAACCACGTCTCTCACAGCGGACGATATTTAGACGCTCCTTTAGTGAAGGACTTGCGGTGTTTGAACTGAATCAAAGGGGAAAAGGGGCGAAAGAGCTCTCTTCGCTTTGTGCCAAGCTTTATCCCAACGTGCTGAAATAGTACTGACAAGTTATCGCCACTAGGCAGTGTTACAAGATGCCTGTGCATAACAATAGATCCGTAAATCGGGTGAAAACGGAGAGGTATGAGTCATGCGCATTATCAGGAATCTTTTTGCTCTGATTGGTTTTTTGGCAGTGATTGCTGCTGGCGTTGCTATTGTTAAAACCCAAGCGATACTGGATGGCTTTGATCCGGGGGCGGCGGGGGTGTATCAAGAGCTGGTTGAGAATATTATTAAAACGCGTAATGCGGCTGAAGCGACTATCTGGAAGGTTCCTGTTAAAGAAGGAATTTCTCCGGAAGATGTAGAGCAGTCAATGAAAACAATCGCTAATGAGCTGAACATCTCTAATGTCGGTGAGTTACCGCTGTATAAAGATGTAGAGGCAAAAAGCGGTAAAAAATACCGTTTTGTAAAGATCTATATGTTCTGTAATTCACTCACAGCAGCGAGCATGCTTGATTACAGCGATGCCTTCTCGGCTTACCTGCCGTGCAGGATCACAATGGTAGAGGATAAGCAGGGTAAGCTTTGGCTCTATGCATTGAATATGGATCTGATGATCCATGGTGGGGAGCCACTGCCGCCAGCCCTTAAAGAGGAAGCCCTGCATGTCAAAAAGGTTATTCTGGAAATCATGCGGCGTGGAGCAATAGGGGATTTTTAGTATCCTGGTTAGCGAGCGAACATCTGGTCGATTCTGTTTGCTGCCCCGGCCAATTTGGTAAAAAACGGCTATCACTCCGGGCTTGTCAGCCTGGGAATTTTCCTACTATAAATCAATCTCATCGCGTTATTTCAGTTAAAAGAATGGTGCTTATGAAACTTATAATGTGATACTATATTAGAAATCTATGATATTAGCGATAATTAAATTACTTTGCTGGCATGCGTTGGTGCGAGGATAGGGATAATGACCCAGAATAATGACAATATCGATCAGCGACAGGAACCGCTAAAAGAGCCGATCTACTCAATTGATCGACTTTCAGAGGCCTTTGAAACCAGTGCACGGCGCTGGGAGCTGATTGTTTATCCCTCCTTATTTGCGTTTATTATTCTTGCTGCGTATGGCTTTTTTCTGGTCTACAGCCTAGCTAAAGATGTGCACTATTTGGCTGTGAGTGTAGACTCCAACATGACTGTTCTCGCCGGTAATATGCAATCTGTCTCAGACAATATGGGGAATATGACCAGCAATATTAAGGTGATGTCGGATCATATGGCTGAAATTAATCAAAAAGTGGGTACGCTTGAACCCATGCTGGTCACTATCGGATCCATGGACCGTTCCATGGAATCAATGACCCAATCGACCTACATCATGCGAAATGATATCTCCAGAATGAACCAGAATATCTCACGCCCGATGTCATTTATGAATACTTTTTTGCCCTGGTAATTCAGTGGTCAGCCCTATCTATCCCTTTGTGACTTGTACTGCAGGGTCTGTATTCCTTCTAATTTTTATTTCCCCGGTTATTAATATTTTTCCCTGATTAGCTCTTAATCCAGTCATTCTCCTTGCCTGATTATCCCGGGAATCGCTCCCTTCAAGAGAGGTGGATCGGGTTGCCGTTACGAATCTACACACACGGTGTTACCAGTATCTGTGTTCTTCAGTAACACTATCGCTTTGTTTGTCAGGTATGTATATGATTCTTAATGTAATCACATTACGGCATCATAATTGCACAGAAGCATAAGTCCGGTGACGAAATCTGTATGCACCAGAAATCCGATTAACTCGGTAATCGAAATCAGGGCAAAGACGTTTGTATAACAAATATATTTGTAGAAACTTGTCAGTGATTGCGTTGATCTGCTAGAACATCTGATCTTTTAGTTGAAATGCATATCAAGTGCTTTCTGACACTGTGGATTGTCACTGTTACCCACTAGTTCTATTGTGAAACGTAAGTAACTCGGACAACCCTGTTGTAATTACACAAAAATGGGCATTCAGCCCAAAATGGAGAGAGGAAAACAAGTAATGAGTGATGATAAGTCAAAGACCAGTGAACTGTCCCGTCGCGGTTTCATTAAAGTAGGTGCTGCAGCGCTGACCGCAGCCAGCATGCCTATGTTTTTCACAAAGGATGCCTGGGCAGCTAAAGAGTTCCGTAACAATCCAGGTAATGCCGGTACGGTAAAGTTTGGTTTTAATGTTCCCCAGTCTGGCGCCTATGCCGATGAGGGTGCTGATGAGCTGCGCGCCTATAAATTGGCGGTAAAACACATCAATGGTGAAGGTGACGGCGGTATGATGAATACCATGAAGCCGCTCTCTCTCAAGGGTAATGGTATTCTCGGTAAAAAACTTGAGTACGTGACAGGTGACACCCAGACCAAGTCTGATGCGGCACGTGCTTCTGCCAAACGTATGATTGAGAAAGATGGTGTGGTGATGATCACCGGTGGATCATCTTCAGGTGTGGCGGTAGCTGTACAAGGCCTCTGTCAGGAGATGGGTGTTATCTTTATGGCGGGTTTGACCCACTCTAATGACACCACAGGTAAAGATAAGCGTCGCTACGGTTTCCGTCACTTCTTTAACGCCTACATGTCTGGTAAGGCACTCGGCCCTGTCTTGAAAGAAGAGATGGGTACGGACCGTAAGGCGTACCATCTGACAGCCGACTACACTTGGGGCTGGACCCAGGAAGAGTCAATCAAGAACACCACTGAAGCCATGGGTTGGAAGACTGTCGCTGCAGTAAAAACCCCAGTGGGTGCCGGTGACTTCTCCCAGTACATCACCCCGGTGCTGAACTCAGGCGCCGATGTGTTGATCCTGAACCACTATGGTAAGGATATGATCAACTCATTGACTCAGGCGGTTCAGTTCGGTCTGCGTGACAAGCAGGTTAACGGCAAGAACTTCGAGATCGTCGTTCCACTGTTCTCCCGTCTGATGGCACAGGGTGCTGGTGAAAACATCAAGGGCATTCTGGGTACCACCAACTGGAACTGGTCGCTGCAGGATGAAGGCTCCAAGGCATTTGTTAAATCCTTCGGTCAAGAGTACGGTTTCCCACCCTCAATGGCGGCTCACACCTGCTATGTACAGGCACTGCTGTATGCTAATGCAGTTGAGCAAGCAGGTAGCTTCTACCCACCTGAAGTGATCAAAACCCTGGAAGGCTTCAAGTTTGATGGCATGGGTAATGGTCCTACTGAGTATCGTGCAGAAGATCATCAGTGCTTCAAGGATGTTCTGGTTGTACGTGGTAATCAGAATCCAACTTCTCAGTTCGATCTTCTGCAAGTGCAGAAAGTCGTACCGCGTTCAGAAGTTGAGTACGACGCCAAGATCTTTGGTGGCGAACTCGGTCCCTACGAGGTTTAATCCGTTCTAGCGTGTATGCCGGCTACCCTTGGGTAGCCGGCATTATCCTTTCTTTCATTATCACTAGTGTGTAGACAGTAATGGATGCGATCCTTCTTCAGATCTTAAATGGCCTCGATAAGGGCGGCGCTTATGCCCTCATTGCCTTGGGCCTTACACTCGTATTCGGAACGCTCGGTGTAGTGAATTTTGCCCATGGGGCACTATTCATGCTGGGTGCGTTTTGCGCGGTTACCGTGCAGAAGGTGTTGACGCTTTCGTTGAAAGTAAAAGACGAAAGTATCACCTTCTTTGATGCGTACAAAGAACAACCCTATTTAGAACTCTGGTTTGGTGATTTTGGTACCAAGATCATCGACTGGTCAGTTCCCATATCAATTCTGATTGCAATCCCGATCATGCTACTTGTCGGGCTTATCATGGAGCGCGGACTTATCCGCCACTTTTATAAGCGACCGCATGCTGATCAGATTCTGGTAACCTTTGGTCTGGCCATTGTAATGCAGGAGATCATCAAATCCTTCTTTGGCGCCAATCCTATTCCTACACCCGCACCTGAAATTGTTGCCGGCAGCGCACCTATTGGTGTTCTATTTGGTCTGGGTGAATCTGTGGTTTATCCCTGGTGGCGACTGATTTATCTGCTCTTTTCTGGTGTAGTTATTTTCGCCGTATTTGCGTTCTTGCAATTTACTACCTTTGGTATGGTGGTCCGCGCAGGTATGCATGATAGAGAGACCGTTGGGCTGCTGGGTATAAATGTTGAACGAAGGTTCACCATTGTATTCGGTATTGCAGCCGTTGTTGCCGGTCTTGCTGGAGTCATGTACGTACCCATTCTTCCTCCTGATTATCACATGGGTATGGACTTCCTTGTACTCTCCTTTGTGGTGGTTGTGGTTGGCGGGATGGGATCGCTGGGCGGTGCAGTTGCCGCTGGATTTCTTTTGGGAATCCTACAGTCATTTGCATCCATGAACGAAATAAAAGACATCATCCCTGGCATTGATCAGATTATTATCTATCTGGTTGCTGTTGTAATCATCCTGGTCAGGCCTCGTGGTTTGATGGGACGAAAGGGCGTGATGGAGGATTGATATGAGTATGCCATCATTACGTAATGACTGGGTTGTCATGGCCCTGTTTACGGCTGTTGTTCTGACGGCCCCTCTCTGGCTTACCCCTGTAGGCGCCGGTTATCCGGATTTGCTGCAGAAATTTGCCATCTATGGGATTTTTGCCATTGGATTTAACCTGCTTTTTGGTCTGACGGGCTATCTCTCGTTTGGTCATGCGGTGTTTCTGGGTATTGGTTCCTACACAGCAGTCTGGTCATTCAAACTGCTTACCATGAACGTCATACCGGCTGTAGTGTTTGCGACACTGCTTGCGGGTGTGTTTGCTGTTGTGATTGGTTTTCTGAGTCTGCGCCGGTCAGGTATCTACTTTTCTATTCTGACACTCGCTTTTGCTCAGATGTCCTATAACATGGCTTATTCGGTGCTGACGCCGATTACCAATGGTGAAACGGGTCTGCAGCTGACCATGGATGACCCGCGTGTTTTTGATGGTCCGGCTACAGCAGGACTCCCTTCAACAACGCTGTTTGGTCTGGACATGAGTGGGTACCCTGGCTTTTATTTTTGTGGGGTGTTGTTGATTGTTGCCTTCTTTATCTCCTTAAGGATATTCCGATCTCCATTTGGGCTAAAGCTTAGAGCGATCAAATCAAACCAGACTCGAATGAAATACACTGGTTTCAATACCAAGCCTTATCTTTTAACGGCATTTGTAATTTCCGGTATGTACGCAGGTTTGGCAGGTTCTCTGCTGGCAATTACAGATCCACTGGCGGGCGCCGAAAGAATGCAGTGGACTGCATCTGGTGAAGTGGTATTGATGACCATTCTTGGCGGTGCTGGCACATTGTTAGGTCCTTTGTTCGGTTCCAGTATCATTAAGTATTTCGAGAATATTTTTTCTGCGCTTAATGATGGTCAGTTGCATGAGATCTTCTCTTTCCTGCCAGATTGGCTTGAGAATATTGTGGTAGCAATCACTGGCGAATTTGTTGGCGATGGTTGGCATCTGACACTGGGACTGCTGTTTATGATTGTGGTGATCTTCCTGCCAGGTGGTGTGGTCGAAGGTATCCGTCGCGCTACAGCTTATACACGCAAACTCTTCAATAAGTCTGAGACTGATGAGATTGCTCTGTCGGCAGAGAAGGAGTGATCTGATGAGTATTGTATTAAGCATCAAGAATGTTGATAAAACCTTTGGCGGTCTGCATGCCTTGGGCGATATCAATCTGGATATTGAAGAGGGTAAAACCCATGCCATTATCGGCCCAAATGGTGCCGGTAAATCGACGCTGCTCAATTGCTGCATTGGGCGATTGATACCAGATAATGGAACCGTCGAATTTGATGGCAAGAATATGATTGGCTTGCAGCCTCATGAAATTAATCATGCAGGGATGGTGCGTGTGTTCCAGACGCCAGAGATCTTTCCAGATCTTTCGGTACTGCAAAATGTGATGATTCCTGCGCTTGCCAAACGCGATGGTATTTTTAAGTTTAATGCTTTTAAGAGTTTGGCCGCTGAGAAATCGCTTGAGGCGGATGCCATTCATACCCTGGAGGATATGGGATTGGGTGAGCATATTTATAAGCATGCGGGGAGCATGTCACGTGGTGATAAGCGGCGTCTTGAGTTGGCAATGGGCCTGGTACAACATCCACGACTGCTGCTGCTTGATGAGCCTACGGCGGGAATGGCGCGCCACGATACCAATCGAACCATTGATCTGCTAAAGCGGATTAAAGAGCGGGGCATGACCAAGATTATTATTGAGCATGATATGCATGTGGTATTCAGTCTTGCTGATCGTATCAGTGTGCTGGCTCAGGGTCGTATTATCGCCAGTGGGACTCCAGATGAGATTCGTGGAAACCCGAAAGTTCAGGAAGCCTATCTGGGAGGGGCTGAGCTATGAGTAAGTTCTCAACAACCCATCGAGTCAGTCCTGTTAATAAGACAGGTTCAGATCCGGCGTTCTTTTCTGTCTGGGATATTCATTCATACTATGGTGAGAGTTACATCGTTCAGGGCGTCAGTTTTGATGTTCGTGAAGGAGAGGTTCTGGCTCTGCTCGGACGTAACGGCGCAGGCAAGACATCAACCCTGCGTTCTATTGCGCGTGTTGATAGTCCTCAGGTAACACATGGTGAAATCTGGCTCGATCATAAGCCACTGCATAGCATGAAGTCACATGAAGCCGCCCAAAACGGCGTTGCGTTAGTACCCGAAGACCGGCGAATTATTGCCGGTATGACGGTGGAAGAGAATCTGATCCTGTCACAGATTGCACCACCGATTGGCTGGAGCATTGAGCGAATCTACGAGCATTTCCCCCGTCTGGCTGAACGCCGGGCCCAGGAAGCAACCACCTTGTCGGGTGGTGAGCAGCAGATGCTGGCTGTTGCCCGGGCTTTGGCGCGGGATATCAAACTGCTGCTGCTTGATGAGCCCTATGAAGGATTGGCGCCAGTGATTGTTCATGAGATTGAACGTATTGTGGATGGCATCAAAAAATTGGGTATTACCACTATTATCGTAGAACAGAACGCGGTTGCTGCTCTACGCTTGGCTGATCGTGCAATCATTCTGGATATGGGCCAAATCGTATTCGATGGTAAGGCGCAGGAAGTACTTGATAATGAGGAGCTGCGACAGCAGTATTTGGCTATCTGATTTTAAATAGTCATACTCAGAGAACCTGCGGTTTCCTTCATGTAAGGAGCTGCAGGTTTTTTTATGTGCAGGTTAGGCTATGTCCCGGGCGATTCGAAAGCCCACTCTGAGGTAGTGGTAGTGGGGCAGCAGTTTATTCCGGATTGCTGATCGGATACCGCTGGGTACGTTGTGCCATGAGCCTCCGCGTACGATGCGTTCGCGCAGGTCATCCGGATTGTTACCGGTTTTCAGTTCAAGACCTGTATAGTTTTCATCGTAGATTGAACTGCACCACTCCCAAACATTGCCATGCATATCATGCAATCCCCAGGGGTTTGGGGGGAATTGGTCGACCGGCGTGGTTTTTCCGCGCGACTCACCTTTTTCACTTCCTGCGTAGGTGTAATTACCATCAAAATTGGCTTGATCAGTAGTGATCTGCTCTCCAGTCCAGAACGGGGTTTGAGTTCCTGCACGGCAGGCAAATTCCCATTCGGCCTCAGTTGGCAGGCGTACCTTGTGTTCGGTTCGCTTGGATAGCCAGTGGCAATACTCCAAAGCATTCCAATAAGTCACATTGATGACAGGTCTATTTTCTCTGCCCCAGGTATCATCAGGAGGTCGGGTGCGTCGAGTTTCGTCGCAGAAAATATCATACATAGCGAAAGTTACAGGCGATTTAAGTATTTCAAATCGCTCAACTTCAACAGGGTGCTGCAGCTCGTTGCTGAATCTGTCTTGTTCAGAAAGCGGGGAGCCCATTAGAAAGGTACCGCCGGCAATACCGACCCAATCACTTTCACGCAGACCATATTTCAGCAGTTTGGCCTGAATAGCCTTCTCTTTTTGAATGCTACGTTCAACGCTACGTTCTATCTGTGCCTGGGTAAGGCGTTGCTTTACCTGCTCCTCAATAATCTCCTTTATTTGCTGTTCTTTTGAAGCGAGTAAAACGGATTCCTTGGTAGGTGATGAGGTATCCACTGCGTACAGCACACTGGGTGCCTTTTTCGCTGGTTGACTAACAGCAGTGCCACAGCGGTCACAAAAATTAGCTCTTGGTTGCAGATGTTTTCCACAGACACAGCAGTGGTTGTCGCGGCAGAGTGATTGACCGCATTGGGCACAGAAGAGTGCCTCAGGGTCCTCGATCTTATGGCTACAGTGCCGGCACTGCTTAAGTGCGTGATCGCTTTTTTGATTCATTAGGCAGAGCTGAATTCATATGAGATATTTTCAGATGGCTCCTGTAAGAAGTAGCCTTGTATATAGTTGACGCCCACTGTCCAGAGAATGGCCAGGCTATTGGCATCTTCCACTCCCATAGCAATGGTTTTCACATTATGGCTTTTTGCCAATGCATTCAGTTCGTTCAGGTAATCCTGGCGATCCTGTTTGGTAGCAAGATCTTCCATTAAATCGAAATCAAACTTCACGAAATCTACGGGCAGGTGTTTGAGCAGTGTCTCAGCCTTTGGTGCTGAGCCAAATTGATCTACCGCCAATAGGCATTTTATCTTTTTCAGTCCATCGATAAGTTTCTTGGCTGTCTGAATATGATTGCGCAGGTCTTTGTCGCGTATCTGGAACGTGATCCAGGCTCCTTTTGCCTTGTACTTTCGCAGACAGTCGCAGATCCAGAGGAGAATACCCTCGTCTTCCAGAGCAGCACTGGATAGGCTGATGAAGAAGTTGACCTTTCTGCCCTCTTTGCGTTGCTCGGCCAGCTCCTCAATCGCCTTGTTGATCACCCAGCGATCAACCTTGGCCATCTGCTCACCCTGTTTGGCGTGTTTGATGAAATAGTCCGGCAGGATCTCCTCGTTGTTTTTATCCAGCAGACGGGTAAGCACAGCATAGTTTTCCCTGCTATCGCCTTGCAGGCTGACAATGGGTTGGTAAACGAGTCGGAATCGGTCATTCTCCAGGGCGTGTTCGATCAGCTGATTGATGCGTGCTTCATCGCCGGTATTATCCTCGCCATAGCTGGCTTGCATCTCACTGGCGTCATACAGTGAGATGGCATTGCCACCGTTATTTTTTGCCGATTCATAGGCATGATAGGCTCGATTAATAAAGTCCTGGCTACTTGAGATGTCCTCACCCAGGAGGGTCACACCAATGCAGCAGGTGATATTGATTGTCTGGTAGATGTAATCTTCAATGACCTGGCGAAGCTGCTCAGCCATTGCCTCGGCATCAGTGCTCTCGCTTGTGGCGCTGAGTATAGTGAAAGTGTGATCACCGAAGCGGGCGAGCAGATCTCCCTCATTTGTGTTGCTTAATAATATCTGTGCCAGCTCTTTCAGTAGGTTATCGCTTGCAATGATACCCAGGTCGGCGCGTATTTCACTGAGATTGTCTATCACAATGTAGTAAAGTGAACAGCTCCCTCCAGATTCTTGCAAAGAAGCTATCTGCTGTTCCATCTTGCCCATGAAGTACTGGCGGTTGGCCAGGCCGGTCTGGCCATCCTGATTGCTTAGCAGTTCAATCGTCTGCTCAAGCTCTTTATTTTGTGAGTCATTCCTGATAACGATCTGTGTGCAGGGCTCACCATCATAGGTGGCGGGTGAAAACTCCAGCTTTGCATCAAAGGTTTCACCTGCACTGTTCTGGCACTCAACCCTTAGCTCCTGTTTGTCATCGCCCAGGGTTTTAAGGAAGGCTTTGATGCTTTTGTGGTCTTTTGGTGAGACCATGTCCAGGATGGGGAGTCCTTCCAGTTCATCCAGGTTGACGTAGCCAAACATCTCCAGATACGTTGAATTGGCTTGCATGTGCATGCCTTCATGTATGTAGGCAATTGCGTCCTGGGAACTTGCTATCAATGTGGTACAGCGGGCTTCGGCTTCCTTCAACTTCTGTTGAGTGATGGCCAGCCGTTTGCGTATCTGTAGATCACCCGCTTCTCTTTTGATGACCAGTTGCAGGTGATCGGGATCATTGGCAGAAATGATGTCTCTTGCACCATCCCGCATCGCTTGAAGAAGGGTTTCAGGGTCAATGTTCTGATCTTTGTAGAGAATTACGCAGGGTAGATCGGCAAAAGCAGATCGACACAATTTGGTTGTTGTCTCAAGCTGTTCTTTCTGCTCGGGCATAGAGAGCAGAATGAGGTCGGGCTGCTCACCATCGGTAACATCAAGCAGCTTCTCATTATCAGATACGATTGTTGGGTGGATTACCAAGCCAGCATTACGGAGGGTGCTGATGTAGGACTCCGCCTCATTTAGAGAAGGCTCTATAACCAAGAGTCTTATCGGTATATCGCTTTCAAGATGTCCATTCATAAGTGGCAACTATCCAAAGGTATCGTCTTTGTGATTTGGCAATGTAGCAAGTTTTAAAGTTCAGACCAGATGTTTTCAAAGTCTTCATCATTGGTCTCTCGTTGCTTGGTCTCGTCTCCCGGTTGGGGATGGAGATAGGTAAACTGAAAATGTGCAAACGCACCAGTAGTCTCCAGCAGGCGAGTGAGTTTTCCTTTTTGCCTGGTATTTCCTGATCGTATCATTATTGCATCTTCTACCTTAAAGGGCAGTGTCGGGAGAATCAGGCTGGCGGGTTTTTCTGAAGACTTCAGCTCAGGCAAGAGCAGCCCTTTTTGTGGTATGGCGCTGGGATTGTCGCTGTTTAGCTGATCTACATCGACCGCAGAGGCGTTGGGTGAGATCATCTGCATGCCAAGTTGTAATCCTTGGCCAGGTATATTTTTCATCCATCGGCTGATGCCAATACCAAACTGATTTTTATTACTTGCGGACTGTATGCCTATAACTTCACCAATTTTTATTTTTGGTGCATTGAAGCCCTGCCAGTTGATGCAATAGCCACCGGCGCTTTCATTAATGGTCTTACATGCGAATGTTTCGAATTGCCGTTCGGTCTGATTGGTCGCCCAGGTTGGCGCACCCATATTACCAAAACCGGCTTCGTCAAAACTGCTCGCTACAATTGTCTCCTGAATGGAATCGTCAAATCCATCGAGTGTGAGTTTTTGCTCAGAAACGGTATACAGAGACTGATTAAGGGCCTTACCCTCTTTATGGTCAACCCAGTCCAGGTCCTTATCGGGTAACTGTTCTTCTAGCGGCTCTGTTGGGTTTTTATCGGGAGTTAGGAGTGCATGTGTGGCGGTAATTCCTACAGCAATTTTTAATTCGAAATTCAGTTTGGTGCGTACGAACTCCCGCTTTGGGGCAGAGCTCAAGACCTGGATCAACTGCCGCAAGAGATGAGCTGATGGTTGTTTACCTGCCGGATTGATTTCGCTACGTTGGTGTTCTTGCGGCAAACTGTCGAATGACTCACGCAGGAATTGAACCAAAGGTTGGGTGCTCAGTATGCGATAGCGTTGACTCAGCTCTTTGTCCTGGAGGGCGCAGTGAATTGGGGGGGTGTCAGCCGCGAGCCGAGCGACAAAATGGTTTTGTGTCAGTGCGGTGTCAGAAGGAGCTTCCAGTGTGGTCAGCTTCTCCCATGCTTCAAGTGATTCATGCAAATAAGCTATTTCACGCTGACGCATACGATAGGGCACGCAGATAGAAAAGAGCAGCACCTGTTTATACAGGCCTTCGATGGTGCTGATTGATGCTTCATCTTTTCCATCTTTAATCGGAAGGGTGTGAATTTTGTTCTGCTCTGCATAAGCGTAGAGCAGGTGCATCTCCTTCCATACCGTCTGAGGAACCGGATCATAGACAATGGTGGAGTGGTAGAACACCATCGAGAGGTAGCGAATTACTCGGTGAATGGCAATAATCAGCAGTTTACGGTCAAACTTCCCTGAACTGCCGGAGATCATGTTTTCGATGAAGATTTTGTAAGAGAGCGCCAGTTCGGTATAGAGCTCTCTGTTTAATACGGCAATCTTTCGATTTTTAGCTGAAAGAGGAAAAGGAACATCATAGTAGTGCTTGTGCAGATTTTCCGATATATAGCTGATCGGGCGTCGGAACAACTCAGCGGCTTTAATGCGATTGAGGTTGGGGATATCCAACCGGTTGAATTCGACTATTGTCTTAAATACCTGCCTGGAGGTTTCCCCCACATTTGCCATCGGTAACGCCCCTACCCAGCTGGCAACCTCCTTTGGGTTTAACAGCATGGAACCTGCGGGCGCAGACGTGCGCTCAGGTAATTTAAAACCGAGAGTGTTCTGTATCTCCATGAAATCGTTACAATCCTGACCTAGAGAATCAGCAGCTACAGGCTGCGCCTAAATTATACATAATTGTTATCGGCAGGATACGATCGTACTATAGTAATATTTTGATTGTAAGCAGGTTTCTGCCTTCAGACAGAGGCCTTGAGTGATCTCCCTGGTTCAGAAAACTGGCTGTTTTGCACCCAACCCGGGCTCTTCCCGGACCCATTTTGGCATCAGATAACCAGGCAGTCTGTTTCGCAGAGCCTCCTGAAGCTGCTGCGCCTGTTTTTGTCCTGCTTCAAAATGTGCTGCACCCGCGACCTTGTCCAGTAGATGCAGGTAATAGGGCAGTACACCAGCCTCAAAAAGGGTATAACTCAGATCAACCAGGGCCGGGAGGGTGTCATTGACACCTTTCAGTAGAACAGACTGATTAAGCAGGGTGACTCCAGCCTGACTCAATCGTGTCAACGCTGTGGCCAGGGCGGGGGTTATCTCTTTGGCGTGATTGATATGCAGCACCATGACACTCTTCAGGTGGCCAGAAGTTATCCACCTGACTAGCTCGTCAGTGAGCCTCGATGGGATGACAACCGGCAGCCGCGTGTGAATACGAAGCCGTTTCAGGTGTGGCATTTTGTTGAGCCGTGTAACCAGTTCCGCCAATCTGCCATCGGACAGGGTCAGTGGGTCGCCGCCACTCAGTATAATCTCGTCAATATCTTCAGCTCTGGCGATATAGGTCAGTGCCTGCTGCCACCGATCCCGATAGACGGTTGTCTCCTGGTAGGGGAAATGCTTACGAAAACAGTAACGGCAATTCACCGCACAACTGCCACTGGCAATCAGCAGCAGGCGTCCGTGGTATTTATGCAGAACTCCGGGGACTATGGCCGTATCAAGATCTCCAACGGGATCAGCAATAAACCCTTCAACAGTTTCCCCTTCAGCAGCAATGGGCAGTACCTGGCGTAGCAGGGGGTCTGTTGGATCACCCTTCGTAATAAGAGCCGCAAACTCGCGCGGTACTTTGAGTCCGAACTGCATGGCACTGGAGCGTGCAGCTGGCAATAAATTGCTATCCAGTTCAAGGTAATCAAGGAACTCCTCAACATCGGTAAAAGCCGCTGCAAGGGCTTGTTGCCACAGGGGAGTCTGACATACAGGCTCTATTCGATGTATCATGCGCGTTTCCAGTCGGTTGTTTGGTGAGGACAAGATGGCAACGTATAGTACCAGTGAGTTCAAGGGTGGACTAAAGCTAATGCTTGATGGCGACCCCTGCTCTATTATTGAAAACGAATTTGTGAAGCCTGGCAAAGGCCAGGCGTTCAATCGGGTAAGAATCCGCAATCTTAAGACCGGACGCGTTATTGAGCGGACCTTTAAGTCTGGCGAGACTGTCGAGGCCGCCGATGTCCTGGAAGTCGAACTGCAGTATCTCTACAGCGATGGCGAGTTCTGGCACTTCATGCATCCTGAGTCGTTTGAGCAGATCAGTGCTGACAAGAGTGCGGTTGGCGAGTCTGTCAAGTGGTTGAAAGATCAGGATATGTGTACTGTTACCCTGTGGAATGGCAGTCCGATCATCGTTGAAGTCCCCAATTTTGTGACCCTGACTATTACGGAAACTGATCCCGGCCTGAAGGGTGATACTTCTGGCGGTGGTGGTAAGCCGGCAACGCTTGAGACCGGTGCAGTAGTACGTGTGCCGCTGTTTGTGCAGACGGGCGAGCTGATAAAGGTGGATACCCGCTCCGGTGAATACGTCTCCCGGGCCAAAGAAGAGTAATCTCGCCAAGTTGAGGCATTCAGAGGAAGTGGATAGCTGGCGTCCTATGGCATCAATTGAGATGCTTAGGACGCGTGCACAGCTGTTGGCTGATATCAGGGGTTTCTTTCGAGCGCGTGAGGTTCTGGAGGTGGATACGCCTGTCTGTTCCCGCCATGGCACGACCGATCCGGCTATCGAAAGCCTCTCCGTCCGCTATACAGGGCCAGGTGCACCAGCAGGTGCGCCCCTCTATCTACACACCTCTCCTGAATTTGCAATGAAGCGGCTGCTGGCGGCTGATTCCGGGCCTATCTACCAGATCTGCAAGGTGTTTCGGGATGGCGAATCGGGACGGAGGCACAATCCCGAGTTCACCCTGTTAGAGTGGTATCGGCCCGGGTTCGATCACCATCAATTAATGGATGAGGTCGAGCAGCTGATTTTGAGCCTGTTGCCCACAGCCGGGCCAATCAGCAAAGTCACTTATCAGGCACTGTTTAAACAGCACTTGCAGCTGGATCCTCATCTGGCCACTTCAGCAGAGCTTCGCGCGTGCGCCTTGGAGCACGATACAGCGGGCTTTGAGCACCTGGAACTGCCGAACCGGGACGCTTGGCTGGATATCCTGATGACACACTGCATAGAGCCTAAAATCGGTCCCGGGCTCTGTTTTGTCTATGACTACCCAGCCAGTCAGGCGGCACTCGCACGGATTCGCCCTGGACCTCCTGCTGTCGCTGAGCGATTTGAACTCTATATGGATGGTGTCGAGGTAGCGAATGGCTTCCATGAATTGACGGACGCCGCTGAGCAGCAGGGTAGATTTGAGCAGGATCTGCGCCAGCGAGCTGTGTCAGCGCAACCGTTAATTCCCCTGGATCAGCATCTTATCGCGGCACTGGAACATGGTATCCCTGACTGTTCTGGCGTCGCCCTGGGTATTGATCGCCTGCTGATGCAGATAACCGGTACAACCCATATTGAGTCGGTGATTGCCTTTCCCCTGGGGCGGGCGTAACGCAGGCTAATCCAGCAGTGTGGCAATCTCCTGCCCCATCTCAACCTGGCTGTCTGCTTTCAATCCGCTCACCCATTCAATTTGATTCTTTTCAAATAGCAAAACCACGGTTGAGCCCATATTGAATCGTCCCATCTCCTGACCTTTTTCAAGATTTACCGAATCCCTGGTCGACTCCTCGCCATACTGCCACTGATTAATACGTCGGCTGGCCGGGGCGACTGTCCCAGCCCAGACGGTATCCATACTGGCAACAAAAATAGCCCCTACCATGATCACAGCCATTGGACCGTTATCGGTACTGAACAGGTTAACCAGGCGTTCATTGCGGCTGAACAGCCGGGGCACGACACGGGTAGTAGAGGGACTGACGCTGAATAGCCTGCCCGGTATATGCAGCATCTTGTGTAACTTGCCAGCGAGCGGCATATGGATACGGTGATAATCTCTGGGAGAGAGATAGATGGTTGCAAAGTGCCCATCGTTGAATTTTTCACACCAGTTGGTATCCGCACCAAGCAGTTCGCTCAATGTGTAGCTTTGTCCTTTTGCCTGGAATAGACGCCCATCCTGAATACGGCCAACTTGGCTGATCGTGCCATCAACTGGTGACAGGACCGCATCATCGGCCTCATTGATAGGCCGGGCTGATGGATCGAGGGCTCTGGTAAAAAAAGCATTGAAACTGGCATAACGCTCGGGGTTTTTCTCCAGTGCCAACTGCATGTCGATCTTATAAAGCTTGATGGCGCCTTGTATCAGACGATCTTTCAGTGGTGGCCACTCAATTCGGGTCAACCAATGCATGCCTTGCGACAGGAGGTGATGGGGGAGGAGATAAAGCAGCAGAGCGAATAGCTTATCGAGCAGGCTGGCATCTTTGCCCGTGCCCTGAATATCGGCATGATTCATTCAAAAAGGTCCGTAATGTGTCGGATATTCGAATAGATACTACCGATATCAGACTTGCAGGTAAATCAAACAATCTCAGTCGACGGGAGTATCCTGGCGATTGCCCCAGTCTGACCATGAGCCTGGATAGCCCTTGACCCGGGGAAAGCCCAATGACTTGAGCATGATATAGGTGAGCGAAGAGCGGTGATGGGTATGGCAATAGGTGACCAGCTGCTGATCCTTGGTGAGACCAAGCTTGCTGAGTAGGCCCTCCAACTCAGACTGACTCTTCAGGCGCAGATTGCGCTGCTGATCGAGCGCCAGCATCCAGTCCATATTGACTGCCCCGGGGATATGTCCGCCCCGTTCTGCGAAGCGTTTGTTGCCGTTGTACTCATCTGGCGTGCGAGCATCCAGTAGACCCAATGTTCCATCCTGCAGATGCTCCATGATGTATTCTGCAGTTGCTACAGGTGTCTCTGTTGGTTTTGCATGGAACACTTTTGGTACGGGTGGAGTGACTGCTTGTTCGACCGGATGGCCTTCATTGGCCCAGGCATGCAGTCCGCCATTCAGCAGAGAGAATCCAGTGTGCCCCATAGCCTCCAGTGTCCAGAGCAGTCGGCCGGCCTTGCCGCCGCCCTCGTCATCATAGGCAACAACATGGATTGTGTCGTCAATGCCGATGTCAGAGAAGCATTTCTCCAGCAAGGCAGGTTCAGGCAGCAGCCCCATAGCGGGTTTACGTATGCCAATGATCTGTCCGTAGTCGAGGTAGACCGCCCCTGGGATATGAATTTGGGCATAGGTTGAGGGTTTGGTCATATCAACAACCAGTAAATGACTCTCTTCCAAGAGGGGTTCGAGCATCGCCGGTTCGATAATTAATGGCAGATCCAGTTTGTTCATGTTCGTCTGTCCAGTTAAGCCGTGCTAATGACAACAGATGGTGGCATTTATGGGGCTTTCAAGGGAGTGGGCCACTGCTAAGGGTCTACAATAAACCCTTTTCCATAAAGTATTTTCTGGCTCCCTCATGGAGAGGGGCGGGGAGATTTTCATCAATCATTTGTGCTTTTGTGAGATTGGAAAATGCCGGGTGCAGGGCATTAAATGCCGCAAAATTGTCAAACAGTGATTTGACGATACCATAGACGGTTTGATTGGGGAGATTGGTCGTACTGACAAATATTGCACCCACTCCAAATGTTGTTATGTCAGTGGGATTGTTGTCGTACATGCCACCAGGGATAGTGGCCTTTCTGTAGTAATCATTCTTTTCGATCAGCTCATCAATAATAGGCCCGGTCACACTGACAATCTTTGTCTGACACGTCATTGTGGCCTCTTTAATTGACCTTGATGGGTGACCAACTGTGAAGACCATGGCATCTATCTTGTCGTCACACAGTGCCTTTGACTGTTCGGCTGAGCGCAACTCGGAAACCAGTGAGAAATCACTGACTGTCCAACCATAGGCTTGCATGATCACCTCCATGGTGTCCCGTTGCCCTGATCCTGGATTGCCGATGTTGACCCGCTTTCCCTTCAAGTCTTCAAAGCTGTTGATCCCAGAATCAGCTCGCGCAACCACGGTAAAGGGTTCGGGATAGATGGCGAACAGCGCCCTGAGTGTCGTATGGCCGGGTGTATCTCCGCTATCTCCTGTCCCGTGATAGGTATGAAAAAGCACATCAGACTGGGCAATGGCGAGATCCAGTCCGCCAATAGCGAGCTGTTCAAGGTTGTAGACGGAGCCGCCGGTCGACTCTATGGCGCAGCGGATATCATGCGATGGAAGGTCGCTGTTGATTAGTTTGCATATACCGCTGCCAGCAGGGTAGTAGACGCCCGTTACGCCGCCAGTGCCGATTGTAACAAAAGTCTCAGCGACTGCTATTGGGCCGATAAAAGTCAGGCCAATCAGTAGCGTCAATAAGCTTTTTATTTTCGATGCCATGGATCTGTTTGTATGTGATTGACTCATACACCCAAAATAACCCTAATGTTACTACTGAACAATCGGTATTAAATGGGGTTTTTGTTAAATACAGATGGGGTAGCGACGGATCAGTTTAGTCAAAGAAGAAACTAGCCGCCCCGTATTGGGCGGCTAGTTTCAGATTTTTAGGTCGGGATATAGGGGCCTAACTCGCCACCGAATGTTTTATGATCATAGACGGTGTCCTCCCGTTTCACCTGTTCAACGATCTTCAGTAGGTCGTATTGGCCGGTTCTGCTGTCAGGCCCATTTCCTTTCATCACCAGCATATCTTTAAAGCACTGATGGTCTTCACCGCGATAGAAGGTTTCGCCTGGGCCGATTCCTGTGTAACGGGAGTTTTCCAGGGTTTTTATCACCTCTGGCGGATAAAAGGTACCGGCCTTTTCACAGGCATTCGCGTATAACAAGGTCTGCACATAACAGGTATGTGCAGCCTGAGAGGGTGGGAAACCATATTTTTCAGTGAATGATTTTACAAATGCTTGAGAGCCCTGGTCTTGTAGCGTCCAGTTCCATCCAGTGGTGCCAAATACACCATCAACGTTTGTGGCCCCGGCGCCTTTTGCCATCACTCGGCTGAACAGGGGTACAACAAACTCAATATTTTTACCGTTCTTCTGCAGGTCACGCATGCCGAACTCAACGGCCTGGGTCAGTGAGTTGACCATATCCTTGCCATAGTGGTTAAGGATAATGACATCAGCATCTGAGTTCATAATGGCAGTAAGGAACATGGAGTAATCATTCGAGCCCAATGGGGTCATGATATTGTTAACCGTGGTCCAGCCCTGCTTTTCAGTAAACTCTTTCATGGAGGCATACTGGGTATGTCCCCAGGAGTAATCGGCTGTCAGATGATAGGCGCGACGATCTTTGCCATAGGTTTTTGCCAGTACGGGCGCGAGCGCCTTTCCACTCATGTAAGCGTTAAAGAAATGGCGGAAGCCATAGCGGCGTCGATCTTTGCCTGTCGTGTCATTTGAGTGGGTCAATCCACACATGAAGATAACACCCGTCTTCTGTGCCAGGTATTGTTGTGCGATTGCGACCGCACTGGATGAGCCACCAGAGAACATGATGACACGGTCCTGTTCAATCATGCGGCGTGCACTGGTGACTGCCCGGGATGGATTGGAAGAGGTGTCACCAATGACATACTCAACTTTCTTGCCTAGTATGCCATTGCCTTTTAATGCGAGTGGTTGAAGGGTCGACAACATGCCGCCGCCGTTGTTGATATGCTCAACGGCCAACTTATAGGCACGACCCTCGTCAGCGCCTTCGTCTTTATAAGCACCGCTCTGTGGGTAGTTAAAGCCGAATTTTACGCTGTTGCCCTTGACCGGATAGTTGCCGATGGCTTTCTCGTCTGCCCAAGCGTCTTTAATGAAAAACAGGGGAGAACTGGCCGCAGCAACTGAGGCGGCTCCCAATTTTATAAAGCCACGCCGGGAAAGGGTGCTGAACTTGTCAGAACTATGATCTGTCATCTCTTTCTTATCCTCTCGCATGGGCTTAAGCCCATCTCGTTATCTAGTGTTGAATCAATGCATTCTGGAAAACCAGGCATAGAAGAGGCCCTGTTGAACTCTTGTCAGAAGCAACGAGACTGCATGTAACTCATTGAACAAAAGGGGAACCAGCTCTTTTGGCATTGCAATGCTTTTACTTTTCACTACAAAAGTGGGCGCACGAATATGTGCATGACACCCAGCATAAGCAGTACATCGGCTGCTTTTCAAATAAATTAAGGAATTAGTGCAAACTGTTCGTTTTCTCTCATAGGAATAGCGATATTCCTTCGGGATGGAACGCAAGATATTTGCGACTCTTCTGATCTGCAGGGTCAGCCCAGCGTGCAGTGGTGCTGGACAAGTAGTTGAAATGGATTCGTGGCTTTGCTCTGGCGTTATGCTCTGTCAATAAGAGCTCTACCGTCCTGCTATGGGGGTGGTTGAAGAGGGCTCCACTGGTTGAGATGAGATAATGTGTACAGTTTAAACGCGCCATCAGAGCAGGCGATATGTTGGCAATGCTGCCGTGATGTGGCAGTTTGAATCCAGTCAATTTTAGTTTTGTTGATTCGGGATTGAGCCTGTCAATACTTGATTCAAGCACGGATGCCCAGGCATCGCCCGCCAGTAGAAAACGGGTTGTCGGGTTAGTCTTGGGATACTCTAGCAACAGGGCGATGCTACTGCCATTTGCCAGGCTGGTATCGCTGCCAAACGGGGCGTCGTTTCCCGCCTCGCCCTGGCTGCTGCCGAGACTATCATCCGGTTCCCAGCTGTTGATGCTTTCCAGCTCTTCTGCCTCAGTATCTTCCTCTCCAAGCACATCCCCCATTGGTTTCAGTTGTCGATTATTTGCTAGCTTCAGTTTGAGGGTTTGCAGGTCGCCTGACTCAAATCCGGCCTTGTCCAGCTCATTATCCCAGTGATCTTTCAGTTCGAGCAGGCGTTCGTGATCCGGCGAGAGCAGGGTCAGGCGACACTCTCCCGGCAGGTCGATTACCGGGAGGCTGTTTGCCTCGGCGGCGATATAGGCGATCTGATCGGGGAGGTCCCGATTCCAGACGGATGTTCCGCAGCGGATTTCGTACTCTTTGATCAATAGTCCCAGGATTTCGCCCTGCATGGCTCCCAGTGATTCACCAGCAGGGTCAGGCACCTGATTAAGCTGGTCTGCACCATTGAACCAGATGCGATCAAACACACAGTTAAGTGATTGCGCATCCTGTAACAGCCGTATGATCCCTTCGATATGATCCGCATCAATGTGGGTGATGACCAGAAGATCAAAATGGCGCTGATCAGCGGGTAGGTGAAGCACTCTTTCGCGTAGCGATGGATAGGTGTGTGCGGGACCGCCGTCAATCAAAATGCGACGAACCTGATCACCCGTACCGTATTCAATCCACAGACAATCGCCGTGAGCGGCGGGTAGCATCTCAATACGGAACATGGTTACTCTCCGAAGGGGTTGCATGGCTTGTCAATCTCGGGGTGAGACGCCACTCGGCATCACCCAGGGCTACCAGACAGAATGCCATCAGGTATCCATTTGCCAGCATCCGGCGGCGCACTTGCCGCATAATGGTTCCAAAATCAGCCTCTGGGTCAGATGCCTCAACCAATTGTGTAACCAGCTCCCTGGCGACGGGTGCTGCATGTCTTCCCAGAATTTGCGCCATGGTACCCAGAACTATGGATGTCTTGAGTTGTTGAAAACGGCGTGTTAACCGTACGTAACCATCCTCCGTGGTGGTGCCGGTTCTGCAACCCAGTATCAGTAAAATAGGGCCTGGATCGGCTCCTGTAGGGTTGACATAAAGATCCGTTATCTGGGCGCGACTGAGTCGGCGCTGTTTGATTGGTAGCTGGTCGTCGCCAATCTCAAGGAAATCCAGTGCGGCTGAAACATCATGGTGTGGAATGGTCAGTAGCAGCGGTGGTGTGGCGCGCTGTAATGCTGTCTTCCATTCATCCCAGTTGTTGGCGAGTTGTGGTTGTCTGAATTGCTGTTGCAGTTCCTGGAAAGTGGCCTGACGTTCGTCTTCCGGTACCTTGTGACTGGTGGCGTAGAGAATATTATCTATCGGTGGCAGGCTTCTTCTTACAAGGCTGGGATGGGATTGGCCATCGGTCGTCTCTGTCGCACCGGCCTTATCTGGATCAATCCGCTCAATTATCTTCTGCATAGACCAGAATCCCAGAGGACAGATGGTGGGTGTCCAGTCGCGCTGTTCTGACGTCAATGATTGTTGACTGCATACGGGGCAGTGCTGGTCGTTGGAGTGCAGAGCGGCATGCCAACCATCACATAGTTTGGCATCATCTGCTGGATAGCCCCGGTCATAGATAAATTCCAGGGGTACATAGGCCTGCGGCTCCCGATTCAGCAGCTGGATGCGCTCACCTGGATCGATAAAATGTTGCGCGTCAAGTTCGTTATATAGGGTGGCGCCATGTCTTGCCATGTCACGCAGCAGTGCCAATAGTTCAGGCGAGTCGGCATCCAGTTCAGGTTCGGCATTAGCTGTTACCGAAGCACGTTGTCGAATAAGACTTTTCTGCGTGTTAAAGAGTGACTGGTTGAGCCAGTTCAATGCAGTAACAGATCCTGGCAACTCAAAACGTTGCCCCCCTTGGCCACCAAAAACTCTCAGACTCGCAGGGGCAGCTGCTTCTGCTGGGCTGCTCTTTTCCGCGTCCCCACCCCAGATCAGGGTGGCGTCAAACGGATGGCTGTCCGGTAGTTCGATCAGCTGCCGCCGACTTGCCAGGATCTTGATCTGAACTGTGTGATGAGGCTGCTCCTCTTCACCCGGGCCGATGGCAAAGGCTTCGATCTGTACCGCCTCGAAGGCGCGTCCCCGATAGCGAAATACAATCTCGGCACTGACATAACGTTCACCCTCGGGTATGAAGATCTGCAGATCACAATCACCACTGCGGGCTGTTCGGTTAGCGGGCAAAATTAACAGCTGCGCATCGCTCTGCTCTTTCCAGCAAAGTTCGGCTGTCAGGGGTAATCCCTCGCTGGGTATGGCTATCTCTGGAATTGCGTCGGGTGCAACGGCCGCTGATTCGATGTCCGACAGGCCGATCCAGCAACGTATCGTGTTGTCTGCGCCAGCCAGAAAGGTTAAGCGCCGTTTATCCTGCTGGCGTAGTTGGGCATGTACCCGTCGTGATTCGGCGATGGACTCAATGTGGGTTTCGTTTGACGCTACAGTTGATTCTGCTGCCGCTGGTGCCTCTTCAGCCGCTTCCATGCGGTGCCCTGCAGATGGCGCGGATGAGCGAGCAGACATTTTTGGTCGAGGGGTAATTATCGCACCGGCATGCCCCGATTTCTGGTTACTGCTTGATCTGGATAATGTTGCTTTATTCGTTCTACCACTGCCGGTCAGGTAGTCGCCTGTTCTGGCCAGTAAGTTAAGCAGGTGGTACCGCTCATCTGCTGAGCGGTTATCTTTCAATAGGTGTGTGACCTGTCGCGTGATATGACCTGGCTGGCTTCGGGAGATGATCCAGGCTATTTGATCGTCATCCAGTGCGGGTGTAGCTGTCTTTACGTGTCTCTCAGCTATCTCGGCTACTGGCCAATCAGCGTTCATCGTTTTATCGGCTATCTGTTGCCGGGTGGATTTAATTAACTCTTCTCCAAGCCAGGTTTTATCTGCATCGCCTGCTGTCATTGTCTTGAAGTGCCGATCAATGGCCTTGATGGACTCCAGTAATGCGCTGCCAATATTGCGGGTGGCTTGGGTAATACCTGTTACAGGTCGATTACCCGATAGTGGGCCTTGCATGCGCCGTGCACCAAGGGCTGAGTTCTGGTGGGCGATTATCTTGGCGTGCTGCTTCTCGGTCTTCAACAGTGCCTGACGAATAACCTCGTGGTCTGGCTCGGTTTCTGAATTGGCTAGATCACGCAGTTGTTGTCGGAATGAGGATAACGGTATCCGGATGGCGCAGTTCAGCAGTTTTAATCGAAAAGCAGAACCGCTGATCTCTGTTTTGATCAGTTTAAAGATAGCATTTGCAAGATCCTGCCAGGCCGTATTAGAAAGCGGGAGACGTGTAGCGGCCTCAAGGGCCTCAATGCGTACTTTCTCATCTGGATCGGATTGAATAATTGCGATCAATGGTGCCAGTGTGAGTTGGTCGACAGGTTCTGCCATCTGCTGTTCCTAGGTCGTGGTTCTCTCTATCTCAGTCGCTGTTCAGAAGTTCAGGTGTGTAGTTTTCTAATCGATGCATGAGTAGTGCGCCGGCGTGTCGAGTGAGTACGTTGATTTCGGCGCTGTTAAGCCGTTTGAGATTGGTTTTGATAGAAGAGGCAAATACGGCATCGCCACTTTGCGTTTCTCCTTTCTCACTATTGATTGAAAACCAGAGTGGCTTTGGCCCTCCTTCATTGGCGCTTAACTCCAACCGTTTGAACTGCAGGCCGCGCACCTGTTCCATCAGAATGCCAATGGATTCCGTTAGTACGGCTGTACTTGATTCAGTGGGGTGGATATCCATATCAAAGGGTTTGCCAGCATCACTCACTATCACATAGTCGAGTGCGTTGCGCTTTCTGAGTAGTGGGTTGACACCCAGATTGTCATACACACCGCCATCGGTCAGGGTGACATAATCGACTCCTGCAACGGGATAATCGGTCTGATCAACTCTTAGTGGTGGGAAAACGGGAGGAAAGGCTGATGAGGCCGCCACTGCTTTACTCAGTCTGAAATGATCGGCAGGTGCAGTGCCCAGCTCCCATTCACCCATCTCGGCTGTGCTGTTGCCCCCGGTTACAAAGAAGAACATGTTTCCCGTCGCCAGGTTTGTGGTGTTGAGATAGAGCCGTGGACCATTTTTTAATGCCCCAAGATCGCTCTGGCCGAAGAGATCTCTCTCATAGGTCTCGGCCAGTTTGTCCAGGCGACTGTTGAAGGGGTCAAAAATGCCGCCAATGACAGAGGATACCGCGATGGAGGTATTGCGAAGATAGCTGTCCAGCTTTTCCAGAACGGTATCGTCGCCCCAGTGTGCAGCCAGGAAGGCCCCAGCAATACTACCGCCACTGACGCAGGTGAGAAGATCGAGTTTCCATAGTACACCTAACTCCTTGAGTTGCCGAAAAACCCCCAGATGAAAGGCCGCCGCTCTGAACCCCCCGCCTGACAGTGCCAGCCCAATCCGTTTTTCAGTGCCGTCGATAATGATAGACATCTTTTCTCTCCCTGATTATTTCTCCCGAACTCTACAGGAAAGCATATGACATTCCTGATCGAGCTGCCACAGATGAATAGAGTGAACTTGCCGATGCGGAGTGTCATGGATTGTAAAGTAAAGTAAAATAAATCAGTTATTGAGTGGGTATTAGGCTATAGTGGCCGAGTATCTCTACAAAAGATGGCAGTGGGTTCTGTCACCTCCCCATGATTAAGGAGCATGACTGTAGTCTCTTTAAAAAGTCAGAGAGATACGTTCTTGACTATTTTGACATCGAATCCATATCGCCAAATACAACTCAATTCATCCAGTTGGTTTAGCGCTGCGTTGAACCCATGCAAGGTTGCAATGACAAAACTGGGGCTCACCATTACAGAGTAGTTAATTGGGCAGAGCGAACTGTGACTCTACCTGGGTCGACTGACTTAATTGCAACTGTTGCTGGTTTACAGAGTATCTGGCGACTAAGTTAATACTTTTCTACGCCGACTGTACGTCGATCACAAACGAAGTTTATGTCCCTCTGTGATTTAGAGAAGGAATGATTTGCAGTCCCGCATAAATACAAATCAGTTACCGCGTATAGCACAGATAATAGGAGTTTGCATGCAGTTAAGCCATCCTCGATCATCTCCCGCAGGCGTTACAGGAATAGTATTTCCAATGCTTGAGTGTTGGAATGCAGTGACAAAAGTGGCGACGCTTGCAGCTGATGTAAACAAAAAACGAGTGCTTTGCCGAGTCTCCCTGGATGTCTTGATAGATAAGTTTGGCGCTTCAGATGAAGCACCCATGCTGACTGTGTCCCGGCAACGAAAGGCTATCCGAGGTGCGGCAAGAAGACTTATAGAGCGCGAGGTTTTTGAGGAAGATGGCTCGGTTCTAATCCGCGCATGCGATCTGTAACAAGTAAGCCAGTCACCCAGGTTGCTGTGACTGTTCGCTGCCTGGATCACTCCTCTGGACATTATACCCGGCTATCTGGAGAGGATAGTGCGTACAAAGCCTGTGGCATTTTATTGATCTTTGCTATGCCAGCAGCATTTGCGACTTTCATATCACCAAGCAACAGAATAAACCAGGGAACAACGTCGCTACTGATTGCGCGAGTAAGTTTTGCGATGATTCTGGGTTATGAGTAGTGCAGGGCACCCGCATAGTGTTAACAGACCCTGGCATTTTGTTATGCATCAACCACTAAACTATGGAGTCTGAGATGATCGCTTTTATGCCCCTGTCTCCGTCAAGGCATAGATAAGATCTTCTAAGAGCTGAATTGTATGAATGGCGTTCACGGGGAAGCTGCCAGTGATCTCATACAGCTAGAACAACTGGATTTTGTAGGCAAGGCTTCCAGTAGCATAAAATAGTAAGTAAATTATATACTTGTTTGGTTCGTGCTAACCAGTACAGAGATCAAGGCGCATTTTATATGTTGGTCTCAGCAACTGAATGCTATTGTATGATAAGTGGCCAACATGTCCTGACGGTCTAGAATCAAATAATATGGAGGCGATAGTTGAATAACGACTTTTCCAACCTGAGGAAATTTGTTTCACCCGAGGTTATTTTTGGCGCTGGCGCCCGGAAAAATGTTGCCAACTATGCCAGAAATTTTGGAGCACGTAAGGTTTTACTGGTATCTGACCCGGGAGTAAAGGCTGCCGGCTGGGTGGATGATATTGCCGGCTTGCTGGAAGAGGCTGATATTGACTATGTGACCTTTACCAACGTATCTCCCAATCCCAGGTCAAATGAGGTGATGGCGGGGGTCGACTGTTATAGAGAGCATGGTTGTAATGTTATTGTTGCCATTGGTGGTGGTAGTCCAATGGATTGCGCCAAGGGCATTGGCATTGTCAGTGCCAATGGTCACCATATTCTTGACTATCAAGGCGTGGACCAGATTGTTGCACCTATCCCACCACTTATTTTTATCCCGACAACAGCCGGCACCTCAGCAGATGTTTCTCAATTCGCTATCATCAATGATGAAACAGAGCGGGTAAAAATATCGATTATAAGCAAGGCTGTGGTCCCCGATGTGGCACTGGTGGACTCAGATACAACTGAAACGATGGATCCCTTTTTGCGCGCTTGTACCGGGGTAGATGCTCTGGTGCATGCTATTGAAGCTTTTGTGTCGACGGCCTCTGGTCCCATGACCGATATGTTTGCTTTGGATGCTATTCGCCTGATCAATGGCAATCTAGAGCAGCAGGTGGCTAATCCACATGATAAAATATTGCGTGAAAATATAATGCTTGGTTCCATGAAGGCAGGTTTGGCTTTTTCCAATGCAATTCTGGGTGCTGTTCATGCTATGTCCCACAGTTTGGGGGGGTTCCTCGATTTACCTCACGGTCTCTGCAACTCAATGTTGTTGGAGCATGTAATTAGGTACAACTACAGCTCAGCACCGGATCGTTTTAAAGTGATTGCAGAGACGATGGGGCTGGATGTACGTGGTTTAAACAGTCCACAAGTGCAGGCATTACTGCTGAATAGAGTCGTAGAACTGAAACACAATATAGGGCTCTATCAGAAGCTCTCCGAGCTAGGCGTTAAAATAGCTGACATTCCGACTCTCTCCGAAAAGGCGATTAAAGACCCCTGTCTGCTTACGAATCCGCGTAAATCCAATAAACGTGATGTCGAGGTCGTTTATGAAGAGGCACTCTGAGCCAACTGACTCAGATGCTGCCGAAGAGAGTCTCTCGTTCCAAGCGCTTATTGGCTTAGGCACTCACTCTGCGCGAAAAAATTACCACTCTGTTTTGGAAGGCAAACTCGCAGAGCTGGAGGCAGAGCGGAATCGTTACAAATGGCTTTTTGAAAATGCGTTGCATGGAATCTTTCAGGCGGATTTTGACGGTGTTGTGCGCGCTGCAAATCCAGCCTTCGCATCCATATGCGGTTTTCAAGATAGTCAGCAAGTGCTCGAAAAACTCGACTCTTTAAAATTCCTCTTTGCTCATCCTGAAGAGTATGAACGGCTAACGAATAAGTTGTTAGCTGAAGGGAAGGTCTTTCGCTATCTGGCGACTTTGAAGCGCTGTGACGATACGCTGATCTATGTGTCGATGAATGCAATTCTCAAGCATGAAGCGGGAAGCGATATCTTTGAGGCATTTGTACTGGATGTCAGCGCCTTCAAGCAGGCTCAAGATGAATTGGAAAGGCTAAATGAAGAGCTGGAAGGACGGGTTGAAAGTCGTACACAGGAACTGACGGCATCGAATGAGAAGCTGATTCAGGAGATCGCTGAACGAGAAAGGATACAGGAACAACTCCGCGTGGCTAAAGAGGCAGCGGAGCAGGCCACTCTGAGTAAAGATAAATACCTCGCGGCCGCCAGTCATGATCTGTTACAGCCAATGAATGCGGCTCGACTGCTGGTTTCTGCCTTGCGTGAAAGAATGCAGGAGAGTGAAGAGAGTTACCTGGTGGAGCGGATCCATATGGCGCTTGAAGGCGCAGAGGAGCTGCTCAATGACCTATTGTATATCTCTAAACTTGATCAGGATGCGGTACAGCCGCGGTTGGAGGTTTTTTCCATTCAACAACTTCTTGCTGGCTTGGAGGGTGAATTCAATGCTCAGGCCAAAAGCCTGGGTCTGCAGCTCCATGTTCTACCATCGCGCTTGAGTGTGCAGTCTGATGCCCGTTTGCTGGGGCGAATCTTACGTAACTTTATAAGTAATGCCTTACGCTATACACATAAGGGTCGCGTGTTGGTGGGTTATCGGCGTAGAGGTGAGAATCTTAGTATTCAGGTTTGGGATACGGGTGAGGGTGTACCCCATGACCGTCTGCATGACATTTTTCAGGAGTTTCGCCAGCTTAATCGCCAGCAACGGGGTGTACGCAAGGGTGTTGGATTAGGATTGGCAATTGTTGATCGCCTTGCCCGTATGTTAGATCATCCCATTGAAGTTAATTCTTGGCCCAATCGCGGATCCATGTTTGCGGTAGAAGTGCCATTGGCTGAATCCGCTGCGACGGGCTCTTCCAAAATACAACCTGCCTTACCCATTAATAGTTTGGAAGGTGCATGCATACTGGTACTGGATAATGACGATAATATCCTGATCAGCATGGAAGTCCTGCTTAAACAATGGGGCTGTGTAGTATATCTTGCCAGAGATCAATACGAAGCCATCGAACTCTGTAAGGCCGAGTCATTGAGGCCGGATGTGATACTGGCAGATTATCAGCTCGATGATAATCAAACCGGTACCGACGCGGTGCTGGCAATGCGTAAGTGTGCCGGTGAGGAGATACCTGCAGTGATTATTACCGCAGATTATAGTGATGAAGGCAGCCAGCTGTTTAAGACACTCGGCCTACCTATGCTGAACAAGCCATTGAAACCGGCAAAACTAAGAGCCCTATTAAGTCATCTACTCTGATGGCTGATGATAGCCTGCAATCACAGTAAGCTACATTGTTATCCAGTCAACCTGGCCGATCAAAAAATTGATTAACAACCTTAGCGATAAGCGTGTTGTCTCGCCTCTCTGCAGCTGAAAGATTGATGGGGATTCGTTGTTGGAGTTTGCTGGGAGTACCGCCCATTACGAGGATTTGGTGTGCCAGCTGGACGGCTTCGTAAGGATCATGGGTGACCAGCAGAGCTTTAAGCTTATACCGTTCAATAATATCCAGTAGCAGTAGTCGCAGCTGACTCGCTCGTTCTCTGTCGAGGGACACAAAAGGTTCATCCAGTATCAAAGCCTCCGGTTCTATAATCAATGCTCGGGCCAATGCGACACGGCGTGCCATGCCCAGCGACAGTTTTGAAGCCTCCAGCGCGGCTACATTCTGAAGTCCAGTCTCTTCCAGCAACTGTTCTATTCGTGCGCTTTTGTCAGGGGCTACCATGGCGACGTTTTGATACACTGTTCGCCAGGGCAATAAACGCGGTTCCTGAAAGACAACCCCCAGCCGCGTCTCTCTATGTGTCAGTTCCCCTTCAAATTCTATGTCCAGTCCGGCCAAAAGGCGTAGCAGGGTGGATTTTCCACATCCTGACGGCCCGAACAAAACAGTGGTTTCACCGGTGTTTAACTCAAACTGGATTTTTCCTAATACCGGCTTCTGTTGAAATGCTTTATGCAGAATGGAAATTTGCATCACGCTTTCCGCCATGAGTTGACGTGTTGTTCCCAGGGTCGGACTGCAGCGTATTCAATTACCCATATGATCACGATAAATGCGATTGAGTATGCCAGTATTCCGGTAATATCAAACATCTGGAAATAGAGATGTAGCTGAAAACCCACGCCGTTGCTGCGACCCAGCAGTTCAACAACCAATACAATCTTCCATACCAATGCAAGCCCAGAGCGGGCGGCAGCAGCAATGAAGGGTGTTAGCTGCGGCCAGATAACTTCCGTAAGCGTGGTTCGTTTAGATAATCGATAACAACGCGCCATCTCAAGAAGATCCCGGTCTAATGCTTTAGCACCCTCACGCAATGTGACTGCCACATTAGGGATTTTATTAATTGTCACTGCCAGTATCGCGGCGACTTCATTTAATCCCACCCATAAATAACACAATATGATTATCACCAGTGCGGGCAGGTTGAGCATCAATAGAAGCCATGGATCAAAAAATCGTCCGATAGCTTTCTGCAAGCCCATCACCAGCCCAATCATGATCCCAATCACCATGGCAAGGGTGAATGCGGTAATGACACGTCCGAGTGTTGCCATGCAATGGTAGACCAATTCACCACTGCTTATCTCGTCATAGATTCGCTCAAAAACCTGCCAGGGTGGTGGTAAAAGTTCTGTGGGAGCGAAGGCAGCCATCACTGTCCAGATCAACACGAGTGATAGCAGAGAGAGTAGCTGGATGCCGATTGCCCTGGAGTTTATACGCATAACGCTAATGTTTAAGCATAGAATGACAGCGCATCATAAGTTGCCGCACCCTTAGTAGTGAACATCAGCGATAAAGGTGCCATGATCGAGCACTGATACTTTTCCCACCAGTTTCTTCCCGCCTAAATCAGCGAGTATTTGGAATAACATAGCTGCTTGACTGCGTTCTTCCACTCCCCAGTGACTTGGTATGCTCTGTGAAAATCCCACTTTCAGTGCCTGATAGATTTTCTCAGACTTCGCTCGCATCATCGGCTTAACTATTTCCCACGCCTCTGGCTGCGTGCGCAGAATTTGCTTTGCCTTGCGCGATGCCCGGGAAAAAGCCTGGACGAGCAGGCTTTTTGTATCTGCCATATCCGAACTAAACACATAGCCTATCATTGGCACATCACGATCCATTCCCAGCTGTGTCAATACATCCGTTACACCGATCAAGCGCTTAAATCCTTTGGTCTCCAATTCGGCCGCGTAGTGCCAGAACGTAATGACAGCATCAAGCTCGCCATTTTCCAGTTTGCTAGCTAGCAATGGTGGCGCAGCGTAAATGGGATTAACCGATTTTGCCAGATTGATATTGTACTTTTTTTGCGCAAATGCCCGAATCAATAGCCAGTTTTTGTCTATAGGACCTCCGGCAATTCCCAATGTTTTCCCTTGTAGATCAGCCAGAGTCTTGATGCCGCTATTGGGTGCTACCATTAATGCACCATTCATGCGGGAGTAGGGTATGAAGCTGTATGCACGTCCTTCACTGCGTTGACGTGAAACCCAAACCCAATCGTTAACAATGACATCAACCGCACCCCCATGCAGTGCGGTTGTAGTTGCCAACTTACCCGCATAGGGCACAATTTCCAGATTGAATCCTTCAGCCTGATCCAGCTTATAGGCCTTTATGATTTGCAATTCCCAGTTTACTGTGCCGAACTTAAGTACGCCTACGCGAATGGTTGGGGTGACAGACCAGGCGTTAGCTGTTAGGAGTAGTGAGACTAGAAGCAATAGTGTTGCAAATCGCTGCATAGTAAAATCCGCTAATGATTAGAATGTTTTTAGATATTCTATAACCGCTCTACGCTCATCTTCTTTCTTCAACATAAAACTCATCTTGGATCGACCACCGCCTTTCGATTTAAGATATTTGGTTGGGTTGTCAAGATAGGTATGGATTTCTGGTTCGGTCCACTTAATGTTTGATGATTTACAGGCTTTCAGATAGCCTTCTGAGTATTCATAGCCCTCAACTGCACCACAGTTTCTACCTATAATGCCACTTAGGTTTGGGCCAAACTTCTTCTCACCATCTGCCTTTGCTGAGTGACAGGATTGGCATATCTTGAATACTTGCTCTCCATCTGCGGAGCTGACAGGGCTGGCAAAAATAGCAAGGCTTGTTGCAAGTGTTAAAGTCAAAGTCTTACTCATTTGGAATCTCCTCAAATTAAAAGCTCGTCAATATTGGCCGAGATAATCACCGAAAATTTGTATTGTTTTCCATTAGCCTTTTGTCTGAGGAGACCCTAAGAAGCAGGACGGCTATTTCAGGTAAACAGAAAAGCGCTATTTCCCGTTATATGCCATTGAACTTTTGTCGCATTGTGATCAGCCCTCTCCGTCACTAATGTGTTTTCACTAACATATGATGAGGAGCGTTATGAGATTTCTTGTACTTGGTTCAGCTGCAGGGGGAGGGTTTCCTCAATGGAACTGCAATTGCGATAACTGCCAGCGTGCCCGCTCAGGTGATCCGTTAGCTAAATCACGTTCACAATCCTCTCTGGCGGTAAGCGCGGATGATGCGAATTGGTTTCTGCTCAATGCATCGCCCGATTTACGACAGCAGATAGCTGACAATCCGCTACTTCATCCCAAGAGTGGCAAGCGGCACAGCCCTATTCAAGGCGCTGTATTAACCAATGCCGATGTTGATCATATTGGCGGATTACTAACACTGAGAGAGAGCCAGCCGCTGAATATCTATGCAACACAGCGTGTGCATAAGGTACTTCGTGACAACTCACTTTTTAATATCCTCAATCCTGCATTTGTGGAACGCATTAATGTGCCCTTTGAACAGCAGTTTGAGCTGAAGGCTGCTGATGGTTCTCCGTCAGGTATAAATCTTACGGTTTTTCCTGTGCCCGGAAAGGTGGCGCTGTACCTGGAGAATGAAGCCGCTGGACCGAACTTTGGAAGTGTTGCAGAGGATACGATCGGTCTTCGTATCAGCAGCGCTGATGCTGATAGGGTAGCCTACTATCTGCCGGGCTGTTCATCCCTGCCTCCCCAGCTTGGGGAGCGAATTGCAGGTGCAGATTTGGTGTTCTTTGACGGTACTACCTGGACTGACAATGAGATGATTACTACCGGCGTTGGCCATAAGACAGGTCAACGTATGGGGCATATGTCCATGTCAGGCGACGATGGCAGCATAGCGGCATTTTCTGACTTGCAGATTGAGCGACGTCTTTATATTCATATTAATAACACTAACCCGGTACTGCTCGATAACAGCCCCGAACGGGCCAAGGCAGAACAGGCGGGGTGGGAAATCGGATTTGATGGTATGGAGATAATTCTATGACTGAGCTACTGACCCCCGATCAGCTGGAAGAGGCGCTTCGTGCCATCGGTGATAAGCGTTACCACAACCTGCACCCCTTTCATGCCATGTTACACGGGGGCAAATGCAATAAAGGGCAGGTACAGGCCTGGGCTTTGAATCGCTATTACTACCAATGTGGGATTCCTCGCAAGGATTGCGCCTTGATGGCCAACATGGAAGATAAGGCGATGCGGCTAGAGTGGCGCCAGCGCTATTTTGATCATGATGGACTCGGCGATGACGAGGGGGGAATTGAGCGCTGGCTCCGATTGACCAGTGCGCTGGGGCTTGATAGAGACTATGTCATCTCAACTGAAGGTATTTTGCCAGCTACCCGGCACGCCGTAGACGCCTATATTCATTTTGTGCGCGATAAACCGCTACTGGAAGGGATCGCCTCATCGCTGACGGAGTTGTTTGCGCCATCGATTCATCGGGAGCGTATCTCTGGCATGCTGGAACATTATGATTTTGTTGATGATTCGATGGTTGGTTATTTTCGTGAGCGATTGACTCAAGCCCCTCGGGATGTGGATTTTGCGCTGAAATATGTCAAGCAGCATGCCCGAACAGTACCCCAGCAACAGGCGGTACTGAATGCACTTATCTTTAAAACAAACGTGTTGTGGGCGCAGCTGGATGCGCTCTATCTGGCCTATGTGGAGCCTGGGATGATAGCGCCAGGTGCCTTCAGACCAGAGAGCTAAACAGGCTTAGACTTTTGACTAATTGATGCAGTCGTGGATGAGCAATAGAGTGGTTTTGTGCTATGGCACCTTGATGTTCTGGCGTTTTCTCAGGTAGGTATGGGGAAGTGGTTTGACGACACAAGACACCGGGATGGTAATTAAATACTGTATGAGGAGAAATCTATGAAATGGGAAACACCTGATTTTTGTGAGCTCCGTATGGGCTTTGAAGTAACTGCCTACGTTTACACTCGCTGAGCAGTGGTAGTCGGGGGGCTTCCTTGCGGCAGCCCCCCAATAATCTCCTTGGTCCGAGTACCAGCGCGGATGCAAACCCTATCACGGGAGCAACATCATGACGGTGCAAGATGTGCCCTTTAATCTGAATGATCGACCGGTACTAAACTCAGTTTTTCTTTTCCGTTGGGAAGAGCAGGAGCAAGCCTTTCTGCTTCTCTACCCAGAAGGGATTATTAAGCTTAATGATTCCGCGGGCAATATCCTCAAGCTATGCGATGGTGAAAAAACTTTAGCGGTCATCATCGCAGAACTTAAATCTCTGTTCGGTAGCGATGATATCGAAGGTGATATTTATAACTTTATGGAGGTGGCCCATGGCAAAGGGTGGATCGAAGCTAAGAATTGATGGCACTGGCAAACCGCTTTGGTTAGTTCTGGAACTCACCTATCGCTGCCCACTGAAATGTCCCTGGTGTAACAACCCCCTGGATTTTGATGAGCTAAAAAACGAGTTGACTACCGAGGAGTGGAAAACAGTACTTCGGGATGCCCGTAAAATTGGTAGTCTGCAACTCGGGTTTTCCGGCGGTGAACCGATGTTAAGGCCAGATCTTGAAGAGTTGGTCAATGAAGGTAACCAGCTCGGCTATTATACCAACTTAATCACCTCTGGTATGGGGCTGACCAAGGATCGACTCATTGAACTGAAACGTTGCGGACTGAAACAGATTCAATTGAGTTTGCAGCACAGCGATCGTGAAAAAAATGACATCATGGTCGGTGTTCAATCCTACGACGATAAAATAGCTGCGATTGAAGAGATCAAGGCGCAGGGGTTTCCTGTCGTACTCAATGTTCCGCTTTCACGCTACAACATTGATGCCGTGGATGACATCATTGATATGGCTGCCCGCACCGGCGTGGAGTACATTGAATTCGCCAATATTCAATACTACAACTGGGCACTGTTAAACCGGGCCGCGCTGTTACCTACCAAAGAACAGATTGAGTATGCCGAGGCACGGGTCAATGCGGCACGCGAACGGCTGGGTAAAAAACTGACGATCTACTTTGTAGTGCCAGACTATTTCGATGGGCGACCGAAGGCCTGCATGAATGGTTGGGGTGCTATCCATTTGACCATCGCACCGGATGGATCGGCACTCCCATGCCAGGAAGCCCAGGTGCTGGAGGGTGTGGTCTTCCCTAATGTGCGTGATAATGATCTTGGCTGGATTTGGCACGAATCACCCGCCTTCGAGATGTATCGAGGCGATTCCTGGATGAAGAAGCCCTGCGTTGATTGTGATGAAAAAGAGAAAGACTTTGGCGGGTGCCGTTGCCAGGCCTACCTGTTGACAGGAGATGCCACAAATACCGACCCTGCCTGCTCAAAATCCAGTCATTTCAACATTATTCAATCCGCAGTAGCTGCAGCTCGAATCAATCAATCACCACAGATGCCACTGGTGATGCGCTCACGAGGCGCCATCAACGGCAAGATGAAATTGATACAGCCATGAGATTGCCCCACGAAAGTCTGGGTGGAACGGTGTTTGCCGGAATTACGTTGATTGCACTGCTATCGTTTCTGGCGAATCTGCTTGTGGGTGTCTAACGACATGTTGAGTATTGATCTCATTGATGTTTGTGCCCGTTGGTTACATGTTATGGGAGTATTGGTCTGGGTCGGACATAACTATGCCAGTGTCGTAGTCAGTCCGGTCTATAAGCCAGCCAATCCGGAAGCACCGCTTGATGTGCTGGGAAAACAGTTTGAGGCGGCTTTACAGCGCGAGCATGGTATTTTTCGTTACGCCTCGCTGGTTGTCTTGGCGACAGGATTTTTTATGCTGTGGCACCGGGGGATCCTGCTGGATGTTTTATCCATGAGTGGAGGGAACGCGGTATTGGGCGTCGGTGTCTGGGTCGGAATCCTTATGCTAATAAATTTGTGGTTCATCCTTTGGCCGCATCAGAAAAAAGTGATTGGTTTTGTGCCTGCATCCCATGCAGAGCGCATCCGCTGCTCACGCATTACTTTCCTCTCTTCCCGATCCAATACCATCCTCTCTTTTTCAACACTCTTCTTTATGGTAGCCGGTACGCATGGCGCTTTCCTATTTGGCTGACCGGCTGATAGGTCATGGATAGATATAACTTTGCTGCTGGACCTGCGGCACTGCCTAGTCCGGTTCTGGAGGCTGCCAAGGCAGGGTTGAGTAACTGGAAAGGCAGTGGTCAATCAGTCATGGAGATCCCCTTTACTGGAGATGAGTTCGCTGAGATCCACCAGGAGGCGCTCTCGTCGCTGCGTCTGCTGCTGGATATTCCTTCTGACTATCATATTCTTTTTCTCCAGGGGGGCGCCTACGGCCAGTTCTCCATGCTGCCGATGAATCTACTGCGGGGAAAAGACCGTGCGGATTATGTGGTGACTGGCCACTGGTCCAGGCGTGCGGCGGATGAGGCGAGGAAATATTGTTCGGTGAATATTGCGGCCTCTGGATCAGCGAGCAGGTATACGGATATTCCCGATTGGGCCGACTGGTCCCTAGATCCTCAGGCGGCCTATTGCCACATCACAACCAATGAAACAGCCGATGGCGTGCAATTCAGTGCACTGCCCGATACAGGGCCGGTGCCTCTGGTTGCCGATGTAACGTCAGATTTTCTGACACAACCCGTCGATATCAAACTTTTTGGTGCACTCTATGCTTCTGCACAAAAAAATGCGGGCACAGCCGGTTTAACGGTAGTAATCATTAAAGAGCGTTTGTTGGGTCAGCCGTTACCAATAACTCCAGCTGTTTTTGATTATACCCGGCTGGCCAAGAATGCTTCCAAGGTCAATACACCGCCAGTCTGGTCAGTATTTATTGCCGGCTTGATGTTTAAATGGATTCAGTCGGAAGGTGGACTTGAAGAGATGGCAGTCCGCAATCGGCGCAAGGCTGCAATGTTGTACGAAGTGATCGATGAGAGTGGGCTGTATCGCTGTGCGGTAGCCGAGAAAGTACGTTCGTCAGTCAATGTCTGCTTTCATCTGCCCGATCAAGACCTGGAAAATGCGTTTCTTTTCAGCGCGCAACAGCGTGGTCTACTCAATCTTAAGGGACACTCAGCATCAGGTGGTATACGCGCAAGCTTCTACAATGCAGTGAGTGAGGAGGCGGTAGCCGCGCTGGTTGTTTTCATGCGTGATTTTGCGGCTGAAAATAGTCGTGCCAGCTATTATTATGTGCGGGATAGCAATGGATAGCCTCATTGGACCCTATGTGCGAAATATACCCCTTGCTTTAGCCGCAGCCAAACTCTGGGCACTGGGAATTGGTCGTGTCCATCCCCCGCTAGAAAGGCTAGGCTATTCACGTTCTTTAATGGGGCTTAGCATCCGAAACCCGATTGGACTTGCCGCTGGCCTTGATCGAACAGGATCACTACTGAAAGGTACACTTCGCGCGGGTTATGGTTTTACCGAAGTGGGATCTGTCACAGTGCGTACCTTGGGGATGACCGTGCGTAACCTGTCTCGCGCCAGGCGACAACAAACTGATTTAGTGGTCGGTGTGAATATCCGTTCGGCACCAGATAAATCCGAAGAGACGGTTATTGCCAACTATATAACCTGCTTGCATGAGCTACTCCCCTTTGCCGATTACATCGTCCTTAATCTCAATGCATTTATCTCCCCAGAACATTCCCATAGAAATAGTGAGTGGCTGGAACGGTTACTATCAGCCGCATTAAATGAACGAGACTTATTCTGGCAGATGTGTGGCAAGCGTATCCCTCTGGCAATCAAGTTTCCACTCGCCGCCGAGTTATCTAATGTTCACCGATTCCTCCTTCAACTGTGCAGCGAGATCAATCTGGATGGGGTGGTCGCGGTAGCACCGACGGCGCTGACTGAGCCACATGTCTGTGAACTTATACGCGGGATCAAGCGTATTGTGGGGGATGTGAATATTATCTCGGTTGGTGGTGTCGGCAGTGCAGATCAGGTTACAGCGCGCATGGAGGCCGGTGCTGCCGCAGTCCAGGTGTTCAGTTCTGTGCTGAAGCATGGGCCGTATGTCTCCCTGCGTTTGCTAGAAACCCTACCGACTTCCACCGACACGGAAGTGCCGGCATGAGGGGGGCCATAACTATGGGCACTACTGTCATGTTGCTGGCTGCATTGCAGATCTGGTTGCACAGGCGGGAGGCTTGCTATCAGCGTCAACACTTTTCAAGCAGGCGTGCCAAGGCTCATGGCTATGCCATTGCAAAACTCAGGGTGACAGCGATAGCGATTGCTATTGAAGCCGTGTTTGTCATTGTCATGATCAATCTTGGGCTTGCCCAGCTCTATGATCTATTTGCCTGGCTGGGTCTAGCCGAATGGATTGTGCAATGGGCGGTATTCGTTTCCACGCTGCTGCTGATTGCGGTTGTCAAACGATCTTTGACGTTGGTGCTGATTTGGCTGGTAGAACGACGTTTTGGCTATACAAATCAACATATGGGCGTATTTTTAAAAGACACACTGCTCAAGGCTGCACTTCTGTTTGCGTGTGGTGGTAGCTTGGGCCTGGTCTCAATTCAAATACTGCAGCAGGGGTGGTCAACAGGTTGGATCTGGCTAGTGCTGATATGGAGTGGATTTGTCTGGGGCCGAAGCTGGCTCTATCCGGTGATTATCGCACCACTGTTTAACCGTTATCAAAGCCTTAATAATCCGGAACTGGCAGACGCAGTGCGCGCAATTGGACAAAGTGCAGGTGTTCCTGTTCACGCTGTACTGATCATGGATGGCTCACGCCGTTCTTCGCATGGTAATGCCCATGTTACTGGACATGGTTCAAGCCGACGTGTTGTTCTTCTGGATACACTTGATAGCATCCTTGATCGAGCCGAACTACTCGCGGTTGTTGCCCATGAGATTGGCCATATCCGTCACGGTCATATGCTCTACTATCAACTCTGTCAGTTTCTGACTTCGACAATCTGGATCGGTCTGTTTGGTTTCTGGGCCGGCCGAGTCGCTATCGATCCTGGCACAGGATTGGCCTTACTCTGGTTGTTGACCCCAATAGTGGCATTTTTGGTTAAACCGCTATTTTCCGGCCTCATTCGCAAGTTTGAATACCAGGCCGATGCGTTTGCTGCCTCGAAGGGACATGGCGTGAATCTTGGGCGTGCCTTGATGAAACTGCTGGATAATAATGGTGCAACATATAAGTCGGATCCCTGCTTTTCATGGATCTACCACACCCATCCATTACTTGATGAGCGATTGGCTAGTCTTGATCAGCAGGCCGTCTCTCCCGCTAATCAAGTAGTTGAAGGTCACTAGGATCATATGGGAGTACCGGGTATGTTTCTTTCAGATCTTACTTGGCCTGCTGTAGAGGCTTATCTTCAACATAAAGATGGCATTATTATACCGATTGGCTCAACTGAACAACACGGTCCAACGGGTGCTATCGGTACCGATGCAATGCTTGCCGAGATGATCGCCAGACAGGTAGGGGATTTAACTCAAGCGATGGTAGGGCCGGTGCTTAGCATAGGCATTGCCGAACACCACATGGCGTTTCCGGGTACGCTCTCTCTGCGACCCACCACACTGATTGCTCTAATTACAGACTATATTGCTTCATTGGCCCATCATGGATTTCGTCACTTTTACTTTGTTAATGGTCACGGTGGTAATATTGCTACGCTCAGGGCTGCCTTCTCCGAAATTCAATCGAAACAGAGGCAGAGTGCGGTTGATTATCACATTTGTTGTACCTTCATAAATTGGTATGACGTAGAGGGTGTAGTTGCACTGCGTAGAAAATATTATGGCGAACGCGAGGGTCGACATGCAACACCGAGTGAGATAGCCGTGGTTCAATATCTCCGATCTGATCTAATCCATAGTGAACCGTTACCTCCCCCCGTTCCCTATCAAGGTGAGATTCAGGGTGCAAAGGATTTCAGAGAAAAATACCCGGATGGTCGGATAGCCGCCTATTCGTCCATGGCGAATCCTGAACAGGGAAAAGTGCTGTTTGATACGGCAGTTAAAGGGATCGTCAAACAGGTCAATCAGTTTTTTGTCGGTTAGTTGGGGTTCTTTAGTGGAGGCTCTGGTTAAACGTGACTTTTTCGCGTCTTTTGCTCTCTTGTACCAAGGGTACGCAACGGTTCTCATCATCATATATCTCTATACACTCAAGGCACTGAAAGCAATCGTCATATTTTATCGTACCACTCTGTCGTTCGATTGCGTCATAGCGACAGGTCACCGAGCAGAGCTTGCAGGGAGTTCCGCACTCGTCACGCCGTACCAACCAGTCCCATAGTCGGAGTTTTCCGCCAAGGGCCAGAGCTGCACCAAGGGGGCAGAGGAAGCGGCAATAACCCTTGAAGATCACCATCGATGCAAACAGGCAGATTAGCGCATAAAGTACATAGGGCCAGGCACGCTCGAATGTCAGCGTAATAGCGGTCTTAAAAGGTTCCACTTCAACAAGTTTGTCGCTTAGGGCGGGTGAGATAAACACGGAACCCACCAGTACAGACAAAACGGCATACTTAACCAGGCCGAGTTTCTGTGTTGTCGAATGAGGGAGGTTAATCTCTTTTATGCCCAGCTTTTGTCCCAGCTGGTGTGCAAACTCTTGCAAGGCGCCAAAAGGACAGAGCCAGCCACAAAAGGTGCCGCGGCCCCAGATAAACAGGCTCGCTAAAACGTAGAGCCATAGCACAAGCGAGATGGGGTCATACAGCAGAAAAGAGAAGTTGTGCGTCTGAAAAATTGCCCGGATAAAACCGAGCAGGGTAACGATACTCAACTGCCCCTGTTCCAGCCAACCGACATAAATTAGCGTAACAATAAGCAGCGAAAACCTTACGGGGGCGAGTCGCTGTGGCCCCGTGATTGTTTGTCGGTGATTGTAGAGGTAATAACTCAACAGTCCGAGGAACAGAAGCAGCAGAGAGATAGCCACCTTTTTTTCTACCCAGGGCAGTAGCCAATAGGGGAAATTTTGGGTGTTTTCTTGTAAATCTTCAAAGTAGCGCTCATCAAGTTTATGGGTCAACTTAAAATCCTGACTGCCGATTTCAGGCCTGAACGAGCCGTGCTTTCTTAATGCCTTGATAATAAAATCCCAAGGTGAAGAGGGGTCAAAGCCATAGCGGGTGTCGACACGAATAATCATCTTCTGATCGAATTCAGGTATCGTGGGCAGGAATGCCATCTCGGCATCTGCATCACGCAGGCTAATGGGGAAACCCTGTTGCATGATTCCCATATGATCTGGAACTGAATTGCGAACGAAGTCCTGTGCGACCAGTTGATGGCGCCCGTTGGCAAGGATCAATAGGGGCTCTTCATTGTCAGCCAGTTGTCCCTGAAGCGTATTCAGTGTTTCGGGAAGCAGAATATTTCGTGCCACGCTTGGTACACCAAGATCCGCAATCCAGAGATCAAGGTAGAGCGCATCTGGGTTCTGCCTAGCCTCCATGTCATCAGTTGAAAATTGTGTGCCGTAAAAAGCGCGTTCCAGATCACGGTTATTAAGATGCAGGTTTTTTATTAATCCTGCATCGATGAGCTGTTGCCATTGCATGGGTTCAAACAGCGCTTGTCTGGGGCGTCTTGCCGCTTTTGGCGCGATATTGGCGAGTTTTTCCCGGGCGACTTTCAGTGCGGAAGCAAGAATGGTTTCGTTGGCGATTCTTACTGAGGCTGTTGCTTTTGTGACGCCATCGATATAGGTGTTGGCGCCAGACTCTGAGTCACTGGGTTTTTCTGCGCTTGCTGGTAGGACTTTGATATTACTGGCTAGAGAGTGGCCTCGATACTGACTGACGAATTCGTGAAATGGACGTGCACCAAGACCACTCACGAACACAGGCTCATTTTGATCCAGTACATTGACGTCGATAAAGCTCCCGTTGGTATCGATTGTTACCAACAGATTCATCGGCGTACCTGAAAATCCCGGGATTGGTGTTAGCTCACGGGTCTCGAAAATATAACCGGCCAGGGCACCGCCACTGTTTAGAACTTGCCAAACGGGTAATACGTTATCTTTTGTACCGAGCTCCATGGGTGGTGCAACATAACGGGAGAGTTGTTCTTCATTAAGTGCTGCCTGGCTAGTGGCCGATGCACCAAGCAGTAACCCCCAGAATAAAAGCTTATAAACCAGTCGCATGCGTCATCATCCTGGTAACAGAGATCCGTAATACACCAAGGCTATCTAATAAAGTGTGGGTCGGCCTATTCAACCTAAGTAGAAGATGTTGCTGTCATTGCGATCAGAATGCGCTTCAGGTCTGTTTATAGAAGACTTGTTCTAGTTTTATATGACCCCGTAGTTTCTGGGATCACGCGCTTAGAACGGCCTATTCGCCTTTAGTCGAATTGTGGGTTTGAAATAGAGAGGTAGACTTACCCGTGGATGAATAAGGTTATTCACTCATACATGACCTGATATCAGTCGCACCGGTGTTGTCGAGGTGGTCGAACAGGTAAATCCCCCGGGGAGGAAAAATGCAAAAATCGTTGCACATTATTCCTGAGAAATGCACCGGCTGTACGCAATGTGAAATCGCTTGCTCAATGCAGCACGATGGCATATTCAGTCCAAGCAAATCACGGATTCGAGTATTTAAGTTCCATGATGAGGGACGCTTTGTTCCCTATACCTGTACACAATGTTCCGAGGCCTGGTGTCAACGAGCCTGCCCAACAGGGGCTATTGGGATTAACGGAGAGACTGGCGCAAAAGTGGTGAGCGATACTGTCTGCGTAGGTTGCAAAGTGTGCACCATCGCCTGCCCATTTGGGACCATTAATTATGTTGCAGATAGTGGAAAGGTAGCCAAATGCGATCTTTGTGATGGCGATCCGGCTTGTGTCAAAGCCTGCCCTACAGGGGCAATTGTATTTATCGACGCGCAAAATACGGGGTTCGAGAGGATGCGTTCCTGGGCGGCCAAAACCGACAGCGGCACACCAGCTAAAGCATAAAAACTGCATCAGAGGATTATACCTATGGCATGGGCTAGAAAGCTTCTTCGTGTCAACCTGACGACTGGCACCTGTACTACCGAACCGCTCAATATGGATTGGGCAAAATTGTATCTTGGCTCACGAGGACTTGCTGCAAAATATCTTGTAGAGGAGATTGATCCGAAGGTCGATCCTCTCTCTCCAGAGAATAAGATGATCATGGCGACTGGACCTTTAACCGGTACTGCTGCATCAACCGCAGGACGATATACTGTCACCACCAAGGGTGAATTGACGGGTGTAATAGCCTGTTCCAACTCCGGTGGATTTTTCGGCAATGAGTTAAAAAATGCCGGATTGGATATGATTATCTTTGAAGGTAAATCACCGAAACCTGTTTATCTGTTGATCCAAAATGAACAGGCTGCATTAATTGATGCAGACGAATTCTGGGGTTGCTCAGTTTGGGATACAGAAGAGGGCATTAAAGCCAAACACCAGGATCCATTTATTCGTGTTGCTTCGATTGGCAAGGCGGGTGAAGTAGGTTGTAAATTTGCTGGTATTGTTAACGATATGGATCGCGCAGCAGGGCGTTCTGGTGTGGGCGCTGTGATGGGTTCCAAAAACCTCAAGGCGGTGGCAATACGTGGAACTCGGGGCGTCAGAGTGAATAACCCGGCACAATTTATAGAAGCAGTAAACAATGGGAAACGTGTGCTGGCAGAAAATCCTGTCACTGGTGAGGGATTGCCCACCTACGGCACGCAAGTGCTGATGAATGTGATCAATGAAATTGGTGCGCTGCCAACACATAATCACCGGGATGTTCAATTTGTCGGGGCGAGTGACATCTCCGGCGAAGCAATGCACGCAGTGCGCAAGGATGGCACCAAGAATCTGGTCTCCAATGCAGCCTGTTTTGGTTGCACTATTGCATGTCAGCGCGTCTCAAAGATTGAGCGTTCACACTTTACGGTTAAGGATCGCCCTCAGTATCAAATTGCATCAGGTGGGCTGGAATATGAGAATGCCTGGGCCTTGGGTGCGGATGCCGGTATCAATGATTTGGAAGCAATCACTTTCGCCAACTTCATATGTAACGAACAGGGGTTGGATCCAATCACACTCGGTGCAACCATCGCTGCAGCAATGGAGATGTTTGAAGAGGGTGTCATCACCCTGGAAGATACCGGTGGTATTGATCTTCGATTTGGTAATGCCGAAGCTTTGGTGCAGATCACTGAATTGACAGCCAAGGGTGAGGGTTTTGGTCGCGAAATTGGCCTGGGTTCAAAACGGCTTTGTGAAAAGTATGGCCGTGGTGAATTGCACATGGGCGTTAAAGGTCAGGAGTTCCCGGCCTATGATAGTCGAGGTATTCAAGGCATGGGGTTGACTTATGCGACTTCCAATCGTGGGGCGTGTCATCTGCGCTCTTATACCGTAGCTTCTGAGGTGCTTGGCATTCCGGAAAAAACCGATCCATTGGTTACAGAAGGTAAGGCGGGATTGGTCAAGGCATTCCAGGATGCGACAGCCGCTGTTGATGCCTGCGGCCTCTGTATTTTTACTACTTTCGCCTGGACACTGGAAGACATCGCTCCACAAGTCGATGCCGCTTGTGAAGGTGACTGGTCAGTCGATGCCATGCTTGAATTAGGTGAACGTATCTGGAACATGGAACGCCAATTTAATCTGGCAGCTGGTTTTACTGGCAAAGATGACACTTTGCCCAAACGTATTCTGAAAGATGCAGCTAAAACAGGCCCGGCCAAGGGTAGGGTTAATGAACTGGGTAAAATGCTTCCGGAGTATTATGAACTGCGTGGATGGAATGCAGAGGGTCAGCCGACGAGTGAGACATTACAGCGTCTTGGTCTGATTTAAAGTGTGTTAACCAAAAAAACCTCCCGTTGGTTGATGATCACTCAAATCGCCTTCCAGCGGGATTTTTTTATGCATGACTAGAGGGGATGGGGCGGTGATAGGCTCTATAAAGAGAATGTTTCGAAGAGCTGACAAAGCGATGCAGGCACCTCTGACGGAAGAATCCAGCAAAGTAGAAACTGTCTACCGCTATGTAGTCGTTGGTGCTGGGCCAGCTGGAGTCACCGCGGTCGAGAATCTCCGACGGCATGATCCGGAAGGCACTATTCTGCTGATTGGAGGTGAGCAAGAACCGCCTTATTCACGCATGGCTATTCCTTATATGCTAGTGGGTAAGGTGGGTGAAGAAGGTACCTATCTTCGGCAACAGGAAAATCACTTTCCGAATCTGGACGTCAAATACCAGCACGCAATGGTTTTACATATTGATGCTGCTACAAAACGTATTAAGCTTAACGATGGATCCAGTATTCAGTATGAGAAGCTCTGCCTGGCCACGGGTGCTCGCCCTATAAAGCCGCCGATTCCAGGATTAGATCAAAAGGGCGTGCGGCACTGCTGGACGCTCGATGATGCGCGAAAAATTATCGAGCTTGCCCATGAGGGTGCTGATGTAGTCTTGATGGGGGCCGGCTTTATCGGCTGCATCATACTTGAGGCACTCGCCTTGCGGGGTGTGAATCTTACCGTGGTTGAAATGGGTGATCGCATGGTACCCCGCATGTTGGACCCCGTAGCCGGCACTATGCTTAAGCGTTGGTGCGAAGAGAAGGGGGTGACAGTACATACCTCTACCAGAATTACTCAATTGGAATCCAACCCAGGTGAAACTGAAGATACTCTGCTTGTTGATCTGGACAATGGAGAGAAAATACCGGCTCATCTCGTGGTGGTAGCTGCGGGTGTAAAGTCCAATCTTGACTATCTTGAAGGCTCTGGTCTTGCTACGGATCAGGGTATTCTGGTCAATGAATACCTGCAAACAAGTGATGAGCATATCTTTGCCATTGGCGATGTTGCACAGGGACCGGATTTTGAACATGGTGATCGTGTTGTGCATGCCATTCAACCCACAGCAACAGATCACGGTCGCATCGCAGCACTCAATATGGTGGGCAAGAGAACCCGCTATCAAGGCTCTATGCAGATGAATGTATTGGACACACTGGGTCTTATCTCCGTTTCATTTGGTGAATGGGATGGGCGTGATAAGTGTGACCAGGCAATAATGTGTAACGAAACCGGATTTCAATATATGCGGCTTGAGTTTGCCGATGATCGCCTGGTGGGCGCGCAGTGCGTTGGTCGAACAGCACATATTGGTGTGATACGTGGTTTGATCGAAGGCAGGGTTCCACTCGGAGCGTGGAAGGAAAAACTGAAAATGAATCCCTACCTGATAATGGATGCCTATCTCTCCTGTGCTCAGAGTTGATGCATTATTTTTCTGCTTGCTCTCTTAAGGGGTTCAGAAAAGAACCCCTCTTTTCCCAATTCAATTCGCCATTAGGTCAATCAGTTATGGCTTCATTGTAAATTCAGATGGAATCATAAATGGCTCATGGCTATGAAAATGAAAACTTCTACCAAAGTAGAAGGGTGATCGGGCGCTACATCGTTTATAAATAAAACTGAAGTTTATATCACGATCTTCCAACTACCCAATGCATCTATTGTGACCATACTTTGTTCGATTGAGATGAATTGAAAAGTCATGTTTATGGCAAGTTGAGAGGTTACTCATTGAGTTAACATCTTCGTGGTGAGATGACAATTATGTACTTTGGTGAATGACAATTTCACTCTGTCAGGAGATCTACAATGTTTCAATATCGTCCAGTTGCTTCCGCAGTCCTGGTTTTACTCACTGGCTTACCGTTATTTGTTTATGCGCACGGTGATGTTACGCCTCAAGCTGTGGATACAGAAGGCTTGCCACAATTAGGTGAGGAGTGGACAGAGCAAAATCCCTTCCGGACTGACGATAAGTTGCATCCGGTAGCCCTTGAGATCGGAAAGTCAGCTTATACCCAGAACTGCGCACGCTGTCATGGACTGGAAGTCATCTCTGGTGGTATTGCCCCCGACCTCCGCTATCTGGAAGAAAATCTTGACGGGGATGAGTGGTTCAAGGAGCGGGTTACCAAGGGTGCAGTAAGAGATGGCAAGGTTTATATGCCCAGTTTTTCCGGCGTGATTTCTCAGGAGGGATTGTGGGCGATTCGGACCTATATCGATTCAAGAGGGGAGGACTAGTGGTCAGTGGATTCTAATCCTGCAACGAATCGGCGTCCTGGAAGGTTCTATTGGTGAAATAGCAACCTTTTGGTTGGGATATTCGTGCAGCTTCGGCTTGATGCATAAGGAGAATTGAGTGTCACCATTGGTGCAGAAGATTGTTTCTGGGGTATCAGAAAAAGAGCAAGCCGAAGCTGCAGTCGATGAGCTGATTTTCTGCTTCGGCGAGATTACTCCTGAAGCAGTACTGTTTTTTGTCTCCAGTCACCATGATATTAAGAAAATAGGCAACGCAATATCAAAACAGTACCAGGGTGTTCAGGTGATAGGTTGTACAACAGCGGGCGAGATAAATGGACGTGGTTGCTTGCGTCACAGTCTCTGTGGTTTCGCTCTTCCCATCGATAGTTTTAGTGTTGCCTCTACGCTCTTTCCCAACCTTTCCAAATTTGACATGAAACATGCGCGTAGCCAGGTGACTGAGCTGTTTACTGATCTCTCTGTAAGGGGGGTGGCACCAGTTACGGGACATACGTTTTCCTTTCTTCTGGTTGATGGCCTAAGTGGCGCTGAAGAGGTTGTTCTTAGCGCAGTACATGGTGAAATTGGTGATATGCCGCTGTTTGGTGGTTCGGCGGGTGATGATCTTGAATTTAGTAAAACAGAAATCTATCACAATGGACAAGTACACGTGGACGCGGCAACGCTATGCATGATCAATACCACACGCCCATTTAAAGTGTTCCGTACACAACATTTCGTCTCGAGTGAACGCAAGATGGTTATTACGGAAGCTGACGTGGCAACCCGTAAGGTCATTGAAATTAATGGTGTATCTGCTGGTAAAGAGTATGCGCGTTTAGTGGGGATCCAATACGATCGTCTTAACCCCATGACATTCGCTTTTCACCCGGTAATGGTGCGTGTGGGTGGAGCATACTATGTGCGATCCATACAACAGCTTTCGGAAGATGACAGCCTGACCTTTTTCTGCGCCATTGATGAGGGGATCGTGCTCACTGTAGCAGAGGGTATTGACTTGGTTGAGAATCTGTCTCAAACGTTTGCCGATATTTGCCAGCATGTTGGCGATCCTGAGCTGGTGATTGGTTGTGACTGTGTCTTCAGACGCCTTGAATATACCCATGATCCAGATGTTGTTAAGCGGGTCGAGGGATTACTTAAAACGCATAATGTGATTGGTTTTAACACCTATGGAGAACAGTTTGGTGGCATGCATGTGAACCAAACTTTCACCGGCGTCGCGATTGGAGCCGTCCAGCCTGACGGGATTGACTGATGCTGGCCAGTCTCGATATTCCAGTGGGTGAGCCAGATGAAGTAGAGCGCCTGCGCAAAATAGTCACCGCATTGATTAATCAGGTTGAGCGTACTATGGACGTTCAGGGAGGCGCTTTCTCCCTGTTTCAAACGGCCATATTGTTAGATGACAAAGTACGTGGTCGAACTGGTGAACTTGAAGCTGCAATGAAAAAGCTTGAAGAGACCAATGACGAACTCAATGAAGCAAATGCCAAGGCGCATACATCCAGATTACGCCTGGTTGAGGCGGTTGAAAGTGTTTCTGAAGGCTTTGCGCTGTTTGATGAAGCGGATGAGTTGATCCTATGTAACTCAAAGTTCTGCGAGTACTGGGGAGTAGATGATAAGGAGATTCCATACGGTATTTCTTTTGAGGACCTTTCCAAACGTTTGATTGATAATTGCCGGGTACCTTCAGCCCTGCATGATCGCCAATCCTGGCTGGAGGAGCGTCTGCAACGGCATAAGCAGCCGGATGGTGCTTTTGTCTTGCGAATGTTTGACGGACGCTGGCTCAAGATAACAGAACGTTGTACCGGTGATGGCGGGGTGGTGGGGATCTATACCGACATTACCGAGATTAAGCGGCAGGAAGAGTTACGTCGGCAACAGGAGCTTGCGGAAAAATCAGTGTTATTGCAAGCCTCTATTGACAATCTGAGTCAAGGGGTTGCTGTATATAGCAAGGACCTTCGATTGGTTGCCTGGAATCAGCGTTTTGTTAATTTGCTTGATTTACCAGATGGCTTGGTCCGTCTGGGTATGCCTTTTGGTGATTACCTGAAATTCAATACTGACCGGAATGAGTATGATCGTGATGGGAAGCGTTCGACCCAGGATCGATTGGTGCAACTGGCAGCATCTACATCTTACTTTTTTGAGTATGAGCGGCCAACGGGAACTGTTTTGGAAGTGCGCCGCAATCCGATGCCAAATGGTGGTTTTGTAACAACCTATACCGATATCACGACACGGCGAAGAACAGCCGTTCAATTGTCTGAAGCTAAAGAGAACCTGGAAGTACGTGTACGCGAACGAACAGCGGCGTTATCCGCATTGAATGAACAGTTCAGGCAAGAGATTGCTGAACGTCGCCAGGTAGAGGCACAGCTCATGTTGGCTAAAGCGGCGGCAGAAGATGCAAACCTGAGCAAGACGCGTTTTCTGGCAGCGGCCAGTCATGACCTTTTACAGCCACTCAATGCAGCACGCTTGTTTATTGCTGCTTTGCAGGAACAGACGCTCGTGCCCGAGACAGCACGGCTGGTGGAACGTGCCGATATCTCTCTTCAGGGAGTTGAACATCTATTGAGCGCTTTGCTGGAAATATCCAAGCTTGATGCTGGGGCCGTTCCTACAGAAATTGATCACTTCCCCATCCAGGCGATACTGACGCGACTTGCTGATGAATACCGACCGCTTATAAGAGATGCGGGACTCGAGTTACGTATGGTGGACTGTTCGGTTGTTGTGGCCAGTGATCGGAAACTACTGGATAGAATTATACGTAATTTTCTTTCCAATGCCGTACGCTACACCGGAAAAGGATGTATATTACTTGGCTGTCGACGCCGTGGTAACAAGCTGATACTGCAGGTGATAGATACCGGCTCAGGAATTCCCGACAAAGACATTGACTCAATCTTTGAAGAGTTCCATCAACTCAACTCTTTGAAGAACAGGGGAACGCCGGGTGTCGGGTTGGGCTTGGCGATTGTGAAACGCATTGCGGAAATGCTCAATGTAAAAGTACATGTGGTTTCACAGCTTGGCCATGGTTCAACTTTTGGTGTTGAAATCCCGGTTTCCACTCGTAAGCTCAAAACCGTTCCGGCACCAAAAAGTATTTTGCCAGATCTGGAGATGCCATTGAGAGGGGCATCAATTCTTGTGGTAGACAATGAGGCATCTATCCGCGAGGGTATGTACCATTTACTATCATCCTGGGGCTGCAAAGTTATCACGGCCAGTCACATAAGCGAACTGCGTCAGCTGTTTAGTAGAAAAGATTATGCTCCTGACATTTTGATTGTCGATTATCACCTGGATAATAAGGCAACCGGTATTGATGTACTCGTCTCTCTTGAACACGAGTATGGAATCTCTGTTCCGTCTATTGTTGTGACGGCAGATCGAAGTGATGAGGTACGCGCCCAGATAGTAGCTAAAGGTTATCGAATCCTAAATAAGCCCCTGAAACCACATCGTTTGCGGGCCTGGATGACACACAGCATGAAGACAACAGACAAAAATGCCTCCTAGTTGATTTATTACCAGGATACTCCCTGTTTATTCTTTGGGGTCGGTGTTTAGTGTCTTGGCGGCCAAAACAGCCTGGGTGCGGCTATTGACCCCCAGCTTACGTAATACGGAAGAGATATGTGCCTTAACCGTACACTCTTTAACATTAAGTTCAGAAGCGATGATTTTATTTGGCTTTCCTTCGGTCAATTGCTGCAATACATTCAGCTCAGCAGGCGTTAAAAGAGCAAACTTGTCAAGGAATTCATGGTCAAGGGTGGAGCGAGGCCCGGTAGTTAACTCCGCATTTTGCAGCTCTTTTGGAACATAAATTTCGCCAGCCAGTAGTGTTCTGATTGCTTCGGCAATGGTGGCTTTTGGGCTGGATTTTGGTATGAACCCAAAAGCTCCACAAGTAAGACCGCGGCGAATCGCATCTGGATCTTCTGAAGCAGAAACAATCGTAACAGGGGTGGTTGGTGCCGCATTGCGTATCGAGACAAGACCTGAAAAGCCTTCAGAGCCTGGCATACGAAGATCGAGGAGAATCAGATCAAGATCAATATCTTGTGCTGCAATTTTTACGGCTTCATCCAGCGTGGAGACTTCTATTATCTCAGCAGCATTAAAATACTCTTCAATCACCTGCCGCAAAGCTTCACGAAAAAGTGGATGATCATCCGCAACAAGAAACTTAGGCATTCTTAAAAATCCTTAAGATAGACCTTCCTGGTCAAACGTAAAGTATGCTCGATATATCTTCCTAATTATATCACTATTAACACATATGAAGGCGGAGGGACTTTATCCCCCCGCCTTTATGTGGCGATACGTTACCTGATTATACCAATGGTATATCAGTTCGGTATCTTAAAGGTCCATATACTGCCACCCTGATTCAGGTTTTTGACCCGTTTCGCCACTTCTCCACCCCAGAGTGGAACAGCACCACCCCAGCCGGATACGATGGATACATACTGCTCCCCATCCTGTTCCCAGGTGACTGGGGTGCCTACAATTCCTGAACCCGTCTGGAATTTCCACAGCTCTTCACCTGTTTTTGCATTGAATGCCTTGAAGTAACCTTCGGGGGTTCCCATGAAGACAAGATCACCAGCGGTAGTCATAACACCTCCCCACAGGGGGGCATTATTTTTATATTCCCACGCAACTTTTCCTGTTTTAGGGTCAATCGCTTTTAGTGAACCAATATGATCTTCATAGAGCGGTTTAATGGTAAAGCCTGCTCCAAGATAGGCGGCACCTTTCTTGTAGTTGACGGGCTCATTCCAAATATCCATACCCCATTCGTTTGAAGGTACATAAAATAGTTCGGTCTGCTGACTATAAGCTATTGGCATCCAGTTTTTTCCACCCAGGAAGGCAGGGACTGCAAAAACTGATTCCCCCTTTTTGCCGTCCTTTGATTTGGTAGGATTACCTGGACGGTTGTCCTCGTTATAGATTGGACGGCCGGTCTTCAGGTCAATGCCTTTTGCCCATGTAATCTCATTCACAAATGGCGTGGCATTCACCAGCTTTCCTTCCTCTCTGTTAAAGACATAGAAGAAGCCATTACGATCCGCTGTGGCAGCCAATTTTTTACCGTCAAGATTGAAAGAGACAACCTCGTTAACACCGTCGTAGTCCCAGCCATCATTTGGGGTGGTCTGATAGTGCCACTTTATCTCGCCGTTATCAGGGTTTATTGCGATACGGGAAGTGCTGTAGAGATTGTCGCCTGGCCGCAGGTGAGAATTCCATGGGGCCGGGTTACCGGTGCCGTAGAAGATCGTGCGAGTCTCTTCGTCATAGGTGCCACCAAGCCAGGTAGCGCCACCGCCATACTTCCACATATCACCAGGCCAGGTGGCATTCTTTGTGCCAGTCATGGTGCTCTCTTTACCATTAAGCATACCCATGTGCCCTTCGATCGTGGGGCGTGACCAGACGACTTCACCCGTTTTAGCATCACGCGCTTCAACCTTGCCGATAATGCCGAACTCGCCACCGGATACACCGGTGATAACTTTTCCTTCTACAATCATCGGGGCGGCTGTGATGGAGTAGCCAGCTTTATAGTCACCAATTTTCTTTTTCCATGTCACCTTGCCGGTTTTACGGTCCAGGGCAACAAGCTGGGCGTCAAGGGTGCCGAAGTAGATAAGGTCACCATAAATGGCAGCCCCGCGGTTAATTACGTCACAGCAGGGCATGATGCCATCGGGAAGACGAGCATCATATTGCCAAAGTTCTTCACCTGTTTTTACGTCTACTGCAAATACCCTTGAATAGGATGCAGTAACATACATCACGCCATCATAGATCAGCGGCTGTGCCTCTTGGCCACGTTGTTTCTCTCCTCCGAAGGAGAACGACCAGGCAGGCAGCAGTTTCTTAACATTGTCTTTGTTAATATTGGAAAGCGGACTAAAACGCTGTCCATTCAAACCCATGCCGTTGGTAACGACTTGAGTGGTTATTTTTTGATCATTGAGGATATCTTGGTCAGTAACGTTCGCGCTTGCATTTTGAGCGGAAACGGAAACAGATGCCGAGATAGCCATTACGAGTAAGGCTTTATTCATTCTACTTCCCCACGGTTATCCAGATGGTTTTCAGTCATGAGTGCAGCGCGATATGGCTTGCCCTCACATGAGTTGCAGCATTTTAATTTTTAACGGATCGAACACTCTTCATCTATTAGATAAAAGTCTAATGCCGATAAATAGCTGCCTCATTCAGAAAACAGATGACGTTGATAAGGCCGGGTTATCCCCGGCCCAATAAGCTATTTACAGTGGGAGAGCAACAGCATCTTTCATCGCTTCTCCCGCGCTTGTAAATTAGAAGAACAGGATTGCACCTACGTTTACAGCAGAAGTTTTATCAGAACCGATAGATGTTTGACTCTCCATATCAGAATACTCAGCCATAAGTGTCAGGGCTGAGGTCAAACTGTGGTAAACACCAAGAGTAATACGGGTGTTTTCGACGGGTGAAACTTTCTTCTGCTCGCTTTGACCCCAGTTTAGGCCCACCTTTGTTTTACCAAATTTGTAGGTCCCCTGAAGGTAGTAACCATCGGACTCTTCCGCTTGACCTGTTGCCTGATCAAAGCCGGGAAAGATAAGGCCACCCAAGGCTAACGAACTCATGCCGCTGCCCTGGAAGTAGTAACCTGACAGACCGAAGTTGTTGATATCGACTTTGCCGAAGATGTCCCAGCCCTCAATCTCACTGTCACTGCCTGTGGTAAGATCGACATTTTGAACTAAATAGGTCGCAGAGACTTGACCGGCTACCTCACCCGTCCAGTTGTAGCTTACCTTGCCATGAAAGCCTGGGCTGGCATGGCCAGAGGCCTTGCCACCACCTTTCTCCACACCATCCAGAGGATTGAAAACACCAATAGTGGTGGATAATCCGTCTGGCATACCGGGCAATGTCCAGTTAATCTGTGCAAGCCGGTCAGTATAGGGGTATCCGTAACCCAGCCCGCCCAGCGTGGTGTGTCCGGGATCGTCTGCTGTGAAGGTCGGACCCATACCAACCAGGCTGATATCGTTGAGTATCGCATCCAGCGCAAACATTCCGAAGTTACGTCCCATGGTCACTGTGCCCATGTCTGTGTTTCCAAATGTTAGATAAATCTGGCGGGCATCCACAGTTGAGTGTTGCAATGCGTCGCTACCACTGCCGCCTTGAGAGGCTAAGCTGTAATAGACGTTGATGTTGGCGCTAATGTCATAACCCTCTTGTGTGGTATTCGCGCTGAAGTTAAGAGACGCTGGTAGCAAGCCATTGGATATGGAATGGCTATTGCCATTAGTTACTGAGCCACATGCCAGCCTGGCTAATGTAGTTCCACCTGCATTAAGGTCGCTTGAGTCGCATGAAGTCATGGAATAAAAAGCATTCACATTGCCGCCAAGTCCCAAGGCCCAGTCACCAGCCTGCCATGAGGCGGCATGCGTGGCCCCGGTACTAACTACACACGCTCCTCCTAATATTGTTGCTACTAGTTTGGATATATTCATCTAACTTGAACTCCTCTATATAATTTTTAAAAACCGAACAGGAATAAAAGTAAACTCCCCAGAGTTGCCCATCCGGCCTTGTATGATAAAGGCGGTATTGCACAGGTAGCCTTCATCCTAGTTACAGCGCCGTAATTTATAGGGAACGGAGGGAACTGCATCTATTAGAAAAAGGTTTATTATTCGAAAGATTATTAGTCGAATGACTAGTAGTCGAAAGATTAGTAATCGAAAGTAGCTAGTTCAAAAGACTATTAGTCAAAAGACTAATAAGCTGGATTTCTCAGGAGTATAACTGTCGAAAAAAGAGTGGTGGCTCTATTTAGACAGAACGGATGTTTATCTGAATAGGCCTTTCTGCGGAACTTGCAGCTTCAATTCGCA
>VMRY01000078.1 GCA_007713595.1 Sedimenticola thiotaurini
CGGGTTCATCGACATCTTGACGTTGGCTAACTCCACCCCCGTCTCATCCGCCTTCACCCGGATCTTTACGTTGTAGTCCACAACGCGCTTTACTGCGACCAGTACTTTCATACATCACCTTCGGTTGATTGGGCTGTCGCCGGTTTTCTGAAAAAGTTTGTTATTGTGAGAATTGTTTTTGCTGCATTATTCGCCGTTAAAGTCGGCCTTGCGTTTTTCCATAAAGGCGGTGACCCCTTCAGCAAAATCATGGCTAACGGAACAGTTTGCAAACCGCACCTGCTCCGCATCCAATTGTTGCTGCAAGGTATTGCCCATAGTGCTGTTCATTAACTGCTTGGCACGTGCATAGGCTTGTGTCGGTCCCTGTGCCAGTCGTGCAGCCAACTTGAGTGTTGCCGCTTCCAGTTCATCATCTGAGACAACCTTGTTGATCAGCCCCATCGCCACCGCCTGTTTGGCGTCGACCGGTTCATTTAACAGAGTCATCGCCATCGCCCGCTTGGTGCCGATGGCCCTGGGCAGGAAAAAGGTATTGCCACCATCCGGACTGGTGCCGATCTGAGAGTAGGCTTGGGTAAACAGGGCATTATCGGCAGCAATCGCAAGATCAGATGCGGCTACCAGGCTCATTCCAAATCCAGCCACATTACCTCTTACACTGGCAATAACGGGCTGGGGCATGGTGCGCAACGTGCTAATGAACTCATGTACCACACTAATCAGTTCAGTGACTTTCTCTTTACGATCATAAGGGGAGAGCTCAAGACTTTTTTTGAAAAAAGCGATATCGCCGCCGGCCATGAAGTGACTGCCTTCACCTGTGAGCACAACAGCACGAATCGATTTGTCTTCGGCAATGACAGCGAAGCCATCACGCAACTGATAGGACATTTCACTATCAAGAGAATTAAGTGATGCAGGTCGATTGAGTGTAACGATCACGACCGCCCCCTGCTGTTCAATTCGTACTGTCTCAACCATGATTAATCCTCATCAGGACTGACAAATAAAAAGTGGAAGCGGCAGCTTTAAATACTACGATACGGTTGCCCCCTGCTCGCAGTGGCCAATCCGCTTCCACATAAACTGTATTAACGGTTAATCGATTTGCTCGGTAACTTTTAATTGTTGTTCAAACGCATCCAGTGTTTTGAGAAACTCCGTCTTCTCCATCACCCCGTCATATCCGGTCAGTCCGACCAGCTCCTGACTGGGCACATTACCTTTAGGGCCGCGAAACAATCCCTTTACAATACCCACAGCAGCAATACCACGCATCGTCTCAAAACGTTGCTCCATGTAGAACCACTTCTCATCCCAACCCAGCAGACGGGTATGCAGGGTAAAGGGTTCAAACGGACTGATCTCACGTCGAAAGCGGATACTGGCAATCGACACCACCGGTAGCCAGCGACGTTTCAGTACCTTACCCATCATGCCAGTACGCAACATCAATTCAATCCGACCCAGATCCATCAACGCCAGATAACGGGAGTTGGTCAGATGCAGATTGATATCCAGATCGGTCGGCCAGACCCGCATCCGCAGAACAGCTGTATCCAACAGGGATTGCTGGGCACGAAAGCGGGATGTAATCAGCTGAAAGATCAGTCGAAACAGAAGATTCATTGATTACATCCCGCAGTCCCTGCCCACTGAGCCTTCCCTAAAAGGCGTCGTCATTAAATTTCATCATCCCTTTTGAACCGGCCATGATATTGGCAAACAACGCACCACTCTGCGGCAGGATACGTTCGAAGTAGAAACGTGCCGTATCCACCTTGGCCTGATAAAATAGCGGATCTTCATCCCGCTTCTGTTTGCCTATATCTGCCATGCGCATCCACAGATAGCCGAGCGCCACCAGCGCAAACAGACGCAGGTATTCCGCTGCTGCCGCTCCTGCTTCATCCGGATTGGACATTCCCTTCTGCGCCAGGAAGGCAGTCGCCTTCTGCAGACGACCAAAGGCCTTGGCCAGCGGCATCAGATAGGCGTGCATGGAGAAGTCATGCTCTTTGGATTCCAGGTAATCACGTACTGGATGGAAGAAGCGACGCAGATAGCGACCCATATGCGCCGGCATCTTGCGCCCCACCAGATCCATCGCCTGAATACCGTTGGTGCCTTCATAGATCTGTGCAATGCGTGCATCACGCACGTACTGTTCCATACCGTGCTCACGAATATAACCGTGTCCACCAAACACCTGCATACCGAGATTGGCCACTTCAGAACCGGTATCGGTCATGAAAGCCTTGACGATAGGCGTCATCAGCGCGACAAAATCTTTCGCCTCCTGTTTGCGTCGTGGATCAGGGTTCCGATGGGCGTGATCCATCTCTGTGGCCACCCACCCGGACAGCGCCCGATTCCCTTCCACGTAGGCACGCTGGGTTAACAGCATGCGGCGCACATCAGGATGAACCAGTAGCGAATCAGCTGGCTTGTCTGGAGATTTGACCCCGGTCAGAGAGCGCCCCTGAAGCCGCTCACGGGCATATTCGACCGCACCCTGATACGACGCCTCACCAATACCCAACCCCTGAATACCGACTGCGAGACGCTCTGTGTTCATCATGATGAACATCGCCTCCATGCCTTTATTCAGTTTCCCCACCAGAAAACCTTTGGCGTCATCAAAGTTCATGACACAGGTGGACGATGCGTTGATGCCCATCTTGTGTTCAATGGAACCACAGCTCACACCGTTGGGTTCACCCAGAGAACCATCATCATTAACGTTAATCTTCGGCACCAGGAACAGGCTGATACCTTTGATGCCCTTGGGGGCTTCCGGTGTCCGGGCCAGTACCAGATGGATGATATTTTCTGTCAGATCATGTTCACCCGCTGTGATGAACATCTTGGTGCCGGTGATGTGATAACTGCCATCATCCTGAATATCTGCCTTGGTACGCACCAAGCCTAGATCCGTACCACACTGTGGTTCGGTCAGACACATGGCGCCGCTCCATTTACCGGATACCATGTTGGGCAGGTAGGTCTGTTTCAGCTCATCACTGGCACGTGCCACCAGTGCGTTGTAAGCGCCATGGGTAAGACCGGGATAGAGACCGAAAGCAAAGTTGGTGCTGCACATAATCTCTTCGACCATCATGCTGACCGAGTTGGGCAAGCCCTGACCACCGTATTCAGGATCAGCCGCCAGTGCGCCCCAGCCCATCTCATTAAAATCGCGATAGGCCTCTTTCAGTCCGGCCGGCGTGGTTACTTTGCCATTCTCAAAATGACACCCCTCTTCATCGCCTGAACGATTCAAAGGGAGCAGCCGCTCTTCACAAAACTTGCCCGCCTCTTCCAGAATGGCGTCCACCAGATCCGGCGTTACCTCTTCACATCCCGGCAGTGCGTGAATCGCCTCGGCATCAAACAGTTCGTTATACACAAAGCGCATATCGCGCAGTGGTGTCTTATAGCTTGCCATTGTCTTAATTCCTCAGCGGTTTACCGGTTTCAAGCATATGTTCCATACGATCCAGGCTGTCTGGGTGACGTATCAGTGACATGAACACTTCACGCTCCAGTGTGAGCAGATCATCTTCCGTCAGAGTCTCGGTGATATCGGTATCGCCACCGCTCAACATCTCTGCCAGCGCCATGGAAACCACCACATCATGAGCGGTTGCCTTGCCAGCCAGCCGCACACCCTTAACAGCCATCTCCATCGCGGCCTTGGCGGTTGGCCCGGGCAGTCTGATTTCAATGGGTTCGGGTGGCTGGTAGTTTTCAGCCATCGCCAGGGCGCGGGCCTTGGCATCGGCCAGCAGTCGATCCCGGTTCATAGTGATGCCATCTTCATAACGGAAGAACAAACTATCCTTTGCCTCTGCGGCCGACTTCGCCACAACAGCGGTACTGATGGTTTCAAAACATTTGATCACCGCCGGCATCGGTCCACCGGGACGACGCTTGTTGGTGATCCAGCGCTGCAGCATCTCTTTACAACCGCCCCAGCCGGGGATCAGTCCTACGCCTACCTCGACCAGACCAATGTAGGTCTCTGCATGGGCCTGTACAGCATCACAGTGCAGCAGTGACTCACAGCCACCACCCAATGCCATACCAGCGGGCGCACCCACCACGGGGAACGGTGCATTCTTCAGTGCCTGGTAAGTCTTTTGACCCCCTTCGACCATCTCTTCGATCTGATCCCAGGTACCCAGATTGGCGGCAAACAGCAGCAGACCGAGGTTGGCACCGACCGAATAGTTTTCACCTTCGTTATGCAGCACCAGTGCCTTATGGCCTTTGGCAACAACCGGTATTGACTCACCAATGAGTTTGAGAATATCCGGGTCGATTGCATTCATCTTGCTGGTGAATTCAAGACAGAGCACGCCGTCACCAATATCCCACAGTGAGGCCGAACCGTTCTTCAACAGAGGCTCACTGCGACGTTTAATATCAGACAGCAACAACACGCCTTCAGAACGCTTCACATCCTGATAGATGCCCTGGGTATCCAGATACTGCAGTTGTCCGTCCTGTACACGATAGAAACTGCCATCGGCCACCAACTGCAACAGCGGTGGCACGGCGAGTCCTTCACTCTCCATCAATGCAGTGAAGTTGGCCGCACCAAGCTGATCAATCAATTCAAAGGGTCCGTATTTCCAGGCATAGCCGAGCTTCATCGCCTCATCAACGGCGAGGATGTCATCAGCAATCTCCGGGATCAGACTGGCGGCATAACCCAACACCTGAGCCAGTACTCGTTTTGCGTACACGCCTCCTCTGTCTGGATGAGTAACCAGTCCTTTCAGTCCTGCCTGTTTGGAAGCTGAGAGTGATTGCAGATGGGGCTTTTCAGTCGGTCGATACTCGCCTGTTTGCAGATCAATGCTCTCCTTGATCTTCTGTCCACCTTCACGGTTCAGACGATAAAAACCACCCTTGCCTTTGCGACCGGTATAACCGTCGGCAATCATCTTGCTGATCAGTTCAGGGATGGTGCTTTTTTCGATAAAGGGATCATCTTTTGACAGTGTACGTTGCATGCTCTCCATCAGATGAGGCATCAGATCGATACCCACTAGATCGGAGAGGCCAAACACACCGGTCTTGGGTATCCCAACAGGACGACCCATCACCGCATCGGCCTCTTCTACCGTCAGGCCAAGGGCCATCGCTTCGAGTATCGCTACCTGAATCCAGAACACACCAATGCGGTTGGCAATGAATCCAGGGGTGTCCTTGCAGTAGACCACGCCTTTGCCCAGTGACTGATCACAGAAACGACGAATGCTATCCACTACTTCAGGACGGGTCTTTTCACCGTCGGTGATCTCCAGCAACCGCATATAACGGGGCGGGTTGAAAAAGTGGGTGATCATGAAGTCTTCGGCGAAGGCTTCACTCTGCCCTGCCACCAAATCATGCAGTGGGATGGTTGATGTATTCGAGGAGACAACCGAACCGGTTGCACGTACAGCATCCAGTTTTTTATACAGCGACTGTTTGATATCCAGCCGCTCGATAACGGCCTCTATTATCCAGTCACAATCCGACAAAAGATCCAGATTATCTTCGATATTACCGGTAGTTATCAGACGTGCATTTTTCTTGTGCATGAAGGGTGCCGGTTGCGTCTTTAGCATCTTGGCCACCGCACCCTCGGCAATCACATTCCGGTTATCCGCGCCTTCCGGCACGATATCCAGCAACACCACAGGAATTCCGGCATTGGTAATGTGAGCGGCAATCCCCGCCCCCATCACGCCAGCGCCAATCACGGCGACTTTTTTGATTTCCATTAGATCGCCTCCAGAATGGTGGCAATACCCTGGCCGCCTCCGATGCACTGGGTGGCCAAAGCGAACTGTTTACCTTCACGTTTCAACAGTGCAGCGGCCTTGCCTGTGATGCGCGCCCCGGTTGCACCTAATGGATGGCCCAGCGCAATAGCACCACCATCAAGATTGGTCTTGGAAAGATCAATCTCCAGATCACGTACACAGGCCAATGACTGTGAGGCAAACGCTTCATTCAATTCAATGATGTCGATATCCGCCATACTCAGACCGGCACGCTTGAGTGCTTTCTGAGTAGAGATAACCGGGCCGATACCCATGATCTCCGGCGCACAACCGGAGATGGCAAAACTACGGATCTTCGCCAGGATATCCAGGCCGTTAGCACGGGCATAATCTTCACTACAGACCAGGACAGCGGATGCACCGTCGGTCAGCGGAGAAGAAGTACCCGCCGTCACGCTGCCATTTTCATCGAAGGCGAGTCGCAGACCCGCCAGACTCTCAAGGGTGGTTTCAGGACGGATACAGCCATCCTGCTCCACGCCACTGACCGCGACGATCTCATCACTCAACCTGCCGGCTGCCTGTGCGGCGGCGGCTTTCTCATGACTGGTCACAGCAAACGCCTCTTGGTCGGCACGGGAGATTGAATACTTACGTGCGAGGTTTTCTGCCGTCTCACCCATACCCATATAGGCACCGGGCATGGCCGCAGCAAGCTGCGGATTGGGCATCGGATTAAAACCAGCCATCGGTACACGGGTCATTGACTCAACACCGGCACAGATATAGACCTCACCTGCACCCATGGTAATCGCCCCTGCCGCCTGATGAATCGACTGCATGGACGATCCACAGAACCGGTTCACCGTGGCCCCACCTACAGAGATGGGTAAGCCACTGAGAAACACCACCAGACGGGCCATGTTGAATCCCTGCTCACCTTCGGGAAAGGCGTTGCCCAGGATCAGGTCTTCAATCGCCTCAACATCAACCCCGCTGCGCTCTACCAGACCTTTTATAGCGGCCGCCGCCAGGTCATCCGGGCGGGTTTTAGCCAACGCGCCTTTATTGGACAGGGTAAACGGGGTGCGGGCATAGCCTGCAATCACGATGTTTTTCATTATGTTCTCCGCCATAATTTTGCCAGTTATAACTGGATTGTGCTGCGCTCGATGCGCTTATTAATCAACTGATCCACTACTCTGACTACTCAGTAGTAATCGCTCTTGTTTTCAGATTGGACAACGCCTGCTGCTCAATATCCCGCAGCTCCTCCAGCGTTGTCACCAGATCTTCCTGCTGCTGCTCCAGCTCTTCGATACGCCGGCTGATTTTTGCCAGCAGCAGTTGCTGTTGCTCCAACTGCTCAGGATCGACGTTATAAAGATTCAGATACTCGCGAATGTCTGTGAGCGAGAAGCCAAGCCGCTTGGCCCTTAAGATCAACTTAAGACGCGCACGATCACGATAAGTGTAGACCCTGGTGGATCCCACACGTTGGGGGCTGAGTAGTTCTTTTGTCTCATAGAACCGGATGGTTCTTGCTGTGGTATTGAACTCTTCAGCCAATTCGGTAACGGTCAACAACTTATCCATATCTCACTCCTTGGAGAGGCAATATAGACAAGGGTAACGTATACGTCAACCATTTTACGTTAAGGTTATTTAATTATCATTTTTTCCTACCAGATCACCCCTGCCCATCCCCGGTGGCATCGTGTATCCTAGCGGCAATTTTTATGGGGTAATAATGCCTCCGAATAGCCTTGATATAGGAGCACTGACGCGTGGAAATGGCCTGTCTCGACCTTGAAGGGGTACTGATACCTGAAATCTGGATCAACTTTGCCGAGCGCACGGGAATTGAGGAGCTGAAAGCAACCACCCGCGACATTCCTGATTACGATGTGCTGATGAAACAGCGTTTGCAGATCCTGAAACAGCACAAGCTGGGGCTGTCAGATATTCAGCAGGTCATCGATGGCATGTCCCCACTGGAGGGCGCACGGGAGTTTCTCGACTGGCTGCGGGAACACTTCCAGGTTGTTATTCTATCTGACACCTTCTATGAGTTTGCTGCACCCATGATGCGCCAGCTTGGTCACCCCACACTGCTCTGTCACAAGCTCGGCATTGATGATAATGGCATGGTTGCGGATTACCATCTCCGCCAGAAAGACCCCAAGCGCCAGGCCGTCAAGGCCTTTCATAACCTGAACTTCCGCGTGATAGCGGCAGGTGACTCCTATAACGACACCACGATGCTGGCTGAAGCGGATCGCGGCATCCTGTTTCGGCCACCACAAAATGTTATTGATGAGTTTCCTCAGTACCCAGTAGTTAAAGATTACCAAGCGTTTCGCGAAGCCTTTATCGAAGCCAGTAACCGCCCCCTCTGACACCCTGCCCTTTGCAGCCTGGGCCTATTGAGCGCCCAGGCTGCAATTCCATTCAAAAAACCATGCAAAACAGTCTGATACAACCACAAAAGGGGTAAAGATAAGCCCCTTACTGCCGCTAACGTTGGGTATGCCTATCTGGAGGAAGTATGGCGCTGAAACTCCCCGATCTGACGGTGCTGCTGGTTGAGCCTTCGACCACCCAGCAAAAAATAGTTACTAACTATCTGAATAATCTTGGAATCCATCAGATCACCTCGGTTTTGAGTGGTCAGGAAGCCCTTGTTCTGATGGAAGACTACGAGCCCGATCTGGTCATCAGCACCCTCTATCTACCCGATATGACTGGCACTGACCTGGTACATCAGATGCGGGAGAACGACCGTTTTAGCAATATCGCCTTCATGCTCATCTCCAGCGAGACGCGCTTTCGTTACCTGGATCCCATACGTCAGGCAGGCGCCATTGCCATTCTGCCAAAACCCTTTACCCAGGATGCGCTGCGCATCGCATTGGGAAGCACTTTAGAGTTTCTCGATCCTGAGTCACTCGACCTTGGCCGCTATGATCCAGAAAATCTGAGTGTCCTGATCGTGGATGACAGTCCGCTTGCACGGAAATACATCAAAAAGACCCTGACAAACATGGGCCTTGAGATCTTTACCGAGGCAGACAATGGCAAAGAGGCGATGGATTTATTGGATTCGAACTTCTTTGATCTGATTGTTACCGATTACAACATGCCGGAAATGGATGGCGAAGCATTGGTGAGTCATATACGTGCCAATAGCAATCAATCCTCAATACCGATCATCATGGTAACGAGCGAAGAGAATGAAAATCGTCTGGCTGCCGTTCAGCAGGCCGGAGTTTCAGCAATCTGTGACAAGCCCTTTGAACCCGGCAATATACGGACATTATTGCAGCAACTGTTTTCTGAAGAGTAGAAAAGCACACCGTATGGACGCGCTATCTTTCTGTTTTTGAATGACATAATATGTTTTCGAACAAACGAGAGAACACACTTAACAGCTTCTGCTGTCTCATCGGACAGAGAGCAACTATGCAGGAACTGCGTCTCCTGAGCGTGAGGATTGGTTATGCCAACCGTTTTAATTCTTGACGATCAGACAATCAGTCTGATGATCCTGGAAGAGTTGATCCACTCTATCGATGAGAATATCCATGTGGAGTGTTTCTCTGATCCGATCAAGGCACTGGAGTGGGCCAAGCACAACAACCATGACCTGGTCATTACCGACTACAAGATGCCCAACATGGATGGGGTAGAATTTACCCATTGGTTCAGACAGATCCCTTCCTGCACCGATATACCGCTGGTGATCATCACCTGCATGGATGACAAATCAATCCGTTATCAGGCACTCGAAGCTGGAGCGACAGATTTTCTCTCCAAACCCATTGATCACTACGAGTGCCGTGCCCGTTGCCGCAACCTGCTTCAGCTGCGCAAACAGCAGGTAATCATCAAAGATCGTGCCCGTTGGCTTGAGCAGGAGATCTCCAGAAAAACAGAAGAGCTGGAGCTGCGGGAAAAAGAGACATTGCTACGTCTGGCCAAAGCGGGCGAGTTTCGTGATGAAGAGACCGGCGACCATGTCATGCGCATGTCTGACTTTGCCTGCCTGATCGCAAAATCAATGAATCTCGATGATGAACTGTGTGAGATCATAAAACTCGCCGCACCAATGCATGATATTGGCAAGATCGGCATACCTGATCACATCCTCTTAAAACCAGGCAAACTATCAACCCGGGAGTGGAGCGTGATGAAGACTCACACCCAAATTGGCTATGACATTTTGCGGGACAGCAGCTCTTGCTACGTACAGGCAGGAGCAATTATCGCCTTTGGTCATCATGAACGGTTTGACGGTAACGGCTATCCTCAGGGACTCAAAGGGAGTGCTATTCCAATTGAGGCCCGGGTTGTAGCAGTGGCGGATGTGTTCGATGCCTTACGTTCAGAGCGTCCTTATAAAACAGCCTGGTCACTTGATAGAACACTCGACTACATTGAAACGCAGAGAGGCCGACACTTCGATCCAGATTGTGTAGATGTCTTCTTGTCAAATATGGACAAAGTACAAGATATACACAACAAATTACCCAACCGCAGAAGAACCTTCACTTATTGAAATCAGCGCTATGGAAAGCCATCATCACTACTCATCGCAACCGGATAGGAAAATGAACCAGGGAAAGCAGGGTTACCTTATCATTGCCGGCATACTTCTACTTGATCTCCTCTATTTCGCAGGAGGCGCGTCTTGGACTACGCTCACTTTACTAGCAGCCATTAGCCTACCCTTGATCCTTTTAACCTTTAACCTGGATAAAAAGAACAAGGCACTTGTATCTGCTCAAATCAGCACTGAAACTTCTGAAACAGACGACAAAAGCAACTCGTCTGAAGAAATCGCTGGAGAAAAGTCCAGGCAGACAAGAGAAGAAGATTGCAAATCAATGGATATCAGTGAAACAGCGTTACTGCTGGTCTCAAATGCACAGTCAGGCAAAAGCAGTATCGTCCCACACCTGGATAATTGGGGTACATCCTATACCACCGTTCAATCAAGCGCCCGTGCGTTTGCCGCGCTGGTTGAATCAAGTCTGAACAAGAAACCATACCAGACAGTACTGGTTGATCAGGCTAATCTTGATATGGATGACTGCCAGTTTGCGATTGCGCTGAGAGCAGAGCCCTTGCTACAGCCACTCTATTTAATTCACTACGGCGGCAGTGTCATCCCCACACGGGTTGAACAGTTGCACACCGCCGGTTATTCCAAGGTTCTTTCCCGCCCACTTGACAAAACACTGCTCTACAATGCGCTGCACAGTGCCAAAGAGATCCCGGCACATCACCACAACGTCGTGCAGTTATTGGATCACTACCAGTCAGACAAACGGCAACAACCGCTTGAAATTCTTATCGCAAGCAATAACAACAATGACAGCAACAAACTGCGTCGCATACTAACAGCGGCTGGTCACCAGACCTTCCTGATAACTGAAGGAACCCAGATTCTGGATGCCCTGGATAGTCACCATTTTGATCTTGCCATATTGGACGCCGATCTGCCGGATATCTCAGGAATAGAGGTAATAAAACTCTATCGTTTTACTCACCTCAATCAACCCTGGGTCCCTTTTATAGTGGCGCTGGAGAACCCCAACTCACAAACCATCCAGGCCTGTGAAAATGCCGATATTAGCAATCTCATCGTCAAGCCAATCGCCACACAAAAACTGCACAGTATTATTGAAGAAGCGATAAAACTTGAGCAGGATAAAAACGAGGCATTTGATTATCACGCATCCACGGGACGAATGCCCTACCAGAATGACGACCTCACGCTGGACACGCATCAGCTGGAAGAGCTGAAACGCCTTGGCAAGGAGAAAAGTTTTCTACTTGATTTGGTAAATCAATTTGATAAAGAGAGTGACGAACTGGTTAAGGACCTCAAACATGCCATATTGAGGAAGAACATTAAATCTGTGCAGGACTTCGGTCATAAGCTGAAAGATACAGCGGGTAACCTTGGCGCACTCAACCTTTATCGATTGGCCGTGAGAGCAACGCGTATCACCACATCAACTACCTCTCTCGATCTCGATAATCTCGTAACAGAGATTGATAATTGTCGCATTTCTACTATTCAAGCCTTGCTTGATCACCTGTCAAAAGGTAATAATTCAGCCTACCGAAAGGAATAAATTTCGTAGGACTGAAAATGGATAATCTCACTGATAAGCTACAGCAAGCTGGTATCCACCCTTATGGGTCTCGTGAACTGGATCTCTATGAGGCAAGGTTGACACGGTACTTTACAAAAGAGTATCAACAGGAAGCCGATAAAAAGCACACACTCGAAGCCTTTGGCATCACCACCGATCAGGGCCCTACCTGGGAAGAGACCGAAGATCTCATGTCGGTCCACTACGATCAGCCACTGGAATTTTTTCAATCCTTCCTGGATAAATCTTACATGGCCTACTCCATGGCCTTTTATGGAGAAACAGCCGAGCAGGCAAAGCAGAGTTCTTTCACACTCGAAGAGGCGCAGAAAGAGAAGTTTCGGCTAATCTGTGAGCGAGCCCAAATCAAGGGTGATGAAAAGATTCTCAACATTGGCTGTGGATTCGGCTCATTTGAAGCCTATCTGTTTGAACACTTTCCCGACGTGGAAGTGGTAACAATAACAGCCAGTAAAACCCAGGCTGATTATATTCGCAGCCAGCAAAACAATCCTGACCACCTCTTCAGCAAAGCCAATCTCACGCTGATCCAGGATGACATCAGTAATCTGACTACCGCAGAGCTGGGTATCGCGCGCTACGATCTGGTCATCTCCATTGCCGTCTTCGAACAGGTCAGCAATCTGGACGCGATCTTTAAAGTGATGGCAGACCTGCTCAAACCCGGTGGCCGAGTATTTCTACACCTCATTGTCTCCCAACCGGTATTTCCCAAGTATTTCGACGCCAGTAAAACACCCGTTGGTATCTACTTCCCCGGTGGGCGCGTCTGGCCCCATCAAGTCATGCTCGATCAGAACAGACACCTGACGCCCGTGCAGGGCTGGTATATCAACGGCATGAATTACTGGCGCACTATTGATGAATGGCATCGTCGTTTCTGGGACCAGATTGAACAGCTCCATGCGGCGCACTTATCCGAAGAGGATATCCGTTACTGGAACAACTATTTTATCGTTTGCAAAGTCGTGCTCTTTGCTCCCAAGGAAGGTGAATTTTTTGGCAATGGGCACTATCTCTATCGAAAAGAATAAATTGTTGTAGGGCAAACATGACTTGGCAAGCCGTGTCAGGTTTATAGTCGGTTTTACGGCCGAAGCAGACAATTGAAAATCTATTCCGAAGAGGCTTCTAACGACATAGAGCAGACGCTGGGATTCAACGAGAAACCGTGGCCTGTTCCCGATTGCTCAGTACTGCATGCTGTTCTCCCGTAACTGAGTGGGGCGTTGTCCCCATACCTGAGTGACACATAGACCAGAGTGCGGTTAGGATCAGCCACTACAAGCCGGCACCACTTGTGTCGAGGGGAGGTGTGCGGCGTGGTATCCTCCCTGCAGCATATCCCCTCTATCAGCGCACATTAGTGCAACCCACTGTTATGCTTCATCAGCATCGAAGATGACTAATATTAATTATTACATATAAACTAGTCATCATATATCCATTATATTATCAGCTATAATATGGACTTTTATATATGATATGACTAGAATGCGAATAATATTAAATAACTAGTCATTAAATGGGGCGCAAGCGAAATGCAATCGAATGAGATGCTTGAAGTCGCAAGGCTCGCACTAGAAGGCAAGCCTTCTGACGTGAGGCTTTATCTCGCCAAATTAGTGCGAAAAGCACGCAAAGAGGATCCCGAGTATGCCTCAAAACTGGAGGAACTTTTAAAGACTGATCCTGCCAGATCGAACGGTATTTTGCGCAAAAATCTATCAGCCGAAGAGCGCAACTTGCAGAGAGATGAGTTATCACTACTTCGGGAGACTCAAAGTACGGCAGAGCAAGAACCTTTACTTGATAGCGCTTTGGAAGCTCAACTGCAACAAATTTTGATGGAACGGCAACATGCAAAAGAACTCGAGCATAAAGGATTAAAGCCTACGAGCTCCATGATTTTTCAGGGGCCTCCAGGCGTAGGAAAAACTATGACTGCCAGTTGGCTAGCCCGTCAACTGGCGTTGCCTCTTTACGTACTAGACCTTACTGCCGTAATGAGTAGTTTACTAGGAAAGACTGGCAGCAATCTTAGGTCTGTGCTGGATTTTGCCAAAAGCCATCCTTGCGTTTTGTTCCTTGACGAAATTGATGCAATTGCAAAAAAAAGAAGCGATGAATCAGATGTCGGTGAGCTTAAACGCCTAGTAAACATTTTACTTCAGGAAATAGAAAACTGGCCAAATCAGGGGCTATTGATAGCCGCAACAAACCATCCAGAACTTGTTGACCCTGCATTGTGGCGGCGATTTGATCTGGATGTCACTTTTTGCTTGCCCCGTGAAGATAACGTCAGAAAGGCCATTGTTGAATTTTTAGGTGCCGACCTAAATGAATTTTCCCATTTAATGGACTTTCTCGTCGACACTCAAAAGGGGGAGTCATATAGCAATATTAAGCGAACTATAAATAGACTCCGGAAGCTAAAGATCATTAATCCAGAGGAATTCGAGAACTCAAGCTTTAAGTGCATAATTCCCAATATCGACGGCCTATCTCGTCAAGAAAGGATTTCTTTTGCGGTTAAACTGGTATCCGACTTCTCCTTTCCCAAACAAAGAGCCGCAAAGCTACTTCGCGTAAGTAGAGATACCATTCGAAAAAAAATAGGTGAAAGTCAATCATAAGGAACTTGCAATGGCGAAAAAAACAAACTACCTCATTGGAAAGGCTGAAGAATTAGCGAAAATCACTCCACCTCCAAAAATGGATCCTCAAAGCAGGGATTTATATACGATCGATGAGGTTGTAGGACGGCTGCGACCGCAGCTCCAGCAAGTAAACAAGGAATTTTTAGATCTTGATGGGAGCTTGTGCCCCAGAGGATATGCAGTCGCGAAAATGACTCTGCATCCGTCGTTTATTGCAAAGGGGCATTTCCCAAAGCAGCTCCTTCGTGACATGGGCGTGAGATCTATCGGAAGCAAGGCCGCCGAGGTCAAACCTGACAAATGGATGAGGAAGGGGAGTCCAGAGAAATCACCATCTACCAGTCTTTTTATTGCCGGAAAAATCGAGAATTTCGCAGATTTTGAGAAAAAGCTGCAGGGAGTTACAAAGGATTCCTATGCAGCCCAAGATCTAATGAAAGTTTGGAGCTTTGAAAGCATTCCTGCCGCCTCGAAACTAAAAGAAAATCAGTCATCTAAGCCAGGATATTTTGAAGTAGGGATTCAATTTATACCCGGAGGCACTACCGAATTTATCAAGCAGTCTTTTATTTCTCATGCCCGCAGTCTGGATTTTGATATAAGAGACGAACTATCACTAGAGGTATCAAACTTATGGTTTATTCCTGTGATAGGGGCTCCAGATAAAGCCGTTGAGCTTGCGCGCCATTCCTTTGTTAGAGTAATTAGACCAATGGCTCCGCTTCGATCCTTCAGGCCACTCGTTCGATCACTCCCAGCATCGTCAAAGGCTAAACTCCCTTCAACTCCTCCACTCGCCTCTGATGTTCGAGTGGCTATCTTGGATGGCGGTCTTCCAGACACCCATGCAATAGGACCTTGGTTAAATGAATACCGGTTATCAGATTCCTCTTCGCATGACTATCCAGGAGGCCCTGATCATGGATTAGGGGTAACCTCGGCTTTCCTGTTTGGACCGTTACCTCATGACAGTGAGGCCCCTCGTCCATACTCGTTCGTAGATCATCACAGAATATTGGATAGTGATATCAATGGGGAAGACCCGCTTGAGCTGTATAGAACACTGACGCACATCGAAGATATTTTAATTTCTCGGCAGTACGAGTTTATAAACATAAGTCTTGGTCCAGATCTTCCTATAGATGATGATGAGATTCATCCATGGACATCGCTTTTAGATTCATATCTGGCGGACGGTGAAACTTTTTTAACAGTCGCCGCGGGAAATAATGGAGAAAGCGACGAGGCGTTGGGACTACATAGAATTCAAGTCCCATCGGATAGTGTAAATGCTATAGCCGTTGGCGCTTCGGATAGGTCTGATAAAAAATGGCAAAAAGCTACCTATAGCGCGATTGGACCAGGCAGAGCACCTGGCAGAATAAAGCCAGATTTATTGGCATTTGGCGGTTCACATCACCAATATTTTCATGTTTTGAATGCAGCGCCTTATCCGGAACTTGTCCCCCAACAGGGCACCAGTTTTTCCGCTCCATACCTTCTTCGCAAAGCGGTAGGTATGCGCGCCTTGTTTGGTCATGACATTACTCCACTAGCCATAAAGGCACTTCTAATTAATTCTGCCCAGAGAAATGAACAAGAACAATGCAAAATAGGTTGGGGAAAAGTCATTGATGAAGTTGATACCATAATTCAGTCCCCAGATGGGGTGGCCAAGATTCTCTATCAAGGTGAGCTTTTGCCTGGCAAGTATTTGAGAGTACCGGTCCCCATTCCTAAGAATGGGATAAATGGAATGGTAAAAATAAAAGCCACTTGTTGCTTTTCGAGCCACGTAGACCCCCAAGACACTTCTATGTATACGAAGGCTGGAGTTGAGATCGCCTGGATTCCTAAAAAGGACAAAGATAAAGATTCATTCTTTCAGCAGGTAAAAAAAGCAACTGAAGCCGAACTTAGGCGAGACGCTGCAAAATGGGAGCCCGTCTTACATGCTGAGAAGCGAAAAAATGGAAGATTGCTAGATGAGCCAGCCTTTCAAATACATTATATGGCCAGAGATTCTGGAGCTGACATCAGCTCAACCAAAGCAGATGTCATAAAGTATGCATTTGTTGTTACATTGGAAGCCCCAAAACACAAAGAAATATTTTCAGACATACTTGAAGCATACTCGGAAATTCTTTCTGAAATTGAACCTAGAATAACAGCAGATATTGAAGTTAAGGTTTAAGTTTGACAGTCGTTTGGAGAAGGGCGTTATCATTCAGCGCCTCTAATTTCGCGTCAGCTAAGCCCGAGCATCTGCAAAGAAAAGGGGGCGATCTATTTTCTACGGCCAAGACGGGTGGTCGAGTGGCAGCTTTTGGATAGTTGTCGTCAGATGTGGACTGAATGACATTTAGCTCGTAGAACGAAAGGTTGTGTAACACAATATCCGACAGGCGGATAAATGCTTGGCTGCTAGGCCAAACTATTATCCCGGAGTCCGGAATACCCTAATTATGAGCGTCGAATTACATAAGGGATTTGCAATGAAAAAAATAAAGTTAGTACTAGCAGTAATGTCGGCTGCCACGTTGATTTCTGGTTGTAATTCATCTTCGGTTCGCGATGATTCATCCTGGGAGTGTACTGCTAAAGGGTTGGTCAACTCACATTATACCGGCTCAAGCCATGCAATGATTCACCTTTCGGGATATTCATCTGGTGGCTCTTATCAAGTAACCCTTAACGAACAAAAGACTGTAGCTTCTGGCACAACAAAAGATGGCACACCATTTACGTGCAAAAAAGCCAGGTAGGGTAGGAACGTTTTTTGTGCCCACGCGCATGCTCCATAATTACCGCGTGGGCACACACGGTGTGCCCACCCTACGGATCTTTAGGACATAGATGGTTTCATCGAGCATCTAAAACCGTGTAATAACCTGCACAGAGTTTAATCCGCCGAAGGCGAATGAGTTGGATATAGCTGTGTTAATCTTATGCTCACGTGAGCTATTGGGAACATAGTCGAGATCACACCCCTCTCCTGGACCTGTGAAATTTATAGTGGGTGGTACAACACTATCTCGTATAGCTAATACCGTGGCGATAAACTCTAATCCGCCGGAGGCACCCAATGCGTGTCCATGCATTGACTTGGTGGAGGAGACCATCAACTTGGCGGCGTGCGATTTAAAGACAAGATGCAGCGCTTCTGTTTCAGTTCGGTCATTGGCCTGAGTACCGGTACCGTGGGCATTCACATAATCCACAGCCTGATAATCAATCTGTGCATCCAGTAGTGCTGCAGTAATAGCGCGCGCGGCACCCTGGGCAGAGGGGTCTGTTATATGGCCTGCATCAGAGGACATACCCGAGCCGGCTAATCTTGCATAGATATGTGCTGAACGTTTTTTCGCATGCGCTTCTGATTCCAGCACCACCATGCCCGCGCCCTCGCCTAACACGAGACCGCTTCTATCCTCAGAGAAAGGTCTGCAGTTATCAGAAGAGACCACACGCAATGCCTCCCAAGATTTAATCAGACCGAAGGTAAAAGGTGCATCCGTGCCACCTGCAACAGCCACATCGACAATACCGGCACGTATCATCAGTGCGGCCTGAGCAATCGCATGATTGGCAGATGAACAGGCACTTGAAACAGTGAATACAGGCCCCTGAATACCCAACTGCATACTCACTTGACTGGCAGCGGCACTTGGCATTCCTCTTGGGATGGTGAATGGATGGGCGCGTGTTTTTTGCTGTTTATAGAGATGATCATAGGTCATCTCATCGGTCTCTTTTCCGCCGCAACCTGTACCAATTACGGCAGCAGCCTGTGTCAGTGATTCAGCATCCAGGCCGGCATCCTCGACAGATTCCCTGGCGGCGATCAAAGCAAATTGACTGTAGCGATCGAGTAACGGAAGATCTTTCTGCGCAAAGAAAGCGGCCGGGTCAAATCCTTTAACCTGTGCTCCCAGCGCCATCTTCAGTGCGCCTGGGGCAAATCCTTGCAGAGTATCGATACCACTCTGCCCTGCTTTAATTGCCTGCCAAAAAGCCTCGTTATTCAATCCCAGAGCAGATATTGACCCAAGACCGGTAATAACAACGCGATTACTCATACCGCTGTCTTGTTATCCAACAATACCCGGACGCCGTTTACGATATCTTGCACGGTTCGAAGGTTTTCCAGCTCGTCATTTGGCACTTCAATATCGCAGATCTCTTCCACTTCATAAACAATGGTTATGGCATCCAGTGATGTCACACCCAGATCCTGCAGTGATGTCTCCAGTGTGATGGAGTCTGCATCAATCATTTTCTGGTTGGCAATAGCCGTTTTTACTATAGTTTCAATGTCCGAACTCATGATATATGCTTCCGTTTATACTTCGAATTAGACTGGATTGCCTGTCAGTGACATCCGAATCCACTGTACCATCACTCAAATATGAATAGCAATCCTATTTCGATTTACCAATCACTCGAAAAGAGATACTGCGAACTCGCCCAAAGATTGAGCAACCGCCCAGATAGCGAGCATGAACAAGCCGCTGTCCGGATCATCATACAAGTTGCTCTATTTGTCTATGTACTGGCCTCTGGCCCTTCAGCCGGCGAGGCTATCAGCGACTGGTATTTTGTTCTTACGTTCATCTCTCTTTTTATCGTTCTCTCATCAACTCTTTTCATTTCTATTCTGATCTGGCCAGACAAATCGCCCCTTCGTCGCATCATTGGAATTTTTGCAGATGTTTCGGCCTTCAGTTTTGGCCTTGCCCTTACAGGTCAGCTGGGTGCACCCTGGTATGCCGTTTATCTCTGGGTCACATTTGGAAACGGTTTTCGCTATGGCGAAAAGTATCTTTATCTTTCCGGCGCACTCTCTGTTATTGGATTCAGCATTGTGATTCTGCTGACCCCTTACTGGCAACAAAACTTACCGCTCGGTATTGGCCTGCTTGTCTCTCTTATCGTGTTACCCAGTTATGCCGCCAAAATAACCAAACGTATCCACCATGAACGCAGGCGGGCAGAAGAGGCAAAACAGGCAAAAAGTGAGTTTCTTGCTCGTATGAGCCATGAAATAAGAACGCCACTGAATGGCATCATCGGCACAGGGGAGTTATTAAAAACCAGCGACCTGAATCCGGTTGAGCGTGAATATGTCGATACCATTTATACATCGGGACATACCCTGCTGCGACTGATTGAAGACATTCTTGATATATCCAAGATTGAGGCAGGCAAGCTGGAGATAGAGCAGACGCCATTTAATCTTTATGCGCTCGTCAACAGCACAATGAAGATGCTTTCGCCACAAGTGAACAGCAGAAAGGTAAGGCTTTATACCCATATTGATCCCAACATACCTTTTCGTCTCATTGGTGACCCGCTGCATCTACGCCAGGTTCTGATTAACCTGATTGGCAATGCCATTAAGTTCACTGAGACCGGGCATATTGATCTGCGCTGCAAAAAATTAACCGACGATAGCCAAACGGTTGCTGTACGAGTAGAGGTAATCGACACCGGCATTGGCATACCAGGTGAAATTCAAGAAAAAATATTTGACAAGTTTACCCAAGCCGATGGCAGTACCACACGCCGTTTTGGTGGTACCGGATTAGGCACAACCATTGCCAAACAGCTGGTTGAGTTAATGGGTGGAGAGATAGGCCTCAATAGTACTCCTGGCCACGGCAGCACATTCTGGTTCGAAATCAGTTTTGATATACAGGAGAAGATTGTCAGCGATAACGAAATGCAGTTGATGCAACAGTGCCGCGTACTGAGACTTGCTCCAACTCATGAAGCAGAACAAAGCCATGCAGCACATTGCCTGTATGGTTGGGGAGTACAGCTAAAAGATGCTTATGCTGATGATGTCATCAGTCAACTCAAACAGGCCGCGCGGAAGAATACCCCCTATAACCTTCTTTTAATCGACAACCTCCCCTACAGCACTAATATAGCTGCGCTCATTGAAGAGGTTTTGCGTGAGCAAAAGTACCATGAGACATCCATACTTTTAATAGAACCAAACTACACATCAAGTGAATCCAGTGTACCGATGGCAATTGCTCAGCGTATTTACCAGCTCGCTGACCCCGTTGATAAGATTCAGCTCTTCAATATCCTGCATGCATCCCAGACAGTAGCGCTTGAAACAAAACAAAGCCGTGGCGAGAGTAACTATGTGCTAGATGCGCTAGATGCTCAAGCACCCCATCGATCACTTGAAATACTGATGGCTGAAGATAACGCCATAAACCGACTGGTACTTAGTCGGATGTTGGAGCAGGCGGGACATAGTCATCAGCAGGTCGAGGATGGGCAGGAGCTGCTGGATGCTCTGGAGACCCGGAGCTATGACCTGGTCATCGTGGATATGCAGATGCCGCAACTCGGTGGTTTGGAAGCATTTAAAATCTACCAGTTTGCCCATCCTGACAATACGACACCTTTCATTATCCTGACTGCCAACGCCACAATAGAGAGCCGCAGAGCCTGCGAAGAGGCAGGTATAAAATGGTTTCTTACCAAACCAGTATCCGCTGAAAAGCTTTATCAGGTTATTCAGCTGGCGGTAAAAGATGCCCCCACTGATCAATATTTGGAAAATTCAAATAAGTCGGATGAAACTGATCAGGAGGATTCCATACTTAATCATGAGACGATTAACGAATTGATTACCCTTGCACCAAATCAGGCGTTTCTGATTAATTTATTAACAAAAATGCAGCAGGACGGTTCACAGCTAATCGACGAAATGTCTGCCGCCGTTCTAGCCAATAATCCCGATCAATTCAGTGCACACGCCCATGCACTGAAAGGATCTGCTGCCAACCTCGGGCTTACCCAACTGCAAGCACAGGCACTGACCGCTGAACGCCTCTCTGAATCCCAACTGGCGGATCATGGGATGCCACAGGTAGAAAGCATCAGAACGGCTTTCAATCAAGGCATTAAAGAGCTTTCCAGTCTATTTGCAAACCCGCAAATGCCAGCCCAGTCTTAGAGCACTTTACAGCCGTATAAACCCGACTGCACAGAGTGCACAGTACTTATGTACTCATGCGCTACTGACCTGCTGAAGTACTGTCGTAGATTCTTTTGATGCCGACCAGCGCTTATTCTGGGCATTAACCAGATACTCCATCAATCGCAGGTTTTTGCCTGACAGTTTCATTGCCGTATCCACCCAGATATTCACTACATCCATCAGCTCCTTGTAGGAGAGCGGATTGAACTGCTCCATCACTTTTTCCAGTCCTTCAAAGCCAGCACTTCTAACCTGTTGGTGGCGAATAAATTCACGAACAGCGGCCACACCCTTTCCATCATCAACCACCTGATCAACAACGCCCAATTGGTACAACTCATCTGCGGTATAAACCTTGCCGCTGGAAATGATGCGCTTTGCCATTGCCGGTGCAATTTTGCGCGCCAGAAAGCTGAAGGCACCCATTCCCGGAAACATACCAAACACTGTCTCTGGAAAGCCAAATTTTGAACTGCGTTCTGCAATCAGGACATTGGCAGCAAGTGCCGCCTCAAAGCCGCCACCAAGCGTTTCGCCCTGCACCAGCGCAATAGTTGTAAAGGGTAGATTGTAGCCAGTGATTGAGGCATAGAGGATGTCAATGCAATCCTTGGCATAATCAGCCAACTTTGTCCTGTCGCCTTGGCGGATTAACTTTATGAACAGATCCAGGTCACCACCCAAACAGAATACACCGGGCTGGCTGGAGCAGAGAATCTGATACCGCAATCGCTCTGGGTCATCAGACTTATGTCCTTTTTTTGCAAGGGAAGAGACCAGCGACTGAACCTGTTGAAGATCATTGATCAGTCCATTACTGATACAGGGTCTATCAGGATAACGTAACTTGGCCCATACCGCGTGATATTCCGGATCAAACTCAACATCAACATGAGTCAATCCACTGTTACTTGCCAACTTAATCTTCTGCTGCATCATTTCTCCCACTCCTCGTCTATAAAAAAGATAAACAGGGGGATTCCGACCGCACAAAGTCACCCAACTCCGGCATTATTTTAATCACTGCAATAAAACTAATTAAGGTTGACTTTGCAAAAGAATCCCGCAACAAACTAGCAATTCCTATGCCTACTTACTAAATCAGTAACCCACAATCTCCCGTTCAGGCTGTTACGCATTATTCAAAGATTGGACCTGCAGCTACTCATACCTCAATCACAAAACCGAGTTATTTACTCTGGAGTTGATTCATATCTGGGTAGTAGTTCACCAAAGCATATTTACATAGCAAAGAAGCGATACCAACTGTTTTGGATCAAAA
>VMRY01000153.1 GCA_007713595.1 Sedimenticola thiotaurini
CATTTGGGCCGACCATTCGCTATCCCCATTCTCCGGATGAGTGCATGCATATTCCTTCGGTGCAGCGATTCTGGGATTTACTGGTGGCAACCCTTTCCCGACTGGATTGACACTCTTTTTAAAAAAGCATTTATAAAACAGAATGATAACCATAAGTTGTCGTTTTTGATGGCATAAGAAAAATTGAATGCGTGGCGCATTGCAACAACCGGGGGAGTGTATTACGGTTTCGCCCATGTCTACTAAACATCCCATTATTGTCATTACTGGCTCTTCAGGCTCCGGCTCGAATAAGGTCAGTGATGTCTTCAGCCATATTGCTTGGCGTGAAAAGATTCAGCATCTCATCGTTTCTGGCAGTGCTTTTCACCGATATGAACGGGATGAGATGGTGCAACAGGTTGAACAGGCTTGCGCCGATGGCCGCTATCTGAGCCATTTCAGTCCGGAAGGGAATCAACTGGATCTGCTGCAGGATCTGTTTCGTGAGTTCTCCACGGATGGAACTGGCAACTACCGCCACTACCTGCACACCGAAGAGCAGGCGCTGGAGTTTAATCAGGCCGTAGGTTCATTCACACCATGGGAGCCGATTCCAGAGGATGTTGACCTGCTCGTCTATCAGGGATTGCATGGTGCCTTTGTCAGTGATGATATTGATATTTCACGCTATGCCGATCTGACCCTCGGAGTCACACCCATTGTAAACCTGGAGTGGATTCAGAAGATTCATACGGATATCAAAAACCGCGGGTATACCTTGGATGCTGTGCGCAGCGCCATACAGCATCGATTACATGATTACGTCCACTATATAACGCCGCAGTTTTCTAATACTGATATCAATTTTCAGCGCATCCCGCTGGTAGATACGTCTAACCCGTTTGATGCCAGGGATGTACCGCTAAACGACGAGAGCATGGTTGTAATCAGCTTCAAAGAGCCAAAAGATCATGATTTTACCTATCTCCTCGAGCGTATTGAAGGTTCCTTCATGTCCAGACGTAACTGCCTGGTTGTCCCAGGCGGCAAGATGGAATACGCCATGGAAATGTTGTTGAATCCACTGGTGCATGAGATGATGGAACGGCGTCGACAGGCACAGGAGATATGAGTATTACTACCGACAGAGAAAAAGATCTGGATGTACTGCACGCCATGCGTAAGGTATTAACGGCTGTTATTCGGGATACCACGCCACCGCCAGGTATGCGTCATACCTTAACGGATGAAACTATCCAGGATATGCGGGTCTGTCTCGGGCTGATAACGGCACGGGAAAAAGAGCTCAATGAGGAGGCCGGTACGACTCAGGCGCGGCCCTACTATGTGGATGAGCAGCCAACATCCACAGTTGTGCCTTTTGACATTCCGGGTAAAACCGGGAAAGAGTAACGCATCACCCCTGCTGCCAGAAGCCCGCTCCAGAGATCATCAATGATCATCAATAAAGCGGCGTTGCAGATCGGCAAACGAGTCGATGCGACGGTCCCGCAGGAATGGCCAGATGCGCCGAACCGACTCGCTGCGTTGTAGATCCACATCAACTTGTAATATCGCTTCATCTTCGCCCGCCACGCCGAGTATCTCACCCTGCGGTCCGCAGACAAATGAGTGCCCCCAGAATCTGATGCCTGCGCTATGGCCGGATGGGTCGGCTTCATGTCCGCTGCGGTTGCAGGCGATTACAGGTAGACCGTTGGCCACGGCATGGCCACGTTGTATCGTAACCCAGGCATCTTGCTGACGCTGTTGTTCATCTTTGCTGTCATTCGGGTCCCAGCCAATAGCGGTCGGATAGATCAGCAGGTCAGCCCCTGCCAAAGTCATCAGCCTGGCCGCCTCCGGGTACCATTGATCCCAACAGACCAGTACACCCAGTTTACCCACTGATGTCTGAATGGGGGTAAAGCCCAGATCACCCGGGGTAAAATAAAACTTCTCATAAAAACCGGGATCATCCGGAATATGCATTTTGCGATAACGGCCTGCTATTGTGCCATCGGTTTCAAATACCACGGCGGCGTTGTGATAGAGACCGGCGGCCCGTTTTTCAAACAGTGTAGTGACAATTACCACGCCGAGGCTGGCCGCAAGTTTGCTGAAATGATCGGTTGAGGGACCCGGGATGGATTCAGCCAGA
>VMRY01000111.1 GCA_007713595.1 Sedimenticola thiotaurini
AGCCACCCATACTTGAACCGATCAAAATTTGTCGGCCATCCGTCAATTGATCTATGACTGCCAGGGCGTCCTCCAGCCAGTCACCAATCGTGCCTGATTCAAATGAACCTGAAGAGAGACCATGCCCGGAGTAATCAAAGCGGACAAAGCCACGGTTATGTTCGCGGGACCAACGTTCCAGCGTCACGGCCTTGGTGCCGGACATATCTGATTTAAAACCACCAAAAAAGAGTATGCCCGGATCAGAGCCACTGCTTTTGTGATAAGCAATTCGTCTGCCATTCTGCAGGTTGAGGAAACTGGCGCTCTCTGTATCCACTCAGGGTTATCTCATTTTAGACGATGGATGAATCATACCTGCCACTGCGTCTATTTCAACCGTGCAAAAAGATTGATTATTGATAACCGGTACGAACGCGACCGACGGCATCATCCCAGCCAGCTAACAGGGCTACCCTTGATTCCGGATCAATATCCGGGAAAAAACGAGCCTCCTCCAGCCAGTTATTTTCCAGGTCGTCAAACGAGTCATATACACCACACTGAAGCCCGGCCAGATAGGCGGCTCCCAATGCCGTTGTCTCGGTCTGCATCGGTCTTCGTACCGTCAATCCCACTATGTCCGCCAGGAATTGACAGAGCCAGCTGTTCTTAACCATGCCGCCATCAACCCGTAACTCTGTTGGACTAATGCCATCCTCCTGCATAGCGCGCAATAGATCATTTGTCTGATAGCAGACTGACTCCAGTGTCGCCCGAACGATCTCCTTGATCCCTGTGCCCCGTGTTAATCCAAGCAGGGCGCCACGTGCATCGGCATCCCAGTGGGGTGCGCCCAGTCCGGTAAATGCAGGCACCAGATAAACTCCCTGGTTGTGCTCAGTTGCCTGTGCGATCGCCTCAGTCTCTTCTGCACTCTTGATCAAGCCCAGGCCATCTCTAAGCCACTGAACGGCTGCGCCGGCCACAAAGATCGATCCCTCTGTCGCATAGGATGTCTTACCGTCCAACCGATAACCCACCGTCGTCAATAACTTACTGTTCGAAGTAACAGACCTGTCACCTGTATTGACCAGCACAAAACAGCCGGTTCCGTAGGTGCTTTTCGTCATGCCCGGGTGAAAGCAGGCCTGACCAAACGCCGCCGCCTGTTGATCACCGGCTATGCCACCGATCGGCAGAGCCTCACCAAATAACTCCTTGTGGGTGTGGCCAAAGTCGGCGGCACAATCTTTTACCATGGGTAAAATGGAGGAGGGTATATTCAGTAACGCCAGCAGTTCATCATCCCATTGATTTGTGTGGATGTTGAATAACAGGGTACGCGCTGCATTGGTCGCGTCGGTCGCATGTTCCGCTCCGTTGGTCAATCGCCACAGAAGGAAGCTGTCTATCGTACCAAATGCCAGATCCCCCCGATCGGCCTTGTCCCTTGCCCCCGGCATGTTATCCAGGATCCAGGCAATCTTGGTGGCAGAAAAATAGGGATCTAACAGTAGACCGGTTTTTTGTATCACCGTTTTTTCATGGCCTGCTTGTTTCAGAAGAGTGCACTGCTCCACCGTTCTTCTGTCCTGCCAGACAATGGCGTTGTAGATTGCCTTGCCACTGCCTCTTTCCCATACCACGGTGGTCTCGCGTTGATTGGTGACACCGATGGAAGCAATACTCCGGCCCAGTTTTCTGCTGAATTCGACCGCCTTCCGCGCGACAGAGAGCGTTGACGTCCAGATAGCCTCTGGGTCATGTTCTACCCAACCTGATTGCGGGAATATCTGTTCGAACTCTTGCTGATTTGTAAAAAGAGATGAACCTTTTTTTTCAAACAAGATTGCCCTGGAACTGGTTGTTCCCTGGTCAATGCTGAGTAGTAATGGGGCAGTTAGCATAAAATAGATCCTACATACACTCTTAACGCTATAGTATCAATACTATAGTCGATGAAGGAGGATGATAGCGGATGGCACAAGAGGGTTGCGACCAGAAAATTAAACAGGTAGACCTGCTGGTAATAGGTGGTGGCATCAATGGTGCTGGTGTCGCCAGAGATGCAGCCGGCCGAGGATTGCAGGTCTATCTTTGTGAAAAGGATGACCTGGCTCAGCACACCTCATCCGCCAGCACCAAGCTGATACACGGCGGATTACGCTACCTGGAATTCTACGATTTCAATCTCGTCCGCCATGCACTCCATGAGCGTGAAGTACTGCTTCGATCAGCTCCACACATTATCTACCCTATGCGCTTTATTCTTCCCCATCACAAGGCGTTACGGCCAAAGTGGATGATCCGTATTGGCCTGTTTCTCTATGATCATCTGGGTGGTCGAAAAATCCTGCCTGCTTCACACAGCGTAGATCTGCGCAAGCATGTTGCTGGCGGTATGTTAAAGCCTGTCTATACGTCAGGTTTCGAGTATTCAGACTGCTGGGTACATGATGCACGTCTGGTTGTATTGACGGCAAAAGATGCAGAAACAAGAGGTGCCATAATCGCCACCCATACGCGCTGCCTTTCACTGACACGCTACAGTGACCATTGGTCTGCCACACTGCAAAATGAGAGAGATGGCACAACCGTCAAAATGATAGCAAAGGCCGTTGTGAATGCAGCAGGACCCTGGGTGGAGGAGGTGCTTGGATTGGCTGTCCGTGTGGATCAAACCCACGGTGTCCGCTTTGTTAAGGGAAGTCACATCGTCGTTCCGCGACTATTTGACCATGGCTACCCCTATATCTTTCAGCACACAGATGGCCGCGTACTCTTTGCCATACCGTTTGAAGAAAACTATACCTTGCTCGGCACAACAGATATAGAGTTGGATGAGCTGCCAACAGAGGTGGCCATCACTCAGGATGAGATTTTATATATCTGCAATGCTGTGAGCGAATATTTCAGACATCCGATCAATCCTGAATCGGTAGTCTGGAGCTTCAGCGGTGTTCGTCCACTCTATGATGATGCCGCGAGCAATGCATCAAAAGTGACCCGTGACTACAACCTGCACCTGGATAAACAGCAAGCACCCATTCTTTCTATCTATGGCGGTAAGATCACCACATTCCGTAAACTCGCAGAAGAGGTGCTGGAGCTGCTCTCAGAGTGCCTGGAGATTGAAGGGTCCGCATGGACAGCCGAGAGCCACCTGCCCGGTGGTGATTTCGCTAACAATGATTTCAAACTGTTTTTCGAACAGAGTAAAAGGCGTTATCCCTGGATGAACAAGGAACTCCTGAAGTCCTATGCAGGGCACTACGGCACCCAAATTGATACCTTGTTGGAAGGCAGTGAATCTGAGGCCGATCTGGGCATCCATTTCGGCGGACAGCTCTACGAAAAAGAGGTTCGTTATCTGATCAGGTACGAATATGCCGAATTGGCTGAGGATATTCTATGGCGCAGGACAAAGCGTGGGTTGCGATTAAGTGTGGAAGAGATTGAACGATTTTCAAGCTGGCTTACTCATCTCTGAGGTACTGCTTTATCTGATTGTTGTGCCTCAATTCATCTTCGCTGTTGCGTCCTGTCAGCTGATCAATACCACAGAGAATGACACGACGAACACAGCGTCAGTAGTGGTGTGATTTTGAGACGAACGAGGGATTTACTGGGATTTGGTATTATACACACTTCTTTGCGCATCTGGTTTTCTCCATGTTCTCTGCCAAGCATGGAAATTAAAGCGGTATCCATCTTTGGGAAGGGGATTACAGGTGATTTTGCAGAGAGCGGCTTTCTTTATGAAAGAAATCTGTTATCTTTCTTTTCCGGTTAGTGGCCTATTATCCTTCGCCTGATTCTTTTGAGATGGCATTGGTTAT
>VMRY01000117.1 GCA_007713595.1 Sedimenticola thiotaurini
TGAAATCAACCTAATTGGGCATGCAATTGAGAAACTGGTTTGAAGAGCTACTGAAGGATATTTATCAGGTCGTCAGTACGCTGTTTAAAATAATGATCCCTGCACTCCTGCTGGTGAAGATTCTTGAGGAGATAGGCGGTGTAGAGGTTATCGCCTGGCTGTTGGGGCCGGTGATGGCTTGGGTGGGTCTTCCCGAATCTATGGGATTGGTCTGGGCCACCACGCTGTTAACCAATATCTACACCGGTATGATCATTTTCTTCAATGTGGCACAGACGGAATCACTCAACGTTGCTCAGGTGACGGTGATCGGTACCATGATGCTTATTGCCCATACCTTGCCGATCGAAGCGCGCATTGCCCAAAAAGCAGGTGTCAGACTCGGCGTCACCTTGTTGATCCGTCTCTCCAGTGCGCTGTTGCTTGGTTTTATCCTGCATCACCTTTATGCCTGGGGTGGTTGGTTGCAACAACCGAGTCAGCTGCTCTGGTCGCCTGGTGTGGTTGATAGCTCAATCACGGCCTGGTTGCTCAGTCAGTTGAAGAGTCTTGGCATGATTGTACTGATTATTTCTGCACTGCTTACAACATTGAAACTGCTGCGTCTGCTGCATATCGAGCGCCTACTGCACTGGTTGTTACAACCGGTTCTGCGGATGTTGGGGATTGGTCCAACAGCTACCACCATTACTATTGTCGGTTTCACCCTGGGTTTGGCCTTTGGTGGTGGTCTGCTGATTAAAGAGGCCCAGGCAGGGCATGTGCCGTATCGCGATGTCTTCAGTGCCATGACACTGCTGGCACTCTGCCATAGCGTGATAGAGGATACGTTGCTGATTCTTTTGCTGGGTGCAGATATCAGCGGGATTCTCTGGATGCGCCTGCTGTTTGGTTTTCTGGTGGTGGCGTTTGTCAGTCGCCTGTTAAGTCGGAGTAGTGAACAATTCCACCGGCGGTTTCTGGTGCATGAACTGGAGGTGGCGAAGTGATGAATCTGAATGAATCCGCTCATATCGAGGCGCGTACAGGCTTTATTTACGGACTACTGGCATTTGGTATGTGGGGTTTTGGCCCTGTCTATTTCAAAGCCGTAGCAACAGTATCACCAGCCGAAGTGCTGGCGCATCGGGTCATTTGGTCAGTGGCGCTATTGGTGCTGATGATCAGCTGGCAGCGGCAGTGGGGTGCGCTACGGCGACTTTTTTCAAATCCCAGGCAAGTGGGTTGGTTACTTGTTACTGCCTTGTTGGTGGCAGCGAACTGGCTGACTTTCATCGGTGCTGTTTCCCGGGGTGATATTGTGGCTGCCAGTATGGGTTATTTTATTATCCCGCTGTTTAGTGTGTTATTGGGGATGATCTTTTTCAGTGAACGCCTGAGGCCTGTTCAGATCGTAGCCATAGTGCTGGCCCTATGTGGCGTTGCCAATGAAGTGATCACCTTAGGTGAATTGCCGCTCATTGCATTGACATTAGCGGTCACCTTTGGACTGTATGGCCTGATACGCAAGAAAATTTCAGTTGATCCACTGCTCGGACTCAGCGTAGAGACAATACTCCTGTCACCGTTTGCATTACTCTATCTCTATTGGCTGGATGCGAATGGTGAACTGAGTTTTGGGTATATTTCGCTTACTACTGACCTGTTGCTGATGTTAGGCGGCCTGGTAACAACGTTGCCGCTGGTTTGCTTTGCTGCGGCCGCTAATCGATTATCGCTCACCACCGTGGGTGTTCTCCATTATCTGGCACCGAGTATTACATTTCTGCTTGCTATATATCTATATAATGAGCCCTTTGTTGGTCATCAGATGATCACATTTGGGTTTATCTGGACAGCATTGGTTGTCTTCTCCTGGGAAGGATGGTCAAATCAACGGAAGGCAGTACCAGCCCTTCAAGGGGGCTAAGGCCCATTACCTGTTACCCCGATTTTTTAAAAATGGCGCAGATTAGCGCCATTTTTATTAAACTCAACTCACTATACTGCCGATAGGTTATCTAAATAAGAATGATTCCATGAGGGGATAATGAATCAACCGGCAGGTGAGTGGAAAAAAAAGTACTTTGATAGTCTGGCTGATCTGGAACGTAAGGAGAAGCGCTGGGAGAGTGTCGAGTCGGCTTTAAGGCGCTCTCTCTCCCGTCTATCTTTTGTGGGTGATGGGCTTGATCCAGTCTTGGATGAGCGCCTGGAACAGCTGCGCAACAGGGTTCGGGGTGAGCAGGACACCAAGGCATTGTTGCGTCTGGTTGAAGATATTGCGGCCAAGGCAGAGGGTGTCCAGTCGAAGCGTGTGTCAGATGCAGGCTCCACCGGGGTATCAGCCGACCAGCTATGGTTGGATCTGTTTAACGAGGCGCAGTTTCCCAAGGCGTTTCAGAAGCAGGCCCACAAACTGACCAAGGCACTAAAGCAGTCACCGATTGCCAATGAGACAATCAAGGAAGCTAAGTCACTAATTATAGAGGCCTTGTCTCAGCCCTCTTCAGCTGACCCTGGGAAGGGTAAGGGGCTGATTGGCAAGTTGTTTACCAAAGATAGCCCTGGGCGTGCAGAGTCTGGAGTATCCTCAGGTCAACAGCCTCATACAGCTACTCCCCAGGAGAACCGCATAGGGGGGCAAGAGCTGTTCATCTCCCTGATCACTCAGCTGCAATCGACCCAGAGAGCATGGGAACAGTTGAATATTATCGGTGAGAAGGCAAGGCTGGCCGCTAGTAACCGGGAGTTGGAACAACTGGTTACAGATTTGGTAGAAATAGTGTCCGCAGGTGATGAGTCTGCAGCAGCAGATCTATTGCCATCAGCTGATCAGGTGCTACTGCAACTGGTTGAACAGCTGGATATAACCGAACAACTCAAACCCCGGGCACACGCCCTTAGAAAACAGCTTTCCCGTGGCATCATTGCCAAAGATATCCCAGTCATACTCACTGAGCTGCTGCAACTGGTTGAGCACGCCAAGACAGCTGCTGAAAATGAGCGCCAGGAGGTGGAGCGTTTTCTGTTACAGATGACTGAGCAGCTGCAGCAATTGGACCAGGAAGTCGTGGCTATTAGTGAACTGGGTGGTGAATTGGCTGAAGGAAGTCACCAGCTGGATCTGGACATGCATATCCAGATTAATCACCTGCAAGAGAGTGTCAGTGATGCCACAGATATGAATGATCTGAAGCTCTCGATTACTGAACGGCTGAGCATGATCCAGGAGCGCTTACGAGGTAGTCGGAGTGATACTGAACGGTTGGTTGAGAATTTTGAACAACGCATTGGTCTGCTGAACAGCAGGATCGGTGATATGGAGCAGGAGACAGCCTCACTGAGAGAGTCGGTTGATAAGGCCAGAATAGAAGCGTTTACTGATTCGTTAACAGGGCTGAATAACAGGCATGCATTTGACTGCAAGCTTGAGGAGGAGTTCTCGCGCTGGAATCGCTATGGCTCATCCCTTAGCATGATTGTCGTTGACGTCGATCACTTTAAAAAGGTTAACGATACCTATGGCCACCTGGCAGGTGATAAAGTACTCCATGTGATCGGCACACATCTGAAAAATGCGACACGAAATGTTGATTTTCCAGCGCGCTATGGTGGCGAGGAGTTTGTCATACTGTTGCCAGAAGTCGATTTGAAAGGTGCCATGGTTGTCGCAGAAAAAATTCGCAAGGCTGTTGAGGAGAAGCCGTTCCGTTCGGGAGAAAATCGAGTCAATATCACAGTTTCATGTGGGGTGGCATCATTCAGAAATGGCGATGCACGCAAGACACCCTTTGAGCGTGCAGATGAGGCACTCTATCTGGCCAAGCGAGGCGGAAGGAATCGCTGCTGTACTGAAGAGCAAGTGAAGTTAGATGGCCGATAAAAACACAGCATGGATAGTCGGCACTTTTTTGGAATATGTTGAACTGAGTGTCCAGCATCAAAGTGGTATGAGATGGTTGCATGGCTACAGAAAAGATTGAGCGGTTAAATTTTCTGATCGTTGATGACTACGGTGATATGCGTGGCGTGCTTCGCAACATGCTGCAGTCTTTCGGCGTTAGCAATATTGATTCGGTCGCGAATGGCCGTGAGGCCATTGCGGCTATTGAATCGAAGCGTTATGACGTCATTTTGTGCGATTACAATTTGGGCGATGGACGGGATGGTCAGCAGATCCTGGAAGAGATTAGGGCACGTAAATTGATTGGTGTCAGTTCAATCTTTGTAATGATTACCGCAGAAAATACACGCCTTATGGTGATGGGCGCGGTGGAGTATGAGCCTGATTCATATCTGACCAAACCATTTACTAAAGATCTTTTGGCTCAGCGCCTTGAGCGGCTATTAAATAGAAAAGCCGACTTACTGGAGATTGAGAACGCAATAGATCACAAGGAGTATGAAATTGCCAACTCCCTTTTGGATAAACGGATCTCTGAAAACCCGAAAAATGTGAATGAGTTTATCAAACTAAAAGCGGATCTGTGTCTGAAGGCGGGGGCTTATGATCAGGCTGAAGCGATATATTCAGACGTACTGATGCAACGCGAAATTGCCTGGGCACGTCTTGGTATTGGGAAAGCCTACTATGGAAACCGACGCTTTGGAGAAGCCAAGAATGTATTTGAAGGGTTACTAGAAGGCAATGAACGCTTGATGGCTGCCTATGATTGGCTGGCGAAGACAGAGTTGGCAATGGATCAACCAATGCAGGCGCAGAAGGTATTAGAGACAGCAACAGCACACTCTGCCAAGGCAATCTCCAGGCAGAGGATGCTTGGTGAATTAGCGCTATCGAATCATGATGAGAAAATAGCCGAGCATGCCTTCAGTCAAGCGATACATCTGGGTAAGTATTCGATCTACAAACATCCATCACTTTATGCCAATCTGGCAAAAGCCAAGGCAACTACCACAAGCGGCGATGCCGGTTTAAAGGTGTTGCGTGACTTAAAAAAAGCTTTCAAGGGGGATAAAGAGGCAGATCTATATTCAGCCATGACAGAAGCGGTATTGCAGGAAGATATGGGGAATGGAGAACGTGCCAGGAGTTGTATGCTCAATGCCCATGAGCTCTTTAAAGAACTTGGAACCAACGCTGCGCCTGAGTTGGCCCTAGACATGGCGCGTTCATGCAGCAGGATGGGTGAAGTGGAGCGTGCGAAGGAGTTATTACAACAGGCAGTTAAGAATAATCATTCAGATGAAGCGTTTCTTAAGCAGGTTGGTGCCACACTAATGGATCTTGGGTTATCCGATGATCCGAATGCCCTGATTGGAGATATCAAGAAGGGTATTGTTAAACTTAATAACCGTGGTGTTGAATTGGCCAAACTGGGTAAACTGGACGAGGCGATGCTGTTATTTGAGGAAGCCGTTGAGGGAATGCCAGGTAACAAAGTGGTTAATCTCAACGCGGCACGAATCTTTATGCTACAGATGAA
>VMRY01000018.1 GCA_007713595.1 Sedimenticola thiotaurini
GTCAAGCAGGCGGGCAACGAATCTAAGGCGTTCTTCCATACGATTACACTCTTTCCAGGGCATTCGAGATTCCTCCCAAATACCGTTATGTGTAACCTATGTCTCCGGTATTAGCTGTAACCTATGTGTCAGGTAGCACAAGCCCCATGAATCAATCATGGGGCTTTTCTTTTTTAGCGGGCAGGATCAAAACTGAATTTCTGTCCGCCTACAGTCGCCTCATACATAAGCCCACCTTTTGGCATGGTGAATATGGCCACGCCATTGTCGTAGTCGGCATCTGCTGAAGCGCCTGCTGTGACAGCCACTGCCGAGGCCTGCGCATTAAACTCGAAGTTGCCACTGGTAAAATCGTCCAAGGCGTGTTTGTTCTTAAAGAAGATGATCTCAGTGTAAGCCTGTCCGCCCAACTGAAAGCCGATGGTGAGTTGAGACAGGCTGGACGTGCCGATAAACTTATCCTGTCGGTACACCTCGCCTTCACCATAGGCACCACCGATTCCAATGCCACCTTTACCAACGGTTGGGAATATTGCGTATCCATAGGCCTTCTTGAAGAAGAGCTTAAGGCCAGGGTCCTTCGACTTGAGTCGGGAGATTGCTTTATCTACCTCTCGATTGCCCGTGTTGCTGCTTTCAGTTTTATCTTCTCGCGGATCCCAGCCTGCATAAATGGTTTGGGTTGCCATGAGGGAGAGGAGTGCTGTGAGGATGACAACAAGGGTGATGCTTCTGTTTTTCATATACTTATGAATCCTGTCAGTTGTTCACGAAGGTCGGCTTAGATGCAAATACAGGGGGTTCAGATGATCGTGTAATCCGAACTATAGTCATTTTGCGGCGGCTATTCTGAAATCTTGGGCAAGGTATGGAAACTTTTTTGGGTTTGGCCGGTCTTTATAGTTGATATCGGTAATACCCATATGGTGTTGCAGATAGGAAGTGTGCTTTTGTTCATTTAGGACTCCCCTTCAGGCGCATAGTCTGAATTAACGCCGCCCTCTCCCCGGGGCGGTTTTTTTTGCTTTAAACAATGCGCACCAATAAGGTGCAATTATAGTCTGTCTCTGCATCTAAACTGTGCGCTCTGTGCCTTTTTTTGACCCACCTCTCTCTCAAGGTATTGTATTTATTAGTAATAGTTCATGGGCATGAGTTGTGCATATCTATTGCTGATTTTACCAAGTCTGCTTTCTGAAGCGATTTGATCGACACCATAGGCACTCATTCACGGTGCCTTTTCTTTATGCTTGGGAGTGATGTAATGAAAAAACCTCTAGTGATAGCGTCCTTACTGGCACTGCTGCCGGGATTGGTTCAGGCCGAGGAGGCGGCCCTGAATGGTGCGAATACCGCATGGATCCTGACATCTACAGCACTGGTCCTGTTTATGACCTTGCCCGGACTGGCCCTTTTTTATGGTGGCCTGGTTAGAACCAAGAATGTGCTCTCTGTGCTGATGCAGTGTTTTGCCATTGCTGGAGCGGCGTCAATTATCTGGTTAATCTTTGGCTACAGCCTGGCTTTTGGAGAAGGTAATGCCTGGATTGGCGATTTCAGCAAGGTGATGCTGGCAGACGTAGGCCGCGCTTCCCTCTCTGGCGATATCCCTGAGTCACTGTTCATGCTGTTTCAGATGACCTTTGCCGTGATTACTCCGGCACTTATCATCGGCGGTTATGCCGAGCGTATGAAGTTTTCGGCGATGCTGATCTTCAGCTGCATATGGCTGGTTGTAGTCTATTCGCCGGTGACGCATTGGGTCTGGGGTGGTGGCTGGTTACAGCAGATGGGGCTGTTCGACTTTGCTGGCGGAGTGGTGGTGCATATCACAGCCGGTGTGGCCGCCCTGGTAGCCGCTGTTGTATTGGGACCGCGCAAAGGTTTTCCGACTACAGCAATGCCGCCACACAACATGACCATGACGGTTACCGGAGCAGGCATGCTCTGGGTGGGTTGGTTTGGTTTCAACGGGGGCAGTGCCCTGGCGGCTAATGGCGATGCTGCCATGGCCATGTTATCAACCCACGTCTCTGCTGCTGCCGGTGCCATGACCTGGTCCTTTATTGAGTGGAAACGTTTCGGTAAGCCAAGTGCACTGGGTGCGGTCACCGGTATGGTGGCGGGTCTTGGTACGATTACCCCGGCGTCAGGTTTTGTTGGTCCTGGTGGGGCATTGATTATTGGTGTTCTGGCCGGTGGTGTCTGTTTCACTGCCACGCAGTACATCAAGCGGGTACTGAAGATAGATGACTCACTGGATGTGTTCCCGGTTCACGGCGTTGGCGGTATCATGGGTACCCTGTTGGCGGGTGTGCTGTCATCTACGGAGTTGGGTGTTTTCAGCGGCTACGGCTTTGCTGATGGCATTGAGAGCATGGGCGGTCAGGTTTGGGTGCAGTTTGTGGGTGTAGTGGTGGCTATTATCTTTACTGCCATTGCCACGTATATCATCTTGAAGCTGGTAGCCATGATGACGGATGGTCTTCGTGTGACCGATGAGCAGGAGGTCGAAGGACTGGATACCGTCAGTCATGAGGAGTCCGCCTACAATTATTGATAGTGATGGGTGGCGCGACAGCGCCACCTTTTTTGAATCTGTCTTCGGTGCCAGGATTGTTTACGCAGCCCCTTTTTAACAGTCTCCGATAGTCTGTTTATCCTAATCAGACACGCTTGTGACATGAATCTCTGCCAGACATCTTTGCAATAAATGACATGGCCCGTTTACAACAGTTGCTGTGTCAGGCTTCTGCACTTTGTACAGGATATTTACTCTGATAGTATTAAAAATTAATACTCAAGGAGGATTGGGTGCCGCAGACAAACCAGCTAATTGATACTTTGAAAAAGACACTCAAGGCGCATGGCAAGACCTACGCTGATGTATCTATTCATCTGGAGCTATCCGAGGCGAGCGTAAAACGCCTCTTTTCAGATAAGAGCTTTTCATTGCAGCGGCTGGATCAGATCTGTCAGTTAATCGATTTGGAGATATCGGATCTGGTTAAACTAATGGAGTCTGAGGCAAGATCACCCATTACCAGCTTGACTGTTGAGCAGGAGCGGGAGTTGGCTGCTGATGTTGAATTGTTGTTGATTGCGGTATGTGTGCTGAACCATTGGTCTTATGAGGAGATTATTGACTATTACAATATCGCAGAAACCCGCTGCATCCAGTATCTGGCCAAGTTGGACCGGCTCAAGCTGATCGAACTGTTACCGAAGAATAGAATTAAACTTCGTGTGGCAACCAATTTCAAGTGGATGGAAGATGGACCGATTCAGCGTTTCTATAAAGATAAACTGGAAGCGGACTTTTTTAGCTCACGTTTTGTAAAGGAGCATGAGCGACTGATCGTAATCAACGGTATGTTGGCGGCCAGCTCGAATGCTGTGTTTCAGCGTAAACTTGAGCAGCTGGTGCGCGAGTTTGATGAGCTGAACCAGGATGATGCACAACTCCCTTTTGAGCAGCGATTTGGCACCACCGTTGTTTTGGCTGTACGCCGTTGGCAATATGGCCTGTTTGAGAGTCTCAGAAAACGGAAAGCTTGAGAAAATCACAGATTTAGCTGCTAGCCTTTTAAATGGTACACTTTGTAAGGAAATTGCCCTGCAGCTCTTTACAGAGCCGGGCTAGCGGGTCTTTGGATATTCGGTGAGAGGTTGAACATGCGGATAGCAGTATTAGAAGACGACAAAGATCAAAACCGTATGATTCAACTCTGGCTGGAGATGGGCGGGCACAGTTGTCATCCGCATCTGGATGCTGCCAGCTTTCAGAAAGACCTGAAGCGAAGCAGTTTTGATCTGCTTATTCTTGATTGGGAGCTTGGAACCTCATCAGGCATTGAGGTGCTTGAGTGGGTGCGCAAGCAGATTGACTGGCGCATTCCTGTGCTGTTCATGACGGCGCGGGATTCCGAGGAGGATATAGTCTACGCGCTGGAAAAAGGGGCAGATGACTATATCGTAAAGCCGGCTTCGAAGGCGGTTACGCTAGCCCGTATCGGTGCGCTGGGCCGGCGCAGTAGTAATGATAATCCACAGGGAGAGCTGCTGGAATTCGGTGACCTCTCCATCAACGTAGGTCAGAGCGAAGTGCGGGTGGATGGCGTGCCGGTTGAGCTGACTGATCGTGAGTTCAAACTGGCAGTCATGTTGTTTTCAAATGTGGGACGGTTAATATCCCGGGATCATCTGCTGGAAAATATCTGGGGTATTACGGCGAATATTGCCACTCGAACTGTAGATACCCACGTCAGCAGGCTTCGGCAGAAGCTGCATTTGACGCCTGAGCATGGCTGGCAGCTAAAGGCTATTTACCAGCACGGTTATCGACTGGAACAACTTGCTGACAGCCAGGTTGCCTGATCAGGTTTAGCTTAGAAAGGTACTTCTTCCCTGCCCGTTATAGAAAATTCAACTGTCAACAATTGTAACGATCCCCTCCAGCCTGCTGACAGACCCCTTCCGCGAGTTTATGCTGAAAACCAATTAATCAGAATTTATTGCACTGGCATGAACTGAAGATAACCAGTTTTGGTAGGTGTGAAGGAATGAATTTAGGGCAAGGTGTTGTGTAAAGGAAGTGATCTTAAGGATTGGATCAGTGCCATTAAAGCCCCACGTGAGTGGGGCTCTCTTTTTTCTCTCTTTGTGGGGTTTGTCACTGCTTCGAAGGTTGCGTAATGAAAATAGCCATAAATAGAAGATCCCGTACCCCGTAGTTGGGGTTTATCGGGTATCTATTAATGCATAAGCGTTAAGTTGTTCATTTCATGCCCCCCGAACGCGATTTACTTTTATATCCAATAAATTGTCTCACGAACCATTTCTCAATCTCCACCAAGGCAAAAAAGAGTAGCCCGATGGAGATAATTCGACTCCATGAAGCCAGTGTCAGTGGCGCGGAATTGAAGAACAGCTGCATTATGGGTAAGTAGGTGTAGAGCAGCTGGAACAGGGAAACCGTGATAATGGCGATCAGTACATACCGGTTGCCCAGTAACCCCTGTTTGTTGATTACGGATGCAGTGATGTAGCGTGTGTTAAGTACATAGAAGATCTCTGCCATTACCAGCATGTTTACCGCCACTGTTCGTGCCGTTTCAATACTGGCCCCACTGTTTCGTTCTACTATGAAAAGCCCGAAGGTGGCTGCAACCATCAGGATCGATACGAACAGGATACGCCAGATCATGAAGGGTGAAAGCAGTGAGTCGCGGGTATTGCGTGGGGGGCGACGCATGATATGGGTTTCTGCCGGCTCGAATGCCAGAGCCAGTGCCAGGGTCACTGCGGTGATCATGTTTACCCAGAGAATCTGGGCAGCAGTGACAGGCAGTAATCGGCCAAAGGCGATAGCCGCCAAAATAGTGAGGGCTTCGCCGCCATTGGTCGGCAGAATGAACAGAATCGACTTCTTGATATTGTCGTAGACCGTTCGACCCTCTTCGATGGCCTTGACAATGGAAGCGAAGTTATCATCCGCCAGAACCATTTCAGCTGACTCCTTGGCTGTCTCGCTGCCCTTGATGCCCATAGCGACACCGATATCGGCCCGTTTCAGGGCCGGGGCGTCATTAACACCATCACCCGTCATGGCGGCTACCCAGTTATTCGCTTGTAAGGCTTGTACCAGGCGAAGTTTTTGCTCGGGGCTGGTGCGGGCAAAAATATTATTCTGCTCAACCTGTTCTTTAAGGGTCGTATCATCCATCCCTTCAAGTTCCACGCCTGTCAGGGCGTGACCGGAGTCTTTGATACCCATACTCTTGGCGATGGCACGGGCGGTGGTGACATGGTCGCCCGTGATCATCTTTACCTGGATGCCAGCAGAGTAGCAGCGGCTGATCGCCTCGATGGCCTCGGGGCGAGGTGGATCAACAATACCCATAACCCCTAACAGAATGAGATCACTCTCCACGTCTTGAAAGTTAAGTGTCCGTTGTTCTGCGCTCGTGGGATGCATGGCAATCGCCAATGTTCGCTCACCCCGTGTCGCAATCACTTCGGTCTGTTCGGCCCAGAATGCTGGGTCTATAGGCTGTTGTCCATTTTCGACAAGCTGGTGCGTGCAGCGCGGCAGGATTGCCTCACAGGCCCCCTTGATATAGATCCAGCCTTTGCCTTCATGATCATGGTGCAGGGTTGCCATAAAGCGGTGTTCTGCTTCAAATGGGATAACATCGGTTCGGGGCATCTGCTCAGTGAGCAGACTCTGTTCAAATCCACCCTTCATGCCGAGTACGACCAATGCACCCTCCATGGGGTCACCATGAAGCTTCCAGCCGTCCTGCTCTTCTGTCAGCGTAGCGTCATTACAGAGCAGCGTGGCGCGGCAGCACGCCTTCAGGAGTGGCTGTGCCGCAGGATCACAATATCGATCAAAGTTATCAACAAATTCGCCATGCGGATCATAGCCGTTGCCTTCTACCCGAAAGGTTCGCTCGGCAAAGACCAGTGATTGAACCATCATTTCATTTCGGGTCAGTGTGCCCGTCTTGTCAGAGCAGATCACGTCTACCGATCCCAGTGTCTCCACTGCGGGGAGACGGCGTATGATGGCGTTTCTTCCCGCCATGCGCTGGACACCGATTGCCAGGGTGATCGTGATGATAGCCGGCAGACCCTCAGGGATGGCGGCGACGGCAAGTCCGACGGCAGCGAGAAACATCTCTTCAAGGGTATTGTTATGTACCAGCACTCCGAATAGTGCTGCCACCGATGCAATTGCCAGAATGGCAATGGAGAGCTGGCTGGCAAATTTAGCCATCTGGCGGGTGAGCGGCGTGCTGAGCACCCTAACCCCGGCCAGCAAGGCACTAATACGCCCTATCTCACTTTGATCGCCTGTGGCAACGGCAATGCCGGTGCCTTGACCAAAAGTAACCAGCGTGCCGGAGTAAGCCATGTCGCTTCGGTCACCCAGAGGGGACTCTGCGGCTACCGCTTCGCAATGCTTTTCCGCTGGCAGGGATTCCCCCGTCAGCATGGCCTCGTCGATTCTCAGGTTTCTGCTCTTGAAAAGACGCAGATCTGCCGGAACCCGGTCACCCGACTGCACGAAAACCAGATCACCCGGAACAATCTGGTCTGCGGGCAGGGTAAAGCGCTTGCCATTCCTGATCACCATCGCCTGGGGGGATAGCATGTTTTTAACGGCCTCCAAAGCGCGCTCTGCCTTGCCCTCCTGAATAAAGCCGATAATGGCATTGATAATCACCACGCCAAAGATCACACCGGAGTCCACCCAGTGGCCCATGGCAGCGGTGACTGACCCGGCCAGGAGCAGCACATAGATCAGGACATTTTTAAACTGCTCCAAGAAGCGTTGGAGTGCACTTCTGCCAGCCGGAGGATTGAGTCGGTTATAGCCAAATTTTTTCAGACGAATCTCTACTTCATTGTCAGAGAGTCCCTCCGGCGGTGTAGAGAAGTGGGTTAATACCTGTGCAGAGGGGATAGCATGCCATGCGGTAGTGGGGGCAACGGGTTTATCTGCTAATGTGTTATCTTGGATTGTCATTCCAGGCCTATTCTGTAGCGAGCAAGGGTTCACCCCTATCTGACCAGCTTAGGTTAATAATGTTACATCTGGCAGTGAAGCGTGTTGACGGGTGTCAAGTGAGTGCCCGGGATATCCGCCATGAGGTGAGCATCTGGCTATGATGTTTATTGAGCCTTACCGTTTGCCCGGCAAGTTAGAAAGGAGATGGAAGTGAGCACATTAACATTCTTGGGTGCGGCCCAGCGAGTTACCGGTTCCTGTTATCTGATTCAAACAGACAAACAGCGGGTGCTGCTGGAGTGTGGCATGCTTCAGGGTGAGAAGCGGGATAAGAAAAAAGGCCAAAAAAGAGAGCGGGAAGACCCGCTGCCCTTTGATGTCTCCACACTTGATGCGGTCGTTATTTCCCATGCCCACCTGGATCATTCAGGTATGCTGCCGCTACTGGTCAAGCGTGGTTATAGCGGCCCAATCTATATGACACTGCAGACAGAGGCCCTGTTACCGACCATGCACAAGGATGCTGCCTTTCTGCAGGAGAAAGATACCGAATGGGAGAACAAACGTCGGGCGCGGGCCGGTAAGCGACCGATTGAACCACTCTATAATATTGATGATGTGGAGCGGGAGTTGAGTCTCTGTGAAGGACGTCCATACGGGGAGGTGAGTGAAATCTTGCCAGGTATCAAGCTCTGCTTCCGCGAGGCGGGGCATATTCTTGGGTCGGCCATCGTAGAGATGTGGATTGAGGATAAGGGCGCCACTAAAAAATTGGTATTCTCAGGGGATTTGGGCAATAGCCATGCGCCACTGATGCGTGATCCTGCGGTCATAACTGAGGCCGATCTGTTGTTGCTTGAGTCCACATACGGTGACCGAAATCACCAGTCATTGGAAGTCACAATGGATGAGTTTAAAGCGGCCCTGGATGCCGCTGCCAAGAGTGGTGGTAACGTGTTGATCCCCTCATTTGCGGTAGGGCGTACCCAGGATCTGATCTATCATCTTGGACAGCTCTACCAGTCCGGCCAGTTACAACAGCAGAATATCTACATCGATAGCCCTATGGCTACCAGTATCAGTGAGATTTATGAGCAGAATACCCGGCTGTTCAACAAGGATGACCCTGAATTTCGCAAACTGATGACCCATGACTGGCAGCAATGGCTGCCGATTCTCCGGTTTACCAAGAGTGTTGAGGAGTCAATGGCACTCAACAAGATCAGTGGAGGGGCGATTATCATTGCCGGCAGTGGCATGTGCCATGGCGGGCGTATACGCCACCACCTGAAATATAACCTGTGGCGTAAAAATACCCATCTGATCATCTCCGGTTTCCAGGCACGGGGTACGCTTGGGCGACTGTTGGTGGATGGGGTCAAGAAGGTCAAGATCCTCGGCAGTGAGATTGCGGTAAAGGCACACATTCATACCTTGGGTGGTTTTTCTGCTCATGCTGGGCAGAGTCAATTACTGGAGTGGGCCGGTCACCTGCAGCCATCTATGCCTCGACTCTATCTGGTGCATGGAGAAAGTGACAGTATGCTTGCGTTGCAAAAGTGTTTCGTCGATAAGTACAACTGGGATGCGACGATTCCCTCGTTGGGTGAGGTAATTCATTTCTAAAACCGTCTACGCGTTATTGAAGAATTGACATAATCGGCTATAAAGTATCAAATGAAACTAATATGCCCTGCTTTTGTTATGGTTGAAGGGCGCGGTTTATGTCGGACTTTTATTCACAAATCATGAGCACAAGTAAATTCAGTTACAACGCCACTGTTACAAAATGCGTTGAAGTCACCGGTGAGATTCGCATCCTGCAGGTGTGTCTGGACAATCCGGGATTCAATTTTAAGGCTGGGCAGTACACGATGTTAGGTCTGCTTCGGGATGCCCCCAGGATTTCGGAGGCTGCACCTGAAGATGGTGACGAAGAGCCAAGTGGCGATCCCATGATCAGGCGGGCCTACTCTATTGCTTCGGGAAGTACTCAGCAGGATTATCTGGAGTTCTATGTCTCTATTGTCTCTTCAGGTGCCCTGACCCCACGTCTGTTTGCCTTGAGTGAGGGTGACCGGCTTCACGTGGCTGAAAAATCCAAGGGGATCTTTACCCTGGATAAGGTCCCGGAAGAGAGTAATGTCCTGCTGGTAGGGACTGGAACGGGGTTGGCTCCTTATGTCAGCATGCTGCGTAGCGAGGTGCTGGCGAATCGGGATCGACGTATTGCGGTGTTGCACGGCGCCAGCTTTTCCTGGGATCTGGGTTATCGTCGCGAGCTTGAATCCCTGGCCCAGTACAATGATCACTTCCGTTATATTCCAACCATATCCCGCCCCCAGATTGATCACGACTGGCAAGGATTCACCGGCCGGCTTCCGCCGTTTCTGGATGATCCCTCCCTGGAAGAGCTGTGTGGTTTTGTGCTCGAGCCGGGGGCCAGTCATGTCTTGCTCTGTGGGAATCCGGCCATGATTGAAGATGCCACGCTAAGACTTGAGGCGCGAGGTTACCGACAGAAACGCCCACGTGAACCGGGCAATCTGCACATGGAAAAGTACTGGTAGATTTGTGATGCCTTTGAGCAGAACAACGACCGCACAAGTCAATGGCATCTCTCTGAGTTATCGGGAGTGGCCAGGTGAGGGGAGAGCGGTTATCTGTTTGCCGAGTTTCGCCGCACATAAAGGGAGTTTTGATCGTCTTGGTGCGGCGCTCTCTTCCACCTATCGGGTAATTGCGCTGGATCTGCGTGGTCGTGGTGACAGCGATAAACCTGAAGAAGGTTATGGCTTCGCCTATCATGTCAGCGATATTCTGGCGTTAACCCAGCAGCTGGGTATAGAGCGGTTCTCTATCGTGGGCCACTCCTTTGGTGCCACAGTGGGGACTTACCTTGCCTCCATACGCCCTTCCGTGGTGGAAGCCATTGTCCTGCTGGAAGGTGGGGCTGATCCAACAGAACGGGTTCTGAAAGCGATTCGTCCGACACTGGATCATCTGGAGTCACCCTATTCATCAATGGATGAGTATCTGGAAGCGATGCGGGCGATGCCGTTCTACGCTCGACAATGGGGCGAGATGCTGGAGACCTACCTGCGGGAAGATGTTTATCAGCTTGAGGATGGCTGCGTGCAACCCAAGGCGTCAGCGCAGAGTCTGCGCAAAGACCTTGATTTACATTTTCTCTACAGCATGTGCCTGCACTTTCCAGCCATGGCGTGTCCGGCGCTGTTTGTCCGGGCTGGTGAGGGTTTGCTGGATGAGCATACCGGGCACATCTTTACCGAGGCCGAGACAGATGCCATCGTAAAGTGGATACCAAAAGGACGAAGATTGGATGTCACCGGGGTCAATCATTTCACCATGCTGTTACATGATGAGTCGCCGGTTATTCAGCCGATCAGGGCTTTTCTCGATGAGGTATTGGTCAGCTGAGTTATTGCGGAATTTGGGGTTGTTCCGGGGGTGGAGTCTTCAGAATCGTTTTAACTGCTTAACCTGGTGGCGCTGCAAGTTGGCGCTGCCAAAACCTGGGTTCTTTCGCGTCAGAAAAAAGTAAAAAGGCTGCTGATGAGGCAGGGAAAGCGGGTGAGTTTAAAGTGAATCTTTGTGTGGTTTGTTATGAGTACAAGCGTAAGGGGAATTTGACTAACTTCTTAGCTGGATTTGCCAAGTCAGTGTTTGATTAACTGGTCGGGGTGAGAGGATTCGAACCTCCGGCCCCTGCCTCCCGAAGGCAGTGCTCTACCAGGCTGAGCTACACCCCGATTCTGGTCTAACTTCTGCGTCTGACTGAGAAATCAGCCAGGGCAGTCAGTGCGTCGCGGAAGGGTGATGAAGGCAGCGTCAGGAGCGCTGTTTTGGCCTTCTCGGCTTCCTCTGCGGCGAGGCGCGCAGTGTACTCGATCGCATCGGTTGATTCAATGGCGGCCATTACCACGTCGATATGCTCACGGCCCCCTTTTTCGATTATTTCACGCAGTGCCTGGCGCTGCTCAGGCGTGCCGACCTGCATGGCGCGTAGGATGGGCAGGGTGGGTTTACCTTCTTCCAGGTCATCACCGATATTCTTGCCGATCTCTTCGCTGGAGGTGCTGTAATCCAGGGCATCATCGATGATCTGGAAGGCAATACCCAGATGCAGGCCGTAATCGGCCAGCGCTTGTTCCTGTTCTTCGGTTGCCTGACCCAGTACGGCCCCGAGTCGCGACCCAGCCTCAAACAGTGTGGCGGTCTTGCGCAGAATGACTTCGCGATACTTCTCTTCTGTGGTGTCGGGATCGTTGCAGTTGAGCAGTTGTAATACTTCGCCTTCGGCAATCCGGTTGGTGGCGTGGGAGAGTACTTCCATCACCCGCATCATGCCCATATCGACCATCATTTCAAAGGAACGAGAGTAGAGGAAATCACCCACCAAAACGCTGGCGGCGTTACCCCAGACCGCGTTAGCGGTGTCTCTGTTGCGGCGCATATCGGATTCATCGACCACGTCATCATGTAGCAGCGTGGCGGTGTGGATAAATTCGATCACAGCAGCCAGATCGACATGCCTGTTGCCCTGATAGTTGAGGGCGCGAGCAGCCAGGAGCACAATCATGGGGCGCAAGCGCTTGCCGCCACTGTTGACGATGTAGTGCCCGACCTGATTAATCAGTACCACATCGGATTGGAGTCGTTGCAGAATAAGGGCGTCGACCGCCTGCATGTCTTCCGCAACCAGCTCGCGGATTGTGCTCATTTCCATGGTTTAATCTTTAACTGCTTTTGCTTCAGGGTATATTAGGAGTGGAGCATGCTAGGAGTCTGCATCCGTACTGTCAAGCTGCGCCGACCGTTGTGATCAGGTCTGCGGGGCGCACAATACTGTTTTTATCGGTTAATGTAAGAATGGTGATTGACCTGCCGACCTGTCGCGGGTAGAATTCCGCCTCTTTCATTGGCGCGTTGGTTGTCTTTGCGCCGGATTAACAGATTTTCGCGGAGATTTTGGTATGTATGCCGTAATTCAGACCGGGGGTAAGCAGTACCGGGTTTCCGAGGGCGATACAGTTAAAGTCGAGAAATTGGGTGCCGAGGAAGGCGCTTCACTTGATCTTGATAAAGTCCTGATGGTCGCCAATGGCGAAGACATCAAAATTGGTACCCCCTATGTGGCTGGTGGCAAGGTAACTGCTACCGTCAAGTCGCATGGTCGGGCTAAGAAAGTGACGATCCTGAAGTTCAAACGTCGTAAGCACCACATGAAACGTCAGGGGCATCGTCAATCGTACACTGAGATCGAAATTACCGGTATCAGCGCAGACTGAAGGATAGGGTAAGGCAATGGCACATAAGAAAGCAGGCGGTAGTACACGTAACGGCCGCGATTCACAGTCGAAACGCCTTGGCGTAAAGGTTTTTGGCGGACAGACCATCAATGCAGGCGGCATTATCATCCGTCAGCGTGGCACCGCAGTACATAACGGCGTTAACGTCGGTTGTGGCAAGGATCACACCCTGTTCGCCAAGACTGATGGCGTGGTTAAGTTCGAAGTCAAAGGCCCGAAAAATCGTCGCTTTGTGAGCGTGATTCCGGCCTGATCGCCTCGTTCAGAATAAAGTTATAAAGGGCCTCGTCTTTTGACGGGGCTTTTTACGTTATAGCCAGAGAGTTTTCCATAACCGGACAATGCGATGAAATTTGTTGATGAAGCGACCATTCGCGTAGAAGCGGGTAAAGGCGGTAATGGCGCTGTCAGTTTTCGGCGCGAGAAATATATCCCCCGAGGCGGCCCGGATGGTGGGGACGGCGGTGATGGGGGGAGTGTCTATCTGGTAGCCGATTCCGGATTGAATACGCTGGTTGATTTTAGACATCAGCGTCGCCATCGCGCTCATAGCGGGCAGCAGGGAATGGGCCGGAACTGCACTGGACGCAGTGCTGAGGACCTCTACGTAAAAGTGCCCGTGGGGACTCGCGTCACTGATCTTGAGGCGGATGAGCTGATCGGTGAACTGCTGACGAATGGTCAGCAGCTACTGGTTGCCAAGGGCGGCTTTCATGGTATCGGCAATGCGCGATTCAAGAGTAGCACCAATCGTGCGCCGCGCCAGTTCACCCCCGGCTCAATGGGCGAAGAGCGGGATATACTGCTGGAACTGATCTTGCTGGCCGATGTGGGTCTGCTTGGCATGCCGAATGCCGGTAAATCCAGCCTGATCTCCAAGGTCTCCAGCGCCACGCCCAAGGTGGCGGATTACCCCTTCACGACTCTGCATCCCAATCTTGGCGTGGTTAGTATGGGTACTGGCAACAGCTTTGTTATTGCAGATATCCCCGGGGTGATTGAGGGGGCGGCAGAGGGGGCTGGCCTGGGTCTGCGATTCTTGAAGCACCTGAGTCGCACGCGACTGTTGTTGCATCTGGTCGATATTGCCCCGGCAGATGCGTCGGTTTCTCCTGAGCAAGAGGCGCGCCTGATTGTCTCTGAGCTACAAAAATACAGTGATGATCTGTACCAACGCGAACGCTGGTTGGTGCTGAATAAGAAAGATCTGCTACTGGATGAAGAGTTTGAAGAGAAACGTGATGAAATCCTGAAAGAGTTGGCATGGGATGGTCCGATATTTGCCATTTCGGCCGCCACCGGCGAGGGGACGCGTGAACTGATGCAGGCCCTGATGACCCGCTTGAAGGTATTGCGTGCGCAGGATAAGCCTGAGAATGTTGTGGTCCAACAAGAAGATGCGCCCTGGGATCCCCTGCACGACTAGATTAATAACGTTTGTTGAGATGCAGTAACATGAACATGTCTCGAGAAAAGTTTACCTCATCCCGTCGCTGGGTTGTCAAAATAGGCAGCGCGTTGTTGACGGATGATGGTAAGGGTTTAGCCAGAGAGGCGCTCTCTTCCTGGGTTGAGCAGATGGCCAGTTGGGTGCTGGCCGGGAATGAGTTGATATTGGTCTCATCCGGTGCAGTGGCTGAGGGGATGAGCCGCATGGGCTGGACTACTCGACCCACTACGTTGCATGAGTTGCAGGCGGCTGCAGCGATCGGGCAGATGGGGCTGGTGCGAGCCTATGAGACCTGTTTTGAAAAACATAAGTTGCATACGGCTCAAGTGTTGTTGACGCATGATGATCTAACCAATCGCAGACGCTATCTCAATGCCCGGAGTACTCTGCGAACCCTGTTATCGCTGGGTGTTGTGCCGGTGGTGAATGAGAACGACACCGTGGCCAATCAGGAGCTGCGGTTTGGTGATAATGATACGTTGGCGGCCCTGGTGGCCAATCTGGTCGAAGCGGATCTGTTGGTTTTACTGACAGATCAGGATGGCCTCTATGACTGCGACCCCCGTAAGGACAGCAATGCAGTGCTGATTCAGGAGAGTCGTGTCGATGACCCGATGCTGGATCAGGTCGCCGGTGGTAGCGGCGGGCTGTTGGGGCAGGGGGGTATGGTGACCAAGGTGCGGGCCGCTAGACTGGCTGCCCGATCAGGTACGGCGACCATTATTGCCCCTGGCGTGGGTGATCGGGTATTGACCCGAATAGCGGCGGGTGAAACGTTGGGGACCCTACTGTTACCTGTGCAGGAGGCTGAAGCCGCACGCAAGCGCTGGCTGGCAGGGCATCTGCAGGTACGTGGCCATCTGGTTGTTGATGAGGGTGCGGTGCGCGTTCTAAAGGAGTCTGGCCGCAGCCTGCTTGCGGTAGGTGTGAAACAAGTGGTGGGTGAATTCTCCCGCGGAGAGATGGTGGCTTGTGTTGACGAGCAGGGGCGTGAAGTGGCACGCGGCCTGGTCAATTATAATTCCTCAGAGAGTAATCAGATCAAAGGGTGTGCCTCCAGCCGCATCCAGGAGATTCTTGGTTATGTGGATGAAGAGGAGCTGATTCACCGGGATAACCTGGTATTGGTCTGAGGTAAACGGATTTAGCTATCTGACTAGATCAATAGGTCGGCCCGGGGCGTGGTTTTCTGCTTGTCGGATTCGATGCGCGGTTGACAGCTGATCAATCGCTCCCCCTTGATGCTGTGTCTCTCTGACAAATAACTTTCAATGGCATGGGTCCGCTCAACAGCCAGCGTGTTGAGCTGATCGTCGCTGATCTCGATAGGTGGCTGTGTCACCGCTACTTCTTCTGATCTCTTTTCCTTCCCATCTGCTTGTTTTTCAAGTGCGATCTTTGCGCGCTTCTGCTCCGCTTGCTGCTGAAGATTCAATCGATCCGATTCTACCGTGACACCGCAAAGTCGGATATGGATCTCCGGGCGGTCGTTCAATAGTTGGGCGACCTTCTCTAAGTAGGGGTGCTGGTCGCTCTTGATCTGACTGGAGCCAGGATCAAACGGAATGGGATCAAGCTGGACTTTGGCCGCTGCGTCACCCGCCATTTCAACCAGTGTGAGTAGTGTGCCGAAGGGGAATAGGGCGGTGGCAAGATAGGTCTTTGCGCCTTTTTTCATGGCCCGGCCGATGGCCTGATTGATGGCATCACTGGGATCGACATTGATGTTGTCCATATCCCCGTTGATGGGTAGAGTCAGTTTGATCTGGTTATTCCTGTCTTTCAACATCCCCAGCGCGGTCTCCAGCGGTATGCTGAGCTGAGTCTGTAGGGCCGCCATCTTCTCTGCGTTGAGGGGCTCGACTTCAAGCTGATTGATGACTAGATCGCTGCCACCCTCCAGTTGTCCCGCCTTGGCAGTAAGCTGGATATCGCTATTCGCCTTTCCGCTCTGCAGTTTGTATCCCATTAGTGGGATGGTGTAGGCCGACAGTGTGGGTAGCTCCAGCCCCTCAATACGGCCTTTTAGATCAAAGGTTGGTTTGGTCGCGAAAGGTCTGACCGTGCCTGTGAAATCAACTGTCGAGCTCTCTCCAAGGATGCCTTTTAGCGTGAGATTGGACGGTTTTTCAGGTGTGCGACTATTGATGTCTACGATAGTGAGTCGTGTGGGCCTGAGTCGTGTTTGATAGGCGGGTTCAGTGGTCTGGTCATGGAAGTTGATTAGACTGTCTCCCTCCAGTGTGATCTGCCCAATCTGTATTGGTAGCATTTCGGCAGGGGGGCTGTTTTGATCCTCTTTAGATGATGACCATCGGCTGATGGCATCGATTAGACGGTCATGATTCCAGCTCTTGTTCGCATTTCTTCTTACTTGTTGCTGGAGCCCTGTGGCGTCAATATGGGCGATCACCAACCCGTTATTTGGCGAAAAGCTGGGTTGTCTGAGCGTAACTGTGGAGATGAATAGTTGCGGCCGCTGTTTCTCGTTATTCGGGGCGCTTCCAATGGTGATGGCGTTTAGCTGCATTTGGTCGGCCGCAACCTGTCCTGGCTCGGGATGGTTCAGCTGCTTCAGGTTGATAGAGTCGACTGCAAGTAACCCCAGTTCAGCTGAAAGATCAGTTGCCTTGAGTCCTTCGATTCTCAGATCTCCCGTCGGATTGACCTCTATGCGTTCCGCTGTTTGATCGATTTCAAGCTGGCCATGCCAGTCGATAGCCGTATATCCGATGGTGGTATTATCTTTGGTATTGCTCAGCTGAAAAGATCTGCTGTTAAGCGTGCCATTGGTCGCGGTATGAATGCCGGCCTGAGTCTGCTTCAGTTCTGTCAATCCATCCCACTCCGTGGATTCACTGAATAGTGTGCTTTCCGCTGAAGCGATGTTGGTGCCGATCAGTTTTAATTCGCCCGTGTGCGTAAGTTGCAGATCGTCTTTGGACAGGATGATGCTGCCTTGTTGTAGTGCCAGTTCGATTTGTTCTATCGAGATGTGATTATCTACAAGCTTCAGGTCGGGCTGCATTAGGATGAGCTTTCCGCTGCCCTTGATTGTGTTCTCTTCGGCTTTTGAGTGCAGTGTGAGTCGGCCTGACCAGTCTGTCTTCGCATGCTGGTAGCTTAGGTCGGCATTATTTTGGTACTGGATGTTTTTCGTGTTCAGGCTTCCTTCTACCAGTGCGTTGTCTGGTTTGATCTGCAGGTTACCTTTCCAGATCAGTCCGCTTCCGGACAGGTTATGGTGCGAATCAGCGACCAGAAAATCGTTGAGAGTGAGAGTGCCGTTGTAGGTTGTCTCAGGAAGTTGTGTGGCGTGTTGCTGTATTGATAACTTACCCTTGGTGGTCAAGATGCCTTTGATCTGATCAATGCGTGATTTGAGTATCTGTGAATAGGGGGCCAGGGTGAGGTCTTTGATGCTCACCTCTCCCGTAAAGGCCGGCGCCGCTGACAAGGGGGTTAGTTCGCCGTGTAGTTTTACACTTGCTTTCTCGATAGCGCCCTCAAAATCCAGGCTGAGAGGCTCCTCTGTATCGGCCGTGTTGATGCCTTTCAAGGTAAGTTCATTTACCGTCAGTTGGGTGGAAAGCTGTGGCGCGCGGTAGGTCAAAGAGACCTGTTTCAGTTTTATTTGATCTAGCTTTAGATTCCAGGCTGTGCCGCGCTCAGCTGACTCATCTTGAAAGAGATCAAACAGCATACCTCCAACCGTAATCTGTTTTCCCTGGGTGTCATGCAGGAGTTGCATCTCGACATCGGAGAGGCTCAGGCCGGTTATGACAACCTGTTTTTTCCACAGGGGAAGCCACTCAAGGTGCAGCTCCAGTTCAGGGAGAATGAGCTGTTCTTTTGTCTCCCGGGAGATCCTCAGATCTTCGATTCGAAGTGCAGCAGTGAAGGGATTGAAATCGACATTTCCAAGGGTGATCTGTTCTCCTCCCTGTGTCTTGATCAACTCCTTTATCCCATAACCGATAGCGTGAGGCAGAAGAGTCAGGGTGATGGCAAAAAGTGCTGCTACCAGTGCGAGTGTGGTGAGCAGGTTATGTTTGCGGGATTTGGTCGGAGTGGGTGCTTCAGGCATACAGCGTCTTCTCTTGGTGGCCCGGCGGGGCTTTTAGATAAGAGTATAACTTAAGCCAAAAGATGGAGAGATCGGGATTCGGTGCAAAAGCGATTTCCAGGCATAAAAAAACCGGCTTTTGGCCGGTTTTTCGGGATGCGCAGGCGCTACTGTTTACAGCGATTTGATCTGCGCATTCAGGCGGCTCTTATGACGGGCGGCCTTATTCTTGTGGATAAGGCCCGTGTTTGCCGCACGGTCGATCACCGGTACCGCCTGTTTGTAAGCTTCGGTAGCCTTTTCCTTGTCGCCAGTCGCCAACGCATTCACTACGTTCTTGAGGAAGGTGCGCATTTTGCTGCGGCGTGACGCATTGTTCTGGCGATGCTGTTCGGCCTGACGCGCACGTTTGCTGGCTTGTGGTGAGTTGGCCAAGGTCTGTCTCCAAAAATTATTTAACTGAGTATCTCAACAAAGAGCGCGGTATTCTGGGACTTGATGTCCCTTTTGTCAATAGCTATTTGTCCCTGTTCCGGCGCTGGCGGCTGTCGTCCCACCATTTTGGTATGCGCAGCGGGATTGTAGCTGAATATTCTGAAAAAAGGCATAAACAGCCTATAATCCGCTCTTTCCCCCTTGAGGGTGGTTATATTTAAGAGATGAAATCGGAATAACATGTTCAGGTCCTTGGCCAAGGTAGGTTCCAATACGCTGCTTTCCCGAATACTCGGTTTTGTTCGGGATCTCGTCGTGGCCCATATATTTGGCGCCAACGCCGGCACGGATGCATTTTTTGTGGCGTTTAAAATACCCAACTTTCTGCGTCGTCTGTTTGCTGAAGGGGCCTTTGCCGTAGCCTTTGTCCCGGTACTGACGGAGTATAAAGAGCGGCGCAGCATTGATGAATTGAAACAGTTTGTTGATCGAGTGGCCGGTACCTTGGGTGCGGTGCTGTTGGCGGTGACTTTGGCTGGTGTGCTCGGTGCGCCGGTACTGGCGATGATCTTTGCTCCCGGCTTTATTGGCTCGGAGGGGAAGCTGGATCTGGCTGTGGATATGTTACGCCTGACCTTTCCCTACCTGTTTTTTATATCGCTGACGGCCTTTGCCGGCGGCATCCTCAATGCCCATAGCCGGTTTGGTGTGCCGGCATTTACGCCGGTGCTGTTGAATGTCTCGCTGATCAGTTGTGCAATCTGGCTGGCGCCGCAGATGGAACGGCCGATCATGGCCTTGGCCTGGGGTGTGCTGGCGGCGGGTATCCTGCAGCTACTGTTCCAGATCCCTTTTCTGCGGCAGATCAAATTGCTACCCCGATTTGTATTTGCCCCGAAAGATGAGGGGGTTCTGCGAATAGGCAAGCTGATGCTTCCGGCGCTGTTTGGTGTTTCGGTGACCCAGCTTAATCTCCTGCTGGACACCTTGATCGCCTCGTTTCTGGTTTCCGGCAGTATCTCCTGGCTCTACTACTCTGACCGGTTGATGGAGTTTCCGCTCGGCATATTGGGTGTTGGGCTGGCGACGGTGATTTTACCGAACCTGTCAAAAAAGCATGCCAACGAATCTCCAGAGGGCTTTTCGCATGTGATTGACTGGGCCTTGCGCTGGGGTCTGCTGCTGGGATTGCCGTCTGCTGTGGGGCTGTTCATGCTCTCCGGGCCGATGATTGCCACCTTGTTCCAGTCAGAACTGTTTGACGCCACGGATGTGGTGATGTCACGCCAGAGTCTGATGGCTTACTCTGTTGGTCTGGTCTCATTTATTCTCATCAAGGTGTTGGCTCCAGGCTATTACTCCCGCCAGGATACCAGGACGCCTGTGCGGATCGCGGTTATTGCCATGTTTGCCAACATGGTGATGAATGTCATCCTGGTCTTTCCTCTGGCGCATGCAGGGTTGGCGCTTGCCACTTCACTCTCCGCCACGCTGAATGCTCTCCTCCTGTTTCGAGGATTGCGCAAAGAGAATGTCTATCAGCCAGAACCTGGCTGGCCGTTGTTGATTGTGCGCGGACTGGTGGCGTCTCTGGTTATGGCGGTTGTGCTTTACTGGGGAGTGGGTGATCTTCAGTCGTGGATTAGCGGAAATACTATGAATAAGATCTGGCGTCTCCTGCTCTGGATTGCATTGGGCGCTACCAGCTATTTTGCTGTGCTGGCCCTATTGGGTATCCGTTTACGACATTTTAGAAGCCATGTATCTTGAGTGACAGATTGTCTCTGCGGAATTAATCGCACCGGATTTGGCCATGAAACAGGGACTTGTACAGAAACATTGCCTATAATGCACCGTTTTGAATCCTAATTTTTCGGGCTACGATGCAGGTTATCCGCGGTCTCCATAATTTGCGTTCTGAACACCGGGGTTGCGTGGCGACCATCGGCAATTTCGATGGTGTTCATTTAGGGCACCAGGCGGTATTCAAACATGTGCGTGCCCAGGCAGATAGTTTTGGCCTGCCCAGTACGGTAATTACCTTTGAACCGCAGCCGATGGAGTATTTTGCGCCGGATGCAGCGCCGGCCCGTTTGACCCGGATCCGTGAGAAACTGCAGGCAGTGAAAGATGCCGGTATCGACCGGGTGGTGTTGCTGGAGTTTGGGCCCAAACTGGCATCCATGTCAGCTGAGGATTTTATCCAGGAATTGCTGGTTACCGGATTGGATGTAAGATACCTCTTTGTCGGAGACGATTTTCGTTTTGGTCGAGGTCGTGAGGGTGGTATCAATCTCCTGCGGGAGGTGGGCCAGGCGCATGGATTCGAGGTGGCCAACATGAATACCTTCATGGATGGTGAGGCGCGGATTAGCAGTACCCGCATCCGGGAGGCGTTGGCCAAGGGTGACCTTGAACTGGCTGAGCGGAATCTGGGTCGTCCCTATCGGATCTGTGGTCGGGTGGCGCATGGTGATGCCCGGGGCAGGACGATTGGATTTCCAACGGCGAACATCGATCTGCATCGAAAGGTAAGTCCGGTGCATGGTGTGTTTGCGGTTACGCTGCATGGCCTGGCCGAAGGTGTTCTTCCTGGTGTGGCCAATATAGGTAATCGTCCAACTGTTGAAGGTGACTCACGTTACCTGTTGGAGGTTCATCTCTTCGACTTCTCCCGTTTGATCTACGGGGAGCATGTGCAAGTAGAGTTTTGCGAGCGGCTGCGGGATGAGCTGCGGTTTGAATCGTTTGAGGCGTTGCGTCAACAGATTGAGCGAGATGCAGCAGCAGCCAGAGCGTATTTCAACAGTGTTACATTGAGTAAGACGGATTAAAACTAGGTAGTCCGCTAACCCGGATTGGTTGTTCGCGGGTTAGGTGATGACTACCTGAATATTGACTAGATAGATCGCATACCGGTCGCCGGATGCGAAAAGGCAGCAGAGCGTGACAGATTATAAAAGTACCTTAAACCTCCCTAAAACCGGCTTTCCGATGAAGGCTAACCTGGCCAATCGTGAGCCGGAAATGCTCAAGCGCTGGGAAGGTATGGGACTCTACCAAAAGATCCGTGAGGCGTTTGCCGGCAGGCCAAAATTTGTCCTGCATGATGGCCCCCCATACGCCAATGGAGAGATCCATATTGGCCATGCTGTAAACAAGGTGCTGAAGGATATTATTGTCAAGAGCCACACGCTGGATGGTTTTGATGCGCCCTATGTGCCGGGATGGGACTGTCATGGTCTGCCGATTGAGCTGATGGTTGAGAAGAAGGTTGGGAAGCCTGGTGGCAAGGTGACCGCAGCCCAGTTTCGTGTGGCCTGCCGTGAGTATGCCGGCAAACAAGTGGATAAGCAGCGGGTTGATTTCAAGCGCTTGGGTGTAGTAGGTGACTGGGAAGATCCCTATCTGACCATGGCTTATGGTACAGAGGCGGATATTGTCCGCGCCCTGGGTCGTATTGTGGAAAACGGTCATGTTCATAAAGGCTCCAAGCCGGTGCACTGGTGTACGGATTGCCGTTCTGCGCTGGCTGAGGCGGAGGTTGAGTACAAGGATAAAGAGTCTTTCGCCATCGATGTGCGCTTTGAGGTGTTGGATGCAGAGGCCCTGATGGCTGGCTGCCATTCACTCCCGGGTGGTCATGGGGAGGGTCCGCTCTCCATTGTGATCTGGACCACTACCCCCTGGACCCTGCCGGCCAACCAGGCAGTAGCGTTGAATCCAGGGCTGGATTACGCCGTAGTGCAGGCCGATGGGGCGCACGGCCGTGAACGCCTGATGGTTGCAGAGGGGATGCTGAAAGACACCATGCTGCGCTGGGGCATCGACGACTACAAGGTGATCGCCTACGGTCGGGGCGATGCCTTTGAAGGATTGAAATTGAAGCACTGCTTCTATGATCGGGAAGTACCGGTGATTCTGGGTGAGCATGTCACCCTGGACGCTGGTACGGGTGCGGTACACACCGCCCCCGGGCATGGCCTTGATGATTATATCGTCGGTCAGCGTTATGGACTGGAAGTGCACAACCCAGTGGGCGGTGATGGTCGTTTTCTGGAAGGGACGGAGCTGTTTGCAGGTGAGCATGTCTTCAGCGCAAATGAAAAGGTCATCGAGGTACTGAAGACCCATGGTGCGCTGGTACAAGAGGCACGACTGGCACACAGTTACCCGCACTGCTGGCGGCACAAGACCCCTATCATTTTCCGTGCGACACCACAGTGGTTCATCAGTATGGAACAGAAGGGGCTGAGGGAGACCGCCCTGAAAGAGATCGACAAGGTGGTGTTCACCCCGGACTGGGGGCGTGCCCGGATTGAGGGGATGGTTGAAGGTCGTCCGGACTGGTGTATCTCTCGGCAGCGTACCTGGGGTGTGCCCATTGCGCTGTTTGTCCATAAGCTGACAGGCGAGCTGCATCCCAATACCGCCGACCTGATTGAACAGGTTGCCCAACGCATCGAGGCTGAGGGAATCGAGGCGTGGTTCTCGCTCGATCCAGAGGTGTTGCTCGGCGCTGAAGCGGACCAATATGACAAGGTACAGGATACGCTGGATGTCTGGTTTGACTCTGGTGTAACCCACTTTTCCGTACTGGAGCCAAGAGCGGAGTTACACTACCCGGCCGAGCTCTATCTGGAAGGTTCTGATCAGCATCGCGGCTGGTTTCAGTCTTCGCTGCTGACCTCCGTGGCAATTCATAATCGTGCGCCATATGCTGGTGTATTGACCCACGGTTTTACCGTCGATGCCAAGGGACACAAGATGTCCAAGTCGCTGGGTAATACCGTTAGCCCACAGGATGTGATGAAGAAGCTGGGTGCAGATATTATCCGGCTCTGGGTCGCTTCGACCGATTATCGGGGCGAAATGACGGTGTCGGATGAGATCCTCAACCGAACGGCAGATGCCTATCGACGCATCCGTAATACCTCCCGCTTTCTGCTGGCCAATCTGAATGGATTTGATCCGGCGACCGATTGTCTGCCGGCCTCGGAGATGGTTGAGCTGGATCGCTGGGTAGTGGATCGCGCCTTACAGCTGCAGAATGAGATTTTTGAAGCCTATAAGGGATATCAGTTCCATCTGATTATCCAGAAGATCCATAACTTCTGCGGACCCGAGATGGGTGGTGTCTATCTGGATATCATTAAGGATCGTCAGTACACCACGCAGGCAGATTGCCAGGCCCGCCGCTCCTGTCAGACCGCCATCTATCATGTGATGGAGGCGATGGTGCGCTGGCTGGCCCCCATTCTCAGCTTCACTGCCGACGAAATCTGGCAAAACATTCCGGGTAAACGCGGTGAGACCGTGTTTGTGGAGACCTGGTATGAAGGGCTGTTTGCACTTGATAAGGGCGATAAGATGGATCGCCATTTCTGGACGCGGGTCATTGCAATACGTACGGCTGTCGGCAGGCAGCTTGAGCAACTGCGAGCTACTGGCGTGATTGGTTCATCGCTGGACGCTGAAGTGGATCTCTATTGTGATGAGCAGGCTCATGCCGATCTGGAAAAGCTGGGAGATGAGCTGCGCTTTGTCCTTATTACCTCCTATGCGCGGGTACATGGTTTAGCGGATAAGCCGGCTGAAGCGGTAGTGACCGATGTGTCTGGTATCTATCTTACAGCGGCGGCTTCTGCTCATGTAAAGTGTGGGCGCTGCTGGCATCATCGTGAGGATGTGGGTCGGCATGAGGCGCATCCTGAGCTCTGTGGTCGCTGTGTCGATAATGTTGATGGCGCAGGCGAGGAGCGACGGTTTGCCTGATTCAGTGGTGTCTGCTGATTGGCGTCGGGGTTTTACTGGTCAACGCTGGGTGGATATTGACGCTGTTTTGTCGCTGCTCTCCTTTGCTTCAAGTGAGGTTGGCTGATGTTGCGTTGGCTCTGGTTTTCATTGTTGATAATCGTTTTTGATCAGCTGAGTAAGCAGCTCATAGAGGCCAGTTTCATGGTCTATGAAACACTCTCTGTGCTGCCTTTTTTCAACCTGACCCTGGCATACAATGAGGGGGCTGCTTTCAGCTTTCTGAGCGACCAGGGGGGCTGGCAGCGCTGGTTTTTTGCCTTTGTGGCTGCCTTTGTGACCATTGTGCTGGTGATCTGGCTGTCACGCTTAAAAGATGAAAAGGTATTGGCTATCTCGCTAGCGCTGGTGATTGGCGGGGCCATTGGTAATCTGATAGATCGATTGATGCTTGGTTATGTCATCGATTTCCTTGATTTTTTCTATGGCCAGTACCATTGGCCTGCCTTCAATGTAGCGGACATTGCAATCAGTGTCGGGGTGTTTTTGATGTTTGTTGATGCGTTATTCGGGCAGAGTAATCGCGTCGGCCGCTAGGGTCTGTCAACTGGTCCTAGCGAGTCTCTGCTAATAACTGTCTCAGGAATGGCCAGTCGAATGCCGGTCCTGGATCTGTTTTTCGATCGGGCGCAATGTCACTGTGGCCTGTGATGCGTTCATCTGTAATGGCGGGGTAGTGTCGCTGAATCAGGCGAATAGTTTGTGCGAGGGTCTTGTACTGTTCTTCTGAGTAGGGCGTCTCGTCACTTCCCTCCAGTTCAATTCCTATTGAGAAATCATTACAGCCGTTCACCCCGTTGAAGCAGGATTGCCCCGCATGCCAGGCACGCTGATGCAGGGGGACATACTGAACCAGTTCGCCGTCGCGGCGGATCAGTAGATGTGATGAGACCTTCAGGTGATTTATCTCTGCAAAGTAGGGGTGGGCGTCGGGCGGAAGTTTATTCTGGAAAAACCGGTCAATCCAGGGGCCGCCAAATTCATTTGGGGGCAGGCTGATGCCATGGATCACCAGCAGGTTGATTTCACAGGTGGCAGGACGTTCATCCTGATTTGGTGAAGGGCACTGGCGTGCTGCGGCCAGAACTCCCGTCTCGCTAAAGGTCATGGTTTACGCACACCCTTTATGATCATATCGGAAAAGCTGACGACGCCGAGTATCTTGCCGTTGCTGATAACCGGTGCGCGGGAGAGATGGAGGCGATCAAACAGTCGTGCGCAATAACGTATGTCCATGTCGGGCTCTACGGATATCACTGGTTTTGTCATCACCTCATAGATGTTCACTCTTCCCGGTGGGCGGTCCTTTGCCAGAACCTTTCGGGCAATGTCGGAAAACATAACGATACCGTAGGCGTCGTTATCATCCCGCTTGTCCACGATCAGGGTCTTGGTTTCAACGTGATCCATTTTCTGCAATGCGGCTTCGACGGTATCCATGCCATCCACAGTGTCCACGTCCGGCTTCATTACATCTCGAACGCGGATGATCTCTTGCTTGGTCACAGTTCGCCCTCCACAACACTGGTGAGTTGTCTTATCTGGTGGCTGACGCCTACCGCATCCTCCACGTCGATCTGAAATGCGATTCCTGTTCCCGGCTTATCGTCAAACTCACCTACCTCGGCAATTGTCTCAAGAATGGTGCGGCTCAAATGCTCCTCTACCAGAAACAGGATCATGTCACGCTGTACTTCCAGACTGAGGCCGAAGAATGTCTTGCTCTTTTCTATGCCTTCACCTCGCGCCTGGTTGATGACGGTTGAGCCCGTGGCGCCGGCATTTCTGGCGGCATCTACCACGGTATTGGTTTTGCTGTCTTCAATGAGAGCAATGATCAATTTGAAATGCATTTTTTATCCCTCATTTGGGTCGTTTTGGCTCTTCGGGCAAGCCGTTCGCTGAGCTGGGCATAGCCCATTACGCTCATGATTGGAAATAGGCTGGCAAAGGCTATGAGGCCAAAGCCATCCAGCATTGGATTTCTGCCAGGTATGGTGCTGGAGAGCCCCAGTCCCAGCGCAGCCACCAGCGGAACGGTGACGGTTGATGTAGTCACCCCGCCCGAGTCGTAGGCCAGTGCAATTATGGCTTTTGGGCAGAAGACGGTCTGTATGAGCACAACAACATAGCCAGTGATTATGTAATAGTGAAGAGGGGTGCCGGTAACGATGCGATAGGCACCCAGTGAAATGCCAATGGCTACCCCGATGGCAACAGCGATGCGCAGACCCCAGGTGCCGACAGTGCCGCCAGAGACCTGGTTTGCCTTAATGGCCACAGCGATCAGTGAGGGCTCTGCTATGGTGGTGGAGAGCCCGATGGCGAAGGCGAACAGATAGACCCATAGGTAGTTGGTCCAGTGGCTCTCAAAGTCTCCGGCAGTCCCGCTGATGCCGAGGAATTCTGGAGCGGTAAGTTGTTCCGCCATCAATTTGCCGAGGGGAAAGAGTGCCTGTTCGAGTCCTTCAAGGAAAAACGCCAGCCCGAGCAGAACCAAAACAAAGCCCGTCAGAACCTGACGGAGGTTGCGAATGTTTTTGCGCAGTACAAACAGCTGAAATCCAAACAGAATGGCGGCGATGGGCAAGACGTCCGTGATGGTCGCCAGCAGGGTGTCGAGGAAATCCATCAGCCAGGCCATCATAGTAGCATCCCGTAAGCCATCACAAAGATCATGGGGGTGAGAGAGGCGAATGCAATCAGTCCAAATCCGTCAGTCATAGGGTTTCGGCCGCGAATACTGCTGGCAAGACCTACGCCGAGGGCGGTTACAAGTGGCACGGTGATGGTGGATGTGGTGACCCCGCCTGAGTCGTACGCAATGCCGATAATCTCAGGCGGGGCGAAGCCGGTCATAATTACCACCCCGGCATAACCGCCCATAATAAGATACTGTATAGGCCACCCTTTGATAATACGGATCACGCCGATCACAATGGCTAAACCAACAGAGATCGCCACTGTGAAGCGCAGGCCATCGGAATATGCCTGCATCTCTTCTACACTCTCTTTGATCATGCCGCCTGTGGCCGCAACGCGGGCGGCCTCATCAGAGATCGCGATCAGTGCGGGTTCGGCAATGGTGGTGCCGAATCCAAGGGCGAAGGCGAACAGCACCAGCCAGAGCACGCTACCTTTGGAGGCAAAGTCGTGGGCCATGGATTCGCCAATAGGGAACAGACCCATCTTCAGCCCCTGGATAAACAGCGTCAGACCAATGACCACCTGGAGTGTCCCGAACAGCAGTCCGCCCAGGTCGGGTATAGGTTGTCTGAAAACAAGCAGCTGAAAACAGGCAATAACGACTACAATAGGAGCAAGATCCCTAATGCTCTCCATGAGTGCTTTGCTGAAGTGCTGGATAAGTTTATTCACCGGGCTAACCATACACGACGAGTAATTACCTGTTAACCAAATAAGTAACTTCCTTCACTGTTTTTCTCGGAAGGGCTGTTTTGATTAAAATGAGTACGGTAACCTGATGATGTGGGAGCTGGGTCACGTTTTTCCGTGACAGTATTTTGACTATTTGCTAAATGTGACGCCTCTCACGGCCGATACAGGTTTGGGAGTCCAGACTTCAGAGTGTAAAGACCCCTATAGGCGGTTCTCTCTTTAAGCTTGGTTGTGAATAGGTAATGATTGGAATCCAATTATGAAGGCCGGAAATATAATTTCATTTGATGGTAAGCGCTCAGGCGAGCAGGCCGTGAGACTCAGAGAAGGGTATCAGGGTACCATTAATGCCTGCCGGCAGTTGTTGGTAAAGGCGCTGCCCCAGCGAACGGATGCCTTGTTTGAGCGGTTAGATGATGTGCTTTATGCGCTGGCGGACAAGGCTGAGACTAATCAGCAACAAACCACCTATTTTGAATCGATGAGAAGTTTGCGGCGCGATCGGGAGCAGGTCGAAAGCGCATTCAATAAGTGTGTCCTGGGTCGGTTTGATCGTTTCTGGACTCATGGTCCGGGCTCTGTCCCTAATGATGCGCCGAATGCGACATTCTCAAGTGACGAGCTGGGTTTGGTTGAGAGTGATGACCTGGAGGAGGGCTTGGCTATCTCCGGTATGGTCTCGAAGGGTAATAACAGTTATTACCGCGATCTTTATGCCTTGGATCAACGGTTCAGTTATCTGCTGAATGGTGTTCGGATTGAGGAGGATAACAATCCCCTCTCACCCGCTTCTCTCAGCGCGGCTTTTAAGCAGTCAGTGACAACGCTTTCGGTGACGCTTGCTGTTAAGTTAGTGATTTATAAGCAGTTTGAGAAAGAGGTAATTGGGCATCTGGGGCAGATATATGACCAGATGAATTCGACGCTGGCGAAGGCCGGTATCCAGCCGGAGATTAAACCCACAATGCGGCGCAGTGCCGTGCAGGGCCAGGGTGCCTCTTCCTATGCTTCTGGCGCTACCGATGGTGGCTACTACAGTGATGAGGCGCAATCGGCGATCCAGGCTGAGGTGTTTTCCACTTTACAGCAGTTGCTGATGCAGCACCGCCCTGCCGGGCCGGCTCCCTCTGCATCGGTTCAGTATGTTGATAGCATGGATCTTCTCTCCGCGCTGTCGGTGCTCCAGCATCAGCAGGGTGTGTCGGCGCCCGCTGATGGCCATGTTTTGGATGCGGGGACAGTAAGAACAGTCCTGTTGAGATCTCCCCAGATTGGACAGGGTTCAGGTAGTAATAAAGCGATTGATCGTTCTGATGAAGATACCATCGATGTTATCTCGATGCTGTTTGAGTTCATCCTCGATGACCCTGGTCTCTCGGATGCCATGCGCGCCTTGCTGGCGCGGTTACAGATCCCGATGCTTAAAGTGGCGATTCTGGATAAGACCTTCTTTAGCCGAAAGGAGCATCCCGCCAGGCGTCTGCTGAACAGTATGGCTCAGGCGGCGATTGGTTGGACGGAGCAGTCAGGGCGCAGTGGTGATGGGCTGTATGCCCATATTGATGCGATTGTCGGTCGAATCCTTACGGAGTTCGATGACAACCTGGGGCTGTTCGAGGAGTTAAACGAGCAGTTTGCTGCATTCCTGGAGCGGGAGCAGCGCGGTGCGCACGTAGCAGAAGAGCGTGCGGCGCAGGTTACTCAGGGTAAGGAGGCCTTGGTCGAAGCGAAGCGGCATGTGGCGGAAGAGATTGGTCGTTGCCTGTCAGGATATGAGTCCGTTCCGGATGTAGTGCAGAATCTGGTACGGGATGGCTGGAATGATGTCTTGCTGCTGATCTACCTGCGCAAAGGGCAGGAGAGTGATGAGTGGTCTGAGGCGGTTCAGTTGATGGATCGTTTGGTTTGGAGCGTGATGCCCAAACCTACACAGAGTGAGCGGCAGGAGTTATTGCGCTCTATTCCTGAGTTGCTGAAAGGGTTGCGCACAGGCTTGGGTGAGATCTCCTATAACCAGCACAAGATGACGCGTGCGTTCAAGAGCTTACAGGCGAGGCATCTGGCCTGTCTGCGCGGTGGGAGGTTGGTTGAGCGTGTTGATGCAGATGCGCCAACGGGGTCGCCACAACATGCAGAAAATGTCATGGAAGAGATTGTGCTTGAAACGCCGGGTGCTGCAAGCCAAATCTCCGAGCAGGAGCCAGATGATTTTGACCGCCAGGCGGCGGAGCTGAAGGTGGGTACCTGGTTGGAATTGACGGAAGAAGAGGGTGCGGTGGTTCGTGCCAAGCTCTCGTGGCGCAGTACTGTCAGTGGTAGCTGTCTGTTTGTTAATCGCAAGGGTATGAAAGTCGCGGATGTGACTCAGCAGGGGCTGGGTGTCTGGCTGCGCAGTGGCAAGGCCGTGGTGCTGCCAGAAGTGGATATGCCGTTAATGGATCGGGCGCTGACCTCTATGGTGAGTGCGCTGAGTAAAGCGACGTCGAGGCAAGATGGCGTTGAGGATAAAGATAAGTAAGCTGTTTTGAGTGAATACTGTGCCGTTAAAGCCCCCGCTTGTCGGGGGTCTTTTTTTGCGTTCGTGCTCGTTTTTGCCTCTGTCTGGTGATGCCTGCCGGCATCGGTATACAATACCCCCTTTGTTGAAATGCTTGCGCCTGCTGCGTGAGTTTTCTTTTATCTGGCGCGCTTTTTTGTATGGGAAATGCCCGCTGGTGGTTTTCAGGAAACAGTCAAATGACAGAAAAGATGACAGATTCAGGCCTCAAGTATGATGATCTTGTTGAAGGTGATGGTGCCGTTGCGGCGGCTGGACAACGGGTGGTGGTCCACTATACCGGCTGGCTGACAGATGGGAGCAAGTTTGATTCCAGCCTGGATCGGAATGATCCGTTTGCCTTTGCGCTGGGTAAAGGGCAGGTGATTCGTGGCTGGGATGAAGGTGTGCAGGGCATGAAAATTGGTGGAAAGCGCAAGCTCACTATCCCGCCACAACTGGGTTATGGTGCTCATGGAGCGGGCGGCGTGATACCCCCAAACGCCACTCTGGTGTTTGAAGTTGAATTGCTGGAGATTCACTGATTTGATCTCATTGGATGCCATTGATATCCCGTCACAGGTCAGGATTGCGCTGGAGGAGGATCTGGGTTCCGGGGATCGTACGGCGGCACTGATTCCGGTGGATGCAAACTCTCGAGTCAAGGTGATCACCCGTGAGGATGCGGTAATTTGCGGTGTGGCATGGTTTGAAGAGGTGTTCAGGCAGCTTGATGAAGGGATCGTGATTGATTGGTGTTGTCGTGATGGTGATCGCGTCACGGCGGATAGCCTGGTGTGCGAGCTGCGGGGAAATACGCGGGCTCTACTGAGTGGTGAGCGCAGTGCGCTCAATTATCTTCAGGTGTTGTCGGGTACGGCGACTCTGGCGGCGCGCTATGCCGATGCCGTGTCGGGTACCGGGGTAAGGATTCTGGATACGCGCAAAACCTTGCCGGGTTTACGCCTGCAACAGAAATATGCGGTGACCTGTGGCGGTTGCCATAATCACCGGATTGGCCTGTTTGATGCGATTTTGATTAAAGAGAACCACATCAAGGCGGCTGGGTCGGTGGCGGCGGCGGTGATAAAAGCATTGGCTATGGCGCCGGATATCGAAGTTGAAGTTGAGGTTGAGTCGCTGGTCGAACTGGAGGAGGCGCTTTCAGCTGGCGCCAAGCGTGTTTTATTGGATAACTTTTCACTCGACCAGCTCCGTGAGGCAGTGAATCGGGTGAATGGTGCGGCACGTCTTGAGGCATCGGGCGGGGTTAACCTGCAGACTATTCGTGCGATTGCTGAGACTGGGGTAGATGATATTTCGGTTGGCGCGTTAACGAAGGATGTGGTGGCGCTTGATCTGTCGATGCAGTTTATTGACGAGTAAGGCTCATGCCTTGACGTCCAGTAGGGAACCAACCAATGTGTCGGCTGTCTTGAATGCCTTAACGGAGGCGCTTGTCTGAAGGCTACTTTGGTGGAGCTCCACAAGCGCCCGTACAGCATCTTTGGTTGGTAACTGGCCGTTGTTCAGCTGGTTGGCGCTGGCGATATCAGTTGCGTTTCTGCGCAGCTGGCGCATGCCGCGCTGAATGCCCTGAAGTGCGTTGCCGGATATGGAGTTTATTGCCATTGGTTTGCTCTGTTTATAGAAACCCTGCCTTTAGCATAGTAGGAAACATCAGGTTGGCTAGGGTTATTTTGTCAAAAATGTGACTTTTTTCCAAAACATGACACTTTTTATCGATTAAACCATATTTGAACTTGTTTATTTACCCATGATTGGTCTCTTTGGGCCTCAATCAATCACACAAAAGGAAATTAAATGTCTGTCTCAATTAAACACCTTATTCCCGCAGTATCATTGGTCGCCGCCGCCTTTTCTGTGAGTGCGGCAGAGCTGGGTACTCTGGAACAGCGATTCAGCTACGCCTTGGGGCAGCAGTTCGCCCAGCAGCTGAAGCAGCAGGGAGTTACTGTTGAAGGGGCAGCCTTTGGTGCAGCCGTAGATGATGTGCTAAAGGGGAACCCCTCGCAGATGACGTCCGAGCAGATGGGTGAGGCCTTCCGGATGAAGAAAGAGGTGATGGCCAAGGAGAAAGCCGAGGCGGCTCTGGCGGCCAAGAAGGCCGGCGAGCTGTATCTTGAGCAGAACAGTAAAAAAGAGGGTGTCGTTGTTCTACCCAGTGGCTTGCAGTATCAGGTGATTCAACCGGGTGAGGGCGATACCCCTCCTGCAGATGCCGAAGTGACAGTTCATTATCGCGGCACCTTGATCTCCGGGGAGGAGTTTGATAGCTCTTATGCCCGTAATGAGCCGGCCAGTTTCTCCCTGAAGGGGGTGATCCCGGGCTTTAGTGAAGGGCTCAGCCTGATGAACACGGGAGCAAAATGGAAGCTCTTTATTCCATCAAATCTTGGTTATGGAGAGGTGGGTGCGCCAGGTGCGATTGGACCAAATGAGGCGCTGATCTTTGAGGTCCAGCTGATATCCATCCAGCCAGCCAAGACCCTAGAAGAGAAAAAGGCCGAGTAATCCCGGTTCACCCTCGTCTCATTGCTTTGGGGCGAGGGTTATAGCCTGCGGAGATAGCGGGGCCTCAGATGGTTGTCGTTTCCTAATGCCTGATCGATCTGTGCAATCAGCCGCTCCCGGTCTTTAGGTAGATTACCCGCCAGTGCCAGCGCGTTGGAGGCGTGATTCGAGCGGAAGATGACCGGCTTCGGTGGATTGATACCCCCTACCAACTTCCGCTGTTCCTGCAGAATAGCTGTGTCATCCTGCATCTCAAAAGGTTCTGCAAATTTGCGCAGAAACTCGATCTCTTCATTCGGTTGCAGAAACAGCTGTAGTGTAGAGAGGTAGGTTATTGGTGCACTGTTAAGCAGTTCGATAGTTCCGTTTATGTGTTCTTTTGAGCGGGTCTTGCCTCCCAGTCCAAGAATCACCGTGGCAGATACCTTGAGTTCTGCCTGGTGTGCCTTTTCCAGCGCCGCGCGAATACTGCGTGGACTGGCCCCTTTGGTTATCTTTTTCAGGATAGTGCTTGAGCCTGACTCGATGCCTACGTACAAGAGGTTCAGCTTATGCTCACGCAGGCGGGCTAGCTCCGCTGCTGTTTTTCGCAAAATGTCACTTGGATTGGCGTAACAGGCGATACGCGTCAGCTTGGGAAAGGCCGCTGCCAACCGCTCTGCGATCTTGATCAGGTGCTCGGTAGGCAGCGTCAGTGCATCACCATCTGCCAGGAACACCCGTTGTGCCTCAGGCCATGCCCTTGCCGCCTGGGTGATTTCATCAAACACAATATTCAACGGGCGTGCCTCAAACTGTTTCTGTTTATACATTGAACAGAAAGAACACTGGTTGAAATGGCAGCCCAATGTGGCCTGGATAATCAGGTTGTTACCCTCGCTGGGTGGGCGGTAGAGCGGCATGTCATAGTGGATCACGTTTCTCTTATTCCTTCGGCGGGTAAACCAGGCGTGCGCCACTAAATAGCCGTTGATTGCCGGCATCGGCATGGTGGCGATAGGTGATGCGTTGTATCGGGCGCTGGGTGTGCAGGCAGTTGCCACGCAAGACGGCGTGCCCAAGGGCGAACAGGGCCTCACTGCCGATCGGGGCAGGATCAGATATGAACTCGCTGTAGGGTTCAAAGGCGTTTGCGCACCACTCCCAGACACGTCCGTTTGGCTTCAGTATTTGGGTGCGCATTGCGACTTCCCATTGGTATTCGTGTTGTAGCACAGCACCACGTAATTCGCCTCCCAGCGAAGCGACCCAATTGGCGTAGGCCGCTGCTTCATGCTGTGAGATGCCCATTACGGGTTCATCGGCTATCAGATCCGCCGGGCCATTAAGGCTGATACCATACCAGCAATTGTGGCTGTCTGGGCGCCAGTGATGTGGCTGCCCGGCGGCGGTTTGTCGCCAGGCCCAGCCTGCCTCACTCCAGAGGTGTTGCAGGTCGTAGCCGCCCGCTTCCATAAAGGCCAAGAAGTTGCCGTTGCTGACTGGCTCGCGGTCGATGCGGAAGTTGCTCAGTTTGACCATCTGGGCTGGTTGCTCATTATCCAGTGCGGCTGGATCCTTCTTGGAGCCAATTCGGTAATGGCCCTGCGGGATGCCCACGTGATTGGCTGTTGGCATTTGGGGTTTTAACGGGAGAACGGCTTGGTACTGTTCCTTCAAACTGAATCGATACTCAATCAGAACCTGTAGCATCTGCTCATAGAGTGCAGAACGGGTCTGACAGATAAGGTGGATCAGGCGATCATTTGAGAGCCACTCATGAGCCGGTAGCCGATCACTATTTGCTAGCCGCATCAGGTTTTCATCTTGCAGCTCCAGCGCCCAATTTAGCAGATGTTCTTTCGGCGGGAGGCGCTCCCATTGCTGCGCTTTTACACCAATTTCTGGAGTGAAAATATCTTTTACCCGGTCAGTCAGATCTGTATCACCCTGAACGAGTCCCCTCAGTAGAAAGGTTTCAATATAAACGGCATTGCCGTAATACCAGAGAAGTGGTGCCAGATCAGGGTGAAAGCTGTGCCGGCAGAGCGCATCATCAAGTGGCTCGATCAGATCGGTCATCATCTGTTGCAGGGCGCTGAGTTGACCAAGAGGGTGTGCTGATTGCATGGGGTGTGCCTATCGTTACTGCTTTAATGCGCTGTATGGTAGTCGATTGCTGTGTATCGTGGTATCGCTCTCAGTCTGCTGTCACTGTGCGTCCAGTTGCCCAGTCACGTAATCGCTCCATCTTCTCGGCCATAACTACGGAGAGAGGGCTGGTACGTTCGATCTCTTCCAGTAGATGCTCGGTATGCAGTTTTTTCTCTTGGGCCTGGGCCGCATAGAGCGCGGACACAATGGCCTGTTCAATCTCGGCCCCGGTGAAGCCAGCCGAGGCCTCTGCCAATAGATCCAGGTCGAAACCGCTCGGGGCTTGGTTGCGCCGGCGCAAGTGGATATCAAATATCTCCCTGCGCACCTCTACCCGGGGAAGGTCGACAAAGAATATCTCATCCAGCCGGCCTTTGCGTATCAGCTCCGGGGGCAGGCGCTCAATGTCATTGGCCGTGGCAACAATGAATACCTGGCTTTTGTTTTCAGCCATCCAGGTAAGTAGCGTACCAAGGATACGCTGTGAGACGCCCTCGTCGGAGTGTCCCGGAGAGACGCCCTTTTCTATTTCATCCATCCAGAGTACACAGGGGGCCATGCTCTCTGCGATCTCTAGCGCACCGCGCAGGTTTTTCTCCGTTTCACCAATGTACTTGTTGTACAGTGCGCCAAAATCGATCCGCAACAGAGGGGCATTAAATGTCCCTGCTACCGCCTTGGCGGCGAGGCTCTTGCCGGCACCTTGTACACCCAGTAGCATGATCCCCTTGGGCCGATCAACCTTGCCATTCGGGTTAACAAAGGAGTTGTGACGGTGACTCAGCCACTCTTTCAGGCGGGTCAGTCCGGCTACCTCGGCAAAACTGGCCGTATCATATTCAAAGGCGATGACGCCATCCTGGTTAATCAGTTCATACTTGGTTTTCATCAGTCCGGGCAGGTCGTCCTGGCTGATGGCACCATCATTCTCGATAGCTGAGCGTATCAGGCGCCGGGCATCTGTCGCGGTAACGCCAGCAAGATTGGCTGCCAGTCGGTCAACTGCCAATGGGTCGGCCTGAACCTTGCGCCGGTGCCGGGACTGCCAGCGTCGCGCCTCGTCTTTGATCAGCATCTTGATGCTGGCCCGGTCTGGCAGGCGTAAATTAAAGCGTGCGGTCAGGTGTCTGATCTCGGCTGGGATGGGGAAGTCATGACTTAAGAAGATCAGTGTTTTGTGCAGGGTTTCGTGCTCTTGTGCGATCTCTTTGATCAGTCTGACGTTGATCGGGTCATCCAGGAACGGGTGGAAGTCGAGTAACAGGTAGTAGCCCGGTTGTGAGACGGCCTTGATATGTTTTAGCACTTCCACCGGCTCAGACGTAAACTTTTGTGCACCGAAATCGGCTTCGAGTCGCTTCAAGCCTTCAGTGACGGCCCACTGGTGCATAGGATAGTCAAGGCGCAGACCAAGCTGGGCCAGCATCTGTGAAACCCTTACCTCCTCCAGTGATTCGATTACAATGACGGGGGTATGCGAAGTTAGAATCAACTCCAGATCATGCAAATCTTTCATGAAAATCCCATTGCCTTTTTTCCTGGGCAGATGCTGGTTTGGAAAAACTGTGCGTACTCCGACGGCATTGTGCGGTAATGCGCTAATGTGTTCAATTGTCTATTATCAAGGCGCGCTAGGGTGTTATGTCTTAGGATAGCAACGATACAGATGAAATGCGGGGTGGCGCTGATGGGTCGTCACAGTGTGTGGTGACCACAGGCAGCAGGGTCTGCAATTGGGTCAGTTGATCGAATGGTGAATACGGTTGGACCTCTCTATACCTCTGGCATTTACAGTGGGTCTGTTCAGTGCGGTGCATTGCATCGGTATGTGCGGCGGCATCATGGGTGCATTGAGTTTCGGTTTGCCGCCCAAACTACGACAGAACGGCGCAGGTTTTTTTGTTTTTCTGCTGGCCTATAACAGTGGCCGGGTATTGAGCTATGCTGTTGCTGGAGGATTAATCGGTTATCTCGGCGCAGCATTGCTGGACTTTATGGGGCCGGGGCAGGGGCATCGCTGGTTGCAGTGGTTTGCCGCATTGATCATGGTGCTGATTGGTCTGCATATTGCTGGCTGGTTACCCAGGCTGGCGCAGGTTGAACGTATCGGTGCTCCCTTGTGGCGTTTGCTGGAGCCTTTTGGACGGCGCCTGATGCCGGTTCGATCCATCCCGCAGGCGCTCGCCTATGGCGTAGTGTGGGGGTGGCTGCCTTGTGGACTGGTATATACCATGCTGATATCAACGGCGACCAAGGTAGGGCCTGCAAACGGTGCGTTGTATATGGCGGCTTTTGGTTTGGGGACACTGCCCTCAGTGATGGCGACTGGATTATTAGCGGGTCGGCTTTATCGTTATGCACAAAATCCTTATTTGAAGGTGTTGGTTGGGTTGATTATTATAGCAGTAGGATTACTAACCCTTTGGTTTCCGGAATTGCTGGATGTGACCGCTTATCAGCGGGCACCCTTGGAAAGTGAGTGATACGGTTATGAACGGTGTTGCAGATAAGATGATTGGCCACTCGCCGGTATTTACCCGGGTGGTTAATGCGGCGCGCATGGTTGCCGCAACGGATGTCAGTGTACTTATCAGTGGAGAGCCTGGTACAGGTAAGGCCCTGTTGGCGCGTGAAATTCATGCGGCCAGTCCACGTGCCAGTGGTGTCTTCAAGGTGATTAGCTGCTCCGGCTTGGATGAGAATGAGCTTGAATCTGAATTGATGTCCAGTGCAGCTGGTTCCACGCTCTATCTGGATGAAGTGGCTGATCTGGGCCTGGATGCTCAGGCCAAATTGCTGCATTTTCTCGAGTCTATAGAGGCGGGTCGGGTCGGTTACCCCAATGTGCGAATCCTGGCTTCAACCTGCGGGGATTTACTGGCTCTGCAAACGGCAGGTCGTTTTCGTGAAGACCTCTATTATCGCTTGCATGTAGTGCCAATGGTGCTGCCCGCATTGCGAGAGCGTTCAGATGATATTGTTCTACTGCTGAAGCAGTTTACATCTGACCTGGCACGTAGGCATGGGCGTAAGGCACCCCGGTATTCAGTGACGGCCAGAAACCTGATTAAACAGTATCGCTGGCCCGGGAATGTGCGTGAGCTGCATAATTTCTGTGAGCGTATGGTGATCCTCATGGCGGGTGCCATCGTTCAAACCACCGATATGCCGGAGGAGATCAGACGCGATGCTACTGCTACCAATGAATCGCTCTTTACCTTACCCATAGGTGGCATTGATCTGTTTGCGCTGGAGGCTGATATGATCCGGCAAGCCATCAGCATGAGTGGTGGTAACCGAAGTAAGGCCGCACGGTTACTGGGGCTGACGCGGGATACACTGCTTTATCGTATTCAGAAACACGCTCTTGATTGAGCCGTTTCCTGTAACCACCTAAGAACCAACAAGCCCTGCTGATGCAGGGCTTGTTGGTTCTGGCGTCTTATAATCAGAGCCAGCGCTCTACAATCCGAATGCCGGTATCTTCCGGGGAGTTGCGAATGGCAAATCCCAGTCGCCGCATCAATGAAAGCATCTTGTTATTGTCAGACAGTACCTCGCCTTCCATCATGCGGATGCCGCGGTTTCTGGCGGCCTCCATCAGTGCCTCCATCAGGCGTGAGCCAATACCCATCCGGCGTTTGGTGTCCAGGACGGCTAAGGCAAATTCACAGGATTGGCTGTCGGGGTTAACTGTGTAGCGCGCCACACCGAGTTGGGTGCGTATACCCTCCTCAGTAATGACCGCAATCAGTGCCATCTCCCGGTCGTAGTCAGGTTGGGTAAAGCGGGCCAGCATCTCCGGAGTCAACTCATCAATGGTCTGCATGAAACGAAAATACTTCGCTTCGGGAGACATGCTGCGAACAAACTCCTGCTCTATATCGGCATCTTCTGGTCGGATAGGTCGGATCGTCAGGGTTGTCCCGTCAGAGAGGTGCAGGCGGTTGACCAGGTGTGATGGATAGGGGTGAATAGCCATGTGGGCGTAGGGGATCAGGGCATTGGAGGGCCGGGCAATTTGAATCCTGACATCAGCCGCCATCACGCCCCGCTCATCCGCCAAGAGTGGATTGATATCCATCTCGACAATATGGGGCAGTTCACAGACCATGTTAGAGACACGCAGTAGCACATGTTCAACGGCCTCCTGCTTAACCTTGGGCATCTGCCGGAAAGACTCCAGCAGCTTGGCGGCCCGGGTTCTGGCAATCAGACGCTGGGCGAGCAGGCTGTTGAGTGGAGGCAGTGCAACGGCGCTGTCACGCAGTATCTCCACTGCTGTACCACCCGAGCCAAAGGCAATCACTGGTCCGAATACGGGGTCCCGTTTGACACCCACCATCAGTTCACGGGCGTTTGGACTGGCTGACATTGGCTCAATGGTGACGCCAAGTATTTTCGCTTCGGGGTGGCGTTTTGTCACCGATTCAATCAATGACTTGAAAGTGCTGTGTACTTCAGGTGCAGTATTGATATTGAGTCTGACACCTCCCACATCGGACTTATGGCTGATGTCGGGTGAGTTTACCTTCATGGCGACTGGAAATCCGACGGTCTCTGCCGCCACCAGCGCCTGGGTTGGGGTGCTGGCCTCGATGGTTTGTGTGCAGGGAATATGAAATGCACGCAGTATGGCTTTAGACTCAAGGTCAGAAAGCAGTGTTCTGCCTTCGGCCAGTGCGGCCTCCATGATTAAACAGACGCCCTCTACATCGGGATCACGCAGGTCGGAGAGTGGTCCAGGTGTCTGTTGCAGCAGCTTCTGGTTCTGACAGTGACGTGACAGGTAGGCGAATGCCTCCACCGCCCGTTCGGGTGTAATAAAGCTGGGAATATGCTCAGATGAAAGCTTTTCCCTGGCCTTACGAATACGGGTTTCCCCCATCCAGCAGGCCAGAACCGGTTTGCCTTTTCTCTCTTTTGCTGCCGCAATGACTGATTCGGCTGCTGCCATTGGATCGCTCATGGGGAGTGGTGTGAAAAGCGTCAGGATGCCGTCCACATTGGGATCATTGATGCAGGCCTTGACGGCCTCTCCGAAGATTTCTGCCGGAGCATCGCCTGTTATATCGATGGGGTTACTGTGTGACCATGTGCTTGGTAGATGTTTGTCCAGCAACTGAACGGTATCTTCCCGTAGTTGGGCGATCTCTACGCGAAGATCCTCGGCCCTGTCAGTGGCCAGGACACCAGGGCCGCCGCCGTTTGTGATAATCGCCAGGCGGTTCCCGCTGACCTTTTTGCCGGCAGAGAGTATCTCCGCGGCAGCGAACAGTTGGCCGAAGGTCATGGCTCGCACCACACCTGCCCGCTCCAGTGCGGCATCAAATACATCATCTGACCCGATCATGGCGCCGGTGTGGGTGCTGGCGGCCCGGGATCCCTTGGCATGACGGCCAACCTTGAGCACGATAACCGGTTTGGCGCGTGCAGCGGTGCGCAGCCCACTCATAAAGGCGCGCGCATCGTGGATGCCCTCGATATAGAGGAGGATGGCGGTGGTTTTATAGTCCGAGGCCAGGTAGTCGAGTACATCGCCAAAGTCGATATCGGTAGCATTTCCCAGTGACACTACCGTTGAAAAGCCGAGCTGATGGGGTTTAGCCCAGTCCAGAATGGCGGTACAGAGGGCGCCTGACTGTGATACCAGGGCAAGTCCGCCAGCAGGTGCTGGTGTTTCCAGAAAAGTGGCATCCAGCCCGACACTGGGACGCATGATCCCCAGGCAGTTTGGGCCCACCAGACGAAGATTATAGTGCCGGGCTGTTTCGAGGATAGACTGCTCTATGCGTGCCCCAGCGGGTCCCGTCTCGCGGAATCCTGCAGTCAGGATCACTGCGGCTCGAACCCCTTGTTCACCGCATTGACGGATGATGCCAGGCACTGTTTTTGCCGGGGAGGCGATGACCGCCAGGTCAATCGGGTGCTCCACATCGCCAATGGTTTTAAAGCATGGGTGTCCCTGAACCGTCTTGTGACTGGGGTTGATAGGGTAGAGTTCCCCTTTGAAACCGGCTTGAAGCAGGTTTTTAAAAACGCGCGTGCCTACGCTGTCGGGCTTTTCGCTGGCGCCAAAGACAGCGATGCTTTTGGGTGAGAAGAGGGTGTCGAGATGGTGTGGGCCCATATTACTTTTTTGCCTGTTGCAAAGGAAAAGAATAGAGTAGAACTGTTACCGGAATTTTACATTTTTTTGGGGGTTAAGTTTTGCCTATAGCCTATATTTCTCATCCAGATTGCCTGTTGCATGATGTCGGTCAAGACCACCCGGAACAACCGGCTCGGCTGCGTGCCATTCAGGACCAGTTGATCAGTACCGGTATGGAGTTTGCCCTCAAACAGATCGATGCGCCAATGGTTAAGCGTGAGCAGTTGGAGCTGGCACACGATACTGATTACATTACCATGTTGTTTACTGATGCCCCGCACGAAGGAATTCTCGAATTGGACGGTGACACCTTCATGATGCCGAAAACCCTGGATGCGGCACTGCGTGCAGCGGGTGCGGTAGTGAAGGGCGTTGATCTGGTGATGAGCAAGGAGGTGACAGCGGCCTTCTGCGCTGTTCGACCGCCTGGACACCATGCCGAGCGGGACCGGGCCATGGGTTTCTGCTATTTCAATAATGTCGCGGTCGGCGCGGCGTACGCAATCGCCAATCATGGGCTGGAGCGAGTGGCCATTATCGATTTCGATGTCCACCACGGTAATGGGACGGAGCATATCTTCGCTACAGACCCGCGTGTGCTGTTCTGTTCCAGTTTTCAACATCCGTTCTATCCATTTACCGGGCATGAGACAGAGACCGATCATATCGTCAATATCACCCTCCCTGCCGGGGCGAATGGCGACGAGTTTCGTAAGCAGGTAGAGGCGCATTGGCTACCTGCCCTGCATCACTTTAAACCCCAGTTGGTGATGATCTCTGCCGGGTTTGATGCCCATATCTCTGACGATATGAGCCACTTGCGGTTGCGCGAAGCGGATTATGACTGGGTGACTACCGAACTGAAAACGATTGCGGATGAGTATGCGGAGGGCCGCATTGTATCCACGCTGGAAGGCGGTTATGAGCTTGGTTCATTGGCGCGCAGTGTAGCGGCCCATCTGGATGCACTGCTGGGGCATCGTTGATCGGATTGCGATCAGCGGTTGAGCAGAGCCAGGGAGAGCCAGGGCCAGTAGGTGATTATCAGCAGGGCGACCAGTAGGATCAGAAACCACGGCAGGGTGGCAAGGTAGAGCTGAATCACCGGTTTTTTGAAACGATAACTGGCAATAAACAGGTTCATGCCCACCGGTGGTGTGAAATAGCCAATCTGCATATTCGCCAGAAAAATAATGCCAAGATGAACCGGGTCAATCCCATAACCGATGGCGATGGGCAGCAGCAGCGGCACCATCAGCACCAGAGCGGAGAAGATATCCAACATGGTGCCCAGGACTAGCAGAAAGATGTTCAGCAATATCAGAAAGGTAATTTTGCTGCTGACCAGCTCCTGAATGCGATCAAACAACAGCCGGGGTATGCCGGCATCAATCAGATAGTTGGTTGATGCAAGCGATAACCCGAGTATCACTAAGATTCCGCCAACCAGTACCATCGATTTTCGCATGATCGCTGGTAACTCGCGGAGTGGAATCTCCCGCAGAATGACGACCTCAACCACGAGTACATAGAAGGCGGTGACCGCAGCGGCCTCGGATATGGCAAAGATCCCACTGTAAATGCCCCCCAGAACCACAACGGGTAGTGGTAATTCCCAGGTGGCCTCTTTAATTGCCGCTCCAGTCTCTCTTGCAGAGAAGGCCTCCAGACGCAGTGAGCGTCCCGAAAAGATTGACCAGCCAGTCAGCAGTGCCAGCATCAGAAGGCCCGGCAATAGGCCGGCCAGGAACATGGAATCCACGGTGAGGCTTCCATGAATGCCCAGCTGTTGTGCGATCACAGCGTAAAGAATCAGTGGCAGTGCCGGCGCGAACAGCAACCCCAGACTGCCGGATGTGGTAACCAATCCAAGGCTGAAGTTCTCTTGATACCCGGCTTGAGTCAATGCTGGATAGAGTAAGGCACCCAGGGCAACGATGGTAACGCCTGAAGCGCCGGTGAAGGCGGTGAACAGGGCGCAGGCGACTAAGGAGACAATAGCCAGTCCGCCCGGCATCCAGCCGAGCAGTGCCTGGGTCAGTCTTACCAGACGTCTGGGGGCGCCGCTTTCGCTCAGCAGATAGCCGGCAAAGGTAAACAGCGGGATGGCCAGCAGTACCGGCATTTCGGCGATTCGATAGAACTCAATCGCCACTACTGAAAGATCGATCTCCGAGCGATAAAAACCGAGCATAGCGCTGGCAGCGATGATGCTGAAGAGTGGTGCGCCAAACAGTGCCAGGATGAGTAGTGCCAGGCCGACAAGGATCATGATACGGACTGCCCCCGTCTGTTCAGCAGGGCATTCAGTAATAGACGCAGTGCTATGATGCCGAAGCCGACTGGCAGGATGATTTGCAGCGGCCAGATCGGCATGAGGTCGAGAAACTGCGTGTTATCTTCCCGCTCAAACAGAACAAATCGTGCTGAGTGCCAGGCCAGCAGTGCGCAGATCACTGCGGCAAATCCATCAGTGATAAGGGTGGAGATCCTCTGGGCGGTTGCGGGAAGGTAGCGGGAGAATAGATCAATGCGTATGTGATTATTCTCCCGTGTGGCTGCCATGGCACCCAGCAGGGTAATCCATAGAACCATCAGGCGTAATGAGGGATCACCCCAGGTCAGGCTATAGTCCCAGAAATTCCTCAATAGAATCTGGCTGGTGGCCAACAGGATCATGCTGGTCAGTAGCAGTGACAAAAGCAGGTCTTCAACCTGCAACAGAAGTGTGCCGAGTCGCTTCAGTTGAGTCATCACGCGTTCGCTCGATTGTCTTCTTCAGCTTCAAGATGCAGTGTCAGCCAGATGCAAAGCGGATCGGTCGAGGTTGAGAGTACCCGGTGCGGGGTGCCTGCCGGGATTAACAGGCTATCGCCTGTATCAAGATCTACGATCCTTTCATCCATCAGCAGCGTGCCCTGCCCTTGTAGCACCACCAGCCATTCATCTTCTGCCTGTTGAAAGAGTTCTGATCGAAAGGCTGCCGGGCTGAGGATACGTTGAAGCCGGATGTGCCGGGTTTCGATCAGGGTCTCGAGTTGCTCCTGGCGGATCGGTTGATCCGCACTCTTCAGCAGGTTTACTGGATGCATGCTACCCTTTTTCCTTCCGCTTAGTCTCCAGGAGTTGTTGTATCTGTTTGAAGAGGGAAGGATCAAGCAGGTTCTCTTGTTTTATCCGTTGCTCAACCTTGTCGATGAGTTGCTGCCAGCTCTCGCGACTGCCATTCATTGGCTGGTGAAAGATGATGCCCTGTTTCTGCAGTGCCTGGCGGGCAGCCAGATTATCATCTCGGTTCTGCTGGTTTATTAACTGAAACTGCCTTTCCATGACCTCTTTTAAGATATTCTGGTCCTCTGGTGAGAGTTTGTTCACGGCCTTTTCAGTGATGACAAGTGTGCCATAAAGATAGATCAGTGGAATATCCGCAATGTGTTTGATACGGGTGTGCCACTGCAGGGCAATTGCGCCAATGGGTGATGAGCCCACGGTATCAATCAGTCCGGTTTGCAGCCCAGTGAGGACGTCAGTGAGTGGCAGTGGGACCGGTGACACATCTATGGTTCGAAACGCCAACAGACTGATCTGATCACCCTCCGGGCTCCATATTTTCTGCTGGCGCAAGGCATCGACACTATCCAGTGGCAGGTGTGACATCAAGTAGGCAAAACCGCCTTCACTGATTCCATAACTGACAAAACCGGCCTCATGGAGTCCTTTGATAAGCAGGGGATCCATCTGCTTCCTGACGTAGTCCACCTCATCGAATGAACGGAATAGAAAGGGCAGGCTATAGAGCTGAATGTCAGGATAGATGGCGGCAAGACCACCCGCCGTTAGCGCACCGCCGTGCAGTTGTCCTACCCGAATCTTTCTGAGCACACTGTTATCATTTCCCATGACACCGCCCGGATAAAAACGAATCTTTACCCGGCCGCTGGTGCGTTGTTCTACTTCTTTTGCCCCGTCCCGCATGATATTCATCCAGCTGGTACCATCCGGCGCGAGGGTTGCGATCTTCAAGGTGGTGGTGTTGGCTTGCAGTAGAGAGCAGAAGAGTAACAGTGATGTGATGATCAGGCTTTTTAACATGGTGCATCCAGGCATTATTATTTTGGGCGTGGGTTAAGCTTAATACTTTTTTATGGTTAACGCCGACTAGAAATAATCATCGGCCAGTAACCTGGTTGCCTGTTGTTTGGCGAGTATGTTGCTCAGAGTGAGATCGGTTGCCTGGGCTGGGGCCTCGAGAACCTCCTTTAGTAGGCGATCATGCAACGGTTGATCAAACACCAGACGTGCATAGCGGCGGGCAAACTCAACCTTGGCTATCAGATCACGGCCTTGTGAATAGGCGATTGCCTGCTCAAAATGGTAGCGGCCAGTCTCTGGTTTTCCACCCAGTGCAGGGGGGAGTTGTGAGCGCATCACGGCGAGATAGAGTTGGGCACGACCGTTGTCGTAGTCGGGTGTCTTATTGATGATCCGTTCCAGCAGGAGTTCGACCTTGGGCAGGTCAGCCAAGGCGTTCCAATCATCTGTCCGGGCGGCTATCCATCCGGCCCAGCTGGTGGCATAGGCGTAAAGGACACTCAGCTCATCCATTCCCAGTTCATTCACACTGGCGGCAAATTCTTCAAATGGAGCGTTCTCATTCTGACAGAGAGATTTGTAGCGTAGACAGAGGGCCTGTCTTGCGTAGTCGCGAGACCGGTTGCTCATGCGCTTGATTCGAGCGGAGTCTTGAATCAGTCCACTTGCCAGTGCGCCATAGAGTCGCGACCCGGCTACCAGAAGGGTCTGATCTTTCGGGTTGTCCCGGATCATACCATCCAGTAACAGGAGATAGGCGGGTGCTCCTGCACGAACCGTATCGGGATCATCCTGGTTCAGCATGGCGCTGGCAAGGTTGTTTGCCAATCGCTGTGTAGCCATCGAGGCACACCCAGCCAATAATGCCAGTAACAGTAGTACCAACAGCCTGTAGGACCAGGCTGTTATTTTTATTCCTGACCAGGATTGTCTTGCAGCGTCGCTAACGGTGTTTTTTATTGACCTGTTCAATATGCTGGACCCAGTTATGGAAAGCGGTCCCAAGATTAAAACCGCCATGCCGGCGACCCCTGAAAGTCCCGAAACAGCGGTCGTTGTGTGCCTCATCGGGATTCTCGAGTCGGGTTGAGCCAATATTCAGCAGCATAATGATCAGAAAAACATCCAGTATCAGTAACAATATGACGGCTGGACCGTGAAGTAAAATGCTCTGCTGGATCCAATTGAAGATCAAGGTCTGAAAGTCAATGGCGACCCAGATAGTCGCGAACAGCAAAGCCACTGCGAGCAATGAAGAGATGTCAGCCACCTTTTCATGACTGCGTGCAAACCCCTTTACTTGCGCACAGAATGTCATACCTTACCTCCAACATTATTATGGTTTTATTATTGTTTTATCAGAAAGTAAGGAAAAAAATGGAAAAGTGCAAGTCTGACGGTGGATTACGTGAATCAGATCGCCTGTAAAGCGTGGCTGAATGAGCGCTGTTTCTGTATTGCCCCCCTATTTTGAGCCCCCCATACATTGTGGTGACTGAGGATAGCTGCCCTGCCTCTGTTCCCACTCCTCTGGTGTCATAGTGTGTAAAGCCAGGGCATGCAAGCTGCCCTCGAAGAGTGGTTTGGCCAATGTGTTGATCAGTCGATGACGACCAACCAGGGTCAGGCCCGTAAATTGATCACTGACAACTACAACCTTGAAGTGTGACTGTGCCCCTTTGGGGACGCTATGCATATGGCTCTCGTCTATTACTTCCAGGTGCTGGGGCTGTAACGCCTCCTGTATCAAGGTGGTCAAACGTTGTTTCATAATAAGCTCACTCTATTGAATCCCTGTTCATATACAGGGCACACTATGCTCAGTCTGACTGACATGATACGCCCAATTACAGAGCAGGTTATCAACTGCAAAACTAGGGTATTAGCCGTATTTCCCGCTAACTCATTTAAAATCATCGACTAGCTGATACTGCTTTTCGGCTTCGTTCTCCAAATCCCCTGTTTCGCTCTCAATCATGATGCAGTTTTTTGCCATGCGTGCTTGTATTGCGGCCTTCCACGCAGCATTGAATGTCTCTGGTGCCAATGCGGCAGGTGTCAGGGCGGCTGCACAGGCCGCCGCCACAAAGTGCTCGGCTTGAAGTTCCCAGTCGGCATCCCGCCCACAGGCGGTATAGGTCTTGGTGGCGATTGATTTTGCTATCTTATAGGCGTCATTCAGAGCTTGGACGTCACTCTCTGGCTCCAGTGCCACTTTCAGTGCGGATACAAGGCGGGCGTTGTCGGTTAATGTGATTACGCTTTGGGTGAAGCGTGCACCCAGGACACGCTGCTGGTCGCGGGTTAGATCGTTGAGTGCCGCTTTTAACTGTTGATCATTCTTGATAGTCATGTGCTCTCTCCTTTTTCTAATGAATCATGGGTTGATTGCTGAAGATGAGATCTGCTTACTACTGGCAAAGCATTAAGTACCTCAAGCACCTCCGTGTGATGATTTTTTGTTGCCCAACTGCGGGCATTTTCCCCGTCAAAATCGCGAATTCCGATGGCAGCCCCGCCCTGGATAAGCGCGGCAACACTCTCTTTGTGGCCGCGTTTTGCTGCCCATATAAGGGCTGTCCAGCCGTGGGTGGATTCCTGCATGTTCGGGTTGGCACCCTGTTCAAGCAGTTGTTGAACTACCACAAAATGATTGTTGGACGCGGCTAGCATAAGGGCGCTATAGCCCCCTTTGTCGGTAAGGTCCAGCTGAGCGCCAGCCGTAAGTAACAGGTTTGTTGCCTCTGCATGACCGTACAGGGATGCCTTCATGAGAGGGGTCCAGCGACAACTGTCACGGCTGTCTACAGCCGTTTTATCCATAAGTAGGGCGGAAATCCGTTGGCTATCCCCGGCTTCCGCCGCGCTGATTAAGGGGAGGGCGGCCTCATCGCCTGCACTGGGCTGCTCGGATGAACATGCCACTAACAATGCACAGGGCAGAAGCAAGTAAACCAGGATAGAAAAACGCTTCTTCATTGGAGTCACCGAATATACTGGTAATCTTATACTCCGAGAGTGTCAAACAATCCGCAATGACTTTTCGCAATGAAACTGCGTGCGGTTACTTGTCAGAACTCTTTCCCGGGCCGTACAGGGGGCTGGGAAAGGGGGTGATATTGGGGCTGCCATCCAGTTCCATGATTTTGCACTGGCCCCGTTTCTCTACCTCATCGACACGAATGATGGCGTGCATCGGGACCAGAGTGCGGCTGACACCACTGAATTCGTTTTTAAGTTTCTCTTCTGATGGATCGATAACCAGGGAACTCTTTTCTCCAAAAATCAGTCCTTTGATCTCAATAAAGCCATAGACGTCGGCTTGACCCACAGACTCAGCATAGAGTTGATATATTTTCCCCTGGTTAATGAAGGAGATTCTGAAGATGCGCATAGGTTTGTCGGGTTATTCAGCTTTTGGCAGGTTTTGACACTTTTTACACAAACCATAGAGTGTCATGTTATGTTCGGCCATCTTGAAGCCGGCCTTTTCCGCGATCTCACGCTGGCGTTTTTCAATGGTCTCATCATTAAACTCTTCAACCAGTCCGCAGCGTACACAGATGATATGGTCGTGATGATCGCCCTCGGCAATCTCAAACACGGCCCTGCCACCTTCGAATTGGTGACGTTTAACCAGTCCGGCCTGCTCGCACTGGGTCAGCACGCGGTAGATAGTGGCGACCCCGATATCTTCATCGTGGGTGAGCAGTATCTTGTAAATATCTTCTGCACTGGCGTGCTGGCCTTCTTCCTGACTCAATATTTCGAGAATCTTCAGACGTGGAAGGGTGACCTTGAGTCCTGCCTGTTTCAGCTTTGATGTATATTCGATCACGGGCCCTGTTCCTTATTGGGGTGCATAGAAGCAGTATACCACTGAGGTTCTGCATAAGGCAGCCAGAACAAAGCCTGAGGACGCGGGGTTCATGGTGTGATTGCAACAGTGTTATGATTCCCCTTGAATAGCGGTAAATGACTATTGGATAGATGATGAAGAAAAGTGAAAAATTCAAGCTTGGTGAGAGCTTACCTCTGAGTGAAGTACTGGATAACCTGCCGTTTAATGCCGACGGACTGATACCGGCCATTGCCCAGCAACATGATAGCGGGGAAGTGTTGATGATGGCCTGGATGAACCGGGTGTCACTGGATGAGACCCTGGAGAAGGGACGGGTCTGCTACTGGTCGCGCTCGCGACAGAAATTGTGGCGTAAAGGGGAATCTTCTGGCCAGGTTCAGGTTCTAAAGGATATGCGTTTTGATTGTGATGGCGATACCATTCTGCTGCTGGTTGATCAGACGGGACCAGCCTGCCATACCGGGCGCCGCACCTGTTTTTATAACGCGGTTCGCGGTGATCGGGTGGAGGTGGTATCTGAGCCTCTGATTGATCCGGAGACCCTCTACGGCAAATAGCAAACAAGCGGAGTTGTCCTATGTTGGAAATTTTTCCCGTCAAGGCATTCAAAGATAATTTTATCTGGATGTTGCACAATCCCGGCAGTGAGATGGCCGTGGCCGTGGATCCGGGTGAGAGCGCGCCTGTTTTGGCCTGGCTGGAGGCGCGGGGCTTAGCCTTAAGCGCCATACTGATCACCCATAAACATATCGATCACACCGGTGGTGTGATGGATCTGCAATTTGCCTTTCCCAAAGTCGCGGTGTTTGGTCCGACCCATGAAGCAATTCGTGGAATCAAGACTCGACTAAAAGAGGGTGATCATCCTGAAATTCCTGGACTGCAGGCAGATTTTGAGGTGCTGGAGCTGCCAGGGCATACCGAGGGGCACATTGCCTACTTTGGTGAAGGGGTGCTTTTTTGTGGTGATACACTCTTTTCTGCCGGCTGCGGAGGCATCTTTGGTGGCACCCATGAACAGATGCATACCTCATTGCAACGCATAGCGGCCTTACCACCGGAAACAAAGATCTATTGTGCCCACGAGTACACCCTGGCCAACCTGGGGTTTGCCAAGTGGGTGGAACCCGAGAGCCCTGCAATCCTGGATCGTGAGCAGCAGGCGCAGGCACTGCTAGCCAAAGGTGAAAACACGGTTCCATCCTTGCTGCAGACAGAGCTACAGACCAATCCTTTTTTGCGGGTTGGCTTGCCCGCGGTAAAAGCTGCCGCAGAGAAGTATGTGGGGCATCCGCTTGCTGACGGGGCCGAGGTTTTTACAGCGGTCAGGCGTTGGAAAGACCGGGAATATGATTGAGTTCACTCAACAGGTAGGTTATTTGACTGCTAAACTTCATCGGATAAAACGACAAGAACAGAGAACGCTATGCCCGAACAAATTCTGATAAAAAATGCCTCCATGGTAAACGATGGCCGGATACTGGAAGGCGACCTCCTGATCAGGCGTGGCCGGATTGAACAGATCGCAGCTGAGATAACTGTACCCGATACAGCCCGGGTGCTGGATGCCGAAGGTCGTACACTGATCCCCGGCATGATTGATGATCAGGTGCATTTTCGTGAGCCAGGTGCCACTCACAAGGGCGATATGCAGAGTGAATCCCGGGCCGCTGTGGCTGGTGGTATCACCAGCATTATGGATATGCCAAATACCAATCCCCAGACGACGACCCGGGCGGCGCTGGAGGATAAATACTTAATTGCAGAGGATCGCTCTTCTGCAAACTATGCCTTCTATATGGGTGCAACTAACGACAATATTGAAGAGATTGCTGCCCTCAATCCCAAACAGGCCTGCGGTATCAAGGTTTTTATGGGTGCCTCAACAGGCAATATGTTGGTCAATAGTGAAAAGGCGCTTGAGGCGATCTTCAAAGATGCCCCGATTCTGGTAGCGACCCACTGTGAGGATACACCGACAATTCAGCACTTGGAGGAGGTGTATCGGGAGAAGTATGGCGAGGATGTGCCGATGGCCTGCCATCCCGAGATTCGCAGTGCCGAGGCTTGTTATCTTTCCTCTTCCATGGCGGTAGGGCTGGCCAAGCGACATGGTACCCGACTGCATGTGCTGCACCTGACAACGGCGCGCGAGATGGAGCTGTTTGAAGCGGGGCCGCTGGATAATAAGATGATCACTGCCGAGGCTTGCGTTCACCATCTCTATTTTGATGATCGCGATTATGCGAATAAGGGAAGCTTCATCAAGTGCAATCCGGCGATAAAGAGTAAGGCTGACCGGGATGGGATTCGTAAGGCACTGGTAGAAAACCGGATTGATGTGGTTGCCACGGATCATGCGCCACATACCCTGGATGAGAAACTCAACAGTTATTTCAACGCGCCTGCTGGATTACCCCTGGTGCAGTGGGCCCTGCCCATGATGTTTGAGCTCTATCATGACCACCTGATTAGCCTGGAGCAGTTGGTTGAGAAGACCAGTCATGGCCCTGCGCGTCTATTCAACATCGCTGAGCGAGGTTATCTGCGGGAGGGATATTGGGCCGATCTGGCATTGGTTGATCTGAAGAGCCCCTACCGGGTAGAGCGAGGGGACGTGCTGTATAAATGCGGCTGGTCGCCGTTGGAGGGTGAGCGTCTGCGCTCCAGTATTGTTGCAACCTTTGTTAATGGCCAGATGGCCTTTCGTGAAGGGCGTGGGGTTAATCACTCGGTCACTGGTCAGCGGATGGAATTTGATCGCCCGTAGTGCCTGATTTATCTGTTGTTGGGCTTGTCGAATGTTGAGGGCTGGTCGCATCAGGCCAGTCCAACGGCTCCCTTGTCTACCCCTTCATAGGCTTCAACCCTGAACGTATCTGCCGGGTTCTCCTGTTTTAATGTATCAGCAATGTGTTGCGCCAGATTCTCAACCGTCGAGTCGGTGTCGATCAGGTAGCAGCGATCACTGGGTATTTCCAGTTTGAACAGTCCCTGTTTGGCCGTGTAGCCAAATCTGAAATACGCTTTCCCAAGCTCCTGGAATGTCTCCTGCTGGTCGCTGAGCGTGCCGATATAAATGTCTGCCCAGCGCTTCGCCCAGTCCGTTTCCAGGTTTGGGTCCCGGGTACCATTTCGATAAATTACAATACGTGAGCGGTGTCCATGGGCAATCCGCTGACAGTTTCCTGCGTGGTGTTTGAGTCCATGGCTGTAGCGATACCAGGCACCTGTGATCTGCTCTGGATAGAGCCGGATGCGCAGTGCCTGGACATTGTCCGGGAGTAGTGCGAGTAACTTCTCACTGATGGCACTGATCAGGGCCGCTTCGTTGATTCTGTCTGCATTAATCAAACAGATCGCACTGTAGGGGCCGCTGTGTCGGATGATGTCACCTGAATCCAGCTGAAACTGAATATCACAACGGTGCTCCAGCTGTTGGATCTGGCAGTGCGGGTGTTGTGCGGGAACCAGCAGGCAGTGATCAAACTCGCTGTCAATGATCTGTTTGACCTGCTTTTTAACATCACCAAAATCGAGCACCATGCCCTGGTGATCCAGCGAACCATCAAGCTCAATGTCAACTTGCCAACTCTCTCCCAGAAGGCCTGCAATTGGGTCGAGGTAGGAGAAGTCAATTACCGTCAATCGATTAACAAAGAGTGTGGTCATGTTGCGTGTGAAATCAGTCGCTCAAAGACCGGCATCTTTACAGGGTTGCGCGGTCAACGCAACCCTGTAAAGAGCGTTGGATCAGGCGGCTGTTTATACAGCCTTTTTATGTGCTTCCGGCATGGCCATATCTGCACTCTCGATTGCCGCCGCTGTTTTTTGCTGCTTCTGGTGATGGGCTTCCGTCAGACCTCTGGGCTTGTCGTCAGCAGAGAGCTTGAATTGTCGTATCACTTGCTGCAGTTCGGCGGCCAGCTGTCCCAGATGTTTGGTTGTCGTCATTGAGCTCTGTGACAGGGCGGCGGCATCTTTGCTCTCCTGACTGATAGAGACAATCGACCGGTTGATCTCTTCGGATACTTCGCTCTGCTGCTCAGAAGCGAGGGCGATCTGCTGATTCATGGCGCTGATGGTGTCTATGGCCCGGTTGATCGCCTCCAGCGATGTGCGGGCACTGTTCGCCTGCTGAACATTTTTGTCTGCGGTTTCACAGCCACTCTCAATCGCTTTAACCGCCTGATTAGTGTTGGTCTGCAGATTGCGTATCATCTGTTCGATCTCACCTGCCGACTCCTGGGTGCGGGTAGCCAGATTACGGACTTCATCTGCCACGACAGCGAATCCGCGTCCCTGTTCTCCTGCCCGGGCTGCTTCAATGGCGGCATTCAGTGCTAATAGATTGGTCTGCTCGGCAATGCCCTTGATGACATCCAGTACACTGCCGATACCCTCACTGTTCTTCTCTACCTGACCAATGATCTCAGCAGCGGCACTGATTTCAGAATGCAGGGCTTGAATCGAATGCGCAGTATCCTCAACTGTTTTATGGCCGGCAGCGGCTTCTTTGCTGGCTGAACGGCTCGCCTCTGAGGCATTGGCGGCATTATTGGCTACTTCAGTAATCGTCGCCGACATCTGGTGAATGGCCGTTGCAACCTGCTGTGTCTCGTGCTCCTGGGTCAGCACTTTTTGCGTGATGCTGCTGGTGCTGGAGGTGGTATCTGCAACCGCTTTAATAACCTCGTCTGTGGCCTTGGCGGTATGTTGTACCAATGCCTGTATCTTATCGATGAAGGTGTTGAAAGCCTGGGCCAAGTGACCGATCTCATCATTGGTATGACTTCCCAGGCGCCGTGTCAGATCACCTTCGCCGTGGGCTATGTCATCCAGCGCATCAACGACTTCACCAAGAGGTTTGCAGATGGCGCGGCCAATCAGCCACGCCATGAAAAGACCAATCAATAGACCACTGACCAACAGAATGGATACCATGCGAGTGGTCTGTGTGGTTTCGCTGATAAGTGTCGTATTGGTCTGAGTGATTGCCTTGGCTTGCAGCTCTTCCAGAGTAGTGAGTTTATTGTCTATCTGTTGGAACAGAGGGGTAGCTTCGCTTCTTACCAGCCAGGCATCTGTCTGCCATTGAGCGCCGCCGTGAATTGCCATCATCTTGGCTATATTGGCCTTATAGGTGGTTAACTGGCTTTTGAATTGAGACAGGGCATCAGCCTGATCCAGGGTGAGTTCATCTTCAAATACCTCTAGTTTTTCCACCAGCTGCTCAGTGCGCTCCATGTAGAGTTTCAGGTCATTGGTTACAGCTTCGGAGCGGAAGGCCAGGTAACCACGGATACTGTTCATGACGTTGCTCCAGGCGTACCGGAGATCCGAGAACAGCACCAGCATTTCACGGCGCTCCTCGCTGACATCCTCTTCGGTTTCTGAAGTGATCATCTGGGATGTTAACTGCACCATGACCCGGCTCATGGGGTTCAGGTCCGCGTTGGCATAGGCGATGCCTGGAAAATTTTTCTCGTAGCTGGTTGTGGTATCCAAAAGCCGGTCACCAAGGGTACGAAATTTGTCCAGATCAGTTGCCAGGCCTTCGACCAGGTCAGCCGACTGTTTGTCCGATGAGACGGCCTTGTGTGATTTTAACTGGCTTACCAGCGCCTCTGACTCTTTCAATCCTTCCAAAAAGCCATCCCGATGAGCCTCCTCTTTGGTTGAGAGGAAGAAACCCAGGGCGCTGGCGGTCTGGTGGACAATGGCGGAGAGCTCTTTTGATAGCAGGGCGGTTGGCTGGCGAACCTGCACCATCTCCACCACCGAATGCTCGACATTCGCCAGGCTTTTCAGGGTCAGGATGGAGATGGCTGCCATGATGATCAGCACAACAGCAAAACCTAGCCAGATTTTATGGCCAATCTTCAGGGAACCGAACATGTAATAACCTCCATATTTGGATCTGCTGATCCTTTTTTGTCCAACTCATAATCGGTTGGATCTGTTTCTTATATGGTTGGTTAACGGCCTGAAATGAGGGATCTTTAGTTCCTCGTTATCTTTGTGGTTATTTTTGAATATCAGACGGGAGACACTGATTTGTGCTACCTGACACATAGGTTACAGCTAATACCGGAGACATAGGTTACACATAACGGTATTTGGGAGGAATCTCGAATGCCCTGGAAAGAGTGTAATCGTATGGAAGAACGCCTTAGATTCGTTGCCCGCCTGCTTGA
>VMRY01000133.1 GCA_007713595.1 Sedimenticola thiotaurini
CAAGCAGGCGGGCAACGAATCTAAGGCGTTCTTCCATACGATTACACTCTTTCCAGGGCATTCGAGATTCCTCCCAAATACCGTTATGTGTAACCTATGTCTCCGGTATTAGCTGTAACCTATGTGTCAGGTAGCACAAAAAGAGGATTATCCGAGAGGATGATCCTTTTTTTGTGCCGGTTTTAATATAGCTCGATGTGATTATTGTATCGCTACGCGATGTCTTTTTAATGGGGGTCCCGGCCTCCTTCGCCGGGCTCCTTTTAGGGGTAAAAGTAACCAAAACCCTCGCTCCACCCCACCACCCCTGCGGGGTTCCCTGCGTTTCTCGCCAGGCACGGGGCGCGTATAACTCGTTTCACTCAAACAGATACGCGCCTTGATCCGTACCCGGCTGCGATACTCGGTGGTGTGGACGTCGCAAAACGGTGGGTCACCATCTGTTGTTCTCTTTTCTAAAAAAGCGCCAACCGTGATTCTATCCTCGATCCCATCCCCCTCCGGCCTGTCGAGCATCGCAGGGGTGAGCGGAAACAAGCGCTAATTTGTCTGAGCCGCTTTAGCGGCGAGTTTATTAGCGCGCCGCTGACACCGAGAAGCACAGAGAACCCGAAGGGCAGGACGATGGGGAGAGACTTTTGGGTACTTTTGGTCGCAAAAGTACCTCGCAAAAGGCCGGAGGCCGTGCGAAACAAAGAGGATATAAAGGTAGGCCAGCCCCCCAGTTAAATAAGATCGCGCAGCGATACAAACGAATACCACTGATTTAAAACTGGAACTCCCCACTTAATATCCTGGTATCACTGATACAGGTCCGCTCCAGATGAAGCGCTGTAGTGGATAATTATCACAGGCCTTCATCCGTTAAAATGTGATTCCTGCCTGAAGCATCCGACACCCTCTTTTTGTGGTGATATACTCGGCCCGGCCAAGCGGCTGATGAACGAATTATTTCAAGCAGAAAATCCCAGCATATGACTATCCAATCCCTGCGAATGCAGGCACTACCCTATACGGCTGACAGTAGCCAACTCTTTGCGCCGATCTCAGAGTGGCCGTGGGCGGTTTTTCTGGACAGTGGTCGTCCCTTGAGCGAGCAGGGACGCTATGATCTGATCGCTGCCGAGCCGATGACAACGCTGGTAACCCAGGGCGGGCAGACAACGATCAGCGAATGTGATGGGAACAGTATCACCTCCACTGAAGATCCGTTGCTGCTGCTTCAGCAATACATTGATCGCTATCCTCAACCGATTATAGATGAGCTTCCATTCTGTGGTGGAGCTTTGGGTTATTTTAGCTATGACTTGGGGCGACAGTTTGAGCAACTGCCATCAATCAGTAGGGATGAAGACCAGTTACCCGAGATGGCTGTGGGTATTTATGATTGGGTAATTGTGGTCGATCACCAATCTCGGAAGGTCTGGCTTGTTGGCACGGGTTTTGATCCTGCTACAGCGCACCGATGGGACGAGTTGGTCGTGCTGTTCACTCAACAAGGTGAGCGCATTAATGCGCCGCTTCCAATTAGGGTGACGAGTGCCATTGAATCCAATTTGTCCGCACAACAATACGCTGCTGCATTTGATCAGATTCAGCACTATATCCATGAGGGTGACTGCTACCAGGTTAACCTGGCTCAGCGCTTTACCGCCACTATTGATGGTTCCCCCTGGTCTGCTTATCAGCGGCTGCGAAAACTCAATCCAGCCCCATTTGCTGCCTATATGAATACACCGGCTGTTCAGGTTCTGTCATCCTCACCAGAACGTTTTTTAAAGGTGTCAGATAGGACTGTTGAAACCTCCCCCATAAAAGGCACTGTGCCAAGAGTGGCGGATGCAGAAGAGGATCTGGCACAGCAGAGCTATTTAGAGAAAAGCACCAAGGATCGGGCAGAAAACCTGATGATTGTGGATCTTTTGCGTAATGATCTGAGTAAGAATTGTGCCCTGGGGAGTGTGAAGGTACCCAGTCTGTTTGCCATTGAGAGCTATGCTACTGTACATCACCTGGTCTCTACTATTCATGGCGAACTGGCCGAAGGTAAAACCGCACTGGATCTGTTTCGCGGCAGCTTTCCTGGTGGCTCCATCACCGGGGCACCGAAGCTGCGAGCAATGGAGATAATAGAATTTCTGGAACCTGATCGGCGGGGGATCTACTGTGGTTCTATCGGCTATCTGGGGTTTAATGGAAATATGGATACCAATATTGCCATACGCACAATGGTCCATATTGATGGTACGATGCGTTTCTGGGCTGGTGGAGGAATTGTGGCTGATTCGGTTATGGAGACCGAATATCAGGAGACCTTCCATAAGGCCAAAGCGATGTTGGAAATGCTCCAACCCGAAAGCTCAAAACCTTAATTCCACGAGAATATTGTTTTATAAGCAATGTTATTCATAAATCGTAGAAGCAGATGATGTCTATACGTACTGCCAGCATACTGATATCGGTGTTGGTCCATGGAACAGCTTATTTTTATCTGAGCGACTTTATCTCTCTCGACAGGCCGTCACTGGCTGAGGCCAGTCGGGGAATAAAAGTTGAGCTGGTGCGCGCTGAAAAAAATCGCCAGAAAA
>VMRY01000058.1 GCA_007713595.1 Sedimenticola thiotaurini
TTTCTACAAGAAAACCATCGGTTACGGACTGCCGGACTTCGCAGAGGAACTCAACTACGGAGTCGATCTATCAACCATCTGAGGGTGGTATCAGATTGATGGGGTGAAGGTGCCCCATCAACCATTAAATCCGTATACCCAAAATTATTAGGGGCGCTTAGCCCCTCTTTTTTGCTCCGGGATTATTTGTGCATGGTGCCCGCTAGATGCCCAAGGCTAATTGTTGTTTCTCTTGGAAGTCGAAAGCTACCCCAGTGACCTTTCTCCCTTGAGTCACCTTCTCCCACTCGACCTTGTAAATGGATCTTTCGTTGATTTCTTCTGTCGCGGGTTCGATCACGCGCTTTCTGAAATCCGCGAACTTTTCATATTGCTTTGCTCCGATCTGTAGAATCTCCCGTAGCTCGCCAATTTCAAACTGCCTTTTTCCGAACTTCCGATCTGGCTCAAAAGCTGTCTGTTGACTATGGCATCCACGAGAAGACCGCCCCGGCACTGCTGCGACAGCTGAAGGAGGCCGGCATTCTATTGGAGCTGCAGCCGGGTAGCGGCCGCCGTGCGGCCACCCTGTGCTTTCCCAGGCTGATCAACCTTGCCGAAGGTCGGGAGGTGCTATGAACCGCTTGAGTAACGCCCGGACTCCACAAAACTCGTTGTGGAGTCTTTTTTTAGTTTTGCACTCCACTAATGTGGTAGCGGTGTATGGCGACTCCACAAACAACAAGGCAAGCACATGAAGCTACACTTTGAACCCAACCTCGACTACCAGATGCAGGCCATCGAGGCCGTGTGCGACCTGTTCCGCGGCCAGGAAATCTGCCGTACTGAGTTCACCGTGACCATGAAAGCCCCGGCTACTGCGGATAGCGACCTGTTCCCCGGCACCCAGCCCGAACAGATGACTCTGGGCATGGCCGAATCCGATCTGGGCGTGGGTAACCGCCTGACCCTGCTGGACGACGAGCTGCACAAGAATCTGGCGGATATCCAGCTACGAGGCGGCCTGCCGCCCTCCGGCAGTCTGACTTCCGGTGATTTCACCGTGGAGATGGAAACCGGCACAGGCAAGACCTATGTCTACCTGCGCTCGATATTCGAGCTGAACAAGCGCTATGGCTTCAGCAAGTTCGTGATTGTGGTGCCTTCGGTGGCGATTAAGGAGGGCGTCTACAAGACCCTGCAGATTACCGAAGATCACTTCAAGGGCCTGTATGCCGGCGTGCCCTTCGATTACTTCCTGTATGACTCCAGCAAGCTCGGCCAGGTGCGTAATTTCGCCACCAGCTCCAACATCCAGATCATGGTGGTTACGGTCGGGGCCATCAACAAGAAGGATGTGAACAACCTCTACAAAGATAGCGAAAAGACTGGTGGCGAGAAGCCTATCGACCTGATCAAGGCCACCCGGCCGGTGCTGATCGTAGACGAGCCACAAAGCGTGGACGGCGGCCTGAAGGGCGCTGGCAAGACCGCGCTGGACGCCATGAACCCGCTATGCACCTTGCGCTATTCCGCGACCCATGTGGACAAGCATCACATGGTGTTTCGCCTGGATGCGGTGGATGCCTACGAGCGCAAGCTGGTCAAGCAGATCGAGGTGGCCTCGGCCACGGTAGAAAATGCCCATAACAAGCCCTATGTTCGGCTCGTGGCGGTCAGCAACAAGCGCGGCACCATCAGCGCCAAAATTGCGCTGGATATGCAAATGGCAGGTGGTGTACAGCGCCAGGAAGTCACGGTGCAGGATGGCGACGATCTGGAGCAGACCAGCAAACGGGCGATCTATGCCGATTTTCGCGTCGGCGAGATCAACACCGCCAAGGGCGAGGAGTTCATGGAGTTGCGCTATCCTGGCGGGGAAGCCTTTCTTGCCCCGGGACAGGCCCACGGCGATGTGGACGCCCTGGCCGTGCAGCGGGAGATGATTCGCCGCACTATCCGCGAACACCTGGACAAGGAAAAGCGCCTGCGCCCGCTGGGCATCAAGGTGTTGTCGCTGTTTTTTATCGACGAGGTGGCTCGTTACCGTACCTATGACGCCGACGGCAACGCGGTGAAAGGTGACTATGCCCGCATCTTTGAAGAGGAATACCGTCGTGCCGCCAAGCTACCGGCCTACCAGAGCCTGTTTACAGAGATAGATCTGGACAGTGCCGCCGAGGAGGTGCACAACGGTTATTTCTCCATCGACAAGAAGGGTGGTTGGAGCGATACCGCCGAGAACAACGCCGGTAATCGAGAGAATGCCGAGCGGGCCTACAACCTGATCATGAAGGAGAAGGAAAAGCTGCTTGGCTTTGAAACGCCGCTGAAGTTCATCTTCTCCCACTCCGCGCTGAAGGAAGGTTGGGACAACCCCAATGTATTCCAGATCTGCACACTGCGCGATATCCAGACCGAGCGCGAGCGCCGCCAAACCATCGGGCGAGGTCTGCGACTGTGCGTCAACCAGAAGGGCGAACGAGTGCGTGGCTTCGAGGTCAACACCCTGACCGTGGTGGCGACGGAGAACTACCAGCAGTTTGCCGAAGCACTGCAGAAAGAGATCGAGGACGATACCGGCATTCGCTTTGGCGTGGTCGAACCGCATCAATTTGCCGCCATTACCGTGGTGGGTGAGGATGGCGAGGCTGCACCACTCGGAATGGAGCAGTCCCAGGCGCTGTGGAATCACCTGAAAGCCGCCGGCCACATTGATGCTAAAGGAAAAGTACAGGATTCCCTTAAAACAGCGCTCAAGGACGGTACCCTGACCCTGCCTGCCGAGTTTGATGCCCAGAAAGGGCAAATCGCCGAAGTACTACGCAAGCTCTCCGGCCGGCTCGAAATCAGGAATGCGGACGAGCGCAAACAGATTGCTCTACGCAAAGGTCAGGACGGCAAGGCGATCTACCTCAGCGAGGAATTCAAGGCGCTGTGGGATCGCATCAAACACCAGACGACCTATCGCGTGCAGTTCGACAACGACAAACTGGTGACTGATTGCATCGCTTCGCTGCAAAAGGCCCCGTACATCGCCAAGGCACGTCTGCAATGGCGCAAGGCCGATATAGCCATTGGCAAGGCGGGCGTGGAAGCCACCGAAAAAGCCGGGGCCGCGACGGTGGTCCTGGACGAATCGGATATTGAACTGCCAGACGTACTGACCGACCTGCAGGATCGGACACATCTGACTCGCCGCACGATCACTAGCATTCTGACGGGCAGTGGGCGACTGGATGACTTCAAACGCAACCCGCAGCAATTTATCGAGCTGGCCAGTGGCATCATCAATCGCTGCAAGCGACTGGCCCTTGTGGATGGCATCAAATACCAGAAGCTCGGCGATCAGCACATCTATGCCCAGGAATTGTTCGAGCAAGAGGAACTGACGGGCTACCTGAAAAACCTGCTGCTGGATACGCAGAAATCAATATACGAGCATGTGGTCTACGACTCTACCACCGAGCACGACTTTGCCGATGCGCTGGAGAAGAATGACGCCATCAAACTCTACGTCAAGCTGCCAGGCTGGTTCAAGGTGCCGACCCCGCTAGGTAGTTACAACCCGGACTGGGCGGTACTGGTAGAAGAAGATGGCACCGAGAGGTTGTACTTCGTGGTGGAAACCAAGAGCAGCCTGTTTACTGACGATCTGCGCGACAAGGAGAGCGCAAAGATCGAGTGTGGTAAGGCGCACTTCGCGGCGCTGGCCGAAGGCGACAATCCGGCACGTTATGTAGTGGCACGTTCGCTGGATGATGTGCTGAATGAAGCCGCTGGTACGTAGGACGGCTCACGGCCGGAGTAACGATGCCGCTTTGTTGCTGCCACCAAAGGGTATGTCTGCACGGGCGGTCATATGTCTGCCCTACAACAAAGTCCATATGCGATTGCCCTACAAATCAATAAAGGAGAACAGTTTAGAATTAACTATCAGATTTAAACTCAACAACATTACTATTATCTTTTTTATTTTCGAGAACCAAGCCTTCATCATCAAGCATACTCATATCTCCAGCTGCATTTTTGAGAATTTCCATCACCTTGTGAATCTTCTTTGCTCTCGCTCTAGATTTTTCTATTTGTTCATCTCCACCGAGAATATTTAATATAGATTTTGAGTTTTCAAGCCTATCGATACTATTTTCCAAAGAACTTAGCAATGTTTTTAGTAGATAAGTATTTGCTGACTCTGTTCCTAACACGCCTTTCCTCATTAGTTCATCAACAAACTTTATTTTTAGTTCAGGATTACTGTCAGGATGAATATATGAACCCTTTTTATGATCTAACTTCAGAGCAAAGTCTAGAAACATAGAACTTACATTAATACAATCCTCTATCGTCATTTTATAAAACATAAGCGAAATTTGATTGTTCTGTGCACGGCTGGTTTTTGAAGTAGAACCTTTTATTTCTAGACAATCGTAATATGGTCGCCGACCAGCTGTAGAAATTCCATCTTCTACAATTTCGTACGATGAATTCAATTTTCCTCGAAGAGTCTTAAAGGCTTTAGTTTTACTTTTATCGTACTTATGCCCATATCCAGATAACAAAAAATCCATCTATCTCTCCTTAGTTATTTCACTCTAATTTAAAAAACTAATTTCACCATCACTACTTTTCCATTCAGTGATTAAAGGCCTACGCAGCAATCGGATCATTACCAATCTAGTTGCAAGACCCGAAACCCCAGAACCGAAATTGACGCTTATCCGGGAGGGAGTCTCGCCCGGCAGAATATACAGCATTATCAATCCGCTTCTGACCCCATTGCCTTTGTCGTCAGCTGAAGCGAGGTATTAGGGGCTCTCTATGGATGCGAACTTGGTATTGAGTTCAGCCAAGCATTCTATTAACTCGCGGTGAAGACAGTCAGCCGTTATATATTGTGCCTCCACCTTGAAATCACTAGCAGCACCATAGCGGAGCATGTGTTGCTTGTAATAGGAGTTGAGAATCTTCAACTCTTTCATCGCCTCCTTGGAGAACAAGGCCTCGGTAGAGCCCTCATTTATTTCGTTAATGAGCAACTCAAGATCGTGCCCATAGTCACCTTTCAGTTTTTGTTCGAACTTTTCATAGTTGCGTGAAAGAAGGAGTGCCTTGCCGATGCATTCAATACCTTGACACACAAGGTGCAGATAGACGAACTTGTGACCTTCGTAAGCCTTGACCAATCCACCGGCCATGACGAAGCTGCGGCCCTTTTCGAACATCGGAAAAGTGATGTGCATGGATGATCCCTCGTAAATACATAGGGTCAGACTTGATCGATCGCTTTAATCGCGTCTGCCCCACTTATTTTCAGTCTTTGGGGTTGAGTGACACCCATTATTGTTTGTTTTTAGAGATTCCCATAATAGAAAAGCCTTCTCTCTGAAAAGAACCGTTTTCTTGGAGTACTTTTATTGGGTGCACGTACCGCAATTCAAGGCGAGGACGATAGAAATTATTATATGCTTCCTCCCATTCCTTGCTTGATCCACCAACAACAGGACTAGCGCTAAAATTAGTTACTACTCTACTTCTTTCATAGCATTTTACGCGTAATTAAATCAATGACATACATACGCCCTAGGCGATTCTAGTTCTAAACGCAGCGTGACACAACCGAAATGAAACATTTTTGGACGAACATTATGTGTCTCCACCATCCCCATACAAATCCAAAGGTATTACAGCGGCTATCAGATCAAACTGGCCGCGCTGCAGATGAATGGCGAATCGTTCTCCTGGCGCCTAAAGAATCAGAGTAAAGAACCAGCCGTGCTCCAGCCCGGCTTACTCATCTAAAATCAACGGCCATATCGTCCAGACTTTCCTCATCCCTCCCGACAGTAAACACCACCTCCATGGTGGAAGCAGCGGGATCGACGCCATATCTAATATAGTGTGTCACTCGCTCAACATAACCATTCGAGAAGCCTTTCCAGGTGCTTCCAGTGTTGTACAGCGACAACGCGCCTTGCATCTGCGAATAGGGGGAGGGGAATACGTTACCCTGACCGTTGACCTGTGCCACTGCATCCAGGTATATCTGGCTTCCCAGCTGGATATTCCGACAAGGCTCAAAGGCCTCTGCAATGGAAGCACCCATCCGAGCCAAGTTGTCGCTATTCACCTGCATCAACCCCACATCGACGCTATAGCCCCGAGACACCAGGTCAACTGCCACCATGACCGCCTCGGTCAGACTCTTGGGCCGTACCCATCGAGGGGCAGCCTGTCCCCTCCGTGTATTAACGCCCAGAGCATAGGGCAAACGCCGGGATTCCACCTGGACAATGGCCTCGACTACTTCCGCCGGCGCACCTAAATTGCACTCTTCTATGAGGAGAGGTAAGTCCATTATCGATTCACCGCATAAATCAATGATTTATCAAAAAGCGAGGCCCAGGCCTTCAGCGCAGACACCTGTATCGCCGGGATATCGCCGCCCCTGGCCCACCAGTCATTACTCATACCGATCAGGACATCCGGATCGGTGGACATGGCCACCAGGGGAGGCCAGAACAGCAGCTGTTCATAACAGATCAAAAACGCCGACCGCCTACCATCAATCTCAACCGACTGCGGAGCAAACCAGGCGGGGAGGGCGCTCTGATCACTCCAGGGTCGCCACATCGACACCGGCACCGGCATCAGTTGCTGATACACCGGATCGCCACCGGCACTGGTCAATCGGACAGCGGCGTTTTTATAGCCCTTCTGCGTGGGCAGCTCAGCACCAAACAGGATGGTCTGACCGCGACCCTCGGCGCGTCGCGCCAATTCATCCCAAAGAAAAAGAGACGCGTCACTCCACTGACCGACGATGGTTTCAGGTAAGATCAGGACTCGCTCATTTCGGCGCATCAACTGATCAACAAGTGATTGTTGACGTTGTGCCGCCGTCAGTCCGGACGTCGATCCAGAGGCCATCAGGTAGGAAGTATTGACGGCCGCCCAGTGCGGAGGAGGGGCCTTCACACTTAGCGGTGTCACCATTGAGACCATAAACCAGAGGATGGCTAAGAGCGGGAAGCGAGAGGCTAGGCACACCGCCACAAACGTAGCACCCAGGCCAAACCACCCCCAGCCTGGCAGTAACACCCCGGCAGCGGTTAAGGGATTGGTCCAGCCCACTATGCCGATAGGTGGCACCGATACCAGCACCAAAATCACCGCAAAACGCCAGATCGCCGGATTACGCCGCCACAGCAAGGCGTAGGGCAAGGACAGCAGCAGCGAGGCCCCGATCAACAGCAGCCAACCATTTTGGGTGCCCTGCCCAAAAAACACTGCCGCGCCGGCGGGGATGTCTCGCGCCGCCACCAGGTAATAGGTCAGGGCGATCAACCAGGCGAGCAAACGGCTGTGCGCGATGCCCCAGAAGGACGGCAAAAAGAGCGCGGCACCCAACAAGATCACCTCGCCATGCCACGCCAGATAGGCGGTCAAGCCGGTGAGCGTTAGGAGCGTTCCCGCGTAGACGAGTCGGTGGGTTAACAGCTCTTGACGGCCAACTAAGGCGATTCCGTCCATAGGGGGGTTACCTCACTAATCAGATCCTTGATAGGAGTGGTGCCAAAATACCGTCCATCGAATGAGCGGGGGTGATAGTCGGAGAGCAAGAGAACATGGCCAACCGGGACGATGCCGCCCGTCTGTACCGGCATCGAACGTCCGGCGCTATCTTCGGTCAATGGCTGCGTATTGGGTACCAGCTGGCCGTTGACCTCGATACCTGCGTCAGTCACGGTCCAGCGATCCCCGGCCACCGCCCAAATGCGCTTTAACAGGGCCTCAACCCCGTCGCAGTCGAAACCCCAGGGTAGATACCCCCGCTCAATAAATTCACGGCGTACTGACTTGCCCGGCGCACAGGCCAACACATAGGGATGCTCGCCGGCATGGGTCGGGTCATAGTCGCCAGACTTCTGCCATAACCCGCGGGGGTAGCTTGCGGTGTGATTCAGATACAGTCCGCCGGCGCGGGCTATACCGATCACAGCCAGGACAGCCAGCAACGCCGCCAGCGCCTTAATCAATCGACGTTTAGCCATTAGCTTGGCTGAAAAAGCGCGTAGATCTGCGACTGTGCCCGATTCATGTCTGAATCGGTCGAACGCTTTTGCGGCTCCATGTAGAGACGATCAGATACGGCAGGCGCGGGAATCTTGGAGCGATCGGAGAGAACGGGATCAGCAAAGTACAGCGGCTGCTTGCCATAGATAGCGTTGAATCCGGACGGCATAATCAACATGTCGCCGGGTTCAACGATCTTGGTCCCATCGCTGTTCTTGATGGCCGCCGGCAAGCGCATGCACTCGTCAGCGGTGAGCAGGGGGCGCTCCACCTCTTGTATCGTTTCCGATACCCGGTTCAGCATCCCGCCAAAACGCGAGCCGGAGGTGGAGACCGCTTTTTTGATCACCGTGGTTTTACCCGTCATGCGTGACAGCAGTTCAGCGGTTTCGATTTTATTGGGCGCAAAGGCCACCCGGACCTGGCAAGCGGAAATGATCGACTCGTCCTTGGAATAACTCTTATGTAGCTGGGCAAGGTCTTGCAGAATCAGGTAGGCCTTGATGCCGTAGCCGGCCAAATAAGAGAGCGATTCCTCCATCACATCCAGTTTGCCAAGACTCGCAAACTCATCCAGCATGAGCAAAAGGCGGTGTTTGTAGTGCTGTTTGGTGCCGCCGTCTTCAAACTCCATCTTTTCGGTTAGCCGGCGGATGATCTGAGTCAGGATGATGCGGATCAAAGGCCTCAAGCGGTCTTTATCGGATGGCTTAACCACCAGGTAAAGTGACACCGGATCACTGTGATTCATCAGGTCCGAAATAGAGAAGTCGGACTCCGTTGTGTTCTGGGTAATCACCGGATCACGATAGAGCGTCAGAAAAGAGACCGTAGTCGAATGTACGGAAGAGCGCTCACGCTCTTCCCGATTTAGCATGTCCCGTGCGGACTGGGCAATGGTGGGATGTGTGCCGGTATGTAAGTGTCGGTAGTGCAACATTGCCTGCAGGGCGTCATCCATTGTCCGGGTGGGATCGGACAGGAACAGGGAGAGATCGGTAAGCGAAGCGGACCGACCATCATCCCGCGCCACGTAGAGACAGTGCAGGATGATCCCGACCAAAAAGGCGTGGCCGGTTTTCATCCAATGGTCATTGAGGCCTTTCCCCTCCGGATCCGCAATAATGGTTGCCAGATTCTGCGCGTCGCCCACCTCTTCGGGCTTTCCGATCCGGATCTCCTGCAGGGGGTTGAACCGGGCGCCCAAACCGGTTGAATCGCTCGGTTCAAACCGCAACACCTTGTTATGGGCATACTGCTGACGCCAGCCAGCCGTCAACGCCCACGCCTCGCCCTTCAGATCATACGCAACCAGAGAGTGGGGCCAGGAAAGAAGGGTAGGCGTTACCAGGCTCACACCCTTACCCGAACGGGTTGGGGCAAAGGCGGCGATATGCTCCGGACCATTGTGCCGGAGATAATGGAGCTGGCGCTTTTCCACCCAGCCGCCCACAAATACACCCTGGGCTGTTTCCCCTTTTTTGGGTAACAGGCCTGACTCCTGGATCTCTGCCTGGGTCGCCCACCGGGCTGTGCCATGCAGCGCCCGGTGGGGTTGGCCCTTGCGTCGAAGCATAAAGTAAACCAGTCCAAACAGGGAAAAGGCGATCACCCCGGCAGCGGCAACCAGCATCGTCGCCTTTTGATAGAGCTGGGGATCATTGTCAGACCAGGCGAGCGACCATTGAACGACTTTCCAGGGGCCGTACATGCCTCCGATCAGCGGTTCGCCTAGAGCGGGCGAATGGTTGTATTGCCAAGCCAGGTACTGAGTACCGGCCATGAGCGATATTAAGGTACAAACCACCAGTAAGGCTAAAACGCCTTTCAGGCCAATGCCGTGCTGTACCGGGCCGGTACCGGCGCCGATCTGTGCAGGTATAGGGGTGCTCATTATTCACGTCCTCTGTCTTTAATTTGGATGCAAGTTCCATCTGCTTCGACCACACTACCTACCCGGCACTGTTTGAGTTTAGAAGCCTGTTCCTGGTTGATGGGACGAACCAACATCGTCCCTTCCTTTTCTAACAGGGCGACCTTTGGCCCACCCTTTATCGTTCTCTGCCCGCGATACACCAGCGTCCCGGCATCGCTCTCTTGATAGCGCCGATGGTGCAACAGGTCGGCTACCTTATCGGTGGTTGCATTCCGCTGATCAACGTACTGTTGCACGGGGTCTTTGCGATAGGCGTAGCGTTGGTGGGCGCCCTTGACTTGCTCAAGCGCGGAGTCGGTAAAGGTGATATTCATGCCCAAGCGTCCGGCCACTTCTGCAGCCTGGCGCTGAAAGATCTCCGAACCGTTGATCTTCAAACGATTGCCAAACTGATTTTGCGCCATTCGCAAGGCAATCTGAATACTTCGCTCGTCGAAGGCCTCGCCCACACGGATACGCTTGCCTTCATCCGTGACCGCCTTGCCGTCCATATAATAGGTGACGTCCCCATTCCGATGCACCTGGTACTTCATTTGATAGAGCAGGGCGTCCGGTGCCGCCTCGGCAGTACCGGAGAGATACGACGCCTCCTTATGATCAGTGCGTTTCTTCGCCCGTCTCAGCGCATCGACGGCCACGGTGTTGCCGCTATTCGCCTCTCGCTGCAGAAACTGTATCCAGGTCTCTTTACGATGACCTTGCATCGCCGCCTGTCGGAGGCCGTTATAGTGACGTTTCAGCGCCTGCTGTGCCTGTACCCGCTCCATTCTCAACAGGGAATTAGCGGCCCGCTTTTTCCGTCCGCTGACATCCTTACGCGTAAAGATCACTTGGCGTCTGGCGCGAAACGTCGCGGTCAATTCCCGGTACGCCTTACTGGCCTCCGCCTTGATCGTCTGCAGCGCTTGCGTCTTTTCCGACAGTTGCCGCTCGCTGGTCGTCTTGTATTGGTTCCACAGCTCGGCACGGGCCTGGTCCTGGATGGTCTGGGGTGCGGGTTCATACTGCTGGGAGGGATCAGGAAGACTGGCACCGGCAGGTGTGTAATCGCCCAGCTGTCGCTCCAGCCCACCTTTTGAAAAGCGTCTCCCCAGCTGAGAGGCCTTAATCGAAAACTCTGCATTGCCTTGATCCCGTACCACGAAGCCGTTGCCACGCGGGGCAATCATCAGGCCGTACTCATTCAGCGTCTGGTGGACATCGAACCAAGTGGGGTCGGGCCGGTCCAGTAACGCGCTCAACCTCGCCTGTGGCTCTCCCTGTGCCCAGCGCTGAAACGATTCGATGCCCTGGTGCGCTTCCAGATCCTGGACCGGGGCCGTGAGGAGTTGGCCCTTCTCTTCGCCGGCATCGACCACCAGCCCATGCCGCGCCTCGAGTAGCCGACAGGCTTTTTGCAGTTCATGAAAATCATTGAACGGCGTAACCGTGCACAGGGTTTCGGGATGTACCTTGTTGATCGCGATGTGGATGTGCAGATGATCGGTGTTGTCATGCACGGCGGAGACACGTTGGTGATCGCCCAGTTTGATGGCTTCACACAACCGCTGCTCGATGTCGTCTAGGGCTTCCCGGCTGGGCCGCTCGCCCTCATGGAACGAGGCGATCAGGTGATAGGTCTTATCGACTTGTGAGCGCGTATTGAGGGCCTGAGTCGCCTCGATTTCCTTGATAACCAAATCCATGTCATCGCTTAAACAGTTGGTGGGTGTCGAATATAATAGCCTTTCTTCAGAGGAATGGGAATCTTGTATATAACGGACCAGTGCCGCAAAACTCGATTTGCCGTCCTTCCTGGACCGGGATCGTTTAGCGATCACAGCGACATGATCCTCGCTTTTAATGACTGCTGTGTCTGCTCGATCTCTTTGAGCAAGGCGCGGATGTCAGGCACCAGGTCTTTTTCTGCGCCTTTGCCCTGTAACCAATGTTTGAGCAAGCCACCGAGTCGCCCCTGATCGGCGTTTACTCTCACCAGTTCCAAGATGGCTTGCTGGTCCAAGGTGCTCTTGGGTTCGATGTCCATGAGGAGATCCCGCACCAGGGCGGCGGGGGAGGCATAGCTGAAAGCCTTTACCTTTTCCTCCGCGGCGGCCTTCTCTTCAGGGGTGCACCTGACCAGGATGTGGGCGGTTCGTTTGCGTGTTTCTGATCCCATCGATTTTGTCTATTCCATTCCTTTGGCGGTAGCCATCACCCCGCAGGGCAGGAGGCCTCGTTGAGCACGGCAGTGCGAATAAGGGGCGGGTTTGTATGCGGTCGCCTTCGGCGGCGGTATATCAAACACCTATCCTGCCCTACTTCTAATTCGCAGTATATTACTACCCTTGTGCAGTTTCTAGTCTGCTGTGGTAATTACAGGTAAATCGTGGGTGAAACCCCTGTGTTAACTTGTTACTACCTGTTTTATACCTATTTTAAATCTAGTAATGATTATGTATTTATCTATAATTACCCTGTCGTTTGGGAAGGTATGAATAGGGCACCTAAGGTGAAAAAGACGGATTTGCTTGAGGAGTTGCGCCGGACAAAGTCCAGCAATAAGTCGCTCATCATCAGTCGCTGGCCGGAAATAGCGGCCGCCTTGGAAGCGGGCTATACCAAAAAGGATGTTTACGAGTTGCTACAAAAACAGGGTTTGAATGTCACCTATACGCACTTCACCCGGTTCACGAAAAAGCTACAAAATAAGGGTAAGCAGGTTGAACCCGAACAGAGTCCCAAAGCTGGCCAGGTGGCCGCTATTTCCAAGCAGCGGGCCAAAAAACCAGAGCAAGACGGCCCGATCACCGTGGGCGCCGATCAGGGTGAAGGATTCAGTTACAGCCCCATTCCCAACGAAGAGGAGCTTTACGGGAAATAGCGAAACCGGGACCAGCCGGTCATGGAGGTGGCGACATTGGGCGTGAGCTCTCCAAGTTGACTATTCACCATCCGGTGGTAAAAATGATGGCGAATATTAGTTACATTCACTTCACCCATTTTACGTAGGAACACCTGGCGCGGAAAGTCGCCGGTTTTTATCGTCCCAAGGATCTGCTGGGCGATTTGGAAACAACCAAGGAGGGGAGCCGGCTTGCCGGCGGATGGATCTCATTACAAGGTGCAACCGCATGCGGTTGCTTATTCGGGTTCGCGCTTGGCGCGAATCCCCACAGGGAAGACAGAATATTCGGAGATTCATTATGTCTGATACCCATTTCACCATGCAGGGTAAAGGTGGCGTTGGCAAAACCTTTACCGCCTCGATCTTGGCGCAGTTTTTTGCCGCCGGCCTTCAAGAAGGCCAATCACTGAAGCTGATCGATACCGATCCGGTGAACGCCACTTTTTCTCAGTACAAGGCGTTTGAGGTGGTGCGACTTGAACTGCAAGAAGGCTCGAATTCCCAAATCACCACCCGAAAGTTCGATCAGCTCTTGGAAATGATGCTGACAGACGATCAATCCACTTTTGTGGTGGATAACGGGGCAGCCTCTTTTCTCCCGCTTTCTCACTACATGATCGAGAACAAGGCGATTGAAATGATGCTCGATGCAGGCCGCACGGTTTGGATTCATCCAGTCATTACCGGCGGCCTAGGGCAAGACGATACGCTATCGGGGCTAGATCATTTGGCTCGTCAGATGCCCGCAGCGGTCAAGATCGTGGTTTGGAAAAATCCCTATTTTGGCCGGATCGAAAAGGGCGGAAAACCCTTTGAAGAGATGCCGGTATACAAGAACCACGCAAAGCGGCTCCATGCGGTGATCAATATACCCGATCAATCCGCGGATACCTTTGGTGAAGATGTCAAAACCATGCTGCAGCAGAAGATGACGTTTGACCAGGCGATTGGCTCGGATGCCTTCGGCATCATGAGCCGCCAACGCCTGAAAATCACCAAGGAAAAGCTGTTCAGTAGCATTGCTCCTGTATTCGCATGAGTCTGGATAGAAACACGCTGATTACCGAGGTGGCCAAGCGATGGGGGATCATCCTAAAAGAGGATGATCCCATTATCGCGGTCATTGCCTTGAATGATTTAGTCCTGGAACAACACACCCTGCGACTGGAAGCCGCCTATAAGGCGTTGGAAAACCACCTGGAAAAAGTAAACAAAACCTACGTGGATCAGAGCCGGGTAATTGCCAAAACCGTGGTGGGGGACGCCCTGGTGCATGCCACCAGGGAGATCCGGAGAGAGGCGGACCAGGCCACTCAGGTGATAGGCCATGCCAACTCCCAGCAGATCGAGGGAATCAGTCTTGGGTTAAAGGAGCGTGAGGTCCTGAAACAGTCAGCAACAATCGCCTGGACAGTAGCCGGTATTTCAAGCTTGGGATTGGTCGGAGCACTGTTCTGGTTCACCTGACCACAAGAGCCCACAACCAGACCGCTGCGCGGTCTCCCTCGCTTTGCCTCCGTTGGCCCTTGTTGGGGCCACTCCGGCAGTCTCGGGCAGGGGTTGTGGACTTTGTGGACAGCTTCCGTGATAACCAGCACAATTTAGGCTGTATCGACATAAGGAAAGGAGAGCCTCTTGAAAGTATATCCTCCACTTTATCTGATGGGGAGAAAGATCAACTGTTGGCGATGTGACGCCAAGACATCGGTTGTGGGTATATTGGCTCCAGCCGTAGATTATCCGGAAGAATTCAAGGACCCAGAGTATCCTGACGACGAGGAAGAGCCGCTAATTTTCGTATCCATAGATCATATCCCCGCCACCATCTTATCCTTCATTCAGGCACTTGTTCCCGGATATAAATTACAAGACTCCCGCACTGCAGGACATGAATACTATGGTAATTCATGTAGGGCTTGTGGAGCTCTCATTGGCGATCACTACATCCATAGCGAACCTGGCGGGGCATTTTTTCCAACAAATGCTGAAGAAGCGCAACGGATCTATCTAACGGAGATACCCCTTTTGGAGGCAGATGAAATCAGTGCTGAGTTAAGTATCGGAAGGGGAGGTTTAATCCTGGATAATGCGCAACGTGTTGTACGTAAACTGGAATAGATCATGTTTATCTGACAATTGGTATTAGTGGCCGGAATTGGTTTAGTCTAATATTCTTCCTCAACACCTACCAGGCAGTCGTCATCATAGGCCAGAAGTGTGTAGCTGAAACCATCATTAAGGAGGATCGAGCTGCAATAAATTGTAGATAGACGTCCATATTTTGAAGAAGGGTTCACCCAGTCTATAGCGTCTACTTCGTCAAAATAAGTGGGGTAGTTTTCAGATCTCACATCGGTAAGGCTTGCTTGTTGTTCCCTTGTAAGTGGGCTTTGCTCTATAAAATAGGCAAAGTTATTCATAGGAACAAATCTTACAAAATGCCCGTTCTGATGAATGATGAGAGCCGAAGGTGATTTATTGGAATAGGCCATTTTTCTGTAGGTGGCTTCCAGAGATGCCTCACAAGCTCTGGAGACAATATCAATATTTGACCAATTGATATCTCCATCGGTCAGCTTAGAGGTTAATGGTTGAGGTATTAATAGTCCCGAGGCAAAACCGTTCGCTTCTTGTTCGATGGGGTCATTGAACTGATTCGATAGTTCTTTTGTCCCGCACTCGAAAGAAGACTTCACCATGGGCATGATGTGCATACATACGTGTCCGAGTTCGTGGGCAGCAGTAAAGTTTAGCCTGCCCGGATCGGGAATATTGGAATTGATGTAAACCAAAGCACCTTTGATGTTCCCTTCGGCGCGCCCGAGAATCTTATCGGAGTCGAAAGACTGAAGCTCCATGCTAAGCTTGAAATCATCGGAGTGAATAGACCGGGCGACATCAAACGGTCGTACTGGCAGCGTATCGTAACCGAGGTCCTCTAATAAACTTTCGGCTTCTGCGATTCCTTTCTGAATTTGTATCATTCCTTCGTCATTTTCCTTAGTCGTCCTGCCATACCGATAAGCATTTCCTGATCGTCTTCGCTCAACTCCTCAAGCATACCCCATTTCCGGTGGAAAGCCCTGGTTTCTTCGTCTTCCGGTGAGACAGTATCCACCCTTTCCCCTGTGATCTCATGCACGGAGACTTTCAGTGCTGACGCGATTTTTCTCAGGACAACAATGGTAGGTATCCGCTTTTCGCCTTGTTCAATTTTACTTAAGGCGGCACCAGTGATACCAGCTTCCTCAGCAAGCTTAGCCTGCGTCCAATTGACAGAAGACCTTAACCTCTTGATATTACTGCTAATAATTGCAGCCTGCTGTTCTTTATCACTCATTGCGTTAACTCCTGTTAATTTTTATTTTAACACCAGTTGACATCCATGCCTAGGTAGCCCTATCATATTAACTGTAGTTAATATTTATGTGTAACACGAGTTAAAGGAGACCGATATGGCAACAAATCCACCGAAAGGTGACGGGCATCGCAACGGAGCAGTGAAAGGCCGCTCCCAAACGAAAACCCTGTCAGGACACTACGTGAAACGCGACGCGGATACGGGGCGTTTCATGGATGTGAAGACTTCGTCCAAGACGCCGTTCAAAGGCGTTCGTAAAGAAAAGTGAGGGAATTGAAATGAGTAGTGAAAAATCAAAACGTCCCGAGTTATTCATCGACAATCAGCGCTTTGACTGGAACGAGGGGATCATCACCGGCGCAGAACTGAGAGAGTTGGGTTCATTACCGGACGATGTAGAAATCTTCTGGAAGGTTCCGGATCAACCTGACGTGCCGGTTGAAAATGACACGATCATCGACCTAACCGAGCATCCAGGTCCGGACCGTTTTTCAACCCAGTCCGTTGGCTCACAAGCTGGCGCATAAAGATATGCCTTTACTGCTGGACGAAGATTACAAGGAGTTAGAAGCGCAAGGCTTTTCGTACACCGAGGATGAAGCCCAGCGTTTTCTGGTACTGCTTAACTACAAGCTGCCGAAAGGCATTTACGATCACGAAGTGTGTGATGTACTGGTAGTCATTCCCAGTAATTACCCGCAAGCAGGTAATGACATGCTCTGGACAAATCCCCGGCTATCCCGCCTGGATGGAAAGCTGATCCCCGCCACCAACAATGTGGGTGGTGGGGACAACAGAATTTATCAGGGAAAGGAGTTTTGCCGCTGGTCTCGGCACTGGAATCAGGGTAAATCTGTCTGGAGACCTGGTACAGATGGTATTGAAACAATTTTGCGGAGAATTGACTGGGCATTCCGGAGGCCCGATGCACAATGAATGCAGCAAGATTGACGTTACTTGGTTCCCAGCATGATGAGCTTGTAAATTATCTGGAGGCACATCCGGAAGGAAACGAAAGAGCTGCCATAGTGTTGTTCCGCAGGCTTCATATCAGTGTGGATGGCTTGCCGGACTCGGACCGCTATATTGCCCAGGACGTGATACCTTTTGATGAAGCGTGGATCAATAGTAGCTCCCCTACTCATTTTGATTTCAAACTAGCTCCATTAAGAGAGATATTCCGGAGGTGTGAGGAAGAAAAGCTTGTTTTTGGCTTTATCCATAATCATCCCGAGGGGCCGGATGAGTTTTCAATCAAGGATGACGAAAACGAAATCACCCTGTTAAGAGCGATTAGCAACCGGAATGGAAAAGACATTACTTTCGTAGCAATGCTTTGGGCTAACAATGTATGGAAAGCCCGAGTCAGAGCAGCAGCTATGCCTGAGAATACCGTACCCGTCAGGCACACTCTTGTCACGACTGACCCGCTAAAAATCTATGGCTACAAGGAAAGCAGCGAAGACCACTCTGAAACCCACAAGCGGGGAGCCGCTGCATTCGGCCAGCCTTTTGTAGACATGCTGCAATCCTTGCGTGTCGGCGTGGTCGGCACAGGAGGAACAGGCAGCCCATTTGCCACGTTGGGAGCACGAGCAGGTATTAGCGAGCTGGTGCTGATAGATGACGATGATCTGGCATTGAGCAATCTCAACCGCGTGAGAGGTCTGAAAAGAGGCGATGTCGGCGATAAAAAAGCCCGCAAACTAAAAGATTTTATTGATGATATTGGTGTGTCAGTGAAGGTCGGAGTTTGCGAGTCAAAGATTGATTCGGACCCGAACGCGCTAGATGCCCTGGCCAGTTGTGATGTGGTCGTGGGCTGTACGGATGACTTTATTGGCAGGGACGTGATGAATATTGCCCTCTATGCCTATGCCCAGCTATATATCGACCTCGGTCTTGGCGGACGTGTTATGGATGACAAGACGGGTCAACCTGGACTTCGTTATCATTTTGGTCGGATCAGTACCATTCTGCCGGAAAGCGGGGAGTGTCTTTTTTGCCAGGGTGTGATTCATGAAAAGTGGATACAAACCCAACTTCTCAAACGTGAAAACCCCAACATAACCAAAGAAGAGCTAAAGGAAAGATATCTTGAAGATGGCGGCGAGGAAGCGCCCGGTGTAGGACCTTTTACCAGCGCCACAGCAGATTTTGCATTGGCAACGCTGTTTGATCTGATTAAACCGTATCGGCGTTATCCTCCTGTACTTCGAAAAGACATGATTCAAGTCGATTTTGTGAATATGGAATTTAGAAGCCGCCAGACCAAATCTGATAATGAATGCCCGTATTGTAGGCATCGCAAATTTTTATTAATGAAAGAGACTTACAGGCTGAAACGGCCTGTATTGGGAAAACGTGATGAATATGTTTAATAAAATAATTAGCTGGTTGAAGGGACTATTACGGTCAGCGGAAACCGAGTTCGCACCCAAGAGATCATTACCGCCCGTCCATTTTGCTCGCATAACTTCAGTGCAAAAACCGCCAAAGAATGAAGAAATCGAGGAAAGAACGCTTTACTACGTTGCCCCTTCCGGAAAGCCGAAGTGGAGCTTATTTCAGTGCCCGTGCGGATGTGGAAGCGTAGTCACCTTATCGCTACAGGCTGTTCATACCCCCCAGTGGAGACTGACAAAATCTGTTTCCGGACACCCGACACTGCACCCTTCTGTGTGGCGTGATAAAGGATGTTTAAGTCATTTCTGGGTAAAGGAAGGCCGTGTATTCTGGTGCCCGGATACCGGCACTCATCCGGATTTGAGGAGGTTTAACTAGTCAGGTCAACCTAGTTAAACTATGGCCTTGTGCACAAAGGTAAATTTATCAAATTAAATCCCGCCCCAGCCCCTTTGCTAGAATATTGGTGAACATCGGCTTTCTGCTGCGATATCTACCTAGGCTTGCTCACTTCAGCTTTGGGTCGATTTATGCCTATCGCTGGAAGAATCCAGTGGCAGCTTCATGTCGAAACCCTCCGAAGACACCTGCCATCCAGAAGCAGACGCTCCAACCAATACTTGGCTTGACCATAAAAATATTAAACCATCTCCTTTTCTTCGAGTCGCCATTACTTCGAATTGCTACTTGTCCAGCGATGCCCCAGCCAAACCCCAGGGCGATTCATGCAACCATCTCTCGACCTCGCTGGCGGGCATTGGACGACCCATATAGTAGCCCTGGCCTGCATCACAGCCGAGCGCCTTGAGCTGCGCCCACACGGCTTCGTCCTCCACGCCCTCTGCCACCACGGTGAGCGCCATATCGTGTGCCAGGGTGATGGTGGAGCGCACAATACTCGCCGAATCGGCGTCATCCAGCATGTCGGCGACAAACGACCTGTCTATTTTGATGGTAGCTACCGGTAGCTTCTTAAGATAACTCAGCGACGAGTAACCGGTACCGAAGTCGTCAATGTAGAGCGGCATACCAAGATCGCTTAAGCGTGACAGGATCTCCAGCGCACCCACAGGATCTGCCATGACCGCGCTTTCGGTGATCTCCAGTTCAAGCATCCCTTTCTCCATATTACAAGCCGCGCACATCTCCTGGATCTTATCCAGCAGGCGTGGATCCTGGAGGTTGATGGCGGAGAGATTGACCGCAATCGGTAGATGGATGCCAGCCTGCCGGAGCGTGGTTAACTGGCGTAGCGCGGATGCCAATACCCAGTCCGTGATAGCCCGGATCATGCCGGTACGCTCCGCCAGCGCAATGAACTCATCAGGAGGAATCATGCCATGGGTTGGGTGTGACCAACGCGCCAGGGCTTCGAAGCCATTGACGTGGCCGGACCGCATGGAGATCTTTGGCTGGTAATACAACTCCAGCGCATTATCTTGCAATGCCCGGTTCAGGTCGGAGGCCAGTGCCAGATGACGTTTCTTGTCAACATCCTGCTCGGGCGAGTAAAAGGCGTAACCGTTTCCGGACAGCTTGGCCAGCTGCATCGCCAAATTCGCGCGACGTATGATCTGTTCCCCGTCGGTTCCGTGCTCAGGAAACAGGACGATGCCTACATTCGCCCTGACAACCAGCGAGAAATCATTTACGCTGAAGGGTTGATTCAAAAGCGCCAGGATACGGAGTACTGTCTGCTCGGCGTGATCGGCATCCGATTCCGGTAACAGCAATGCAAATTCATCGCCGCGCATACGGGCAACGAATTCGCCCTTTTCCGTTTCTTGCGCTATACGTTGCGCCGACACCTGCATCACTTTATTGCCGGCCTCAAAACCCAGAGTATCATTGATGTCACGCAATCTCTCCAGATCAAACAACAACAGGGCGAGACTGTGATTCCGCGAGTGCACGCCAGTGATGGCGTCATCCAGATGCTCTTCTAAAGAAGCGTGATTGGGCAGGCCGGTCAATGCATCGAAGTACGCCATACGCTGGATCGTCGCCTGCGCCGCATCGTGCTTGATGCGGGTGCGCAGGGTGGCGATACCATAGGCCAGGTCTTCCGCCATTTCCGACAGGAGTTCGATCTCAGCGGCATCAAATGCGCCGTCGTCTTCCGCATAAATGGTAATAGCGCCCATCACTTCCTGATCCACCTGCAAGGGCAGCGACAAGGCCGACTCGATTCCCTGCTCACGGGCCGCCGTATGCCATGCCTGGTATCGTGGATCACTCTGGAGCCCATGCGCCACGCAGTGCCTGCCGGTTCGGATCGCTGTACCGGTGGGGCCATTGCCCTGTTCTGTTTCGTCCCAGGTGATGTGGAGTGTGTCGAGGAATGCCTTATCGGTACCGGCCTGCGCCACCGGCCGTACCGTCTTTTCCGCGTCATGTTCCGCGAAACCGACCCAGGCCATGCGATAGCCGCCGAGTTCCACCGCTACACTGCACATCTTTTGCAGTAAGGATGACTCATCAGCAGCCCTCACCAGCGTGCGGTTACCGGCGCTCAGAGTACGCAACGCAAGGTTGGTACGTTGCAGTTCCTTGTCATGAGTTTCGGCTTCATCTCGCTGCCGTTGCAGCGAAACGGCCATCTGATCAAAGGATTGTGCCAGTTGTCCGAACTCATCCTGCGTCCTCTGCAATGCGGTTCTGGCGCTGAGATCGCCATTGCCGAGGCGTTCGCTGGTACGTGCGAGAATCCTGAGCGGATGCAGGACAAAGGTGTTACTGCCCTTCCATGCCACGGTGGTCACCACCACCACAATCAGAAACAGCAAAAGCAAATCACGTTTAAAACGCGCGTCAAGATCAGCATAGGCGACGTCACGTGGAATACCGACACTGACATAGGCGCTGTCTGAACCCGCCTGGTGCAGGGGCGTGAAGGCATAAAGCCGGTGAATACCCTCCGGATCGATCGATTCATCGGTGCCTTCCATGCCGCGTTCGAGGATCATCCGGACGAACGGCGTATTCCGGATCGTCTTGCCGAACCATTTTTCCGGATCGGGCTGATGCGCCAGCACCGTACCATTTCCATCCAGAATGGTGATGGTCGTACCTTGCGGGAGCGGAATATCGGTCAACTTGCGACTCAACCAGGCAAGATCGAGCGCGGCGAAGACCACCCCATCGACACGGCCATGATCATCGCGTAGCGGGTAACCGAAATTGATAGCGCTCTTACCGGTGATACGTCCGACCTGGTAGCCACCGATGGCAAAGTCACCGGTCTCCATGGCGCGGCGAAAATAGTCCCGATCCTCGATTCGAACCGGTGTCGGCATGGGTAAACCGCTGCAACGCATCAGGCCATCACGGCCACTGACGCCGAAGTTGGCATAATAAGGATATTGCACGAGAAGGTTGGCAAATTCGCGGTTACAGACGGGCCCTGCATCCGGTACACGCACACTCGGCAACTGCGCCAAACCAGGCAATAACTGCCGCGCCCCAGCGATGAGCTCCCGTTGCTCCAGCAGAATCAGACGGGCCAGCCTCAGCGCGACGCTCTGCATATGCAGGGTCTCTTGCTTGCGCGCCTCGAGAGCGTTATGCAGCAACAGCCCAAAGACCGGCACGATGATCAGCATGAGCAGAAACAACAGTCGCACTCGAAGACTGGAAAGCAGGTTCTTTGGCATAAAAATACCTGATTATCCCTGAGGCTCAGCTATTATGCCGCTGGGCACAAATATCGTAAAATATCGCCAAAATTTCTATATTAAGCTCTATGTAGGTTCTATGTTTAGGGATAATTTTGGAGTAAGGCATCCCGCTCATAGAAGCAAATTCCTTAATATTCTTGAGTTTATCAGCCGTCAACCTTGTTGAACAGCCACAGCCACAAGACGAGCGTCCGCTTCATGCCCTGAGTCACTCTGTCAAGACATTTCTATCGGTTCTGGAGAGCAAAGGAGCTTCGATCCATGGCCGCTTTGGTCGCAACAGAAACATTAGAGTGGACCGCTAAGCGCATTTAACATAAAATAGATTATGCGCAATAAGTTATTGATAGTAAAGAAGTTTTAATAATTATACCCCATAGACTATTCTATGCCCAAGGCCTCAATAAATCCCGCATAGGCGGGATTTATTGAGCATGGGCGGCCCTATGACCATCTAATGAGAATTTCCCCGATCCCGCTCTTGTGCTAGGGGCCGCTCGACTTTCTCCGCATCACCTACCTCATTGACATGCACATAATCACCTACAGCGATCTGATCCAGTAGCTTTTCAACTTGGTCCGGTGACATTTGGTTAAGTGCGTGTGCAGATACGCTGTTCTCACTCAACTGCAAATAAAGATAGTTCTGATCAAGACGAACCACATCACCGACATAGTTGACTCCCTGATTAGCCTCCCAAACATCACTGTCCAGCTCTTTGCCAACGGCTTTAAAAAGATTATCTTTCAGCTGGTGACTGGCACTCCCGGTGGCCTGGTCGTGGCGTTCTTTGAACGCTTCGTGATCCATACTTACGACTCGCCACTCAGAGGGGGCTATGTCCGCCAACAGGTCATTGAACCGAATATCCATATCTGTCAAACGCTCTAAAGCTGCTTCAATCTGTGAGATATCCGCGCTCTCTAGCGCCTGCATTACCGTCGTGTCATCCGATGGATCGGTATACTCATATATTTCGGTTATTTTTTCCTCAAGGGATTCAATCTCTTTGTCACTGAATGTATTTGGTGCTAAACCCATTTCTCTATCTCCATGTTGTTTTGAATTTTCACGGTTCCATCCTGTCGGCAATGTTGATTCAACCTTAGCAAGTTCGTAGCGGGTGCCCCGCCCTACTCCAGTCTGTGTCACTGCCCCTTTTTCCAATAGATCATTCAAATCACGAAACGCGGTGCCTCTGCCACACTTCGTTATCGACATATATTTTTTGGTGGTCAATCCTCCCTCGAATCCTTTAGTCCCTTCCGCAAATATACGCCCAACCGCCTTTAACTGGCGCTCATTGAGCTGACTATGGAATTTGTCGTAGTACCTGGTTTTACCTACAATGAACTCGACTTCATTTTTGGTCAGCTCTTGTGCCCTACTGACGATACCCACAAAAAAATCCAGCCAGTCGTTGGCATCTAACCCCCCTTTTCCGGAAGCCTCTAAATGCTCATAGTACGCCCTACGCTCTTGCTCTATGGAGGTTGAAAGACTTGCCAATGCTGGGAAGCGCTCAGCCTGTGAGAGCGCATGATCGACAATGGCCCGCCCTACCCTGCCGTTGCCATCTTCGAACGGGTGTATGTGTTCAAAACGAGCGTGTGCGATACCAGCCCGGATAGGTCCGGGTATCTGCTCTACCCCATCTATGGGCGCCGTAGCGTTGTACCACTCGATGAATCTCGCCATTTCTGCGGGCACCTGACTGGAGGGCGGTGCCTCGTAATGCACCTGCTCATAACCAATCGCACCGGAGACTACCTGCATGGGTGATTCATGGCTTCGGTACGCACCACGCAAAGGTGAATGCAATATCCCCTCTTGAACCACCATACTTTGCCAGTTGCATAGCAACTCCTCGGTCAAGGGATCATTCCAATGCTTTCTAACATCGACCATCAGCGCGGCGACACCTGCCGCCTTGGGATCCCGCGACTGTGTGCCTTTAGGTGCAAATCCCAGATACGCCTTGATGGAGGATCGGACAGACTCTCTATCAAGCTCCTCGCCTTCAATTGAGCTTGTTTTGATAGCTTCAGATACCAACAGATCCACAATGGTCTCTGCCTGAGCTTCGCCGGATAAGGCTTCTACACTTCCAATCAGCCGATCTGCCTGGCGCTGAATTTCCTCCACACGAGATTGAAATCGCTCCTCATCAAAGCGAAAGTCAGGCCAATCTTTATGTTCCCATATCCAAGACATGGAGCGATTATATCAATTTATCGCTCCATATATAAGCTATTATTGGAGCGCAATAATACATGTTTCATCCCAGATAAAATGGCGCTATCGGTGTTATATTACCTACATTGAGGAATATTCATCCTATAACTCAGAGAACAAGGAGGTCCCATGCCATACGTCAAGCCACTGATAATTATAATATTAGTTGTTTTTTCGTCACTCGTACATGCCGACCGCATAGTACCAAGTGAGCGAGTGGAGTCGCGCCTAATTGTGCGAGACGCTCCCGGTGGTGACCGCATCAGCTCGTTGGAACCAGGTCAGTCTGCTGATTATATTGCCAGCGTACCGTATTGGTATGAGATACGGCTTCAAAGTGGAGCAACGGGGTTTGTCAGTAAGGCTTGGTCCCGTGTGGTTCCAGACCTAACCACCTCGGAAACGTTAAGGCTGGGGAGCTGGAATATTAAAAAGCTGGGCCATGGTAATCAGAAAAATTATCCCTTAGTCGCCGGAATTATTGAAGGCCATTTTGACATTCTTGCGGTTGTAGAGGTCATGCAAAAGCAAGGGGGACATCCTGGATACAACCAGTTACTCGTAACACTAGGATCTGGCTGGACAGGGATTGTCACTGATAAACCGCGGCCGGACACCAGCTCAGGGAGTGCAGAATACTACGCGATTCTCTACAGACCCTCGATCATCCAGCCCTGCCAAGGTTGGAGTGGTCTTCGGTATCACCAAGACAATTCCGGTGGTCCCAATGGTGTTGGAGAAGACAGATTTTCTCGCGAGCCCGCATATGGCTGCTTTAGGACCGTTGGAAGCACGGGAAGATTCGATTTCATGCTAGCGGCCTACCATGCTCGCTGGGCCGAAGGCGATATCGAAGATATCCAGATGGAGGTGAAACACCTCAATGAGGTATTTTCCGAAATGAGATCTGCCAATCCCACCGAGAAAGACCTACTGATAGCCGGCGACTTCAATCTAGTTCCGCTCGACTTAGATGACGCGATCAATATTGAAGTGCCCACCCTGGGTAGCGGCTCAACTCTAAATGGACAGGGCGAACGCACAGGGAACTTATACGACCACCTGGTGGTGTTCGACGCAGCCGAGACCAAGGAACTCATTGGTTCAGCAGAAGTGATAGATGTGCGAAACGTCGCCACTAATCCACGCAAATTCTTTCAAACAGTGAGCGACCATCTGCCCATCATGGCCAAATTTCGAGTAGGTACCGACGACGACTGATCAGAAACGACCCAAAATCCGGAGGCTAGGTTAATCTGGGGATGTGTCAATTACGATTGACAATCACTAGCGTATAATAAAGCCTATGTTAAATGACACAGGCTCTGGTAATTGCATCTAGTTTGATAGCAAGCAATCCGCCCTGTTCGACACTGCGAGGCCCATATCTGGATGTGTGGACGTTACGCAAATCATATCGAGGCCGTGCACGAGTGGCTGGAGATTCTAAAGGATTGGCCAGCCGGCATCGCGACCGGGTTCAATGTTGCACCGACGCAGATCATTCCGGCCGTTCAGGCACAGGGGACCTTTCCAATGCGCTGGGGCTTGGTGCCGACCTGGTCGAAAGAGGCCTCCCCCAAGTACGCCACCTTTAACGCCCGTTTGGAATCGGTGAGCGATAAACCGGCCTTTCGCAATGCCTGGCGCCATTCCCAGACTTGTCTCATTCCGGCGCGGGGTTATTACGAGTGGCGTACTGAGCAAGGGGTGAAGCAGCCTTACTTTATCCACGCGCCAGAAGATCCAGGATTGTTGGTATTTGCCGGCCTGTGGGAACTCCGCGAGGGGCAATACTCCTGCACCATTCTGACCCGGGAATCGGCCGGAGCGCTTTCACAGCTCCACAGCCGGATGCCGGTGATGCTTTCACCTGGGGATGCCCGGAGTTGGCTGACCGAGGGTACCGGTGGTGCCGAACGACTCGGCGAGTCAAGGGTGCATCTCGATGTGCAGTTTCACGCCGTGGATCGCACCGTGGGTAACCCGCGCAGTCAGGGTGAAGCCTTGATCCAGCCGATCCGATAGCGACTCAACGACGATCCAGCAACTGAATATTCTGCTCAATATTTGGATAAATTTTCTGCAGGACACTGATTATTCCGTCGGGGTTGATTCCCCTAATGAGACAGCTGTATTTGTAGCAACTGACCCAGAAATGCCACCTTTACAACTCCCGCTCTTTATACCCCTGGTAATACAGAAGTCATACTCAATCGTAACACCTCGAAAACCGATGGCTATTGGCCTATCGTAAACTCGCCGTAGCCCAACAGAGTGATCACTATAATTGAGTAGCGGATCCACACTAAAAGGGCAAGTCATATAGATTACTGGTACGACCACCTGTTGTTATGCGACCCAACGAAGACCAACGACCTCGTCGGTTCTACAGCGGTGATTGATGTACTAAACGCCGCTACCAATTACTACACTTTTTTGCACTACACATGATCGCCAACCGATCGTGGCAAAGTTTTTGGTAAGAATAAATAATGACTGATTGCCATGGATCGGAGCAGAGTGGTTGGTATCCCCTCTTACCAAAGCAAGAGATACGTCACGAGATACCCCTGTCCTCGTTTGCCTTTGTAGTGCTTCCGATTTTTGGAACAACGGCCAAGGATTTTTCGGCATAATTCCAGCACCAGTACTTCTTTTCAAGACTTGAGAGATAGGCCGATGTTATGGGCACAACGGTGTATGCCTTATGCCCACAATAGCTACAAATATCACTATGCGGCTTACGCATGATTTTACAGGCCTCACAGAGATATCCAGACGTGACATTTTGAGCATTTAATTTTTGCACTATATGAACCAATTCTGAAACTCGCTGCATTAATCGATCACGCCCAATGCTCACGTTTCCAGCTGCTAACGGCTGTTGATTTACTGATCGGACCTCTGATGAGGATTGTCGCAGCGTCCCTGAATTTAATCGGCGTGTTCGCTCATTCTCCTGCTTTGCAAACGCTTGCACTGCAGCCTCAAACTTCGCTTTGAATGACTCTGCCAGTGCTTCTTGGGTAGGATAGTAAGTCCAACGCTTGCCTTCCAGAGAGCTCAACAAAAGCGATTCCATAAGTAGGCGAAAGCCGGTCTTGTGATTATCAAATAGCAGTTCGATAGGACGCATTTCAATAACCACATGAGCTAATGCCTGCTCCTGATACACAAATGCCCCTGGAGTATCTATTCCGCCAAATACCAAGGTTACAGCTAAGGTGTATTCGCCGACATTTAGTAGTGCAACATCATATGCCAAGTTGCTAAGAAAGTATGGAAATATTATCGAATCGTATTTCAGTCGCTGTTCATCGACAAGAGTCGATGATTGGCGCAGACCATAGTGGGGTTCATCGAAGGTGAGGTCATAGCTCGGTAGACTGATTTCTCTCGACTCAGAGAGGATTCTTCGTGCCATCCAAAAGATGGATCGCTGAAAACTGGCTGGACAATAATGCTCATCATCCACGAGTCTAGGTTGATGTGAAAAGTGTTCTCGGTTGATCCCACCTTTTCTCGCCTGCATCGGTACATCACAAAATATGCACACACAACCACAGGCGTTTCCGCGCGGGACTTCGTCCACAGAGACTACCCGATTAGTCGCTACATGTTTGGCAAAAGGTATAAGTACATCCATTTCAGCATCACTTCTTATACATTTAAATGTTACCGGCCTAGGGTAATCCTCCAATATTTAGCTGACGCTAAAGGTTGAATACCTAAATTACAACACTAACTTCTGCTTTACTGCGCGGTGGGTCAGCACCAATGAGGACAGCCCTCCTGGTTGTACGATCATAGCCGGCTTGTAGCAAACTCCCCTACCCTTTTCAGGCGCCCTACCCCAACCGCGCAGCTTCAGCAGCGACATGGCCCGCTAGTGTAGCAACAAACGTCCTGAGGCCAGTCATAGAAGACAGCTCGGAGAACTTACCTGATTCTGCGGCACTCCGTTCCGCAGTAATGACAGCAGCTGTTGTGTAAAGCTGTTCCTGCACCAAACGCTGGCAAAGCAGGTCATACCGTTTGAGGTACGAGGCTCCCTTGAACTCTTCGAACACTGGAAAGTGTGGCGACGCATCACGCACCGGCTTACGAGAGCCTGGCGCATCCTCAACCATCATTAGCCACCCAACAAATGGACGTGGTTGTTTACCAAACGCCTCCTCTCGATAAGCAGTCCAGAGATCATGTGCCGTACCGATAGCCTCCTCTGTACGGTTATTGAAGTTGTTTCCGAAGGAAGGGCCAACTTGACTTTTCAGCTCAATCGCCGCAATCAGCTCTCCCTTGCTGATCACGAGAAGATCCCAGAGCTTTGTTGGTCGAAAATAACCCGGCAGCGTAAGCACCGCGCGCTTCTGGTGAACCTCAGCATCAGCTAACCCGTTTGCCTTGATAATATCGATAATCAAGGCTAAAAAACCGTCCATGTTCTTTCCAGAGGTGACCCCCGCTCGTTCACCTTGATCGGGCTTCCCTGACTCAACCTGTTTCAGCTTTGCCGCGTTTCTGTTACCCCAAAAAACTTTCACCGCCTCCCGGGCTTTTTTCTCGTAATTGACTAGATCAAGAGCCATTTATTCTCCATTGCCACCTAGGGCAGATCGTTCTTCTTGATTAAGGCCATAGAGCTTGAATGTGGCACAGTTGCAGGCCTGTATGTCACGCCTGACAGCGGCATCAATCAACTCTCGGCGTAGTTGCTCGGATACATCTGCCCACGGCGGAATGCGTATTCTGCGTAAATACTGCGCCTGGAATCGTAGAAAGCCTCCTCGCATTTTGGTGGAGTACGTCGCCACGAAAAGGCGAGTAACAGCGGATAGCAGCACCGCTTGTAAAGCCCGCAGCTCCCAGTCTTCAGACGTGACGAAATAAAGGTTGTGGTGCGGATACAACTCCCCACCCTCAAAAACGATGTGAGCTTCCCCTTTAATGTCAGGTATCAATAGCTTTGGTTTTAAGGCCAACGCCGGTGTGATGCGATCAATAGTTCGATACCAACGTGCTGGTGATTTCTTGGCACAGTGGCGGGTAGCGATAATATCTCGATGAGCTTCAAGGAAACGCTTAAGACGCGGATAATCCTTAAGATCAACGAGCCCGCCGGTTTCAGCAAATGGATTAATAACCCCTTGGCCACGCCACTCAACTTCCCCCGATAGGATGTCTTTCGTCATTACCAGCGGTAACTTACGGTCTGGCTCGACATCCAACGAATTATATTCGCCAATAAACACCCTGTCCGCACCAGTAGCAACGCCAATTCCCACTTTGCAGCCGACCTCTTCCAGGGAAGGAAAATATTGTTCTAAACGGCGGATAACAGCCATCTGGTCAGAAGATTCCAACAGCCAGGGCTCAGAACCTTTCATCACACTGGCTAATTCGCGTACGCCACTCTCCTCTTGCGGTAGCGTCGGAGCACGAAGCGAATCCGCGAGTGCAGTCAGTGTTGCCTGCTCAATATCAGGGCGGTGTGCAATACGGGTCGCACCTGGATCTTCACGACTGATAATCGTTATTGCAGGATATGACATCACATCCGATTGAAAAGCGGGGGTATCCACCATATCGACATACACTTTCAGGTGATACCGTTCTGCCACAAGGTTTCGAAGAGGTCCACCATATCGGTTCTTCATCCATCGGTCTGCGCAAATGAAACCCATATGTCCCCCATCAGACAAGACAGAAAGCGAACGCTCGATGAAGGGAATATAGATGTCTGCCCTGTCATACATCGTCTGGTACCGGTTGCGGTACTCAGCCAATAAGGGCCCTGGGATTAACTCTTGACGGACGTAGGGCGGATTACCCACTACAAAATCAAACTCCCCTTCAAGCGAAGCTAGCAGGAAGTCTCCCCTCGACAACCAGCGATTAGCGATAACAGTCGCCTTATTGGACGCTACCCCCTCACTCTTGAGGAGAGCTACAACATCGGCATGGGTGCTATGAAAGGTATCGTGGTGAAGCTCTACAGCCCTAATCGCATCACTCAGATCCTCTAAGGCATCCCCATTCGGTTTTGCAGCCCGCCAAGCTTTTAGCAACCGCATAATAATTGGAAGCAGGAAATCACCCGCGCCAAATGATGGCTCTAACAGCCGCAAATTATACAGAGGCTGACTCTCGGTATAACCTGCCAGATCCAGGATGAAATTCACAACCTCAAGGCGCGTAAAAATAGCTCCACGTGCTTCTAGCCCACCATTCGTAGCCAATGCCTCGGTCGCCGCCGTAATAGGGCAAGCAGGAGCTAAAATGGTCTTCTGGACAACGGTCGGCGTAAATGCCATCAATTAAACCTCAATAAATCATCGAAGATACGCTATGTTCACGCACTACCTCGGCAATGCTGCTCGACCAATATGGTCCGGCAACAAGTAACGACACCCAAAGTCGATAAGATACTACGCCTTTGACAAGGTAAGACTGTGCAGAGCACCTCGGTAACGCTGTTTCTGAATAGATATTTATCATCATATAATACAGAAAAAGCAGATCAATCAAATGTTTGATTATGTAATATAATCAATATGTTATGTAGATAATTCGCAGGTGCGAATTTCACATGTGCCCCCTACCCTCTTTTTGTCAGCTATTCCAACCTTTAACTAGCAGGTCAGATTGTACATTTGTGTAACAGAGAAACAACATCAAGCTTTTCACACTCAATAGCCTCAGTTGCGAAGCATCTGTGGAGCGCTTATAGAACACCTCGCCAATAGTTCAGTCTTGATCTATTGGCTCATCCCAACGACCCCACTCCCCTATGGTGCCCATCCCTAAATATTCTCTCTCACAGCGTCATTAATCAGACTTAACAACGCATCCAGGTTACCTTCAAACTTAGGATCTATCTTGATATGCAATCCACTCTTGCCCGATTTTGAAACAGAAAAGGCTTTCTGTTTATCCAGTGTGTAATCTTTACTAAAATTCACCCCCCCTCCCCTTTTCGGTTTTGCTGCCTCGAGTAGGGCTTTCAGGATCCCTGCCCCATCAAGCGACTGTCCCTTGATTGCTTTCGCCCGCTCTAGAACTTTTGGGCGCAGCTTTGAATCTTTCAACAGCGGCGTTAATTTACGCGCATGGGTGACCTTGATGTCAGTGATGTCCTTGTAACAATCGACCACCTCTTTTGGAAAAGCTGATAACGCGATGTACTCATTGAGCCACGCCTTCGAGGTCTTCATCGCTTCAGCCATCTCTTTCTGGGTCGAGTAAAGTTGCTTTAAAGCATTGGCATAGAACACGGCACGCTCATAATCAGATATGTCTTTTCGCTGCCTGTTCTCCGCATCAACCAGAACAAACGCCTGTTGATCCGTCAGACTCTGGACTTCAACCAGATAAGGGACACCCAAATAGGATGCGGTCCAGTGGCGCCGCGTCCCGACGATGATCTCGTAGTCATGGTCTGGATCGTCAGCGATCTCACGAACAATCGCCGGTATCTGCTGACCCTGCGCCTGGAAGCCTTCTATCAGATCCGAACAATTATCTTCATTGAGAAGATCGTAACGTCGGTCATGGTCGGCCCAAATCCGACAACGTTTGGGATCAATCTTGAGCTGAACCTTCAGTTCATTTTTTCGAGGCGTTGCGTGCGTTGGCAAGGTTTCCAACCGATGGCGAAACGCCCCAGGTGTTGTGCGTTGTTTTTCCTCATCAGCATCCTTTGAGTTGCTACTACTTTGCTCATGGACATTGTCCCGCAACGCATCCATGAGTCCCTTCATCTTAGATTTTGAGCCGGCCATATTCGTCTCCAATTTTGTCGAAAATACGCAATCAATAGAAATACGTTTTTCATATATACATCATATAGTTATGGTGATAATTCGCAGGTGCGAATTTCCACATATATCCTTACAAAAGTCCCTCTTCTCGCAACACCTCGGCATGGGAGGGCCAGGACTGGCGGATAAGCAGCAAAAGCTCCTCGTTCGCTTTATTGAAATGATTAACCGCCCGCTTCCATGTTTTCCGGGGAACACTATCAGGCAACACTTCATACAGACTACGACCATACATGCCGGCACGATCCAGTGCGGCAGTCTTCGTCACCGAATGGCGCATCAAGGTATTGCCCATCACTTCGGGAAGCAACTCCACCAATTGCTGCTGTGTTTCGGAATTCATATCCAGGCGCGTCACTAGCAAGCGCACAAACTTGTAGTCAACCTCACCAAAGTGACGCTGCAGCGTCTCTACTACCTCGACCAACATTGAGAAAAACGCACGAGTGGAGAAAATATCGTAGAGCGCCGGCGGAGTGGGGACCACCAACGCATTGGCTGCCTGCATCACACTCAATGAAATCATTCCCAGTGCCGGTGGAGGGTCAAGTAGGATCACATCATAGTTTTGCTCTATGGACTGCAGGCCAAGTAATAACCGGAGGAGGGCGGTTGGATTCTTGTTAGCCTCAACCGCCAGTCCATACTCGGCGTTGTAAAGCATTAGGTTGGACGGAATCAGATCCAGTGAATCCCAATAAGTCTCCCGAATCGCATAGGCAAGTGAAGATTGCTCACCATCGAGGAGCGGTAGAAGCGTATTTGAAACGTTGACATCATCATCAGGGACATAACCAAAAGCGGCGGTTGAACTGGCCTGCGGATCGCAGTCAACCAACAGTACCCTTAACCCATGCTCGGCCAGGTACTGAGCCGCATGGACGGTGGTTGTGGTTTTTGCAGACCCACCCTTAAAGTTGGAGACGGCAATCCGGATCGGATCATCACCAGCGCCGCGACGAAGGCGGGTTCCGAACACTTCCCGCGCACGGTTGATATCGGCCAGCGTATACCCTGTTCTCCGGCCATCCGCCAGCGTCTCCCGCGGCTGGAGCCGGCCTTCTTTCTCGGCCGCACGTATCGTATGATATTTCCGTCCGATGAGAGGTTCCGCTTCCTTCATGGTATAGATCTTTGGTGCCATCTTCCCAGGTTTGGCATTAATGTTACGATCATTAATGGCCCGGATTAGCCGATGCATCCGTTCGCTTAAATCCGACAACGTCGATAATGATGTCATGAAGTACTCCGTTAGGTGATGAGTTACGTAATTAACTAATATTGGCGAATATTCACACAATAACTAACGAAAAACAAAAAATAACGTAAATAGCATTATTGGGCATGAATTCTCAAGAATGGCGAAGCTCAATAAGAGGGGCATAGAGCCCCAAAAAAGAGGGGGGCTCTCGAGGCTGCAAACGAGTCAAGATTGTATAGATCGGCGGGTAGGAGAACGCACAAGGCATGAGAAGGCGTAAAAAGGAGAGTGCCCGCCGGCCCTTACTTGTAGACGCTTTTTGGTGAGCGATTAGCGAACCGGTTTTATTGGTTGTGTGAGCCAGAGGCGAACACTCATTAAAGTATTTATTTTGTGGTGGCTGTGAATTGGATAAGTGGTGGAAGGTACGGGTGAACGTAGTGAACCTATTTGGATTATTTCTGTGAGTCGGAGACGAACAGTCCTTAGAAGATGTTGGGAAAAGAATGGAGATTGGAATTTCGTATCTAAATTTATTTAGAGAACGGAAGCACACCATGGATGGTGTGCAAAGGCCGAAGGGGCGAAGCCATGGATGGCGAAGGGTAGGCGTTGTTATGTGAAAAGGGCGTCCTTCTTTTGAGTATGATTTGAGTTATCCACAGCCGCAGGACTCTTTCTTGTTTTTTAATGTTTTTATACTTGTTTTTAAGAGGTGTTTTTACTCAGTAAATACAACAGGTTAGGCTGGCCACGTGCTACAATTTTACGGTGGGATGCTACAAAAATACGGTTTAATACTACAGTTAAGCGGCTTGATGCTACAAATTTACGGCGTTATCCACAGGAGGAAAAAAGCCAGTAATGGCGCTGGTTTCAGGCTATTAAAGAACAATATTCACATATATCAGGAATTTAAAGGCGAATTATTTTAAATAATCTCTAATGCTACAAATTAGCGGCCAGTGATGGGGTTCCAAATGCTACATATTTACGGTGTTCGTTGAAGCAACCTATACAGATACCCATACCCCAAATAATTCAAATGCTACAGATTTGCGGTTAATGCGCTTGAACTGAAATGCTACAAATTGACGGCATCCCCTCAACCCCCTCTATATGAGGCCTGGAATTCACTTTGCTGCTACAGATATCCGGCTAATGCTACATGCGTTTACATTTGTAGCATATTGCCATAGACTAGCCCAAATTACATATCGCCTAGGAACAAACATGACTAATCACAAGGAGGTAGGAAAGGTTGCCAGATCTTCTATCTCGAGTCGTTTAGTTACGAAGGCGAACGCGCTGATCGAGGCATCATACAGCCTCACGCTCAATGAACAGCGAATTATCCTTGCCTGTGCCGCTCAATTGGATGGGCGAAAGCCATTACCCAAGGACAACCTATTCACGCTCTCGGTGGACGAATTTAGCGACCTGTTCAATACCGACATGAAGAGCGCCTATAGGGAAATGGAAGACGCCGTGAACAAGCTGTATGAACGGGATATCCGCAAGATCGAAGGCGAAGTAAAGAAAAGGATGCGCTGGGTCTACTCAGCGGAATATCGAAAAGGGGAGGGCAAGGTCAAGCTGGGATTTTCGCCAGAGATAGCACCCTATATCACAATGCTACACAAGCGTTTCACCAGCTACCGCCTGGCCGAGGTAGCGGAACTCTCCTCCACCTATTCGATCAGGCTTTATGAAATGCTGGCCCAGTTTACCGGGACCGGGCTTTTCATTATCACGGAGCAAGACCTGAGAAATCGCCTGCAGCTGCAGGGCAAATATGACCGTTTCACCAACCTGAAGGCACGGGTGATCCAGCCCGCGGTGAATGAGTTGAACCAGAAAACATCGCTGCATATTGAGTGGAAACCGATCAAGAAGGGTAGGGCGGTAGACCGCCTTGAGTTCAGATTTGAAGAGAAGGCTCAGATGGCGTTGTTGTAGTGAATAGAGTATAGACTCTCGAATTGGCATCCATCTTCAGGCTTTGTAATCAGCAGGTCGCGGGTTAGACTTCTTTCGTCAGCTAAATTTGTGGATGGCCCGTCCCACAGAGTGGGACTTCTATCCTTACCTGCCGGACCCACATACTGAGAAATTTGCCGATGTATACGAGGCATCAATCCGAACGAATGTGCAGTATTCACTGCCCGACGTACTAATGACTCTTAACGGAATGCAAGAGGCGCAAAGGTGACTCCAAACTCTCGATTTTCCGAATTCCTGGCCGACATAGAGCCCAGCCCAACCACAAAAAGTAACGCTTCGAGTGCACAAAACCGCTTACGTGAAATACTCCAGGCGGATGTCGACTTCGGTTCACGCCATCGCACCACCTTCTTGTCAGGCTCATATAAAAGGGAAACCGCCATTCGGCCACAAATTAAGGGCGGCAGAATTAAGCGTCCGGACGTCGATATTATCGTAGTTACCGACTATCGGTTCAATGATCACCCTGGTGATGTGGTCGACGCAATTCACAAGGCATTGACACGGCATTACACGCCGACCAACCGCCAGGCTCGCTCAGTTTCAGTATCTACCCAATTGGTAGATATGGATGTGGTACCACTAATTGACCCAACCGGGACAGGCGAGTATTACATCGCTGATCGGCAACAGCAGCAATGGCTCAGAACCAATCCGCCTGGACACACACATTGGACAAGTGACATAAACAATCGCTGCAGCATGCGCTTTAAACCCCTCGTCAAACTATTTAAGTGGTGGCGCCGAGAAAATGGGACAGTTGGCAAGAGGCCGAAAGGGTTTGTGCTTGAAGTGATTGCTGCGGAGTGCATAAACCCAGATGAAAAACATTATGGTGAGCTATTTGTTCAAATGCTGGAGAAAATTGTGGTGCGCTATGCCAACGACATTCGCTACTACTCAGTACCCTGGCTGGAAGATCCGAGTTTGCCGGGCAACAACGTCCTTGCAGGCGTAAGTTTCGATTCTTTCAACGGCTTCTATAACAAGGTGGTAGAACATGCCGCTATCGGACGCAAGGCGCTGTCACTGGTAGACCAGGAGCAAGCAACGGAAGGGTGGATGAAGCTCTTTGGTAAACGTTTTCCCAAGCCATCGGTCGGAAAGGAATCCGGACTTATGGAGTCGACCACTGTTGGAGCTGGCCTGACTTTCCCTGATCATCCCGTGCGTCCGCGAAACACACCGGAGGGGTTTGCGTAATTGTGTGGTTCTTAACCGATCTGGCTCGACTGGAAAGAGAGCGTGCGACGGTCGAGGAGCTAGCGACAGAAACCTCATGGCTTGACTCAGTTTACTGGCAGATCGATGGTGCAGACGTAACTCTCGATTGCTCTATATGCTTACACTCAGGGGAGCGATACGAGGTTAGAGTCCGGTTCCCCTCCCATTATCCCAGTGCACCCCCGTCAGTGCGACCTCGCCAGCCGGCTTGCTGGTCCAGTCATCAATATGGTGTGGGTGGTGACCTTTGCCTTGAGCTTGGACCAGACAATTGGCACCGCGATCAGAATACTGCTGCAGATATGCTTGTGAGTGCCCATCGACTTTTGGCTGATGAAGAGGCGCGTCGAACTGAAGGCGCGACTGTCATTCCATCTCGCCATTCCGTAACTCAAGGGCAAGAACAGCGCGGAAAGTACGTCAGGTTTATCATAACGCCCGCAGCATTGGCAGAGCTTGGTGGCGTCAAAGACGGCGATTGGGCGATTGCACACTTTAGACAGATATACCATAACGAAGCCTCCATCGTGTTTCTCTTCAAGCTTGAGATTCAGGGCAATGGTCCGTTAGTTTTTAGCGAAGTTCCTGAAGAACTCTCTCGTCACGGATTTAGCGTCATAGGACTAGTAAAGGGAGGCAATCAGGAGGCGGCGCTAACTGATGCTCTTTCGAATGCAGAGGCGCTAGCATCCTATCTTGATGGGGAGACATTACCGATTCTGGATGGCGAATCCGACCCACTGTGTGAAACCCGAGTTGATTTTGTGCTGATGCGCTCGGCAGATAGCTCATGGCAGCTCACAATGCGCTGGGGTAGTCGCCAGAAGCTTTGGTTGTGTTCAACGGTTATTGCTGAAACATCACCCGCCAGCGTGCGTTTAGGCCCAGACAGCGCTGAATTATCTGACACGACCGTTGCTATTGTTGGGCTTGGATCAGTAGGCAGTAAGATCGCAACGTCTTTGGCACGTTCAGGCGTGAATAGGTTTGTCTTGATCGATGACGATCTCCTGCAGCCAGATAATTTAGTCCGGAATGACAGTGACTGGCGCCATGTTGGCCAGCATAAAGTAGATGCTGTTGCGGATCGGTTAGCCTTAGTCAACTCCAAGATAGAAGTTTACCGTCACCGCGTGCGGTTGGCCGGGCAAGAATCAGCAACTACAGCCGCATCGGCAACAGCGGCCATGGGGAACGCCTCGGTGATTATTGATGCGACTGCAAACGCTGATGCGTTTAATCTGTGTGCACATATTGCAAGGCAATCGCGCCGCCCGCTGGTTTGGTTGGAGATTTACGCGGGTGGTATAGGTGGTCTAATTGCACGTGCGAGGCCCGATAGAGACCCCGAACCATTCACTCTTCGCCAAGCGATCAACGATGCGGCGGGGCGCATTGCTAAGGAGAAAAACGCCATATCTCCGGAAACGGGAGCCAATTATGCGATTGAGCGGAGCAATCAATCACCAATTATTGCCACGGATGCCGAAGTATCAACTATTGCACACCTGGCTTGCCAGCTCGTAGCCGATACTCTGCTCGAGCGGGAACCGAGCAGGTTTCCAAATCCGGCTTATCTTGTTGGCCTCCAAAGACAATGGATCTTTGACCAACCGTTGCAGGTGTTCCCCATCGATTCTCACGATATTGGGTCATGGACATCCGATTCCCCCATGGACAGCTCAACACACGCAGCCGGACTCGACTTTGTTAAGCAACTATTTGAAGACCTTGTGAGCCGTGGTAAAACTGACACTGCCAGCTGAATGGCGAGTGCGCCTAATTGACGAGCTTGAGAGAGCCGGTAGCCACGAGATTGGTGGAATCGTGATGGGGGAGCAATTGGCACCAGGTGAGTTCCGGATAGCTGAAATGACTTTTCAGCGACGAGGAGGTTTGGTGGCGAGTTTCGTACGAAATGCAAAGTGGGCACTATATTCTCTCTGCAATTTCTTTTCACGAACGGAGCACCGATATCAACAATTTAACTATCTTGGGGAATGGCACTCACACCCACTGTTTGCACCGGCCCCAAGCAAGCGAGACCATGCCACAATGATTGATCTCACTTGCCATGGGGAGACGGGCGCAAACTTCCTCATCTTAATGATCGCACGCTTAGATGCCTCTAGGTCCCTGGAGGGTAGCGTTACAGTGTATCTACCCAATGGTACCGTGGGAGCGGGCATTCTAAGAGACGACGAGAGCCTAGGTCGAAGAGGCCGGGCTATTGAATGAGGTAGACCTCTTTGGCAAACACGACGACGGCAATTCACAATGGCTTTAACTACCAAGCGCGTATTTTTTGGTTGCACGCGTTTAAACTTCTTAGGCCAGAAACCCATGTTCACGAGGTGATATTTGAATCTGCCAGCCCCAAAGGGTTTGATGATGTTGTCGTGCTATATGACACGCCAATTCCCCGTGGCGGGACGGAGCGTATTACCGAGGAATGCTATCAGATAAAGTGGCACGTCAGTGCTGGTGGTCGTTTTGGTTTCGAACACCTCACTGATCCTCAATTTATCTCTGCCAAAAGTGTGTCCTTGCTCCAAAGGCTGAGGGATGCCGTGACCAGAAAGCCAGATGGATCTGCATTCGTTTTTCTGACCACCGACCGGATCGCCGACTCCGATCCATTGTCAGGCCTGATCTCTAAGAATGATCATTCCATCCTGTTGGAGAAGTTATTTAGCACCAGGACGGACAATAGCTTAATGGGAAGTGTTCGCGCCTGCTGGCGCAAGCACCTGAAATTAGAGAGTGACCAGCAACTCAAACCGATCTTGTCCAAGCTGCGAATATTTGACGGTTACCGATCGCTCGAGGAGCTTCGGCAAGAAGTTAATACTAACGCGGTTGCTGTTGGCCTAAAGCCTGACAATGATGCAAGGTCAGATTTTCGTTACGACGATCTAGCTCAAAAACTAAATGGGCGCAAGATTGATACTTTTAATAGGGGGAATTTGGTAGAGGTGGCCAAGGAAGAAGGGCTATGGGTTGGGACACCAATTGAGCCGGTGGGATCGTTATTAATTGCGATTCACAGTTTTTTAGGGCTCGCAACTGATCTGGTTTCGGCGGAACCGGATAACACACTGCATCTCAATCACTTGTTTCGGCAACGCTACCTTGAAGAGGGTAGGGAATGGCAGGCCGACATCAAACCTCTTGTTGAATCTTTCCTTACAGATATGGCGCATCGATCATCTGACCTTCGTCTTGTGATGAACGCACACGCGTCGATCGCTTACCTAGCAGGCACGGTTTATCATGTGAAATCAGGCATTCATTTAGAGCTAATGCAAAAGGGCATAGTTGGCGGTCTCAGGGCCTGGTGCGCGGACGACAGGACCGCGGGAGATGCATTAAAGATTACGAACAATACCCTGGGCGGCTCACCTGATATTGCGGTCGGCATCAGCATTACTCAGTCTGTTGAAGCGCACATGCAGCGCTATATTGATGCATCTTTGCCTAGTGTGGGGCACATGGTAACAGCGATGCCGCATTCGGGCCCCGGGCAGCAATGTATTTCCGGAGGACAGCATTCTTCCAAGCTCGCGCAGCAGCTGGCTCAATTTATTCGTGAAGTAAAGATCGATAATTTCGGAGCAACTGTGCATGTATTCGCTGCATGCCCAAATAGTTTCCTTTTTTACCTTGGCCAACAGCACCAGGGGATAGGGCCTGTAATTGTTTATGAATTTGATTTTGATGGACAAGGAAACAAAGGCTATCAACCATCATTTTTGATTGAATAGGAGATTGCTGAAAATGCTATTCAACCCTTCTCCAAGCAGCAACCAAATAGCACCCAATATAAGACCGACCATGAATCCCACCAAGTAGGCCATGGCAACAATAATCGTAATGGTCAGCAGAATTCCCATCTCTATCTCCTTTTTCTGGCCGGGCCGAAGCCCGGCCGTTGTGCTGTTATTCCTCTTTAGGCGGCAGGAGAACGATTTCACCATTCACCGGAAGCGCAGCCAGTTTGATCTGATAGCCGCCCTTGCTGTTGGACCAGGCAGCACCGATCTTGTGGAAGAAGGTGTTTTCTCCCTCTCCGGTCACGGTGTAGGCGATCAGTGAGGGTCTTTTGGATTTGTTTGTGCTCATGGTGTAGCTCCTTTTGCAGTGTGAATGTGCAACCAGGTCAACCGGCAGGAAAGGCGAGGGGCCAGGGGTCAGGCCAGTGGATGGAGCGGCCCGCAGCGCAGCGAGGACACGGGAACGCAGACTGAACGAAGTGAACCCCTTGCGCGTCGTCGAGGCCGGTTAGGGTTTGCATACAATTCACACGGAAGGAGGCACTGAAGCACCATCATAAATATCAAGTACGCCAATGAGATACCGTGATATTTCGAAGAGAAAACAGTACTGGAAACCGGAGAGCGGTTTCATGGACAATAAGCGTATCAGATAATCATAAAAACGGGGCAAGAACCCGGCCGTGGGAGCATGACAATGTCCGAAACAAGAGACGTATTGGCACAAAACATCCGGCGACTCAGAAAAATAAAAGGGATGCAGGTGAACCAGCTGGCGGAGGCATCCGGACTCTCTCGATCTTTTGTCGGCATGGTGGAGCATTCCAAGGTGAATATCTCCATCGACAAAATAGAGGCTATCGCCAAAGTGTTGGGTGTTGAGGTTTATGTGTTATTCGTCACACAACAAAAATAATCGGGGATCCTGAATAGTAAAA
>VMRY01000037.1 GCA_007713595.1 Sedimenticola thiotaurini
AATGAATATGCCAATATAAATATAAAAATAACAATAATATATATTACATATATAATGTAGATTATAACTGAATACAGGTAAAATAATCGTGGCCAATGAAGATACTGCCTTGACTCAAAATTTTTCTCAAGCAGGCCTGGGACAAAATCCTGTTGTTCGCCAGTTAGGCGTGATGATCGGTATTGCAGCCAGTGTGGCATTGGGCATTGCCGTGGTGCTGTGGTCGCAGACGCCGAACTATACTGTTCTGTTTGGCAATCTGGCGCAAAAGGATGCATCCGAAGTTGTAGCGGCGCTTGAGCAGAATGGTATTCCCTACAAAGTCAACTCGTCGACCGGCGCTGTTATGGTCGATAGCGGTAAGGTACAAGAGGCGCGGATGAAGCTTGCCGGCCAAGGATTGCCGCACAGTGATAGCCTTGGGTTTGAGATTTTACAACAGGAAACCGGTTTCGGAACCAGTCGGGCACTGGAAGCCGCGAGGTTTCATCGTGCGCTGGAAGGCGAACTGGCGCGGACAATCAGCACGCTGACCAATATAGAATCTGCCCGCGTCCATCTGGCTACACCGAAAAAGTCTGTTTTCGTCAGAAAGCAGAATAACCCAACAGCATCTGTGGTGCTGAAACTCTACTCAGGACGGGTGTTGGATAAAGGTCAGGTGGCTGCCATTGTCCATCTGGTAGCATCCAGTGTACCGGAGCTTGATTCAAGCAAGATCACCGTGGTCGACCATAAGGGAAATCTGTTGAGTGGTGAGATGGATTCTCGTCAGATGATGCTCACATCGTCCCAGTTTGAGTACACAAAAGAGCTCGAGAAACACTACAGACAACGAGTCGAAGAGATTTTGTCACCTATTTTGGGTGCTGAAAGGGTGCGGGCACAGGTCTCTGCGGAGGTCGATTTTACCGTCACGGAGCAGACATCTGAACGCTTTAATCCTGATCTGCCAGCGCTGCGTAGTGAGCAGACTAATGAGCAATTGAGTCAACTCTCTGCTGTACAGGGTGTTCCGGGGGCTCTCAGTAATCAACCGCCAGCTGCAGGCAATGCACCAGAGGTTGCTGGAGCTGGTGCTGATGTGGGTGCTGCAGGATCGCCGCTAAACAGCAGTAAACGTGCCACACGAAATTATGAATTGGATAAGACTATAAGTCATACACGACTCTCCAGTAACAAGCTTCGCCGCCTTTCGGTTGCGGTGGTTGTCGATGACTTGATCACACAGGCTGAGGATGGCACGACTACCCGTATTGAGCGTACCCCGGAGGATATCAACCGTATCACCCGTCTGGTAAAAGAGAGTATAGGATTCAATGCGCAACGGGGTGATAGCGTGGAGGTGATTAATTCACCCTTTATGGCGCCTGAGCAGCCAGCCCCGCTGCCCGAGTTGGCGATTTGGCAACAACCTTGGGTTTGGGATGTGGCTAAACAGGCGGGAGGTGTCATACTGGTTCTTGTGCTGATCTTGTTTGTGTTACGTCCTACCATGAAAAAATTGATCGAGCCGCCAGTAGTTCATCGACTGTCTGAGACTGAGGGTGCTACAGCAGGTGGAGCGGCAGGCGGTGCGGGTATGTCACTGGAGGGAGACGATGACTCCATGATGCTCCCAGGGCCGGAGAAGTATGAAAATACACTGGAGGCTGCACGGCAAATGGTGCAGGATGATCCAAAGCGTGTTGCGCAGGTTATAAGAAGTTGGGTTACCGATAATGCCGGCTGAAGAGACAAAAAAGATTTCCGGGGTTGAGCGAGCCGCCATATTGATGCTCGCCCTCGGCGAAAAAGATGCTGCTTCGATACTTGCCCACATGGGCCCAAAAGAGGTTCAGGAGTTGGGTTTGGCGATGGCTAACATGCATAAGGTTAGCACCAGCCAGATGGAAACAGTGATGCACTCATTTGTTGATACTCTGCGCACAGAAACATCACTGGGTGTGGATTCAGATGAGTATATACGCAATGTGCTGACGAACGCCCTGGGTAAAGATAAGGCAGGTGGCGTTATTGATCGCATCCTTCTAGGCCGTAACAGTAAGGGACTTGAGCAGCTGAAGTGGATGGATCCGCGTTCTGTGGCTGAACTGATTCGACTGGAACATCCGCAGATTATTGCCATCGTGCTCTCATTTCTGGATGCAGATCAGGCAGCAGAGGTTCTTGCTGAATTCCCTGAACGGGTGAGGCCAGACATCATCATGCGTATCTCAACACTGGATGGTATTCAACCCGCCGCTCTCCAGGAGCTGGATGAGATTCTTGAAAAGCAGTTCTCCGGTGCCTCGAATGTCAAATCATCCAGTCTGGGTGGCATCAAAACTGCCGCAAATATCCTCAATCTGATCGAGGGCAGTATCGAAAGCAACATCATGGAACACGTGATGAGTATCGATCAGGAGATTGCCCAGGATATCCAGGACAACATGTTTGTCTTCGATAATCTGATTGATGTGGATGATCGTGGCATTCAAACACTGCTGCGGGAAGTGGCCTCTGATCAACTGCTGTTAGCTCTGCGCGGTGCAGATGAAGGACTCAAGGAGAAGATCTTCAAGAATATGTCAAAACGTGCTGCAGAAATGCTGCGCGACGACTTGGAGGCGGCACCCCCAGTACGCTTGAGCGATGTAGAAGCAGCTCAGAAAGAGATCTTGACCGTTGCTCGACGGTTGGCTGATGCCGGTGAAATCATGCTCGGAGGTGGCGGTGGAGAAGAGTTCGTCTAAGGTGCTCTCAGGTTCTGCGACCGGCGATGCCCAGCAGTGGGTTCCTCCCAGCATGGGAGAGACAAACGGTAAAGGTGCGGCTAAAAAGCACAATTCTGGCAGTATGCTGACTGCGGAGCAGCTTGAGCAGCTGCAGAAAGAGGCCTACGACGAGGGTTTTGCGCTGGGGAAAAAGGAGGGATTCGCCTATGGGCATAAAGAGTCGCTCACTCAAGGCCAGCAGAAAATTGATCAGCTGATTGCCCAGGTAGAGACTTTGATGGGGACTCTCGACCTGCCTCTGCATCAACTTGATGAGCAGGTTGAGCGTGAATTGGTCGAGTTGGTGATTTCAATGGTTCGGCAGCTGGTACGCCGGGAAATCAGAATGGAGCCGAGCCACATCATTGGCATTGTAAGAGAATCACTCTCGATTTTGCCTGTTTCATCCCGTCATATCCGGGTGCATTTGCATCCTGAAGATGCCCAGTTAGTGCGCAGTATCTATGATATGAGTGATAAGGAGCAGGGCTGGAAGATTATTGAAGACCCTGTGCTCGCACGGGGCGGCTGCCGTGTTATTACAGAAACCTCACAGATTGATGCCACACTGGAATCACGACTCGCCGCCATGATCAGCCGAATCATGGGTGGTGAACGGGATGAGGATGCCAGTGACAAGGGTGAAACCTGATGGCCATGCCACTCGCTAACCGAACGGGCATCTGGGCTGAACGTCTCAAGCACTGTCATGAACGTGTTGGTGAAAGCAGAGGGCTGGTTGTTGAAGGTAAAATAACCCGAATGATCGGGCTGACGCTCGAAGCCGTTGGCTGTCGAGCGGCGATTGGTGGGCAGTGTGATGTCGTCAGCAGCAGCGGTGAGCGTATCGAGTCAGAAGTTGTCGGTTTTGCGGGTGAAAGTCTCTATTTGATGCCCACGGGTGATATACGAGGTCTGGAGCAGGATGCCCGTGTTATCCCGACTGGCCGGGTGTGTGAGGCCATTGTTGGTGATCACCTGCTTGGTCGTGTGCTGGACGGGGCAGGTCGGCCGTTGGATGGTAAAGGCCGCCTGCATTCCACGGAACGAAGACCTCTCACTGGTAAAGTATTTAATCCTCTCTCTCGAACCCCTATTCGTAAGCCTCTGGATGTCGGCGTTCGTGCCATAAATGCGCTTTTGACTGTCGGCCGTGGACAACGGCTTGGACTGTTTGCCGGATCAGGCGTGGGCAAGAGTGTCCTGCTGGGCATGATGACGCGCTACACGGACGCCGATATCACGGTAGTGGGGTTAATTGGTGAGCGGGGCAGAGAGGTAAAGGAGTTCGTCGAAAATATTCTGGGCGAAGAGGGTATGGCGCGTGCTGTGGTGGTAGCTGTACCTGCCGACAACACGCCGTTGCGACGCATGCACGGTGCCATGCTGGCCACCAGTATTGCTGAACACTTCAGGGATCAGGGCAAGCATGTATTGTTGCTGATGGATTCACTGACCCGATTTGCACAAGCCCAGCGTGAGATTGCTCTGGCAATTAATGAACCCCCTGCAACCAAAGGCTATCCACCATCCGTATTTGCCAAGTTGCCCCAACTGGTTGAACGTGCAGGTAATGGTGACAAGGGCGGCGGTTCAATTACGGCCTTCTATACCGTTCTGGCTGAAGGCGATGATCAGAATGATCCGATAGCGGATGCCGCCCGTGCCATCCTGGATGGCCATATCGTCCTCTCACGCCGCCTTGCAGAGAGTGGCCATTATCCGGCTATTGATATTGAGGCGTCGATCAGTCGGGCCATGAACGACATCACCAGCAAAGATCACCAGGACGCTGCACGTGCCTTCAAACAGCTATACTCCCTGTATCGACAGAATCAGGATCTGATCAATGTAGGTGCTTATGAGCCTGGCACTGATGAACGGATCGATTCCGCAATACAGGCGATTCCAGAGCTAGAACGATTTTTGCGTCAGGATATGAACACACCGGTTTCTCAGGAAGCGAGTCTGTCGCAACTGGAAGAGCTGTTTACTTAAATAATAGAGCTGTATTAACGGTTTGAGTTGGAGGAGTTGGGGTATGGTTCCCTCAAAAAGGTTTCAACCAGTCAAGCGCGTTGCTGAATCAAGGGAGAGTGATGCTGCGCGGGAACTGGGACATTCACAAAAACGTATGCGGGACCAGGAAGCGAAGCTGGAAGATCTGAAGCGGTATCATCAGGAGTATCTGGAGCGATTCGAAACAACTGCACGCCAGGGGATGTCAGCCAGCCAAATGCAAGAGTATCGGGTTTTTCTTGAAAAACTGGATACGGCTATCAGGGAGCAGGAGAAAGTTGTGCTCGCCAGTAAGAGTGAGTGCGTCACGCGTAAGGAGCAGTGGCAACAGAAACGGGTGAGAACACAGGCGCTGGGTAAAGTGATGGATCGATTCAAATCTGCTGAACTGAAAGTGCAAGAGAAGCGTGAGCAGGATGAAGCAGATGAGCGTAGCCAACGTGGCCCGAGAAAGTCCTAGGCCCTAGTCATCCCGATGACTCCTCGCGAAACCCGGGTGGCCGTTTTCCTGATACAAGATAAGCGAAAGCGATCACTTCAGCTATGGCACGATAAAGTGCCTCGGGAATCTCATCGCCTAACGGGATCTGTGAAAGGATGGCAGTCAACTGGGGATCATTCTCCAGCGGCACCCCATGCTCCTTGGCTATAGCAAAGATCTGCTCCGCAATCTTCCCTTCACCTTTCGCTGTCACGCGAGGGGCATTTTCTCCGTCATAAAGAAGAGCGACAGCTCTGTCCGGTTTTTGATCGTAGGTTTCACTCATGCCTTTTCATCCAGAAGGGGGAAAGGAGAGGGTGGTAGATCGGGTTGTTTTTTTGCTTCACCCTGCCGGGCAGATAGCCTGCCAACTGTGAGTCCGGCTTTAATAAAGGCTTCACTCAGTTTTGGCAAGGAGGCTTCAATGCGCCTGATAGCTTCCGTTTCTTCAGCCGTGAAGTGGCTGGATATGACATCACCCTGCAGATTCAGTTTGGCGCATATGGGTCCGACGGGAGGGATATCGAAATTCAGTTTCACTGACCAACGCTCTTCCGAGGGGTCTGACTGACTGGTCTCTTTTTCAAAGCGGAGTAAAAAATCGTCCCGTCCTTCCGGGTGTGGAATAGGTAATTCAAACTGCCAGATCTGCCTGAGGTTGTTCTCATCCTGTGGCAGAGATGCCAGCTGATGCAGCTGTACCCGGGCCAGCGATCCTTCACTCAAGTGCCGTAACTCAGCGAAAATCCTAGAGGCTAACAATTGAAGTGTAGTCGCGGTGTCCTGTGTTTTGAGCCCTCCCGGATCAGTAGGGGTGAGATAGGATACGGTAAGTGGCTGGAGTTCAGTAATCAGTTTAAGCAGGCTGGCTTTAAAATCGTTACTGATTGGCAGTTGACCGGCTAAACGTGACTCAAGAAAAAGTCCTGAATGCTCAAAGGCCTGACGTATCACTTCAGCAGTGATGGGCTGTTTACCAGAAATACCTTGCGATACCAGTTGCGTGATCTGTTGAGCCAGCTGACTCACTCCCTTGTTGTCAATGAGTGGAGTTGAAGACTTGGCTGCATTTTGTAAAAGCGCAGTAAGGTTTTGAAGATTCTGTTCCAGTGGGCTGGCTGGCCTATGCTGAGTGGCTGGCTGTTGAGTGGCAGCGCTAGCTGATTGCATTAATTGACTCAGCAAGAGTTCGATTGTGCTGTTCTTACCGACGGCAGCTCCGCCTGGGCTTGTTGCTAAATTTGCTGTGCTTAATGCTTTAAGGCCGTCGAGCAATTGCTGAATGGGCAGCTGTTGCGGCAGAATTCGTTTCAACGCCAGTGCCTGGATGGCATCAGGTGCCAAATTGCGAATTATCTGCAATTCAGGTGTTTTGCCACCTTTCACCACATTGATCGCCAGCTGTTCTCCTATATCAAGTTTTACACCTGTCTGAACCGGCAGCTTAATGCCACCTATATCTATTTGAGCCATGCCATTCGTCGCTGGCTTAATCACTTGTGCCGTCACAACCTGCCCAGGACGCAGTTGGCTAAGCGTTTCGGTTCGTGTCTGTTCGATAAACAGGCGCGGATTGTTGAACGGGTCCGTGATTTGCATGGTAATCTTAGGTATAAAGTTCTGATCTAATTTTAGTTTATCGGCCGGTTGGTCGATAGTTTAATCAGAGTATTGCCAAGTCCCCGGCAGAAGGGGCCATGTGTCTGCATATTGAGTTCTTTATGGCTGATGACGAAAAAGAAAAATCAAAACAGAAACTCTGGTTTATTCGACATGAAAATCAGGTTAAAGGTCCCTATCCCAGT
>VMRY01000072.1 GCA_007713595.1 Sedimenticola thiotaurini
GAGCAAATAATGTCTACGGTATTTCCAGCATGAATGTTAACTGGAATTCCAATGATGACATTACTGTAGATGTCTACACTGCTTTTGCAGGGAAATCGAATACCTATTACTACGGTGGTTCGAAAATTCTGTATGGCGATTTGATGATTGGCACCGGAAGCAGCTGGGACTACGCATTCCATATTCATAACAAGACTTCAAATTCAGGCGGTGATGGCTGGTTGATCGACTATGCTAATTCCGACGGATACCTTGAAGTGCAGGACTATCACAACACATATGAAAGCCGCAAAACTGAAATTGTTGCTTTAGCTCATGGGTCAAATCAGCTTTCAGCAAGTAATCAGGGTTCCTGGAGTGTTGGCAATGGCGTCCTCTCTTTCTCATTCAATGTATCCAGCCTAAATTTGGCCGATCCAGCGCAACTCGCGTTTCGCTGGGCCATGACCTGTGCAAATGATATAATCACCGGAGTAGCTCGTGGACCAGGTGGTGGTAATCAAGTGCCGGAACCAGCAGCTCTTGCACTTATATTATCTGGCCTGTTCGGCCTGGGATTTGTCAGACGCCGTCGTAATAGAAATAACTGCGTGGAAGCATAACCACTTAATTACATTTATTCGTAATCAAGTTACAATCCACCGTTGTTCTGGCCTAGAACTCAAGAAATAGGCTGAATTGACGATAAGTAAGCAAGACTGTTTATCTAGGATGTTGACAATATGTCAGACAGTAAAGACAAAAAAACAGGTGTGATGGATAGCGAAACGGAAGAGCAATCGGTCTCAACCAGCCGCAGGAACTTCACTAAAGCAAGTCTTCTTGCAACACCTGTACTGATGAGCGTGGCCAGCAAGCCTGTTTGGGCAACCACAGGCCGGCGCTGTACTGTATCGGTACTTATGTCAGGTGACACATCTGTTGCAATTGACTGGACCAGCTGTCGATCTTGTAGCCCGGGCTACTGGCACCTTGATCGCTCATGTTGGAGCACCGCAGGGATGGCTGGGGAGAAAAACACCACCTTTGGTGTATTTTTCCTAGGCAGTTTTAACACAAATCATTACTACCCCGAAGAATTAGAGGCGCTCAATACGCCTTTAAGCAGTTTTTTCCCATCTGTCGGTGGAAATCGACCTTTCATGAAATTCGCCAGAGCAGCAACCGCCAGCTATCTTAATGCAATGGCTATTGGGCATCTCTTCGGTGGCAATATCCCAACTGCCGCACAGATCCAATCGCTAGTTAGCAATGTATTCAAAACCTATCGAACAGGTAAACCAAGTCAGCAAAATCTCGAGAGCAGACGGGCACTTGCAGGCCAAAAGGCCACAGAATTATCCACGTATTATGATGAAGGTTCAGAAGAATGCGTTCTTCCAAATAGTGGTAACTGCCCAGAACAGGGATTCAGAACTTAACAAATAAATTTGGACAGTATTTAAATTTCTTGCAAGCTACCTAAATGAGTCCAAGCGGCGCCATCAATAGCACTCATGCTACTAACGCCTGGAGTTTGGCCACAAGTGGAGAGTACCATTGGGCGCAATGGAACGACTCGGATGAGGTTGTACTACATTTTACAGGCTCAGGTGATACTTATTTAATCAGCTACTTTGGTTATCTTCTCCTTGATACCCTAAAGGGTTCACCAAAAACGGCAGAACAGCTCGATAGACTTATCAGCTCATCAAACCGCCTCTCAGATGATCTTTTACCAATCCCAAAAGAGATGATAGATTCACATCTGTTTCATTTTAAAAAATTGGGCTTGATAGAATTGTGACCAATACCATCGGCGCTTTACCTTTTGAACAGTTCTCTAACTTTCTAAAATCAGAGGGTATCAGAATAGAGACAGGGCCTTTCGTTACAAGATTACGAACAAAGTTAACTGATGTAATTGAGAATCTGGCACTACTTTATTCAGACTACCCTGCTTTCACTCAAGCGGGATTTTCTGATTTTCATCTCGACATTCATAAGCCAGCATCCATACGGCGCTGGATCCAACCCCAAGTAAATTTTACCTTTGATGAATTAACTCCGTTTAAACCTTTACCGCGCCCTCAGGCTTACGCGATTTTTGAATGGGGCTTAAATTGGTGCATATCAAACTATGCACATCAATATCTTATTATTCACTCTGCCGTACTTGAAAAGAATGACGCTGCAATTGTGCTGCCGGGTGTACCTGGGGCAGGTAAAAGTACCCTATGTGCAGGTTTAGCATTAAGCGGTTGGCGATTGTTTTCTGACGAAATGGCTTTAATTGATCCAAGCAGCGGCCAACTGGTTAGCAGTCCGCGGCCTATTAGCTTAAAAAACGAGTCCATCAATATTATTAGAAATTTTAGCTCATCTGCTGTCTTTGGTATTACGATTAACGATACAACCAAGGGGTCAATTGCCCATCTGAAGGTTCCTGAGCAGAGCATACAACTGTGCAACCAAAAAGCACTCCCAAAGATTATTGCTTTTCCTAGATATAGAAAAGGTGCCAGTACTTCGTTATCTCCCTTATCTAAAAGTCGTGCATTTATGACGCTCTGCGAAAACTCATTCAACTACACCATTCAAGGAAAAAGCGGCTTTAGTACAGTCAAGACACTTATCGATAACTGTGATTGTTTTGAATTTGAGTACAGCAGCCTAGAGGATGCCATCAGAACTTTCGATACACTTATTGAGCAGATACAGTAGAGTTCAATATGAATCTTGTTGTACAAGCGCTTGTTAACCATCAATCAGTTAAAAATCTGACCGATACTCAGTGGGATCTCTTTATTCGCCAAGCACGTAGTTCTGAATTATTGGCCCATTTCTATCATCGTTTTAGCGCGGAAGGTATTTTTTCTTCAATACCAGAAAAGCCAAGAAATCATCTTATATCGGATGAAATCCTTGCCACCAGGCAACATGAGGCAGCGCGCTGGGAAATTCTGCAGATATATCAGGCACTCGAACCAATCGGTATTCCAGTTCTGTTACTCAAAGGGGCTGCATACCTGCAAGCGGAGCTTCCCCCTGCACCTGGCAGATTTTTTAGTGATATCGATATACTTGTTCCCAGAACAGTTATCAGCGAAGTTGAAGAAAAGCTTCATCAATGGGGATGGTTAACCACACATCACGATGACTATGACCAACGCTATTACCGCAAATGGATGCATGAGATCCCTCCCTTGCAGCACGTTGGTCGACACAGCACCATAGATGTCCACCACAACATACTCCCACTCACGGCGCGCCTACATCCTGATCCGGAAAAGATGATCCAGGCATCTGTTCAGATTGATGAAGAATTCGAGCTCTACACTCTGTGCCCTGCCGATATGATATTACACAGCGCCACTCATCTGTTCCATGATGGAGAGCTGGAGCACGGATTACGGGACTTGGTCGACCTCGATCAACTATTTAGACATTTTGGGGAAGATTCAAATTTCTGGGAAATTTTGATAAATCGCGCCAATGAAATTGACTTATCCAGGCCTCTGTTTTATGCGCTGAGGTATACTTCAAAAATTCTAAATACACCCATACCATTAAATGCATTGCAGTCAAAGCTACTGGATAAACCTATCTATCCTGTTCGGTATTTTATGGACCGCCTCTTTTTAAGAGCATTGGCTCCAGCACATAAAAGCTGTAGTGATTGGTTTACAGGTATAGCAAGGTGGTTCTTATATATTCGATCCCACTATCTTCGCATGCCTTTGCATTTACTGATACCGCATCTTTTTTACAAAGCTTATGTACGACCATATAAAGAGTGGAGAGAGAATCGAAAAAACGTACTGAGTAATAAACCAGAAAAGAAAGAATCTGAATCAGAAATAGATATTTTCGAGTAGACCTTGTTTGCGAGAGAATATATAAGGAAACTAACTTAAAACACCAAGGAGAAGTATATGACTTCCCTACTTTCCAACCTCGGCTCTATCATTGCTTTTCTTGGTATTCTGGTCGGGCTTATAGCGGGTGTAACACGTCTGACTGGGAGCTATTATCTAGCAGGATATGGGCTACAAAGCCTCCTTTTGGCAGGAATGGGATTATTACTCGTGGGATGTTTTTTAAAGCTAGAAGCGCTGACACGAGACTAACCTGTAAAATCAACTATTCGCTATAGCCATTTGGGTTTTTGGATTGCCAGTGCCAGGCATCTTCACACATGGCTTCCAGTCCGAGCCTGGCGGACCAGCCAAGTTCTTTCTCTGCTAACGCTGGATCGGCGAAACAGGCAGCAATATCACCTGGCCGTCTCCCAACAATCTTGTAGGGAACTGCTTTTCCACTTGCATTGGCAAAGGCCGCGACCATATCAAGGACCGAGTAACCCTGCCCTGTGCCGAGGTTATGCGTGATCAGACCAGGGGCTTGTTTCAATTTTTGAAGCGCTGCCAAATGACCTTTGGCAAGATCTACCACATGAATATAATCCCGCACCCCCGTACCATCCGCTGTTGGATAGTCATTCCCATAAACTGATAACTGCTCCAATCTACCGGCAGCTACTTGAGCTATATAGGGCATCAGGTTATTCGGTATGCCATTTGGATCTTCGCCAATCAGCCCACTCTGATGGGCCCCTGCTGGATTGAAATAGCGGAGTATGGAGATATTCCAGGCGTCATCTGATGCGTATAGATCACGCAGGATATCTTCAATAATGAGTTTTGATCGGCCGTAGGGATTAGAAGCGGATAAAGGAAACGCTTCTTGAATAGGGAGTGAGGCAGGATCACCATATACTGTGGCAGAAGAGCTGAAAACCAAGGTTTTAACACCGCATGATTTCATCGCCTCAAGAAGGACGAGTGTCCCTGCTATATTGTTTTGATAGTACTCCAGAGGAATCGTTGTAGACTCGCCCACCGCTTTCAAGCCGGCGAAATGGATAACCGCATCGATAGCGTATTTTTGAAATACAGCCTCCAGTAGCGATTCTTCTCTGATATCACCCTGGATAAATGTTACAGATTGGCCTGTAATTTGTTTAACGCGATTCAACGACTCACGATAGCTGTTGCATAGATTGTCCACAACAACCACTTCATGGCCTTCCTGAAGTAGCTCAACACAGGTGTGTGAACCGATATAGCCTGCACCGCCAGTTACTAGTATTCGCATTCGAAAACATCCATTTTTTGCATCGAGTATTGCTCTATTATTATTTAGGTAACATCAAAATAAAACCAGCACACATCATACATAAGTCTCTGCAATCGAGAACAGATTTCAAACCAAGCTAAATAGAAGGAATAAGAGAGAGAATGGTGCCCGGGGCCGGACTTGAACCGGCACGGTCGCAATGACCGGCGGATTTTAAGTCCGCTGCGTCTACCAATTTCGCCACCCGGGCAGGGTCGTTTAAAGCGGATAAAAATGGAGGCTGAGCCCGGAGTCGAACCGAGGTAGACGGTTTTGCAAACCGCTGCATAACCACTTTGCTACTCAGCCATTTTCTTTTCAGGGGCGCAAGTATCCTGCATTTTTCAGGAGTTTTCCACTACCTGAAGAAGAAAACCCCGAGTGCTACCCGGGGTATCCTGAATACTTGGAGCGGGAAACGAGATTCGAACTCGCGACCCCAACCTTGGCAAGGTTGTGCTCTACCAGCTGAGCTATTCCCGCATCGCCTTGATGCGCGGGCTATTGTAGTCTCCCAGTCGACTGTGTCAAGCCGTAGATCATATCATTGGTCGTTTTTTTCCTCTTGCTGGAGCGACTCATCACTCAGGCTTGGCCAGGCAGCTTTGAGATACATGAACATAGACCAGATCGTCAGAATAGCTGCCACATAGAGCAATACAAATCCAATGGTGTACATCGGCAGACCAAGGAAATCATCCCGATATATCATCAAAAAAATAGCCATCATCTGAAAGGCCGTTTTAATTTTTCCAATGGCAGAAACGGCTATTTGCGCTCGGGCACCGATCTCTGCCATCCACTCGCGCAAGGCAGAGATGGTGATCTCGCGTCCGATGATCACAAGAACTGGAATGGCAAGTCCCGGTATTGGATCCTGCTGTACAAGCAGTATCAATGCAGCGGCCACCATCAGTTTGTCTGCGACAGGATCCAGAAACGCACCCAAAGCCGAGACCTGTTCCAGCTTTCGAGCAAGGTAGCCATCAAACCAGTCGGTGATGGCTGCAAGGGCAAATACAAGAGCGCAGGCCTGGGCGGCATGTTGCCACGGCAAATAGAACAGAACGACGAAAACAGGGATCAGAAGTATCCGCAACAGCGTCAGTATGTTTGGTATATTCTGAAACATAGTTCTCTTCTATTCTTCATGAAAAACAGCATAAATCTGTTCAGCCAGCTTCCGACTGATTCCTTCAACCCGTTCTAAATCCATAATGCCGGCTCTGGCGATTCCCTGTATTCCACCAAAATGCTTCAATAGCTGCTGACGCCGCTTAGCCCCTATGCCACTGATCTGCTCAAGAACTGAGGTCTTTCGGCTCTTGTTCCTGCGCTGGCGGTGTCCGGTAATAGCAAAACGATGCGCTTCATCGCGAATCTGCTGAATCAGATGCAATGCAGCTGAATCAGCAGGCAGTATAATGGGGCGGTCATCGCCTAACAAGAAAAGCTGCTCCATCCCTGCACGTCTGTCAGGCCCTTTCGCAACGCCAACAAGCAATACGCCTATGATGGCGAGTTCTTCCAGCACATTAGCCGCCGCATGCAGCTGTCCCTTGCCCCCGTCAATAAAAAGAATATCAGGTAACGCACCCTCTCCCGATTGTATCCGCGTATAACGCCGGGACAGCGCCTGAGCCATCGCAGCGTAATCATCCCCCCCCTGGATACCCTCGATATTAAAGCGCCTGTAATCCGCCTTTAAGGGCCCATTCGCGTCAAACACCACGCAGGAAGCAACAGTCAACTCACCACTTGTATGGCTGATATCAAAACACTCCATACGACTAGGTAACTCATCAAGCCGAAGACCCTGCTGCAACGCCTCTAAACGGTTACGCATGCCCGCCTTACTCGCCAGCTTGGCATCAAGTGCAAGGGCTGCATTCTGTTCGGCCATACGCAGCCACTGCGCACGATTTAGCCTGACCCTTTGTCGCAGCTTCACCTGGTGGCCTGCCTCCTGTGACAGCACCTCTTCAAGCAGGGCTCTATCATTTGGAGCATGACTCACGACTATTTCTGCAGGAATCTGTTTTCCGATATAGTACTGGGCAATAAACGCCGAGAGGATCTCTGCCTCTTTTTCCACGCCGGCCGTGCTTGGATAAAAAACCTTGTTGCCTAGATTTCGTCCATTTCGAATAAAAAACAGCTGAACACAGCTACTTCCTCCCTTGCTGCTGCAGGCAATGATATCAAGATCACCACGTTCACCGGTGATGTACTGTTTCTCCTGTATACGCCGCAAGGCAGCAATCTGATCACGTAATCGTGCGGCCTGCTCAAACTCGAGCTTGGCAGAGGCTGACTCCATCCGTCTGACTAGTCCCTCAATCACCTCGCCTGTCTTACCTTCCAGAAAAAGAACTGCGTCATTTACATCTTCTGCGTAGGATTCTTCAGTTATCAAATCTACACAGGGTGCCCCGCAGCGTTTGATCTGATATTGCAGGCAGGGTCGGGAGCGATTGTTATAGAAGGTATCGTCGCACTGACGGACAGGAAACAGCTTTTGCATTAATTGCAGTGTCTCACGCATTGATCCAGCATTGGGATAGGGACCAAAAAAACGCCCTTTCGCCTTGCGTTTACCACGGTGGTAGGCAAGCCGGGGAAAACGATCGGCAGACAGGTAAATATAGGGATAGCTTTTATCGTCCCTGAGCAGGATATTGTATTTCGGCTTGAGGGACTTGATGAGATTATTCTCAAGTATCAAAGCCTCAGCTTCAGTATGGGTGACCGTCACCTCTATCGCCTCTATTCTGGCGACCATGAGCTGGATACGTCGATTCAGCGCACGTGTAAAATAGCTGCTGATGCGTCGCTTCAGATCCTTCGCCTTACCCACATAGAGCACGCTGCCATCACCCGCCAGCATGCGATAAACCCCCGGCAGGTGGGTCAGGTTTTTGAGAAAACTCTTGTAGTCAAAAGATGTGTTGCCAGAATCAAGCGCCATCAGGCGATTATAGAGCCTTTAACAGGTTTCTGGCACGCGCAAACACCGAATGAAACATCTCTGGCGTAAGCCTGCGTGTCTGGGTGTTATAGCGACTGCAGTGATAGGAGTCGATCAGAAGAATACCACCTGGCATAGTATGCTGGGCCTCATGGGCAAACTTAAAGGCACTCAGCTTCACACCCAGTGCCTTCAAAACAGCGTTGTGCGCGACCAAACCGAGCGCCACGATGACTGCACCCTCCGGCAAGGCCTTCAGCTCCTCGGTAAGAAATTGATTACAGGTATTGATTTCACTACCAATCGGCTTATTTTGCGGTGGCAGGCATTTGACGGCATTGGTTATTCTGCAATCAATCAACTTTAGCCCATCAGCAGCAGATAACGACTCCGGCTTACTCGCAAAACCATATTTATAGAGCGTCTCATACAACAGAATACCGGCATAGTCACCGGTAAAAGGGCGACCGGTTGCATTAGCACCATGCATCCCAGGCGCTAGACCGACAACCAATAAGCGAGCATGCCGATCACCAAATGGGGGAACCGGTCTGGCAAAATAGCTGGGGTAATCCGTTTTAACCTGATCCAGAAATTTGGACAGGCGGGAACAGCGGCGACACTCAGAATCAAACACTGGATGATTCGGCTGCTGATATCAATCCATGGCGCAAAGCCAGAAGGGTCAGCTCAACATCTGTCCCAACATCCAGTTTTTCAAACAGACGATGGCGGTAAGTACTGACTGTTTTTGGGCTAAGACAGAGTGAATCGGAGATAAACTGGGTCTTCTGGCCTTGGGTTATCATCATCAGCACCTGCATTTCCCGCTGTGAGAGTCGACTAAAAGGCGAATCAGGGTTAGTACCCGTCATCCTGGCCAGGGTGAGCTTTTGCGATACTTCGCTGGAGATAAAGGGACGACCCGCTGCAACTACTTTAATCGCCTGGAAAAGCTCATCAGCTGGACACCCCTTGGTCAGGTAGCCAAGGGCACCGGCTTCATGAAGTTGCTCAGGAAAAGGGGCGTCAGACAAAACGGTAACAACAATAACCTGCGTATCCGGATTCTGCCTGCGAATACGCCGGGTTGCTTCGATGCCCCCTATGCCGGGCATATTAATGTCCATCATGACTAAATCAGGCTTTAACTGCTTGGCTTTAACTACAGCATCTTCGCCACTGTCAGCTTCACCAATTACCTCAATTCCCTGGGAATCATGCAGGATATGTCGAAATCCTGTCCTCACCAGTTCATGATCATCAACAAGCAGCACCTTGATCACAGTAAATCCCCAATTCTAAAGTCAACGCGATAACTACAGAATGATTCGATACCCACCTACTTATCGTTCAGCCAGCTCAAGCGGTTGCTGAGCTAATTCCAGAGTGGCATTACCAATTCAGTCTTTTCATTCTTAAAAAGAGGGTCTATCTTATCGGTCTCTGCTGCTCTTGAAAAGCACCCAATTCATAATAATACGTTAAACCATGTTTAGCTTGATACGCGTTCAACTTACTATTATTTGTACATTTGCTGCATTGCAGTAACAAAATTATCAAATTCGCATTGGGGCAGATGATTAATACCAGCCGCTGCCTGCCTGCCCCCACCTGATGGAAATTGACTGCACAACTTATCTGCTCCGACCCTGTTTACAAGAGGAGCCCGTACACTGACCACATAGCCACCCTGCTGATTGAGCGTAAAGACTGCATGAGCCTTCGCAGGTGACTCATTGGTTAGCTGATTACCAAAAACCCCACTGACTCTTCTCGACCAGGGCTCATCCGGGAGAATGAAAATCTCTACTAATTCCGACCTGAAGACCGGATCAATCTGTTCCGCTTTACCTAAATCGTCATGATAACCCGCATGCAGCAGCTGATAGCATGAATCAGGATCGTTTATAAAATCGACCGGATCCGGATAATCCAGTAGCGCCAAGAAGAGTCTGTCAGGCGTCATATGGAGATCATCTACCGTCTCACCATAACCATTATAGTTCAGGCAGACGCCGAGCATCTTCAGCTGCTCTGTGCGGACCGATGTATAGTATTGTTCCTGACAAAGCGTATTGGCGATATTATTCATATTGTCGCCAAAGGCCGCTGTAATAGCCCAGGCTAGGTACTCCCCTCCCAGATACTGATTGATCAGAAGGCTGGTACAGGTTTCAGACCTCATATCGATAATCGTCTCTAAACCAGGATGTACAGGAATCTCGCCAGATCGATGATGGTCGACATAAAACAGATGGACGCCCTGGTCCAGTAAGCGGATAAGATCTGAGTGATTCTTCTCCATTGAGATATCAAACACATTGACCCTATCCCCTGCACTCGCCTGAACCTTGCGGAGTAGCTGAATATCACGTTTGACACCCGTAACCAGTGTACTCTTGTGCGGATCGGCCAGGCGCATCTGCAATAAGGCACAGATGCCATCGGCATCTCCGTTAAAGACATCGATTATTTCCATTCGATCACCCTGATTATGAAACACGTGAGTTGGTATGGAAGGTATTCTACATGGAATACGCTTTTCATTAGAGTGTGGGACATTGCCGATGAATCGGGGGTTTTTCCAGACAGGGATTGATTTGCACCTTAGGCACTCACCCTCCAGGCGATGCCGCTGGCATCGTCCAGATCGACGCTGCCGATCTGTCGAACGAAGGGTTCTTATCAAATCCTGTACACTTCCCCCACATTAAAAAACCCCGCACGGGATGGAGGACGCATCACGCCTGGCGCGATACCGCAGGTAGGGATTGATTCGCGCCCTTTGGGCACTCACCCTACGGGCGATGCCGCTGGCATCGTCCAGATCGGCCTTGCCGATCTGTCGAACGAAGGGTTCTTATCAAATCCTGTACACTTCCACCACATTAAAAAACCCCGCACTAGGCGGGGCTTTTTAATGTGGCGGAGAGACAGGGATTCGAACCCTGGGAGGGCTACAAACCCTCGCTGGTTTTCAAGACCAGTGCATTCAACCGCTCTGCCATCTCTCCAAAATTTTGAGCTGCGAAATATACCCGATCCTCAACAGTTACGCCAGTACTTAGGCATATAATTTTCACTCTTGAATTATTGATCTTCCACCACAATTCATTATGCTATGATCATTGCAATTCGCATGAACCATCTGATTATTGAGTAGTCATAGTAAACAGGTTGGTCTATCCACCAAATTGCGTAACCTTTGGATTACTTGGAGAAAATGCAACATGAACCGATTTAACCAGACTATCGCACAGCCCGCACAGAGTGCGCTGTCGGTAAATAAAGTCATCAAGAACACCTATATGCTGCTCTCGGCAACGCTACTCTTCAGTGGCGTGATGGCGATGGTGTCCATGTTCTTTGCCATGCCTCCTATCGCTTACATGGTCTCGGTTATTGGCGCCATGCTGTTAGGCATGTTCGTACTGCCGCGTACAGCCAACTCGTCGGCCGGGGTGGGAGTCATCTTCCTGATTACTGGTATGCTTGGCTTCGGTCTTGGAGCAATCCTGACACTCTACCTCAAACTACCCCACGGTCCCCAGACCATTGCAACAGCACTTGGCGGCACGGGTGTTATATTCCTTGGATTGTCCGGTTATGCGCTAACAAGCAAGCGTGATTTCAGCTTCATGGGTGGTTTCGTGTTCGCCGGCATGCTGGTCATGATGGTCGCGATTATTGCAAATATCTTCCTGCACCTTCCATTCCTGTCACTGGCTATATCAGCCGGCGTCATGTTGCTGATGAGTGCCTATATCCTGTTCCAGACCAGCCAGATGATGAACGGTGGTGAGACCAACTACATCTATGCGACCTACAGCCTCTATATGGCGATCTTCAACATCTTTATTTCACTGTTGCAGATCCTGGGCATATTTGGTGGGGATGACTGATATCCCAAGCATCCCAAGCTGATTTTTTAGATCACGACCCCGGCGTTTGTCCGGGGTTTTTGTTTAGAGGAACATATGGATAATATCTGGCTACAAATTGCTATGGCCGTAACCATAGGGATGATGCTGTTCTTCCTATTCCCCAGAGCCATGCACTGGATGAAAAACGGGCCGAAGGCAGAGCAAGGTGATTGGATGGCGGCCGTTATACCTTTACTGGCAGTCGTCGCCTTTGTCATATTACTGGTCATGCTTGTCTGACCTGGATAAGAGCAAAACTGACAATAAAAAACGCGGCTGATAGGCCGCGTTTTTTATTGTCATAACTTACGACTCGATCAAGCCAGGCGATCTAACCCACCCATATAGGGTCGCAACACCTCTGGCACAGTGATACTCCCATCGGCTTGCTGATAGTTCTCAATCACAGCAACCAAGGTCCGTCCAACCGCAAGACCGGAGCCGTTCAGCGTATGGGCCAGTTCAGGTTTGCCAGTTTCAGGGTTACGCCAGCGAGTCTGCAGACGGCGTGCCTGGAAATCCTCAAAATTAGAGCAGGATGATATCTCACGGTAAGTGTTCTGTGCGGGAAGCCAGACCTCAATATCATAGGTCTTGGCAGCTGAGAAGCCGATATCACCCGTGCAGAGGGTAACCACGCGGTAAGGCAGGCCCAGCTTCTGAAGAATGGTCTCAGCATTTCCCGTCAACGCCTCTAATGCCTCATAAGATTCTGTGGGTCTGACGACCTGCACCATTTCCACTTTTTCAAATTGATGCTGACGTATCATGCCACGGGTATCGCGCCCGTAAGAGCCTGCCTCACTGCGAAAGCAAGGGGTCTGCGAGACCCACTTACGTGGCATATCCGCGTCCTCAATGATATCGCCACGAACGAGATTGGTTACAGGTACCTCTGCGGTAGGGATCAGGTAATAGGGAAACTCACCCGCCAGTTTAAAAAGATCTTCTTCAAACTTGGGGAGCTGGCCTGTCCCCTGCAGACTGTCGGCATTGACCATGAAAGGCACATAGACCTCGGTATAACCGTGCTCTGTTGTGTGGGTGTCCAGCATGAATTGCGCCAGTGCACGATGCATGCGTGCCAGCGGTCCCTGCATGGTGACAAAGCGTGAGCCCGTTATCTTGGCCGCTGTTTCAAAATCCATCCAGCCTTTGGCACCTCCAAGATCGACGTGATCCTTGGGCTCAAAATCAAATACTCTGGGTTCACCCCAGCGGCGCTCTTCCCGGTTATCCGCTTCGTCTTTTCCATCAGGAACTGAGCTGTGCGGAATATTTGGAATACCCAGAGAAATATCACTCAACTGGGCTTGTACAGCGTTCAGTTCATCTTGCGCTGCCTTCAGTTTGTCACCCAGATTGGCAACTTCATCAAGCAAGGGTTGAATATCGTCGCCCGCTGCCTTGGCCTTACCAATCTGTTTTGAACGGCTGTTTCGCTCGTTCTGCAGCTCCTGAGCAGCTACTTGCAGATCTTTTCTCGATGCCTCAAGCGTCTGAATTCGCGCTATATCTAATACAACACCACGGCGTTTAAGTTTGGCTGCAGTCTCTTCGAGTTCATTTCTCAGTAAACGGGGGTCGAGCATTTTTTATTCACCGCTATTCACATAAGCAGGCCAGCTGACAATATGGCCCGGTTTGATTAAAGAATTAAGTTGTTTCAACACCGTGGCTACTTTTTCTGGTTCATCAAAGAACTCCAGCACGATGGGTAGATCAAGTGACATATCAATCAATGTTGAAGAGTGTATTTTCCCTGTTTTACCAAACCCGGTGATACCGCGGAAGGCTGTCACTCCAGCCACTTGCTCCTGGTCGTGCAAAAGTTCCATGAACTCCTTGTACTGATGCATCCCTTCAGTCAGGTAGATACGTACCATGGTAACCGGCTTGCTTTTCATAACTGCCTCCCGAGTATCACTCCACCCCAGCAGGCAAATAGACAGGCTGCCACTGACAGGAACATGTTTAGACCGGCCTTGGCAAACTCTGCCTGCTCCATGAGATTCAAGGTTTCAATCGAGAAGGTGGAGAAGGTAGTAAATGCCCCAAGAAATCCGATCAGCAATGCCCCTCGCCACTCCGGACTGACACTCATCCGTTCAAGAAAGAGGATATAGAGCAGCCCCATGATAAACGAACCCAGCACATTCACCGCCATGGTTCCGTAGGGAAAACCTCGCCCCAGTAAGGCATAGACTCCATTGGATACCCAGAAGCGCATTAATGCACCAACGGCACCTCCGGCAGCAATCGTCAAAACCTGAGCCAATGGTCTATGCTCCAGCAGCATTCAAAGCGGGTTATTTTACACGCTGTTGGCAATTGAGAATACTCAACCTTTCTGATTGCACCCGTACAGGTTCTACTTGCGCCCTCTGGCTTCCCTGTCCAGCGCTCGAAGCCGCTCCAGCTTTTCACCAATCTTGATCTCAAGGCCACGCTCTACTGGAAAGTAATAGCGTCTCTCCTGCATCGTTTCGGGAAAATAGTGCTCCCCTGCCGCATAGGCATCGGGCTCATCATGGGCATAACGATAGTCGTGGCCATAGCCCAGCTCTTTCATTAATCGGGTCGGTGCGTTCCTGAGGTGGATAGGAATCTCCTGCGATCCGGATTCACGAATATCTTTCATCACCGCCTTGTAAGCCATATAGACGGCGTTACTCTTCGGTGCGCATGCCAGATAAAGCACTGCCTGGGCAATGGCCAATTCTCCCTCAGGACTACCCAGGCGTTCTTGTGTCTCCCAGGCATTCAGGGCGATGGTGAGTGCCCTTGGATCTGCATTGCCAATATCTTCTGAGGCCATGCGTACCACACGACGCGCAACATAGAGGGGATCACAACCACCATCAATCATACGGGCAAACCAGTAGAGGGCGGCATCCGGAGCAGAACCTCGCACCGACTTGTGTAGGGCGGATATCTGATCATAGAAGGCATCACCACCCTTATCAAAGCGTCGCACACTCCCCGAGGCTACCTCTTCTACCGACGTTCGGGTGATTACATCATCTGTTGTGAGATCAGCCGAGATCTCCAGCAGATTAAGTGCGCGGCGGGCATCGCCATCCGCCGCCTCGGCGAGAATTCTGCGCAGATCCGGTGCTAATTTCAGTGCACGCTTACCGAGTCCACGCTCAGTATCATTTAGCGCCTGATCAATGATTTGTTCCAGATCATCCGAATCCAGACTTTTAAGAACATAGGTGCGGGCGCGGGAAAGCAGTGCATTATTCAGTTCAAAGGATGGATTCTCTGTAGTAGCGCCAATAAACAGGACCGTGCCATCTTCCACATGAGGCAGAAAGGCATCTTGCTGTGACTTATTAAAACGATGCACCTCATCAATGAACAGGACTGTTTTCTGCCCATTATTTCGCTGTGCCTCCCGTGCACGTTCAACCGCCGCACGTATATCCTTCACGCCCGCCAGGACGGCGGACAGACTCAGAAACTGGGCACCAGAAGAGCGGGCGATCAACGTCGCCAGGGTCGTTTTTCCTGTGCCGGGTGGCCCCCAGAAGATCAATGAATGCAGCCGGTCGGATTCAATCGCCATACGAAGGGGCTTTCCCTCCCCGACGATATGTGCCTGCCCGAGAAACTGATCCAGGGTCTGAGGTCGCATGCGATCAGCGAGGGGCCTTGTCAGCTCTTGCGTTTCCTGAACAAACAGATCTTCTGATGAGATCACGTTACGACTGCCTATTGCTGGTAGAGGTCGAAGGAATCGGGGCGGGTAAAGACAAAAAAGCCACTTTTAAAGCTTGGATTCTGTTTGATATCGTAGAACTGAAACCGCGTTACCTGGCCAAAGGCGTCCGTCATCTCCATCCGCTGCAGCAGATTTTCACTGAAGGCGAGCAGTACCCGGACAAACTGGCTCTCTTTATCTCTGGGGATCAACTCGACCCAGGCAAAGCCCTGGCTGTCTCCAATATCGATTACTTCAAAGTGTTTTTCGACTGGATCTCCGCCAATGAGAAACTGCGCAGGCGTACCCTTCAGCGCAGTATCCTGAGTCTGCACGCTTACCTGCTCCAGCTCAGGGTCTAACAACCAGATCTGACGGCCATCGGCGATAATCTGCTGCTTATCGGGTTCAGAGTAATCCCAGCGAAAGAGATTGGGTCGCCGCATGGAAAAGAGACCTTGCGAACGAGCCGCCTGCCGTTGTTGCGGATCGAGTACAGACTGCTCAAAGCTGGCCTGCAGGCTCTGCAAATCATTGAGAAACCGATCCATCTGTTGTAAACCGGTATTGGCTGACGCCGTTGACATGGCAAAAGCCAATAGAAAAAAAACGCCCAGCTTCATTAATGCTTTTTGAAATATCACTTTATATCTCTGGTGGTGGTGGGGCCAATACTTCCCGATTGCCATTGGACTGGGCCGGAGAAACGATGC
>VMRY01000114.1 GCA_007713595.1 Sedimenticola thiotaurini
CCTTGATGCGCAGCTCGTCAGCATTTTCATTGCTGGAGACACCGCCACCACCACCGCAACACCAGTTCATCTTGCCGTGATCTTTCATCTCAGCAAAGTTGCTGGTGACCATATTCATCAGACGTCTGGGCCCTTCAATCACACCGCCTTTTCTGGCCAGTGAACAGGGATCGTGGAAGGTATAACAATCTGTTTCAAGATCCTTTGTCTTGATTCTTCCTGCAGCACGCAGCTCATCCAGCAGTTCAAGTATATGCAAAACACGGAATGTGAAAGGTCGTCCTATAAGATTTGGACCATCCCAGCGAATTGCGGTATAGGCATGACCACACTCCGGGCTGATAACATTCTTGACCTTCAGCCGTTCAGCGCCATCAACAATACGCTGCACCAGAACCCGGGCGATATCAGTTGAGCCGATTTGAATACCTGAGTTGGTTGCTTCAAATGCGGTCGAACAGAGTGTCCAACTGACACCTGCCTGCTTGAAGATCTTCGCCAAGCCTTCCAGATATTCCGGGAAGTTCATAATCTCCATAGATGAGAGCAGTACCAGATAATCAGCCCCCTCCGCATCCATCGGTATCTTTAGTCCAGTATCAGCTTCAACGTGTTTGATCTGAGCTTCCAGTGCAGTGAGAGTGACGCCCATCGGGCTGCCAATCGTTACAGCTCGTGTAGAAGCGGCCTTAACGCCTTCAGGTGCATTACCTGAGGCCACCATGCCTTCCCGCGTCTTGCGTATCATATAGGCGATATCGTTGCCCACAGGACAGATCATGGAGCAGCGGGCACACATGGTGCAGCTGTCATAGAGTAGCTCTTGCCACTCCTCCAACATCTTATCGGTTACAGGCTTATGCAAGCCGAGTACCTTTTTGACTTTACCGATCAGCGTATATTCAGACTCCCAAACTCGCCGCAGCGGTTCCAGTTTATAGATGGGCGTGTATTTCGGATCACCTGTCTCGGTATAGAACAGGCAGGCTTCAGCACACATGCCGCAACTGACGCAACTGGAGAAAAAGGAGGCAACTGGTGCATCGATCTGCTCTTTGAGGGCATTGATGCCTCTTTCAAGTGTGGCTTCACTCATGACTCAACCCCCCGGCGGCCATTCATCGCGCCGTTATACCAGCGTGACAGAAAAACGGTGAACGTGTGCATCAACTTGGTAAATGGAAATGCAATCATCAGTGCTTCGACGCTCAGGATATGCAGCCCCAAAATTATCGGATAGGGATTGACCAAACGGTGATAGGCCAGATAACCCGTGATAATGGGCAGGAAGGTCAATATCCATACCAACCAATCCTCAAAGGTCGTGATTTTCTGCATTACCGGATTCATGATTCTGTGCCAAAGCCCTGCCAGCAATCCGATGATTGCCAACACAGCGGCCGCATCCACAATCGGCGTTGGCAAACCGGGCCAGCCAAAACCGAAGGTAGCCTTAAACAGTTCAATATGCGGAACAAACAGAATCAGACTGATAAACAGACCAATATGGAACATATAACCTGTTACAACGGTCAGTGGTTGTCTTCGAAAGGTACCCAGGTCAGGAATGGAACGGCTGAAAATGGTCTTCATACCAGGTCCAAATTCCGTTCCCTTCGGTTCTGCCAAGTTTTGTTTGCGACCAAGCGATATGATCTCAAACAGTCGCAGGATGACGCCGATCACGAAGATGGTTACGGCTACATCAAAGGCCGTACTGCGCGTCCAAATGAGAAAGTCCATCGGTTCATTCATGATGATTTCTCCAGATCGTCAATAGTGACGGTACCGTGCGCCTTGTTGGCCTCATCTTTTGTTTTGTAGTTGAGACCTGCAGCAGCAGCACCAAGAGCCAGACCCGCCGCAGCGGCAAAGGCAACCGTCTGAGAGTTATCGCTGATCGGTACAGAGAGTGCGTTGTAGAAACCGCCCGCATCCCAGAAGCGTGGCTCAGAACAACCGAGACAACCGTGCCCGGACTCTACTGGCCAACTGGTTCCCTGATTCCATTTTGCAGTGGCACAGGCGTTGTAAGTCATCGGTCCTTTGCAGCCGAGCTTATAGAGGCACCAACCTGCCTTGGCTCCTTCGTCATCGAAGGTTTCTGCAAACAACCCCTTGTCATAGAACGGACGACGATAGCAACGATCATGAATACTCTGTCCGTAAAATACTTTTGGTCGATTGTACTGATCCAGATCCGGGATAGAACCAAAGGTAAGGAAATGTGCCAGCACACCAGTGATTACGGTGGGAATAGGCGGACAACCCGAGACATTGATAACCGGTTTGTCTTTAATGATATCGGATACGGATACTGCGCCGGTCGGATTGGGATTGGCCTGGGGTAGTCCACCAAAGGCGGCACAGGTCCCTACTGCAACGATAGCCGCTGCATCCTTGGCCGTCTCTTTCAGCATCTCCAGATTACTGATGCCCGCAATCGTGGAATAACCCGGATTGCCCAGCGGGATGGAGCCATCCACAACCAGGATATATTTCCCTTTATTCTCATGCATGGCCGCTTCACGCGCTGCCTCTGCTGCTTCACCTGCCGCAGCCTGCAGCGTGTGATGATAATCCAGGGAGATATGATCGAAAATCAAGCTTTCCACAGAGGGAGAGTGACTTCGGGTGAGTGATTCCGTGCAACCCGTACACTCCTGAAAGGAGAGCCAGATAACCGAGGGACGTTTTGCCTTCTCAAGCGCCTCTGCAATTGCAGGAACCATGGTTGGCGGTAGTGCCATGAGTGAGGCTGTAGCGGTACAGAACTTCAGAAAACCGCGCCTCGATACCCCGTGACGTCTCAGGCTGTCGCCTAGGGTGTTTTTTTCAGCCATGTTACCTCCAATGTATTTTTTGTTTCAGTTTGTTAGTCTTTCTTATTTAGTCTTGCGCAAACATCCTCGCTCATGATCACTGTATTGCGTGTGATCCCCCATTCAATTTCTGTTTTTCAACTTCCAGCACCTCATCCAGATGTCCGAGGCTTTCATTCATATCTTCTTTTTGTGCACACAACAGTTCGGGTATCTCGATGACTTCAATCTGAAAAGCTATCCGCTCATCTTC
>VMRY01000138.1 GCA_007713595.1 Sedimenticola thiotaurini
CGATGATGATTCGCGGCATCAATACCGTTATCCCTGCGCACTATCATGGCTCGATTGTGGGCGTCACGCTGGCGTTGATGGGACTGGCCTATCTGTTGTTGCCCAAGCTTGGTTATGCGGCCGTGAAAGGCCGTCTGGCTACTGCGCAGCCGATCATCTATGCTGCAGGGCAGATATTGCATGTTAGTGGTCTGGCGGCTTCTGGCTTTATGGGTATTCAGCGCAAGACCGCTGGGGCAGCGCAAGGACTTGAGAGCCTGAAGGCCAAGCTTGCCATGGGTGTAATGGGTATAGGTGGCCTGCTTGCGGTAATAGGTGGAATCCTCTTTGTCTGGCTCATGCTCAGGGCCTTCTGGAAAGGCCCGGTTAACCAGACTGTAGATGGTTCATGAACCAAGTCCTGGAAAGAAGAGCACCAGATAGTGATCCACCAGTAGCAGTGTAAAAAGCAGGCTCAAATAGACAATAGAGAAACCGAAAGTCTTCATGGCGTGTTGATTGTCTTCACTACGCCACAGTTTGAAGGCGTGGCCAATAAACATCACTCCTAGAATGAAAGAGCCAATCAGATAGATATAGCCACTCATATGAATCATGAAGGGCATCAGTGATACGGCAAGTAACATCAGGCTGTAGAGTAAAATCTGTTGCTTGGTAAAGGCGACACCATGAGTAATGGGGAGCATCGGTATACTGGCCCGTGCATACTCCTTTTGCCGATGGATAGCCAGAGGCCAGAAGTGGGGCGGTGTCCAGACAAATATAATCAGCAAAAGCAGGAAAGCCTCCAGCGGGACACTGTTTGTGATGGCGCACCAGCCCAGCAGTGGTGGAGCAGCACCTGCAATCCCACCCCAGACAATATTTTGCGGTGTAGTACGCTTGAGATAAAGGGTATAGATGAAGGCATAGCCTATCAGGGCTAAAAATGTCAGGCCTGCTGTCAGTAGATTGACCTGCGTACCCAATAAAAGCATCGCGACTACACCCAGCAGTAGTGCAAAGCTAACAGCGTGTGGATTATCCATGTGCCCACTGGGCAAGGGGCGTTGACTGGTGCGCTCCATCAAGGCATCAATGCGCTGATCGATAATATGATTAATCACTGCACCACTGGCGGCGGCCAGTGAGATACCGATAAGGCCGAATAACAGGGGTTGTAATGGTACGGCGCCCGGTGTGGATAGCAGCATACCCACTAGGGCAGTAAAAGCGATCAATAACACAACCTTGGGTTTGGTCATCTCATAATAGCGTCGCCATGTAATTGTGCTTTGATCCTGAATAGAGAGTTCACCCGTTGCCATTGCTGACTCCTTTAGTCCAGTTGCTCGACGCTTTGAGCAGTATTTCGAGGTCTTTTAAAATATCTTTTGGTTTATTGTTCTCGGTGTAACCCATCATAAGCATCCCGTTGGGATCAATTAGATAAGTTGCACTGTCAGGGATAATGCCTGCTACGTTAAACAGGGTATTAAAATTTTCTTGTTTGTCTGTTTCCAGAAATAGCATCTGCATGCCGTTCAACTGTTCAGTCTGTGCTTGAATTTTTTCAGTGTTAGCTGGTAATGCTTGTATCAAAAGGCGTTCTACCCGAATGCGTTCACCACCAACGGCCCGGCGTATTTGCTCTGTTTCGTGAATGCGCTGCTCACACGTCGGATCGCAATCACCTTGATTATAGGATACCAGTGTCCAGTGTCCGGTTGATTTTGACCAGTCATAGGGCGTGTTATCTGCATCCTTAAGGTCCAGATCAGTCAATGGTCTTGGTGGGGTAATCAGGGTCCCCTTGTTTTTATGGCTATCCGGCAACCACTCCGGGTGAGTGATATAGAGCCAACCGAGGGCTGGTGGTAGACCAAATAACAGCGCCAGCATAATCAGCGCCAAGCGGGAAGATGTGGGGCGTGGGTTGGCTCTCATGCTGTCGCTCCTGATTGGATGGCTTTTGTGCGTTCTACAGAAAGTTTGAGCCAGAGAAGAAATGCCATTAATGCAAAGGCGAACCATTGTGTCGCATAGCCAAGGTGCATACCCTCACCTGGACGTGCGGTCTCCCAGCTTCTTACAAATCCATGGGGTGATTCAGGTGACAGCAGCATGATGAATGGGACAATCTCAAGCTTAGACCAGTGCATGTAGTTTTCCAGTGTCAGGTACGGCCAGAGGTTTGAGGCTTTAAGATCAAAATCAAGTTCGATTGCTGGTGCAGAGGGACGATTTATCTGGCCAGTCAGTGTAATGCGTTCAGTGGGAGTCTCTATCCTGGGTGGGGTATTGCCGGTACCGGCAAGCCAGCCGCGATTAATCAGGAGGTGCTTTTTGCTCCCTTCAATTTGCAGGGGTGTAATGATGTGAAAACCTGGTTTGCCAAGATATTTCCTGTTGCTGATTACTATCTGCCCGGCAGGTATGAAATACCCGGTGACACTGAGTGTACGAAACTCAAGTTCGTCTGCAGTTAAAGGGGTATCTGTTAGCGCTTCAACTGGCATTTTGCGTCGCATCTCCATGGTATTGGCCAATGTCCGTTTCTGTTCTGCCCGGTCAATCTGCCAGATCCCCAGGCTGATAAACAGGGGCAGCATCACCCCTAAAATGAGTAGGGACGGAAACAGGCGGGGATGAAAATGGAATGTCGACTTCGCCATAGGGGGCTATAGTAGGTACATAGGCACGCTCTGACGTTTCGCGCCTCCACTTAGATTCCCATGGAGGAGACAGATCGCTATGGATATTTTCATCAAACTGCCGGTTGTTCTGGTTCTCATCTTTATAGTGTTTTCCCTGTTTCAGGGTATGTATTACCTTTCAAAGGATGATGGGGAAAATGATCGAACCCGGGTGGTCAGGGCGCTTACCATTCGTATTGTGCTCTCTTTTGTGCTCTTTGTGATGCTGATCCTGGGCTATTTAACAGGTATTTTACAACCGCACGGTATCTAAGCTGGCAAGGTCAGAACCAGTAGACAAAGATAAACAGACCCAGCCAGACCACATCGACAAAATGCCAGTACCAGGCCACGGCCTCAAAGGCAAAGTGGTTATGCGCACTGAAATGTCCTTTTAAGCTTCTCCCCAGGATCGACATCAGCATGATGGCCCCCATGGAGACGTGGAAACCATGAAAGCCTGTAAGCATATAAAAGGTTGAGCCATAGATGCCTGATCGCAGTGTAAGGTTGAGCTCTTCGTAAGCGTGTATGTATTCATATGCCTGAAATACAACAAACAGTAGACCCAGTGTAATTGTGGCAATCAGGCCGCGAACAAGTGTCTTTTGATTGTTGAGCTTTAATCCCCAGTGTGCCCAGGTGATAGTGGCACCACTGGAGAGCAGCAACAGTGTGTTGATGGCAGGAATACCCCAGGCACCCATGGGTGTAAATGAGCCGCCAAGTTCTCCGGGGCCGTGGCTTGGCCAGGCGGGATCGAACTGATTGTACAGAAGCTCTTTTGTTGAGCTGAGGTAGCCTTCCCCACCCAACCATGGAAGTGCGATATTGCGGATGTAAAACAGGGCGCCAAAGAAGGCGAGAAAGAAAAATACCTCAGATGCGATAAACCAGAACATCCCCATGCGGAATGATCGATCAACCTGTTTATTATACTTGTCAGAAAGATTTTCGGAGATGACATCCCTGAACCAGCCATATAACAGGTAAGCAAATAGCAGTAGCCCGCCAAATACAACGAACTTGCCTACTACAACGCCATTCATTGCCAGTGCTGCACCGATCAATGTAGTCAGCAACGAGACCATACCGATGATTGGCCAGGGGCTGGGGTCGGGAATAAAGTAGGAAACCTGTTGATCTGTCGATGACATATGTTTCTTTCCTGTTGGTTAGGATGTGCAGTTAACTACGCTTTTTTTCCTGTATTACCGCTGTCTCGTTTTCTAATTTCAGCAGGCTGTAAGAGAGTGTGATTGAGTTGATCTCGGCAGGCAGCTCCGGGGATATAACAAACCGCAGAGGCATCTCGACCGATTCATCGCCGGCAAGTGTCTGCTGTTGAAAACAGAAGCACTCCAGCTTGTTCAGAAATCCAGTCGCCTGCCATGGAGCAACGCTTGGAATCGCCTGGCTGGTAATCTGGCTACTGCTTCTATTGTGTGCAGCAAAGTTGACCAGGTACTCTTTGCCTGGGTTGACGCGCATGTTGCGCACTACGGGCGCAAATTCCCAAGGCAGGTTGGGATGGACGGAGGCATCAAATTTTATTGTTACAAATCGCGATTTATTGATTTCCGGCTGCCCCGCTGCATAGGCGGTTTTGTTGTCAGCTGCGGTGCGGATATTTACTGACTGAATGCCAGTGGCTTCGCAGAGCAGATCATAGAGAGGCACCAGTGCAAAACCGAAACCAAACATACCCAACACCAATAAGGACAATAGCCATACTGTGCGTCTTTTTTTGCGTGTCAGGTCAGGGTGGTTCACTTAACCGCACTCCCCAGTACCTTAAAGATATTCTGCCAGAATGGGAAAGCCGTAATTAGCACAATCAATGCGAATGCGCCGAGGATCCATGCCAGTCGAATATTTTTTCGCTTCAGCTCATCCTCTGGGGAATTCATGACTGTACCTGTTTGATTGAAGGCGGTGTCTCCCAGGTGTGGAAAGGTGGGGGGGAGGGGACTTGCCACTCAAGCCCTTTTGCCCCTTCCCAAACCTGCGCGGTCGCTTTCTCACCGCCACGGATTGTCTTGATAATGATATAGAGCAGAAGCAGATGGCTGAATCCAAAGATCATGGCACCTATACTTGAGATGGCATTGAACTCAGTGAACATGACGTTGTAATCAATAATACGTCTTGGCATCCCAGCCAGGCCTAAAAAGTGTTGTGGGAAAAAGGTGATATTGAAGCCAGTTACATTGATCCAGAAGAAGATCTTGGCAAGGCGTTCGTCATACATGTGCCCTGTCCATTTGGGCAACCAGTAAAAGACGCCGGCAAACAGTCCGAAGACCGCACCAGGCATCAGGACGTAATGGAAATGTGCCACCACAAACATACTGTCGTGATACTGCATGTCGGCAGGGACAACGGCCAGCATGACTCCACTGAGTCCGCCAAAAGTAAACATCATGATAATGGCCACAGCAAACAGCATGGGTGTTTCAAATGTCATTGCGCCACGCCACATGGTCGCGATGAAATTAAAGATCATCAGACCAACTGGAATAGATATGATAATAGTACCGATCATAAAATAGCTGACCGCACCCAGGGACATTCCAATGGTGTATTGGTGATGAGCCCAAACCACCATGCCAATGGTTGCAACGGCGATCATTGCACCGACCATCGACTTATAACCAAATAGCGGTTTGCGGGAAAATGTGGGAATAATATGGGACAGTACACCGATTGATGGGAGTAGTAGTACATACACTTCCGGGTGCCCAAAAAACCAGAACAGATGCTGGAACAGCACCGGGTCACCACCACCGGCGGCATCAAAAAAGCTGGTACCGAAATGACGATCAAACAGCAACATGGTAACGCCGCCTGCAAGTACCGGGACAACCAGGATCAGCAGGAAGGCGGTAACCAGCCATGTCCAGCAGAACATGGGCATCTTCATCATGGTCATGCCAGGAGCGCGCATGTTAAGCAGGGTTACAATGATGTTGATGGAGGCCAGTACAGAAGATATGCCGAGCAGATGGATGGCAAAGATGAGAAAGTCCATCGACATGCCAACCTGCACTGACAGCGGTGGATAAAGTGTCCAGCCGGTATTGATCTGGCTGCCACCACCAGGAAAGAAGGGGACTACGAATGAGAGTATCAACATGGTGCCTGCTGCCGGTAAAATCCAGAAGCTGAGATTATTCATGCGTGGCAGCGCCATGTCCGGTGCGCCGATCATCAACGGGATCATCCAGTTGGCCAACCCGGCAGCCGCAGGCATCACGGCACCAAATATCATCAACAGGGCGTGATTTGTTACCAGATTATTATAGAGATCAGGGTCGAGTAACTGGATGCCTGGTTGAAACAGTTCAGCACGAATCAGCATGGCGCTGGCGCCACCCATAAACAGCATAGTCAGTGCGAACAGAAGATAGAGTGTACCGATATCCTTGTGATTGGTACTAAACAGCCAGCGACGCCAACCCGTTGGATTGTGGTGGTGAGCGTCATCATTCATTGTGGTGGTATAGCTCATGTTGTGATGCTCCTTCAGCGCGCCTGCTTGACGTCGGTTGGTTGTACGACATCACCGGTTTTGTTGTCCCAGGCATTGCGCTCATAGGTGATAATGGCGGCTATCTCCAGGTCATTCAAACTGCTCCACGCCTGCATGGCTGTACCTGGCTTACCATTGATAACAATGTGCAGATGATCTGCGACAGGCCCATTGACTATCGGTGAGCCATTCAGGGCCGGGAAGGCCGGAGGAAGACCCATACCCGTTACCTGGTGACAAGCCGCGCACTTGGTATCGAAAAGTTCCTTGCCTTTGTTGAACAGTTCATTCTTACTCCATGTCTTGGCTGAGTTTGCCTCTGCCGCTGCGGCTACCTTGATTGCCTGTTGTCCTTTTACCCACTCTTGAAACTGTGCTGGGGGTACTGATTCCACAACCAGCGGCATTCGTGAGTGCCAGGTTCCGCAAAGCTCTGCACACTGTCCGCGAAATACACCTTCCCGATTCAGTTCCGACCAGGTTTCAGTAACATAACCAGGGATAGCGTCCTTCTTGAAAGCCAGTTCAGGTACCCAGAAGGCGTGATTCACATCAGCAGAGGTGTGCAGGAAGCGGATCTTGGTGTTAGTGGGTAACATTAATCGGTTGTCTACTTCACGCAGATAAAGATCGCCCGATTTTTCTTTCGGTACGAAGCGGCTCTCTACTTTGATGCCGTAATCGAGATAGTCGAATTCCCACCACCACTGGTGACCGGTGACTTTTACATCCAACAGTTTTTCACCCTTTGGCACTTCCCATACTTTATTAAGTACAGTGCCGGCATTGCTTGCTATGGTGAGGTCAACGCCCAGTACCAGGGCGGGAACCATTACCCAGGACCAATTGCCGAACCAGGTATTATGGAAATGCTGATCAGCCGAGTAACCACGACTCTTGCGATGAAAATAGAGGGAATAGATGACGAATGAAAAAACAATCAGGAGGAGAAAAGTGGCTATTTGCATAGTCAGCATATGGATGTCATAGATCTCTTGTGCGACATCTGCAGCTGGCTGTGGAAAGTTTACACCGTATTCAGCCTGTGCTGTTTGGATAAATGCTATGCCAGTGACTAGTAGAAGGGCTCTACTAAAAGCGGTAAATCTCCTACACATACTATCTCTTCCCCTGTTGCCATTACCTGGATGAATTGGGTCAGATATTAAGCTGCATATCCTGGTTTATCTTTACTCTGTTAATTATATGAAATTCTATATTGTTTGGTTTATGAACACTGTCCCAACGTTCTTCAGTCCAAAAGTCGTATATAACGACTCAGTTGGTGTGCTTTTTAAAAGTAGATTGGAATCGATAAATCAAATTATCAGGTCTCTGCATCTGCCTGATATTATTTTTATTAACTGATCCAAGTATCCTGTTTGAGAAATTTATTAGCAACCCCATAAGAATCAGGGAAAGACTCCAC
>VMRY01000087.1 GCA_007713595.1 Sedimenticola thiotaurini
GAAACGCATGCTAGCAGACTACAATATAGCCGAGGGTGGTTACATGCCGCTTGGCCTGCTATTTTTACTGTTTGCGCCTGCGTTAGCGGCTAAGGCACGTGGCTTCCGATAGTAAAACACTGATTCAAGAATCAACCAGTGGAAGTGTTAGAAACACTAACACTTCCACTCTGATCAAGTTCGATTGTTAGCGACCCATACCAAAGGGTATGGCAATCATGACATAGTCCCTGTTGCCGTACTGAAAGGTCTTCCAGGGCTCATCATCTCGCAGTGCCATCTTGACCTGAGCAATGGCCTTCTGATGCTTTGGGTCGGCAATTATGCCCTGCTCATCTACCAGATAGGCTTCAAAATGCATGGGGCAGGTGTTGATATAGAGCGTGGCCAATAACTGACTTGGCGTACCGAACTCATCGCCCTCTAGAAAATCGACAGGTTCCCAGCAGCCATCCGGTATCTGAACAACCAACACCTCTGTATCCGCGACCGCATCATTGTTTGCAACAGGGAGTGGTGTTACGAATGAGGTGGTCTCGCCAACGACTGAAAAATTCATGTGTGCAGACATATATCGATGCTCCAAGGTATTTGTCCAGCGTATCGGTCATCTTCCGAATTCCAATAACAACTCGACAAATTAAGGACAGACATTATTTATCTATTTGTTTTTCTTATGTTTTACTTCTTATTAAAACAACATCAGCATACATACTTCGATCCCTAATGTTCTGCTATCATAGCAACTCGTTTCTCTATTCTCTGTCATTCAGATGACAATTGGAGCTATGGAATCACTCGAACACTTTTTGGCTGAAAGCCCCTGGATGAAGAACCTGACACAGCAGCAGCAGGCGTTGGTCAGGGATACCCTGTTTGAGAAGAATTTTCAGGCTGGGGATATTATCTGTCGTAAGGGATCGCCAGCTAACGAGTGGGTTGGTATCATCGAAGGCCTTGCGAAGATCTCCTGTGAATCCCACACCGGCAAACAGATCTCCTTTATCACCGGGATTCCCGCAGGTAGCTGGTTTGGAGAGGGATCGCTGCTTAAGCAGGAACCCCGTCGCTATGACATTGTTGCACTGCGGGATTGCCGCATTGGCTTCATGCCAAGAAAAACCTTCTTTTCATTACTTGAGGAGAGCATCAGCTTCAATCGGTTCCTGCTGATCCACTTTAATGAGCGATTGGGTCAGTTTATTGGTTATATGGAGTACGATCGGTTTCTCTCCCCGGAAGCGCGAGTAGCGCGCTCACTGGCCTCAATGTTTAATCACGATCTCTATCCCGGTATGCACTATAAGCTGGAGATATCTCAGGAGGAGCTGGGTAACCTCTCAGGCATCTCCAGACAACGCGTCAACCAGGCACTCCATGTACTGCAATCGGCTGGCATTGTGGATGTGAAATATGGGGCCATCACGATCCTGGATGTGGAAGCCCTCAAATCGTTTGAGGCCTAGGTCATTTCTTATAATGTGGATGCCAGGGTTGCTCCCTCTTTAATCGCCCTCTTTGCATCCAGCTCTCCTGCCAGTTTTGCGCCACCTATGAGATAAATGGGTATGCCGCTATCCTCCAGGGCAAGATAGAGCGGTTTTCTCGACTCCTGACCGGCACATAGAATCACGTTATCCACCTCTAGTAAACGTGACTCTTCACCAATCTTTATATGCAGCCCTTCATTATCAATACACTCATATTCCACACCCGACAACATCTCAACGGAGCGATGTTTTAGCGTGGCGCGATGTATCCATCCCGTCGTTTTACCCAGACCTGCACCTGGCTTGCTGGTTTTACGCTGTAGCAGATAGATGGTTCGCCGGGGCGATACTATTTTTCGCTTCACCCCTGCCACACCACCCCGGGCAACGAGCTGTTTATCAATACCCCATTCATTCAGAAAGGCGTCAATATCCTGTTCGTCAGACTGACCATCGTGTAACAGGTATTCAGCCACATCAAAACCAATACCTCCGGCACCGATAATAGCAACTTGCTCACCAACGGGCTTATGCTCACGCAGCACATCGATGTAAGAGAGTACCTTCGGATGATCTATACCCTTAATGGGTGGAATTCTGGGCGATACCCCGGTTGCAATCACGATTGTGTCATAACCCTCTGAGATCAAGCGATCTGAAGCAACATGCTGGCCAAGATGAAGGTTCACCCCCGTCAGTTCTATCTGTCGCTTGAAATAGCGCAGGGTTTCATTAAATTCAGATTTCCCAGGAATCTGTCGGGCCATATTAAATTGACCACCAATAGTCTGCTCAGACTCAAACAGATGCACCTCATGTCCGCGGCCTGCGGCAATAGTGGCACAAGCCAGCCCTGCCGGACCCGCTCCCACGACCGCGACGCGCTTCCTCTCTGTTACAGGAGCATAGTTCAATTCGGTTTCATAACAGGCCCGAGGGTTAACCAGGCAGGTAGCTCGCTGCTTGGAAAAGATATGATCCAGGCAAGCCTGATTGCAGGCGATACAGGTATTGATCTCATCCGCTCTACCTTCGGCAGCCTTGCGTACAAATTCAGGGTCCGCCAGCATCGGTCTGGCCATGGACACCATATCCGCATCGCCGCGTGCCAAGACAGCCTCGGCAACTTCCGGCGTATTAATTCTATTGGTTGTGATCAGTGGGATAGCCACTTCTCCACGCAACCGGCTGGTTACCCAGGTAAATGCGGCCCTTGGTACCATCGTGGCAATAGTCGGAATCCGTGCTTCATGCCAACCAATGCCTGTATTAATGAGTGTTGCACCTGCCTGCTCGATGGCCTTTGCCAGGGTAACAATTTCATCAAAGGAGCTACCCTTCTCAATCAAATCCAGCATCGACAACCTGAAGATAATGATGAACTCTCTGCCCACGGCAGCGCGAATCATTTGCACAATCTCTACGGGAAATCGCATACGGTTTTCGAAGCTACCACCCCAGGCATCACTGCGTTTGTTGGTATGTTCGACCAGAAATTCATTCAGCAGATAGCCTTCAGATCCCATAATCTCTATACCGTCATAGCCCGCCTGCTGGGCAAAGCGTGCGCAGCGTACAAAACCCGCCATCTGTTTTTTTATACCCTGCTCCGTAAGTGAGCGCGGTTTAAACGGCGTGATGGGTGACTGAATAGCAGAAGGCGCTACATTGAGAGGGGTGTAGCCGTAGCGTCCGGCATGGAGAATCTGCAGACAGATTTTCCCCTCCTCTTTATGCACCGCATCTGTCACTAAACGATGACGACTCACTTCAAAACAATTGGTCAGTTTTGAAGCAAAGGGGGCAAGCCAACCGGCCCGCGTTGGCGCAAAACCACCTGTTACGATCAGACCTACCCCCCCCTTGGCCCGCTCGGCAAAATAGCTGGCGAGTTTGGGAAAATCTGAGCGCCTATCTTCCAGTCCTGTATGCATCGAACCCATCAAGACACGGTTTTTTAATCGCGTGAAACCCAGATCAAGTGGCTGAAGCAGATTCGGGTATTGATTTGTCATAGGCAGTCCAGAGTTTTAAGTAACATCATTGTAGAGAATTGCATTCTACGCAGCTTTACGCAATTGTCACTTATGACATAATATTGGTCATTTATGTCAACTGCGTTATTAGTGATGAAAAAAGTAACAATCCTGTGTTTTGACTATGCCTTCTCATCGGTCATTACCGGTGTTCTGGATCTTTTCAGTCTGGCGGGTGTAACCTGGAATCGTATTCATCACGAGCAGCCACAGGCACTGTTCGAGTCCCGCCTGGTTTCCCAGAAAGGAGCGTCTATTCGATGCCTCAACGATCTGGTGATTCAGCCTGACTGTGCACTCGATGAGGTGAAAGCAACTGATATCATCTTCATCCCACCGATTGGTGGGAATATCGACAAAACCATCGCCCATCAAATTGAAGCGATAGAGTGGTTACGCGCAATGCACGATAACGGCAGTCAGATTGTCAGTAGTTGCACAGGAACTTTTTTACTTGCTGAAACGGGGCTTCTGGATGGGAAAGAGGCGACAACACATTGGGGCTATGCTGAGCAGTTTAAGCAGCGTTATCCAACCATCCAGCTAAAACCAGAACAGTTGATTACTAACGAAATTAGCCTGCTCTGTGCTGCTGGTGGTAGTGCCTGGCTGGATCTGTCTCTGCTTTTAATAGAGCAACATTTTGGCCACGATATTGCTGTTCAAACGGCTAAGGCCCTGGTGATTGAACGGAAACAGCAGACCCAGACCCCCTACTTCACCAACCATGGTCAGAAGTATCATAAAGATAGCGACATACTGTCTGCGCAACTGTGGTTGGAGAATCACTTTTCGGAAAAGATAAATATTGATGTTCTCGGTGCAGACTATGGAATGAGCTCAAGGACATTCAAGCGGCGCTTTAAACAGGCAACAGGCGATACACCGCTCTCTTATCTCCAGTCTTTGCGGATTGAAATGGCGAAAAAACTGCTTGAATCGGGCCGACTGTCAGTCGAATTAATCACTCAGCATGTTGGCTATTCTGATAGCAGTTCCTTTATGAAACTATTCAAGAGGGAAACTGGCATCTCACCTCAAGCCTATCGGCAGGCCTTTTCACATACGAGGTATGGCAATAGCCGAACAAAGAGTAGCTAAATCGACTGATGAAAAACCTGTGCGATACATATGGCTTAATGCAATAGGTTAAAGCAGATCACGTACCAAGCATTTTTGAGATTTTCTTGAGCGTCTGGTCAACAAACGGGAAACGGTTAGGTTCTACAATTCGCGCCGACTTATTTCCAAGTTTTGTCAGCAAGACTTCTGTTGGCAAAATAAAGGCTTGATTACCAAATCGATCAATAAACATATAGTTATTGGTAACCGGGCTATACCAGGAAAGTTTAACACGCTGAATTTTGCCATCTGGCTCATCGAATTCAAACCAGCCGCCAATTTTCGTCTGTTGGACGGTCTCTAGCAGGGCTTTCTGTTCAGCCGTTTTTGCAGCAATCTTCTTCTGTTTCTTTTTCGTCTGTGTTGCCGGTTGAACTAATTCAACAGGCGGCTGTTCACTTTGAGCAGCTTGCTTCGATAGCCAATTATTAAAAAGTTTACATAGCGCACTAAATTCTGGCGGCTCACCGCCCATTCCAAGAAATGTAACACCTTCTCTAATATGCTTCTTCAATCTAGGTAAAGTATGTTTCAACCACTCCAGTGTCTCCTGATCTGTTGATGCGCTGTTTGCCTTGATTATACTGTTGATCACCATCAGGACGCTGCGCCACTCCCTGCCACCCTTTATCTCAGGATTACGCAGAAGCAGTAGTGTGATGTAGTTTTTCCAGAACGAGTAGAGGAAATGAGCAAGCACCGGATGAAAGCGTATTCCTGAACAGTGTTGATTTAATACATCCTCTGCCTCAATTCTTGAATACTCAAGTCGATCCTTTCCACGTGTTGCCTCTTTTGTCCGTTCCTCGAGAAGTCGAGTTTTATGTTCAAGCGCAGACAAATGGTCAACAAATTCCGCGTAATATTTTTCGAATACAATAATATCATCCTTAAATTCAGTCATAATCGACTGAATCAGGCTCTGCATATGATCATAAATTCCTGCACTCAGTTTAGATTCATCAACCCAGCGCCGACCGGCATTAATAAGTAAATTCAATAGCTTTCTGGCAATGTGTTCCGGGTCTGTCAGGAAGTTGGGGTCGATGATAGCCAACTTCAGATAAGGAGTGTGCAAGTGACAGATCAGCGCCTTGGTTAAACTGGCCAACTCCTGATCATCCAGGATATGTTCAAACAGCATACCAACCAGCTCAATAGTATCCAGATCTGCCGTTGGTATTGTATTTGTATCAAGTTCCCCGTAGATAAGTTCACGTTCGCTAGTGATTCGCTCTTGCAGAGAGTGATTAATCGCAGTTTTTCTTTCTGCCGGTTTCAGACCTTCCAGCTCTTCTGAACTTGCTGCATGAAGATCAATAGTTTTCGGCGTCTCGATACCATTAATAGCAGAAATCAGCTCAGGCTTGCTTCTAAGCAGCTCAAGATTACCATCAGGTTGATACTCTGGATGATTTTTAAAGCGTGGATCATTTCGCCTTCTCTCTGTCAGGAGAGATAGTATGGATCGAAATACCTCTTCACCTAGTTCGAAGTCTTCATTTTTCAGAGGCTCGGTTCGGCAACTTGGTCTTTTTTCATTGGCGTGGACATCAGCTTTCGCCGCAGACTTTGGCAGCTCTTCTTCATCTCCTTTACTGGATACACTGTTTTGAATATTTATTACCGGGGCAAGATGCGGATAAATTCCAGCCTCTGAAAACAGGGAGTTGGCCTGTTCATATAAAAGGCCTGCGTCTTTCAGAACATTTTGTTCAAACAGTACATACAGAATCAGTAACAGCTTCTGCTCAAGATCATAATCAATAGTTGCAGTTTGAA
>VMRY01000040.1 GCA_007713595.1 Sedimenticola thiotaurini
ATACGCCCCCGCCACTTGATCAATACCATTATCAATCGTGTTGAACGAGCAAGAGTACTGGAGAAAAAACAGCACTATCCAATTAATCGTGATCCGGTGACGGGACTTTACAGCAGACGCTATTTTTATGAAAAGCTGGATGCTGTAGCCACCGAAACACAACTACTCACAACCATTGGTGGTGTACTTTACATAGCACTTCCAGAAAACTCCGGGCAGAGCAATCAAGCGGAGCTCAACCGATTCCTTGCCAACTTGTGCAACCATATCGCTGAACTGCTTGAAGAGCAGGATGTGGCTGCGCGCATAGATGATGACAGCATCGCCATATTGGTACTACGTCCGCATCAGAAGAACATCATCGCACTGGCCGAAAAGCTATCTGTACGAATCCAGGGACTGAAAGGTGGGACGCAAAACACACCTCATACCGGCATTGCATTAATTGGAGATCAAATCACTAATGCATCTGAATTGATGGCTAATGCCGCTGCGGCATGTGCTGATATTAAGCACACCGCTCAACTGTTGAAGATCTATGAGGAGGGGGATGGCAAAAGAAACAGCGATACGCCCACAGCCCTTCCTGCATTATTGAAGCGGGCGTTACAAAGGAACAGCTTCCAACTCCTTTTCAGGACATTAGGCCACCCCCACAAATCCGAGCCTGAGGCATATGAGCTGAAACTCCGCCTTCGACTACCAGATGGAAAACAGCTGGGTAATGCTGAAATCATAAAGCTGGCAGATGAAGCCGGACTGGCGCTACAAGTCAGTCAATTGCTGATTGAGAACGCACTGAAAACACAGGAAGAGAAACGAGCAGAGGGTAAACAGGTCAATCTGTTTATTGAACTGGCCTCCAGTACAATATTTGAAGGAACACTAACCGGGTGGCTGAAAGATCAACTGCGCGCAAGGCAGATGGTTGGCTTTGGTCTGGTCTTTGAGTATCGGATTGCAGATCTCAGTGCCAACCTGAAAGTTTGCAAGCAACATTTCGCTGATCTTAGAGAGATGGGTATTCAGGTATCACTTGCTCGCTTTGGCGCCAGTAACGCTGCCATAAAAGTGCTTCACTACCTCCACGCTGAGTATGTTCATATAGCAGGCCCCATACTGGAAGAAGATGACCAGTCAATAAAAGAGGTTGTGAAACAGATACAGCAGAACCATACTAAAATTATCTTACCCGCTCGACAGGAACCCGATTCGATCCAGCCGCTCTGGAGAGAGTCGGCCGATCTGGTCCCAATCATTTCGGGCACAACCAGACATTGATATTCGATTGATTATATGAGCATACCAATTGATCAGCATGAGCGTCTAAGCCAATGTATCGAGTTCCTTAATAAGAATGACAAGCAACTCAACACCCTGTTTTATTCACAGGCTTCATTGGCCAAGCTAGAGAAAGGGCAACCTATTTGTCATGAAGGCAACAGCTGTAGTCAACTTGCCATAGTGCTTAATGGAACAGCGCGTGTATATAAATTAGGTGAGAATGGTAAGGAAATTACGCTTTATCGCGTAGGCCAGGGAGAGAGCTGCATACTGACCGCTTCCTGCATCCTTAGCGAGATCCCCTTCCCCGCCTTTGCTGTTTGTGACACGAATATTGAAGCTGCAATCATACCCTCGCATGTCGTTCAGTCATGGCTGGCGGAATCCTCCGTATGGCGAGACTATATCTTTGGCCTGGTAGCGACACGTCTTTCAAATATTATCCAAGTTGTGGAGGACGTGGTATTCAGAAGAATGGATCGGCGAATTGCGGGCTACCTCTACAACCAGGCAAGTAAGGGTAATGCGGCTATCTCGACCACACATCAGGTTATTGCTTCAGAACTTGGCACTTCAAGAGAGGTTGTGAGTAGAATTCTCAAAGAGTTTGAACATGAAGACCTCATAAAAGTAACCCGCGGCACAATACAGCTTATCGATCTCGACACTCTCCGAACCAAACAGCACGTATCTTAAGATTATTATCAACCTGTTTACATGCAGCGTTGTGTAACATTATCACAGACAAGATGCGTACTAACTGATTATCCTGCACGTTGTTAAATGGGGTAATACCTACCTCGCCAGCCATTTGCTTGATAAGGGAGCTTAGGATGAAAAAGAACATGGGCGGAATTGATAGAGGACTGCGGGCATTGGCCGGAATTGGTTTAATTGCCTGGGGACTTGCTACTCAGAACTGGTGGGGGGCCATTGGTATAATCCCTCTGTTCACTGCTGCTATCAGCTGGTGTCCAGCCTACCTGCCGTTCGGATTAAGTACCTGCAAGACACCAAAATAACCGGGATGGGTGTTGCCTATTCAGGCTCCGGCAACACCCTGTTCGGCCAAGCACTAATCACTGCCTGGACAAGTGTAGCCAAGGGGATAGCAAAAAACACTCCCCAAAATCCCCAGAGCCCGCCAAATACCAGGATCGCCACAATAATTGCAACGGGGTGCAGGTTAACCACTTCGGAGAATAACAGTGGCACCAGAACATTCCCATCCAAGGCCTGAATGACAAAATAGGCTACGCTAAGCCAGATAAAGTCATTACCCCATCCCCATTGAAACCAGGCAATCAAAATCACTGGAAGAGTAACAACGGCTGCGCCAATATAGGGAATAATGACCGAGAGCCCCACCAACACTGCCAACAACACGGCATATTGCAGCCCCATAAAAGTGAAGGATATAAAGCTGGTCGCGCCAACAATAATAATCTCCCAAAACTTGCCGCGCACATAGTTGGCAATCTGTCCATCCATATCGTGCCATACGGTATCGGCAAATTTTCTGTCTCGAGGCAGAAAATTAAGGGCCCAGTCGATGATGATTTTTTTATCCTTGAGGAAGAAAAAAACCAGTAATGGCATCAGAATAAGATAAACGAGCAAGGTGATAAGTCCTACGACTGAAGAGAGCGAGACAGACAATACGCGTTGACCTAATCCCGCAATCTCCCGCTGCAGAATAATGATAACTTCCTTCACTTGCTCGACCGATATCAACTCTGGATACCGCTCTGGAAGCAGCATCAACAGACGCTGACCTTCTGTCATCATGGATGGTATTTGCTGGAATAGCTGTGTTGCCTGACGCGATAACTCAGGCATTAGAACGAACAGGATGAGCGTGACGAATAGCAGGAATGCAACGAAAACAACCAGAACAGAGGGGAAACGGGGTATACCCATTCGCTGAATTTTACTGACCAACCCCTCGAGCAGATAAGCTATGACAGCGCTTGCCAAAACTGGCGTCAGCATCTCCCCCATCGTGATAATGATGGCAAAACCTGCCAGCAGAAAGAGGGCAAGAAATATAACCTCGGGATCAGAAAAATGACGTTTAAACCAATCTGTCAGAAATTGCATCCGTAGGCCTATTAGTCAGTTACTTACTTTTCATCCAGCTTTGCAACAAACTCCCTGTGATGTCGACTGAACAGTGCTTCCAGCTCGTCTATCACATCATGGGCCGCACGTCCCTGCATGATGTGGGCCGTCATCAGGGAAGAGGTTTCTGTCAACAAATTTGCTCTTTCCAGCATATGATAACTTGTTGAGAGTCGCTTAATGGCTGCAACAACACTCTCACTCTCTGGCCTGGCGATCGGTACTGGTTCAAGTGGAACATCCATCTCGGCAGCCTCATCCGTATTGCCGCCTCGCTGCGCCAAAAACTCAGCAAAAGACAGCAGGCTGAGTTTATCCTGTTCATTTAGATCAGAATAGAGTTTAACCAGCTTTCGCACATCCGCTGAAAGCTTCTGCCTAGGAAGCAGCATGATCAGTCAATGCAGTCGTTCTTATGTTCTTCGCAATACTTCTGTGCAAATTCAAGCAACTCTTCCATCACCCGGGCACGAAACTTCTGCTTCTGATGGACAAAAGAGAAGGGTCTTTCAAGCGAAGGTTCCAGATTAATAGCCACCAGCGTATTCAGCTTCAACTCTTTCTGAATAGTTGCCCTGGAAACAACAGAGATCCCCATACCCGCTTCAACAGCACCTTTCACTGCCTCGGGACTGCCCAATTCCATCGAAATGTTCAGATCGTCAACATTATCCTTAATCTGTGCAAGATACTCATTGATTACCTCACGTGTACCCGAACCCTCTTCGCGACAGATGAAGGGATACTTTATAAGGTCTTCATAGGTAAGTGTCGTACGTCCAGCCTCTGGATGACCGGGAGGAACAATAGCGACCAGTTGGTCAGCCTTGCAGATCTCGACAACCAGATTTTTATTGGCGACTGGCGCCTCTACCACTCCGAGATCAATGGCGTTATTCTCCACCATTGAGACAATGCCTTCGGTGTTGGAGACCTTGAGATGGATGTTGACATCCGGATACTTTACCTTGAAGTCACCCAGCAGTGCTGGGAGCATATATTCTGCAATCGTTGTACTCGCACCGATAGTCAGCGATCCGCTGATCTCACCCGTCATGGCACGTACTGAATTTTCCATCTCAGAATAGAGTTCGAAAATCTTGGCCGCATATTCATAAACATGGGCCCCAGCATCAGTCAAACTAATACGATTATGCGTTCGGTCAAACAGGCGTGTATTGAAATAGTCTTCAAGCTGCCTGACCTGAAAGGTTACTGCTGGCTGCGTCATATGAAGAGATTCTGCTGCCTTGGTGAAACTGAGCAACCGTGCAACAGTATGAAACACCTGGAGTCTGCGATCGGCCATATGATATCCCCACAGAAAGTATTCTAATAAAATCTTTTTATAGCATATCTACCCTAGAAATTGCTAATGATTTTAGAAGATCATGAAATATTAATATCCAGGCCGCCATTTGATAGCATGACTGCACCCTTAACCCCGCGATAAAGATATTATCAATTACCCCTCTCGACCAGGGAACGCAGGATTGTCTCAATAGCTCCGGGAGCCTTGATAATGCGTGTAAAACTGTGTTCACCCGTCCGCTCCAGATCAGGAAAGTCCAGCGGCAGTTTAAATCTTGGATGCAGTGTAAAGACCTTTCCTTTCTGGGCCACCACCACATAGGGCAATCTGGCTGTGTGCTTCAGCAAAGTCGTATCAATAGCAGTTGTAATAGATTTATCACTGCCCTCTCCTCGTAGAATTGAAATACCAAAGATAGAAGCAGATTCGCCTGGAATATCTATTCTAAAAACCCTTCCCAACCCACTATCAGGTTTGGATAGATTCTGTTCGATTGTATTCAGGGCCGCAGAATGGCTACTAAATTGTCCTAATTGCAGAAAATCCGCAAAGGATTCCATCCCATAAGAGTATTTGTAGTTGGATAGCGTCGCCGGAGATATCCCCTTAGACCCAAATGCCTCCTGAGCCCCTAGCAGAGTTCGAAGTTGTTTACTCACCACGGCCAACTCGCCTTTTACCTGATAGGCATACTGTAAATACTCAGGATTGGTATAGGCCACCTGCAACTTGTTGCCCACGCGGGTAAAAGATATTCGTAATGCCGCCAGAAACAGTGCGCCAATATCCTTTTCAGCCAGTTTCCTCAAATAATCATTCGTTATTACAATTACATGGCTGGACTGATCAGGTGCATATTCTCCAACCAACTCAAAGCCTCCATCTGCTATAGCCTCTTTCACCTCAATAAGGGTCTTGACCATATCAACCTGAACATTTGAAACGAGAATATATGGCTTTAGTAGCAAGTCGTTCGCCACAGCGCCACGAGCAAAGAGAAGCGAAAGCAGTGTTACAACAAACCATTTATTTGTCATCCGGATATCCATTCCATCAATACCAATGAATAAGAGACACTATGATTCACCGTTAGAAAAAACGAAAACGATAAGTTCCCGCACACACACCATAGCTTTCTGGAATTGTGCGGAACATCAAACTGTCAAATGTCAGTAAACGTTATAACACATATGTCACAGGCCTGTTTCAAACGGTTGTGCGAATAAAAACAAGATGATAGATTCGGCGGAATAATTATATTAATGGTCGGGAAACGCCCCTTAAAAACGACTAGCTGTTCACTGTTAATTCTATATTCATGTTAATCCGCCATTGGCTGGAACCAAATTTCACGGGGAAAACTTAGATGAAAAAACTTGCACTCATTTCAGCAGTATCACTGACAGTTTCAGGCCAGGCAATGGCGGCGGCCTACAAGCTACCAGAGAACTCAATCAACGGAACAGCCCTATCGGCCGCCTACGTAGCCAATGCACATGGTGCCGATGCTGCCTACTATAATCCTGCTGCCATGGTCTTTAATGACGGGGGCGCAACATTAGAAGCAAGTCTAACCGGAATTCATCTGAGCAGCATGGATTATACCGGTGCGGGAGGATCTGATTCTTCTAAAAAGGAGAATTTTTTAATCCCAACATTTCATTATGTCAGCCCTGCAATGGGTAATGCACGGTTCGGTCTATCTGTCGTTACTCCTGCTGGATTAACTAAGCGCTGGGCTGGTGTTGGGGCTTCTACAGCAGAAGAATTTACTCTCAAGACCGTTGAAATTAATCCAACGGCCGCCTACAAATTTAATGATCAATTTTCTGTAGCAGCAGGGGCTAGGGTTATTTATAGCAAAGGGATTGTAAAAAGCGGCCTCCCGGCTGCTGGATTCCGAGACATGGAAGGTGATTCATTTGATTTCGGTTACAATCTGGCACTGCTATTCAAACCTACTAATGCTCTCTCACTGGCAGCTACCTATCGGTCTAAAATAGATCTCACTGTTGAGGGTAATGCACGGGTCGGTTTCACAGCGGGACCAACAACGATGTATAACGGGGATGTATCTGTACTGGTTCCAGTACCAGCGGCTCTAAATCTTGCCGTCGCATATGATGTCACTCCCGATACCACCGTTGAACTGGTTTTTGAGCGCACCTATTGGTCGGCTTATGACCAATTGGATTTCAACTATTCCGTAAACCTTGCAACAATTCATGCGGGATTAGCAGCATACGACAATCCCAGCATCAAGAATTGGTCAGATAGCAATACTTATCGAATAGGAGTAAGCCATAAGCTAAACAATAAATGGGATTTAATGGCCGGATTCGCTTATGACAAATCACCAGTTGACAAAAGATATGTTGGCTTTGAGCTACCAGATACTGATGCAAAAATCTTCTCGGTCGGTGCTAAATACCAATACTCAGACAAAATGACTATTGGCGCTGCATTCCTTTACGATAAAAAAGACACGCTCACACTTACACCCGCAGATGGAAATACTGGCAGCGGTGGTGCCTTCACAACAGCAACAGTTGAAGATGCTGCAGCTTATCTCTTTACTGTCGGTCTAGATTATAAATTCTAAATCGGACGAACTGCTAAACCTAGTTTCATAGCTAAATTGTCACAAAACTATAGACAAATATGTAAATAAAAAAGCCACGCTTCAAAAGTAAGCGTGGCTTTTTTTTACTCTCTGACTAATATCTACTTAGATATAAAGGCAGATATCACTTTCACCGGCAAATTCGAAGAAACGGGCTGCGCCCGCGTATTCAATGCCATCAATAAAGTCAGCAGTATCCATATCAAACAGATCCACTGTCATTTGACAAGCGATCAACCTGACCTCGGCCTCCTGACACAATTCGCGAAGCTCTTCAAGACCGGCAACACCCTTGTCTGCCATCTTCTTCTTCATCATCCTGGTCATCATGGACTGCATGCCCGGCAAGGCAGTACCCAGGACAGGGAACCACTTATCCATGCCTAGCGGCATTGGCATTCCGGGATTACCCAGAGGGGTCACCTGCAGATCGAGTTTCTTACGCAGCAATTGGAGTCCATAGAAGGTAAAGAAGATCTCTACCTCATACCCAAGTGCGGCAGCCGTAGATGAAAGGATAAATGGAGGATAGGCCCAATCCAGTGATCCTTTAGTTGCGATAATGGCTAATTTCTTTGCTTCCATCTGAATATCCTCCAGTGGATAAGAATTGATTTCCGATATTGTCGTATTAGGACTTTTTGATCAGAAAGTGGAATTTGCCACCCTCTTCGCGTGATTCCATCAGCTCATTGCCAGTCTGCTTTGAAAAAGCTTCAAAGTCTTTAACTGAGCCGGGATCAGTCGCAATAATGTGCAGCACCTTACCTGACTCCATTGCAGTCAGGCTCTTCTTGGCGCGCAGAATAGGCAGTGGACAGTTCAGACCGCTCGCATCCAACTCGTCATCAAAATCAGCCATGGTAAACCTCCAGTTATTTCGTTTCGTTGTAAGAAAATCAGTCGTATCTTATATTCTAATTATCAAGCAAACGCAAGCCGATCTAAGCAGTAAGGCATTGCCTGCCCGCCTGGATTCGGCGCAATATCCCTATCGCTTAATACTGAGATTTACCCATAGGCAACAATACTATAGCCATTACGAGCCCAGTCGATAATCCCACCCTGCAGATTGATAACGTTTTTAAATCCCTGCTGCATCAGATACATACAGGCATGATAGGAGCGGGCGCCACTGCGGCAGTAGAGAACGATATCCTGATCCTCGGAAAACTCGTTGATTCTTTGAGGAATCAGATGCATCGGTAGATGCGTTGAGTTGGGCAACATTCCGCCCACCACCTCAGCTTCGCTACGGATATCCAACAGGTAGAGCGCTTCATTTGCTGCCAGCTTACTCTCCAGCTCCTTAGAATTGATCTCTCTAACCACGCTTTACTCTCTATACAATGATTACCCTAGTTATTTAGTATATTATAGATTTACTTATATATACAAGCCATGCTATTTATTGTTCCACTCATAACCACATGTTAGAGTTCCGCCTCATTCTATGGGCATGATATTCAAGCTCAATGGCTCTATGACTGCTACTGAAGGTAACCGATGGATTTTTTCCCCATTTTCCTCGATATCAAAAACAGGACTAGCCTGATAATCGGTGGTGGCGAAGTCGCTGCCAGAAAAGTGACGCTTCTCTTAAAGGCACAAGGGAAAGTGCGTGTTGTTTCGCCCACACTCTGCCAAGATCTACAGCATTCCCTGGAAAGAGATCAAATCGAATACATCGCCAGAGAGTATCAAACAAGCGATCTGGAAGATGCCTACCTGGTAATCGCCGCCACAGACAGTGCCACGGTCAACCGCCAGGTGTCTGAGGAGGCCCGCGCCCGTCATCTCCCGGTAAATGTGGTCGATCAGCCAGAACTCTGTACTTTCATCACACCCTCTATTATTGATCGCTCTCCAGTTGTCGCTGCGGTCTCTACCGGTGGCGCTTCACCTGTGCTTGCACGGCTGATTCGTAGCCGGCTTGAGACACTCATACCGGCCGGCTACGGCAGGTTGGCAGAACTGGCCAATCGTTTCAGAGATCGCGTCAAGGCCCGTTTTGACAATCCCACTGATCGCCGCTTGTTCTGGGAAAAAATCCTCCAGAGTGGCGTGGCAGAAAGGATTTTTTCCGGCCATATTGAAGAGGCCGATGCCAGCATGAATCGTGCCCTTGAAGAAGCGGAAACATCAAATCCAATGGGCGAAGTCTATCTGGTCGGAGGCGGACCAGGTGACCCGGATCTACTCACCTTTCGGGCACTGAGACTGATGCAGCAGGCCGATGTAGTGGTTTATGACCGCCTGGTCGCGGCCCCTGTTTTGGAAATGACCCGGCGTGATGCGGAACGTATCTACGTAGGTAAAGAGCGCGATCACCATGCCATGCGCCAAGAGGAGATCAATCAGTTATTGGTGAATTTGGCCAAACAGGGTAAACGGGTAGTTCGCCTGAAAGGTGGCGATCCCTTTATCTTTGGGCGCGGTGGCGAGGAGATTGATACATTGTCGGAGGAAGGCGTACCCTTCCAGGTGGTACCCGCGATCACGGCAGCATCCGGCTGTGCCGCTTATTCCGGAATCCCTTTAACCCATCGAGACTATGCACAGTCTGTCACTTTTGTAACAGGCCATCTAAAAGACGGCACTATCAATTTGAACTGGACTCAGCTAGCCCAACCGCATCAGACCGTGGTCTTTTATATGGGTCTGGTGGGTTTACCTGTGATTACCCAAAAGCTGATTGAGCATGGCGTCTCACCCGATATGCCAATTGCCCTGATCCAGCAGGGTACGACAGAAAAACAGCGGGTTTTCACCGGTACCTTGAGTAGTATCCAGGCGATTGTAGAGCGGGAACAACCCAAACCACCTACACTCATCATTGTGGGTCAAGTCGTGAAGCTGCAAGAGAAGCTGAGCTGGTATAAAACGCCTGAGAAACCCCGCACAGGTGCAACCTCGCCGAGCATTAAGCTAGAGAACTAACATCTCTTGATCAAGTATGAGTTACTACCGGTTATCCAGAGTCTGACAAGCCTATGAGCAATGCAACTAACATCCCTGAGAATCCTCACCTTCCTGCCCCTCTGGCACTTCCTCTCAGCCTTGTGCCCAGCACTTCTTACAGCAGCATGATGGTTAAAGTGCTGAATAAGCTGTTTGCCCCAGAGCTGGCTGATGGTGAGCTGGATTTTCTGAACGAAAAAGTGATGCGGGTTGATGTGGTTGATGCTCGGTTGAGTTTCAGTATTACACTGCGCAATGGCTCATTGTGTGCCGCAGGGAAAAACCAGCCTCATGATCTCAGTATTGAAGGGTCCATCTACGATTTTCTGCTGCTGGCTACCCGCCGCGAAGATGCCGATACACTGTTTTTCAATCGTCGGCTGCGATTGGGTGGGGATACGGAGCTTGGTCTCTATGTAAAGAATTTTCTGGATGCATTGGAACTGGATGAGCGGATTGGCCCGTTTCTGAAAATGCTGGATGGCATGACCACGCTGATCAGCCGGCTACCCAGTCTGCCGAAATCGGCATTCAAACTGCCACTTCCAAAACTATTGCGGCGCAATTTGCCCTAGCGGGTATCTGCCCCAAACAGGCATTAACTCACAGAAGCGACTGGGCAGCCGCCTGCGCCTTGTTTTCCATGCCTGCATCACCGTGCCAATATCCGTTGCATGAACCCACAGGAATAAGTCTTTCCAACTTCTCAGCGCCGGATTCCGTATCCAACTCCCCCTTGAGACAGCGACTGAACAGATCAATCACCTTTCCAGTGTGACTGGCTTGTGGGCTGATGCGCAGCACATCCACAGCCAATTCGCGGATCGAATCAATCTCTGATAGCAGATTGAAGGTATGGGCGGACTGAGTCTGAATACCATTAAGCGCCAGGAAACGGGTATCATCCTGGGCAGAGAGGGTCAAACCATCCGGGTAATCGAGGCAGCGATACTGGCAATCATCCTTGGGTAAATTGTATGCCCGGGCAGTAAAACAGCGGGCTGAATAGGCCAGCGGCAGACGACCATAGGCAAACAACTCCGTCTCTACCCCTTCAGGTCTCCGCTCCTGCATTATCTTCAAGGTATGTTTGGAGAGTTCTACTGGAAACACCCAGCGTTTTAATCCCTGTCTGGCTAACAGGCTTAGCGTCCGCTCATTATAGATATTGACGCTATGGCCAGCGACATACGGTTTACCCTTCATCATCTGAACAGCGCCCATGTCATTGGCCTCAACCATATGCTTTCCATTCTCACAGAGGCGGCGCAGACGCTTCAATTCTGACTCTGCCTCTAACAATGCCAAAGTGGAGAAGACCACCTCCTTCCCTGATGCTGTCAATCGCTCAGCCAGAGCAAACCAGTCATCAGTCCGCATCAGGCTGCGTTTTGAGCAGACAGTCTCGCCGAGATAGACAATATCCACAGGAGAGGCGGCCATCTCTTCATAGAAGTCGAGTAGCTGGTCTTTCGCCCAGTAATAAAGCACTGGACCGAGTGAGAGTTTCGGCTGATTCTTCATAACACAAGAGACCTTACTGCCAAGGACGACTATAAGCACCAAGCGTGGTTTGAGTGCCTTCTGATACCTTGCCGAGTTCTGCCATCCACTCCGGTTGAGGAGAGTAGTTATCCGGATCACGCTGGCAGGCGTCCAGTGCAGCACGCCAGACCCGGGTCACTTGCTCGACATAGACAGGGCTGCGTTGACGCCCCTCTATTTTAATCGCTGAAACCCCTGCTGCCTGAAGCTGTGGTAACAGTGCCAGGGTATTCAGACTGGTGGGTTCTTCCATGGCGTGGTAAGTGTTATCACCCACCCGGAAACTGCCCTTACAAAGCGTCGGATAACCCGCATTCTCACCCTTGGCAAACCGATCAATCAGGACACCGCCCAAGCGGGTTTCCAGACCGGCGGGCGTTTCACGCCACTCAACGTGACTGGCAGGTGAACAGGCGCCATAAGTGTTTGGAGAACGGCCTGTGGCATAGGACGAGAGAATACAGCGCCCTTCCACCATTACACAGAGACTGCCAAAGCCAAATACCTCTATCTCAACTGGGCTGTTGTTGACCACATGTTCAACCTGACCCAGAGAGAGTACCCTGGGCAAGACCGCCCGTCGGACACCGAAATTATCTTTATAGAACTGCAGTGCCTGATAGTTGGTAGCAGAACCTTGTACCGAGAGATGTAAATTAAGATCCGGGTACTGATTGGCCGCATAATCCAGCACACCGATATCAGCTGCAATCATGGCGTCAACTTTCAGGTCAGCGGCCTGATCTACCGCATTCTGCCAGCGACTCCATCCGTCCGGTTGAGGATAGGTATTGAGTGCAAGGAAGACCTTAACACCACGCTGATGTGCATAACGTATGCCCTCTGCAATCTTGGCCGGACCAAAGTTCAAGCCGGCAAAATGCCGCGCATTGGTATCATCTCGAAAACCAAAATAGACCGCACTGGCGCCATTATCAACAGCCGCCTTGAGCGAAGGGAGATTACCGGCAGGGCATACTAATTCCATTGTTTTCTCATCACGCTGTTTTTTATGAAACAGGGCAGGAATAGGTTTGATTTGAGGAGCAGGAAACAATCTTGCGCCACAAACCAATAGATACAACAATAATCCCAGTCATATTTCCTGCGATAAATAAAGGGTAATTATCCCTTCCCAGGCAGGTATGAGACAACCCCTAAATGACATGGGTATTCAATCCATATTACCCACTGCCTGGCTTGGTTTAACTGCCAGATACGGGTATCCTCACTGCGCGCCAAAAGACTACTAACGAGAACACATGATCTATTACTGGATAAAAACCCTGCACATCAGTGCAGTCATCTTTACAGTCGGCTTCTTCACACTGCGCCTGTTTTGGATGATAAACCGGTCTGGATTGGTCAATCGCGCCTGGGTACGTAGACTGTCACAGTTTAACGATACGCTGCTGTTGATTGCCGGGATTTCGCTGGCCTTGCTAAGCCAGCAGTATCCTTTTGTTGCACCCTGGCTAACCGCCAAGCTGATTGCACTGCTGGTGTATATTATTCTTGGTATGTACGCCCTGAAATGGGCTAAAAGCCGTCGCAACAGAATCTATTTCGGCCTACTGTCGCTACTCTGCGTTGGCTACATAATTTCCGTGGCACTCACCCGCCAAGTGCAGCCCTGGCACTATTTTATGCAGTGACCATCGTGGTCAGTGCTCAGCAATATCATCCAATCCTTCACGATCAAGGATTTGTAAACGCTTGTGACGCAGTTGTATCAAACCACTCTTCTGAAAGCGGGTAAGCACTCGGCTCACCGTTTCACTGGCCAGCCCAAGATAGCTGCCAATATCGCTTCGTGACATTCCGATCTGAAATTCGATCTGCCGCATTCCACGGGTATGGAGGCGTTTGGTTAAATTGAGTAAAAAGCCGGCGAGCCGCTGATCAGCACTTTGATGGATCAATGCGGTAATCAGTTGATGATTAAAGGCCACTTCAGCACTCAACATATTGATGATGCCCTGTTGCAGCTCTTCACGCTCACGACCACTCTCAGACAGCGCTTCGAGCCTCAATTCACAGACACTACTGTCCTGCAGCGCCCGAGCAGTGTAAGGATAGTGTTGGTCGGAAAGGCCTTCAATACCGACCAGTTCACCAATAACATGAAAACCGACCACCTGATCAATACCGGACACCTTGGGAATATATGTCTTAAATGAGCCGGATTTAACAGCAAACACCGATCTAAACGGATCATCTTTAAGAAAAATCGTCTCCCCCCGGGCCACGTGTCGCCGGCGCAACAATACACCTTCCGGTACATTGCTCTGCTCATCCGCATAATCAAGAATCGAACACATCGGGTCCAATCCACAATCTTCACAGGCGACTTCCCCTGGAGCCAGTTTCTCGGGAACACTTTTACGGCCAATTTGTGGTATCTGCTTTCTCAGTCTATCCATTTTTTCTGTAATCAGTGGTTGTAATACGATAAAAATATACGGTTAAAATGGTTGATAGAATCTAAAATCTATCCGTCATCAATTCTGATTCACGAACGGAGTTTACCTGCCAATCCACAAAAAAACCAAGCAAAATTATTACCTTGGAAACTTTTCAAACGATTTTACAGAAAAACACCCTGCCCGAGTGGATCCGCGCAGGGTGGTCAGAATTTACCAAAGAACGGCTTTTGTATTTACTTAAAAAGTGCTTCTACGGAAAAGCCATCCTTCTCCAAAATACCACGCAAGCGCTTCAGCGCATCCATCTGTATCTGTCTAACCCGCTCACGGGTAACGCCCAATTCATTCGCAACCTGTTCAAGGGTGGCGTTTTCATAACCATGCAGACCAAATCGGCGCTCAACCACTTCCCGCTGTTTATCATTCAGTTTATTCAGCCACTCATCCAGGTTGGCTGTCATGCCCTCGGCTTGCAAACTGTCAGATGGATCTTCTGTGTTGATGTCCGGAATAGTGTCAAGCAGAGGCTTATCAGGATTCTTACCAAAGGGTGTATCCACGGAGGTAATCCGCTCATTCAACCCGAGCATCCGTTTAACCTCATCGATTGGCTTGTCAAGCAGGTCAGCGATTTCATCAGCACTGGGTTCATGATCGAGCTGTTGCGTCAGCTTCCTGGCCGCACGTAAATAGACATTGATCTCTTTGACGACATGAATAGGCAGACGAATCGTACGGGTCTGGTTCATGATCGCCCGTTCAATGGTTTGGCGAATCCACCAGGTTGCATAGGTGGAGAAGCGAAAGCCCCGCTCCGGATCAAACTTTTCAACCGCCCTGATCAACCCCAGATTGCCCTCTTCGATCAGATCAAGCAGAGCAAGACCACGATTCATGTAACGGCGTGCAATCTTCACAACTAACCGGAGATTGCTCTCTATCATCCGTTGGCGTGAAGGCATGTCACCTTTCTGCGCCAGCCTTGCAAGGGTGACCTCTTCCTCTGCTGTCAGTAGCTTGGACCCACCTATCTCACTAAGGTAAAGACGTGTTGCATCCATCTGCGCTGTTGATGTGTTATCTTCATCACGTTCAGAGATGAGTTTGACACCGGCTTCAGCCTTTTCAGTCTTCCGGGACTTGAGATCCGGGGCATCTTTAGCAATGACCACCCCTTCACTCTCCTTATCTATCGGATGCTTCACCATACAAACCCTCCTGATGGATCATAGCTGATCCAGTGATCTGTAAATCAAGGCTGGCGCGGTAGCAGCTTCAATGGATCAATCGGCGCACCGTTGCGTCTGATCTCAAAATGAAGCATTGGCTTTCCACTACCATCACTGCCCATTTCGGCAATACGCATTCCCTTATTGACCGTATCGCCTTCTTTTACATGCATCTTCCGGTTGTAACCGTAGGCACTTAAATAGTTTTTATTATGTTTAATGATGACCAGCCGTCCATAACCAATCAGGCCGTTTCCTGCATAGACCACCTTGCCGGACTCTGCTGCTTTAACAGTGGCCCCAAATCGTCCGCTGATCTTAACGCCCTTTCTCACTGGATCGCCCTTTACAAAGCGCTCTGCTATAGATCCATTTGTCGGCCAAAGCCATTGTAACTTTAGAGGCTCAGGCGTCTTTTTCCCATCTGGTTTCTTTGATACTACGCCTTTTGAATTAGTTCCGGATACCCTTTTATCTGATACTACGGGTTTGCGCGCAGAACCAGCACCCTGAGTTTTTGGGGTTTTAACAGATGAGACTGCTTGAGAGGGCCGTCTAGTGGGCCTTTTTACCGGCGCGAGCGATAATCTTTGTCCAGGATAGATGGTATAGGGGTAGCGTATACCGTTCCACCGAGCAACAGATGAGTAGTCGATGCCGTACCGCCAGGCAATAGAGTAGAGTGTATCGCCAGTCCGCACACGGTATGTGCTTGGCCTTACTGATGTGTTGCGAATGAGGGGGGCATCATGGGACACCACCGGTGCCCGTACAGGCGCAGAACAGCCAGTCAGTAACTGTGAGAGCAGTAACACAAGCAGACAGGCATTAAGTATCCTGATAGACCAGGTCAGCAACGCATTACCAATCATACGCGCGTTTGGACCAACGATCTCAATGCCAATCATTTTCCCCCACTCTTCACCCCTGATCTTCTGTTAACTCCTAATGACTACGGCTGTCAATAATCATCATCCCTGGGCCTTAATCCAGACGATCACCCCACCAAGCACCAATACGGTTGCCCAACCGATCCGGTCAATATATTTGTGCAGGACATCTTCCATTCGATCCCCGCCCCAGGCCATGAGCCCGGCAACCAAGAAAAAGCGCGCACCCCGACCAATGAATGAAGCCAGCAAAAATGGCAACAGAGACATGGATATCACCCCGGCTGTAATAGTAAACAGCTTATAGGGTATGGGGGAAAATCCGGCGATAAAGATAGCCCAGAAACCCCACTCAGAAAACCACTCCCTTACTAACAGGTACCTGGGATAGTAGCCAGCTGATCGCAGAATCGGTTCAACAAAATCAAAGGCAAAAAGGCCAATAAAATAGCCCAGCAATCCACCCAAAACTGAAGCGACTGTAGTGATGATTGCAAAGTTCCACGCCTTGGCGGGATTGGCCAGGGTCATAGGTGCCAGCATCACATCCGGCGGTATGGGAAAAAATGAGGATTCGGCAAAGCTGAGTCCCGCAAGAAAATGGGGCGCATTGCGGTGCCTTGACCAGGCTAAAACACGGGTATAGAGATTGGAAAACAGCTTCACTAAAGGGTCCCTCCCAGTAACGGTACAAATATCACCTGCTCCAGCAGCTCTTTCTCATAACCGTTGCGCGTCTTTGTGACGCGCACCAGCACCTGCTCAGAGCGATTACCGATGGGTAAGATCATGCACCCCCCCACTCTCAGCTGATCCACCAGTGAACGGGGTATACCTTCAGGGGCAGCAGTTACCAAAATACCATCAAATGGCGCGTACTCAGGGAGTCCCATGCCTCCATCACGATGGTGTAAGCGAATATTTCTCAGGTGCAGCTCTTGAAATCTTTTTCGTGCCAGCAACTGCAGCGATTTGATTCGTTCCACGCTGTAGACCCGCTTCACCAGTTTCGACAGGATCGCTGTCTGATAGCCGGAACCGGTTCCTACTTCTAGTACCGTCTCCATCGGACCCGCATCCATCAGCAATTCTGTCATTCTGGCAACAATAAAGGGCTGCGAAATGGTCTGTCCCTGTCCAATAGGCAGTGCCGTATCTTCATAGGCACGACTGGCGAGGGCTTCATCAACAAAGATATGACGTGGGGTATTCCGCATCACTTCAAGCACGTTCTGATTCTGAATACCCTCATCTCGCAGTCTCTGTATGAGCCGCTCCCGCGTTCGCTGAGATGTCATACCAATGCCGCGATGCGTTGTACTACTCATCACGCCATCCTGCTGAGCCAACCGCTCAAATGTTCTATATCGGAGTGGCGGGTCAAATCAATCTGCAGGGGTGTGACAGAGACATAGCCTTCACGAACAGCATGAAAATCTGTACCTTCACCAGAATCCTGCTCCAGACCAGCTGGCCCCACCCAATAGATGACACGTCCTCTTGGATCGGTATCCCGGATAACGGGCTCTGCTTTATGCCGATGCCCCAAACGCGTGACCTGATAACCCTTAAGCTCTTCATAAGGAAGATCTGGAATGTTGACATTGATGATGGTATCAGATGGCAGCGGTTCTGCCTGCAAATGCTGCACCAGCTCTCTGGCAACACGCGCGCCTGATTCGTAATGTTTAGGGTCGTGTGCATTCATCGATAACGCAATCGCTGGCAAACCCAGAAAGCGTCCTTCAGTAGCTGCAGCAACAGTGCCGGAATAGAGCACATCATCACCCAGATTAGCCCCGGCATTGATACCTGCAATAACCATGTCAGGCTCTTCATCTAAAAGCCCTGTAATGGCCAGATGGACACAATCCGTGGGTGTACCATCGACCCGGATGAAACCGTTATCTGCCAGCTCCGCCCGAATAGGATACTCCAGGGTCAGGGAGTTACTTGCACCACTGCGATTGCGCTCTGGGGCAACCACCGTAATCTCCGCCAATGCCGACAGCTCCGCCGCCAATAGCCGAAGGCCTGGTGCCAGATAACCGTCGTCATTACTCAATAAAATCTTCATACAGAATCAAACTACCCAAAACGCCAGATCTAAAGCACAAACTATACTGGAAATACCTCAACTACTCGACCGGTAGTAGTCGCATGATCTGTATATCGGCAGTAACAGCAATCTATTGATATACTTCATCCTGTTATGAACAGCGATAAACAGGACAATGAGATCCTTTTCAATGAACTTATCCAACAGGAGATGGATGATGCCATTCGGCATGAGCATGACAAAACCCTACCCTATAAACCAAAACTAAAGCCGCTCCCCCTACCCCCAAACCCAAAAGCTACCGGGGATGAGTTCAGTGAAGATTTCATGGATCTCAATCTAGAGACCGGGGAAGAGCTGGAGTTTCATCGACCGGGCGTTCAGAACCGGCTGTTTCAGGAGTTACGCCGCGGCAAGATGCCACCTGAATCCATGCTTGACCTTCATGGTTTGAGGGTCATAGAGGCACGCAAGGCTTTAGCCAGTTTCCTGGCTCATGCCATTCGCCACCGTCTGCGTGTCGTTCAGATCATACACGGCAAGGGATCCCGCTCTGAAGATCAGCAACCGATTCTAAAACAGAAAATCAACCAGTGGTTAAGACAGCGCGACGAAGTGCTGGCCTTCTGTTCCGCCCCACGATTTGATGGGGGTACTGGCGCTGCTTATGTCCTACTTTCCCGCAAGGGATTCAAAGAAGATAACTGGCGGTAATCGAGACACTCACGCAGTACCGCAGTAGCGTAACAGCCCTTGGGCAGAGTAAAAGAGAGATTTAATACAGACCCTTCAATTGACCAGTCGAGTGATGAAACAGGTACGCGCAGCGCACGCCGCTCCATTTTCAGTCCAAACTGCTCCAGACCTTCACACCAGAAATCCTGATCCGCCAAGACCTCTTGTTCCAATTGAGCAACCGCCCCTGAAACCATTGACATACCGCGTCCCCAGAGTGGCCCGGAGATATGGATATCCATCTTCGCATGACGATCAAGTATCAGATCATCAATCTCATCCGCCAGAAAATTGCTTCGCGTACCAGCCAGCATCATCCGCTCGCCTGCCAGCGGTTTGTTCCAGTTGTCTGCTTCAACGCGGGCAGCCAAGACCTTGTTAAACAAAAAAGAGCGCACCGCGGATAGATAAAAACCCCTCTTCTGCCGTTTCAGCCGTTTCAGTTCTCCATTGAAAAGCGCGCGGGCAGATGCCAGATTAGAGTCATCAACACCAAACCGCTGCTCACCAAAATAGTTAGGTATACCATCCGTCGCGATAGCAGAAAGCGTAGACTCCAAGGCGGCTACTGAGCCATCAAACTCCCTCACAACAAGCTCGAAGCGATTACCTTTCAGCGCCCCAATACGGAGCTTTCGTCCATGCCGGGCACTCTCCAGCACCCGATACTCACCGGATTCTATAGCACACCAGTCCGGCTCAGGTTTACCGGCCAATCTGATCGAGAACCATTGACGGGTGACTGCATGCCGATCTTTGAGTCCCGCATAACTGACATCTGCCCGTAACACACCTGCATAGCGGGCCAGCAGACCAGCAATCCAATCCGTATTGCTATCACGCTTTTCCACATGCAGCAGAATATGCTCACCCTCGCCATCCGGATCGAAGCCCAGAATCTCTTCCACTCTAAAATCTTCAGGCGTGGTTCGTATTACGCCCGTACATTGAGGCGCTCCATTTGCAAAGGGGAGAATCGTGCTTTCAGTTTCAGTCACGCCAACGAATCCAGATAAATAAAACGGGGATTGTAGCTTACCCGCGCTTGGAAGAGTGCTAATCTACAGAACTTATTTTTTATTAGATGGCTTGTAAGGTAATCGAAGGACAAAGCGGGAACCCCCTGTTGATACCGGCTCCACTGTGAGTTGACCACCATAGTTTTCAGTAATAATGAAATAGGATACCGACAGACCCAGGCCGGTACCGACACCAATCGGTTTAGTGGTGAAAAATGGCTCAAAAATTCGTTTGGCCATCTCGGGAGCAACACCAGGGCCGTTATCCTCAATCTCAACTCTCAAATAAGTCTCTTCAGGCTGAAGTCTGATAATGAATTGAGGCGATGGTCCCTGTGCTCTGTTTTCAGCCATCGCCTGCGCCCCATTTTTTAGTAGATTTAGAACTACCTGTTGAATCTGACTCGCTTCACAACTGACAGAAGGCAATAAATCAGCATACTCCCTGACAATTTCTATCTGCCTAAAATCAATACCTTGATCCACTCTATAATCATTCGCGGCTAATTCAAGACACCCCTCAATTAGATCAGCCATATTCTGATCTGCATATTTACGACTACTCTTCCTGCTGAAATTCAGCATGTTTTCAACAATCTTGGCTGCACGTTTTCCCGACTCGCGAACACGTTCCATCATGTCATAGATTTTCCGCTCAGCAAGGTACTGAGACACCGCTTCAATATTTGTTCCACATGATTCGGCAGCCGCTCTGTTACCGGGCAGGTCGACGTTCATCCGATTTTCAATCACCTGGATATTTTGCAGAATACCGGCCAGAGGGTTATTTATTTCATGCGCCATCCCCGCCGCCAACCCACCGATAGAGAGCATCTTTTCAGACTGGATCATCATCTCCTCAATCCGTACGCGCTCGGTGACATCATCAATACGTATAACAGCGCCATCTATGCCGTTGGTTGTAAGGGGATAGATGGTCAGATCAAAGAGTCGCATCTCACCATCGACATCTGACATTAATCGTCTGTCGTGTGCAGAAAGTCCATTCACAATCGCCGCTCTGACATGTTTTATCTCGGATTCCAGCAACGGATAGACCGTAACCAGATCCTGGCCAATGGCATCGCTGGCACTGTGGCCAGTAATGATCTGAGCCTGATGATTCCACTGAATTACCCGTAATCCAATATCGACGCAAACAAGTGCAGAAGGCATTGAATCCACCACATTACTGAACAGATTACGCAGCCGGTTAAGTTCTGCTTCCGACTCCTCCTGTTGTCGAATATGCAGACGATACTCTTCTATGACTCGATTACCTGTGTTGACCAGTTGCCCTATCTCATCCTGTTGATGGCCTGGTGGCATGTGGATTGTTCGATCAGCTGAATCGACCGGATTGATGCCAGCAAAGGATGCTGCCGTCTTAACCAGCGGCTTGGTCAGGGTAAAGTAAAATATGACGCTCAGTAGCAGTGCCAGGATAAGATTACTGACCACTCCAAACATCAACAGCCGTCCGGCACGATCAAAAAAGTCAGCCGAAACCCGGTATGGATCTACCAGAACCGTGACCATACCCACCGGTTTGAATCGCTGTTGCCACTGCAAAGGGAGCTGATACTGTTTGCTGCTACCCAACAACAGATTCGCCAGATAACGCAGATTCGCATTGGATTGTTCCCGCTGGGAACTGGCCAGTACACCACCGAGGTCATCTTTAAGTTCTGCCTGATAGATAGGGGCATATTCAAACAACCCCTGTATGACCTGTTTGGCCAGATTATTATCCAGGTTGAAAGCGGCCTGAGCGGCTGGAAATTCCAGTAAACGAAGCACTTGATTGACCGTCTGATCGGTGCGCATCTTCTCTTGTTTCAAATCGGCGGTAATCTGATACAACGAAAACGTCAAGCCGATAACAAAAACCGTTAGCACGGTTATCATCGCCTGTTTGAAAGAGAGACTATTTCTGCGCTTTATCTCCACCAACACTCCGTCTGGAAGATTGTCTGACTGGCAGTAACCACAACCACTTGGTTTATTCAGCGGCGCAGAGATCTGAAACTAAAGCGATCTATTAAGTAGATGCTGTAAGCAAGACAACAGCATAACAGGCAATCCCTTCACCCCGACCTGCGAAGCCCATCCCTTCGGTGGTTGTTGCCTTGACATTGACATTGCGTCGATCAGTAGACATATCCGCTGATAGATTAAGGCACATCGATTCAATATGCGGTTTTAGTTTGGGCTCCTGGGCTACCACGGTGACATCGGCATTCCCAAGCACCCAACCGGCTTCTGATAGAAGCGCCATTACCCGGGTAAGGAGTTTTCGGCTGCTGATCCCCTTGAACTCATTACTGTTATCCGGGAAGTGATAACCAATATCCCTGAGTGCGGCTGCCCCCAGCAGGGCATCGCACAGGGCATGTATCACCACATCACCATCTGAGTGAGCCTCCAATCCCAATGGATGCTCAATCGTAACACCACCCAGAACAAGTGGCCGCCCAGGTGCAAATCGATGAGCATCGTAACCCTGTCCTATTCGCATAACGGCTCCTCGACCCATCAATTATTATTCTTGTGAGCCATATTACCAAGAAAAAACCGAGCCAAATCAAGATCTTCTGGCCGGGTTATTTTAATATTATCACTGCGGCCTTCGATGATCTTCGGTTGGACTCCCTGCCGCTCGACAGCACTTGCTTCATCAGTCACTGCTACTCCATTTGTGCGTGCCTGTTCAAGGGCAGTTCGCAAAACCCCATAGCGAAACATTTGCGGTGTGAAAGCCCGCCAGAGCTGCTCTCGGGGGAGCGTTTCCAGAACAGAGAGTTCACCATCGACACGTTTGATGGTGTCACTCAGTGGATAGCCCAGCAGGCCACCTACCGGATGATCAGATACTGTATCGATAAGTTTATCAAGATCGTCCCGATTCAGGCAGGGGCGGGCCGCATCATGTACCAGCACCCAGTCCGTCTCATTTGCCTGCTCATGCAATGACAAGAGGCCATTCAGCACTGAGTCCGAACGTTCGATTCCACCCGGTACAGATTGGATCTTGCGATGGGTTGACAAGCTAACCGTTTGCCACCAGTGATCCGTTTCAGAGATAGCGACAACCACCCTTGATATTGCAGAATGATCCACCAGAACTTGCAGGGCATGCTCAATAACAGGCCGACCGTTTAAGTCCAGGTACTGCTTGGGAACAGACTCACCCATTCTACTGCCTATACCTGCCGCTGGAACAACAGCCCAATAACGCGTTTCAGATCTCACGGCTTGGCCCTCTTTTCAGGCTCAATCATCTGGTAGAAAATTTCACCTTCGCGAATCATGCCCAGATCGTTCCTGGCCCGCTCCTCAATGGCCTCCAAGCCTTTTTTCAGATCATCCACTTCAGCCTGGAGCGACTGATTGCGTCGCCGCATCTGCTGCAGTTCGCCCTTCTGCAACTCAATCTCTTCTTTCAGCAGGTGTAACTCTGCCAGGCTTCCTTCACCCACCCATAGGCGATACTGGAGAACAGCCAGCATGACAACGAGTAGTATTATCAGAATTCTTATCATCAGCGTCTTTCTGGGAATCGTTTATCCGGTTTGGGTCAACATGTTACACGACCCCTTAAAATAGAAAGGGCGCGAACTTCACAGGTTATAGCTGCAAGTTCGCGCCCCTGTCTTATCACCGTTTACCACTCAAAGGTATTTAAATGCCCCTTTTCCGGCATACACGGCATCACTACCCAGCTGGTCTTCAATACGCATCAGTTGATTGTATTTGGCAACACGATCAGTACGACTCAAAGAGCCTGTCTTGATTTGACCGGTATCTGCCGCCACAACCAGATCAGCAATGGTTGTATCCTCGGTCTCTCCAGACCGGTGTGAAACAACTGCTGTATAACCCGCCTTTTTCGCCATAGTAATGGCCTCCAGGGTCTCGGTCAGTGTACCAATCTGGTTAAACTTGATCAGGATAGAGTTGGCAATATGCTGTTCAATACCACGGGACAGAATCTTGGTATTGGTCACGAACAGATCATCTCCGACCAACTGCACCTTGCTACCCAGCCTCTCAGTCAGCTGCTTCCAGCCATCCCAATCACTCTCATCCATCCCATCTTCAACAGAGATAATCGGGTATTGATCAACAATACCGGCCAGGTAATCGGTGAATTCCGCTGAATTGAACTTCCGGCCTTCAGATGCGAGATCATAAACCCCATTAGAGTAAAACTCTGAACTGGCGACATCCAGGCCCAGATAGATATCACTACCTGCCTTGAAGCCACTCTTCTCAATCGCTTCCAGGATTACCTCGATGGCAGCAACATTGGAAGGAAGATCGGGAGCAAAACCACCTTCATCACCTACTGAAGTATTCAGTCCACGTGATTTCAGTACCGATTTCAGGGCATGAAAGACCTCAGCCCCATACCGCACTGCCTCACGAATGGAACCTGCGCCAACCGGCAGAATCATGAACTCCTGGATATCTACGCTGTTATCCGCATGCGAGCCGCCGTTGATGATATTCATCATCGGTACTGGCATTCTAAACGGCCCGTCTGAAAGCGATCGATAGAGTGGTAAGGCCTTCTCCTGAGCCGCCGCATGAGCTGCCGCCAGCGAAACCGCCAACAGGGCATTGGCCCCGAGCCGATCTTTATTTTCCGTGCCATCGAGTTGGATGATTTTGTGATCGAGGCCTTCCTGATTCTGCACATCAAAACCGAGCAGCGCCTCTTTCAACTCACCCGTGATATTAGCAACTGCCTTAAGTACACCCTTCCCCAAGTAGCGCTTTTTGTCGCCATCTCTCAGCTCCAGGGCTTCGCGAGAACCGGTGGAAGCACCTGAAGGTGCAACGGCACGACCGATCGCGCCATCGGCAGTAATGATATCCGCCTCAACAGTCGGATTGCCACGAGAATCCAGTATTTCACGGCCTCTAACATCTACAATTTCGGACATTGTCACTCCATCTTATCGGGTGTTAAGTTTGAAATTTTATTCGATCAATCTGTTATGTAACCAATTGGTAAGCTACAGACCCATGCTCTCGATCAAAGAGTATTCTCTATAAAGCCTCTGCGCTTCACCGCCTGATCAAGCTCCATAAGCGTCTCCAACAGCTCAGCCATTTTTGCCAATGGCCAGGAGTTGGGACCATCACTCAAGGCCTTCTCTGGGTTGGGGTGTGTCTCCATGAACAAGCCGGAGATACCCACCGCGACAGCAGCGCGCGCTAGCACGGGGACAAACTCCCGCTGACCACCGGAGGAGCTCCCCTGACCACCCGGCAACTGCACCGAGTGCGTGGCATCAAAAACCACAGGAGCCTCAGTCTCGCGCATGACAGCCAACGAGCGCATATCAGAGACCAGGTTGTTGTAACCGAAAGAGGCCCCGCGCTCACACACCATAATCTGCTGATTACCCGTGCTACGGGCCTTGGCAACCACATGTTTCATATCCCAGGGGGCCAGAAACTGCCCTTTTTTCAGGTTAACCGGCAGGCCCTGACTGGCCACAGCGGTGATGAAGTTGGTCTGGCGACAGAGAAATGCCGGCGTCTGCAATACATCAACCACCGCCGAGACTTCATTGAGCGGTGTATCTTCATGCACATCCGTCAACAGCGGCACTCCGATCTCCCGTTTGACCTTTTCCAGGATCTTCAGCCCCTCTGCTAAACCAGGCCCCCTATAACTCTCTCCTGATGAACGATTGGCCTTATCAAAAGAGGATTTATAGATAAAAGGAATACCCAATTTGGCCGTTAGCTCCTTCAGTGCACCCGCAGTATCCAGTGTCAGCTGTTCGCTCTCGACAACACAGGGGCCGGCAATCAGAAAAAAGGGTTGATCAAGACCTGCTTCAAAGCCACATAACTTCATGCTTTTACCGTCTCTCTGCTCATATCGTACTTATGCTTCCGCGCGGCCTGGACAAAACCGGAGAAGAGTGGATGACCGTCACGAGGCGTTGAGGTAAATTCCGGATGAAACTGACAGGCGATGAACCAAGGGTGATCACTGATCTCAACTATCTCAACCAATTTGCCATCCATGGAACGACCTGAAATCTTTAATCCGGCCTTTTCCAAGGCCTCGAGATACTGATTGTTAAACTCATAGCGATGGCGATGACGCTCAATAATGGTTTCGCTGTCATACAGCTTTCTGGTCAGACTATCATCCACCAGTCTGCACTCCTGCCCGCCCAAGCGCATGGTACCACCAAGATCAGAATGCTCACTGCGCACTTCAAGCTGACCATCGGCATTGATCCATTCGGTAATCAGCGCAATCACAGGGTACGGGGTTTCACGATTGAATTCCGTACTGTGCGCATCGGCCATCCCCGCCACATTACGGGCATACTCAATCACGGCGACCTGCATGCCCAGACAGATTCCCAGATAAGGGATCCGCTGCTCACGAGCGTAGCGTACGGTCTCGATCTTCCCTTCCACACCGCGTTCACCAAAACCGCCAGGGACCAGGATGGCATCAACGCCGGCAAGGCAGTCTACGCCCTCTTTTTCCACCTGTTCAGAATCGATGTACTTGATGTTAACCTTGGTTCGCGTATGGATGCCGGCATGAATCAGGGCTTCAGAGAGCGACTTGTAGGCCTCTGTCAGATTCATATACTTACCCACCATTGCTACAGTGACACTCCCGTCGGTGTTCTCCAGACCATCCACAACGGCACGCCATTCGGAGAGATCGGCCGCCGGGACATTCAGCCCCAGCTGCCGGACAACAATCTCATCCATCTTCTGTTCATGTAACAGCAGTGGGATTCTGTAGATATGGTCAGCATCAACACCGGTAATGACCGCCTCTTCGGGGACGTTGGTGAACAGTGCTATTTTCTTCCGTTCACCTTCTGGCAGTTCGCTTTCACAGCGGCACAACAGCACATCGGGCTGAATACCGATGGAGCGCAACTCTTTTACCGAGTGCTGGGTCGGCTTGGTCTTGATCTCACCCGAAGTAGGGATATAGGGAACCAGCGTCAGGTGCAGGAAAACAGCATTCTGTTTTCCCAGTTCCACACCCATCTGGCGAATCGCCTCCAGAAATGGCAGTGACTCGATATCACCGACGGTTCCACCAATTTCAACCAGAGCTACATCAGCATCACCGGCACCCAAGCGAATACTGTCTTTCATCTCGTTAGTGATATGCGGGATAACCTGAACCGTGCCCCCCAGATAATCACCTCGGCGTTCTTTGCGGATAACACTCTCGTAGATCTGACCGGTAGTGAAATTGTTGTTGCGACCCATAGTGGCGCGGATATAGCGCTCGTAGTGGCCCAGATCGAGGTCTGTTTCAGCCCCGTCTTCGGTCACAAAGACCTCGCCATGCTGGAAGGGACTCATTGTCCCTGGATCCACATTGATGTAGGGATCCAGCTTGATCATGGTAACTTTAAGGCCACGCGCCTCCAGGAGTGCGGCCAGGGAGGCAGAGGCGATGCCTTTGCCTAATGATGAAACAACACCGCCCGTGATAAATACGAATTTGGTCATTGACTCTATGTCTATTGGTGGAGGAAAGAAATAACTCAGGACGGGGCTTAATGGTACGCGAATACCGCCTCTGCCTCAATCATGAAGAGTGCCAATATAGCCTGTTTTGGTTACCGGCGAGTCAGTACTTAAGTCACAGCTTGATAAAAAACAGTTAGACCGTTGACATTGCAGTCGATCTTCATACAAAAATCTCTGGCCAGAAGATCATCCCTGCAACTCAAGGCCACCCTCCAGAGCCGTCAGACAGGCCTGACTTAAGGCACTCTTCATGCCTTTTTTGGAAATGAATTCGAAAAGTAACTTGATCCAGAGCAAAGCAGTCTGCAAAATAGCCCAACCATATGGAGAAGTAAGGTAGTGCCGTGAGCGAACACAAGGTCATCTCTTTCGACAACATAAAGGTTGCCTGCAGAAACTGTAGCCTTACTTCCCTGTGTCTCCCAATGGGACTGGCCCCCGAAGATGTTGACCAGCTGGATGCCATAGTCAAGCGAAACCGCCCCCTCCACAGAGGTGATCATCTCTTCCGCCAGGGCGATAAATTTCAATATATTTATGTAGTTAAGACAGGCACTGTCAAAAGCTTTGATCCCGGTGAGGATGGCAGTGAGCAGGTGCTGGGTTTTCATCTACCCGGCGAACTGATCGGCCTGGATGCGATAGAGACAGGTCATCATCACTGCTCTGCCAAGATTCTCGAAACCACCGCCGTCTGTGAGATACCCTTCAGTAAACTGGAAGCCCTGAGTAGCACCTTGCCCAGCCTTCAGCACCAGATGTACAGACTCATGAGCCGCGAGATCGGCCACGATGAGGATATGTTGACGCTATTGGGTAAACGCAATGCCGAAGAGCGCCTTGCCTCATTTCTGCTGAGCCTCTCCAGCCGCTTCCAGCGACGCGGCTTCTCTCCATCGGATTTCTATCTGAGCATGTCACGCCATGAGATCGGCAATTATCTCGGCTTGGCAGTAGAGACCGTCAGTCGGTTATTCACTCGTTTCCAGGATGATGGTCTGCTGATTGTTGAGAGAAAGCATATCCAGCTCCTGGATATTGAACGACTGAAGCAGATACTGCGCACCGATCAGGATGGCATCCAGGAACAGCAGGCGACCTGACTGCACACCAGTCTGATCTCATCAGCGCGCATCCTTGCTCTAACTGTCCAGACGCCGCCACAATGCCCCGCCACTCGCCCCATTTTCCAGGACATCCAATCTGGCTTGGTGGGCCAACTGCTCCTCCTCAGATGCCTTAACCACCCTAAGCCGGTTACGGTCCGGCGACAGACGCCTGATACGCTCTCCATCAGCGCGCCCTTCAGAGCCACTGTTATCCAGTGATAGCGCCCCTTGACCGCCCGTCATCATCAGATAAACATCAGCCAGAATCTCAGCATCCAGCAATGCCCCATGCAGCTCACGGTGACTGTTGTTGATGTCATAACGCTTGCAGAGTGCATCCAGGCTGTTGCGTTGCCCCGGATGCATCTTTTTCGCCATGACCAGGGTATCGGTCACACGGGTGAGGGTTTCAAGTTGGGGATAGTCGACCGTCAGCAATGCCAGTTCATGATTCAGGAACCCCATATCAAACGGGGCATTGTGAATAATGAGCTCTGCCCCTTCCACGTAGGCGAGAAAATCATCCACCAAATCACCAAACCGGGGCTTATCCGATAAAAACTCATTAGTAATACCGTGTACTTCAATAGCGGCCTTATCAATCTCCCGGTCAGGCTGAAGATACTGATGGAAATTGTTTCCCGTCAGACGGCGATCAATCATTTCAACGCAGCCAATCTCAATGATACGGTGCCCCTGACTCGGTTCCAGACCGGTTGTTTCGGTATCCAGAACAATCTGACGCGTAACACTCATATCCCAAACTCCTCAACACCCTTGTTGGCCAGACAATCTGCCAGCTCATTTTCCGGATGACCACTATGCCCCTTAACCCAGGCCCACCGGATATCGTGGCTAGCGACCAATTGATCTAACCGCTGCCAAAGATCACTGTTCTTGACCGGCTTTTTAGCGGCGGTCTTCCAGCCATTACGTTTCCAGTTGTTTATCCACTCTGTAATGCCATTTTGCACATACTTTGAATCGGTGGTGATCTTCACACTGGTGGGGCGCGTTAACGCCTCAAGCGCACTTATGACCGCCTGCAGCTCCATCCGGTTATTGGTGGTTGCGGGTTCTCCGCCATACAACTGCCGCTCCTTACCCTTATAGCGCATCAGGGCGCCCCAACCACCTGGACCAGGATTTCCCTTGCAGGCCCCATCGGTAAAAATCTCAACCCGTTCTGTCACTCAATCACCATTACTATCGTGTCTAACACTATTTGCTGTGGGCTCCACAACACCACCTCTCATCGCCTTGGTGCGCAGTTTCCAGGCAGGCTTTATTGGCGTTAATCTGGAAACTCTTTTAACAGCCAGTATCACATAGGCGCCAGAGAGCGGCGACCAGAAACGCTTGCCCAGCTGCTCAAGAAAATCAAGTCGTTGCATAATGCCTTCATGCTGCAGTGGTGGACGAAACATCAGGGCCCGTTCATCTTTGACCTGAAAACCGAGCAGGGATAGCCAATCATGAAGTCGCCAGGGAGATATGAACTGCCCACACCAGGGTACCTGTTTGCTGCGCAACCTAAAAAACTGCCAGAGCCCCCAAAGACTCCAGGGATTAAAACCTGCAATAATCAGATGCCCCTCTGGAATCAACACCCGCTCCACTTCGCGCAACAACTGATGCGGGTCTTTAGTAAAATCCAGAGTATGGTCCAGCAATACCGCATCCACGCTATCTGATGCGACGGGAAGGTGCAGTGGATCGCCAACAAGAGACCCCTGGGTAGACCCAACAACGTCCCCTTCACTTGTGACCAGGACAAATTGGGATTTTATCCGACTCATGCGAAGCGGTTCCACCTGCTGCCCGACACCCCCTATCTGCAACAGATAGTATCCAAAACACTCACCCAGCATGTGCTCAAAAACAGCCTGCTCCTGCTGCAGAAGCTCTTTACCTGGCGTAGCACTGAACCAGTGCCTCAACCTCTCCGTAGAGGGTGTGAAAATGGCACGATTAAATACACGTTTCATAGCTCTTCATTGCTGATCATTATCGGTTAACCTTACCCCATTCAGCAGAAAGATTCCTATTGATTGTGATCTGGATTTGGATGGATTTCAGCACACCAGCAGCATTGATTTGATTTTTAAATCCCAAACGGCACAACCAGGTCACGCAAGGGATGTGAGAGGCATCCTTCCAGAGCATGACCTGTTTCCTGGAAAAAAACAGGTTAATTGCGTATAGTCCGGGGGGATTTTTGCCGACGCACAGCCTCAGAACGGATTGTTCCATGCAGAATAGACAACAGCCATTGATCTTTCTCCTTGCCCTGGTCTTAACTGGCTGCAATACGCTTGATAAACCTGCAAAGATGGCCCTTATCAAGACTGATCATCAATCTATAAAGGAGCAGGCTGCATTAGCTCCCCTCAGTGAATCAAAGAGAGGCCCGCTCGAGCCCCCTCTACACGTAGCATTGGAGAGTGTATCAGCAGAGCAGCCATCGTCTGCAGAATCAGAAGCCGCTCTCCCTCCAGAGGGTCTAATGCAGCGACTTCGCCAGGGCTTTCGGCTAAAGATACCCAGTAACGCCCGCATCGACTCTCAAATCAAATGGTATGCCTCGCACCAGGATTACCTGGACAGGGTGCAGCAGCGTGCCGAGCCCTACCTCCATTTCATTGTGGAAGAGGCAGAGAAGCGCAACATACCCTCTGAGCTGGCTCTTTTGCCGATCGTCGAGAGTGGCTTTCAACCATTTGCCTATTCACCGGGTAGAGCAGCAGGGCTGTGGCAGTTCATTCCTTCCACGGGAAAACATTTTGGCCTGGAACAGAACTGGTGGTACGACGGTCGACGGGATGTTGTCGCCGCCACACAGGCCGCCCTTGATTATCTAAGCAGCCTTTCCGAACAATTCGATGGCGACTGGGAACTGGCCCTGGCCGGATACAATGCCGGAGCCGGCACGGTTCAACGGGCCATCAAGAAAAATATTAAAAAAGGGAAACCAACCGATTACTGGTCACTGTCACTGCCGAAAGAGACCATGAACTATGTACCTCGCCTGCTTGCTGTTGCGAAGGTATTGCGTGATCCTGATGCATACGGTCTTACGTTATCAGAGATTCCCAACCAGCCCTATTTTGAACAGGTCGATATTGAATCACAACTCGATCTCGCCCTGGCCGCCGACATGGCGGAGATATCCATTGAGGAGCTCTACAAGCTAAATCCAGGCTTTAATCGCTGGGCCACCGCACCCGCAGGCCCACATCGGCTTAGCATCCCAGTCGACAAGTATGAAAAGTTCAGTAAGGCGATTGCTGAACTGGCCCCTGAAAAACGGCTGCACTGGACCCGTTACAAGATTCGCTCAGGAGATAGCCTGGGTGCAATCGCCAGAAAGCACAAGACCACTACTGCCCTGTTGCAACAGGTAAACAAACTCAAAGGAAACCGCATTCGTGCCGGGAAACATCTACTGATCCCCGTAGCGGTTAAGAGACTCGATCAATATTCGCACACCGTGGATGCCCGACTGGCCAAAACACAATCAACCCAGCATAAAGGCAATCGGATTACACACAAGGTTCGTTCCGGGGACACCCTTTGGGATATTGCTCGCCGCTATAACGTCAGCCACCAGGCACTGGCACGTTGGAATGGCATCGCGCCCAGAGACACACTCCGTCTTGGGCAAACCCTGGTGATCTGGCAAACCAAGAGCAAGCAGAGCCATACAATGGCGCAACTGAGCCCGATGATGCAATCCCCCATCAATACCCGAAGCAGCCTGCGCTACAAGGTACGCCAAGGTGATTCGCTGGCACTGATTGCACAGAAATTCAGGGTTTCTGTTTCAGATTTGCGCAAATGGAACACCCTGGATGAGGGCTACCTGCAACCAGGCCAGCGACTACAACTGTTTGTCGATGTGACCGAACAGACGCTATAACAGCCTTGCTATCTTAGTCGTCCTGCACTCTAAAACAGCTGGCAAAGCGTCCATCTGACAATTGGGTCAGTTCTGGATAGGCCTTGCGGCATTGCTCCATGACCACTGGACAGCGGGGATGAAAATGACAGCCGGCCGGGGGATTTGCTGGTGACGGCATATCACCTTCCAGCCTGATCACCTCTCTTTGGGCCTTAGGGTCAGCCACCGGGACAGCGGAGAGTAGCGCCTTGGTATAAGGGTGCTTCGGCTTGGCAAGCAGCTGCTCAACAGCCCCCCGTTCAACAATCCTGCCCAGATACATAACAGCCACCTCATCCGCCAGATAGGCCACTACCGAGATGTTGTGAGTAATAAACAGGTAAGCCAGCCCACGGCTACGCTGCAAGCTTTTTAGAAGATTCAGTATCTGGGCCTGCACTGACACATCCAGCGCACTGGTAGGCTCATCACAAATGATCAGTTTCGGATCTACCGCCAAGGCGCGTGCAATACAGATGCGCTGCCGCTGACCACCGGAAAACTCATTGGGATATCGGCTGGCCGAGTCAATTGGCAGGCCTACCTGTTCGAGTAACTCGACCACCCTGGCGTGGCGCTGCACACTGTTGCGGACAATCTTCTGGGCCTTCATCCCCTCCTCAATGATATCGCCTACCAGCATACGCGGGTTCATAGAGGCAACGGGATCCTGAAAAATAATCTGTAATTCAGAGCGGCGGCTTCTTAAGGCATTGCCAGAGAGTTGCGTCAGTTCATCCGAGGCAAAGCAGACGGAACCATCGGTCGGCTTCACCAGTTGCAGGATGCCTTTTCCAACGGTTGTCTTACCGCACCCCGATTCGCCTACAAGGGCCAGCGTTTTGCCCGGGGCAATGGCGAGTGAAACACCATCAACCGCCTTCACATAGCCTATCGTTCGCTTGAACACCCCCTTGTGAATAGGAAAGTGTACTTTCAATCCCTTAACATCAAGCAATAAAGCATCACCTGCCACCTCGCCCTGTAGCTCATGCTGTTCAGCTGTTGTGACATCCTTTTGCCACTGATCAGCCCTTCCGGCCAAATGGCAGCGCACCCCCTCATCGGCTTGAAGCTGGGTCCATTCCGGTGCCTGATGACAGGCATCAAAGGCACGATGACAGCGATCCATAAAGCGGCAAGCCGTGAAAGTCTGATTCAAGGCAGGGACACTGCCCCGGATTACCGCCAGACGCTGGGATCGTTTATTGCTGTCCGGCAGGGATTGAAACAGTTTCTGACTATAGGGGTGTTGTGGCTGACGAAAGAAACGTTCGGAGTCAGCCAATTCAATGATCTGCCCGGCATACATTACCGCCACCCTGTCTGCCACCTCAGCGACGACCCCCAGATCATGGGTGATCAGCAAGATAGCCATGCCAGTTTGTTGCTGAAGTGTTTTAAGCAGATTCAGTACCTGTGCCTGGATGGTTACATCCAGTGCAGTGGTGGGTTCATCCGCTATCAGTAACTCAGGCCGTCCGGCAAGTGCCATGGCAATCATCACTCGCTGTTTCATGCCACCAGACAATTGGTGAGGATACTCACTTACCCGGCGTTCGGGATCAGGAATGCCAACTGAATCCAGCAGCTCAACGATGCGCTGACCCAGAGACTGTTTATTTAAACCTTCTCTTATCCTGACCGCCTCACCAATCTGTTGGCCAATCGTCAGCACGGGGTTGAGCGAAGTCATCGGTTCCTGGAATATCATCGCCATGCGGCCGCCGCGCTCCTCCCGCATGGCATATTCAGGAAGATCCAACAGGGATGTATCACCCAACAAAACCTGGCCGCCCTTAATCCTTCCGGCGGGTGGCAATAGGCGCATAATGGAGAGCGCTGTCATCGATTTACCACAGCCCGACTCACCCAATAAGGCAAAGGTCTCACCCTTTCTGATCGTCAGATCGACACCATCGACTGCCCGCACAGGCCGGTCACCATCACCTAGCCAGGTTTCCAGATTTTCCACTTTGAGCAAAATGTCACTCATGCAGTCGTGATTCCTTGGTGCGTGGATTAGCGCGAATTACGCAGACGTGGGTCAAATGCATCGCGCACCACATCAGAAAAAAGATTGGCGGACAGCACCAGAACAAACATGAAGATCATGGAAGCCAGCAGCGACCACCAGACAACCGGCTCGCGCGCCATCTCCATGCGGGCACTGTTGATCATATTACCCCAGCTGTTCATGGTAGGGTCGACACCGATATTGACATAGGAGAGAACCGCCTCGGCCAGGACCAGGCCAGAAAAATCGAGTACTACCGTGATCAATACGATATGCAGCACATTCGGTAAAATATGCCGCACAATGATTGTGAAGTGACCAACACCGAAAGCGACAGCGGCCTGCACATAATCCGCTTCCCGCAGTTTCATCGCCTCACCCCGCAGCAGACGACAGAGACCCGTCCAGCTGGTGACACCAAGAATAATGCAGAGAAACAGCAGGCGCAGATCGGCCCGCTCGACCAGACTGTTAAATTCATCGGGATGGTTGCTCATGTAGATCTGCAGCATAAGTATGGCCGCAGCGATCAACAACACCCCGGGGATCGAATTGAGTGTGGTATAGGTGTACTGAATCAGATCATCCACCCAGCCCCGAAAGTAGCCCGCCATGATGCCAAGCAGAATGGCCGCAGGCAGCATCACGAGGGTAGTCAGCGTCCCGATCAAAAGTCCGGTTCGAATACTTTTGAGTGCCTGATAAAAGACGTCCTCACCGACCTTATCCGTGCCCAGTATGTGATAACTCGAAGAGAGCTCTATTGCCCAGAAGAGCGTCAAGATCAAGAGACAGAGTGTGATCAGCACGACACGCCAGGGGACAGCCGTATTACCCGTTAATAACAATTTTGCCGCATCGCCAAACGAACCTCTCCAGCGTGCCGCCAGCAAGGCGATCAATATATTGGTGATCACAACACTTACCAGAAAACCCTTCAGTACACCGATTGCACTCAAGCGCAGAATGTCTTTTGACCACTCCAGTTCAGGGTTCTCCAAGTGGGCCCCACCAAATGCAAGCCGCGGATAATCACGCACCACTTCGCCACTGGGCAACTCGATGTTCTCCTTGGCATAGAGATGGGTTGCCAAGGGTGCGGAATAGGTCTTCTCCTGCCGCTCCCTGAGTGGCGTCACAAGCTGATCAAACAGACTGATCACCTCAGCTGACTGTGTCTGTTGACCAGCCTGATCCTTGCCTGGAAGCAGCGGATAGAAATGCACCGAATCCAATAGGCCAACAATGACATAAAAACTGAGTATAACCAGGGTACTGACACCGACACGACTGCGAACGACCAATCGCCAGGGCCCACGCAAGTGCTCTTTTCCAGCCGCATAGACACCAAAAAAGATGGAAAAAAGAACCAGTATGAAGACCAATGCATCGGTCCAGAGTATGACCAGCTCACCAATCATGAGAGTCGCACCCGGGGATCGACGAGTGTGTAGGAGATATCTGTTAACAACAGACCGATGATATAGAGCACGGAACCGAGAAACACCATGGCACGAACGATGGCAAAATCCTGTCGACTGATGGCATCAATGGTATAACTGCCAAGACCGGGAATACCGAAAAATGATTCCGTTATCAGGCTACCCATAAAGAGCAGGGGCAAAACCACCACCACACCGGTCAGGATCGGAATCATGGCATTTTTTAGCACATGCCTGAACAGCACCACGACTTCCGAGAGCCCCTTGGCCCGCGCGGTGCGCACATAATCACGATTGATCTCTTCAAGAAACAGAGTGCGATACCAGCGCGTGCCAGAACCTATGCCACCAATGACACCAATTATTACGGGCAAAATTAAAAATTTGATTGCACTGAGGCCGGTATCATAACCAGAGATGGGGACCAGATGCAGCAGCTTGCTCACCAGATATTGTCCACCGATGATATAGAACAGTCCGGAGATGGACATCATCACCACGCACAACACCACGCTCCAGATATCAATGTAGGTTGCCCGAAAAAAGGCAATCAACAGGGCGTAGGTGATATTCACCAGCAGCCCGACCAACAATACCGGTATGGCTATCGCCAGACTGGGCCACATGCGCTGGGAGATGTCATAACCGATATCCCGATCGCTGTCTGAAGAGCCGAAATCAAATTGAAAAAGCTTCAGCGATTTCTGAAAAAAGATCGTATCCGTCAGCTGTTCAATCCCCTGGCTGGATTGATTAAACAGCAGCGGTTTGTCATAACCACGCTCGGCTTTCCAGTTTTCGATCGCCTCAGGTGTTACCCGCTTCATACCAAGGTTCATACGCGCCATATCATCAGGCGAGTTAACGACAAAAAACAGTACAAAGGTAAGGATATTGACACCCAGCAGGATAGGAATCGCATAAAGTGCTCGTCGAATGATATAGGCAATCACCGCGCTGCACTCCTCTCATGCCGACGATAGACCATCACCGCAGGGATGACAGTAACCACAATGAGTACAAACAGAACAATCAGCGGCCAGACAATCGGTGGATTCCAGATTTGCTGGCGCTGGTTTCTCAGTTCTGGCTCAATACGCTTGTATTTAAGTGTATTGTTGGCCATCAGATTGGGTTTTACATTACCATACCAGGAGTGGTAGAGAGAAAATCCCTTGGGATAGAAACCCCATATCCATGGCGCGTCATGACGAAGAATATCCACCATCTTGTCTATAATCCGCTGCCTTTCCGGACTATTATCCATGTTCTTCATCTGATCAAACATTCTGTTGAATTCTGCATTATCGTAATTGACCGCATTCTCCCCTGCATGCGCCACCTTGCCATTAGGACCATACAGTAGAAACAGAAAATTCTCAGGATCAGGATAATCGGCATTCCAACCAAACATAAACAGCTGCCCTGTCCCCTTTCTCAACTTCTCCTGAAAACGGTTGTAGTCTGTTGCCCTTATCACCAGCTGAATACCCAACTGCTTGAACTGCTTACGCATCCAATTGAGCTGCGCCTTGCTATCAGGTCCGGCCGAGGCTGATTCATAGTTCAACACCAGAGGTTTACCGGTTTTGGCACTCTTGCCATTGGGATAGCCTGCTTTAACCATCAGGGCACGCGCTTCATCAAGTGATTTGCGTTTAGGCTTGCCATTTTCAATATCAAATACAACCGGATTCACACCATCCAGTCCAGCCCGACTCCCAAAGATACCGATAGGCAAGGGGCCTTGTGCCACCACACCCCGACCGTTCCTGAATATGGATATGAACTCTTCAAAGTTAACGGCGATTGAAATGGCTTGCCGCAGATAGCGGTTCTCTTCCGAGTCACCACCAATGACCGGATCCGCCATATTGAATCCAAGATAGAATATCGATGTCTCAACAGCAGTTGCCAGCTTGATGTCCCGCGCCACCATCTCATCAGTAAGGCTGGCCTCACCGCCAGCTCCAAACTTGACTGCCTGATCGAAGCTGTCGGAGCTGACACCCGAGGTATCATAATAACCCTGGAGAAATTTGTTCCAGCGGGGAATGACCTCTTTCTCGAGACTGTAGATCGCCTTGTCAATTAAGGGAAGAGGCTTTCCCGCATCTGCCAGCATACCAAGGGCTACGTCATCTGCCTCACCCTCCTGCGGATACTGTTCACCACGAAAATTAGGATTGCGGCTCAGCACCATGCGCAGATTGGGATTATTCTCTGTGAGCATGAACGGGCCGCTACCAATGGGATACCAGTTGAGGCTGATATTGCGCTTCTCAAGACCCGGCTGGCTGTAAAAAAGATCCGCTTCCCAGGGCATTGGTGCAAAAAAGGTCATCGCCAACCAGTAGACAAATTGCGGGTATTTTCCACGCAAGCGGATTTTGAAACGGTAGCGATCGAGCTTGGTGACCCCCTCCATCTGAAACTTCCGCAGATCAAGAAAACCATCGCTACCACCCCGATCTTCAGAATTGGTCGACGAGGCAGATGCCAACGTCTTGCTGAACTCTGAAAAGCCGACAATATATTCCGACATAATACTGGCAATCGGGGAATGCAGCTTTGGATTGGCGAGGCGCTTTATCTGATAGATATAATCATCCGAAGTGACCTCTCTTGAACCGGCCTCTGAAAAATCAGCCAGTGTATTGAGCTTTGCAATCGTCTCAGGTGTCAATTGATGATAAAGAAAACCACCCTCTTCGCGCGTTGCCAGTGCCGGGTGAGGTTGATAGCGACTACCCGGCTTAAGAACAATCTCATATTCGCTGAAGGCGATCTGGTCTGTTGAGACGTCATCGGGTAATGAGTTTCCGGCCTGATCAAGAAAATGCGGCTTCGGCACCTCCGTGGCCGCCAAGGGGACCAGTTCATAGGGGCGTTTTAAGAAATGGTACTGCAGTGGCGGTTCATAAATCTGTGCAATAAAGGCATATTCATTGGCGGCATAGGATCTTGCCGGATCCAGATGCTTGGGTCTTTCGTCAAACGAACTGTAGAGTGTATTCGACTTGGATTCACTGGACGGATAGGGCGCATTCCAGGCCCTCTCGCCACAGCCATTTAACAACAACAGCAAAATCAGCCAGACAGCCCACCAACCCAGACCGATCCTGCTGTGCTGAATTTGATTGTCACTCTGTTGCCAGTGATAGCACATTCTTTTTATTAATTACCCGAGGAGTTGGGTTATAGCCAGTCCCGAAAACATCTGATTACTGAGCCTGAATAAAGCAGCATATATTAGAACAGACCAACAAAAAACCGTTGGGTTCTTTTCCAGTCGACTCTTTTCCGGTAACTTAGGGCATGGTTCACAGTCACACCGGGTGGCCAACCTTTTTCAATCATTCGATCTCTCAAGGATTTTAAATGGGTTTTCTACAAGACAAGCGTATTCTTATTGTCGGCGTCGCCAGCAATCGTTCAATTGCCTGGGGTACCGCTCAGGCCATGCATCGCGAAGGAGCTCAACTCGCGTTTACCGCCCAGGGCGACAAGTTACTCGAACGGGTAAAGAAGATGGCCGCGGAGCTAGATTCAGACATTGTCTTACCACTCGATGTCACCTCTGACGAAGAGATTGATAACGTATTTGCTGAGCTGGCCAAGCAGTGGGACGGTCTGGATGGCATTGTTCATTCGGTAGGCTTTGCCCCCCGCGATCAGCTTGAGGGGAGCTATGTGGATTCTGTTACAAGAGAGGGATTCAGTATCGCCCACGATATCAGCTCCTACAGCTTCGCCGCCCTGGCGAAGGCTGGCCGCCCCATGATGCAGGGACGAAATGGATCACTGATCACCATGAGCTATCTTGGCGCCGTTCGAACCATACCCAATTACAATGTCATGGGCGTGGCTAAAGCCAGCCTGGAGGCGAGCGTTCGTTACATGGCCGACTCACTCGGTCCAGAGGGAACACGGGTCAATGCTATCTCTGCCGGCCCGATCAGAACACTGGCTGCCTCCGGCATCAGTGGGTTCAAGAGCATGCTCTCTGAGGCTGAAAAGAAAAATCCCTTACGGCGCAATGTGACCATCGATGAGGTCGGCAATGCCGCCGCCTTCCTCTGCTCTGATCTCGCATCTGGAATTACCGGTGACATCCTCTATGTTGATTCTGGCTACCATATTGTCGGCATGGCCTAAGCGGCGCTAATCGAAAATAAAAAAAGCCGCGCATCGAAAGTATCGATACGCGGCTTTTTTGTTTAACCGATTACCGCTTAACGTTCAGCTTCAGCAGTAATGGTCACCTCTGCTGAGGCACGCAGATTCCCCTGCAGGTGCTGGAAATAGCTCTTACCACGCGACCGCTGCAGAGCATCATTCAGGGCAGCTTCACCACCCAGTTCATTGGCCTGTTCCATTGTCCCATCCGTAACACTATGCAGCGCCAGAAGGGCCAGATCACCATTCGACAGGGCCAACTGGCCATAGAGTGGCTTACCTGATTCAGGACGTCCCATAGCGAACAGCTGTTTTACCAGTTCAGGTGATAATGTCTGTTCATCTCGGCTGATCTGTTTAGGTGGTTGAACCGTCACACCAAGCTCCGTCGCAACTTTAGTCAGCGTGTCACCCTTATTAAGTCTTGAGACCAGCTCAGCGCCCTGTTTATTTGCCAACTCAATGGCCTGTTGAATCCGCAGCTGATCCTTAATCAGATCGGCAACCTGATCCAGCGATTTAATTGCCGCCTCTTCATGATCAACAACACGTAACACCAGAATATGTTCAGCATTCAGTTCAATCGCTTCGCTGTTGTGACCAGATACCATAACATCTTCACTAAATGCGGCATTCACCACTTTCGGTGCGGCCAAGATACCTTCCCCACCTTCGCGGTTTATCCAGTCACTCTCTTTGATCTGCATTCCAAGTGCATCAGCCGCAGGCTGCAGACTATCAGACTCCTCATAGGCAAGATTACCGAGTCGTTCTGCATACTCATAGTAAAGCCTTTCCGCCTCACTCTTAAGATAAGCCTGTTCAACCTCTGCTCTTGCTTCTTCAAATGATTTTCCAGAAGGTTCCCGAATCTCAGTTAACTTAATGATATGGAAACCAAAAGGTGTACGAACCAGATCACTGACTTCGCCGACAGCCAGTGCAAACACCGCATCGTCAAATGCCTGCTCCATCACTCCGGCTTCAAAGAAACCCAGATCACCACCCTCTTCAGCAGAGCCGGGATCTTTTGACAACTCCTTTGCTAAGGCAGGGAAATCTTCACCCTGTTTAACACGCTCCAATACAGCCGTTGCTTCAGCCTCAGCCTTCTTAACTGCTGATTCATCAGCCCCCTCTTCAACGGGAATCAGAATATGGCTTGCGCGGCGCTCTTCAGCCGTACGGTATTGGCTCTGATGTTGGTTGTAGTAGGCCTGTAAAGCCTCATCGTCAGATTTAAGCGTCTTTGCAATGCTTGCCACATCAAGATCAAGATATTGGATTTTTACCCGCTCAGGCGCCATATATTCGTTCTGATGGGCTGCATAGTATGTCGCGACAGCTTCATCCGACACCTCGACACGTGCCAAGAAGGTAGCGGCGGGAACCGTCAGATATTCGAACTCCCGTTTCTGCAGTCTCAGACGCACCAGACTGTCCAGTTCGGACTGCGTGGTAAATTCAGAGCCTGTAACAGCTTTGGAGAGCTGCTCACTCACCAAGCCCACTCTGATCTCTTCCAAAAAGCCAGTTGGGGTCAGACCTTGCAGCCGAACACCCCGCTCGAAGGCATCCTGACTGAATCGTCCACCAACCTGAAAGCCCGGCAATGAGGCGATCACCTGTTTGACATGATCATCGCCTACTCGCAGTCCCAGGTCTGCAGATTTCTGCACGAGCAGACGATTTCGAATCATTATCTGAAGCACTTCCTGCCTCAGCTTGGCCTCATCAATCATCTCTGGACGATAGTTTTCGCCCAGACGCTGCCTGAGGTTTTGACGAAAATCTCTATATCCGTTCTCGAAATCCCGTTGGCTGATATCATCACCGTTGACGACCGCCGCAACGGATTCTGAACCACCGCCGAGATAGGAGTTAATTCCGAAGAGTGCAAATGGCACACTGATGAGAACGACAATGAACCATGCGACCACTCCCTGGGCGCGTTCCCTGATGGACTGAAGCATGACGTACCTGAATCCGATGTCTGGAAAGTATTAAAGAAAACGGGGTATCCATGGATACCCCGCGTCTTCTCACCTTTGGCGGAGCGGACGGGACTCGAACCCGCGACCCCCGGCGTGACAGGCCGGTATTCTAACCAACTGAACTACCGCTCCGAATTTGGTGGGTGCTGAGGGGATCGAACCCCCGACCCTCGCCTTGTAAGGGCGATGCTCTCCCAGCTGAGCTAAGCACCCGATGAAGGCGCGCTAGTTTACGGCATCCTTTAATGCTTTACCAGCCTTGAATGCAGGATTTTTTGAAGCCTTAATTTCAATGGTTGCGCCGGTCTGTGGATTCCGACCAGTACGTGCTGCACGCTCACGTACGGAGAAGGAACCGAACCCGATGACTGACACTTGATCCCCACTTTTCAGCGCTTCTGTAATGGCCGCAATCATGCCATCAAGTGCGCGTCCCGCAGCTGCTTTTGAAATATCAGCAGAATCTGCCATCGCATCGATCAGTTCCGTCTTATTCATTAATCGTCTCCCCTAGTGGTTATATAAAAAACGCTATTTGTAGCGTTGGGTAAAAATTTGTTTATCTGCTACCGCTGTCGGTGTGCGAAACGGGGTCAATTTATACCAGTGGCGTAGAAGAAGTGTCAAGCTAACTGGCCAGCAAAAGCCTAATTTTATGCGGTTTTCAGGGCATTTTTTAACTTAAGCAAGACTAATTATCAACAACAGTTGAGGCAACCACTGCGATAGTGTTGCCAACCTGTTGTTTCTTTTCACTATCATAAAAAAACCGGACCGTCTCCTCTCACTGCCGCAGGCAGTTTGCCATCTACTGCACTGCGGCGATCACTCTATCTCACAACAAATGTGATCAGTGTCTTGTCAGTCCACCACCTTTTTTGGCACCCTTCTTTGCGGTTCTCGGCTTAGGCTTTTCAACTTCTGCAACATCAGTGGATGATTGCATCGGTGTTGGCATATGAACCAGTGCAATCTCTAACGCCTGTTCGACCCAGCGTACCGGGCGGATATCCAGATTCTGCTTAATGTTCTTTGGTATCTCAACCAGATCACGTTCATTTTCTTCTGGAATAATCACGATCTTAATGCCACCACGGTGTGCGGCCAACAACTTCTCTTTCAGACCGCCTATGGGCAGAACCTCACCCCTAAGCGTAATCTCACCAGTCATTGCGACATCAGCCCTTACCGGTATGTCAGTTAGTGCTGAAACGAGGCAGGTGCACATACCCACACCGGCACTGGGACCATCTTTCGGCGTTGCCCCTTCCGGCACATGGACATGCACATCCAGTTTTTGATAGAAATCACTCTCTATTCCAAACGCTTCTGAGCGGCTTCTGACAACCGTCATAGCTGCTTGAATAGACTCTTGCATGACATCGCCCAACTGCCCGGTATGGGTCAATCTACCCTTGCCAGGTACCAGTGCTGTTTCAATTTTCAACAGCTCTCCACCCACTTCTGTCCAGGCAAGACCTGTTACTTGACCTACCTGATCATAATCTTCCACTTCGCCGTAGCGGAACCGTTTAACACCCAGATATTTATCCAGGGTTGCAGGTGTAATAGTGATCTTTTTGCCCGATTTGGTCAGCACGATATCTTTGACTACTTTTCGGCAAATCTTGGAGATTTCACGCTCCAGGTTGCGCACGCCAGCTTCACGACTGTAGTAGCGAATAATGTCACGTATTACATCTTCTTTAATCACGATCTCAGAAGCTTTAAGACCATTATTCTCAATCTGTTTCGGTACCAGATACCGCATGGCAATATTGACCTTCTCATCTTCCGTATAACCGGAAAGACGAATCACCTCCATTCGATCAAGCAGGGCAGCCGGGACATTCAGCGTGTTAGCCGTTGCCACAAACATCACTTCTGACAGATCAAAATCGACCTCCAGGTAGTGATCACCAAAAGTATGATTCTGCTCTGGGTCCAGCACCTCGAGAAGTGCCGAAGCAGGGTCACCCCTAAAATCCATCGCCATCTTGTCGATTTCATCTAACAGAAACAGCGGATTCCGGGTGCCGATCTTGGAAAGATTCTGAATGATCTTGCCGGGTAACGCGCCAATATAGGTTCGACGATGACCACGAATCTCCGCCTCATCACGCACACCGCCCAAGGCCATACGAATAAATTTACGATTGGTGGCTCTGGCGATCGACTGTCCGACTGACGTCTTACCCACACCGGGGGGACCCACCAGACAGAGAATGGGCCCTTTCAGCTTACGCACCCGCTGCTGAACTGCCAGATACTCAATAATTCGCTCTTTGACTTTTTCCAGACCGTAGTGATCCTTCTCAAGCACATCCTCAGCCACTTTCAGATCGTTACGAATCTTACTGCGCTTTTTCCAGGGGACATTGACCAAAGTATCAATATAGTTGCGAACAACGGCGGCCTCTGCGGACATAGGCGACATCAGTTTCAACTTGTTCAATTCGGCCTGCGCCTTGCTTTTCGCCTCTTTCGGCATGCCGGCGGATTCAATGCGGTTTTCGAGATCTTCTATCTCGTTCGGCGCATCTTCCATCTCACCCAACTCTTTCTGGATGGCCTTCATCTGCTCATTGAGATAGTACTCGCGCTGATTTTTTTCCATCTGACGCTTAACCCGACCACGGATCCGCTTCTCCATCTGCAGCAGGTCGTTCTCAGCCTCCATGAGGCTCATCAGGTGCTCCAGGCGATCACCAATATTGGCCATCTCCAGCACGCCCTGTTTCTCATCCAGTTTCAGCGACATATGAGCCGCCATGGTGTCGGCAAGTCGGCTGGGCGCATCAATACTGGACAACGAGGTCAATACCTCAGGCGGGATCTTCTTATTCAGTTTCACATACTGATCGAACAGCGCTATTGCAGAGCGCATAAGGACTTCCATCTCCTTATCATCTTCCGGCATTACGTCCTGAATGGCCATGTATTGAGCCGTGAAATAGCCTTCTGTTTCGGCAAAATCGGTCAGTTTTGAGCGGGAACCGCCTTCAACCAAGACCTTCACCGTGCCATCAGGCAGTTTAAGTAGCTGTAGTATATTGGCCAGCGTGCCGACACTGTGCATGTCACCCACACCAGGATCATCTGTTTCCGCACTCTTTTGTGCGACCAGCAGAATCTGTTTCTCTTCCTTCATTGCCGCATCAAGTGCTTTAATCGACTTTTCCCGGCCGACAAACAACGGTATGACCATATGGGGATAGACCACCACATCCCGCAAGGGAAGCACTGGAACCTGTGCAGCTCTGTTTTCGATCTGCAAATTACTTATAACTTCCTGACCCATCAAGGGTTCTCCTTCTGTCGCGCCCTAGTGGAAATCGATTGCACAAATCAATCATTAGCCAATAGTTCTAATTAGGTAGCGGCCGTATCTACAAAATGCCGTTTAACTGATGGTGGGGGTTTGTCAGAAAGAATTCAAGCCGTAAGGCAGGGAGGTTTACAAGGTTTTATCACTGGACGCAAAAATGCAGCGCAGTTTCATAGGGTTATGATAATGGCTGATGGTCGCCCTATTGCAAACAATTGAAAACTATTGCAGCACAAATTAAAAACCCGCAAGCCGGTAAATGGCCTGCGGGTAAGATTTTGCATATATCATTTGAGCAATGCTGTTTCTGCCAGCTCAGTGAAGTCAGTCAGCTGCAACCCGCTTTTTCTCTCCACCCTCATAGATGATGTAGGGAGAATTTTCACCAGTGATGACTGACTCGTCCACCACAACCTTGGATACGTTTTCCTGTGATGGCAGATCATACATGGTATCCAGCAGGACCTGCTCCATTATGGTCCGAAGTCCACGTGCGCCTGTTTTTCTCTCCATCGCCTTGCGTGCTATCGCAGACAGAGCATCAGGCCGGAACTCCAGTTCACAATCTTCCATCTCAAACAGACGATGATACTGCTTCACCAGCGCATTTTTTGGCTCAGTCAGAATCCGAACCAAAGCTACTTCATCCAGCTCTTCCAAGGTAGCCACTACTGGCAGACGTCCCACAAACTCAGGAATCAGTCCATAGTGAATCAGATCCTCGGGCTCAACACTGGTCAACACCTCACCAAGTCCGCGAGACTCATCCTTGCTGTGCACCTCTGCAGAGAAGCCAATCCCGCCCTTCTCTGATCGGTTTCTGATCACTTTATCCAGACCAGCGAAGGCCCCGCCCACTACAAACAGGATATTGGAGGTATCGACCTGCAAAAACTCCTGTTGGGGATGCTTACGGCCACCCTGTGGAGGGACAGAGGCCACGGTTCCTTCGATCAGCTTCAATAACGCCTGCTGAACGCCTTCACCGGAGACATCACGGGTGATGGAGGGATTATCAGACTTACGGGAAATCTTGTCGATCTCATCGATATAAACAATACCCGTCTGGGCCTTCTCCACGTCGTAATCGCATTTCTGTAGCAGCTTCTGGATGATATTCTCGACATCTTCACCCACGTAGCCCGCTTCCGTTAATGTTGTAGCATCGGCAATAGTGAATGGCACATTGAGTGTGCGTGCCAATGTCTCTGCCAGCAGGGTCTTACCAGAGCCGGTCGGGCCGATCAGCAAAATATTGCTCTTGGCGATCTCAATGTCATCTTTATTCTTACTGGTATCCAGTCGCTTGTAGTGATTGTACACAGCAACCGACAGTACTTTTTTCGCACGTGCCTGGCCTATTACATACTGATCCAGTAAGGCACTCAGCTCATGAGGATTGGGTAGTTTTCCTGACGTCTCTACACTACCTTCCTGCATCTCTTCGCGAATAATGTCATTGCATAGCTCGACACATTCATCGCAGATGAACACAGAAGGACCCGCGATGAGCTTACGAACTTCATGCTGGCTCTTTCCGCAGAACGAGCAATACAGCAACTTGCCGTCATCACCTCTTGTCTTGTCATCACCCATGCAGCCTTCCTCTCGATGTACCTGTCAACCTCTGTTCCTAGTTTTCTAGGTATAAGGCCGATCTCACTTCAATACAACCCCCAGCGCACATTAATAATAGATTAATGACTCTGGAACTTCGTGACATTCAATAAAAATAATCTTTAATATTAAAGAGTTAAGATTATTTTATTGAGCATCGACCTCAGGCCGACGGCTCAACACCTGATCGATCAATCCATAGGCGACAGCATCATCACCACTCATAAAATTGTCCCGGTCAGTATCCTTGCTAATAGCCTCAAGTGACTGCCCGGTATGGGTCGCCATAATCGAATTTAAGCGATCACGGAGCAATAGGATCTCTTTTGTGTGAATCTCTATGTCAGTTGCCTGCCCCTGAAAACCACCTAACGGCTGGTGAATCATCATCCGCGAGTTCGGCAGGCAATAGCGCTTTCCTTTTTCACCACCAGCCAGCAGCAGGGCACCCATACTGGCAGCCTGCCCAATGCACATGGTGCTGATATGGGGCTTGATAAACTGCATGGTGTCGTAAATGGCCAAGCCGGCCGATACTGAACCACCAGGAGAGTTGATATAGACATGGATATCCTTATCCGGATTTTCTGATTCAAGAAAGAGCAGCTGGGCCACAATCAGATTGGCCATATGATCTTCCACCTGACCGACCAAGAAGATAACGCGCTCCTTGAGCAGACGGGAGTAGATATCATAGGATCGCTCTCCCCTGGCGGTCTGTTCGACCACCATTGGGATAAGCCCCAGATTTTGTGCATCTAATCCACCCATATTTCTTATATCGGTCATTCTGAATAAATCCTTTAGTTTTAGCTTATTCGTCAGCAGCAGCTTCGATATCTTTAGGCTCTGGATTCATGATCGCATCAAAACCAGTCTCGCTATCTTCAACCTTGACCTGATCCAGAACCCAATCGACCACCTGATCTTCAAGAACCAGATTCTGGATCCCGGCAAGTTGCTCTCTGTTATTGTAGTAGTAATCAATAACCTGCTGTGGATCTTCATATGTTTGAGCAAACTGCTCAATCTTTTCACGTACCCGATCTTCATTCAGCTCGATGTTGTTGCTACTCAACACCTCAGCGATGATCAGACCGAGGCTGACCCGTTTCTTCGCCTGGTCTTCAAACAGCTCAACTGGCAGATTGATATTGCTACCCTGTCCGCCCTGTGCCAAATTGGCCTTGGTCTGTTCCATCAGGACCTGAGCTTCACGCTTGACCAGCGCCTTGGGCACATCCAGAGGATTGACTTCGAGCAGCACATCCATAACCCGCTCTTTAACCAGACCACGTATCTTGTCTTGAAGTTCGCGAGTCATGTTGCCACGAATCTCTTTATAGAACCCCTCAATGCCATCTTCGGTTACGCCGAAGGCCTTGATGAACTCATCATTGACCTCGGGCAGTACCGCCTCAGAGACCTTGGTCACTTCAATCTCAAAGGTAGCGGGCTTACCGGCCAGGCGCTCTGCGTGATAGCTCTCAGGGAATGTGAGCTCAAGAGTGCGGTTCTCACCAGCCTTGGCACCAACAAGCCCCTCTTCAAAGCCCTCAATCATCCCTTTAGAACCCAGTTCAAGCGGCACGCCATCAGCAGAACCCCCGTCAAACGCCTCACCATCGATGAAGCCTTTGAAGTTGATGGTAATCTGATCGCCGTTCTGGGCCTCTCTGTCAACCTCATTCCAGGTGGTACGCTGCTTGCGCAGTTTTTCCACCATCTCAGCCATATCCTCGTCGGTCACTTCCGCAACCGGACGCGTGACAACTGCATCGCTTAGGGAGTTGAGCTTAACCTCTGGCATAACCTCAAAAACGGCTACATAGGCCATTCCTGCATCAGCATCTTTCTCAACCGGCTCAATAGAGGGTTCGCCAGCAGGATTCAGCTTTTCCTGCATCAAGGCCTCAAAATAGCTGGACTGCACCAAGTCGCCAAATACCTCTTGTTTGGCACCATGGCTAAAACGCTTGCGTACTACTGACAGAGGGACTTTACCTGGGCGGAAACCGTCCAACTTGACAGTCCGCGCGATATCTTTCAGTCGTTTTTCCACCGCTTCATTCACTTTTTCAGCGGGGATTTCAACTGTCATGCGACGCTCAAGCCCTTCACTCGATTCAATCGAAACTTGCATGCAAACCTCTTCTGGCAGCAATCACTGCCATTCCTCTGTCTTTAATAGAAAGAGGCAACCACTCAAGGCAGTTGCCGAAACTTAGCCCGATAACAGGGCATTGTACCTAGTTTGCAGACCATTATAGGCCCGCCAATCTGTGCGTAGTGAGCTCCGCTCAGCCGATTACTGGATCGGCTTTAACCGGACAATCAGCCACACTACCATCTGCAAATAAGCCGGCTATTGTACCTAAAAACAACCTTTATTAAAGCGCATTGTTTGCTATCCCCCACTTCCAGCCATGTTCCAAGCAGGGTTATTGGTGCGAATCGTAAAGAATCTATTGGATATGAAGCCCGGTATGGGGAACGCAACAACTTTTCGAAGACGCAATCGTTAAGAGAACGATTGCATGAAAGAGTGGTGCCGTCCGGGAGACTTGAACTCCCACACCTTGCGGTACCAGAACCTAAATCTGGCGTGTCTACCAATTCCACCAGGACGGCATAATGGTTAATTATAGTGAGGCCATCGCGGGACGGTCAATTGACCATACGCACCTGAAACCACAGAGAGAACAGCTAGCGCCTGTTCTGCTCATCAACCCTTGCGTAAGCAGCTGCGCATTATACCGATAGCCGATTACATGTCTAACCCAATTTTACACTGGCCAGAAATATCGCTCTCTTTCTTGAAGCGCGCAGACTATTGCGCCGTTTATTCACTGCCCCGGCTATCGATCCCACGCTCCAATTCGCCACTTTTACGCAATTCACGTTTGAGTATCTTGCCCGCTGCATTCTTGGGCAACGCGGTGGTCAGGAGAACTTTTCGCGGAACTTCATGACGACCAAGATTCTCCCGACAGAAGGTTCTTACATCGGCTGCAGAGATAGATTCACCCTCTTTCAAGACCACATACGCCACAGGAACCTCACCATGCAGATCACTCGGCTCACCGACTACAGCTGCCTCCAGTATGGCGGGATGGGTGTAGAGCAGCTCTTCCAGCATCCGTGGATAGACATTCATGCCGTTCACAATAATCATGTCCTTTTTGCGATCAACAATATAGATGTAGCCGTCACCGTCCTTGTAGCCCAGATCACCGGTTCGAACCCACTCCCCGAAAAAACTCTCGGCGGTTGCCTCTGGCAATTTCCAGTACCCTTTCATGACATTGGGCCCTCGAACACAGATCTCACCGATCTTATCGATACCCAGTTGCGCCCCTTCATCATCGTAGATCTCCATATCTACATTAGGGATAGGCAGCCCGACCGATGCGGGCTTTCTGATCCCATCAATGGGGTTCACACAGGTCACTGGAGAACATTCCGTAGGGCCATCACCCTCACATATAGGCACGCCGTAACGGGCCTCAAACTGCTGCATGATCGCCGCTGGCATCGCCGCCCCACCAGAAACACAATAGCGGATCGTTGCCCAACGTTTTAAGTGCTCATCTGGCAGGCGCAACAGAACGTTATACATACTTGGAACACCAAGGAAGACGGTCGCACCAACTGACGCAATCACCTCAGAGACGGCTACTGGATCAAACTTGGGGAGCGGGGCGAAACTGACCCCATGCAAAAGCGGGGTCAGTGTTCCAACGGTTGCGGCAAAGGAGTGGAACATTGGCAGCACTACCAAAAGCCTGTCCTCACCCGGCTTGAGCTGTAACGCAGCCAGTACACTGGTCGTATTGGAGACCAGATTACTGTGGGTGAGCATCGCCCCTTTCGGATAGCCAGTAGTGCCCGAAGTGTAGAGAATCGCCGCCAGATCATTCAAGGTATCAAATTCTGGTTTTGGAAGAGGCGCTGAACTTTGCATGAAATCAGCAAAAAGCAGATCATCACCGCTGGAGCGTGACTCCCCAATGCAGACCGCAAATCGGAGATCCGGCAACTCACTGCGAAAAGCCGTGACGCCCTCCTCCATCAGCTGATGATATATCAGACCACTGACCCCGGCATCTTTCAGAACATAGGCGATCTCCCGTGGCTTGAGCAGCAGGTTAACAGGTACAACCACTGCACCCGCTTTCACAATGCCGGCATAGGCGTAGGCAAATTCAGCCGCATTAATACAGTAGAGGGCTATCCGATCACCCTTGGTGACACCCTGTTCTGCCAGCGCGGCCGCAACGGCATCAGAGCGGGCATTAACCTCTGCAAATGTAATGACGTTATCGGCAAATAGAATTGCTGGCTGTTCACTAAATTGCTGCGCGGTGTTGCGCATCATTTCCGGGATTGAAACTGTTGCTGAAAAGGTCATAGTCACGCTGCCTGCAGAAAAGAGATAGGGCAGGATAAAACCAGACTTCGAAGGATGCAATGGAACAGGCCACCCGGAGAGATCACAACCCCGGGCAGCCATGCCATAGATACACGGGTGTATCAGATCACTTTTGAGAAATTCTTCTGTTGCACACCCGCCGAGAGGTAACGATCAAATGCCATGCAGACATTGCGGATCAGCAGTCGTCCCCGCGGTAACACGCGAATGCCCGCCGCATCTATCTCCAACAAGCCATCCGTCGCCATGCTCGGCAAACGGGTCAGTTCATCTGCAAAATAGTCCGCGAAACGGATACCCCAGGTTTGTTCTATCGCCGCAAAATCGAGTACAAAGTTGCAGATTAGACGGGTTATTACATCACGTCGAATCAGATCATCTTTTGTCAGCTCGATACCCCGGAAGACTGCCAACTTGTCATTGTCGATAGCCGCGTAATACTCATCAAGCCCACGCTGATTCTGGCTGTAGGTGTTACCAACCATACCAATGGAGGTCACACCCATAGCAACCAGATCACAATCCGAGTGCGTGGAGTAACCCTGGAAGTTCCTATAGAGCGTCCCTTCCCGCTGCGCGATAGCCAGTTCGTCATCCGGCCGGGCAAAGTGATCCATACCAATATAGACATAGCCCGCCTTGGTCAGATGCTCACCAGTCATCTGGAGAATATCCAGCTTGACCTGGGCCGCCGGCAGATCGGTCTCATTAATGCGTCGCTGCGGCTTGAACAGCTCTGGCAGATGGGCGTAATTGAATACGGAGAGTCGATCTGGTCCAACCTCAATGACCCGATCAAGGGTTTTGGTAAAGCTCTCTACCGTCTGAAACGGCAGACCATAGATCAAATCGATACTGACCGAGCGGAAGCCATTATCGCGCGCTGCCTCCAGGACTGTCATGGTCTCTGCTTCGGACTGGATACGATTAACTGCTTTCTGAACCCGATCATCCAGATCCTGCACACCGAGACTCAATCGATTAAAGCCCACCTCGCGCAACGTCTTGATGGTCTCAGCCGTTGCTTCCCGTGGATCAATCTCAATTGAATACTCGCCTTTGTCATCCTCCGCCAGGGTGAAATGTTCACCCGTAACCCGCATCAGGTCCTGCATCTCTTTATGGCTGATGAAAGTAGGCGTTCCACCACCCCAGTGCAGCTGTTCAACTACCCGATGCTTGTCAAACAGAGCACCCTGCATGGCGATCTCTTTATGCACGCGATCCAGATAGTCCGCCGCCATACTGCGATCTTTGGTGGCGATCTTGTTACATGCGCAGTAAAAACAGATGGTGTCGCAAAAGGGAATATGAAAATAGAGTGACAGCGGACCACCCGATTCATTGGTCGCCTCCGCCGCCTGCCGATACTCCGTTTCACCGAATGCCTCATGAAACTGCGGCGCGGTTGGATAAGAGGTGTATCTTGGACCCGAATAGTCATATTTGTTAATCAGGTCGAGATCAAAAACCAGTGATTGATCCATAATTAATCCTCACCCACATCAAGACCACGACGATGGGTTTCATTGATTTGCTGCAGTAGGGTATGAAAGGGAATTTCATCACCATGACGATTGGCCACCTCCATAAACGGCAGATCCTCGCGATCAAAAGCGTAGGTGCCGTTGCACATGGCATCATAGAGTTGACCAATACCCCGTTCCAGTGGCTCCAGGTAAGCTGGAAAAGTGGCCATCTCTTCCATCTCATAGAGCAGGCACTCTTTCAAATCACCCACTTCAAACTGGGCCTGCTTCACCCACTCCGCATACTCTTGCGCGGTTCTTGCACGTTGGACTGCCATATTAACGCCTATGCCTCATCAAAAATATCTTGGTACTCGGTCAGCTGCTCTGCCGTAAGCAGAAAAACCCCATGACCGCCGCGTTCAAATTCAAGCCAGAGGAACGGCACCTCTGGAAACCGCTCACATAGGGCATATTCACTATTCCCGACCTCAACCACCAGTATGCCATCAGGCTCAAGGTAATCGGATGCCTCACGCAGAATACGACAGACGATATCCAACCCATCTGCCCCTGCCTCTAGACCGAGCGAGGGTTCCTGGTGGTATTCATCCGGCAGTGTGGCCATCTCATCAAAGCTGACATAGGGGGGATTACTGACGATGATGTCGTAATGTCGCCCATGTAATCCATTGAACAGATCCGACCGAATCGCCTCAACCCGACCCTCAAGATCATGGCGTTCAACATTGATTGCCGCCACCTCCAGTGCTTCTGGCGAGATATCCACGGCATCGATATCTGCCTCATCAAAGGCGTAGGCACAGCCAATCGCAATACAGCCACTGCCGGTGCAGAGATCCAGCACCCGCGTGACTGTCTCGGGTTGAATCCAGGGCTCAAATTGCGACTCGATCAACTCCGCTATCGGCGAACGTGGCACCAGCACCTGATCGTTTACAAAAAAGTCCAAACCGGCAAAGGTGGCCTGATGGGTCAGGTAGGCCGCCGGCACCCGCCGCACTATGCGCTCCTGGAAGAGATCAAATATCCGTTCTTTCTCCTCCGGAGTCAGACGGCCATCCAGATAGACGGGAGGCAAATCAGAAGGTAAATAGAGCGCAAACAGCACTAAACTGAGCGCTTCATCGAAGGGGTTATCTGTGCCATGGCCGTAAAAAAGACCCGATTCACTGAAACGGCTGGCGCCCCAACGGATAAAGTCCCTCAAGGTATGCAGGTTTTGTATTGCTTCTGTCATCGGTTTGAGCCAGCAGGGTAAGATCACGAATAATAGCTCATTTAGCGCCACAGCTAAACTCGTCTGCAGTATTATCCGAGCCAGACAATTAAAGGGAATTAGCCGACTGCCGATATGAATTATGCTTATTTTCGTTGTGAAACAGCCAGAACAGAATCACTGATATTACAGACGCCGTGCCAATTGAAACCTCCCAAATCAGCCAACTGCTCCCACTGCGGGGATTACCAGAACCCGTTCTGAGCTACATCAAACAGCTGGCCTGGATCGAACAAGCCAATCCGGGCGATGACCTCTATGCCCCTGACGCGACAAGGGATAGCGCTTACCTACTCAAGGGTGAAGTGTCACTGCAGCATGTAAACGGCAGTATAAGAACCATCAAGGCGGGCTCAATCGAGGCCAATATACCATTGATTGCTCCCCGGCCTTCAGAGGCTATCCATGCGCTATGCAGCGGTGATGTCGAGCTGCTTTGCCTGCCCCGAGACCTGGTTGCCAGCATCTATAGCAGCTGGTGGGAATCAAATCAGGCTGTCAAAACTGGCATAGAGCTGAAAGAAGATAATCTGGAAGACCAGATCTACATGAGCTTCTATCAGAAAATAAAGTCAGGTGACTATGAACTGCCCAGCATGCCGGATATCGCCGTAAAGATTAGCAAGGCAGTAGAAAACAGCAACAGCAGCAGTGCTGACCTGGCTCGAATTATCACTGCTGATCCACCTCTGGCAGCGCGATTGATCAGAACCGCCAATAGCCCTGCTTTTGGTGGTGAAAAGAGCATTACCGATTGTCGTGATGCCGTCACCCGACTCGGCTATGGGAACACACGAAATCTGGTTACCAGTTTTGTCTTGAAAAACCTCTTTAAAACAGACGCTATTCTCATTCAGAAACGGATGAAACAGCTCTGGAACCACAGTCGACGGGTAGCCGCTATATCTCACGTGTTGGCCTCCATGTCCCCTGGACTGATCTCTGACCGGGCTATTCTAACGGGACTGATACACGACATTGGTGCAATCCCCATACTGGTAGCTGCAGCAGAGTATCCGGAATTAATCGATAATCCAATGAAGCTGGACAATCTGGTTAACTCACTGAAGGGGGAAGTAGGTGCGCTGATTCTTAGCAATTGGGGCTTCCCTCAGAGTGATATTGAGGCAACCTTGCACTGTGATGAGTGGTTTCGATTCAACGATCAACCAGCGGATTACACGGATCTGGTGATAGTCGCCCAACTGTTTTCCTATGTAGGGACACAAGAGATGCGTAATCTACCAGCACCGGATCTTTCACCTGCCTTTCATAAGATCGCTGGCGGCAAGCTCAATCCGCTGACCTCTATAGCTATCATCAATGAAGCAGAGAAAGAGATAAACGCCATAGAAGAGCTGCTGGAAGGAAACTGAGCCTCATCGAGCTTTCAATAGCCGAGCCCCTTCTGTAATCTGTATTCTGCTGTTTAATCCTGCAGATCAGATCAGTATGGCACCATGAAACTGTTCAAGATGTTAAAAACCCAAATTGCGGCCGCACTTGTGCTGATCATGCTGCTGTTTGGCAGCATCTTCACACTTAGTATGGTGGCGTTGAACGAGCAACAGAGCTACAACACCCTTCTCAACATTACCACCCGACTCCAACAATCGGCACAAAATCTGGTCACGCTGGGACTGAACTACTCTATGAACGTTCCGCAGGATAGCAGTAGTTATGAGCGGGATGTAAAGCTCTACTATCGTGCCATACTGAGTCAAGTCGAGATGATTGACGACATCACCCATAGCTTTATGACCGAGCAGTTCTCTCCAACCCTGACCAACAGCGGCGCAGCCTATCACCCCCATCTCACTCCTGAAGCCCAACGAGCAGTATTTGCTGTAGAGGAGATATGGAAAAGTTTTAAAGAAGGCGTTATTGAGGCCCTCGGCAATGACAATAACATGCCAAGACTGGATAAGGCATCCGAGTATATTGCACGTTACCACTCACCCTTGGCCGCCTCCATCGACATCTTGCTGAGCAAAATTCAACAACAAACTGAGCAGCAACTTAACCAGGTATATCAGTTGCACCTCGCACTGTTGTTTGCCGCAGTGATAATCACATTTGGTGTATTTGGATGGTTTTACCTGGCTGTACTCAAGCCACTTCGTTACGCAGTAGATGGTTTCCAGAAAGTTGCGCAAGGTGATTTTGGCTATCAGGTTCCGGTTGCCAGCGAAAATGAACTGGCAATGATGACGCACTCATTCAACACGCTATCAATGCGTTTGCATGCCATTTTCAAACTGATCGATAAAATCCAACAAGGCTCCGATCTTTATGAGACATTGGGATTTGTTGCGGATGAGTTTTCTGCCCTACTCCCACTGGACTGGGTTGGTGCACTCTTTGTAAGTTATGACAACAGCACGATTGTGCTGGAAGGTAGCTACCGAAGCGGAAAAGCTGAAGTAGCCCCACACCGCAGTTATCCGCTAAAAAATACGCTCCTGCTTAAAGCACTTGAATCAGGTGAGCCATTGCATATTCCTAACATGCCTGATACAGGTAGCGAAAATGCTGATTTCCAATTCCTCAACCACCTGATAAGCGGAGGGCTAAAAGACGCTATCTTTATGCCTATCTCTGAACTCAGCCCCATCCCTGGTGTATTGGCATTTGCCACCTGTAATGAGAACGCCTATACACCGAAGCACTTGGAACTACTAAGCAATATCGCCGGCCTGATCACCCACAGCTTTGGCAAGACGGTTCGCCTTGCAGAACACAGCCGACTTGCTGCCATTGGCAGTTTCGCATCCAGCATTGCACATGAAATTCGCAGTCCGCTCTCCACGATCACGATGGCCCTGGACTATTTCCAAAGTGCCGAGCTACCCGGTGCAGCCAGTAAGCGGGCCGACCTGGCGCACCGGGAAGCCGATCGCATGGCCCGGCTGCTTGAAGAGATTCTGCTCTATGCCAAACCGCTACAGCTACAACTTAAGCCTGTTGATCTCAAACAACTACTGCGGCAACTATTCGAAACACACCAAGAGATCCCCAAAAAAAAGCAGCAACAATTTGAGTGGGTAATAGCAGATGCAGAACTCATCACTCAGGGTGATCCAGACAGGCTCATCCAGGTGTTTCTCAATCTGGCGCAAAATGCCTGCGAGGCAGCCCCACCCGAAAGCACAATTCGCTGGAGTTTGCATAAAGAACCGCTGATGGGTTCGATAAAAATAGCCCTCAACAATATGGGTGAGCCGATTCCCGAAGATCACCTGGAAAAATTAATTGAGCCGTTCTTTACCACCAAAACGAATGGTACAGGTCTTGGGCTGAGTATTGTAAAACGTATTATCGATGCACACGGCGGCGATATGAAAATAGCCTCTAATCTACAACAGGGCACCACGATTACACTGCTCCTTCCCCAGGCATAAAAAAAGGCCACCCAAAGGGTGGCCATAATGCAGTGAGACATTTTTCGAAATTTAAATCAAGCGGCAGCAGTATCTGCTCGCGGCATGATACTCTCACGCTCTTTCTCTTTTCGGCATCCGTGTTCTTTCAAACCGCCTCGTTCAACAAGCTCAGCCAGTGTAATACTTTGCAGGAAGGAGAAGATCTCATTACTCAGATCGTCCCACAGATTGTGCGTCAGGCAGCGCTTGCCGTCCTGGCAATCACGATTGCCGCCACAGCGGGTAAACTCGACCCATTCATCAACCGCGCAAATGATATCAGCGATTGAGATTTCATCTGCCTCGCGTCCAAGGTAATAACCACCACCTGGCCCACGCACCCCTTTCACGAGCTGCTTACTTCTCAGGGCAGCAAACAGTTGCTCCAGATAGGAGAGAGAGAGATGCCCTGCGTCTCAGATATCTCTGCCAGTGTCACAGGCCCATCAGTCCCATTCAGGGTAAGATCCAGCATTGCGGTTACGGCATAACGCCCTTTGGTTGATAGTCTCATAGTCTTAGTCTCGCCTGGTGAATAATTACCTAGTTGTTTACTTGGTTATAAAACTATCATTTTCCTATGGAAATTGTCAACAAATATTGGATTCAATCCAAGCCGCGGGCTTGGCAGCAACCTTCATTTAGACTATTTATCATTATTTAACAACATGTTACTGACTTTGTTAACAACTGTAAACAGAAGTGGACCTGGATATTTCAACTGGCAATCAGAAGTGAAAAAGAGCCAAGAGGCGCCTCATACAGGGGCCAGCGGCGTCTCTTCAGAAGGATTAACAGCATGACCAGACTGGAAACAATGCCCCTGCTGTACACAGTAAGAGAGCCATTTGGAGAGGAACAGCCCCACCTTCCATTTCTGTTCCAGAGTTGGGTGAATAAAACCCCGGTTTAACGGCAGACTGTTCTGCTTAAGCTTCAGAACTTCGGCCTGTTTTGAGTCATGATAGATGCGAATTGTTACATCAGGGTCTGGAAGCTGACCAGATTCGTGGGCAAAGTAGTAGGTAAGGTGTAGCAAGCTGGTATAGGGGGTCTGCTCCAAAACCTCCATATAGAGATCCATAGCACCGTCTAATCTAGACAGGTATGTCCCATTGAGCCTACGCATATCAGGGGCTAACCGCATGAGATAGCGATAATTCTGTTCACACAGATCCATTAGCCAACCAACAGAGGGTTTTCCCGAAATCAGTGCCTTCAGGGTCCAGGGGTAATAGGGCCTGAGTGAAAAGTCATTTATCTGCATATATAACTATCAATCCAAGTGATGTAATCAAGACTTTCTCGGTCTACCCGGTTTGCGCTTTTTACGACCTGACAGAGTCGTACCCACCTGATGATTCTTGTCCCATTTTGTCAGAAATCGTTCGACAGCAAGTTTTCTTGCCTCTTCTAGTCGTCGCTTATTCAACTCGTGTTTAGCAGCTCGCTTCTGTTCAGATTCCATCTGTTGCAGTCTTGCCTTGAACAACTTCAGCTCATTTCTGAGTACGCGCTTCTCTTCTAAAAGCGTGTTGATTTTAAGTTGTGCATTGCTGAGCTGCTGCTTCCTTTTCAGCTTCTCACTTTGAACCCGGGTTTGCAGCAACTCTAACTTGCGCTTCATTACAGCGACTGAGACCGGCCTGCCACGCCTGGGTCTATCAACTGTATCGACGTTGTCTGCGGTTACTGAAGCGCTCTTCTTGGTTGACACCTTTGCCGGACGTCTTGCTCGCTTTGATATGGAGGGACTTAGCTCTTTACTTACCTGCTTTTTTCTCGCCATGACTAGACCTTGCTAACTAAACCCTCAGGATTCCGCACTATCGATAGTCATAAAAAACGCACGTAGATCAGTGTTTTTTCCTCTATGCGGACAAGCCTCTCCCTGAAACTATAGCAAACAAGCAAATAAAACCATTTCATGTGAAAACAAAAGGCCGGCAATGTGCCGGCCTTTAAAGGTTTTTATAAGCGGTTATTTCATCCTGCTTTTTCCTGCTCCATCTGCTGATGCACTTCAGCCATGTCCAGCTCAGATGCCTTTTCAAGCAGATCGCGGAAGCCACTTTCAGGCAGGGCGCCCGCCTGGCTGAAAATAATCACCTTCTCACGGAAGATCATCAGTGTGGGAATCGAGCGAATCTGAAAGTGTCCTGCGATCTCTTGCTCTTCCTCGGTATTTACCTTGGCAAAAACAATATTCGGATGATCCTCAGAGACCTTCTCATAAGTGGGGGCAAATGAACGGCAGGGTCCGCACCAGGGCGCCCAAAAATCGACTATTACAAAGTCATTATTGGTTACAGTCTCTTCAAAATTCTCTTTAGTCAATTCGATTACAGCCACAGGTAGATCCTCTCTAACCAAGTTCATTATCTATGCATTATATCATTACTTTCTAATGGATACTATTTTCGTGAACAGGCACAAAAAAGCCGGGCAGATGCCCGGCCTTAAATAGCAGACAGATCAGTTATTAACCAAGTGCTTTAAAAATACTGTCTCTGATATCGTTCACACCGCCCACACCGGCAATCTTATGGTGAACAGGCGCACCCTCTTTGCCACTGTCGGCCCAGGATGAGTAGAACTCGATCAGCGGCTCTGTCTGATCGTGGTAAATTTTCAGACGCGCCTTAACCGTATCTTCCTGATCATCATCACGCTGGATCAGTGGCTCTCCGGTGACATCATCCTTCCCTTCTTCTTTCGGGGGATTGAACGTGACATGATAGGTGCGACCCGATGCCAGATGCACTCGGCGACCTGACATCCGCTTGATGATCTCTTCATCTGGCACATCAATCTCAACCACAGCATCAACCTGAACACCGACATCTCTCAGTGCTTCGGCCTGTGGAATAGTGCGGGGAAAACCGTCAAACAGGAAGCCATTCTTGCAGTCATCTTCAGTAATGCGCTCTTTCACCATGCCCATGATGATGTCATCAGATACCAGACCGCCCTCGTCCATGATTTTCTTGGCTGCTTTACCCAGTTCACTGCCTGACTTTACATGTGCACGCAACATATCTCCAGTGGAGATCTGCGGAATATTGTACCGCTCTTTGATGTAGTTAGCCTGGGTACCTTTTCCCGCGCCGGGACCGCCTAGCAGAATCACTCGCATTAAAATACTCCTCAGTCACATGATATTAATATTGTTTAATGGCCCGGAGTCTGCCACAGGGCGGCTCCAATCACCACTCGAGTATGTCAATATAGGAATATAAATGACTTATGTTGCAGATGCACATAAGCTTTGTAAACCGCTGCCATTCAAGCATTTTTGGCTCATTAAAAAACCCGCAATGGCACGGCCACTGCGGGTTGTTAATTGACGTTACTTATCTCCCGTATCAGGCAGACAGATTCAACATCAACTTATTCAGTCGATGCACAAAAGCGGCAGGGTCTTCCAACTGACCGCCTTCTGCAAGCGTTGCCTGATCCAGCAATACCCGGGAAAAATCAGCAAATCGATCTTCGTCGGGCTCCTGGTCCATCTTCTCCACCAGCGGGTGTTTCAGATTCAACTCAAAAATCGGCTTGGCCGCAGGTGCCTCCTGCCCCAACTGTTTCAACATGCGTTGCAGATTGGCACCCATATCATTCTCATCTGCGACCAGACAGGCAGGTGATTCCGTGAGGCGGCTGCTCACACGGACCTCTTTTACTTCATCACCAAGAACCGCCTTGACCCGATCAAGTAACCCTTTGTGTTCTTCGGCCTCTTTTTCAAGCGCCTCTTTATCTTCCATGTCACCGAGATCCAGTTGGCCCTTGGCAACAGATTGAAGCGCCTTGCCCTTGTATTCATGCAGATGGGAAACCAGCCACTCATCCACACGATCAGTCAGTAACAGCACTTCTACATCCTTCGTGTTGAACACTTCCAGATGCGGACTGTGGCGGGCTGCCGCATAACTGTCTGCCGTGATGTAGTAGATCTTCTCTTGCTTCTCCTGCATCCGCTCGATGTACTGATCCAGAGACACCGTCTCTTCCTTGCCCTCAGACTTGGTTGTGGCAAAACGCAGCAGACCGGCAATCTTCTCTTTATTGGCGAAGTCTTCTGCCGGACCCTCCTTCATCACCTTGCCGAACTCTTTCCAGAACTTCTGGTACTTCTCCACATCATCCTTGGCAAGCTTTTCAAGCAGGCCCAATATCCGCTTGGTGCTGGCTGTGCGAATAGTGTCGATCTTTTTGTCATGCTGCAAAATTTCACGCGAGACATTCAGCGGCAGATCGTCTGAATCCACAACACCTTTAATAAACCGTAAATAGTGCGGCATCAGCTTATCGGCCTCATCCATGATGAAGACGCGGCGCACATAGAGCTTCACACCATGCTTTTGATCTCTTTCCCAGAGGTCAAATGGGGCGCGACCAGGAATGAACATCAGCGTTGAGTACTCGTTGGTCCCTTCCACCCGGTTATGCACGTGGGCCAGCGGATCTTCAAAATCGTGGGCGATATGCTTGTAGAATTCGTTGTACTCCTCATCCGTGATATCGGATTTGTTGCGCATCCAGAGTGCTGTGCCTTTATTGACCTGTTCCCACTCCGGCGCTTTCTCTTCCTTCTCCTCTTTTTCATCCTCTTCCGAACCATAGTGCTCTTTCAGCATCTCGATCGGTATTGAGATATGGTCTGAGAACTTGCTGACGATGCTACGCAGGCGATAGCCCGCAAGAAACTCTGACTCATCTTCCCGCAAGTGCAGGGTGATTGACGTTCCACGCCGGGCTTTTTCAGTAGTTTCAATGGTATAGGCACCCTCTCCAGTGGACTCCCAGCGCACACCATGCTCGCTACCCAAGCCGGCCCTGCGGGTTAGCAGCGTGACCTTGTCTGCCACGATAAAGGCAGAATAGAACCCCACGCCAAACTGACCAATCAGCTGACTCTGGCTTGCTGATGCCTCATCACCCTTGGTGCCCAGTGCTTCAAGAAATTTCTTGGTACCTGAGCTGGCGATGGTGCCGATCGTTTCCGTCACCTCCTGGCGACTCATGCCGATGCCATTATCTTCAATGGTGACCGTTTTGCGCTCTGCATCAAAAGAGACCCGGATATTGAGATTGGGATCCTCCTCATACAGGGCGTCATCCGTCAGTGCCTCGAAGCGCAGTTTTTCCGCCGCATCTGATGCATTGGAAATCAACTCACGCAAAAAGATCTCCTTGTTGCTGTACAGAGAGCGAATAACCAGATTAAGTACCTGGCTCACCTCTGCCTGAAATTCCAATGTCTCTTTATGCGCATCGACTGTCATGGTGTAGCTGCCTCCTAAATTTTTCTAAGCAGATAGATTAAGATCTTCATGAATTAATGGACTATTTATCATGCATCCAAAGACAGGTTGGTTATAAATCAGCCTGTCTCTAACAAACTTTTCACCCATACCCCTGAAAAATCTCAGGGAAATAAGCTTTGAGAGATAGTGAGGGTTAACCGGTCAATTTCAAGATCCAAACAGCGATAGGATTTAAAAAATCACCGCTAATCAGCTGATTTTATAGCAGCATAGAAATATTCGCGCCAGATATGGTTGGCACCCGCCCATCTCCAGTCCCCTTTTTGTTTGCAAAACATGCCAAAATCCGTACACTTCAGCCCCACCTAAGCGAGTCGTGTTGTAGGCCGGGATGCTCACATCCCCCCATAAATCGACACCCTGGCACCAAACACTGAAGAACGGTACTGTACCCGACATATCAGCCCGATCCGAACCGCCATGCTTAAGCGTCTGATCTTTGCCGCCGTTGTTTTATATGGCGCCTATATGTCGTACACCGCTCGCTCTATCGATCATGATCCAGGGGTGCTTGTCGATACCATCCCAAGTCAGAAGGCCATTGGTAAAGCCATCCCCTTTGCTCATAAAGGCTTCCGGGTAACACCACTGGCTGAGTTCAATCTGGTCGCCCGCGTATTGGGCACAGAGCACTACAGGCTGGACAGAGGCGCTGAGCTATCTCCTGTCGATTTGGCTCTCGGCTGGGGGCCTATGTCGGATAGCGCCGTTCTTGAAAAGTTATCGATCAGCCAGAGTGGTCGCTTTTACCACTGGTCTGCCACGACATTGCCCATACCGATTCAGGCTATAAGCAGCCATTCGGCCAACATGCATATGGTTCCGGCAGACTCGCGTATAGAGAAAAAGCTTAACAGCTTGCGTGAAGGTGACATTGTGAGTCTGGATGGCTTCCTGATTCGTGCCGATGCCGAGGGTGGCTGGCATTGGGTCAGCTCACTGACACGAGAGGACAGTGGCAATGGGGCCTGCGAACTGGTCTGGGTCAAAGAGATCAACGTTCGCACATCGACGCTTTAATGAATTATGTTTACAGCAATAAACCGAGGAAGATCATGAACAACTATGTCCAATGGCTGAATGAACTGGGGATGGATGACGTCGAGCATGTCGGCGGCAAAAATGCCTCCTTGGGTGAAATGATCCAGAACCTGTCCAACTTGGGCGTACAGGTTCCGGGTGGTTTTGCCACCACAGCCTACGCCTATCGGGAATACCTCGCTACCGACGGCCTGGCCGATCGTATCAACGACGCGCTGAACAGTCTGGACGTAGACAATGTGAAGGCCCTGGCTGAGACGGGTGCCCAGATTCGCAACTGGATCATGGAGACCCCCTTTCAGCCCGCCCTGAACGAGGCGATCGACGAAGCCTACGCGGCACTCATTAAAGAGTATGGCGACGAGGTGACCTGGGCAGTACGTTCCTCGGCCACCGCAGAAGATCTGCCGGACGCCTCATTTGCCGGGCAGCAGGAGACCTTCCTGAATGTCTCGGGCCTGGACAATATCAAAAAGCAGATTCATGAGGTATTCGCCTCGCTGTTTAATGACCGTGCCATTGCCTATCGCGAGCATCAAGGCTTTGAGCACTCCCTGGTAGCGCTCTCTGCCGGCATTCAAAAGATGATCCGCTCGGACATTGGCGCTTCCGGCGTGATGTTCACCCTGGATACCGAGTCCGGGTTCCGTGACGCCGTGTTCATCACCTCCAGCTACGGTCTGGGTGAGATGGTGGTACAAGGCGCTGTCAACCCGGATGAATTCTATGTGCACAAGCCCACACTGGAGGCCGGACGACCCGCCGTCATCCGCCGTAATGTCGGTGGTAAGGCCATCAAGATGGTCTACAATCCCGGCGGCGAAAGCCCGGTCAAGATTGTTGACGTAGAAGAGAATCAGCGCCACCTGTTCTCCATTAATGACGCCGAGGCAGAAGAGCTGGCGCGTCAGGCTGTCACGATCGAAAAGCATTACAAACGCCCCATGGATATCGAATGGGCTCGTGATGGCATTGATGGACGGCTCTATATTGTCCAGGCACGTCCCGAGACAGTTCAGAGCCGCACCGGTAACGTCATGGAGCGCTATGAACTGAAAGAGAAAGGTCCAATCCTGACCGAGGGCCGCTCTATCGGCTCACGCATCGGCGCCGGTACTGCCAAAGTGATCATGAGCCTGGATGACATGGACAAGGTTCAACCCGGTGATGTGCTGGTAACCGACATGACCGACCCGGATTGGGAACCGATCATGAAGCGCGCAGCAGCCATCGTCACCAATCGAGGTGGACGCACCTGTCATGCTGCTATTATTGCCCGCGAGCTGGGTGTACCCGCTGTAGTCGGCTGTAATGATGCCACCCAGAAGATCACTGAAGGCCATGAAGTAACTGTCTCTTGCGCGGAAGGCGATACCGGCTTCATCTACGACGGCAAACTCGACTTCGAGTACAAGACCATCGAGCTGGACGCCATGCCAGAGATCCCCACCAAGATCATGATGAACGTAGGTAACCCGGATCGTGCCTTTGACTTCGCCGGCATCCCTAATGCCGGTATTGGTCTGGCCCGCCTGGAGTTTGTCATCAACAACATGATCGGCATTCATCCCCAGGCGCTGCTGGAGTATGACAACCTCCCTGAAGAGTTGAAGGCGGAGATCGAGCCTAAAATCGCAGCCTATAAGAGCCCGACCGATTTCTATATCAGCAAGATTGTTGAAGGCGTCTCTACCCTGGCTGCCGCTTTTCCAGGGCCGGTCATTGTGCGCATGTCAGACTTCAAGTCCAATGAATATGCCAATCTGATTGGCGGCACCCTTTATGAGCCTGAAGAAGAGAATCCGATGATCGGTTTCCGGGGCGCTGCCCGCTATATCTCCAAGAGCTTCGCCCCCTGCTGGGAGATGGAGTGCAAGGCACTGAAATATGTGCGCGAAGAGATGGGCTTCACCAATGTCGAGATCATGATCCCCTTCGTGCGCACCCTGGACGAAGCAAGAGGTGTCGTTGAAGCTCTCGAGGCCAATGGACTGAAGCGGGGCGAAAACGGCCTGCGCCTGATCATGATGTGCGAACTGCCTTCAAATGCCGTACTGGCCGAGGAGTTCCTGGAGTATTTCGACGGTTTCTCTATCGGTTCCAACGACATGACCCAGCTAACCCTCGGTTTGGATAGAGACTCCAGCCTGATTGCTCACAGCTTTGATGAGCGTGATCCTGCTGTCATGAAGATGCTGAGCATGGCCATCTCCACCTGTCGCGCCAAGGGCAAATACGTCGGCATCTGCGGTCAGGGCCCTTCAGACCATCCTGATCTGGCCAAGTGGCTGTTGGAACAGGGTATCAGCAGTGTCTCCTTGAACCCGGACACCGTGATTGATACATGGCTGTTCATGGCCGGTCAGAAGGCTGACTAAGCCATTTAGCTATAAGCAAAAACCGGGCGACCAAAATCGTCCGGTTTTTTTATGCCCCTGAATACCAGCAAGAAACCTTGCAATCCCTCAGGCTTTGAATCTCCGCCATAAGGTTTACAATTGACACCAAACATCACGATGGACAGAGAGCCATCCGGGCAATTTTGGGAGCGTATACGTGGAAGAGAGAAAAGTTGATGTCGCCATAATTGGTTCTGGTAGTGCCGGGCTCTATGCCCTTGGCAAGGTCAAAGCCGCGAGAAAGAGTTTTGTACTGATCAATGGCGGTGAACAGGGAACCACCTGCGCCCGGGTCGGCTGCATGCCATCCAAGGCGCTGATCCAAGCGGCTGAGGATTTCCACCGCAGGGGTATTCTGGGGCGCTATGGCGTTGAAGGTCACAAGGAGCTGACCCTGGACACTGAAGAGGCGATTGGCCATGTGCAGGATCTGCGTGACACCTTTGTTGACCGCGTCATCAGTAACAGCACAGCCCAGATGCCGGAAGATAAATTCATTGAGGGCTATGCCCACTTTGTTGAGCCCAATCTTCTGGAAGTCAGCGACATTCGAATTCGCGCAGACAAGGTGATTATAGCTACCGGCTCCCACCCTATTATTCCCACGCCATGGCAGGCCTTTGGCGATAAGGTCATCACGACCGATGAACTGTTTGAGCTTGAAGATCTGCCAAAGTCTCTAGCGGTGATTGGACTCGGCGTTATTGGCCTGGAGATCGGTCAGTCTCTCTCCCGTCTCGGTGTGGAGGTGGCCGGTTTTGACCTGCTGGATACCATTGGCGGACTGGATGATCCGGCGGTAGCCAAAGCCGCTATCGAGATTATTGGCAAAGAGTTTCCGCTGCATTTGGGCCACGCTGCCGAGATCACTGAAGAGGGAGATCAGCTGCGGGTAACCGCTGGTGACCAGAGCGTACTGGTTGATAAGGTGCTGGCCAGCCTGGGACGTCAGCCGAATCTGCAATCACTGAAACTGGAGAATGCCGGTATCGTACTCAATGATAAAGGGGTGCCTGACTACAATCCGCAGACCATGCAGATCGGCAACAGCCACATCTTCCTGGCCGGTGATGTAAATGGAGACCGCCCTCTGTTGCATGAGGCAGGTGACGAAGGGCGCATTGCTGGACACAACGCCACCAGCGACGAGATACATGCGTTCAAGCGAAAAACGCCTATTGCTATCAACTTTGTCGACCCGAATATCTGCCACATTGGCATGCACTGGTCTGAACTGGATCAGGAGACCACGGCGATTGGTGAGGTAAACCTGGCCCCGGTTGGGCGGGCGCTGATCATGGGTAAAAACAAGGGCATTATTCGGGTCTATGCCGACAAGGCCAGCGGCAAACTCCTGGGCAGTGAGATGATCTGTGCCAAGGGTGAGAATCTGGCGCATCTGCTGGCCTGGTGTATTCAGCAGCAGTTAACAGTCGGCGAACTGCTGCAGATGCCCTTCTATCATCCAGTGCTGGAGGAGGCGCTGCAGGCAGCCTTGTACGATCTGTATGCCAAGGTCAGCCAGAAGAACAGTAGTCCAATTACTGAACTGCCCCTGGCATAAGCGGAACACCCTACCGGGACATGGATGTTCCGGTAACAATAGCCCGCAGCGGGGCTTAGACAAATCTTCTTTACATCGGCAAGCGTTTATAGCGACCGACCAGCTGACCGTTGTAGGTGAGAGTCATCTGATCTTGCTGTTCCACCGTCAGCGTATAGTGAAGACGAGTCTCTGTATCCTGTGGCGTCGTACAGTCCAACTGCATCTCAGTATCGCTTTTTCCACCCCAGAAACAGTGGTGTGATGCTTCACCACTTTTAGCATCAATCAGCTCAGCCCGACCTTCAAAGTGCACGAGCACCTTGGCAACAGCCCCATTGGCAGGTTCGATCAACCCCCAATTACCAGAGCCCGGATGGCCAGAGCAACCAGTGAGACCAAAGCCTACCAGACCAATGAGCAGGAAAATTTTAATTCTTGATATCATGTTTATATGTCGCTGCTTGTTACTTGTGGAGGCACCGCCGCTGCAGTTGTGTATGCAGTGGGGGTACAGAAATGATTGCGATCCGGCATTATAAAGCAGTGCGAATCCGTTTGGGCAGATTATTGGCATTCCGATTACCTACCACGCTCAAATGGCTCTTTCGGTATACCCAGGTTTTCTCGTTCTTTCTTTACGCTGGCTTGTACGGCATTCGTCTATTTGGGGCCCTGCTGAGTGATGAGAATAAAGGCAGATGAGCAGACCCAGCAAATATGCCACAATAGCCTTCTAATTTCGTCAACGGTTGTTCCGCGAGTTGCCTTGGTTCAGGAATGAATTCTTCTAACTGCGGACAATTCACTGTTCGTACTCAAACAAAAGAAAGGTTATGGCCCAGTACATCTATACAATGAATCGCGTCGGCAAAGTGGTGCCGCCAAAACGGGTAATTCTTCGGGATATCTCCCTCTCCTTTTTTCCGGGTGCCAAGATCGGCGTACTCGGCCTGAACGGCTCTGGTAAATCGACCCTGCTGCGCATCATGGCCGGCATCGACACCGATATCGAAGGTGAGGCCCGGCCGCAGGCCGGCATCCATGTCGGCTATCTGCCGCAGGAACCCCAGCTGGATCCGGCCAAAGATGTTCGCGGCAACGTGGAAGAGGCGCTGAGTGATGTCGTAGAGGCCCTGGCCGAGCTGGACCAGGTCTATGCTGCCTATGCCGAGCCCGATGCCGATTTTGATGCCCTGGCTGCCAAACAGGCCCGGCTGGAAGATCTGATCAACGCCAAAGATGGACACAATCTGGAACGCACCCTGGAGATAGCCGCTGACGCCCTGCGACTTCCGCCCTGGGATGCCGATGTCAGCAAGCTATCCGGTGGTGAGCGCCGTCGGGTCGCACTCTGCAAGCTACTGCTCTCGAAACCGGACATGCTGTTGCTCGACGAACCAACCAACCATCTGGATGCTGAATCAGTCGCCTGGCTGGAGCGGTTTCTGCACGACTATCCCGGCACCGTGGTAGCTGTCACCCATGACCGTTATTTCCTGGACAACGTAGCCGGCTGGATTCTGGAACTGGATCGTGGCCATGGCATCCCCTGGGAAGGCAACTACAGCTCCTGGCTGGAGCAGAAAGAGGCTCGCCTCGAGATGGAGCAGAAGCAGGAGGCCGCTCGCATCAAGAGCATGAAGCATGAGCTGGAGTGGGTGCGATCCAATCCCAAAGGCCGTCATGCCAAGAGTAAGGCGCGACTGGCCCGCTTTGATGAACTGCAGAGCCAGGAATTCCAGAAGCGCAACGAGACGAATGAGATCTACATCCCGCCGGGTGAACGCCTGGGTGATCTGGTGGTTGAGGCCAAAGGGCTGTCCAAGGCGTTCGGCGACAAGCTGCTCTATAGCGATCTATCATTCACCCTGCCCAAGGGTGGGATCGTGGGCATTATCGGGCCCAACGGCGCGGGTAAAACCACTCTGTTCCGCCTGTTGACGGGTCAGGAACAGCCGGATGGCGGTGATCTTAAAGTAGGCGAGACCGTCAAGATCTCCTCCGTCGAGCAGTCCCGTGAGGCACTGGATGATGATAATACCGTCTGGCAAGAGCTCTCCGGTGGCGCGGATATCATCACTATCGGGCGCTATGAACTCAACTCCCGCGCCTATGCCAGCCGCTTCAATTTCAAGGGAACGGACCAGCAGAAACGCATTGGTGATCTATCAGGTGGTGAGCGTAACCGGGTACATCTCGCCAAGACGCTGCAGCAGGGTGGCAACGTACTGCTGCTCGATGAGCCGACCAACGACCTGGATGTGGAGACCCTGCGGGCGCTGGAAGAGGCCCTACTGACCTTCCCCGGCTGCGTGGTCGTCATCTCACATGATCGCTGGTTCCTGGACCGTATAGCCACCCATATCCTGGCCTTTGAAGGCGATTCACAGGTGACCTGGTTTGAGGGCAACTACGCCGATTATGAGGCAGACAGAAAACGCCGATTAGGTGCAGAGGCAGACCAGCCCCATCGGATCAAGTACAAACCGCTGAACCGTTAATCCATACGGGTCGGAGTCAAGCCGCACAGTGCAGAGACCATTTCTCCCCTGTTGAGTGACTTGACTCCGACCCCTCTCAGTACGACTCTTCGCCAATCCAAACAGGCATCACCATGAACCAGACAGAACGGCTTCTTGAACGGGCAGAGCAACTGATCGAACGGCTGGAGGGTGTATTTTCACCCAGTGTCCAGGAGCCGGATTGGGGTTGCATCGCCTTTCGCTGGAAGCGTTCAAGCGGACTTCAGGCGATCCAGAGACCGCAAAAGGTTCGGCTGGATGACATCCTCTGCACGGACCTGGCCAAGTCAGAGATTGCCCGCAATACCCGTCAGTTTGTCGAGGGCCGTAGCGCTAACAACACCCTCCTCTGGGGTTCGCGTGGCACGGGAAAATCCTCGCTGATCAAAGCCCTGCTAAATGAGTATGCTGACCAGGGCCTGCGCCTGATCGAGGTGGAAAAACAGGATCTGATTGATCTGCCTTCGATTGTCGACCTAATTCAGGATCGACCCGAAAAGTTCATCCTCTACTGTGATGATCTGTCATTTGAGGCCGATGATGCCAGCTACAAGTCGCTCAAGGCGATACTGGACGGCTCCATCTCAGCCCCGCCTGAGAATGTACTGATCTATGCCACATCCAACCGCCGTCACCTGCTACCGGAGTTCAAGCAGGAGAATCAGGATGTGCATATTGTGGAGGGTGAAATCCACCAGAATGAGAGCGTTGAGGAGAAGATCTCACTGTCGGAGCGCTTCGGGCTCTGGCTCTCCTTCTACCCTTTCAGCCAGGACCAGTATCTGGAGATTGTCGATCACTGGCTAACCCAGCTGGGTGCCGAGACAACCGCTGATGAAACCACCCGGCTTAACGCTTTACGCTTTGCGCTCAAGCGAGGATCACGCAGTGGGCGGGTAGCGCTTCAGTTCGCCAGGGACTGGGCCGGACGACTACCCGAAGAGCGTCCTGTGGAACGGGATTAACCCCGGCGCCAGGTGGTGCCCTGCGGACTGTCTTCGAGCACAACCCCCTGCTCCTTGAGCGCATCCCGCAGACGATCCGCCTCAGCCCAGTTTTTACCCATCTTGGCTTCCTGACGTTGATGGATCAACGACTCAATCTCATCATCAGATAATCCACTGGCTAGGTCGCCGCCACGCAGATACTGCTCCGGATCATCCTGCAAAATTCCCAGCACCCCGCCGAGGCGGCGCAGTTCTGCCACCAATGATGCCGCATGCCCCGTATCCTCATGGCGCACACGATTGATTTCACGCACCAGATCAAACAGTACTGCCAGCGCCTCAGGGGTATTGAAATCATCATCCATTGCCGCATTGAAGCGCTCGGCATAATCACCTTCGGCTGCTGGTGCTGCTTCAGGCAATCCTCGCATCGCCGTGTAGAAACGGGTCAATGCTCCACGGGCATTATCCAGATGCTCATCGTCATAGTTAAGTGGACTGCGATACTGACTGGTCAGAATAAAATATCGCACCTCTTCCGCCTGATAGCGGGCGAGTATCTCCCGGACGGTAAAGAAGTTACCCAGAGATTTGGACATCTTCTCATCATTAATACGTACAAAACCGTTGTGCATCCAGTAATTTACAAACGGCTTGCCGGTCGCTCCTTCAGACTGGGCAATCTCATTCTCGTGATGCGGGAAAGTGAGATCGGCACCACCGCCGTGTATATCAAAGGTATCACCCAAGCAGCAGGTGGACATGGCGGAGCACTCAATATGCCAGCCAGGACGCCCCTCACCCCAGGGTGAATCCCAGGATGGCTCACCCGGCTTTGCTGCCTTCCAAAGCACAAAGTCCAGCGGATTGCGTTTCTGATCGTCAACATCGACCCGGGCACCAGCCTGCAGGTCCTCCAGGCTTTTACCTGAAAGTTTGCCGTAACCCTCGAAACTCCCCACTGAATAGTAGACATCGCGATTATCGGCCACATAGGCATGCCCTTTTTCGATGAGCCGCTCAATCATCGACAAAATCTCTGCAATATGGGAGGTTGCACGGGGTTCGCTGTCCGGGCTTAATATCCCCAGCGCATCAGAATCCTCATGCATTGCCGTAATAAACCGCTCAGTCAGATCACTAAACGGCTCACCATTTTCATGGGCGCGATTTATGATCTTGTCGTCAATATCGGTAATATTCCGGATATAGGTGACATCGTAACCCTGCGCCTTCAGATAGCGATAGACCACATCAAACACCACCATGACCCGGGCATGCCCGAGATGGCACAGATCATAGACGGTCATTCCGCAGACATACATGCGGACTTTCCCAGGCTCAATCGGAACAAATGTTTGTTTCTGATTGGAAAGATCGTTGTAGATCTTCAGCATAACAACTCCAGTAGACCATTTATTGGGGAAAACAGCTTATGGATACATTCCATAACTTGCCCTCCCCGAACGCAATAACCCGCGCATAGTAAACGAAAGCGGACATCCAACAAAGTGATTGAGGTAATTCAGGGTTTTTTCTGGCGCCACTAACCTTTATGATAATCCGTTTACGCACTCGCCACCGAATGCGTCCAACCCTCTCAATTTAGTGAGCATTGATAATGATTAAACGTCTTTTTTCCTATCTGCTACCGATTTTATTGACCTTTGGCCTTGCCTTCCAGGCCAATGCAGAGATGACCCGTGTTCTGATGAAGACCACACTGGGTGAGATTGAGCTTGAACTGGATGGCGACAAAGCCCCCCTTACCGTGGAGAATTTTCTTCGCTATGTTGATGAAGGCTTCTATTCCGGTACGATTTTTCACCGCGTGATCAACGGCTTCATGATCCAGGGTGGTGGCTTCACCGCAGATCTCGACCAAAAACGAGGTCACTCGGCAATCAAAAACGAGGCCAAAAATGGCCTTTCCAACTCACGCGGAACCATCGCTATGGCACGGACCAATGCCCCTCACTCCGCCACATCGCAGTTCTTTATTAACCACAAGGACAATAGCAATCTCGACTATCCCAGCTTCGATGGCTGGGGCTATGCGGTGTTCGGAAAAGTAACCAAGGGTTTAGAGATCGTCGACAAGATTGCCGATGTCACCACCACCGACAGCATGGGCATGCAGAATGTGCCAGCCAGCCCCGTTATCATTGAAAGCGTTACCCGAATCCCCAACTGAACACAGGAAACCACAACATGATTACTCTCAAGACCAATCACGGCGATATCGTTCTCGAACTGGATGAAGAGAAAGCACCTATTACCAGCGCCAACTTTATCCAGTATGTGAAAGACGGGTTTTACAACGGCACCATCTTTCATCGCGTGATCAATAACTTCATGATTCAGGGTGGTGGATTTGAGGTTGGCATGAAGGAGAAGAGCACCCGTGCGCCAATCGAAAATGAAGCCAAAAATGGCCTGAGCAATCTCACTGGCTCAATTGCCATGGCCCGTACCATGGATCCCCATTCCGCCTCTGCCCAGTTCTTTATTAACGTGTCTGACAATAAGTTCCTCGATTATCCTGGACAGGATGGCTGGGGTTACTGCGTATTTGGTAAGGTCACAGAGGGAATGGATGTCATTAACAAAATGAAGAGTGTTGACACCACCATGCGCGCGGGACATCAGGATGTTCCCGCTGAGGACCTGATCATTGAAGAGGCCATCATCAGCGAATAACTGAAGCTGGCCATGCCTGACAAACTCATCATCTCCGATCTCCATCTATCCGGGAGTCGACCGGCGACGATTCACCTGTTCCTGCGCTTTTTACGGGAGCAAACCAGCGATGCAGAGCACCTCTACATTCTGGGAGATCTGTTCGACGCCTGGATCGGAGATGATGACACAACCCCGCCCGTACCCCAGATTATTGAAGGCCTTGCGACTCTGACAAATCAGGGTTGCAAACTCTCGGTGATGCATGGAAACCGGGATTTTCTGTTGGGAGAGAAGTTCGTTGCTGCAACTGGCTGTTCTTTACTCCCTGACCCTTTCGTTGTCGATTTTAATGGCACAGCAACACTGCTGATGCACGGCGATCTGCTCTGTAGTGATGATCAGGAGTATTTGCAGGCCCGCAAGCTATTGCGTAGTACGGCCTTCATAGAGAATTTTCTCTCCCGATCCATTCAGGAGCGGCGCGAACTGGCGGTGCAATACCGCAAACGCAGCGGTGAGGTCATATCCTTGAAATCAGCGGATATCATGGATGTGAATCAGGAAACTGTTGAAGAGTACATGCGGAATAGTGGTGTGATACAACTCATTCACGGACATACTCACCGGCCTGCGATGCACCAGTTCTCACTGGATGGTCAACATGCTCGGCGCTACGTACTTGAAGATTGGCATGACGATTCAGGCGCTTACATTCGAATAAGCGGAAACAGCATTATCCAAGAGATCTTCTGCTGATTTACCCAGCCTCGCCGACTGGTGCATAAAAGTTGCAGATTTTATAGACAGTTCAGAAAAGAGCATGATCAATATGGGTCTGCCCGCTACAAATCAGTCTTTCAGTACAAAGGAAATCTTTAACGTTGTTTTGTACTCAATGACACTCCCACTCTCAACGACAATCTGTTGATCCTTCACCCAGGCTCCTTTGATATTCTTGAGCGTTTTGCCTGCGCGCTCAATGCCTTTGTTGATTGCATCTTCAAAACTTATATTTGAAGATGCAGTGATCTCGGTAGCCTTTGCAACTGACATAGTATTTCTCCATAAACATAATTCCGTTAAGCAGGCCAGAAAACCTTTATTGATCTGTTGCTCTTAATAGAGGATAACGCAGTGGAGAGGAAGAAACTGCATGTCAGTGACAGTTGAAACAATTGTTAATAATTCGATCGTACTCAGAAAAAACTATTGGTGGAATAGAGTCGGGAGCTGCTCACAAAGTAAACCCTGCAACTAATGATATTTTAGTGATTCACCGGCAAGACGTGACGCATGGGTGAATATCACAGAGAACAGTACGCTTCGGGTGCAAAAAATTAGCGGCGGCTAACACATGAATCAATCAGATTTAATGGTGATTTTTCGCTCAGCCTTACCCAGTATTTTCTGAAATCCTATGCGGGACTGGGCATTGACAACAAGAGGCGCCATAAAATTGGCATTCACACCGACGCCTGCAAGCCGCTCCTTCTGCTCTTCGATGTTGTTTCGGTAAACAATTACCAGCAATACCAAATCCTCTACCTGTTCCAGGTGTAGTAGCGCCAGCTCTTCGTCGGAGAGTGTGAATTCATAATAGATATTGAAGCTGTCAGGAGAGAGCACAGAGAAAGTGAGATCAGGGTCATCTACTGACTGGAGATAGCCTACCACGGCTGTCTCATCTTGATGAAACAGCTGAAAGACTCGACTCTCCTCAAATCCAGGAATACCGTTTGGGAAAGTTATTTGGGTTTCGGATTCACACACCTGTGGACCGAAAAGACTGCTCTCTATCCGCACATCGACTCCTTAAAAGATTGTTCAGTGCGGAACAGAATCCATGCTAAACCGCAAACTTCGCCAGCCCCTATTACAACTATGGACCACACCAACGCATGGACTTCACTTATCCTTTAACGAGTCATCCAGATCATCAAAATCGATATCTACAATAGAGATATCATCGTTATCCAATGTTTCAGGCTCGTCTATCACGTCATCAAAAAGAGATGGCACACTGGGCGTATCCAGGACACTCATATCATCAAGATTGATATCCAGATCGATGTCCATATCCAGCGGATCATCTGAGTCTGACAGATCCTCAATCTCCTGCGGACGGGAATCCGATGCGGTGGCATCAATGGGTGGCATCTCTCCTTCTGATGACCAAGCCGGGTGTTCCGGGACAAGGTCACTGCCCATTTCAACAATCTTTTCCCAAAGCTCCGGCGATTGAATCATTAAGACAGGGTAGACCTGATCGAGATATCGACTGAATCCCTTCTTGTCGCGTCTGAATGCATAAATCTCAAGCAACTTGGCTTTTAGCTCAGGACTCTCTGGATTGAGCGTCATTGCCTCTTCAATCAGTGTTTCAGCCTGCGTATACCGCCGATAAGCCAGATAGATATCAGCCTCTGTGAGGATCGATGCAATATCAGCTTCCGCCTCAGGGAAAACGGCGCTGTCGGATGCCGCAGTCCGGGGAGCCGCCTTGCGTGACTCCAAGGGAGCTTCCAGCAGCTCATCTATCATTGCAACAGGTTCAGATATCGGATTATCGCCGACCAGAACCTGTTCACTCGACATCTGAAACAGATCAGGTGCTTCAAAGACATCGGCATTTTCACGTCTGCGCCGACCAAACAGAAGCATGGAGGCCAGTATAATGATGATGATACCCATCAGGATCATCCAGTATTGATCCTTCCAGTAAGATTCAAGTGGGCGCTGCTCAGCCATGGGGGTGTCAGCAGTGACATTTCCCTGTGAGGTGGCCAGCACAGCAGCTGAACCTGACATGCCCGGCTGCCCTGCAGTCGCAGATGCACCACCCATTCCAACCTGCTCAATCTGTTTTCTGAGTGATTCAAGCTGGGCATCTTTCTCATCCAGCGCCTTTTTCAAGGCCAAAACTTTTGACTCAAGAGCAGCACGCAACTCAACGATATCCTTACTGATATCCTGGACGGCAACCAGATCCTGCTCTGAATCCTTTATCGCCTCGCGTAATTTGTCACTTTCCTGGGTCGGGTAACCCAATTCACTCTTATTACTCAATTGCCAGCTACGATCAGCATCAACCACCCTCAGCCGTTGGCCTTGCTGAGCGGCACTCTCAGCTGCTGAAGGCTCAGGAGACATCTCTTCAGCAACTTGCTGCTGTGCTGCCCCTGATGTGGGCTCAGTCGATGCAGGCGTTTTGGTTTCAGTTACTGCTGTTTTTGGCAAAGAATCAGAGTCGGCCAAATTTTGCTTCGATGCAACGGGCGGCTTTTCACGTTGCTGGCGCCATTCAGCCATCTGCTGTTTTACAGTGGCTAGTGCTTCAGACTTTCCCAGCGACGTTATCTCTGCAGCTGAGGGGACTGTTAACAGGACACCTTTCTTCAGCAGATTGATATTGCCATTCTGAAAGGCATCTGGATTTGATTTCAGCAACGCAACCATTGTCTGGTTGCGTGAGATACCCTTGTCTGGCTGAACCTTACCCGCTATTACCCAGAGCGTTTCACTGCTTCTAACCGGCCCGTAGGTAGCCGGGCCTGATGATGGTTGTGATTGTGCTGGTTGGGTAGATACAGTGCGCTTTGGTGCTACAGCAGCACTTTTAGCCTGTGGCGGCGTGTAGGTTGGAGGATCTAGCAGGACAGTAAATTCACGGACCAGACTACCGTTTGGCCAGCTGATCTCGATCAAAAAATCGAGGAAAGGCTCACGAATGGACTCACGTGTAGTGACCTGAATATAGGGCTTCCCCTGCTCGGGTGCTACCGCTTTGAATCGAAGTTTGGAGAGCAGAAAAGAGCGCTCAACGCCGGCACGTCTGAATACGGCGGCATCAGCCAGTTTGACCCGAATATCCTCTATCTCCGCTGAACTGGCCGAGATCATCGCGATCCTGGCATCCAAAGGCTCATTGAGAGCCGATTTAACTGCTATCCCGCCCAGCCCTAATGCGCAGACCACACTGGAAAACACCAGGAGTATGAGTAATAAAATTAACTTTTTAATCATTCTATAATTTTTTGGATAAAACAAGAATCCAATTCACCTTGGCCTACCGGCCTCCCCACCCGTCATCAAACCGGGCAATCATACTCGGTATCAATATAAAACAATCAGTTATCCACGTC
>VMRY01000069.1 GCA_007713595.1 Sedimenticola thiotaurini
ATACTTGCGGTTGACTCAAGATCAAGACCCGAAGTGATCGAGCAGTTGATCAGCTCTATGTGGTGATAGTCCTTGCTCTCCAGCACTTCGGCAATGATAAAGGGCAGGTCGTCCGAAGTGATCGCCTTCTTCTCATCACCCAATTCGACAACCCGTTTGAGCACCTTCTCCATATTCTCTGGCGAGAGTGATATATCCATCTTCTCCAGATTTTTCTGCAGCGAGGCCTTGCCGCTCATCTTCCCCAGCGCATAGCTGCGCCGACGGGAGAAGCGTTCCGGTGTCAATGCCGTTTGATAAAGCCCGCCCTTCTTGTCACCATCCGCATGAATACCGCTGGTCTGGGTAAACACATCGGCACCAATGATCGGGGCATTGTCGGACACACGCTTGCCAGAGAAATTCTCAACCATCTGGCTCAGCAGCACCAGGTGTGACTCCTTAATGGATAACCTGATACCCATCTGATCTTTCAGATTAACCGCCACCTCTGCCAGTGAGGCATTACCTGCCCGTTCACCCAGACAGTTCAATGTGCAGTGTACCGAGGTTACACCCGCCTTCACCGCCATTACCGCATTGGCTGTTCCCAGTCCGTAGTCATTGTGCGGATGAAAATCGAACTGGCAGTTGGGGAAACGCTGGATCATGTCCTGCAGATCATTGAACACTTCATCAGGCGTCAGTACACCCAACGTATCCGGCAGCATAAAATGTTCAATGCCGATATCCTGTAGCCGTTCCATCAGGTCATAGACGTACTGAGGATTATCCCGATAGCCATTGGACCAATCTTCAAGATAGACATTAACCCTCAAGCCTTGTTTGTGTGCATAGTTAATGGTCTTTTTAATATCACCCACATGCTGGGTCAGACTCTTTTTCAGCTGATTGATACAGTGGTTCTCGCTGCCCTTGGCGAGCAGATTGATAACATGGCCACCGGCTTCTTTTATCCAGTCAACACTGCGTTTGAAATCGACAAAGCCCAGCACCTCAACCCGATCTGCCAGGCCGACTGTCTCTGCCCAGTTAATAATCTCGGCAACGGCTGCTTTCTCACCCTCAGAGATTCGGGCAGAGGCCACCTCAATACGATCAACCTTCAGCAACTCCAACAATGCCTTGGCAATATTCAACTTCTCTTCGGGGGAGAATGAGACCCCCTGGGTCTGTTCGCCATCCCGCAGGGTGGTATCGACTATCTTGATCTGTCTTGACTCGGTTGCCATAACTCTCTTCACTTGTCTGTCGGCTGTTACTATCCACAAAAAAAGATCGGCCGAACAAACGGCCGATCGGTAGCTACCTTTCTAATGAACTCTGCCTCAGTTGGCAAGTGTACTCTGCATAAAATCTTTAATAACCGCCGCATCGGCATCCAGCACTGCACAGCGGGCCTCTTTCTCCATCAGCCCTTGCAGTGAGGGTGGTGGCTCAGACTCGACACCAATTGCCTCTTTCACTGCCGCACCGAACTTTGCCGGATGAGCCGTTGCAAGACAGACCGCACCGGGGAACGCCTTTGCCGCATGCACACCAACGGCGGTATGCGGGTCCAGAATATAACCGGTCTGTTCGTAGGTTTCACGGATCTGCGCCTGCGTCTCTGCTTCACTCACTGCCACGGCGTAAAATAGTTGATTCACTTCCTGGAGTTTCTCCTCGGAAACACCCAACTGGCCTTCCCGACTCATCTGCTCCATCAAAGCTTTTACTTGCGCAGGATCTTCATCCATCAGGAAATAGAGATAGCGCTCAAAGTTGGATGAGATCTGGATATCCATAGAGGGGCTGATGGTCGGATGAACAGTACCCGTCGAATAGACGCCGCTGTTCACAAAACGGCTCAGGATATCATTCCGATTGGTGGCCAGTATCAGGCGTTCAATCGGCAACCCCATACGCAGTGCGACGTAACCCGCAAAGATATCGCCAAAATTACCCGTAGGCACAGAGAAGGTCACCCGGTGATTCACATCGCCACCACTCACCCGGCCCCAAGCGTAGAAGTAGTAGACCACCTGCGCCAGAATGCGCGCCCAGTTGATGGAGTTGACGGCCCCCAGGCTGTACTCCTTTTTGAATTCGAGATCGTTGAACAGCTCTTTAACAATCCGCTGGCCATCATCAAAGGTGCCGGTGATGGCAATGTTATGCACATTGGCATCCAGAACCGTGGTCATCTGGCGCTCCTGAATCGGCGACACCCGACCCTTTGGATGCAGAATGAAGATATCAATCCGCTCCTGACCGCGAACACCATAGATAGCGGCTGACCCGGTATCACCGGAGGTCGCGCCCAGAATATTCAATCGACCACCACTGCGCTCCAGTAGCAATTCAAAAAGATTACCCAGGAACTGCAGCGCCACATCCTTGAATGCAGCAGTCGGACCATGGAACAGTTCAAGGATCTTAAGCTGACCCTGCTCAACAACCGGTGTCACTTCAGGATGAGTGAAACTGGCATAGGAGTGCTCCACCAGTCCGGTCAGTTCCTGGCGCGAAATGTCTTCGCCAACATAGGGAAACATCACTTCAACCGCCAGCTCTTTGAAGGAGAGCCCGGCCCACTGTTTCAGCGTGGCTGAATCAATCTGGGGAAATGACTCTGGCAGCAGCAGACCACCATCGGTCGCCAGACCCATCATGACTGCTTGAGAAAAGGTTACCGGCTCGATGCCGCCACGGGTACTCACATAGCGCATGTTTGATCGTCCTCGATCCTGAATATCGTTAGAAATAGATAACGGCCCAGTATACCAGCCTTGTGCACAGATTCAGATTCAATCGGGCAAACAAAAAACATCCGTTGCGAATTTTTTAAAGCCATATTGCCTATTGTTAATTTATAACATAAGATCCTGTTTGTTATATATTTTTATGCGACTATATTTGCAAATAAGCATATTCAGAGAGTGCATATCAGATGACAAAGCTGACTAACCTGGGTAGTCGAATTAGAAAATTGCGGGATCGAAGGGGTCTGACACAGGCCTCCCTGGCCGAAAAAATGGCCATCTCTCCCAGTTATCTGAATCAGATTGAAAACGATGCCCGCCCGCTGAACAAGCGCATCCTGACCAAGCTGGAGCTGGCACTCAATATCGATTTCACCGATTGGGCCGAGGATGAAGACCGCCGTGCCAATCAACTCAGAGAGTCACTCAATGACCCGCTGTTCCGTGGCACGGACATCCCGACCCATGAACTCAGAGAGGTGGTCTCCACCTCTCCCCGTCTTGCTGATCGCTTTCTGCAACTGTTCCGCGCCTATCAGCGTCTTCAGGTCGATCATCAGACGCTATCCGAATCCATTGCCGGTGAAGAGCGTATCAAGGCACTGCATGGCGCCCAATTTCCCTATGAAGAGGTACGCGACTTTTTCTATCGCCGCAATAACCACATCGAATCACTCGACCATGCCGCCGAAACCCTGTTCATCAAACAGGGCTTCAATGTTGACGATCTGGAACAGGGCCTGACCGATTTTCTGAAACAGAACTACCAAATTAAGGTGAGGCTCAACAGCTTCGAAGAGAAACGCTCCATACAGAAGCAGTTTGATGCAGAAAACAAAATTCTCTATGTAACCAAACCCTCATCACCTGCACGCCGGGCATTCCACATCGCCCATCAGATTGCCCTGCTGGTATTTCCTGAGCTGATCAACCGCGAGCTGGAAGATGCAGAACTGGTCAGCAGTCAGGCACAAGCGATCTGTAGAGTCGGACTCGCCAACTACTTTGCTGGTGCACTGCTGATGCCCTACTCCCAGTTCCTCAATAATGCCAAACGAATGCGTTATGACATCGGTTGTCTGAGTGGACTTTACGGTACCAGCTTTGAGCAGGTCTGCCATCGACTCAGCACCATGCAACGCCCGGGGGACAAAGGCGTTCCATTCTATTTCGTACGTGTCGATATGGCAGGCAATATCTCAAAACGCCAGAGTGCCACCAGTTTCCATTTTGCCCGTCTGGGCGGCGTCTGCCCGTTATGGAATGTACATGAGGCGTTCTCATCACCCGGCACTATTCTGCGGCAATTGGCCAGAATGCCCGATGGCAAAACCTATCTCTGCCTGGCACGTACCGTACATGAGAGTGGCACCAGTTATCTGCAACCACAACGCAAGTTTTCCATTGGGCTTGGCTGTGAGATCAAACATGCCCACAAACTGATCTACTCGACCGGGCTTGATCTGGAAGATACGGCGGCCGTAGAGCCGATCGGTGTCAGTTGCCGGGTCTGCGAACGCCGCGACTGTCCACAGCGCGCCTTCCCGCCACTCTCCCGTCGCATCAGCATTGATGAGAATTCTCGAAGTGCCTTCCCCTACTCATTTGAAGGCTCTGAAGAACCGGAAAATCCATAGATGAGCGAACAGAAAGAGAGCGCAGACCGTAAGGCACACTGGGAAAAGGTTTACAGCACCAAAGCATCGGATGACGTGAGTTGGTTCCAACCCGAACCGACCCGCTCAATGGCTCTGATCAACAGTGCAGGAATAAATAAGGATCAAGCCATCATTGATGTGGGCGGTGGTGCTTCGCGGCTGGTGGATCATCTCCTACAGGCCGGTTATCAGCAGATCACCGTACTGGATATTGCGCAGGCAGCATTGGTTGTCACACAACAACGACTGGGCGATTCAGCAACAGCGGTCGAGTGGCTTACAGCGGATGCTACGGCATTCAAACTCAACCATCCGGTACAACTCTGGCATGACCGGGCGGTGTTTCACTTTCTCACCCAGGCCAGAGACCGGGACGCCTATATTTGCAACCTGAAGAAAACCCTCTCCCCCGAAGGCACACTCATCCTCGCCGCCTTTTCACTGGAAGGCCCCAAAAAGTGCAGCGATCTGGATATCGTCCAGTATGACGCCAAACGCATCACCATCGAACTTGGCCCGCTATTCAAACTCAAGCACGTCGAACAGGAAGCTCACACCACGCCATCAGGTGCCGTGCAGCAGTTCAACTACTTTGTATTTAGCTACCACCCCTAATAGACGGCATCACTCCGAGCGCTCTTCCAGTCGGAAAGAAAAAAAGTTCATCTACATTAAATTCTCTGATAACCTACTGAGAAATTAAGGGATATCCACTTGGCAGGATGCTGAAAATCACATTTCAAAATCATCTCTCCAAGACGGCCAACTCTAATCAGCTGAAATATGCTGCGCTGAACAACCTAACATTGTTTTTCAATACTATCGTGAAACATATAACCATCCATATATTTCAGCAACAATAGCGTAAAGGAGTTCAAATGAAATTTTTAAAATTCTTAACCGTAGGGTTAACTTTAATTGTAATGACAGGTTGCTCTACATACGCAACCAATAGATATTCAATTTCAGCTGATAGTGTCGTTGCGTTAAAACAATATAAAGATAATGAAGTCGGTGTAGGAATTTTCACAGCAACTAAGCCTGGACAAAAATCGATTATGTGTAGAGGTGTCGGCCCAATAAAAACACCTGATGGTGAAACATTTGAGGGCTTCGTGCGTAAGGCACTAATTTCAGAAATGAAAATGGCGGAAGCATACACAGAGAACGGAAAAGTAATTCTGTCTGGTGTCCTGAACCGTATTGATTTTAATTCAAACTCTGGTGATTGGGATATTTCTCTAACGGTGACATCATCCAACGGAAAAAGCTTGACGATTGAAGAAAAATACGACTACACAACAAGTTTTTATGGCGAAACAGCATGTAACCAAACTGCTCAGGCTCTAATGCCGGCCGTACAAAATGTAATAATCAAGTTAGTTAGCCACGAGAACTTCTCTTCCCTCGTCAATGGAATCTAAAAAATAAGATATCAAAATTGAGGTCGATGCTTCATATAAGCACCGACCTCAATTCGGTAAACGCTCTAAAGGGTGAAACAATATAACGCTTTAGGCAACTATTTGAAGATATTTCTTAATTAGAATTGAAGAACCAATAGTTGCTTGTGGCAGTGAATGAATTACTACACAACAAGGAAATTCCAAGGGTTTTCTACATGAATCATATAATGAAAATTGGCTCGTTTGCCTGTCGTGGTATTATCTTACTAAGTCTCTTTATCATAACTGGTTGCGCCAACATGTACGTGGACGACTCGACAAAAGAGATAAGTGCTTCCGAGTTCAAGAAACCTGATCCTTTACGTCCGGTTCAAGCCTTATTTGAATTTCAAACCAAGGGAGTGGCTAATGCTCAAGCAACCGATTACCTGAAAGCGCAAGTGCTTGAACAGATCAAATCGAGTGGATTATTTAGCGAAGTTTCTGATGGGCCAGTCACTGGTGGCGCCCTGTTAAGTATCACATTAAACAATATCCCTATCACCGATGACGCGTTCAGCAAAGGCTTTGTGACCGGCTTTACTTTTGGACTGGCCGGCTCGCAGGTCACTGACGGGTATGTATGTACTGCACGCTACATGACTGATACTTCCTCACCGGCAATCGAAAAGAAGGCCCGTCATGCCATCCACACCACCATGGGCAACACAACTCCGCCTGAAAACGCAACCAAAGCTGAAAATATTGAAGTGGCAATTACGACTATGACACGACAAATCATGAGTAATGTTCTTCACGATCTTTCTCAAGATAGTGACTTCAAGTAAGGAAATCCATCATGTTTACAAGCCCCTTACTTGCCACCCGGCTTTCAATACTGCTGTTATTAAGCATCAGCCTGACGGGTTGTGCCTCTATTACAATGCCACCGCCAACAGCAAGCACGAGTACACTGGAAAAGCTTCGCGCAGCAAATCTGGCACCTTCAAGCGTTGGCAAATTCAAACTTGCGCCGGGACTCAATCCTCAGATGGATAAAACCGTAACCGGACTTCGCGGTTCATCTATCCAGGGTGCTAATGGCAGCTTCTCCCAGCAACTTAGAGAAGTTATTATCGCTGAACTGAAAGCGGCCGGTCTTTATGATGAACAGTCACAAATACAAATCGAGGGACAGCTTTCCGATAGCCATGTAGATGCCGCGATAGGAACAGGAACGGCAAAACTGGCCGCTATCTTTACCGTGAATAAAGCCGGCAAAAAAGTATTTGAAAAAACAGTATCGGTGGATTCTCGATGGGAGTCATCCTTTATAGGCGCCATTGCTATACCGGAAGCCATTAACCAATACAGTTCGCTTTATAAGGCGCTAGCCGAAAAGCTTTTCGACGAAAAAGATTTCCGTTCCGTTCTGGCGCGTTAAATGGCAGGAAAAATAGGATCCGAGAGCAATTGTTTCTAATAGTAGATTGTATTCCTCTCTGAACCTATTTTATTGCATAAAATTCTCTGATAACCTACTGAAATATTAAAAGATATCCACTTGGTAAGATGCTGAAAATAAAATTTCAAAGTCATCTCTCCAAGTCGCAGTCACCATACTACCGGTTATGTTTAAGGAGAGGTAAGCAATAAATGTCCGTTGTACTCTGGATGCACGGAACGCTCGTCTCTTTTTGCTTAATGGCTATAGGCGCTAGGGAGTTAAGCGGTGAGGTTACCGTTTATCAAATGCTGTTTTTTCGTAGCGTAATTGGCTTGCTCTGTATATCGGCGATTCTCTTCTTTACAAATAAAAGTGCAAGCATTCAGACCGAGCGATTGGCCTTACATAGTTTCAGGAACATATTTCACTTTGCTGGCCAATTTGGCTGGTTTCTTGGTATTGGACTATTACCACTTGCGGAAGTGTTTGCACTGGAGTTCACGGTTCCAATCTGGACGCTACTTGTTGCGGCGATTGCCCTAAATGAAAAAATAACTGCCCGTAAGTTGGCGGCTGTTTTTCTAGGTATCACAGGCGTTCTGGTTATTGTGCGGCCCGGCTATGCCATGATAGACCCCGCATCATTTATCGTGCTTGGCGCTGCCATCTGCTACGCGATCGCACATACGAGCACCAAATCATTGAGCACGTCGGAATCTGCCCTATCGATATTGTTTTACATGTGTTTAATTCAACTGCCAATCGGTTTTGTGCTTTCTCTGCCTAGTTGGAGTTGGCCTATTGGGAATCAATGGCTGTGGCTATCAGTCGTCGGCCTGACAGCGTTAACTGCGCACTATTGCATGGCTAAAGCCATGCTCTTCGCGGAGGTGACAACAGTGGTTACAATCGATTTTCTTAGGCTGCCGCTCATTGCACTTGTTGGCGTTTTGCTCTACCAAGAGCAGTTCGAAATGTCATTAATGATCGGTGGTTTCTTGATGCTGATGGGTAACTTTCTTAGCCTCAAACAGGCAGCTAGATACAGCGCTTAAAACGAAGGGATTGGGGTCGTTCATGTTTTTGCTCCTCAAACGAAAAATAGGGCAGAGAGCAATTGTTTCTAATATTAGAGTCTAATCCTCTCTGATCCTATTTTATTCATTCGTTTAGTCAAACCTACGACTACATCCCCACACTCAAACGACCCTGGCTGAAACTATTGTTTACCCCACGGCATAATCGGCACCGTCGAAATAGCATTCTTTGGTGAGCCTTCGATGACACGATCAGAATAGGTCAGGTAGATCAGTGTGTTATTTGGCTTATCATAGAAGCGGACTACCTGTAGCTTTTTGAATAACCAGGAGCGACTCTCTTTAAAGACGCTCTCGCCATCCTTTATCTCCCGCTTGATGGTGATGGGTCCGATCTGTCGACAGGCGATGGAGGCATCCGAAGTATCTTCCGCCAACCCGATAGCACCAGAGACGCCACCTGTCTTGGCTCGGCTTACATGGCAGACCACACCATCAACCGCAGGATCACTGAACGAATCAATACAGATCTTATCGTTCGGCCCAATCAATTTAAAAACCGTTGATACACAGCCGATGCTTTCAGCATGGACAGTGAACGAGGCAATGAGGAGTGAGAAAGATATTAGGAATAAACGCATATGATATTTGATCGTCTAAAGTTAAAAGCATAAATGAGTATGCTCTATTATTCATTAACACACGGTTTCAAGCGAGCATGTGGGTTTGCTATTTGGGTGCAAATCTTAATGCCTAAAGAATTCGTTAGCTATGTTTGGCATCACTTCATTCACCCCAACACACCATTCTATCTACGGCCTTCTCTATTCACACTAGTGGTGATGTACTAAAGCGACTGATCAGCTATTTACGCTTTGCGCCACTGCGCTGACGAGACCCAGTACGGGCGGCAGGCTTACTCCCCTTGCCCTGACGCACTAAAGGTCGACCCGTTGGTTTTGTTGCAGCCTTACTGCTTCTTGTGCCGGTTCCAGCGGGTTGCCAGGCAGGTACCAGGTGGCGTTTGCCATTGCCAATCAGATCCGCCCTGCCCATCTGTTTCAGTGCTTCACGTAATAACGGCCAGTTTTCTGGATCGTGATAGCGCAGGAAAGCCTTGTGAATACGCCGTTGTCGTCCACCCTTGGGTATGGCAACCTGTTCTGAATCCCGTTTCACCTTCTTCAATGGATTGCGTTGGGTGTGGTACATCGCCGAGGCAATGGCCAGTGGTGTCGGTAGAAACGCCTGTACCTGATCGAGCCTGAAGTCGTTCCCTTTTAGCCAGAGTGCCAGTTGCAGCATATCCTTATCCGATGTACCGGGATGGGCAGCAATGAAATAGGGGATCAGGTACTGCTCTTTCCCCGCCTCTCTGGAATACTTTTCAAACAGTTTCTTAAAGCGGTCATAGGTGCCAATGCCCGGCTTCATCATCTTATCCAGTGGGCCCTCTTCGGTGTGTTCTGGCGCTATCTTCAGATAGCCTCCGACATGATGGGTCACCAGCTCTTTGATGTATTCGGGATCACGCACCGCCAGGTCATACCGCAGACCAGAGGCGATCAGTACCCGCTTCACTCCTTTCACCGCCCGCGCCTTGCGATAGAGCTGAGTCAGTGAACTGTGATCGGTCTGCATATGTTTGCAGACATCAGGAAATACGCAAGAGAGTCGACGACAGGCCGATTCAATCTTCTCACTCTCGCATCGCATCTTGTACATGTTTGAAGTCGGGCCGCCCAGATCCGAGATCGTGCCGGTGAATTCAGGCACGGTGTCACGAATCGTCTCTATTTCACGAATCACAGAGTCATGCGAGCGGCTCTGGATAATGCGTCCCTCATGTTCTGTTATCGAACAGAAGGTACAGCCACCAAAACAACCACGCATGATGGGTATGGAGAAACGGATCATCTCCCAAGCGGGGTTCTTTGCCTTGCCATAGGCTGGGTGTGGTGAACGGGTATAAGGAAATTCATAGAGCCGATCCATCTCATCTGTTTCCAGTGGGATGGGAGGTGGATTCAACCAGACATCCCGCTTCCCGTGCTGTTGAATCAATGCCCGCGCATTGCCTGGATTGGTCTCCAGATGAAAGACGCGTGAGGCGTGAGCATACAGCACCGGATCTGCCATGACCTGATCGTAGGATGGAATACGTACAACAGCATGAGCGCGATCGGCTTTTTTTGGCCGCTGATGGAATGTAACCACCTTGGCTGTCTCAGTGCCAGCATCTGACTTGGATTCACACTCAGGCTCCACCTGGTAAGGTGATGGCTTGGGGTCAATCTTGCCCGGCTCATCCACTTCACTTGAGTCGATCTCAAGCCAGCCCTCTGGCAGGCCCTGGCGCATAAAGCCAGTACCACGAACATTGGTGATATCTCCAATCGCCTCGCCTTGCGCCAGGCGATGGGTTACCTCCACAATCGCCCGCTCGGCATTACCGAATAGTAGCAGATCTGCCTTCGAATCCGGGAGTATGGAGCGTCTGACCTTATCCGACCAGTAATCATAATGGGCGATTCGCCGCAGGCTGGCCTCGATGCCCCCGATAATAATGGGTACCCCTTTAAATGCCTCACGGGCACGCTGGGCATAGACGACAACAGAACGATCCGGGCGCTTGCCCCCCTCACCGTCTGGCGTATAGGCATCATTGGAGCGTATCTTGCGATCAGCCGTGTAGCGGTTGACCATCGAATCCATATTGCCGGCAGTAATACCAAAGTAGAGATTGGGCTTCCCTAGGCGCTGGAAGTCCTCAGGGGAACGCCAATCCGGCTGCGAGATGATCCCGACACGGAATCCGTGCGACTCCAGCAGCCGGCCAATCAACGCCATACCAAAACTGGGATGATCCACATAGGCATCACCTGTCACCAGAATCACATCACAGCTATCCCAGCCAAGCGCATCCATCTCCTCTCTGGACATGGGAAGAACAGGCGCTGTACCAAACCGTTTCGCCCAGTATTGACGGTAAGAGAATAGATTGGAAGCCGATTGCATGGAGATAACTCGTAGGGAACTTGACGCTATAGTATACCGGGTCAGGTAAATATTTGCAGTCTGCAGTGCTGTAGACCCGATAAAATACAGGGTTTTACAGCCAGATAGCGCCGCTGCTGTGGCACCAAAGCCAGACGTAGACAGAGAGATAACAAAGAGATCTCCTCACCTTTAATTCCGGTAATTTACGATTTTTTGATATTGCTATCAGGCGCAATGCGCTTCGCTTATTGCGCCCTACGTTTAGCTGAACACGATATATATTCACGAGACCTTAGGGTGCAATAACCAAAGAGCATTACAACCTGACGAGAGTGCGAAGAATTAAAAAGGCATGGGATACAGACTGTGAACCGATGCAATATCCTCCAGCACTGTCTCACTTAAAGTCAGCTCAAACGCAGAAAAGTCTTCCTTTAACTGCTCCATTGAGGTTGCACCGATTATCGTAGATGTCACACCATCAACCTGATTACACCAGGCGAGCGCCAACTGCGCAGGCGTCAGCCCATGTTTTCGTGCCACTTCGGCATAGTCTTTAATTGCGGCATTGCTCTGCTCCGTATCACGAAACAGCCCATTACGTTGCAACTTGCCCCAGCGACAACCGGCAGGACGTGCACCATCAATATACTTACCCGTTAATGCCCCACCCGCCAGCGGCGACCAGGGTAAAAACGCAATATCCGCATTAACGCAGTTCTCTATCAGGTAGGGCCAGTCCTTGGTGTGCAGCAGACTGAATTCATTTTGAATTGAGGTCACCCGAACCAAGTCATGCTTTTCACTGAGTCGGATATATTCGTTAATCCCCCACGGAGTGTCATCGGAAAGTCCAAAGTGACGAATCTTTCCGGCTTTAACACAGGCATCAAGGGCCTGCAGAATCTCAAGCATCTGGGATGAGTGGGCCGGAATATCGACATCCGTGAATTTCAGCTTACCTGGGTGGTGCTTGGCAAAATGCGGTGATGTACGATTGGGCCAATGCAGTTGGTACAAGTCGATGTAGTCAGTCTGCAACCGTTGCAGTGAAGCATCAACAGAAGAAATGATCGCCTCGCCAGTGATATCACCGCCGTTACGAATATAGCGAAGGCCATTCCCGGCAATCTTGGTGGCAAGCACAAACTCACCACGCCGAACGCTATTTGCAGCAATCCAGTTGCTGATTATCCTTTCTGTCGACCCGTAGGTCTCTTTTGTGGGCGGTACGGCATACATCTCGGCCGTATCGATATAATTCACCCCCGCCGCCAAGGCATACTCAATCTGCTCATTGGCATCCTGCTGACTGTTCTGTGTTCCCCAGGTCATTGAGCCAAGGCAAATACGCGAGACTGAGAGGCCACTACTGCCTAACCGTGAATATTCCATATGATTTGCCTGTGTACTTATGAGATGTATCTAGCTAATGCGTAGGTATAAAAATACCTGAGTAGAGATGATTGTGCCAATCTGCAGAAAGGTACACGCCAGCAGATTTTCCCCATTAAAAATGAGTCAATTGAGTTCAGCAGGCTAAACAATTAATCTGCTCAGTTATATGAAAACGGCTTTGAACAGCTACTTATTCAGTGGATGATCAGCTGGTAGTTGATGGGAAATCCAAATCGCCAGTTTATGGCGCATGCTCGCATCACTGAGCTGGTCTTTTGCAAGTGGCTGTATCACTTTGTCATGAACCAATAATTTATAGACAAACTCTACTTTGAGTTGCTGTGAATCGGTCTTTTCAAATTCTGCCGCACCACGCTTCTCCGCATAGATCATACCGACACGAAGTGCTTCCTTGAGGAGTTCCTTTTCATTTTTTATCTTTTTCATACGCTCGTCACTCCCGATTATTTTCTCCAGATTACATCAACACAGGGTATGACCTACAACAGCTCACAATCCATTCTGGGCCAGTATATAGGCCAGTGCCAATGGGATAATGAGCACACTACCCAGATTACCCATCATAACAATCGAAGCCACCTTACGCGGTTCCTGATTGTATTTTTCTGCAATCATGAAATTCAGCACGGCGGGTGGCAAGACACTAAAGATTAACAGCTGGCCATACTGCAATGGAGGCAGATCAAGAAAAGGTGTCATTATCAGGGCAATGATCAAGCCGGTTACCGGGCAGACGATGGCACCGACCACGCCAATGCGCCAGTCCCGCAGGTCAATGCCCGTCAAGCGCACGCCCAATGAAAAGAGCATCAAGGGGATTGCCACCTGCCCTACCATCTCGATCGAGACGGATAACACTTCTGGCAGCACCCATCCCGTCAGACTGAAGGCGATGCCGACTATCGTAGCAATCACCATCGGTATTCGCAGAATACCCAGCATTGAAGTGCGTGAGTCCATCATCTTCATACCGACACTGAAGTGCAGGGTATTTTCCACAATGAACAACACTACTGCAGCAGGCAGAGCCGCTTCACCAAAGGCAAACAGCGCCAGAGGTAATCCCATATTGCCCGAGTTGGAAAACATCATCGGCGGCACAAAGGTCTTGGTTTCAAACCGCATCAGACGGGCCACACCCCACGCCAAGACACCTGAACCCATCACGATAATCAATGCCGCTAGCGCCAATTCCTGGTAGGCACCCAGTTCGAAGCTCTTCTTGGAGAGCACATGAAAGATCAGTGCCGGGACAAATATATCCAGATTGAGCTGATTGGCCGCCGCCATATCAGGTGCATGACGTCTGCCATACAGATAGCCCACCAGTACGATGGCAAAAATTGGGAAGATGATACTGAATATCTGCTGCATTGAAGGATTAACCTGATCGCGACCCATTAATTAGGCCGCTAGTATCCATGGTTGATGGCAGAAAAACCAGACGCATACCGGGTGAAAATTGACTGGTTTTACTCAGCTGATATAACCCGATAAATTGTAAGCCTGAATTGAAGCTCAATTAGGGTACGCGAAAAGGCCCAGCCTCTTTTGTGTATCTTATACCGACATACCCAGCAGGGATTGAATTGCAATCGAAGTGGCGGCCGCGCGATTATCTACCTGAATCTTACTGTAGATCTGTTCCAGGTGTTTATTGACCGTGCGTGGACTCAACGTCAGTATCTCACCGATTTCACGATTGGTTTTACCCTGTGCAACCCAGAGCAACACCTCGGCTTCACGCTTCGTCACAGGCAGTGCAGCCTCGAGCACTGATGCATCAAGCAACTGATGTTGATCCACAATACGCAGCAGGTGCTCATCAGCATGTACTGCTTTGAAGTAGCGGATAATCAGTGGTTGCTGCGGAGTATGAATAATCAGATCCTGCATCTGACCCTGGCTGCCTAACCAAGCCATAATATCGCCGCTAAAACGAAATTCACCCGCAGCCACCTCAATGCCATTACCCGCCAGCAGCTCCCGTGCCTCCGGAGTCGTCCACAACATCTCTCCTCTCCCATTCACTGAGATCACATGTTGTCGTGCAGAGTCCAAGGCCGCGCGCGCATCACCAATCAGATGGGCACTGCGCACGTGAGCCGTGATGCGTGCAAGTAATTCATCGGGGTTAAGCGGCTTGGTGATGTAATCAGTCCCACCATGATCAAATGCTTTTACGATATGCTCAGGATCGGTTAAACCCGTCATAAATAAGATAGGTGTTAAAGGAAGCAGATTACGCATCTGGCGGCAGCTTTCAAAACCATCCATCACCGGCATCACTGCATCCATCAACACCACATCCGGCTGTATTCTGTCGACAATGTCCAGCGCCTGCTTTCCATTAAGCGCTACCAGCACGGTGTAGCCTCCGATTTGCAGTGCCGTATGAATCATGCCCAGAGAATCAGGCGAGTCATCGACTACCAATACAATGGGATTACTTCGGTCAAGTGGCATAATTGAACGCTCTGATAGTACGGATCAGTCCTTCCAAGTCACAGGCCTCGGCGCGAGATTTGAGATAGCGCAGATGAGTAGAATTGCTGTATCTCATTTCCAGCTCATCCAATTTTTCCAGTACCCCATTGAGGTAGCCAATTTTCGCCATGGATATCAATTCATCCAGATCAGCTCGCTGAGGTGCACTCTCCTCTACTTCTGAAATAGCCAGTATTTTCTGCGATGCGTCCACAGCGTCCATGTCAAAAACCCACTCCAGATTCAAGGCCGCACCAATCTTTTCTAGCAGACTCTCTAAATTAATCGGCTTAATCAGATACTCATTATGCAGTCGGCTGGTGAGTTCTTCACGTTGAGTTTCTATTGCATTACCCGAGAGCATAAATATCGGTGCATCTACACTGCGGCTGCGCAGCCTCTGCGCAAGCTCCCAACCATCCATTAATGGCATACGCACATCCAGCAGGAACAGATCGATAGCGTTCTCTTCAGCAAGCTGCAATCCTTGTTGCGCACTCTCCGCATCAAGCAGGGTAAATCCTAGCGGGGTCAGGAAGTCACATACTAGCGCACGATGCCAAGGTTCATCATCCACCACCAGGAGTCTTTTTCGTTCTCCGGTATAGCCAAGTATGCGTTGTTTAGAAGCAACCGGACGGGTAGGTTTATAGACAAAGGGCAACATGACGGCAAACGTAAAGGCACTGCCCTGACCGAACTCGCTTTTAAGGGAGAGGTCACCACCCATTAAGGTGCAAAGCAGTCGTGAGATGGTTAGTCCCAAACCGGTACCCGTTACAAAGCGCGTCTCTTCATTCTGGATACGCTCGAATGGGGCGTAGATGCGTTCCCTGTCCACCTCTTTAATACCAATACCCGTATCATTTACAAAGAATTTTGCTACCTCGTTTCGATAGCTGATGTGAAATTGCACCTTACCAGTCTGGGTATACTTGACAGCATTGGAAAGCAGATTCATAAGAATCTGTCGAAGACGCTTTTCATCAGTCAGTACACAGTTGGGGAGATCAGCATCACACTGATAATCAAACTGTAAATTCTTTGACTGAGCCTGCACGGTGAATGTCTCAGCCAACTGATCGACTAACATGCGCAGATTCACTTCATCACGCAGTATGTCGATGCGCCGGGCCTCAATTTTTGAAATCTCCAGTAATCCCTCAATAACATCAGAAAGGTGTTCACCATTGCGATGGATCACCTCGGCCGCCTTACGATTCCGTGCCGCTAATTGCACATCGGCTTTCAATAACTGTGCATAGCCCAGCACCGTGTTAAGCGGTGTTCGCAACTCATGACTGACGCCCGACAAGTACCGGCTCTTTGCCTGATTAGCGGTCACGGCCACCTCTTTGGCATCCTGCAGTTGCCTGGTTGTCTTTTTATGTGCGGCGACCTCTTGATGCAGCTGATCTGCGCGATGAAGTGAATCATCCAGTGCTTTACGTTTGCTATCCTGTGCCAATACGTAGAGCCATACCAGCACGCCATTAACAATAAACAGCAACAAAAATGTCTTTCTCAATGCGGCCCCTGCAATCGCCGCCTGTTGAACTGAAGTATAATCACCGGAGCGATAGACAATGTAGAACAGTCCGGCAATGAGTAAGCTGGTCATCACCAGGATAACAAGGAAATGAACCACCGTTGGATTAAACGGTAACCGGCGCACACGGGGAAAAAGCCGGGTAATGAGTTGGACCAATTGTGCCTGCAGATGGGCTTTTGGCCTGCAACGGTCACGGCAACTGGCGTCAAGGGCACAACAGAGCGAGCAGATATCGCCTCCATAAACCGGGCAATCGATCATATCCGGGCCTTCAAAACTATTCGCACAGATTGCACAGTGCTCCGCATGAAGCGTGTCTGTGTGATTATGATCCCTCACAAGGTAGTAGCGCCCACCGGTAAAAAAGGCGATAAGTGGTGCGGTAATAAAGGGGATAAAAAGAGAGATGAAAGGAGAAAGTGCCTTCACGGTAGGGCCAAGCATGCCCAGCTGGCCGATGATGCCGACTAAAGAAGCGATCGCCATGGAGCCTACCCCTACCGGATTGATATCGTACAATCGGCCACGTTTGAATTCCATGTGTCTGGGCCGCAAACCCAATGGGCGGTTGACCACCAAGTCGGCCACTAATGATCCCATCCAGGCCAGCACCAACGTAGAATAGGTAATCAGGATATTTTCAAAGGCCTGATATAACCCCAACTCCATCAACAGTAGCGCAATGGCCACATTAAAGAAGAGCCAGACTATTCGCCCCGGGTGGTGATGGGTAATACGCGAAAAAAAGTTGGACCAGGCGAGTGATCCTGCGTACGCATTGGTCACATTGATCTTGAGCTGGGAAATGATAACGAAGGTCGCCGTCAAAACCAGCGCCACCTCTGGATGAACGGTTATATAGCTGAAGGCAACCCGATACATATGCGAGGGATCATCGGCAAGTTCCGGAGCAACCCCTTGCTGGATCGCCAGCACCGCGAGAAACGAACCTGCCAGTAACTTGATCACGCCGAACAGCGTCCATCCCGGCCCTGCAAGGGTAAGTGCTAACCACCATTTACCCGAACCCTCCTGCTCCTTCGGCAAGAAACGCAGAAAATCCACCTGCTCACCATTCTGGGCAATCAACGGAAAAATGACCGCGGCCGCTGCACCAAACAACAGCAGGTTGAAGCCGCCTTCACCCGCCTGATCAAGACCGGTAAATTCAGTCCAGTCCCTAACGGCCTCACCATGGTGATAAAGAATGAACAGCAAGGGCGCGAGCTGCAGCAATAACCATAAAGGTTGTGTCCACAACTGAAAACGACTGATTCGGGTAATACCATGGGTGGCCAGTGGAATGACGATCAAAGCACTGATGACATAGCCCCATGCCAAGGGAATACCCAGCAGCAGTTGCAGGGCCATGGACATTATGGCGGCTTCCAATGCAAAGAAGATAAAGGTGAAAGAGGCATAGATCAGCGATGAAATCGTTGAGCCGATATAGCCAAAACCAGCGCCACGGGTGAGCAGATCAATATCCAATCCTGATCGGGCGGCATGGTAACAAATGGGTAGCCCAAACAGGAAAATGAGGGCGCAGACCACAGCAATAGCCCACACGGAATTGGTAAATCCATACTGCAGCGTGATCGCACCGCCGATCGCCTCTAAAGCAAGAAAGGAGACAATACCCAAAGCGGTATTAGCCACGCGTGCATCTGACCATTTTCGTGCACGGGTTGCGGTATAACGCAGCGCAAAATCTTCCAACGTTTCATTGGCTACCCATTGATTGTAGCGGCGCTTTGTTGGATTGATCACTGAGTGGGTAGCCATCTTGTGCTTCATCTCGTCGCTTTTCATTTTGCAATGCACCTTTTTGGGGCAGCACTACACTAAATTCCCGCTGATGGGGTGACCATACGTCATTTGACGTATGCCGCTGGGCTTAACGCCGAATGGTGGTTCCAGTTCCCTCGGTAGAGACTAGACCTGCAAAAAGCTGGCGCCCGGTATACCCGGAGTGAGCAATTCCAGTGCCAAATTCATGCAACACATCACTTCTAAAGATTGTGGAGAGTACGAGATGAAAAAAAGTTATCTAAAAAGCAGCCTGATTTCGATGGCTATCGCCCTAGCGGGCATCAGCAATGCGCAGGCTGCTGAGACCATCAAAGTGGGAATCCTGCACTCCCTGTCCGGCACCATGGCGATCAGTGAAACCACACTAAAAGACACGATGTTGATGTTGATCGAAGAGCAAAACAAAAAAGGCGGGCTGCTCGGAAAACAGCTGGAACCTGTCGTGGTTGACCCTGCATCCAACTGGCCTCTGTTTGCAGAAAAGGGCCGTGAACTACTCAGCCAGCATAAAGTCGCCGCCATATTTGGTAACTGGACATCGGTTTCAAGAAAATCGGTACTGCCGGTTGTTGAAGAACTGAATGGGTTACTGTTTTATCCCGTTCAGTACGAAGGTGAAGAGTCCTCCAAAAATGTCTTCTACACCGGAGCGGCCCCCAATCAGCAGGCCATTCCTGCCGTTGACTACCTTATGAATGATATTGGTGTAAAACGTTGGGTGCTGGCGGGTACAGACTATGTCTATCCCCGTACCACCAACAAAATCCTCGAAGCCTATCTGAAAGCAAAAGGCGTGGCGGATAAAGATATCATGATCAACTACACCCCATTCGGTCATTCAGATTGGCAATCCATCGTTTCCGATATTAAGAAGTTCGGCTCCACGGGTGTGAAGACCGCTGTTGTCTCCACCATCAACGGTGACGCTAACGTCCCTTTTTATAAAGAGCTGGGAAACCAAGGCCTCTCTGCCGAGGATATCCCTGTGGTTGCCTTCTCAGTGGGTGAAGAGGAACTTTCTGGCATCGATACAAAACCACTGGTTGGACATCTCGCCGCCTGGAACTATTTCATGAGCGTGGATGACGAGGCCAACAGCAATTTCATCAGCGAGTGGAAAGCCTTCATCAAGAACGATAAACGCGTAACCAACGATCCAATGGAGGCACACTATATCGGTTTCAACATGTGGGTTAAGGCCGTTGAGAAAGCTGGCACAACGAATTCAGATGCTGTTCAGGAAGCCATTATCGGCGTCTCTGTTCCCAATCTGACCGGTGGCTATTCATCCATGTTGCCTAATCACCATGTGACCAAGCCCGTGCTGATCGGTGAGATTCAGGGTAACGGTCAGTTTGAGGTGGTATGGCAGACGTCAGGATTGGTTGCCGGCGATGCTTGGTCAGACTATCTCCCAGGATCGAAGGACATCATCTCCGACTGGAGAGCACCTCTATCGTGTGGAAACTACAACGTAAAAACGGCTAAATGTTCAGGCCAGAACTACGAATAACTTCCACGCCTAACGTTTATTTTGCAAGCCGGCCTCATCAGGTCGGCTTGCGCTAGCCACTTACCAATACCGAAATTAAAAAACATTGATGGAACATCTGAGAACCAATGGTACTGACTTAATGGGTAAACCTATGACGCAGCATATAAAGTGGATACTGCTTTTTATAGGCATCACTGTTATGGCATTTAGCCCAGCCTATGCAAGTGAAGATCCCATTACGGATGCGGCCGCGTTACTTAAATCCAAAAAGTTTACGGATAAGTACCAAGCGATTGAATTACTTGAAGCAGAGGGAAGTGAGCAGGCCGAACAGATACTTATCGCCTTACAAGAAAGCCGACTTTACTATCTTAATCAAAATAAAAAGCTGATAATTCTAGCCCCTCATACGGAGCCAATTACAGCAACTGATGCAATCACTCATCAAGTCATCGAAGGGTTCAAAAAAAGCCGTGCCAAGAAAATTTCATTGAATAACAGAATGCGCAGTCAAATCCGCAATGTATTGGCCATGATGGATCTGCGCAATCCCCTTGCTGAAAAACGTCTCGCAGCCGTCAATCAAATGCTGGATAACCCTTCAGCGGAAAGTGCAGCACTGATACAAACCCTGCTAAAAGGTGAACAAGAACCCGATATTCGTCAGTCCATGGAAATTGTTATCGCTTTGGGAAAACTCACTTCGGGAGATAAAAACGAACGCCTCGCCGCCGTTGCAATCCTTGACGGAAACATACATCCCGCTGTCCGGAATGGCTTGACCAAATTGCAACAGCAGACGACTGACAAGGCCTTTGCTGCCGATATTAAACAAGTGCTTGATAACATCCAAGCCAAGTTGCAGTTATATAGTCTGATAGAAAATATATTTTTTGGACTCAGCCTCGGATCGGTTCTGGTATTGGCGGCCATTGGCCTCGCGATTACCTTTGGTGTTATGGGCGTCATCAATATGGCCCATGGTGAGTTGATCATGATTGGCGCTTACACCACCTATGTCATGCAACTGCTGATACCGAATGACATAGGTCTCTCTTTATTGCTCTCCATACCCGCCGCATTTGTCATCTCTGGATTGGTTGGCATTGCGATCGAACGTGGTGTAATCCGTTTTCTTTATGGACGCTCACTCGAGACATTGCTGGCTACTTTCGGTATCAGCCTCATTCTACAACAAACCGTGCGTACCATTTTCTCACCACTTAATCGCTCTGTCGAAACGCCGACATGGATGAGCGGTAGCTGGGAGATCAACAGTGCGCTATCACTTACGCTAAACCGACTTTACATCATTGCATTCTGCTTGTTGGTATTTGGTGTTTTATATCTGGTATTGAAAAAAAGTGTACTGGGGCTTCAAGTGAGAGCAGTTTCACAGAACCGGGCCATGGCCCGTGCCATGGGTGTCCGCTCTGAATGGGTTGATGCCATGACGTTTGGCCTGGGCTCAGGTATTGCAGGCATAGCAGGTGTTGCTTTAAGTCAGCTGACCAATGTAGGACCCAATCTCGGGCAGGCCTACATTATCGACAGCTTTATGGTGGTCGTATTTGGTGGTGTGGGCAATCTATGGGGGACACTGGTCAGTGGTATGGGACTGGGCATTGCCAACAAGTTTCTTGAACCCTGGTCAGGTGCGGTATTGGCCAAGATCCTGGTGCTGGTGTTCATTATTCTCTTTATTCAGAAACGGCCTAGGGGACTGTTCCCGCAAAAAGGCCGGGCGGCCGAGGGTTGAAGCATGAGTATTATCAACCTCATAAAACACGATCGTGGTGGCCAGCTGTTTCTTTCCGTACTGGCTCTGGCAACCGTACTGATTCCCTTGATGAATCTACTGTTGCCTGAGGGGCATCCACTTCACATTTCGACATACACAGTCACCCTCCTGGGTAAGTACCTCGCCTTCGCACTGCTGGCGATTGCCGTGGATCTGGCCTGGGGTTATCTGGGTATCCTAAGCCTTGGACACGGTGCTTTTTTTGCGCTCGGCGGCTATGCCATGGGCATGTACCTGATGCGTCAAATTGGCGATCGTGGCGTCTATGGTGATCCCCTGCTACCTGACTTTATGGTCTTTCTGAACTGGGATGCCCTCCCCTGGTTCTGGTACGGCTTTGACATGTTCTGGTTCGCCATACTGATGGTAATGGTAGCACCTGGGTTGCTGGCCTTTGTTTTTGGCTGGCTGGCTTTTCGCTCACGCGTCACCGGCGTCTATCTCTCTATCATGACCCAAGCATTGACCTATGCCTTAATGCTCGCCTTCTTCCGCAATGAGATGGGCTTTGGTGGTAATAATGGATTGACCGACTTTAAAGAGCTGCTTGGTTTTAATCTGCAAGCCGACAGCACGCGTATTGGTCTGTTTATTGTTACAGCACTGATGCTTGCCCTTGGTTATATCATTTGCCGCGCTATTGTTACTTCACGATTAGGACGGGTTGCAGTTGCCGTACGTGATGCCGAAGATCGTACACGCTTTATCGGTTATCGGGTCGAGCATGTAAAACTGGCCATCTTTACTTTCTCGGCCGTACTGGCAGGTATCGCGGGAGCGCTCTATGTTCCCCAAGTGGGCATTATCAATCCAGGAGAGTTCTCCCCGCTTAACTCTATTGAGATGGTTATATGGGTGGCCGTTGGCGGCCGAGGAACACTTTATGGCGCTGCAGTCGGGGCAGTCATGGTGAACTATGGAAAAACTTATCTGACCGGCGCACTACCGGAGGTCTGGCTGTTTGCATTAGGCGCACTCTTTGTGCTGGTCACCATTCTCCTGCCGAAAGGTGTGATTGGTCTGATGAAACGAAAAGAGGCGCAATCATGAACTCACTGGATAATCTTCGTGAAGTGATGCGACGGGATCGAGTGTTTGACTTCATGTTGCAAACCACAGGTCTTGAAGTAGACCTGAGCCATGGCACCATTCTCTACCTGGAGGATATATCAGTCAGCTTTGATGGTTTCAAGGCTATTAACGACTTGAATCTCTATATTGATGCCGGTGAGCTGCGTTGCATTATTGGTCCCAATGGTGCAGGTAAAACTACCATGATGGACATCATCACCGGCAAGACTCGACCGGACAAAGGCAGCGCCTTCTTCGGACAAAATATTAATCTGATGCAGTTGAGTGAGCCTGAGATCGCACAGGCCGGCATTGGTCGAAAGTTTCAAAAGCCTACTGTATTTGAATCTCACACTGTATTCGAAAACCTGGAACTTTCGATGGCCGGTGACAAACGTATTTGGCCAACCCTTACGGCACAACTTAACGGTACACAACGGGATAAAATCGACGAAGTATTAACGATCATCGCACTGCAGGAACATCGCAATCTCTATGCCGGCGCCCTCTCCCATGGCCAGAAACAGTGGCTTGAGATTGGCATGCTGCTGATGCAAAGCCCCAAACTGCTGTTAGTGGACGAGCCAGTTGCCGGTATGACACATCAAGAGATGGATCGCACGGCTGAACTGCTGACATCACTTGCAGGCACTCACACCGTCGTCGTCGTAGAACATGATATGGATTTTGTTCGCTCCATTGCCCGTAAGGTCACCGTGTTGCATCAGGGCAGTGTACTGGCCGAGGGCAGTATGGATGAAGTTCAGTCTGATCCGCGTGTTATTGAAGTTTACTTGGGTGAATAGTGAGGCCGGGAAACATGCTCAATATTGAACACATCAATCAATTCTACGGCGAATCACATACGCTATGGGATCTTGACCTGCAGGTAGTCGAGGGTAAATGCACCTGCCTGATGGGCCGTAATGGTGTAGGTAAAACCACTCTACTCCAGTGTGTCATGGGTTTGTTGCCGATCCGATCCGGCGAGATCCAGTTCGAAGGCCAATCACTCAATCGACAGATTGCCGAACGCAGAGCCCCTCTGGGTATCGGTTATGTGCCACAAGGCCGGCAAATCTTCCCGATGTTGACGGTAGAGGAAAATCTACGCATTGGCCTACCAGCCCGTAAGGAAAAGAGCCATCAGATTCCCGAATTTATTTTTGAGCTTTTCCCTGTATTAAAAGAGATGCTTGGACGACGCGGTGGTGATCTTTCCGGTGGTCAACAGCAACAACTGGCCATTGGGCGTGCCTTGGTTATCGATCCAAAGTTATTGATCCTTGATGAACCGACAGAAGGGATTCAACCCAATATCGTACAAGAGATCGGCGACATTATTCTTCGGCTCAATCGCGACATTGGCCTGACCGTTTTGCTGGTGGAACAAAAACTACCCTTTGCCCGTAAAGTCGCCGATCACTTTTGCATTCTTGATCGCGGCCGTAATGTGTCTGCCGGTGCAATGGGCGACCTCGGTGATGATTTGATTAAACAGTATCTGACGGTCTAACGATGATGCACTCCTCAATCCCTGCCAACGCTATAAAAAGCAGTGACTGGCTGGCTCAGTTGCACCTTGGATTTAGCAAGATCGCAGGAAAGACACATCTGGTAGAGCGTCAGCGCAAAGGCCCACTGGCGGTACAACGGGCACTCTATCCCGAACAAGATCTGTGTCATGTTTACCTGTTGCATCCACCCGGCGGCGTTGCCGGTGGCGATCAATTGCACATCAACATTGATGTCCGTAAAAAGGCCGCCGCCCTGATTACTACACCTGGCGCAACCAAGTTCTACCGAACCAGTGAAGCCTGGTCATCACAACATCAAACGCTCACGGTATCTGACGGCTGTCTGGAGTGGCTGCCGCAGGAAAATATCTTTTTTCCGGGGGCAAAAACAGAGCTGAGTACAACTGTTCAACTCAAAGGCGATGCGACCTTTATTGGATGGGAGATCAACTGTCTTGGACGACCCAGCGTGCAAGAAATCTTCGATCATGGCGAAGCACACTTCCGTTTCAGTCTATTTCGTGATGGCTTGCCGCTACTGCATGAACGGCTGGTAATAAAAGACCAGAAGGATCTTTTCTCATGCGCCAGACTCAGGGGCCACCCAGTGATCGGAACACTCTATGCCACGACACAGGAAACAGGTCTTGTGGAATCTATTCGAAGCCTCATTCCAGAGCAGCATAAAGATGAGTTGGGCCTCACTCAGGTAGACGGCCTTTTCATTGCGCGTTACCTGGGCGATTCAACGGAATCAGCCCGCACCCTTTTTTGTACTCTGTGGAAAGCATTAAGACCGGCGGTGGTCAAACGTCCACCCTGCATCCCCCGTATCTGGCACACATAACACTGAGGAGTCTTGTATGGATCTCACCCCAAGAGAAAAAGACAAGCTGTTACTTTTTACCGCTGCACTGCTGGCAGAGCGACGCAAGGCGAGAGGTGTGAAATTGAATCACCCCGAGGCCATTGCCTATATCAGTGCAGCGATTATGGAAGGTGCACGGGATGGCAGGACCGTTGCCGAACTGATGGATTATGGCCGCACCTTGCTAACCACCGAAGATGTCATGGAGGGGGTCGCCAGCATGATCCATGACGTACAGGTAGAAGCCACGTTCCCGGACGGTACCAAACTGGTCACCGTACACGACCCGATCCTACCAACAGAGGATAGTCAGACAGACGCCATCATTCCCGGAGAGATCATTACTGACCCCGGTCATCGTGAACTTAATAGTGGTCGAGAAACGGTGTCACTTTCAGTGGCCAATACTGGCGACCGGCCGATCCAGGTGGGCTCACACTATCACTTTGCTGAGACCAACCCGGCGTTGGCATTCGACCATGGTATGGCTTGGGGGTTTCGCTTGGATATTGCCGCCGGCACCGCCGTTCGTTTTGAACCCGGTCAAACCCGTCAAGTGACCCTGGTGGCCTATGCCGGTGATCGTAAGGTGTACGGTTTTAACGGTGCCGTGATGGGCAACCTGGAGGATTAATCAATGGCATTCATCAGTAATCAAGCCTATGCCGAGATGTACGGACCGACCACAGGCGATCGTGTACGGTTAGGAGACACAGCACTGCTGATCGAAGTAGAACAAGACCACACCCGCTATGGCGACGAAGTGAAGTTTGGCGGTGGCAAGGTAATCCGCGATGGCATGGGCCAGGGTCAGCGACCCGCAGATGAGGTTGTGGATACCGTCATCACCAATGCGCTGATCCTTGATCACTGGGGCATTGTCAAAGCCGACGTAGGTATCAAAAACGGTCGCATCTGTGCCATTGGTAAGGCCGGTAATCCAGATATCCAACCGGGTGTGAATATCATCATTGGCGCCGGTACCGAGGCGATAGCCGGAGAAGGCAGCATCCTTACGGCAGGGGGTATCGATTCCCATATCCACTTTATCTGTCCACAGCAGGTGGACGATGCACTGATGTCAGGCGTGACTACCATGCTCGGTGGTGGAACAGGCCCGGCCACGGGTACCAACGCGACCACCTGCACACCCGGCCCCTGGCATATCCATCGCATGCTGGAGTCAGCCGAAGCCTTGCCCATGAATATTGGTTTTCTTGGAAAGGGCAATGCCAGCCTGCCTCGCCCCCTGGAAGAACAGGTAGTGGCCGGTGCTATTGGTCTTAAGCTGCATGAAGACTGGGGGACTACACCGGCCACCATTGACAACTGCCTGACGGTGGCTGATCAATTCGACGTACAGGTTGCCATTCACACGGATACACTGAATGAATCAGGTTTTGTTGAGCACACGCTGGCGGCAATGAAGGGTCGCACGATTCACACCTATCACACCGAAGGCGCAGGTGGAGGGCATGCACCTGACATCATCAAGGCATGCGGTCAATCGAATGTATTACCCTCCTCCACCAATCCAACACGCCCTTATACGATAAACACCATTGATGAACATCTCGACATGTTGATGGTCTGTCATCACCTTGATCCGAACATAGCAGAGGATGTGGCCTTTGCAGAATCACGCATCCGTCGTGAAACCATTGCCGCTGAAGATATCCTGCATGATCTTGGAGCATTTTCCATGATCGCATCAGACTCCCAAGCGATGGGGCGTGTGGGTGAGGTGATTACCCGTACCTGGCAGACAGCGCACAAGATGAAAGTACAACGCGGGAGCCTGGCGGGTGACAGCGCCAGAAATGATAACCTTCGGGCCAAACGTTATATTGCCAAATACACCATTAACCCGGCGATTACCCATGGCATTTCACATGAAGTTGGGTCAGTAGAAGTAGGCAAACTGGCCGACCTGGTACTTTGGAAACCCGCCATGTTCGGCACCAAACCGAGCCTGATTATCAAAGGCGGCATGATTGCCGCCGCACCCATGGGTGATCCCAACGCCTCCATTCCCACTCCACAACCGGTGCACTATCGACCCATGTTTGGAGCATTGGGATCGGCCCGTCTCTCCACACGCATGACGTTTCTCTCACAGGCGGGATATACGGCCGGTATTTCAGAACAACTCGGGCTCAGGTCACTGATTGGTGTGGTTAAAAATTGTCGGACAGTCACAAAAAGCGATATGCGGCTGAACAGTTATCAACCTGAAATTGAAGTGGATCCGCAAACCTACCAGGTAAGGGCAGATGGGCAATTACTCACCTGTGAACCGGCAGAGCTCTTACCTATGGCGCAGCGCTACTTTCTGTTTTAACCCGACAGGTAAATCGACAGTTAGGCTGCGCAATTCCAGATCAACACTTTGAGTAGAGATTCATTATGATTAAGCTCACTGAAAAAACCATCAGCAACGACCCATTCGATGCCACGCTCACCCTCCCCCTGCAGCATCGCATCAAAAGCCGATTGCGGGTGACCCTGGATAACGGTCAGGATGCCGGGCTTTTTTTACAGCGCGGTACAACATTGAAAGATGGCGAAATGTTACGTTCCGAGGATGGCCTGATCATTTTAGTCAAAGCGGCTGAAGAGCCTGTCTCCTCCATCGTGAGTGATGATGCACATCTGCTATCGAGAGCCTGTTATCACCTGGGTAATCGTCACGTCTCCATACAAATTGAGCCAGGGCGCATCAGCTACCTGCACGACCATGTTTTAGATGAAATGCTGCGTGGACTGGGACTTGAAGTAACGGTGTCTAACGCACCCTTTGAACCTGAACCCGGCGCCTATGGCGGCAGTGCCGAAAAGGGACATCAAGGTCATCACCATGGTCACCACTGATTGTACGCTTTCTCAATTGCGGCTACTGCATCTCGTTAGCCCATCACTACCCATTGGTGGATTCACCTACTCGCAGGGTTTGGAGTGGGCTGTTGAGTGCGGCTGGGTGACGAACGAAGCACAACTGCTGGAGTGGCTTAACGACCTTTTAACCAACAATATGGTTCACCTGGAAATCCCCATTCTTGCCCGTCTCTATAAGGCCTTTGATGAAAATAACTTCGAAGCGCTAACCTATTGGAGTCATTATCTGATCGCATCCCGGGAGACACGGGAACTGCGGGAGGAAGAACGCAATCGTGGCCGGGCACTAGCAAGCCTATTACCAAAACTGGGCATTGCAGTTTCCAAAGAAATAGCGCCTCTGATCAAAGGGTGTCAATCAACAGGATTCGCCCAGGCCGCGCACTTTTGGAACATCCCCCTTGCGGCCGCCGCGGCGGGTTTTATTTGGGGCTGGCTTGAGAATATCACCCTGGCCGGGGTTAAGATCGTGCCACTGGGACAGACCGCAGGACAGAAAATCATTGCCCAATTGACGGCCAACATCCCAGACATGGTTAAGACCGGTCTACAAATAGAAGACGATTCCATCGGTAATGCTTGTCCAGCATTGGCAATTGCCAGCACCCTGCATGAAACTCAATACACCCGTATTTACAGATCCTAAAGAGAGGTCACTATGAAAACAACAAGCACACCTTTGAGAATAGGCGTCGGCGGTCCGGTGGGTTCTGGTAAAACCGCACTGCTGGAGGTCCTGTGTAAGGCGATGCGTGATCAGTATCAACTCGCTGTAGTCACCAATGACATCTACACCCAGGAGGATGCCAAGTTCCTTATGCACAATAAAGCACTGGATGAGGATCGTATCATTGGTGTAGAAACAGGCGGCTGCCCCCATACGGCCATCCGGGAAGATGCCTCAATGAACCTGGCTGCCGTTGAAGATCTCTGTGAACGTTTTCCCGATCTGGATATTGTTTTCATTGAAAGTGGCGGTGACAACCTCAGTGCCACTTTCAGTCCTGAACTGGCAGATCTGACTATTTATGTATTGGACGTAGCCGAAGGAGAAAAAATGCCTCGCAAGGG
>VMRY01000088.1 GCA_007713595.1 Sedimenticola thiotaurini
AAAAAGATGGATAAACAAAAAACCCTTAAATAATAAAAGAATTAGGAAAAAAATGCCCGCCATTACTATTTCTACAGTTTTCACTACACTTTGATAAAAACAGGCCGATAGGGATAGATACATCCCTATAAAATCACCCCATAGCACCGCTCGTCGGTGCTTTGGCATATAAATATCACGTTACCCCAATTATCAGGATGGTAAAGAGTGACAGACGCTGAAAACGAGATCTTGAACAGGGAAGAAAATCAAACTCAATATCAAAGTTTCTATCTCAACTCTCTGCTTGAGCATATGCCTCAAGGTATCTCTGTATTTGATAATCAATTACGCCTTCGTTGTTGGAATGCTGTACTGGCAGACGTTTTGGAACTACCACCTGAAAGCCTTTACAACGGCGTACGCTTTGAAGAACTGATCATGTATCCCGCTATGCGCGGTGAGTATGGCCCAGGTGATCCTCATGAATTGGTGGCTGCACGACGCGAGCTGGCACTTAAATTCCTTCCACACCGATTTGAACGCACCCGCCCAAATGGGCGCACCCATCTGGTGGAAGGAAAACCCATGTTATCGAACGGCAAAGTGATTGGCTTTATTACCAGCTATACCGACATCACAGATCGCAAACATGCTGAAGAATCAATTCAAACTAAAAATGCTCTACTCCAAACGCTGGTAGACAACATGCCGGGAGGGGTAACCGTCTTTGGCCCCGATCTCCACATGGTGCTTTATAACAATGAAGTACTTCGACTCATTAATTTTCCTGCCGAGATCGCAAGCCAACATCCCCACTTCTCCGAGATCATTCGAATCAACGCTGAACGCGGTGAGTATGGTGATATCGATATTGAAGAAAAAGTTTCTGAAATGCTGGCATTGGCAGAAAATCCGCAACACCATCAAGTGGAGCGTATCAGGCCTGATGGCACTGCAATAGAGATTCGTGGCGCCCCCATTGATGGCGGTGGCTTTGTCACTATTTATACCGATATCACCGAACGTATTATGAAGGAGCAGGAACTAAAGGAGCGCAACCAAACCTTCAGCACCCTGATAGCCAACATCCCGGGCGGTGTCAGCTTGTTCGATAAGGACTTAAACCTTATCTCCTGTAATGACGACTTCTGCAGATTGCTCGATTTTCCTAATTATTTGTTCAAAGGTACACCAACGCTAGAACGACTATTTCGTTTTAATGCCGAACGCGGTGAATATGGTGACTGCGATACTGATGAGAAAGTTAACGAATTGATGGCACTTGCCAGTAAACGTCTCCCCCATGTATTTGAGCGTACCCGTCCAAACGGCACAGTACTTGAGATCCGTGGCATGCCACTGCCTGATGGTGGTTTTGTCACAATCTATACCGATATCACAGAGCATAAGCTGGCTGCCGCTGCAATTGAAAAACTAGCCCATGAAGATGCCCTGACCGGTCTAGCCAACCGTTATACGCTAGAGGCTCGGCTTGACCAGTCACTTGCAGATACGCGCCGACACAATAACCAACTCGCATTGATCTTTATAGACATGGATAACTTTAAAGCGATCAATGACTCGCTAGGACACTCTGTCGGTGATGAGTTCCTGGTTATAATCGCCCAACGTCTGGCTGGGTGCGTGCGTAATAATGACATTGTGGCCAGACCCGGAGGTGATGAGTTTGTCGTCGTCATTTCCGAACTGGCGAACACCAACATGGCCGCCATTCTAGCTTCTGAGATACTTAGCACGCTCTCTGCACCGCTTCAGCTTGGTACCCACGAGGTGATTCCCGGGGCCTCTCTTGGCATCAGTATTTTCCCAGATGACGGGATAGATCGAGTCACGCTGATGAAAAATGCTGACATTGCGATGTATTCTGCTAAAGCCGCAGGCCGCGGCCGATTTAGATTTTTTGATGCAGAGATGACCAAGAGTGCCGAAGAGCGTCTTCGTCTAGAAGGAGCACTCCGCCAAGCCATCGAAAAAGAGCAACTGATTCTTCATTACCAGCCTCAGATCTGCGCAAAAAGTGGCCACATTATGGGTTTTGAATCACTGGTTCGCTGGCAAAAACCAAACGGTGAGATCATCCCCCCGATGTCCTTCATCCCACTAGCGGAGGATACCGGACTGATCGTCCCATTAGGCCGCTGGGTCATCCAAACCGCCTGTCGTACGCTCGCTGCGTGGCAGTCACAGGGGCTTCCATCTGACATCACCATAGCCGTCAATTTGTCAGCCAGGCAACTCAAAGATGAAAGCTTTATCGAACAGGTTCGTGACATATTAAATGAGACAGGCATCGCTCCCGCGCTCCTCGAATTAGAAATAACTGAAAGCATTGCCATGGAGAACCCTGCGGCTACCGTGCAAATCCTGCATGAATTCAAAGAGCTCGGTGTCAAACTTTCGATTGATGACTTTGGTACCGGCTATTCATCACTGGCGTATCTAAAACTACTACCACTTGACCATCTTAAACTCGACCGCGCCTTTGTCATGGATATCGAGACCGATCCAAATGATGCTGCGATCTGTGCCGCTACCATTGGGCTGGCGCATAACCTGGGATTAAAAGTAGTTGCAGAGGGTGTGGAAACCCTGACGCAATCAGATTATCTTGCAGGCCTTGACTGCGATTATATGCAGGGCTACTACTTCAGTCCCCCTTTGGAAGATTCTGCTGCTGCACAATTCCTCCTGGAACATAAATCTATATCGCTGCCTGTCCGTAGTTGATCAGAGTAAATTGTTTCAGGCATAAAAAAAGCGCGATCAGGCAACCTGATCACACTTTTTAGATGGCGTCCCCTAGGGGGTTCGAACCCCTGTTACCGCCGTGAAAGGGCGGTGTCCTAGGCCTCTAGACGAAGGGGACTTGGACTGTCTCCGTTTAATCACCGGGGAGCTGGATTCCCGGTCAGGCATCGTGCCCTTTCTCTGTTTTGGTGGAGCCAGGCGGGATCGAACCGCCGACCTCGACACTGCCAGTGTAGCGCTCTCCCAGCTGAGCTATGGCCCCGAAACGAGGCGCGAATATTAAGATATGCCGCGCCGTTTGTCCAGATAAAACCTGTTATTTTTCATACTAAAACGAGCCGGCATGGCTGGGCCAGCTACTCTCCCTGCCCTTCCATCTTGGCCCAGGTATCACGCAGGGTCACTGTACGATTGAAAACCACCTTTTCAGAGCTACTCTCCACATCGACACAGAAGTAACCTTCGCGCTCAAACTGGAACTGCTCACCAGCCGTTGCATCAAGCAGGCTTGGCTCAACGACCGCTTGAACCACGCGCAGTGACTCTGGATTGATGTGATCCAAAAAGGACTCGACTGATTTATCACTGTCCGGCGCAGGATGATTGAACAACCGGTCATAGATACGCACTTCTGCCGGCACCCCATGAGAAGCCGAGGCCCAGTGAATCACACCCCTGACCTTGCGTCCCACCGGGTTGGCACCCAGTGTTTCGGGATCATAGCTGCATCGTAGTTCGAGGATCTCATCGGCATCATCCTTGATTACCTGCTCACACTTGATGACATAGGCATTGCGCAAGCGCACTTCACCACCTGTCACCATGCGCTTGTACTTCTTATTGGCCTCTTCACGGAAATCAGCGCGGTCGATGTAGATCTCTCGGGTAAAGGCCAACTGGCGGCTACCCATTGCTTCATCTTTTGGATGATATGGGGCATCCAGCATTTCCACTTTATCTTCCGGATAGTTTTCAATGACAATCTTCAGAGGATCAAGCACCGCCAGTGCACGACGGGCATTCTGATCGAGGTCTTCCCGAATACAGGCTTCCAGCATGCCCATCTCAACCGAGTTGGCCGATTTGGTCACACCGATACGCTCACAGAATGTACGAATGGATTTGGGCGTATAGCCGCGCCGGCGCAGTCCTGCAATTGTTGGCATACGCGGATCATCCCAGCCCGTCATCAAGCCTTCATCCACCAACTGGGTCAGCTTGCGTTTACTCATCACGGTATATTCAAGATTGAGTCGGGAGAATTCAATCTGCTGCGGATGGCAGTCAATGGTGATGTTATCCAGTATCCAGTCATACAGTGGGCGGTGATCTTCAAACTCCAGCGTGCAGAGCGAATGGGTAATTCCCTCCAGTGCATCCGATATCGGATGGGTGAAGTCGTACATGGGATAGATGCACCACGCCTCACCAGTCTGGTGATGGATCACACCATGACGGATACGATACAGCGTTGGATCACGCATATTCATGTTAGGTGAGGCCATATCGATCTTGGCCCGCAGTACCCGGCTGCCGTCTTCAAATTCTCCGGCGCGAATGCGCGCAAACAGATCCAGGTTCTCTTCGACCGAACGGTTTCGATAGGGGCTTTCACGACCCGGCTCGGTCAGCGTCCCCCGGTATTCCCGGGTCTGCTCAGCATTCAGATCACAGACATAAGCCTTGCCGGCCTTGATCAGTTCAACCGCATAGCCATAGAGTTTTTCGAAATAGTCAGAGGCATAGTAGAGCCGGTCTTCCCAGTCAAAACCGAGCCATTTTACATCTTCCTTGATGGCATTGACGTAATCCTCATTCTCTTTATGCGGATTGGTGTCATCAAAACGTAGATTACACTGCCCGCCCGTATAATCCTTCGCCAGCCCGAAGTTAAGACAGATCGATTTGGCATGCCCTATGTGCAGGTAGCCATTGGGTTCGGGCGGGAAACGAGTATGAATCCGGCCATCGTTCTTACCGGCAGCCAGATCGCGCTCAATGATCTGACGGATAAAATGGGTGGGTGCAGAGGTTTCGTTATTGCTCATTGCAGATATTGCCAAAGGGTTGCGTTAGTCGGGTGATTCACAATCAGGGGTGCCTGATCAGGCATTCGCCTCTCGTTGAGTAATAAAGTCCAGCGCCATATCGATACGACGCAGACAGGCAGCCTTACCCACCAAGTGCAGCGTCACATCAATACCCGGCGATGCTGCACGCCCAACAACAGCTACACGCAGGGGTTGCGCCACTTTGCCCATTTTAAGTTCCAGCGCTTCAGATACATCCATCACCAACTGATGCAATGCCTCTGCGGACCAGTCATCCTGCGCTTCCAGCGCGACACGCATCTTCTCCAGCGGCTCACGGGCCACCGGACGCAGATTCTTCTTTGCGGCATCTTCATCAAAGGCTTCGAAATCACGGTAAAAGAAGGCGCTGATCTCCGCCATCTCCACCAGGGTTCTGGCCCGTTCCTGCTGTGCCTTGACCACTTCAATAAGATCCGGCCCCTGGGCAGGATCAATGCCCAGATTACCCATATGGTAGCTGAGCAGGTGAGCCAGATGTGCCGGATCGCTGCTCTTAATATAGTGCTGGTTAAGCCACAGCAGTTTTTCGGTATTAAAGGTTGATGCGGCTTTATTTACATCTTCAATATCAAACAGCTGGGTCAGCTCATCGACCGAGAAGATCTCCTGATCACCGTGTGACCAACCCAGACGCACCAGGTAGTTCAGCAGCGCCTCGGGCAGGAAACCATCTTCCTTATACTGCATGACACTCACCGCACCATGACGTTTGGAGAGCTTCGCCCCATCATCTCCCATGATCAGCGCCACATGGGCATAGTGAGGAATTTTCCAGCCGAGCGCCTTGAAGATATTGATCTGACGGGAAGCGTTGCGCTTGTGGTCGTCACCACGAATCACATGGGTAATTCCCATATCATAATCATCCACCACCACCGTGAGATTATAGGTCGGCGCCCCATCAGTACGGCGGATAATCAGGTCGTCCAATTCTTCATTATTGACGGCCACCTTGCCATGTACCTGGTCGTCAAACACCACCACACCCATTTCAGGATTACGAAAACGAACGACATGGGGCTCAGCAGAATCAACAAATTTGTCGCGGCAATGGCCATCATAACCGCGCATACCACCCTGCTTCTCTGCGGTTGCGCGCAGTTCATCCAGCCGCTCCTTGGTACAGTTACAACGATAGGCGTGACCACTCTCCAGCAGCTCATCAATCACTTCGTTATAGCGCTCAAAGCGATGAGTCTGATAAAACGGCCCCTCTTCATACTCCAACCCCAGCCAGGTCATCCCTTCCAGGATTGCGTTAACCGCCTCCTCGGTTGAACGCTCAATATCGGTATCTTCGATACGCAATACAAAGGTGCCACCATGACGTCTGGCATAGAGCCAGGAAAACAGCGCGGTGCGGGCACCACCTACGTGCAGATAGCCTGTTGGACTGGGAGCAAAACGGGTACGAATAGTCATAAACTCACTAATAGGCAGTCAATACTGGAAAAAGGCGCATTCTAGCAGATGTACATTGATCTGCGTATGGAGCATTTGACCTGCAATGAGCAAATCACTAGAATTGCGCTCCTCCACTCAGGGGGCGCGTAGCTCAGCGGGAGAGCACTACCTTCACACGGTAGGGGTCCCTGGTTCGATCCCAGGCGCGCCCACCAATAAAATCAATTAGTTATAACACCACTCACATGATTCCGGTTTTACTACAAGCCACGTAAATCCGCTCTAAATTTAGACGTTCTATGCAAATTGTCTGCAACAACAGTAAATTCAAGTCGCAAAAAAACCTCGCAAGGTTAGTCCCAGCGAGGTTTCAATAGAACCAGAGTCCAAATCCGTATCAAGCGGTTTTCAGGGACTTGCGCTTATAGCCAATGCCAGCAAGACCCAGTCCAACCAATGCAAGCGTCATGGGCTCAGGAACAGACTGTGTGGACGCTGTATATTGATGATCACCAACCATAACTGTCACATCCGTTCCTAATGGAACCCCCGATCCAGGAGCAGAAACGACGCTAATGCCACCAAATGTGTCTAATACGGTAACAGTCCCCTGCACATCAAAGAAATTCAAAACATCAGACGGCCCGGGCATAAATCCGAGTATTATATCCATTACTCCTGTGTTAAATATGGCATCGCCTGTAACGACAATGCGATCAAAATCGGCCATGCTGTTTGCCTCGAGTAAAAGCGAACCACCATCAAGTATCAGATCACCTTCAATAACTATGACTCCAGTCGAAAGCCCGGTATCAATCAACCCGTTTTCGATAACTCGAACTTGGGTTGGCCCTGTACTTCCTGCCAGCGTACCATTCCCATTTATCGTACCGCCATTATCAATATGAATGTAATCAGCCAATAGTTTCCCACCATTGCTCAGCGTGACCTTACCTTTGCCTGCAATTGCTTGAACCTGATCAACACCAATACCCAGACGATACCCTGCATCAAGCACAGAGCCTGCACCATCTATGGTGATCAAACCTTCAGCACCGGCCCGATCACCAACATACCCCTCCGATAGACCGTCAGTATTCTCCATAATGACTTTACCGCCATTCGTGACAGACATTGCGCCAGCACCATCTTCTAAACGACCAACTACAAAGACACTTTTGTCACCTCTAACTCTAAGCTCCGATCCAGCCCCGTCTACGTTTAAAGTGCCATTACCCATAGGTCCTATAATGGAACTCCCACCCAGACCAAAACCCGCATTGATAGCACCCGATGTTCCTGATGAATCAATGGTAATTTTTGCACCATTGGTAATATTAACCGTCCCCTTTCCTTCATTTGCCCCAACAGTAAGAAAAGCCCCTTGATTGGGATATGAGTAACCAGCTGGGCAGTCTGGTGTACAAGCACCGCTCAATGAAATTGACGACGATGAGCCATCAAGATTTACTATCCCTTCACCCCCCTGAGACCCACCCACATCAAGGTAGACAGGTCCTACCACACGCCCTCCCGTATTGATATTAAGCACCCCATTTCCTGAGTTTGGTACATGTACATCGCTGCTGACATTCAGATCGCTGTTTTTCCCAGTAAAAGAGAGTGTTGCACCATTCGTAATATTCATCTCTCCATCGCCGTAGCGGCCAATACGACCCAGCGCAAAGTCACTAACCACACTCAACTCTGATCCTACTCCCGAGAGGTTTATTTCCCCCGTACTCCCTGCATTGCGTCCCACCTGAAAACCAGCCGGATAGGGAGCAGCCATACGATTAAGCGATGCGCCGAGCGCATCTATCTCAACCTTTGCTCCATCGAGTATATTGAGTGTTCCGTTGCTATTTTTCCCGACCGTAAGAAACGCACCATCGTTCACTGTGGCGCCTTCAAGTCTAAGCGTTGAGGGAGTACCCAGATTTGATCCAGTTACGGTGACAGAGCCTATGTCCGTAGCCACTGGCGCAATAGTTAGGAAGGGATTTGTGTTGAGTGTGAGTGAGGTACCACTATTAATTTCTAGCGTGCCGGTTCCAACCGCCACACCTGTTGTAACAACTGTATCGCCTGGCCCAAGTACTGCTGGGGTCACAGCGCCTGTAGTTACCAATGTTGCGTATGATGGAACACAGATAAATGCAACTGAAAAAGGTAGGGCTATCCTGGAAATCGCTTTCATTCTATTACTCCGTTTCTCGTTATTAGAATGCAGGGAGTTGGTCGAATACGGCTAATTTGAAAACTATCCCTGTACTGTGACTCGCCCACCAATACAGCAAAAACAATGCCACCCAAATAAAATCAACAAGTTAACTTTAATTTAAAGCTCTACATGTAAAAGATTTCGCCTCACCCATCTGGGGGATAATTACCGATAAACCTCGTTATTCAATCAAATTTTATGTAACGGATAGAGATATCAGTTCAACGCATTACTGCACTGAAATAGACCCTAAAACTCGCTTATCGATTACCAGATCTAGACAAAGCTAATATTTTTCCTATGCTTTAAATGGCAGCACTGTCTATCTATATCCGAGAACAACTCAGCAGAAGGGATCGCTGGGTTCGGTATTCCAAGGGAATGACGTGCCATGAGAAATGCACAAAAAGCCGTACAGCAGCTGTTACCACTACTCTATCAAGCACCGGGAAACGAGAACGCATGGGCTCGTTTTATCGCCTCATTCTCTGAAGCGACAGAAGCCGCACAGGGACTGTTTGTTCATCACAACACGCTCGACCTCCAAACCAGTCTCGCCAGCTGTTTCAATATGGATGAACAATTTCTGAACTCGTACGAAAAGTATTTCCAGTTCATAAATCCTTATATAAATGTACATCCATCTCAACTTCCGAAGTCAGGTACATTGGGATTATTGAATGAATTGATTCCCGACATGGATGTAAAAAAAACTGAATTTTTCAATGATTACGTGATGCCGCAAGGACTTACCGTACAAAACGCCATCCGAATTACGCTACAGGAATCAGATAGCCTTCACACATCAATAGCCCTTCATTACGCAAATGATAAGCAAGATCATAACCCTGAAAATGCACTCGCCATCTGTAGACTGATGCTTCCACACATACAAACAGCCTTGCAGTTACATACCAAAATTGGCCAGATGAAATCACGTCTCGATCATCTCATTGGTGTGCTCGATACTATCTCGGAAGGCGTTATTTTACTTGATAAGTCAGGACATATTATTGAAGTAAACGCAACCGCAAGGCACATTATCGAAGCACAAGATGGGCTGCAAATCAGCCAGAATACACTGCAAACAATGTTAGCAAGGGAAAGCAATGCCTTAACCGCTCTAACGCATAAAGTTGCAAAAACAGC
>VMRY01000121.1 GCA_007713595.1 Sedimenticola thiotaurini
AATGTCGATAGGGTCGAATTGAAAGCCACCTGACCGAGTTATGAACAGTATTTAAAGTCAGTATGGCTTAATCCCTGTAAAAGGCAATGTCAGAAAAAGTTGCTTACCCACCTTCTATAGTTATTTTACTCGCCCGCTGATTGGTTTATTACCCTTTACTTCGTGGGCTTGAACAATGAAGGGAAGCCGCTTATATAAAGTATTAAACGGCAAGCCATAATCGTGGCTTCATGGCAGGATGTTGAAATGACAGCAAATAACAGTGCTACCACTGCAGATGGAATATCTGATTCGAGAGTGACAATTAATCGAATTACTCTTGATCATCCATGGCAGTGGATTGCATCTGGCTGGCGAGATATTAAAGCAGCCCCGCTGCTCAGTCTTTCTTATGGGCTGTTGTTTGTGCTGAGCAGTTTTCTCTTGTCTGGCCTTTTCTCAGCCATGGGGATGCTCTTTTTCGTTCCGGCGCTGACGGCAGGTTTTTTTCTAGTATCACCACTGTTGGCCATGGGTCTATACGAAACCAGTCGCACTCTGGGTAATAAAAAGACACCGCTGTTTCTGGATACGCTGTTTGTCTGGAAACGTGCGCCATTTAATTTACTGGTTATGGGGCTGGTATTGATGATGGGTTTTCTTATCTGGATGCTGCTCGCCAATGTGGTCTTTGCACTGTTCTTTTTTGGTATTACCCCGGATTTCTCCAATGCACTGAACGTGCTTTTTCTCTCTGGTGACAGTCCGGCGTTTATGGGGGCTGGTCTATTGGTGGGTAGCATCATTGCATTGATTGTGTTCAGTATCAGTGTGGTTTCTGTACCCATGATCATCGACCGCAATACGGATGCAATGGAGGCCATTGTTATCAGTACACGATGTGTACTTGAGAACCCCAGGCCGTTGTTGCTATGGGCGGCGCTCATCGTTATGTTTGTTGGAATGGGGCTGTTTACTTTTTTTCTGGGTTTGATGGTGTTCATGCCGCTGATCGGCCATGCGAGCTGGCACGCCTATAAAGACCTGGTTAAGGTTCAATAGATTTTTCTCTGTCTATCGGTGATTTTTTAAGGGGATGGCCCCCTTCACCGGGCTAATGTAATGGGTGAAAGTAATCCAAACCCTCGATCCAGCACACCCTTTCTTAAATGCAGGCGCTCCAAAACCCCTTGCAGGCAGTAAAGCAGGGTCATTCAGATAATACCTCATTATCCCAATATGGCCTGATGGGTCGGTATATCCTATACTACGCGGCTTTCTAATCAGTCTAATCAATCAGTCGAAACAACAGCGCGGGCGCGGGTTGTATGACATGATTGATTGAGAATTATTATCCTGCTTTGCTATATGCAATATTTTAGAGGTGTTCAAGAATGATCAAGATAAATGAAAACTACCAGAAGCTTCAGGCCTCATACCTCTTTTCCAATATAGCCAAGCGTGTGAATGCTTTTCAACAGGCTAATCCAGACAAAAAACTGATCAAGCTAGGCATTGGTGATGTTACCCGTGCGCTTCCCGATGCCTGTATCAAGGCATTTCATGCCGCCGTTGATGAAATGGCCAGCGAGTCGAGCTTTCGCGGCTATGGGCCTGAGCAGGGTTATGATTTTCTTCGCGAAGCGATTGCCAAGCATGATTTCCAGGCGCGTGGTGCACAGGTTGAGGCCGACGAGGTTTTTGTCAGTGATGGCGCAAAATGTGACAGCGGAAATTTCCAGGAGATCTTCTCCACTGACATCACGGTAGCGGTGACCGACCCTGTCTATCCTGTCTATGTCGATACTAATGTGATGGCAGGCCGAACAGGGAAATGGAATAAAGAGCTGGGTCGCTATGACGGTTTTGTTTATCTGGATGGTAATAAAGAGAATGGGTTTATTCCCAGTCTGCCGGAACAACCGGTTGATCTGATCTATCTCTGCTTTCCGAACAATCCGGCGGGTTCAACGGCTACCAAGGTGCAGTTAAAAGAGTGGGTTGATTACGCGAAAGAGAATAAAGCACTGATTCTATTTGATGCGGCCTATGAGGCGTTTGTGCAGGATGAAACGTTACCTCATTCGATCTATGAAATTGAAGGCGCAAGGGAAGTGGCGGTGGAATTCCGCAGCTTTTCAAAGACAGCCGGATTCACCGGTACCCGGTGTGCCTATACAGTGGTTCCAAAAGAGTGCATGGCCTATACGGAAGCGGGTGAGGCGGTGTCCGTTCACACACTGTGGAATCGTCGCCATACCACTAAATTCAACAGCGTCTCCTATCCTGTGCAGCGAGCGGCTGAGGCTGTATACAGTGCTGAGGGTCAAGCACAGGTCAAAGAGCTGATTGCCTATTATCTGAATAATGCCAAGTATATCCGGGAGAAAATGGAGGCGTTAGGTTACGAGTGCATCGGTGGAGAGAATTCGCCCTACATCTGGATCGACAGTAAAAGCGACTCCTGGGAGTTTTTTGATCGCCTGCTGAACAACGCAGCGGTTGTCTGTACACCGGGTGCCGGTTTCGGTAAGTGCGGTGAAGGGTATATCCGAATCAGCGCGTTCAATAGCTTTGCCAATGTTGAGGCAGCAATGGAGCGGATCAGCAAGGTACTCTGATAAACCTTTTAAGCAGGCGAAGTCATCCGCTGTCCCATATTCTGTTGGGCAGTGTGGTAATAATTGTTATTGGAAACTGAACATGCCCATATCGAGTGATTTTGAAAAGCGACTAAATCCAATCCTTGGCCAGATAGTTGAGCACTATGGTACGCCGTTCCATATTTATGACGAGGTTGGTATACGTGCCACGGGTGAAGGCCTGAATCAGGCATTTTCCGGTATCGCCGGGTTTAAGGAATATTATGCCGTGAAGGCGCTCCCAAACCCGAAAATCCTTGAGATTATGAAGTCACTGGATTTTGGGTTTGACTGTAGTTCTGTGGCGGAACTGCAGCTCAGTCGGGCGACAGGCGCACAGGGTGAGGAGATCATGTTCACCTCCAATAACACCAGTCAGACCGATTTTAATGCAGCTGCGGCTGAGGGCGGGTGTGTCCTCAATCTGGATGATATTTCCCTGATAGATAAAGTACCGGAGATGCCAGAGTTGATCTGCTTCCGTTACAACCCGGGAGAGAGACGGACCGGGAACAGCATTATAGGTACACCGGTAGAAGCCAAATACGGTGTCTCTCACGACCAATTGCTGGAGGCCTATCGCAAGGCGCAGGCGAGAGGTGCAAAACGTTTTGGTTTGCATACCATGCTGGCGTCCAATGAGTTGAACTACCGTTACATGGTTGAGACTGCCCAGATGCTGCTTGAGACGGTGACCTGGATCTCAGCGGAGTTGGGGATACAGTTTGAGTTTGTGAATATCGGCGGCGGTCTTGGCATACCCTATCGCCCAGAGCAGCAGCCACTTGATATTGCGGCGATGGCCAGGGAGATCACCGGTCTGTTTGATGCCTTTAAACAACAACATGGTTACGTGCCACGAATGTATGTAGAGAGTGGTCGTTATATTACCGGGCCGCACGGTGTACTGGTTACCCAGGCGATCAACCGTAAAGAGATTTATCGAACCTATGTGGGTGTGGATGCCTGTATGTCGGCGTTAATGCGGCCAGGTATGTACGGTGCATATCATCATATCACTGTCCTGGGAAAGCACGGTGAGGATGAGGTGGTGGATGTAGCTGGTTCACTCTGTGAGAATAACGATAAATTCGCCATACAGCGTGCCCTGCCAAAAATTGAAGATGGAGATATCATCTGTATTCACGATACCGGCGCACACGGACATGCCATGGGCTTCAATTATAACGGTAAGGCCAGACCGAAAGAGCTGCTCCTGCGCCGCGACGGTTCAGTTGAATTGATTCGCCGTGAAGAGACGCTGGAAGATCTGTTTGCTACGCTGGAGTTTGAGCCGGATCACTATAGACCGGCAGCCTCCTGAGTCAGGAACGGGTCAGCCTCTCAGTTGGCCCGTTTTTACATCTGCAAGAGGTGGTGTTCTATAGTGATACCCAGACCAGCACTCCCCCCAGAAGCAAGCGATAGATAACAAAGGGCAACATGCTGATCTTGTTGATCAGCTGTAGGAAGTAGTGAATACAGATATAGGCTGAAGCAAAGGAGAGCAGGGCGCCCGACCCCATTGCAAGCCAGTTTACTGGCGCTGGATTCGAGATCAGCTCAAGGGTTACCATTGAGCCTGACATCAGAATGGTGGGTATCGAGAGGAAAAATGAGAATCTTGACGCGGCCTCTCTGGTGAGGCCCAGCATCAGTCCTGCCGTCATAGTGATGCCTGAGCGGGATGTGCCTGGTATCAGCGCCAGAACCTGAAAACCCCCTATTATGAGGGCGTCACGCCAGCTGGCTGAATATTCATCGCGGGACTGATTGCCTTTTCGGTCATACCAGAAAAGCAAAATACCAAACAGTATGGTTGTTGTAGCAATGACGCTCGTGGAGCGCAGGTCGTGCTCAACCAGAGAGATAAATAATTCACCCGCAACAACAATGGGCAGGGTGGCTAAGATAATCATCCATACCATACGTGAATTCTCTGTCTGGCGGGCCCCTTTTCTTAATGACAGGAAGAAGTCTCTCGCCATCGCGATTAATTCATGTCTGAAGTATGTTGTAACTGCCAGGAGTGACCCCAGATGAACGGCGACATCGAATGCCAGCCCCTGATCCTGATAGCCAAGAAGCATGGGTGTCAGAATCAGATGCGCTGAACTGGATATAGGAAGGAATTCGGTCAGTCCCTGCACGAGTGCGAGTATAAGAATCTGCAGGCTATCCATAGAATTTAGCAGTCTTTGTTCCCATATATTTCAAAGTGAAATGTTCTTAATGTAGCCACAGACAGATAATCCGGCTTAGCTGTATCGGTGGCAATTGACCGTAAAGCTATTGATTACTGCTGTAGATCCCGGGCCTGCATAGTACAGGTTTAGCCGAGGTAATTCATGTGCGTTTTGATGAATTTTATGTGTAAAAGATCAATTATAATCCATAGAATAGCGCTTTTAATCTGAAACTTGGCATGGTTTGATATCACGTTACATGAAACGCTATCTCTTTAATTAGGCTGAGGGCTATAACTTCGGCGTGATTTTTGGCGGATTTTATCGGCTTTTTTAAAATTGACTTCAAGGATACGGTTTTGGCTCAACGAAAAATCAGCAAAGGGGTGTTTCGGGTCGGTGGACTTGGACCCCGATTTTTACCTGCCACAAAGGCAATCCCGAAAGAGATGTTGCCGGTCGTGGATAAGCCGCTTATCCAATATGCTGTTGAAGAAGCCGTGGCGGCCGGCATTGATATGCTCATATTTATCACTGGAAGAAATAAGACTGCGATCACTGATCACTTTGATAAGGCATATGAACTGGAGCATCAGCTGGAAATAAAGGGTAAAGATGCGATTCTCGAAGTA
>VMRY01000016.1 GCA_007713595.1 Sedimenticola thiotaurini
ACAAGTAATCAAATACAGTAAATACCATGAGCCATAAGTAACAGTTCAGAGAGTCAAATAGGGATGAAAGCATCATGAAAAAAAAGCTGATATCACTCCAGGTAAACGGCCGTGACCGGGAGGATGCTGTTGCTGAAAACAGGCTGCTTGTCGACTATCTGCGTGATCAGTTAGGCCTGACTGGTACCAAGCAGGGGTGCGATGGCGGAGAGTGTGGTGCCTGTACCGTACTGATCAATGGACAACCTCGCCTGTCCTGCTGCACGCTGGTACTGAGTGTTGCAGATTGCAAGGTTGAGACCATCGAATCACTCAGTCATAACGGGCGACTCAGCGCTTTGCAACACGCTTTCCACGAAAAACTTGGCACCCAATGCGGCTTCTGTACACCCGGCATGATAATGGCTTCAGAAGCGCTGCTACGCGAAAATCCTGATCCGGACGTGGACACCATCAAAGGCGCTCTGGCTGGTAACATCTGCCGCTGTACCGGCTATGTGAAAATCATTGAATCGGTCCAACATGCTGCCACATCGACAGAGGCAACAGAGTGAATACAACGCACCCCAAACCGAGTAAAGGTCCTATTGGCGTCCGCACCCCACTGGTAGACGGTGTCGACAAAGTAACTGGTAAGGCACGCTACACCGCTGACATCTCGCGTGTGGATGCCCTGGTGGGGCGCATCCTGCGCAGTCCAATCGCCCATGGACGCATCCTCTCGATTGACACCTCTGCAGCAGAAGCCCTGGATGGTGTGATTGCTATCTGCACCGGGGAAGACTGCAAGATCCCCTTCGGCGTCCTTCCAATAGCCGAGAACGAATTCCCTCTGGCTCGTGACAAGGTCCGTTATCGCGGTGATCCGGTAGCTGCTGTAGCCGCCATTGATGAGGCTACGGCAGAGCAGGCAATAGCTCTGATTCACATTGAATACGAACCACTGAAAAGCTACACCACTGCCCGCAAGGCGATGGCAAAGGGTGCCGAGGTCATCCACGACGATAAGCCAGACAATATTTTGCGCGAGGTACACCAGACATTTGGCGATGTGGAGGCAGGTTTTCAACAGGCCAATCTAATCTGTGAACGCCGCTTCCACTTTGCCGAGGTTAATCATGTCCATATCGAATTGAACGCTACCCTCGCTGAATATGACCCGGAACGTGAGTGGCTCACCCTGCATACCACGACCCAGGTGCCCTACTATGTCCATCTCAAGGTAGCGCACTGTCTTGAGATGGATGAATCCAGAATCAGAGTAATCAAGCCATTTCTGGGAGGCGGCTTCGGCGCCCGTACAGAGGCACTCCATTTCGAAATTATCGCGGCTCTGCTGGCCCGCAAGGCAAGAGGAACAGTACGGCTCACCCAGACACGGGAAGAGACCTTTATCGCCCACCGGGGCAGACCAGAAACCGAGATCAAGATCCGCATGGGCATGACCCGGAAAGGCCGTCTTACAGCAGTACACAACGAGGTAACTCAACGTGGCGGCGCTTACGCTGGTTACGGCATCATCACCATTCTCTACTCTGGTGCCCTGATGCACGGAATCTATGATCTGCCAGCTATTCAGCATGACGGTTGGCGGGTCTACACCAACACCCCCCCCTGCGGAGCCATGCGTGGACATGGCACAGTAGATGCCCGAGCCGCCTTTGAGGCAATGATGAACGAGATGGCAGAACAACTTGGACTGGATCCGTTCCAGGTTCGCCAAGCCAACTTGCTACAGGCACCCTGTACCACGCTCTATGCCCAAAAGGTCTTGAGCTATGGATTACCCGAGTGCCTGGAGAAAGTATTGAAGGCTTCAGACTGGGAGAACCGTCGAGGAAAGTTGCCCAAAGGGCGTGGCCTGGGGATGGCTTGCGCCCACTTTGTCTCCGGCACATCCACGCCAAAGCACTGGACAGGTGAGCCCCATGCCACAGTCAATCTCAAACTCGATTTTGATGGCGGAATCACCATTCTGACCGGGGCCGCTGATATCGGTCAGGGCTCCAATACCATGGTGACACAGGTGGTCAGTGAAGTACTTGGCGTAGAGATGGGTCGCCTGCGGGTCATCTCCGCCGACAGCGCGCTGACCCCGAAAGATAATGGCAGCTACTCTTCCCGAGTGACCCTGATGGTAGGAAATGCGGCGAAGCATGCTGCAGAACAACTTCGGGACATCCTGATTGAGGCCGCGGCCAGGAAACTGGAGGTTTCCCCCAACCAGATCCAGTGTGAGCAGGAGTGTTTCCGCGTCATTACCGACAACGAAAAAGTCCTCGATTTCTCCGACGCTGTGCGCGCAGCGATGGTCGATAGCGGCACAGTCACCACCAAAGGCACGTTCACCTGTCCACCGGAGTTCCAGGGCGACAAGCGTATTCGAGGTAGCGCCATCGGTGCCACCATGGGCTTCTGTTACTCTGCTCAAGTGGTTGAAGCCTCGGTTGATGAAGTCACCGGCAAGGTCACAGCGCACAAGGTATGGGTCGCTGTGGATGTAGGTCGCGCCCTTAATCCACTCGCCGTTGAAGGACAGATTCAGGGAGGTGTCTGGATGGGTATGGGTCAAACCGTCTCGGAAGAGACCCGTTATGACAAAGAACTCATGGTTCACGGTAACCTGCTCGACTACCGTGTCCCGACCATTGTTGAGAGTCCCGACATCGAGGTCCATATCGTTGAGAGTATCGACCCCAACGGTCCCTTCGGTGCCAAGGAAGCAAGCGAGGGGATGCTGGCCGGTTTCCTGCCCGCCATGATGGATGCGGTTTTTGATGCGACCGGCGTCCGAGCTGACGCACTGCCGCTCTCCCCTGAGCGCATGAGTGACTGGCTGGAAGCCCAGGAGTGCAACTGATGACCACGCTGAGCGATTTTCACTATATTCGCCCTGAGACAACAGAACAGGCCATAACAGCATTAACCGAGACTGCCAATGCCCACCCACTTAATGGTGGCACTGATCTGTTACCCAATCTGCGACGCGGCCTGGTCAACCCGGATACACTGATTGATCTCTCCCGGCTTACCGCGCTTAAAAACATCATATGGCAGGATAACCGGCTTACCTTGGGTGCAGGTGTCACCCTGCAACAATTAATAAAAGAACCCAGCCTGCAGGAGAAATTTCCGGCGCTGGTAAAGGCCGCTCGCTCTGTCGCCGGACCAAGCCATCGGGCCATCGCCACCCTGGGTGGAAACCTGTGCCAGGACACACGTTGTATCTTCTACAACCAGAGCGAGTGGTGGCGCAAAGGCAATGACTATTGCCTGAAGTATCAGGGCGAGCGCTGCCATGTAGTACCCAAGGGGGATCGCTGCTATGCCACCTATCATGGTGACATTGCCCCTCTGCTGATAGCCCTTGAGGCAGAAGCCGAGATCACAGGGCCTGACGGTATACGCCTGCTGCCATTGCAGGACCTCTACCAGGAAGATGGGCGCCAACACCTGACTCTGGCAAACGGCGAACTGTTAACTGCTCTCACTCTTGAGCATGATAAACAGTACCAGAGTGATTACGAAAAGGTTCGGGTTCGGGATGCGATTGATTTCCCCTTGGTCGGAGCCGCTGTAGCTCTAAAACGGGAAAATAACAGATTGGCAAAACTACGGGTAGTCGTGACAGGCACCAACTCCATACCGATCAATGTCGACCTGACTCACCTGGAAGGAAAACCCTGGAGCGACGAGTCAGCAGAGGATCTGACCAAAGCGATTCGTAAGGCGGTCAACGTATTACGCACCACCGTTACCGGGCCAAAATATCGAAGACGCGTCGTTATGGCTATAGCAAAGCGCCTGGTCTCACAACGCTGGCAGGCCTCAGCTTGACGCTTGCTATAAAAAAACATGACTCCCATTCAAGCTGGGGTGCCGAGCTTGAACAGCTTGCCAAGTGGCTGGCGAATAATCACCGGGTGGCACTGGTGACTGTAATCGCGACTTGGGGCTCCTCTCCCCGCGCTGTCGGCAGCCACATGGTGATCCGCGAAGACCAGTGCTTTTTCGGTTCGGTCTCCGGCGGCTGCATTGAGGGAGAGGTTATTCGCACAGCCATTCAGGTGATCAAGGAAGGTCAAAACCGGCTGCTGCACTTTAAGGTCGCAACCGATCAGGCATGGGAGATGGGACTCTCCTGCGGCGGCCGTATTGAGTTACTCATAGAAGCTGTTGACGGACATCATCCATTGGTTCAGCGCATGCTGACACCTGTAGCACAGGAGACCCTGTGGCGACTGGTTAAACTCGTGAGTGGCGAACAGTGGCTAATAGAATCAAGCAAGGTTAATCCTGATGATTCACTGCCCGTCTCATTATCAAAACCGCTTACAGAAGCAAAGAAAAAACAGTGCTCAGTGCGACTGGATGATGACTACTTTCTTCAGCTTTACCAGGCACCCACACGCTTATTAATCGTGGGTGCCGTTCATATCGCACAGCATTTAGCAGTCATGGCAAGTCGCTGCGGACTGGCACCTCAGGTAATTGATCCCCGGCGCGGCTTTGCCCGGCCTGAACGGTTTCCAGATACCGAACTAGTACATGACTGGCCGGACCGGTTCTTGCAAACAGCACCGCTACGCGCCAGCAACGCTCTGGTGACGCTAAGTCATGATCCAAAGATCGATGACCCTGCTCTCTGCACGGCACTCGATAGTGAGGCGTTTTATATCGGCGCACTTGGCAGTCGCAAGACCCACAATGAGCGATTGCAACGACTGGAAAAAGCAGGTTATGGCGACCGACTGCAACGTATTCACGGCCCTGTTGGACTCGATCTGGGTGGGCGTGCACCAGCAGAGATCGCCACTGCCATCCTGGCTGAAATCATTCAGACACGTTATAGGAAGGATGATCATGCAGCGATTTGAACAACCCACCAAAGCGGCTGTGGGTGAGTTTCTTGCACACACGCTCAAGACCCCACAAGGCGTGATAAAAAAAGGTCGACAGCTACAGCAGCAGGATATCAATCGATTGATAGCCGCCGGTATTGAACAGATTCAGATCATCCGCTTATCCACTGGTGATCTGCATGAAAACAGTGCTGCAATACGGCTGGCAAACGAGATTAAAAACCGTGATCTCCTAATTGACCAGGCCGAAGCCGGACGTTGCAACCTGATTGCCAGTCAACGCGGTTTGCTTCAATTGGATGAAGCCGTAATTCACGACCTCAACAGCCTACATGAATCCATCACACTCGCAACACTCCCGCACTGGTCAGTCGTTGAACAGGGGCAGGTAGTGGCCTGCATCAAGATCATTCCTTTCGCTGTTGATGCAGCACTTTGTGACCAATGGATCACCCGGCTTGATGAAGCTGCCCCAGTAAAAGTGCAACCCTTCAATGCCCTTCCGGTTGCTCTGCTGCGCACCCATAGTCACGAAACCAGCATTCAGACGGGAGACAAGTTTGAACAACTGACTGCGCGCCGATTGGCCTACTACGGTTGTGTCCTCACAGAGACAGAACAGTGCCTGCATAGCGAAGCAGCGATTACTAAAAAACTGGAAACGCTGAAGTCACGCTGCAACTTGATTTTGCTGGCAGGCCACTCAGTCACGCTGGACAGAGAAGACGTGGTACCTCGTGCCCTGCAGCAAGCGGGTGGCAAGATCTTGCGATTTGGCTTACCCGTGGAACCCGGCAACATGCTGTTATATGGCACGCTGGACAACACCACGCTGATTAACCTGCCTGGTTGCGCCAAATCACCCGCACTGAATGGTCTGGATCTGCTATTGCCACGACTGGCGGCAGGCATACCTTTCACACAGGACGACTTAAGCCAACTGGGTATTGGTGGACTCTTGCGTCATCAGCGTGGTGAGTTCACGCAGCAGAGTCTTCGCCCTGTGGCGAAAAATATTTTACCTACGGAGAGCGCCAAACAACTCAACATCACTGCACTGGTACTGGCCGCAGGTCGATCAAAACGCATGGGGTGCAATAAACTGCTTATACCGCTGAACGGACGCCCAATGATACAACACACGCTGGACGCACTGAGTGGCGATGCTATTAGTTCAATCACTCTGGTAACGGGTCATCAGCCTGAACAACTGAATAATGCCTTACACAACCATTCGCTTTTCCCACAGTTGCGGATTATCCAAAACCCCGACTACGCAAACGGCCTTGCCAGCTCCCTGCGTCTTGGATTAAAACACCTGCCAGCCAATCGGGATGGCTTACTGGTGATGCTGGGCGACATGCCTCAACTCACCCCCGAACTGATAGAACAGCTACTGGCACGCTTTAGAGAACTGAATGGCGAAAAGATCATCATCCCCTGCTATCAGGGGAAACGAGGCAACCCGCGACTCTGGCCCGCCCGTCTGATACCCCTGATGACTCTCGCACAGGGTGATCGTGGTGCCGATTTTCTGATTCGACAAAACCCGTCCTGGGTAGAAGAGATAGTCGTCGATGACCCGGCCGTTATTCATGACTTCGATACACCGGAGGCTGTAGCACAATGGAAAGCCTGATCATCACTCACGAGCGCAATGCGATCTACAATGAGCGTGTCAAAAGACTTGCCGCTGAGGCAGGACAAGTCAAAAAGAGAACACATCAACCCGCAGAAGTGTTAAAAAAGTTCACAGCCACTATTGATAACCCACTCTGCGGTGATCAGATCACTCTGAACTTTTGGCTTAGGGATGACACAATTGTAGATCTTGAATTTGCCATTCGGGGTTGTCAGCTCGCCGAAGCATCTGCTGTTGCCATGCAACGGCTGGTAGTGGGCCAGCAGTACGCTGAAATAGACCGGCAGATCGATCGACTAGCGCAGTTCCTTGAACAACAGCAACCACTTCCGACAGCTTGGGAGGCGCAGCTCAACTGCTTCAGACCGGTACAACAACACCCCGGTAGACATGACTGTATGCTATTGCCGTTTCTGGCCGTGCAAGTGGCGCAGCCGCAAACCGGCTGAGACCACCGTCTAACGCGCATCCGGCAGAATCTTACCCAGAAGCTTTATCAACGTCGCCTGCTCACGTTCTGTCAGATTTTCAGTGAGTCGTTGTTCATGCACTTTTACACGCCTAGTCAACTGACTGAGCAAGGCTCGCCCCTGCTTCGTTAGTTCCAAGGCATTGGTTCTGCGATCACCTTCTACTCGTTTGCGTATGACGAGGTTACGCTTTTCCAGTTTATCAATGACCGAAACCACCGAAGATCGATCCAGCCTAACCGCCTTGGCCAACTCCGTCTGCTTAAGATCTTTATTGGCATTGATCACCACCAGGACGGCAAACAGACTGGGTGTGATCTGTGCATCGTCCACTGATTCTGAAAAATCCTTGAACACCGCCAGCTGGGTAAGTCGCAACTGATACCCAAGCAGCTCCGGCAGAAGGCTGTAGTCAATACTTGTCTCACTGCTCTTTTTGGATTTCTCATTCATAACCGATTACACCTGATAATTTGCAATCAAACCATTTTAATTAAAATCATTATCATTGATAGTAATTAAAGCGTTTAATCTATCAAATGACGTTAAAAGTACAAATCCAAGCACAGCCCCATTAAAAACGGGGTTTGACATTACAGCGACAAACCCCGCTCTTTTCCTCTGCCAAATCATGCTAAACGTCTTACAAAGTGAGCGCCTCTTTTGCAGGCAGATAGTCATAGCCCAGGTCATGCGCGACGGCCTCATAAGTGACTCTGCCTTTGTGTACATTCAACCCAGCCAACAGATAGGGATTATCCGCCAGTGCTTGTGGATAGCCTTTATCGGCCAGTGCCAATGCGAAGGGTAAAGTGGCATTGTTCAGCGCAAAAGTAGAGGTGCGTGCCACTGCACCGGGCATATTTGCAACACAATAATGCACGATGTTATCGACAATATAGGTCGGATCAGCATGGGTGGTGGCTTTTGAGGTTTCAAAACAGCCACCCTGATCAATCGCTACATCAACCAGCACAGAACCCGGATTCATCCGGCCAAGCATTTCACGGGCTACCAGCTTTGGTGCTGCCGCACCTGGTACCAGCACGGCGCCGACAACCAGATCGGCACTTAACACGTACTCTTCCAGCGCCTCTTTGGTTGAATAGATCGTATTGAGCCGGCCACCGAACTGCAGGTCAAGGTCAGCCAGTCGCTCAATGGAGCGATCCAGTACGGTTACATGAGCCTCCAGACCCATGGCCATGCGAATAGCATTGGTTCCGACCACGCCACCACCAATCACCACCACATTGGCCGGGGCCACACCGGGCACGCCACCCAACAACAGACCAGCACCGCCATGCGATTTCTCCAGGCACATCGCGCCCGCCTGGATAGACATCCGCCCGGCTACTTCTGACATCGGCACCAACAGCGGTAACCCGCCGCGCTTATCCGTGACGGTTTCATAAGCGATGGCCGTTACGCCAGACGCCACGAGCAGCTCTGTCTGGGTTGGATCAGGGGCCAGATGAAGATAGGTAAATAGCTGTTGGCCCTCACGCAGCATGCGGCACTCATTCGGCTGCGGCTCTTTGACCTTGATGATCATCTCTGCACGCTCAAAGATCTCTTCGGGCGTTGCAACAATCTCAGCGCCCACCGCCTGATAGGCGGCGTCATCCATACCAATACCCGTGCCAGCCTGGGTCTGCACCATCACCTGGTGACCATGATGAATCAACTCTCTGGCGCTCGCCGGGGTCATGCCTACCCGGTACTCATGATTTTTGATCTCTTTAGGGACACCAATCAGCATATCTATCTCTCCAAGCAGTTCTATTCAGTAAACCAACCACCGCATAAGGTAAAAATCTAGTCCATTATTGTCGAAGTTTTCTCTTTTTATTCTGAATATCCCTTTTATATTTACTCCTGAATTACAAAATAGCAGAGTCAGCCATAACAACACCAAGAAAACCACCCCTTGATCTCCCGATCACATCGGTAGTCGCATGCCCCATGCACCGCTGTCAGAGGGACGTATCTTCCATGCAATCCACGGAAAGAGCGTAAGCATCTCAGCATCGCCCTGCCTGGAACGGGTTAAACGACTATAACAGGAGGACTAAAGGGTTTCCGTACCATTCTGATCTCCCAACTGTTGAAGGCGAGCCGGCTCATCCACCTCGAGAGGTGCCTCGACTATGACTCATAGTGCATTTTTGAAAGGTTTCGTACAGCGCCATTAATAATCCCAAGTTCAGGCGTGTCATCTGTTGCCCACTGACTTTGATTACCTGATAAAAGTAAGGATTTCAGACATGGCCGCCTATAGGGAATTACTGGACAAGATCATGCTTGGTCATCCTGGCGCCAGTGACACCAAGAGCTATATAGTAATGGCGGGTAAAAATAAGGTTTCACCATCGATCTGCCGGGATGATCCCGCATTCACCAGCAAATAGATTACAATAATCACTCAATACCCTTTGGAAAGCGCATGAGCTGTATTCTGCAAGTTGAAAACCTCGTCAAAAGATTCGGTTCGGTGCAGGCCGTCAATGGGGTCAGTTTTTCCATTGAACGCGGCACCTGCTTCGGTTTGCTGGGTCCAAATGGCGCCGGTAAAACCACAACGGTAGAGATGCTGGAAGGAATACTTACTCCCTCGGCAGGTACTATTCGGTATAAAGGAGCTCCAACCAATGCTGATTTCCGCAAGGAGGCAGGCATCATGTTTCAGGAGACGGCACTACAGGAGTTTATTAAAGTAGGCGAAACCCTGGAGCTGTTCAGTCGATTCTACGCACACACCCGCTCACAGGAGGAATTGATTGATCGCTGCGCCCTGAGCGACTTTCTTGATCGTGATGTGCGTAAACTCTCCGGCGGACAGCGTCAGCGCCTGCTGCTGGCCATTGCACTGGTGAATGATCCTGAAATTGTGTTTCTGGATGAACCAACTACCGGCCTTGATCCCCAAGCACGTCGCAACTTCTGGCAATTGGTCAATGACATCAAGCAGGAGCAGAAGACCCTGGTACTCACCACTCACTATATGGAAGAGGCCTATGAGCTGTGTGACGAGATTGCCATCATGGATCATGGTTGTATTATTGCTCAAGGCTCTCCCCGCGATCTGCTTAAAAAGCATTTTGATAATTCAGTCATACTGCTTCCCGCGTCTGACGTACCCGAGTCACTGGATCAGCATGAGCTGTTGAAACTGCATCGGATGAATGGCCAAGTGGAGATTTTGAGCGAGGATGTAAATGCCACCATAGAGCTGCTCATGGCACAGAAGATCCCACTCGGCCATCTGCAGATCCGTTCACGCACGCTGGAAGACCTGTTCCTTGAGCTGACCGGCCGTGGACTGAGGAGTTAAGCCAATGCGATTCAAACGTTTCATGGCGGTACTCTCAGCGCGTAATCTTGAGTTCATCCGGGATCACAGCGCTCTCTCATGGAATATTGTACTACCTGTACTGATCGTATTTGGTTTTGCCTTTGCCTTCACAACCAGCAGTCAGAATCTGTTTAAAGTAGGTATCTATGATCAGCAAAAACAGGCACCAGGTGTCGAACAGTTTTTGCAGCTAAAGCATATACAGTTCATACCGGTTAACAGCATTGACAAATCCATCACAAAAGTGGAGCGTCACCAACTCGATATGTTGTTGGATAGCAGCAGTGGTAGTTACTGGATCAATGACCGATCAGCCAATGGTTATGTGCTGGAACAGCTGTTACGCAAGCCAGGCGAAACCTCACTCACCAAAAAGACAGTTACTGGTGATGCCATTCGTTATGTGGATTGGTTGATTCCCGGCGTCCTCGGCATGAACATCATGTTCAGCTCATTGTTTGGTGTGGGTTATGTGATTGTGCGTTATCGCAAGAACGGGGTGCTGAAACGACTTAAGGCAACCCCACTGACCGCCTTTGAGTTTCTTTCTGCACAAGTAGTTTCACGGCTGTGGCTGATTGTCACCGTTACCAGTCTGGTCTATGCCGGTACCAATCTATTTGTTGGCTTCAGAATGTACGGCTCTTATCTAACCCTGCTGCTGGTGTTGGTGATCGGCACATTCAGCATGATCTGTCTCAGCCTGATCATTGCCGCTCGCCTCTCCAACGAAGAGACCGCCAACGGTCTGTTGAACATGATCAGCTGGCCGATGATGATGCTCTCAGGCGTCTGGTTCTCCCTGGAGGGCTCGCCGCAGATCATTCAGCAGCTGGCACTGATCTTTCCACTCACACACATGATCCTTGCGGCGCGAGCCATCATGATTGATGGAGCCACTCTTCTGCAAGTCTCTGATCATCTACTGATATTGCTAATCATGAGCGCACTGTTCATGACCATTGGCGCACGGAGTTTTAAATGGGAGTGAGTTGTGTTCTTTCGTGGCACAACGCTCTCCGATGTCTATTTTATCGCCATTCAAACGGTTAGCCGTCCGAACTATTTTACCCATTCAATCATAGTAATAACTTATATTGGCATCAGCATAATAAATTAGAATCAGGCTCTTCATACCAGATTATGTCTGTTTTATACACATGCACCACGGCATAATTTCTTGCGCCAAGGATTAATATCTGCTAGAAAGAATTAACCACTACCTAGGAATGGTTAATAATAAAAACAGCAGGCCATTTTTCAGTAGGGTGAGATAACCGCAGGAAAAAAATAATAATACCGGCGTGTTGTCTATATGCACTGTCCTGAAGGGAGAATAACCATAATGACCAAACGAGCACTCGCCATAACGGCTTGCGCTATTGCGGCAGCAGTTGTCTTTGGATGCACAACCCAAAAAACAACCACTCCCGCAACAACTGCAGCCAAAAGTGGAACTGTCGTTCCAGCACCAACCGAACCCAAGAACGATTACAACATCACCATCAACTATGAACTGGGCATGCACTGCACCGGCTTTGACTTCACTTACTGCTGTGTGTTACCACCCTATAATTCGGTTCAATCACAAGTCGTAAAGACCGCAGCAGGAGCCAAGAAATGGCCTGAACTGCTAGAGTCGGATGAGAAAGATCACAGCGTACTGCTTGACGGCAAAAAACGTTTTAAACTTGCCTACGGTCATATTGACAACACCTACTCTGAAGGCAGCAAGCTGAAGTACTGGGATGTCCCTTATGATGTAAACGGTGATGGCAAGTATGGCGAGAATGAAAATGTCGCCAATGCCTACTTTACCCATCTCTATGTATATAAAGATCTGAAGGGTACCAATCCGAAAGGAACCAGCAAAGACAGTGAGAAGCTGTTTGTAGGTATGCAGATTCCTGTAGTAAGAGATAATGGCCCAGCCGGCGCTGCCGTCCCCAGCCCAATGAAAGATGGTTTCCTCCACTACACGGGCGAAAAGGGCACCTTGGTCTACACCAAGTCTCCAGTCTTGGATAATGTTCCGATCCTGCTAACGAACCCCGGCATCTGGGATTCGCTGGGTCTGCCACTGACACCTTTCACTGATACCGCGGCCGCCAAATCACCACTCACCCTGGTTGAAAGTGATATTCAACCCTTCCAGGAAGCGTGGGTCTCACTGGTGGATGCTGACAGTGGTAAACCCGTAATAGACAGCCACAGCGGCAAACCCGTAACCTTCGTTGGTACCAACCCTATCGACGTACCCAATTGTGCTAACTGCCATGCCAACAAAACCGCAAATAGTGACAAGTACAATCTGTACAAACAGGAGCGGTCCTTCTGGAAAGGTCTGGGTGCCAGTGACTGGATTGCCAATCTGAAGGCAACCTCTATCTCCATCATGGAGATCCATGATGACACCAACGGCACTGACTTCCTGAAAAACTACAACCCCAACAGTCGCGCCGTCAGCAACCGTCTGGGCCGTGATCCCGTGTTGTGCCAGAAGTGTCATGCCGATAACGTCATTGGCGTACTTGCTTCAAGCACATTCAAAGATCCAAAAACAGGTGAAGAGAAGACGATACCACCACTTACACAGGCGATCCATAACGTCCACCAGACCAAGGCGCCTATGCCTGATAAAGAGGGACGAACCGCCGCCTGTCAGGGTTGTCACCCTGCACACCGCCAGGATGGTGGCATGGAAGGCTACCCCATCACCCCCGATGGCAAAAACGCCTATGCAGACCGAGATAACCGTGACGCTGCGGGTGGCTGCTATGTAGGACGTGACGTGCATGCCAACCAGAACAAAGACCGCGACGGCGTGGAAACGGGTGAGAACCTCAACGCCATCGGTCAGTGGTTGCAGGCCAACGTCTCCAACATTGGCAACGACCGCGGTGGTAAAGGTCTGTGGTGTACCAACTGTCATACCCAACTGACACGTGAACTCTACCAGAGAGATAATCTGACCAATGCATTTAAGCAGGAAGGTCAGACCTTGCGTAATAAATCGCTGGATGAGATTGCCAAGGCAATCGGTGTCAGTCGCAAAGAGCTGGAGGATCGATACCTTGATCCGAAAGTGGTGCTGAACGACAAGGGTGAGGATACCCCGGAAAAATCCGGCATCCTCCTTACCTGGGCACAAAAACGTCTGGTACCTGACATTGCAGTAATTGCACTCAAGGGCAATGGACCAATGGTGAGCAAGGATGAGGATGGCGATGTCAGTGTATCCATACTCTCTGCCAATCCTGCAGTGGATCCCAAATCACTGAAGCTACCGGCAGGTGCCACGGGTGCAATGGCCGTACCTTATGATGCAGCCACACATGGTCGTGACTATTGGATATCTCCTGGCGCGCCACACTGTGCGGACTGTCATGCGGCTCCCTTTGTTGAGGGCCAGGGCGGAATGGCCTTCCCGATTAACCAGCCAGGCAAATACAGCCTGATGCGTTACTCCAAAGGTCATGCTGGACTTGCCTGTCAGACCTGTCATGAGTCGATTCACGGCCTTTATCCTGTAACACCTGACACTGACGTCACCAGTTACAAGCAGGCAGCACAGTACAACCCGGATGGTTCTCACGGACCGTTCAAGTGTGCCTCATGCCACGTAACCAACAGTGCAGGCGTTCCTCTGATCGCCGATGACAAAGAGCATGTATGGAAAGGGAAACCGATCCTGAATGACTTTGATGCAGCGGTCTCATGGATGCATGCAAGTGCACCAGATCTGGGCGGTAAGATACCCGAGGAGTGATGATAGTACCGGGCCGGCAATTCCAATTGCTGGCCCGGGTCTCCTTGCCCTACGCCATTAGATGCAAAGCGTGTATAGCCACCTTTGCAGCCTATCCGTGATCAATCATCCGCTGTAAGTAATCACATCCTACAGGCGGCATCAGGAATTCTACAGATGTTCAAAAATCTCTTATCACGCGGAATCATCCTATCCACTCTTTTAGCTACCCCCCTGCTTCACGCAAATGCTGATCCACAGGAGCTTGTGACTATAGAAGATCTCAAGATCACCTCTGATCAGCTGGAGATGGCTGTAGCAAGTTCACCTTTTGCCACCCAATTCGTCTCCATGGACGTGGATGATCAAGCGGCACTCCGTGGTGACTTGCTAAGACGCATGGTGATCTCACGCTTACTTTATCTCGAAGCACAGCAGAATAAACTGGATCAGAGTCCAGCCTTTATGGATGAACTGGAAGAGTTCAGACTGAGCGTGCTCTATCGTCACTACATGGATAAACTGCGCAGTCACATTCAGGTACCTGAAGAGGTACTCAGCCAGATGAAGGCACAATTCCGTGGTAATACCGACGCCTTGACTGCGGCCAAATCTGCCTACACATCAGACCGTTACCGCGACCTGAAAATACTGACCATTAAAACACTCAGGGATAAGTATCAAATCAAGATCAATAAGGATCGACTGGTTCCGGGTGTGGCACAAGAAACGGTACTCATGGAAGGAGATGGCATAAGCATTGTCTATGCAGACCTTTTAAAGCGAACTGCACAACCCGCAAAAATCACACCTGACTGGCTCAGGGAACAACTCTACAAGCGCGCCGAACTTCTGCTGATTGCCAAGGCATCTGCCGAAGAAGGGGTTGATATCACCGCACGTACAGAGGCATTTCGTCGCGAGCGTCTTCCTGCACTGCTTATTGAACAGAAGCAGGCCGAGTGGATTCCCTCTGATAAAGTGTTAAAAGATTACTTTGCCACCCATCCGGAATATGGAATGCTGGCAGAACGTCGACACATAGGACAGCTTGTTACCGCCACCAGAGAAGACGCGGAAAAGTTTCGTAAGCGCATACAGGCAGGCGAGAGCCTGTTCAACATAGCGGGCCAGTACAGCATAGACCCGCATGGTCGTTCGCGAAACGGGGATATGGGGTGGGTTCAGGTTGGTCGCGGGATGCCGCAGATAGAGCAGGCACTAACAGGATTGGCCGACAATGAGGTCAGTAACATTATTGAAACCCCGCTAGGCTTTCATCTCGTCACCATTCTCGAACGACGTCCTGGCGGAAATAAATCTTTCTACGGAATCAGGGACCGCCTGGTACAAGCCGTCATGAATGAAAATATGACGAATTACCTTAAAGGACTTGAAACACACTACCAGATCGTCTGGCATGTAGTAACAGACCAGAACATCAAACAGCCCACTGCAACAGGGAGTGGAGGTTAAATGACAACTCAACACAAACCTGTTGTCGTTTTCGCGCTGCTGCTTGCCCTGATAGGAACGGCTTATGCCGGCTACCAGACGAGCGGCAAAGCCGAAAAATCGGGCACCTCTACTACAACAGCCAATGGAGAGAAGCCACACACAGCAACTATGGCATTGCCAGCCAAAACCAACAACGCATGGGATCTTCCCCCTATTATCCTCCAAGGGTTAGACGGTAAGCAGCACAATCTAGCGGACTGGAAAGGCCAGGTAATCATGTTGAATTTTTGGGCCAGTTGGTGTGCGCCCTGCCAGTATGAAATCAAGGATTTCATCAGCTATCAGGAGAAATACGCACCCAAAGGTCTGCAAATTATTGGACTCGGGCTGGATGAAGAGCCTAAGTTGCAAAATGCCAGTCGTACCCTCTCTGTCAATTATCCAGTCTTGATTTCTGATCCCGCAAACAGCGACGCGCTGTTAGAGGCCTGGGGAAATCCACAGCGGATAGTACCCTATACCGTAGTCATTGCACGGGATGGGCGAATTGCCTATATACATCGCGGACAACTCGATCCTGAGACCTTTAATGAATTTGTCGTACCGCTGATTTAGTGCCTTTACGCTGTTTACTACATAGCTATGCAACTTATTCAAATGCAGTAAGACATGGGCCTGTCCATGCGCAATTCTTGAAGTCATCTTGCAATTGTAATACTGAAATCCAGGGCGCCTTACGTCTGCTTGAAACTCTTCGAGATCCCCAGCAGTATTTCTGGACATCCATCTATTGACAAGAGTTGCATTAAAGGGCTCTCAGTAAAGGGCTTTGACCTCTTTACTGGCTACCAGATAATATTGTGTGATATGGCCCATTTTTGAATTTTCTTTTGACCCTTTTCCCTACTAGATAAGGTCCGCGCTTCGTTCTACCAAAAAAGCTGCTAATATCATTGCAGCTTGACTATTATTAATATAAGGCCCACCAAGAGGCCCCGACAAACTTGACCAATTAAACAACAATAATACGGCTTACACAGGGTGGATGATTTGTCCGTACAGGGTACATCAAGACGCATCATCGTCTATGGTTTTCTTCTGGTTATTGTCGTGTTGTTAGCAATCACAGGAACCGGTCTTTATCGCATACAGCGCCTCTCATCAGGCCTTACCGAGATTGTTCAGAATCGCAACACACAGATCACCCTGATGCATACGATGCGTCAGGTTGCACGTGAACGTTCCATCACTCTGCAATCAGCGATGATCATCAAAGATCCATTCACCATTGACGAATATGCCATGGAGATGAGTGCTGCGACATTGCGTTATGTCACTGCACGCGAGGAGTTAATAAACCAGGATATTACTGCCACAGAACGTCAACTACTTGAACGCCAACATGCGCAGACGGTAAAAACAGCCTCTTCACAAAACCATGTTATCCAGCTTCTTCGTGATCAGGAGTACCAACCAGCCGGCGAACTGCTGTTTCACACCACGCTTCCTGGTCAACGTAATGCCATGGCTTTGATGGATGATTTTATTCTGCTGAAACAGCAGCAAAATATCGAAAGCCTGAAGAGTACCAACGGGGAGATTCAACAAACCTATAGCTTCATGATCTTTCTCAGCGTCTTTGGAGTACTCTTCAGTATTGCTATCGCCACGCTTATTCACCGGCGCATCAGCAACGAAATTACACGGAGACAGGAATCTGAAAATGAACTGAGGCACAGTGAGCTCCGGGAACGTACCGTTCGAGAAAACATGATAGATGGCCTTCTCACCTTGAACCGCCGCGGGTGCATTATCTCCTGCAACAAGGCAGGCAATATAATTTTCGGCTACGAAGATAAAGCCCTGATTGGAAAAAGCATTCAATTACTTATGCCCAAGGTCATTACTGAAGACAGCGATGGTCATATGATTCTTGATATCGATGTGTGGAAAAAAAGTCACCTGGGAATGAGTCGTGAGGTAATGTGCATTCACAGCAACAGCTCAACCTTCCCAGCTGAGATCGATATATCAAAAATCGAGTTGGAAGGTGAACCGGTTTATATTGTGGTGATACGTGACATAACCGACAAAAAGGCCGCTCAACAAAATTTGCAGCAGTTTAACCAAGAGTTGGAAAAACGTGTAGAGGAACGCACCGATGAGCTGGCTCGAACCAATGACAAGCTACTTCATGAAATCCATGAACGAGTCAAGGCACAGCAGGAACTGACACATCTGGCCACCCATGATGTGCTGACCGGCCTGCCCAACCGTTCCCTGTTCAATGAACACCTTGAGATTGCAATCAACCATGCACAGCGACACAGTCGACAGTTAGCGCTACTGTTTCTTGATTTGGATGGTTTTAAATTGATCAACGATAGCTTCGGCCATGATACCGGAGATCATCTGCTGAAAACCATCAGCGCATGCATGCAGGAGTGTGTTCGTAAAGAGGACATTCTGGCACGTGTGGGCGGCGATGAATTTACGCTGCTGCTACGTGAGATGACTTTGCCTGCAGATGCCTCGCTAATTGCAAATAAGTTGATTAATGCCATCAACAAGCCTTTTCAAATCAACAACCACCTGTGTCAGGTTGGAGTAAGCATTGGAATCAGCCTGTTTCCACAATCAGCAAAGAATGCACACGAACTGTTACGCTTAGCCGACAATGCAATGTATAACGCAAAAACCAGCGGGAAAAATACTTTTAAAATTATTGAGGGCACCAATACTAAAACCATAGCAGAGTAAGAAATTACCAATCTATATGGTCTGGACAAACTCACCACATAAAGTACGTTTCTATCCAGCCATGTAGGGTGGGCACTAAATCTGATACATCATCGGCAGCAACCAGGAGAGCGCTAGCCAGACAATCAGGGTCAGCGGGATTCCCACACGCACGAAATCATTGAACTGATACCCCCCCGCATTCATTACCAGCAGGTTGGTTTTGTAGGCCATAGGGGTGGCGTAGCTCATGTTGGCACCAAACAGTACCGCAAGCACAAAGGGCTCTGCAGGGAGACCCAGTTGCTGTGCAATATCAATCGCAATCGGGGTACCAATCACCGCTGCTGCATTGTTTGAAACGATGTTGGTCAGTATCGCCATGACCAACATCAGGCCACTCAGCATCACGGTGGGTGAACTACCAGAGCTCACGCCGACAAAGAGTTGCGCCAGATATTCAGCGCCGCCTGTTTTCGACAGCGCCATGCCCATGGCAAGACTCGCCACCACAATCAGGACCACCTGGGTATTCAGCGCCTGCGCCGCATCGCGCCAGCTCAGGCAACGGGTGACAATCATCAGTAACACACCGCAGGTGGCACTGATGGCAATCGGTAGCAGACCGAAGGCCGCCACACCCACGATGGCCGCCATGATCAGTAGTGCCAGCGGGGCACGTTTGGTGGTGGGAAGATCGCTGGTGGCGTCGAGCACCAACAACTCACCACTACGCTTTAAATCCGCTATCTGCTCACTTCTACCCTGCACCAGCAACACGTCACCAACATTCAGACGTACATCCCCTACCTCCTCTCGCAGGGTGCGTTTTTCGACACCCGCACGATGTAGAGCCAAGGTCACCAGCTGATAGTAATCGGCAAATCGCAGACGTGATAGCGTGGTGTTCTCCAGTGGAGAACCCTGAGTTACGACAATCTCTGCCAGTTGCTGCTCCTCATCCTCAAGCGGATGATCTTCGTCCACCAGCGTATCGCCGGTGTAAAGCTTGGCACCCAGTACGGTCTCTATCTCTTTAAGATTATCCGGCGTATCTTTTACGCTTAGCCGATCACCCGGTTTGAGAATGACATCGGGAAAGGGCGTCAGCACGATACCTTCACCCCGATGAATCTGAGTGATCTTCAATGTCCTGCCAGCCGCTTCATTTGCTTCAGCCAGGGTCTTACCGGCAGCGAAACTCTCCTCTTCGACATTCAGCTGCGCGTTGAAAACACGTGGCGATATGTCCTCCATCAGCGCCTCTCGCTTCGGCAGCATCCGGGGCGCTACCAACCATAAGTACAAGATCGCCAGACCGCCAGCAATAGCCGCCGGTACAAAAAAGTGAAACATACTAAAACGTGGCAGCCCCATATCGGCCGCAACAGAGACAACAAGCAGATTGGTCGAGGTACCGATGGTGGTACTCATTCCGCCCACCAGCGTGGCAAAGCCCATCGGCATCAGGATCTCCGATGCCGGACGGTTGTTGCGCAACGAGACACTGACCAGGATTGGCAGCAGCAACACCACAATCGGTACATTGTTGACGAAGGCACTCAAAAATGCACCGATCAGCAGGGTTAACAGCAACGACAGCATGGGGCTGACTGACCACAGCCGTGCCAGCTGCCGACCCACTGGCTCCAGGGCACCGGTCCGCACCAGCCCCTGCCCCGCTATCATCAGCGCACAAACGGCTATTAGTGCCTCATGACCAAAGCCCCTGAAAAAATCGATCGCATGAAGTTGTACGCCATCGGACACATAGGGGAAAATCTCGAACCCTACGGTCAGCAGTACCAACACCACCAGACTGGAGGTCTCCAGCGGAACGCGCTCACGGGTAAACAGTGCCAGGGCGACCACTACCAGCAAAAGAACAGCCAGACCATGGGCATCGGGCAGTGCGGGGAATTCCATTGCTTTCACCTCCGTAAATCATTTACTCAATTCGCACAAAGCCAGGGTCCTTCTCCAGGACCTGTTACCATTGATCACATCAGCTGCAAATGAACTGCCTTAGACTGGCCGCATCTGATCTGGTCGCAGCTTGGTGGTAAAGTAATCATCACCATCTTCGACATCCACAGGTTGTTCCGCCTGATCAACCAAAGGTTGCTCATAGTCGTTCCAGCCACGCAGGCCGGTCTTGAGAGAGGCGACATTGTTATAACCAAGCACTTGCAATGAGTTGGCGGCAAGGACACTACGGTAGCCTGAGCGACACACTACAACAATCTCCCGATCCCTTGCTTTTACCAATTCGGGTTCGGTCTCTTCGTAGTCCCACTCGCAGGCTGACTCAAGAATACCGCGCGGTACATTCATTGAGCCGGGTATGTGCATAGCGGCAAACTCATCGGGTTCGCGTACATCGACAATCAACAGATCAGGATTGGCCAGCTGGCGCTCTTCCAGATCCCACGGCATGATCTCTTTTACATCCGTCAGACAGCTACGAATCAATTCAATAAAACGCATCATAAGGTGTGTTCCTGTTACTGCTTGGTTTTACCGTTGATGGGGTTACTGGTCGCGGGAACAGAGGGCTTGTTCTACTGCAATAACTGCTGCCTCTACCCGTGAGTGTACATTGAGTTTACGCAAGATGGATTTCACATGAAGCTTCACTGTGCCATCGGATATGCCGAGGTTACGTGCAATCACTTTATTGCTCTGCCCATCAGCCAGTAGGCAGAGAATCTCGCCCTCTCGTGGGGTGAGATCAGCAAAGATATCACGCGTAGTGGGTTCTTGCGTTTCACCTTGTACAGCTTTCGCAAGGACACCCATCAGCTCGGGCGCAACAATTGTGGCACCGCTGACAATGGCGCGCAGTGCATTGATCAGCTCATCCGGTTCCATATCTTTAAGCAGGTAACCCTGCGCGCCACCCTGCAATGAGTTGATCACATCACTCTCTTCTCGGCTGGTGGTGAGCATGGCGATCGGCATGGTGAGTCCTTTCCCTCGCAACACATGCAGTACCTCAATCCCCGTCATGTCAGGCATACGCATATCCAGCAGCACTACATCGGGCTTGTCGCTTGCGGCCAGCGCTATCCCTTCCTCGCAATTACCAAAGGCACCAATGACGTTGATCCCCCGGCGCTGTAGCAGCTCCTGGAGTCCTATCCGAAACAGGGCATGATCATCGATTAGCAGGATACGCATTAATGGGTCTCTTTTTGCTCACTCTTGCGGGGATTCATCCCGGGATTGTAGGTTAACTCCACCCGGGTTCCTTCCCCGAGTTCACTCTCGATCTTGATCTCGGCACCAACCCTCCTGGCACGCTCTTCCATAATGGAGAGGCCGATGTGCTCACCTGGATTTCCCGGGGGACGGACATTGTCAAAACCGACGCCATCGTCCTCAACCAGCAGGCGGTATTCACCTTCTGGATTGCAGGTCAGAAGTACACGAACCGTATGTGCCTTGGCATGTTTTCGAATATTTGCCAGACTCTCCTGGACAATGCGCAGCAGCTGCATCTCTTCGCTGGCACCCATATTGACCTGGCGACAACCCGACTGGAAGAAAATGGATACGCCTGTATCCTGCTTGAAGCGCTGTGTCATCTTCTCCAGTGCCAGAATCAGCCCCCGTTGATCGACCGGTGCCAGGAAGCTGTTGAGCAGTTCGCGCAGTTCGGTATGCGCCTCATCCAGTCCATTCTTAATGCGCTCCAGTTCCGAGCGAGCCGGAGAGGGATCTATTGTCTCCTGTTCCAGGGTCTCATCCAGCATTCGCACCTGAAAACGGAGGCTCGCCAGAGTCTGGGCCAGTGAATCGTGCAGCTCATGGGCCAGGGCCGTTCGCTCTTCGATAATGGAGAGCCGGCGTGCCTCTTCATCTGAGCGATGCTTGGCAATGGCGATACCAAGATGGCTACCGATAGTCGAAAGCAGATCATACGTCTCTTCCCGTCCTTCCAGGGCAGGCTTTTTGATGTAGATGCGATACAGTCCCAGTACATCGCCATGAAATTTCAGCGGGACAGTGATCTGATCCATCTCCTCACTACTGTACATGTGGCGATTATTGCGTTTTGAACACAACACGGCATCATGCTCACAAAGTACATCACCACTGGAGAGGGTCTTGCCGCACTGGCACAAGGGAACAGGTAGTTGTTCGCTTTCAGTCAGCAGTCGATCATCAGCCCCGAGACTGCCGACCAGCCGCATCAAACCTTCTGTTGTTGTCAGCTGCACCGTGGCACTGACACCATGAGCCATCTCTTTCAGTATGCGCAGGAAACGCATCAACAGATCATCCATATCATCGATCTGATTGATACTGGCCGCTACATCATAGAGCGCCTTGAGACCGGTGGTCTGCTGTGCCAGTCGACGGGTCTGTCGCGCCACACGGTTATCCATATCCTCATACAGATCGATCAACTCGCTACTGAGACTGTCCAGATCCCGTGCCAGAGGCCCCAACACGCCCACGTCATCAAATATCAGAGTGGTCCAGGGCTCACCCTGACACACATCCCCCACTGCACGCTCCAGCTGAACCAGGGGTGCCAGCAGGCGATTACGCAATCGGTTAACACCAATCGCAAAAGCAGCGATAGCCACCAGTATGGAGAAGATTAGTAGTAGTCCTACCATGCCCGCTTCGCCACCACGCACAAACCAGAACACCAGCAGGAGATTGAGAAGAAGCGCCAAAGCAAGAGCAATTAGCGGCCAGATAAGACGAGCAGCAACCAACACCTGTAGATAGGGGTAGCGACCAGCAATTGTCAGCAACAGACCACTGGCCTCTGGCGGCGAGGCACAACGAGTCAGCTTTTCATCGTTCGTCAGGGCCTTGCTCATTGCTTACCTTATCCGGAGGCGAGGGGTGATGAAAGATCGATCTGTATTCGCAAATGCTAATTTACCATGAAACGTTCTATTGTACGAAATTGCTTTAGAGCACTTGCTAAGCGTGCACAGATGATTCATCAAGAGTCGCTATGGCTTTCAGCTGCCGCTCCCTGAGTACCCGCCCCAAGTCTGCCCCCTGAAACCCCTCTTCGTTGAGCGCAGCGGGAGAAATCGACTCCTTTGCCTGATTCGCCTGATGAAGCCAATCAGAAACGCCATCGCCCAGCTCGGGCCAGAGAATAGTGCCGAGCATCAGCAGGCGATTGAGTCTTTCCGGGTGCTGTTGCGCACGGCTTCTGATCAGCAGATCGAGTGTCGCTGACGCATCATGCCTGGCTGCCGGCGGATAGAAACGCGCTGCCCCCTGTAACAGCTCCAGAAGATCAAGATACTCTCTCTTAACGGGTAGACAACGGGTCAACCAGCGGCTTCCACCTGGCCCCTCACAAACACCATAAAACAGCGCCACAAAGCGCACGATAGGCTCTGCCCCGACAGCGACTGATCGCTTTAATGCCTTGATCGGTTCACTGACAGGCTGATCCGCATGTGGTTGATCTGGCCCCATCGCCTGAGCAAGCTTGGGCAGCAGTGTGTGAAGAGCCCCGCAGCGATGCAGTATTTCAAAAAAACGCCAGGGCTCTGGTTCCGTCAAGGCGCGGCTCATCTCCTGCCAGACCCGTTCGGGTTTCAACGCCGCCAGCTCTTCAGCTGTTACCATCTGTTTCATCAGACCAAAGGTGTCATGAGCCAGGGAAAATCCATATTTAGAGAGGCGGGCGATAAACCGCGCGCCGCGTAGCAACCGAACTGGATCTTCCTGAAAGGCCGGTGTGATATGTCTGAGACGACGCTCTGTTATATCATCCAGTCCGCCGACCCGATCTATCACTTCGCCCTGCTCGTCCTCCACCAGGGCATTGATGGTGAAATCCCGTCGCTGCAGATCCTCATCCAGGGTGACATCCGGCCCATACTCCACACTGAAGCCTTTGTAGCCCGGGGCAGTTTTGGTTTCTCGCCGGGCCAGTGCATACTCTTCTCCCGTTTCTGGATGGAGAAAGACGGGGAACAGTCCATCCGCCTGGATATAACCCCGATCCAGCATCTCGCTTTCGGTTGCACCGACCACCAGCCAATCCCGATCTTTGACCGGAATATTCAACAACCGATCCCGTACCGCACCACCAACGAGATATATTTTCATGCGACAGCTTCCTGTGCCGTACCCTGTCGGGCGGCCTGCGGCCGTGACAATTGTCTATCCTGCCAATTTTTCATATCACCTGCTCCACTTGCATCTTTCGCTCCTCCTGTTGCATCTGCCACATCTCCCGGTAAACCCCCGCCTGCTCCAGCAGCTGCCGGTGATTGCCCTGTTCGATAATCCGACCACCATCCATGACCAGAATCTGATCCGCATCCACCACGGTGGACAGCCGGTGGGCAATTACCAGCGTGGTGTAGTTCTCCGCTACCTCTTGCATGGTTTCAAGAATCGCCTGTTCGGTCTGGGTATCCAGTGAAGAGGTGGCCTCATCAAAGACCAGAATCCTTGGCTGCTTGAGAATAGCCCGGGCGATAGCGATACGCTGTTTCTCACCACCCGACAGCTTCAAACCACGCTCACCCACCAGCGTCTGATACCCTTTTGGCAGGGATTCAATAAAGCGCTGTATGTGGGCCATACCAGCGGCCGCCTCGACCTCCTTCTGTGTCGCATCCGGTCGGCCATAAGCTAGATTGTAGTAGATGGTGTTATTGAACAACACGGTATCCTGGGGCACCACCCCGATCACCTGTCGCAGACTCTCCTGCGTCACCTGTCGCACATCCTGGCCATCGACCAATACCGCACCGGCGGTTACATCGTAAAAACGGAACAGCAGTCGGGATAGTGTGGACTTGCCAGCTCCGCTATGCCCCACTACGGCCAGCTTCTCACCTGGTCGAATAGTAAAATCCACATCCTGCAGTATCTGTCGCTCCGGTACATAGGAGAAATCGACATGACTGAACGTCACCTCACCCGCTTTCAGTGCCAGTTCGGTGGCATCAGGGCGATCCTGTATCTCAGGCTGCTCTTCCATGAGTTTAAAGATAAGGTCCATATCTGCCAGGGAGTATTTGATCTGTCGATAGACCATGCCGAGGAAATTGAGCGGTATGAAGAGCTGCAGCAGGAAGGCATTGACCAGCACCAGATCGCCGATCGACATACTGCCATCGACCACGCCACCGGCAGCAAAGAACATGATGGCGGTGACCCCCAGTCCAATAATTGCGCCCTGACCAAAGTTGAGCATGGACATGGAACTCTGACTCTTGACCGCCGCTTCTTCCCACTCGTTAAGGGTGCTGTCAAAACGCTCCAGTTCCAGCTGCTCATTGCCAAAATATTTGACCGTCTCGTAATTGATGAGACTGTCTATCGCCCGCGAGTTGGACTGGGATTCGAGACGATTCATGGTGTGGCGATAATCCATACGCCACTCGGTCACTGCAAAGGTGAAGGCGACGTAGATAGCCACTGTACCGAAGGTAACCAGGGTAAAGATCAGGTCATAATTGGAGAGCAGAATCCCGGCCACTAAGGTAAATTCCACCACCATGGGGATGATGCTGAAGACCATGTAATTGAGAATTGAACTGACACTACGAGTACCCCGATCCAGATCCCGACTGATCGCACCCGTCTGTCGACCCAGATGAAAGCCGAGTGAGAGCCGGTGCAGATGGGTCATCACCTCCGTCGCCAACCGGCGCATGGCGTGATAACGCACCCGGGCGAATACAATATCCCGCAGTTCGTTGAACAGGGTACTGCTGACCCGCAGGGCGCCGTAGGCCAGCAACAGGGCAACCGGCAGTGCCAGTAGTGCCTCGCGGTGGTTCTCCATGCCGTCCACAATCCCCTTCAGGACAACAGGGATACCCACATTGGCAACCTTGGCCATGATCAGGCAAGCCAGGGCAATCATCGCCCGGCCCCGGTAATTCCACAGGTAGGGGATCATCTTTTTCAGGTTTTGCCAGTCGCGCCGATCGCTGTGGGGTCGTGTCTGGGCTTGACGAGTGTGTGCCATATAGAGAGACTGTATTATAATTTACTTAAATAGAGTGGGATTCTAGCTGAATTCCGGGATCAACAGGTATGACACAAGATTGCAGTTATAACGAACTCTACGCCCTTCAGGTACTGGATGACAGCATGGAGCCGGAATTCCCGGTCAAGGCCGTCATCGTGATAGAGCCCTCCCAGGTCTGTGCCTCCGGGGCCTATGTCATCATCAATGTCGAAGGTGAACGGCTGTTTCGCCAACTGATCCGGGATGATTCAGGCCAGCAGAAAGTGGTTCCGCTCAACCCGCAATACCCTACCATAGCCCTTACCGAGACCAACCATAAGATTGAAGGGGTGATTGTCCAGCGCAACATCCGACGCAAGGTCAAACACTACAAGCCCTACGAAGAGAACAGTCATCTGGCAAGCTGAACAGGATCAGGCAGCGAGTCCCGCTTCGAGCTCCTTCCAGAGTTCGGCGTAGGCAAGTCCAGCCGGACTGCGGGGGGCAAAGCTACCCAGCGGGGCGCGGTGGAAGCCCATTCGTTCTACGTCACTGGCATAGGGTATGGGTGTCTTGAGCATCTCGGGGTAGGCCTTTGGCAGATCCTCCAGCATCTCCAGATGCATCTTCTTGCGCCGGTCCAGCATGGAGAAGAACGGCATCCGTTTTACATCCATCACCTTATGGCCATCCAGAAACTCCACCAGCTGCTCATAGGTGCGCAGAGAGAGCGTAGTCGGTATGGTCGGCACCATCAGCGCATCCGCCGCCCGGAAGATATTTTCTGACACCAGGGAGATACTGGGCGGGCAGTCGAGAAAGATGCGGTCATACTCCATAGAGAGCGGGCGCATCAGTTTTAACAGCTGTTTGACCGGGCCCTTGGTCTCACCCAGCATCAGGTCCATATTCCGGTAGGAGAAATCGGCCGGCAGCAGGTCCAGATTGTCAAAATCACTGCCCTTGATCAGCTCATCCAGATCGCGCTTGCCCTTTATCATCTTGCGGCCACCGCCCTTCACTCTCGGTTTGATACGAAAGTAGTAGCTGGCCGCTCCCTGCGGGTCCAGATCCCAGACCAGTGTGCGATAACCCGCCTCGGCCGAGAGATAGGCCAGGTTAACAGCCGCAGCCGTCTTGCCCACGCCGCCCTTGATGTTATAGACGCCAATGATCCTCATGACTTTGCTCCAGCTGATTTGGGACTCTTTTTTCCTGGCCCAAATAGCTTATTGTAACTTTCCACAGGCGCGGGGTCGGCAAAGCATGCGAAGCGATCGGCAAATGCCACTCTCGCCTCCTGCTGGCGTTTCAACAACCCATCCACCAGCATCCCCATCGCCAGCAGAGTGTCTGCGGGCACCTCGCCCTCCTCTACCATCTGATGGGCAAACTCCCTCAGCTTGTCCGCCTGCACTTCCAGGTCCTGATAATCACCCAGATTATCCAGTAAACTCTTGAGTGTCTTGATCAGCGGCCTGATCTCCTCCTTGGGGTAGAGACTCTGGAAAAATTCCAGGAGATAGCGCAACTTCTTGCAGCTTTTACGCAATTCATGCAGCTCCTCTGGCTGAGAGTGGGGATGAATGGCCAGCCCCTCTTCCAATACCAGGCGGAATGTCCGGTAGATCCTTTTACGCGCCACCTTGCTGATCGGTTTCTGGGCATGATCCCCCTCACTCCCAGGCTCAGAGGGTGAGTTCAAAAAGGTTCGCCACGATTTCAGAAGGGTATGAAAATGGGGTGAATTGATCTTCCGCACCAGCGCCTGCTGCTCACTCTTCTGATGGCTGACCAGAAAATCGTGCAGGGGCTCCAGATCAGCCTGAAACTGCTCTGGCAGGCTTTTTCTATACTCATCAAAACCCAGCAGATAGACATCGAGATCACGGGTAGGCCCGGTTATCTGTCCAATCCAGGCGAACCGCTCCTTGTACTCATTAGTAATGGCCTCGGAGAAAACGCCCTTTATCTGGGTCAGCGCTGAACGGGTGCGGCGTACTGCCACCCTGAGATCATGCAGGAACTCGGAATCGAGATCACCACGGGTGCCAGGCAGATTCTGCTCTATAGTGTCCAGCAGCGTGGTGAAAATCACTCTTGCTACCGCATCGGTGGACATCTCAGGATGGAGGATAAAATCCAGCTTGGAGCTGTAATCCATGGGCTGCCGGCCAATGCTAGCAAGAGACAGTGCGATCAGCGGCTGAGATTGGGGCAACAGCCCGACCTTGTCCGACAAAAAGCGCGAGACCTGATCGAGGTATTTATCATAGCCCCGCACCGGGAGCAGTCGCAGCAGATGGGTCATGGGCAGATATTCCGCCCTGCCATGAGGTTTTGCGCGATTTTCCTCCAGCTGAAGCCTGAGTACAGTCTTCTCCTCACGGTCAAGCAGCTTCAGGCAGACCACTCTGGAGCGAACCTCAACGATAGGAAGCAGAGTCCGCATCTGCAGTGGCTCGGTGATGCGTTCTCGCAGTAGTCCTGGCGGGTAATCCCGGGCAAAACGCGCTACCTCGCCCTCCAGCCGGGCAGTTTCATAAGGTGAATCATCGGCCAGATTACGTAACACCAGATGGTGCAGATCCCTGCCTGACACCTCATCAAGCTGCATACCCGCCTGATACAATCGCCAGTCAAAACTGTCGAAGAAGAGATGCCGGAATGTTTTTTCAAGCTCGGTAGCGATAGGGAAACGGGATGTTAATGCCGTCAATACCTCTTCGATGGTTTCAGTATCCCCTAGCTGAAACTGACGCAAGTGCCCTGTCATATTGTTATATCCTGCCCTTGTCCCTGGAATATCGATTATTCTCAGATTCAGGGACAGATCTTATCAAGCAGGCAGAAAAATACCATTACAGTTGCTCACCTCGCCTGAGAGTCGACTACAGCACTACTGATCAAGACTTTTCGAGGCAATTTCAAATACATCCCGCGAAACACCTTCTGTCTTTAGAATCCGCTCCAACTGTGCCTGCATCATCTGCTGACGCCGCGTATCATAACGCTGCCAGCGCGCCATGATACGCACCATACGGGATGCAACCTGAGGATTCAGACCATCCAACTCCAGTACACGATCACCAAGGAACTGATAACCGCTGCCATCAGCGGCATGAAAGCAGATCGCATTGCCGGAGCAGAAGGCACCAATCAATGACCGCACCTTATTGGGATTGGCAATGGAGAAGGCGGGATGCCTCATCAGCGCCTTTACACGCTCCAGGGTATCCGGCCGCTTGGAGATCGCCTGTAGCGTGAACCATTTATCCATTACCAGCGGATCGTTCTGCCACTGCTGATAAAACTGCTCCAGTAACCGCTCACCTTCCGGTCCTTCCTTGTCTGCCATGAGTGACAGTGCCGTCAGTACATCCGTCATGTTATGTCCCGCATTGAACTGCTCAATGCAGAGCTGCTGCATAGCCGGGTCATCGAGCTGCATTAGATAGGAAAGGGCCAGGTTTTTCAGGCTTCGCCGACTGATGGAGGCCGCATCCGGGACGTAGGGACCATCGAAACTGTTGTCCCGATAGACCGAGAGAAAGCGCTCTTTGAGAGCTGTCGCCAGGGCTTTTTTAAGTGATTCTCTGGAGCGATGGATCCCCTCTACATCCACCTGTTCCATCTGATCGCCCAGGTAACTCTCCGAGGGTAGGGTCAGCACTTCACTGAGCAGTGCTTTATCACTTGCGCTATCAGTAAGTGCATTGCTGAAGGCTTCAATGAAGCCATCCGGTATCGCTGCATCTGGCGATTTAACCCGCGCCAGGAGAATGCGCTGAGCCAATGTCTGTGCTGCGTCCCAGCGACAGAATCCATCCCGCTCATGGGCCATCAGGAACATCAGCTCTTCATCGCTGTAGTCATAGTGCACCTTGACCGGTGCCGAGAAGCCTCGCAGCAACGCAGGAATGGGTTGTGTGCCGATACCAATAAAGGTGAACTGCTGATGTCGTTTACTCACCTCCAGCATGCGGGTTCCTGATACTGCATCGGTTTCACCCTGCAGCTGCAGCGGTATATCTTGACCGTTTTGATCAAGCAGACCAATCGCCAGAGGGATCAGAAAAGGTGCCTTGTCGGACTGCCCCGGTGTCGCCGGACAGTGCTGTTCAACAGTAAGCGTATATCGTTGCTGATCGGCAGCATAATCACTACTTATCTTAAGTTCCGGTGTACCGGCCTGACTGTACCAGCGTTTGAACTGGCTAAAATCCCGACCACTGGCATCGGCCATGCACTGGACAAAATCATCCGTAGTGACCGCCTGGCCATCAAATCGCTCAAAATAGAGATCAGTCGCCTTGCGGTAGAGCTCACGCCCCAAAAGATTGGCCTGCATCCGCACTACTTCAGCGCCCTTCTCATACACCGTCACCGTGTAGAAATTATTGATCTCCATGTAGGAGTCAGGCCGGACCGGATGCGCCATGGGGCTGGCATCTTCTGCAAACTGATGGGCACGCAGCAGACGTACATCTTCTATCCGCTTCACTCCCCGCGAACCCATATCGGCCGAGAACTCCTGATCCCGGAAGACCGTCAGTCCCTCTTTCAGGCTGAGCTGAAACCAGTCTCTGCATGTAATTCGGTTACCTGTCCAGTTATGGAAATATTCATGGGCGATGACCGATTCAATCCCTTGAAAATCCCTGTCCGTTGCGGTTTCAGGTGAGGCCAGGACATATTTTGAATTAAAAATATTCAGCCCCTTGTTCTCCATCGCACCCATGTTGAAATCGTTAACCGCAACAATCATGTAGATATCGAGATCATATTCACGCCCATAGCACTGCTCGTCCCAGCGCATGGCGTGCTTCAGTGAGGCCATGGCGTGATCACACTTCTCGATATTCTCAGGCTCCACGTAGATCCTCAGTGCCACCTCACGTCCACTGGGTGTGGTATGGCTATCCTCTATGGATCGCAGATCACCCGCCACCAGGGCAAACAGATAGGCGGGCTTGGGAAAGGGGTCTTCCCAGGTGATCTGATGCCGACCATCGGCCAAGTCGGTTTGATCAACCGGGTTACCGTTGGATAACAGCACCGGGTAGCGCTGGCGATCTGCCTTGATGGTGGTAGTAAAACGGCTCATCACATCCGGCCGGTCAAGGAACCAGGTGATTTTGCGAAAACCCTCGGCCTCACACTGGGTACAGAACATCCCTGCTGACTTGTAGAGACCCTCGAGTGCCGTATTGTTCTGCGGCAGAATACGCACCTCGCTCTCCAGAAGGCACTCTGCGGGAATCTTATGTACAGTAAGCCCCTCATCATCCAGTTGATAGTCACTCGACTGCAGGGGTTTGCCATCCAGTGACAGCGAGATCAGCTCCAGCTGTTCTCCATGCAGGAAAAGCGCCCCGGAAGCCTGCTCGACAGCTGGATTTTCCCTGATATGCAGAACAGAGCGTACCCGTGTCTCTGTCTCTCCCAAATCAAAACTGAGCTCTACCCGATCAATCAGGTACTCCGGTGGCTGATAATCTTTCAAATAGATGGTGGTGGGAGTATCTCTGAGCATAAGGTGTCTCTTTCTTTGGTAATGATCTGAAAACTTGGCTTCCCTAATAGATCAGGATTCTATCTCACTATTCAAGCCCGCGTGAGAAATCACTCTCACTGTAGAACATCCAGACCACTTTTCGTTCAGTAGACCACCCCATAACGGCTTGGTACGATAGGCGTATTCGTAGTATTTTTTGAGATCCTCTATGCCAAAAGTAGTCATGTATACCACCGCCATCTGTCCCTACTGCATGCGTGCCAAACAGCTGCTCTCACGCAAAGGCGTAGAGTACGAAGAGCTGAGGATTGAAGGCGACAGGGAGAGAATGCGCCAGATGATTCAGCGAAGCCAACGCAACACGGTTCCGCAGATTTTTATTGATGATTTTCATGTCGGTGGCTATGACGACATGGCTGAGATGGATGCCATGGGCGAGTTGGACTCGCTGCTGGGCCTGGAGCCGACCAATGGACCTGACATCATCACATGAGCGAACAGGATCAACCGCAGAGCATAAGACTGGATAAATGGCTCTGGGCGGCCCGTTTTTTCAAGACCCGTCAACTGGCTATAGAGGCGATCAATGGTGGCAAAGTGCATCTCAATGGCCAACGCACCAAGCCGGGGAAAACAATCGGGGTTGGCAGCCGACTGACCATCCACAAAGAGTCACTGGAGTGGGAAGTTGAGGTCTGTGTCATCCCCAAACAACGCCGCCCGGCCAGTGAAGCGGTTCATTTCTACAGTGAAAACGAGACAAGCCGGTTACAACGGGAAAAGTTGCAGGAAGAGCAGCGACTGATAAGAGCGGCTGCACCCCGACCTGCATCTGGAAAACCGAGCAAGAAAGATCGTCGAATGATTCATAGCTTCACAGGCAAAGAGCGCTGATATGGATCAGGACGCCTACCGCAAAACCTATCAGCAGATGAACGAGCGTTTCTGCCTGTTTGAGAAATGCCTGTTCGCCGGTCATGCCGGCTGTTCCCAATCGGAACGTTTCAACCTGGCAGAACGGGAGGGCATCTACTGTAAATCTGACCCCGCCCAAGCCCAGTGCGCCGAACTGCTTGAACTGCTGCATCATCACAGTCGCTTCATACTGAAGTTTAACGATGAGAAAGAGTTGCTGAGCCATGCTCAGGCACTGCGATTACAGGTTGGCGGCATACGCGGTCTTGATCAGGTGATAGAGAACCAGGAAGGACAGGTTCGCTATGTGGAAGATATCCATACCCTCATCAACAAGGCGATCGACAACTACACTAACCTGAACGCACTCCCCTTCAGTGAGCTGATGCAACAGATTGCCGCCTTCAAAGGCAGAAAGCGTTAACCCCACCGTTGAATCGCGATACAACGTCTACACTCTAATAAAAATTATACCGCTACCCCTCGATTACCTCTTGTTGACCCGGGTCATGGTAACGAACGTCATCTTACAGTGGGATAACGGGTAGAAAACAAACGCTGCATTTAATTGCCTGAGGAGAGAACAATGCCTGCTTATACCACCCAGGATATCCGAAATATTGCCCTGGTGGGCCAATCAGGCGCCGGTAAAACGACGCTGGTAGAGGCCCTGCTGTATCACGCGGGTGTGATACAAAACCAGGGCACCATCGAACGCGGTGATACGGTCTGTGATTTTGACCCTCTGGAGAAGCATTACGAACATTCACTGGATGCAGCCGTTGCCCACCTGACTACTGACGGTGCACAGGTCAATCTGCTGGATACACCGGGACTGATCGACTTCTACGGACGCGCTTTTGGTGTCTTGCAGGCAGCAGAGACCACGGCTGTCGTGATTAATGCAGAGTCCGGGATTGAACCCGCCACCCTGGCGATGATGGAGCATGCCAAGAGTGATGATCTCTGTCGTGCCATCATCATCAATAAGGTAGATGCCGAAAATATTGATCTGGAAAGTCTGCTCAACGACATTCGGGAGGTCTTCGGCGACGTCTGCCTGCCACTCAATCTACCCTCGGCAGAAGCGGGCAAAGTAGTAGACTGTTTTTTCAGCCCAGATGGTGAAGCCACGGCCTTCTCTTCAGTCGCAGAAGCACATACAAATATTGTTGACCAAGTGGTGGAGATGGATGAGCAGTTGATGGAGCTTTATCTTGAACAGGGACAAGAGCTTAAATCAGCACAACTGCACGACCCGTTTGAGGCAGCCCTGCGAGAAGGTCACCTGATACCCATCTGTTTTGTTTCAGCCAAGACTGGCGCCGGAATAAAGCAACTCCTGAAGATAATCTCGCGCCTGCTGCCGGATCCGACAGAGGGCAATCCGCCCCACTTCCTCAAAGGTGAACTGCCAAATGCGCAGCCTGTGGAGGTGAGTCCAGATCCGGACAAACACATCATTGCCCATGTTTTCAAGGTAAGTAATGATCCTTTCAAAGGGAAGCTCGGACTGCTGCGGGTTTATCAGGGCACCATAACATCCAATAATCAGCTGTTTATCGCGGATTCAAGAAAACCATTCAAACCAGCCCATCTCTATCGCATTCAGGGTAACACTCAAACTGAGATTGAAAGGGCAATCCCGGGTGATATCTGTGCCGTTGCCCGGGTTGATGATATTTTCCGGGATGCCGTTTTACATGACAGCCATGATGAAGATAACTTCCACCTTCAACCAGAGCAGTTTCCCATGCCGTTGTTTGGTCTGGCATTGATCCCGCAGAAGCGTGGCGACGAACAGAAACTCTCCGATGCCCTGCTTAAGATTGCATCAGAAGATCCCTGCCTGACAATCGAGCATGACTCTCAAGCCAATGAGACCGTTATTCGTGGAATGGGTGAACTGCATCTGCGTATAGTGCTTGAGCAACTGGAACAGCGATACAACGTGCATGTCGACACCAAACCACCCAGTATTGCTTACCGCGAAACTGTCAGCGCAGTAGCTGAAGGTCATTACCGGCACAAAAAACAGACCGGTGGAGCTGGACAGTTTGGTGAAGTATCACTCAGGGTTGAACCATTGGCGCGGGGTGAGGGTTTTGTCTTTACCGATGAAGTAAAAGGGGGTGTCATTCCCGGTCAATTCATCCCAGCCGTAGAGAAAGGTGTTCGGCTGGCGCTTGAAGAGGGCTATATTGCCGGTTATCCCATACAGGATGTGAAGGTCACTGTTTATGATGGGAAATACCATGCCGTTGACTCAAAAGAGATCGCCTTTGTCATGGCAGGCAAAAAGGCCTTTCATGAAGCGCTGGACAAAGCGCGGACAATTGTTCTGGAACCGGTGGTGAACATTAGCATCACCGCAGGTGGCGATGCCATGGGTGATATCACCGCCGATCTCTCTGTGAAACGAGGCCGTATTAATAATACCGAGATGACCCTGGATGGTCGCATGATAATCAGTGGTCAAGCCCCACTGGCAGAGCTGGACAGCTACAGTACCAAGCTTAAATCGATGACCGGTGGTGATGGTTTTTACGAGATAAGTTTTAGCCATTACGACCCGGCGCCAGACAACATACAGCGTGCTTTGGCTGAACGGCACCAACAGCGGATTCATCATCAGGAAGATTAGTGCAGGATCGGCACCCTCACACGCTCATGCTTAGAGGGTGCCGTCATCACAGTAAATAATCTAGGAGGCTGTCGGGTTTATCCGTTTGAAGCGAAAATTACTTGGGGCGAATCAAATCAGTTCATCGAATGAGGCGAATAGTGGGCCTATTTAACGAGTTCGATAAGCTGAGTTGATCGCCATCCAGGGATTTGCAGCCAAACAGCGTTAAATCCGACAGCCTCCTAACTGGGATATTCATCAAATCGGGGGGCTGTCAGCGCATCGTCATACCAACACGCCCTGTCTTGCCAAAAAATATTATCTTGCGGTCGTATCTCAGGATCTGAATCGAGCGATCCAGCCGGGATAATCAGTGCCAGTCCATTTCTGCTGAGATAGGGAACACCTGATCCACACTCAGTACAGAAGCAACGAGCAAAACGCTCGGCCGTCGGCAGATCAAATCGTTTGATTAACGACTTACCTGTGAGCCAGGTGATGTTATCGGGCTTGGTAAAGATGTTGGAGGCGTGCGCTGATCCGGTCGACTTGCGACAGCGAGAGCAGTGGCAGAGGTGAAACTGATCAAATGGACCCTCTACTTCGTAGGTAACCGCTCCACAAAGGCAACCGCCCTTTTGCTTGCTCATACTCCCTCCATTGTTCCCTGCAACAGGGCATCGTGCTTGTTGTGCTTAGTTGGAACAGCCTTGCGCTATTAGCAAAGCTCGTTAAGTATGATCAATCTGAATATCATCTGGAAACGGTCGTCCCTTTCCAGTCTCAATCGCATCCTTCAGGCTGAGCATGAAGACACCCCACTTGGTACTGCAATGGGCCATGAAATCAGTCGCTGATTGCCATTGGGTATGGCTGAAATGGACCATCACCTGATCAGTCTTTTGCTGCAAGCGAAAGGTAATTTCAGTACCCATCCACTCTTCAGGCATCGTCCCGCTGTGGCTCCAGCGAACAAGCTTATTGGGCAGAAGCTCAGTCACTGCAAACTCAGGGCCGTTACCGTCAAACCGAAAATGGATCACAGAACCCACGTCACCCGCTCCCTGAGTATCTGTGGTCCACCAGGTGGAGAGCCCATCATCCGTGGTCAGGGCATGATAGATATCACCCAAACTGCCCTGTATCCCTACCTGATGATGAATTTCAGCCATGCGCATTACCTCTTTCCCACCGATCGAACGCCACCTCCCTGTCAGTGGCGTTATGCAGAACGATCAAGTAGCGATTAAGGTGGAGTAAGAATTCTATGACTTAAGAACAGATACCAGAACTGGCAAACACCCCATCCCGCTCTCTTTGCAGCTCCTGCTCCATGGTGTAGTGGGGCTCTTCAACTTCCAGTCGCATTTTTCTTTCGCCATGAAAAAGCAACCGGCTAATCACGTCATTAATATCCTGACTGGATACTGTCTGCAAGCTGACCAGTTGGTCATATACAGCTTTATCAACTGTTACGTTCACTGGATTATTCATACTCTTTCTCCACAGTTGGTTATGAGTCACAGAGAAAATAGTATAC
>VMRY01000028.1 GCA_007713595.1 Sedimenticola thiotaurini
CCCCCCAGGAGCCAACACCGCCAATCCCGACCACACAAATATGCGCCGCCGCAAATCGATCCAGACCAGACTGGCCATAGAGTCGCGCGATACCACCGAAGCGTCTTTCATAATCCATAGACATGACTTAATAGTTCACTTTATAAACAATGATATTTACCAATATATTCAATAAAATAAGTAATCTATTTAATGTTTTAGATTAATTTTATTAACTGCCCTATTGTACGGCTCTTCAGCACAATAACCCACCCTCCTGTTGACCCGCTTTATTACTCTGGGCTATGGTAAATATACCGTTCGGTATATTTTAGGATTGTCATGGTAAGCAAAGGCATTCGAACCCGCCAACTCATTATTGATAAATCACTTCAACTATTTTCTGTAAAGGGTTATCACAACACATCTATCAATAATATATTAGAGGCTACCAGCCTGACAAAAGGCGGCCTTTATGGCCACTTCTCCAGCAAGGAGGCAATCTGGTATGCCGTCTATTATGAGGCCGTAAGGCGCTGGCATGCGGTTGTGTTTAAGGGCGTATCGGCTATTGACGATCCGCTGCTCAGGATAACCAAGGTGATTGAGAACGACCTTATGCATTACCTTGGTGGCCACACCTTTGATGGCGGCTGCTATTTCCTCAATTCCCTGGTCGAGCTCTCCGGGCAATCCCCCGAAATGAGCCGCCATATGCTGCGCGGGTTTATTCGCTTTTCCAAACTTTTTCAGCTTTGGCTGGAAGAGGCCGAAACGAAACAGCTGATCTCACCAGGACTCAATTATCGGGAGATTGCCAACTTCATCTTTATCTCGGTCAATGGCGCAGCCGCCCTCTATGCCGTGGTAAAAGATGACACCATCTTGCAACAGACCTCCTCACAACTTAACCACTATCTTCAACAGTTGAAACGCTAATCCAGGGGCGGTCAGGGCGATAAGTACAATCGATAATATACCTTTCGGTATATTTTAAATACAGGGGGCGACAGCCCCCCGGGACACTGATATGAGCAGGCATCTGAAACGCATTAAACAGTTTCAACGCGCTATGGTAGAACAGGGTATGGGGGCCGCCCTGCTCTTCTACTCACGAGATATTTTCTATTATGCAGGCATAGCCCAGCCGGCATTTCTTGCCATTTTTCCCGATGACTACCGCCTGTTTGTCCGCAGTGGTTACCCCTATGCGATTCAGACTGCAGGCATAGAAGCCTCCCACATCACTGAAGAACGGCGTCTCGACTTCATCTACCAGGAGTACTTCTCTTATCTCTGGAACAAAACATTGGGGATTGAGCTGGATCTATTACCGGCCAGGCAGTACCTGGAATATCACTCCCTATTTCAGGGCTTTGAGATCGTCGACGCCTCACCGCTGATCCTCGCCCAGCGTGCCGTCAAGTCAGATTACGAAGTCGAGCAGATACGCCGCGCTTGTCGTATTGTGGAGACCGGCCAGAAAACAGTGAAAGAGAACCTTCGTCCCGGTATCTCTGAACTGGAGCTCTCGGCAATGATCGAAAACAGCCATCGACTGGCTGGTCACGAGGGTGGTATTTTTCTGCGCCATCCCGATCTGCCGTTAGGCATGGGTCCGATCAGCTCCGGCAGCAATCTGAGTGATTTTACCGGCATCGTGTACTCAATCTCCGGCATTGGCCTGAGCCCCGCTCTCCCCATTGGGCCATCCAATCGAATTATTGATGAAGGCGATCAGGTAGTAGTCGACATCCCCAGCATGGTCAATGGCTACCATGCTGATCAATCACGAACCTATATTGCCGGTAAGGCCAGACCCAGGGTTCGGGGTATGTATGCCGATCTTAGAGAGATCTCCGATTATGTGATCGATAGCATCAGACCCGGCATGGGTTGTGATCAGGTCTATGATCTGGCCATGGAGAAGGCAGCAGAGATGCGGGTGCAGGATCAATTCTTGCGCTTCACTGGTGACAGTCGCTGTAGACTGATTGGACATGGCGTTGGCATAGAAGTGAATGAGCCTCCGGTACTGATCGCCAACAACCGTGCGATAATTCCTGATAGCTGTGTACTCGCCATTGAGATGCACATGCTGGACAAGCAGGCCGGTGTCGTCAAAATAGAGGATACTGTTCTGATCCGCAGCACAGGAAACGAAATATTGACCAAGGCGTCCCGGAATCTGATTGAGACCGCTGACGCCAGCTACTAGAGGCAACGGGTAATGACAACAGAACGGATTGCACTGATCGGGGCCGGGGCCGCCGGTAGTGCGATGCTCCTGGCACTGCATCAGGCGGGTTACCCAATCATTGGCGTGGCCAGCAGACGACTTGAGTCAGCCAAGCAATGTGCGGAGCGGGTTGAATGCCCGCTGGCCACCACAGATGCTGCCAGAGTGGTGGTCAATGCCGACATCATCTTCATTGCCACGCCGGATGACCAGATCACGACTGTCTGTCAGGCCATCGCTGACCAAGGGGTCATTCGACCGGGCCAGCTGTTTATCCATCTCAGCGGCGCACTCACATCGGACGCGCTGTCACCCGCCCAGAATAAGGGAGCCGAGACCCTGTCACTCCACCCCATCCAAGCCCTTGCCGACCCAGCTAAGGGTGCTGAGTTACTGAAAAAATCCTACTTCTGCCTGGAGGGCCTTTCTTCTGCCGTTGCCAAGGCGATGTCGCTGGTAAATGCGTTGTCAGGTAAGACACTGGTAGTACCCGCTGATAAAAAGGCCCTTTATCACGCGGCACTCTGTGTCGCGGCCAACTATCTGGTGACTCTGGAATCTGTGGCCGTAAGCCTGCTTGAGCAGATCGGCATAGATCGCTCTGCCGGTATGCAGGCCCTCCTGCCATTAATCCAGGGAAGTGTTGAAAATCTCGTGAACTCGGGACTACCCGATGCACTGACCGGCCCCATCAGCCGGGGTGACACAGAGACCATTGCGCACCACATCGATAGCATGCGGGAGATACCTGCCGCTTATCAGGCACTCTATCGAATGCTCGGAAAGGAGACTATTGAACTGGCGTTGAAGAAGGGCGGACTGGAGCCTGAGGAGGCGGAACAGATCAAGCTACTGCTGACACCCCAACCCCCGGACGCCTGCCTGATCAGCTAAAGATGGCCTGTCAAAAGCCCTCGAATACGCTCTGGCTGCTGTTCGCCCGGGCAGTATGAATATTGCCCTCACTGATAAATTCCAGAAACTCCTTCTCGGTCAGCGGCTGGCAGAGCATATAACCCTGGAAGCAGTGACAGCCACGTTTCCTTAGGAAGTTAAACTCCCGACTGTTTTCAACACCCTCGGCCACCACACTCAGACCCAGCTTGGAGGCCATGGTGATGATTGCCTCGACAATACTGACCGTTTCCGGATCTTTGATAATATCATTGACGAACGAACGGTCAATCTTGATCTCATCCAGCGGCAACCGTTTAAGATAGGCCAGGGATGAGTAGCCGGTGCCAAAATCATCAATTGAGAAACGCACACCCAACCGTTTCAGATCCACCATCTTGGCCATCACTTCATCCAGATTGGTTACCAGCATATTCTCGGTCAACTCCAGAATCAGCCGGGATGGGTTGGCTCCACTGGTCTCCAGATAGTGGGCAATCTGCATGGAGAAGTCGGCCTGCTGAAACTGCTGGGGACTGATATTGACCGAAAGGTGTATGGGGCCGGCCTCGGTGTACTCATCCGCCAGCTTGCGTAGCAGTCGACAGGCCACTTCCAGAACCTGATTGCCCAGGGAAGTGATAATACCGATATCTTCCGCCACCGGAATAAACTCACTGGGCATGATCAGACCGCGAACAGGATGCTCCCAGCGCAACAGTGCCTCAGCACCCAGGGTGTTCCCAGAAAAATCGTGTTTTGGCTGCCAGAGTATCTTCAACTCATCACGCTCAAGGGCCTGGCGCAAGTCGTTCTGTATCTGTAGCTGTTCTTCGGAAAATTTACGCATACTGGGCAGGAAGAAGCGGAGTGTATTGCGCCCCGCCTCCTTGGCGCGATACATGGCTGTATCCGCCTGCATCAATACATCATCGGCAGACTCATCATCTTGCGGGAACAGCGACACGCCAATACTGGTCGTGGCATAGAGCCGGTGGCCTTGAACTTCATAGGGCTCTGAGAGGGCCGAGAGCACCTTATTCGCTGCCATATCAACATGGTGGGTAAAGGCCTCAATGGTTGACGACTCTTCCGCCAACAACAAGACAAACTCATCTCCACCCAGACGTGCAGCCGTATCTTCCCGGCGCAGACAATCGGTCAGGCGGCGGGCAACCTGCTGCAGCAGCGCATCACCCGTGGGATGACCCAGTGTGTCGTTTATGGTTTTGAAATTATCCAGATCAAGGAACAGCAGTGCCCCTATTCGATCATGCCGACGGCAACGAGCCAGCGTCTGATTCAGACGATCCAGCAACAAGCGGCGATTGGGGAGGTCTGTCAGTGGATCGTAGGTCGCTTGGTATTCAACCAGCTCCTGGGCCTGGCGCTGCTTGGTAACATCGCGGAAACTCCAGACCCGACCGACTGTTTCGCCCTCAATTTTCTGCGGATGAGAGCGGCTTTCGAATATACGCCCATCAGTAAAGCGAAGAATATCCCGGGTAGCTTCATCCGTGTGTGACAGCTGTTCCCGTATACGATTAATAAACTGCTCAGAATTTTCCATCAAGGGGGCCGTAAAGGCCTTGAACCAGTCCGCTTCAGAGCGGCGATTCAGTGACTTGGGAATATTCCAGAGGGAGACAAACTTGGTGTTATAGATCACCACCCGCAAATCATTATCAAGCACCAAAATTCCATCTGTGGTGGAATTGAGTGTGGCCTTCAGCAGCGATATGGTCTCTTTGAGTTGCTGATTATCAACCTCCTCGGCACTGGCTATTGGCCATAAACCTTCGGCATGGGATACAGCTTGCAAAGCTGGGGGGGGACTGCACTGCTCACGGGACTCCGTTAGTGAGATCAGTGCATCCAGCTCATCCATCCTGTCGCCGAGAGCCTCCAGTTCAGACCGAAGATCCGGGTCGACGATGCCGTCATCTGTCCTATCCAATTCAGACACGCGGTTTCCTCATTCCAATGGAGCAAAAAGAGACCTGTTCAATCTATACAGCTAGACACGTACATACCCAGACGATTGATTTATCTGACTGATAAATAGACAACCACGTCTGTTCCAGTAACTGGCTAACAGCGATATTGAATGGTTTTCGTTCGCCCCATCATCTCATTGTAAATTATTGCACGACCCAGCTAAGGCCTTCTTTGTTATTAATTCTTTACGGGAGCAATAAACCCAATAAACTCTATGCCCATACCCAGCAGAATTCAATCCGATCCTCGCTAAGCGGTGGCATCCATCCGACGACAGAATGGCCTGAAATGTCTTTTATCAAATTACTTCAACAACTTACAGCCAGTCATCTGGATCAGGATCTGAACTGGCAAAGTCGTTGCCATCCGCTGAAAGGCTATCTTCCGCAAAACGCTTCGGCTCCCATCTACATTAAGCGTGAAGATGAACTCAACGCGAACGTGGTCGGAACCAAGCACAGAAAATACCTGAGCCTGCTCCCGGTTCTACAGCATAGCGGCATCCGCCACGTAATCTTGATAGGTAGTGCACACTCTAATAATGTCCTTGGATTGAGCCAGATGCTGAGCAGCCGTGGCTATGCCATCACGGCCCTGGTTAAAGAGCCAGGTAACAGGGCTTTGACCGGCAATCATCTGTTGCTGAACATGCTGTTATCACCAGACCAGATTCGTTATATCTCCCACCAGCAGTGGCCTGATGTGGAGCAGATCGCCCATGAGACAACACAGGCATTGAACCAACACTCGGTCAAGGCAACAGTCATCCCCGAGGGCGGCTACAGTGAGGCCGTCCTGCCAGGCATCTTGACCGTAGCGACCGATCTCCAGCGGAATAGCGATCAACTGGGCATCGATTTTGATACGATCTGGACCGACAGCGGTACCGGTGTCAGCGCCATCGGACTGCTGCTGGGGATGCGACTGCTCGGCATAACCAGGCCCACGGTGCATATCACCCAGATAGCGGGCACGCCGGACGAGTTTCAGCAGCGCTATTGCCAGTTTGAACAGTGGCTGGAGAAGTTAATTGCAACACCCCTGCCCGCCCAACGCCCCGAAGTCCGGTTTATCCGACCAGCCACAGCGACCTCCTATGGCAGCATCAACAAGACCATTCTCAAGGAGAGCTGGTCAATCGCCAGGGAGACGGGATTGTTGATGGACCCGGTCTACTCTGTTAAACACCTCTATACGGTCAAACAAGAGATGAACCTCAATCCACCCACAGGTCCGCAGCTTGTTTTTTATAACGGCGGCACATTGGGTATGAGTGGTTTTCAATCACAGCTTGCATCTCAGGAACCAATAGTGTAAAAACAATCCATCTGTAAAAACCGGAAACGGAACGAGCAAGACAAAATCATGAAAATTCGCGGGCTGATGGTAGTGGTATCTCTAGTAGTGGTGGTCGTAAATCGACTGCTCGGAGATCCTATCGGCTAGCATTTTTACCCAAACCCGAATAAGACCTCCGAATCGAAAGATCCGGGGGTTTTTTTTTGCCTTTGAAAGAAGCGGAGCAGAAAAAGAGATGAATGGTGCAGAGTATATCGTTAACAAACTGATGTCAGAGGGGATTGACACCCTGTTTGGCTATCCCGGTGGCTGCATTATGCCGCTCTATGACGCACTGCTGGAGAGCCCAATCAAGCATATCCTTTGTCGCCATGAACAAGGAACCGCCTTTGCCGCCAATGGCTATGCCCGCGCCACCGGTCGTACCGCCGTCTGTCTGGCTACCTCCGGGCCCGGTGCCACCAATCTGATGACCGGTCTGGCCGATGCCTACATGGATTCAGTTCCAATGGTTGCCATCACCGGTCAGGTCCCAACCGGCCTGATCGGCACCGATGCGTTTCAGGAAATAGACGTACTCGGCATGAGCTTGCCCATTACCAAGCAGAGCTTTCTGGTTGAGCACATTGACCAATTACCCGACATTCTCGATCAAGCCTTCCAGATTGCCCAGGAAGGACGCCCGGGTCCGGTTCTGATTGATCTCCCGAAAGATATTCAACAAGCTACCCTTTCAGAAGAGCTTCGGCCACAGCTCACACAGGGAGAGACCACTCCAGATAACCCCTCTGAACAATCACTGAGTCAAGCAATCGAACTGATCAAGGCCAGCAGACAACCCATTATTTATGCGGGTGGCGGGGTTGTACTGGGGGACGCCATCATCTCTTTTCGTCAATTTGTCGAGACCACCGGTATTCCCACCGTGCTTACACTGAAGGGATTAGGCACACTACCAGGCAATCACCCGCTTAATATGGGCATGTTGGGCATGCATGGCTCTGCAGCTGCCAATCAGTGTGTGCAAGCGTGCGATCTGCTGATTGCTGTCGGCGTCCGCTTCGATGATCGGGTCACCGGAAAACTGAGTCACTTTGCCCCCCATGCCAAGGTCATCCATCTTGATATCGACCCGGCAGAGATTGGCAAGTTACGCCAGGTCGCTTGCGCCCTGAGGGGGGATATCCGCAGCACTCTCAAGTCTCTTGCGACCAACCTGGATATCACAGAGTGGCAGACTCACTGTAAAGCAGCACATGAACGCGACGGTTTCACGCTCCCGCAGGAGCAAGGTATTACCGGCCCCCATTTCATGCGTCACCTTTCACAAATTACCCGGGGACAAGCCACCATCAGTTGCGATGTCGGGCAACATCAGATGTGGGTTGCCCAGCATTACGCCTTCGACCACCCACGAAAGCACCTCACCAGTGGCGGCCTGGGCGCTATGGGATTTGGGTTGCCTGCCTCCATCGGCGCGCAACTGGCACTCCCTGATACAGCCGTGATCAATATCGCTGGGGATGGCTCTTTCATGATGAATGTTCAGGAGCTGGCCACTATTGCCCGCTATCGCCTGCCTATCAAGATCATCATCCTGGACAATCAGGCATTGGGGATGGTTCGCCAGCAACAGGAAGTCTGTTACCAAGGCCGCTACAGCGAGATTGATCTCTCTGACAACCCGGATTTCTGCGCCATGACAGAGGCCTTTGGCATACCCGCCTCCAGCATTTCCAATCCTGCAGATATGAGTTACGCCATCAACAAATTGATGGAGACAACAGGCCCTGCGCTGCTGCACGTCAGCATTGCAACCGAACACAACGTCTGGCCGATGGTTAAGCCCGGCGATGCAAACAACCAAATGATAAAAGGAGCGATACAATGATCTACAGCCTGCATATTCAAGCGCGTTCTAACCCTGCGATGCTGGAGAAAATCCTTCAGACCAGTCGCGTTCGTGGATTTACCATCCGTTCAATGGATGTCAAAAACAGCGATGCCGAGCAGCTGTTAAAAATTCATCTGACGGTTGAGAGCAACCGACCCCAGGAACGACTGGTCACTCAGCTGAACAAACTTCCCGGCATTGAGCAGCTGACTGCCCTGCATGCAGTTACTGATACAGCACCGTTACCACAGACACGCGCACATTCAGTCTCGCTCATGTATCCGATGTAAGTGAAGGACGATGCAATCAGCGATGCTTTTCCACGATTGATTCAGGGTTAAACGGTTATGGGAGTCAGACACTATTTCAGCTAACATGTGTTGCTTTTGTAATGGAGATCGATCTGGATGAAGTTTATCGGCGCGCATGTCAGTGCAAGTGGTGGGGTGGAAAATGCGCCTCTCAATGCCCAGGCGATTGGTGCCACGGCCTTTGCGCTGTTCACAAAAAACCAGCGGCAGTGGAAAGCCAAAGCGCTCACCGACAAGAGTATCAGCCAGTTTCAGGAGAATCTTGCAGCAGCAGGTATCTCACCCCGACATGTGCTGCCCCATGACAGTTACCTGATCAATCTGGGTCACCCTGAAGCAGAGGCACTGCAAAAATCGAGAGATGCCTTTCTGGATGAGCTGCAGCGTTGCGAGCAACTGGGGCTGCAACTGCTCAACTTTCATCCTGGCAGCCATCTGAAGAAAATCTCCGAAACAGAGAGCCTGGAAGTTGTGGCCGACTCAATCAACTGGGCGCTGGATCAGACAACCGGTGTAACCGCCGTGATCGAAAACACCGCCGGTCAGGGAAGCAACCTGGGACATCGGTTTGAACATCTGGCAGCAATTATTCAACGGGTGGAAGATAAAACTCGGGTCGGCGTTTGTCTGGACACCTGTCACACCTTCACCGCTGGCTATGACATGCGAACAGCAGACGCCTGCGAAGAGACCTTTGCAGAATTCGAACGCATTGTCGGTTTTAACTACTTGCGTGGCGTTCATCTTAATGACAGCAAACCGGATCTGGGTTCGCGAGTGGATCGTCACGAGAGTCTGGGAAAAGGAAAACTCGGCTGGCCAGTGTTTGACTACATCATGAATGATTCCCGCTTTGATGATATACCGATGGTACTTGAGACCATTGATGACACACTCTGGGCAGATGAGATAAAGCAACTCTACGCCTTGCAGAAATAACCCCGCGAAAAGGACTCGAAATCAGTTGACCTTTCGTCAGGAATCATTAAACTACCGCGCTCCAACGTTGGTTGAATGCCTTGCAGACAACCGGTTTGAACCTCAGTGGAGCGGTAGTTCAGTTGGTTAGAATACCGGCCTGTCACGCCGGGGGTCGCGGGTTCGAGTCCCGTCCGCTCCGCCACTATTCATAAAAAACGGATACTTCGGTATCCGTTTTTTATTCCCGACTAAAACTCTGCAGCACCACAAACTTTCGGTCAGAAGCCAGCTGCTGTACATCTCCGAACAGCCGTTTCAGCTTGACATGGTAGTTCAGGTGACGATTACCAATCACTCGCAGTTCACCCCCCTTACGCAATACCCGCCGCGCCTGATTGAACATGCGCCAGGCGATCTCATCCCCCACCACATTGCCGTGATGAAAGGGTGGGTTGCAGAGAATCAGATCCGCACTTTCTGGTTTAAAGTCAGTCAACCCATCACCCTGCAAAAAACAGACACTGTTTTCCAGCCCTGATCGACTCAACGTCTCCCGCGCACTGGCGACTGCCATGGCCGACTCATCAACGAAATGAACTGTTGCCTGCGGATTCCTCTCAGCTGCGATCAGGCCCACCACACCATTCCCACAACCCAGATCAACAATGTCTCTGTAATCAGGCTTGGAAGGGATATGTTTCAGCAGCAGACGTGTACCGATATCCAGACTGTCACGGGAAAAGACATTGGCGTGATTCACCAGGCTGTAATCGGTTCCCTCCAGGGTATAAACCACAGGATAGGGAGAGGCTGAACGCGCTATCGATAAATCCGGGGCGGTATAGATCAACCGCGCCTTCTTCCTTGCCAGCGAGGTCTTGGTTGGCCCAATAATGTGCTCAAACAGATCAAGCGTGGAGCTGTGTATCTGCTTGACCATGCCACAGCCGACCACCCGGGTTTCAGGTTTCAGATGGGGTCGCAGGCGGATCAGCTCATCTTCCAGCAGCCCCAATGTCTTGGTGACCCGCACCAGCACCCAATCATACAACCCCTCATAAGCTGTCACACTGTCTATCAGCTGTACTGCATCCATCGCGATGCCATTCGACTGCAGATTTTCCCGGGTAGACCAGAGTGACAGATAAGAGTCCGTCAGCATAACCGGCAGATGCTCTGCAAGCGCACAGCTGAGCGCACCAAATGCATCATTAACAATCAAAATACGTCCACTGATCTCCGCACCAATCTGACTTAACAGATATTCATCTGCCGCATCCCAGGCACGCAGCGTCTCACTCTTCCGTCGGGGATAACGATAAAGTGTCAACGGACCTTTGGGTGTTTCAAGTTGCTGCATTGTGACTGCCGGTCAGATAGATATCGTAGCGGGTATTGGGGCTGGAGATAGAGACTGAAGGTTTCCGTTCTGCCAAAAATGGAGCCTTCGCTGGCCGTTTCACAACCACCCGGCGGGACGCAAGCGTGAGCGCCGTTTCGAGCAACTCCGCGCTGTCCTGATCATCTCCCAGCAGCAGTTGAAACAGCCGCATCTCTTTCTTCACCTTGGCAGATTTCTCTCGATGTGGATACATGGGGTCCAGATAGACCACCTCAGGTCTTTCATGCGCGGTACGATACAACCGCCCATCCAGATGTTGCAGCTTCATGCGGGAAATGATTGATCCGATATCAGCGTCTTCCCGGGCGCGCTCCAACCCATCTGCCAACAGGGCATGCACTACAGGAGAGCGTTCCATCATCTCAACTTCACAACCCAGTGTTGCCAGAACAAACGCATCGCGTCCCAGCCCGGCGGTCATATCCAGCACCCGGGGAGTCCAACCCTTTTTCAGACCAATCGCCTTGGCTAAGGGCTGACCTCGTCCGCCACCAAACTTTCGTCTGTGGGCAGCCTTGCCCTCGACAAAATCGACCCAGACAGGGCCTGGTGCATCCGGGCCAATCTGCTGAAGTTGCAGTGCTGTCTCTTTGACCAGAAGCAGCAGACCTGTCTCATCCAAGTTTGGTGGAACAACTGGCACGGATAGCGCTGCAGCCAATGTCTCAGCAACAGATTGCTCATTCGATGAAGCGGCAGCCACTCCTAAAAACAACGGCTTTTCAGACACAAACAGACCCTGATTAGCGATCGAGACTTACTCAATCCATAGTAACTGGCCGCATTATCCCATTATCGCCAGAGATCGACATCTTTTCCCTGTTCCCGGATATGTTCTGCCCTGGCGGAGATATAGCGCTGAAAACTGGGCTCTGTTTTATAGGCCCCTGATAACAGGTAATCGAAAATTGAAGCGGTATGAAACCGTTTGAAAAAGGCCTCGGAGCGAATCACCTCCCCTGCCTCGGAATCAAATAATACAATCGAGGGTGCATAGGCGATCGACAGTTGTTTGGCCCACTCTCGCGCCGTCAATTTCTCACCAGTTGGGGTAATAATTGGCGTATCGGACCACATATCCAGTTGAACCGCATGTGTCTGCCCTGCCAGCGCCCTGATCTCGGGATCGCTCAACAACTCCTGATGCAAACGGTTACAGGCCGGGCAATCCTGCTGTTCAAAGAAGATCGCTAGCGGCCCTTTAATCAGACTCAGATCGTGTGGGCCATCAATGAAGAAAGGTTCTGACTGCAGTTTTTTATCACCCTGCACTGTCGGTCGATGAGCAGCCAGATACTCACGATAGCTGATCTGCTGCTCCTGTTTTTCGCCTATGTAATCCAGCGCCAGTTTGAAAGTCTCTGGAGGCGTATAACCATTAAGCCGGAGTATCACCGCTCCCGTCTCATTCAGAAACAGCAGCGTCGGCGTAAACTGGATACGCAGAGCAGCTGCAAATGTCTTCTCCGTCTGCTCCTGGCCAGACAGATCCATGACAGAACGATCACCCCACATATTGACCGCGATCACATCCAGCTGCTCACGCATCTGCTGTTCGATAGCCTGCTGCGACAGATTTCGCTCCACTAGCAGATTGCAATAGGGACATCCATTCTGGTGAAAGAACAGCATCACCCGCCTTCCAGCAGCCGTCGCTTCAGCCACATCCTCACGAATATCCAGGAAACTCTCTTTGAACCAGGCGGGATAAACCGTCTCTCTGGCACCAAAGAAGCCACCAGGTGTAGCGGCGATTCCGACGCCCTGAGACAGACCGATACAGAGAAAAATCAAAATCAGCCCAATAAATCGCTTCATTAGCATTGGCCTCCCACTGAAAACACTGGTAATTTAACTGCAAGCATAGCAGGCATTGGTTCAGTCAATGTCCTCTTAATTGATCGAACCCTACTCAGCGTAGGATCAGGAGGAAGTATGAAAATCTCGGTTGATATAACCCCAGAAGAGATGCGAACACTGATGGGCTGGCCCGATGTTCAGGGTCTGCATGAAGAGATGATCAACAAGATACGCGAACAGATGAATGCGGGTGCAGAGGGCTATGACCCGCTTAGCTTGATGCAGCCCTTCTTCACCCAGTCGGCCAATTCAATGGAGAGTCTGCAAAAGATGTTTGCGGGGATGATGAGTGGCTATGGAAAGAAAACCGATTAAACAGCCGTGTCGGAATCAGCCTTTTGATTCCGACACTTTGCGTGCTGATTAACTCAAATAGATAGCATAAAAAAAGTACAACGTAATACCGATACTGGCCACGATCACAAAACCCCTTACCCAGTGCGGTGGCAATTTACGTGAGAGATGGGCCGCCATATACCCACCCGCCAGTGTACCAACCAGCACAACAGTACCCTCATACCAGGCTATAGCCCCGTCATAAATAAACAGCGCAATGGCTATTAGTGAAACAACAGACGAGACCAACAACTTCAGGCCATTCATGGCATTAATATCGGTATACCCGGCCAATGCCAGGTAGCTGAGAATAATGATCCCCAAGCCGGCATTAAAGAATCCGCCATAGATGGTCACGGCTAATAACAGTAATAGCAGAAGCACTGCACCAATCGCCGAGGCGTGACGATGTTTTCCTGCCAACTGTTTCAGCAGACGATTAAGCGTCCCACCATAAATAAACAGCAGTGTGGCAAACAGCAACAGCCAGGGGATCGCCTCACGAAACAGCGACTCAGGTGTCTGCAACAGTAACCAGGCGCCGGCGATGCCACCAATCAGACTAACCAGTATAAACTTTGGCAACTCATCCTTATGAGCCAACAAATCTTTGCGAAACGCGTAAGCACCACTCATATAACCGGAGCAAGATGCAAAGGTATTGGTTGCATTGGCGCTTATGGGTGGAATGCCGACAAATAACAACGCAGGAAAGGTGATAAAGCTACCACCGCCTGCAATGGCATTGATTACGCCGCCCAAAAAACCGGCGATAAAAAGGAACAGTAATTCAAATAACATGGTTAACCAATAATAAGATCCTGGAACGAATGAGCATAACAATGAAGTCGATTAGCCCATAGACACAGTTGGTGACTAAGACCGACCTATCTGTACCTATTTCCCTGCCGCAATCATCCTTTCTTTCCTATCCTGATTAACCACGAAACTCAGCCAAAAAGCTACACACAGGCGCATTTATATTTAATCAGTTATCTGTGCTGCCCTGCGGCCATTGATTTGATCAGGGCTTGCGCGCCCCAGAGATAAATGGCCTCACCTCTATCGCTGGTACCCGATTCTTTATCGCAATCTGACTGTCTGCAATTTAATCCATCTGATCGTTAGTATAGACACCACGTGGAATCAATTTACTGAAAACCGGCGGCCAATTTCTCCGTGTTAGCTTTGAATCAATCTCACACGAAAGGAACGCCCTTTGAGCTTCCCCTCCGTCAATTTGCTTAGTGCCTGTCTGCTCACCTTTTGACTGACGGCGACATAGGACCAGTTGTCTGCAATATTGATTTTACCAACCTGTTTTCCTTCGATCCCTTTATCACCGGTCAGGGCACCCAGGATGTCGCCAGCGCGGACTTTCTGCTTTTTTCCACCATCTATCTGCAGTGTCACCATGGCAGGTTTCATAGCTGGTTTATCCAGTAAAGATTGCGGTGGCAGAGGTTCACTGTCGAGGATCGGATCAATATTAGTTTCAAGCAGTGCGACCCGATAACTCTCTTTCTCACTATAGAGGGAACAGGCAATACCCTTACTCCCAGCCCGACCTGTACGTCCTATTCGATGGACATGTCCTTCCACATCATGCGCAATATGGTAATTAATGACCGCGTCGAGTGAATCAATATCCAGCCCTCTTGCCGCCACATCCGTAGCTACAAGTACCGAGGCACTTTTATTGGAAAATCGTATCAGCGTCTGATCACGGTCCCGTTGCTCCAGATCGCCATGCAGTGCCAGCGCACTAAATCCATAAGCCGATAACTGATCGGCTACCTCTTGTGTCTCCCGTTTGGTGTTACAGAAAACCAGTGATGACTCGGGATTAAAATGCATCAGCAGCAGGCGCAGTCCCAGGAAGCGTTGATTATCATCCTGAACCTTGTAGAAATGCTGTTCAATCGTCGCATGGTCATGTGTGGATGCCACTTTTACCATGACCGGATTTATCATAATACGGTTTGAAATTTTCTGGATCTGCGGAGGAAAGGTGGCACTGAACAGCAGTGTCTGGCGCTGCGCTGGAATCTGTTCTATCACCTTATCCAACGTCTCCTGAAAGCCCATATCAAGCATGCGATCTGCTTCATCAAGTACCAACAGGTTTACATCATCCAGCCTCAGCGTCCCTCTTTTCAGATGGTCTTCAATACGTCCTGGAGTACCAACAATGACATGTGCGCCATGTTCCAGTGAACCCACCTGGGGGCCAAACGGCATCCCGCCACACAGGGTCAGTATCTTGATATTGTGAATACCACGACCCAGCTTACGAAGCTCTGTAGCTACCTGATCGGCCAACTCCCGGGTAGGACACAACACCAGCGACTGTATACGAAAGCGTTTGACATCCAGCTTCTGTAACAAACCCAAACCAAAAGCGGCGGTTTTTCCGGAGCCGGTTTTACCCTGAGCAATCACATCTTTGCCTTCCAGAATAGGCGGCAAACTCTCCTGCTGTATAGCGGTCATCGCTGTATAGCCGAGGGTGGACAAGTTTTCCAGAAGATCTGTGTGCAGATTCAGAGAAGAAAAAGGTATTTGGGTCAAAGCGGCTATCCTGTATAGAGATTACTGGGAGTGTAGAATGTCTGGTTGATTCATCGAATAGATTAGAAGTCAATCACAGTGAAGTTGATTGACTGGAAAAACGGAGATACCAGAAGAGACGACAAGACTGAGTATATCATGATCAGCGTCGGGGGACAGAAACATCCAGAGGTGAAACAGCGATAAACCCCGAAGCTTTAGATCAAACTGCCCATTGCAACTTGGGTAACTGATCAACTGATCCGAGCCGGGACAACAGGCTTGACTGCAACCAATTTTGCAGATTTAAAGCCAGCTTTCTGTCACCCATAACCTCTATATCACCTTGGTTAACCGCGTCTTGGAATTTCCGTTGACAGGTCCATACTGCAGTCATATCGGCTAATGAACTTTTGATGATGATATTGACTTCATGTCCAGGATCACTCAGGCACAAGTCAATCACACCTTTCTCAGAGATCAGCCACCAATCACGCGCACCCTTCGGAGCATCTGGATATTCGAACTGTACAACAATACGTTTTTCTGGAAAGACAGAAGGATCAACACTTCGACGCATATCCCACATGAGCAGCCCTGCATCAAGATCTTCTTTATTGAGCTTCGTTTGCGCCCAGCGATGCCCCCAAGCACCAAGCAGCTCCACCACGGGTCTTAACTCTAACCCAGCCTCAGTCAGTTCATATTGGCTCTTGCCCTTATCCTTACTGACTTTTATAACGCCAGCGTCGATAAGTTGTTTCAATCGCGTGGAGAGTAAGGTCGGTGACATTAGGGGCACGCCTTTTTGCAATTCACTATAACGTGTACTGCCTGCAATAAATTCCCTTACAATTAACAAGGTCCATCGTTCACAGAGTAACTGAGTTGCCTGTGCCAAAGGGCAAAACTGACCATATGCTTTCATCCTACCACCCCGTTTTATATCCATGGTTATTTATACCGTCCTTTAAAGGGTAGCAGCTACTACAGATTCTGTACTTCTTTTGCCTATAGCCCGGTGTTAGTTTTTACATGTGTTATAAAAACCCACACAGAATAAAGGAAGGATGCGATTATGACTGAATCACTCTATGAACGACTCGGCGGCACTGAAGGGATCACACAAATAGCCAGTGATGCCGTTGACAATCATCTGGCCAATCCTGCTATAGCCACTCGCTATGAAAATGCCAAGGCGAGTGTTGATGAGATGAAAAATGCAGCCGCAACATTTTTTATTGCCGGTACGGGCGGACCAAACTGTTATGAAGGAAAAAATTTACTCGATGCGCATAAGGGGATGAACATCAATGGCACTGAGTTTATGGCGGTGCTCGATGATATTCTAGGGGCTTTGCAAAAAAACGGGATCAGCCAAAAAGTTCAGGAAGAAGTGCTGTTCATTTTGTATAGCATGCGTGGCGAAATTGTACGGGTTTAATTAATAACATTCAAAACGCACAAACGGGATGGTATACATAATCTCTGCTATCGATCGCAGTCGATAAACAGGCGCGTCAAATCACACTTGACGTGTCTGTTTATTCTGTCTAATTCTATGTTGAGATTAATTACCTAGGTTTCATGTTCGACTTTTTTCTCTGCTTCTCTGGCAACCTTCCCACCCTGTGAACAGAGCACTTTCTCTAACTGGCTTTCAAATACAGATGCCGCTTTCTGCATACACAGTGACAATAGCGGCGAACCCTCTGGCCAAGCGGCCTTGCAAGCCTTTTGATTAGCTTTAAGATCCTTTTCTAAAGCTTTCAGCGCGATTACTTTATCTTTTTTTGTCACCGCCATATCTCCGCTCCATTTTATAGGCTAATCGGCAGTTCATTAAGAACACTATAAGAGAGTGTAGACTATCGCATTCATGATTTTTTGATATTGAGTAACCGCTGTGTGTGGTTGATTTTTAATATTAGCGACTTTCCGGCCGCATCATTTGTAAAGCCTTAGCACGAAATATCTCTTTAAATTTTTCAACTCTTTCTCTGTTCACACCAAAATCGCTATAACCAACTCTTGAGGCTGAACGAATATGAATCACCTTTCCTGCTGAATCAATCCTGACTTCAAGGTCATCGACAAACCTAAAGATTGCCGATGTGAAAGTAGCCGCAATATAATTCTCCTTTTGCAGCATAATATTTCCCTCCATCTCTTCAATTGATTCTTTCAGAAGAGAGAGGGTATCAAAGCTGCTATCTTGCGGAATTGCGATTGGTTCAATGCTATGACTTGCATCGTTTCCTGATTCGCTGCAAACGCAATTCGGTTTATCTGAACATTTCGACAAAATACCACCGGTTAGCCCAGGGGCTTTTGCTCTCTGATTCATTCCATGCAGGCTGAAAACAATGAGCAAAGCAATGGCAATTAGAATTGCTGATGTAACCACTATTACCTTCATAAGTTTTTGTCCTTAGTTACTTGAATAAGGTCATCCTTAGAAAAATCATTAAAGACAATAAAAGTAGGTATTTATTCAGTGTCACTGCCACCACTCTATCGGTTAATATTAGAGTGCCCCCATGGATTCATGTTTCAATGGAGTCTGGCTGAACATCAGACTCCATAGATTTATACACTGTTTCATTCTCAATGTATCTTGATCCAAGGCGCACAGCATCCAGAAAGTACTCTGCATTTCTGTAGGGGCCGATGATGTAATGCGGATCACCACTCTGATCAAAAACCAGCGCAAGGATTTTGTCCTCTTTTAGCAAAGTGGTAATCACCGATTCCAGCGAACTATCAATACCTTTCCATCCCAGGGTCTGTAGACAACTCAGATCATCTGTCGGAACAACTAAAAGTAGTTTTTTTATAAACGACTTATCGCAGAGTTGCTCCAGCTCCCATTGTAACCCAGGGGTATCATCAAGAATCACCACAACAATACGGGCAGCACCCAACAACTCTCTCACCCTCCCTTGCCAGTCATCTGCTACATACTCACGATGGGCACCAAGGGGAGGTAACGCTTCGGTGGGACGACCAATAGCAACCACTGGACCATACTGCCTTAGCGGATTAACAATAAACTCTTCAAATGTAATGGGTATGTCGCCAGGAATTGCTGCATCAGCATCGATCTCATCCATACGAAACGCACGTAACAGCAAGATTGGCGGGCGTGGATCCTGCTCTAGCACTTTCATTGCCTCAGGAGTTGTCAATCGCTCTCTAGTTCTGCGGGCCTTCTGGCTCGCGGCAAGCAACCGGAACAGTAAAGCAAGCCCGATTGCCGGTGACCCAAGCATCATGGCAATACTCAGCCAATCGTTCTCAACATCGATACTGGCAATGACGATTGCAAACACTATGGGGAAAAGTGCAATAATCGCCAGGTGCAGCCCCCACACCACAAGCCTCGCTTTGAATGATCCCGGCCTTGCAGTACGTTTATAATTCCGCAGTCGTTTCCACTGTTTCGCTAACTTCCATCTGTAACGCCTGTTCAGTTCAGCATCGACAAAACGAACCCGGCGAAACAGAGAAAAGCGATTAACGATATAGAGCAGAATGCCAAGACCAATGATTGCCAGAAAGAGAATCCATATCAACCCGGATAACCATTCCGGCGCGTTAAACTCAACGGAAAGGATAAAGGCCAGTAGTAAAAAACCAAGCAGTGCTTGCATGACTATTAAGATAGTCGGTGATTCGTAAGATAGCCAATCACCTTTCTAGAATATGCATATCGTGAGATGAACATTCCGTCTTCAGTCTCTCTTCTCTCTTTCAGGACACCCATGTATTGACTATTTTTATTCGTATGCCACAATAGAGAACGTAAAGAAAACTACGAACTCAAGGAATGAGTATGCCAAAACCCAGAAAAGCCCTCATCAGTCTCGATGCCACACCCTACTACCACTGCGTATCACGCTGCGTCAGGCGTGCTTTTCTCTGTGGTATTGATCAACTGACTGGACGCTCTTATGAACACCGGCGAGGATGGATTGAAGAGCGACTCTTTGCACTTTCGCGATCTTTTGCAATCGCTATATCGGCCTATGCTGTCATGCATAATCACACCCATCTGGTGCTCTATGTAGATATAGAGCGTGCAACCAACTGGTCACAACGACAAGTCGTTGAACACTGGCATGAATTATTCAGCGGCACGTTATTGAGTCAACGTTTTCTGCAAGATGAGCCATTGAGTAAGGCGGAGTGGGCACAACTGGAAACCGTCATTGAAACCTGGCGTGAGCGTCTTCAATCAGTGAGCTGGTTTATGCGCTGCCTGAATGAGGCGATTGCCCGTCAGGCAAATGCTGAAGATGGCTGTACCGGCCGTTTCTGGGAAGGACGTTTCAAATGTCAGGCACTGCTTGATGAATCAGCACTGGCAGCTTGTATGGCCTATGTGGATCTGAACCCTGTCAGAGCGGGTATGGCAAACACACCTGAATCATCAGACTACACCTCTATCCAGCGACGCATTCGATTTGCAAAAGATCTCGATTGTTCAATCGAACCCAATTCATCTAACAACAAGGCTGCACAACCAAAAGAACTTCAGCCCTTCGTGGGTTATCCCCGTGAGCCAATGCCCAAAGGGCTACCTTTCCATCTTGTTGACTATCTGGAGCTGGTGGACTGGACAGGGAGAGCAATTCGAGATGATAAACGAGGGGCGATTTCAGCCAATCTTACACCGATACTTACCCGTTTGCAGATTGAGCCTAAAGCATGGCTTATCATGACCGCTTCTTTCGAGTCCCGATTCAAATCACTGGTGGGAAGGGTAGATCGCATCTCTGCTGCATGTGAGCAACTTGGGCAACGCTGGGCACAGGGTATCGGGGCTTGTCGGCAGTTGTTAACAACTTAATCTACAGAATTTAATAACACATGCATTCGGATGTTCAATCCGGTGTCGTGCAGTGCTTCCTTTTTAGCTTTCCTCTGATTTTTCTCAGTACATCGCTGAAAACACCAGCCTATTCAATCGATGAACGTTTCATAATGGCTTGTTTGAACTTGCCTGGGATTTTTATTTGCCATGAATGCATGGGTGTCTTGTTTTTATAAGCGCAACAGCTCCACTGATACTCTTTCCACTTTCGGTGCGTTGTTTTGAATCTTCAGTCATCTAAAAATACTCGACTCATTCTATGCCGATGCTGGTAGACGCCCAACGACCCGCTTCAACCGAGGAGGCGCGTAAGCGCCGACGTCGGCTGGAAGCGATTGTTATACGTTTCCTACCTGCCATCTCTTCCTGTAATCTGTTCTTTCTTTTGCTCTGGCAATTCATCATAAAGACTATCAATCATTTTAGGCTGAGTAATCATTGCATCTGCAATGATGTTTACTAGATGGCAAAGGTGTATAGCCGTCTCAGGTTTATCCTTTAAATCCATGACTCCTGGATGCACGGCTTCATTTCCAATTACTCGAACGATATCTAGGCTTTTTTGTATCTTCGGGTTCAAACCTTTCTTAACCAACTCCGAAATGTCTTTATTTATATTCTTGCCACTTTCTCCTAAATGGCCGCAAAGTTTTTGAATGCATAGGCGAAGTAATGCAGCAGATCCGCGGGGAGAACGACCAATAATTGAACTAGCCTCCATGTAATCTGCCTTTATTTCATCTGGAAGATCAGTATTTGGCAGCGGTGCTTGAGAACTTTCTGGATATACAAGGCATTCGCCAACCCATATGCCTTCATTATGACAGTGGCTGCACCAAGAAAAGGAAATACCCGCTAGGCCAGAGAATCCGCCTGAACCATATTTCGCGTAGCCGTCACTCCATAAATGGTTTGCATAAGCATTACACGTAGGGCAGTGGAATGCAGACTTTCTAAATTCCGGCGGTGTGAACGGTGTCTCCGACATTTGATTTCCTTCTTTTACGTATAACAGTTGATTATCCAGCCCGCACATTGAAGACAATATACGGCTGTAGAATATATTGACGATTCCGACAGTTTGTTCTACGCACTATATTTCCCATTAAACAAAGGGCAGGCTTGAAAGGAGGACGACGAAAGCAGTGTTTCAGCATCCCGCCAAGCAGTTATTCCCTAATATCTCAACAGGTTATCAGAGAATTTAAAGCAGATGAACCATTTTCTTGGTTTATATATGAGGCAGGCTTAGTCAGAAGGGATAAAAGTCTCAGCCAACGGCAGGACAATCGTGAAGCGAGTCCCTTTGCCAAGGGCGGATGTGACCTGAATATCACCCTGTTGCAGGGTCATGATGCGTTTGGCAATGGCGAGCCCCAGACCGGCGTGATCACCCGAGCTGCTCTTGCCACCAGACTGAAAGAAGGGTTCAAAGATACTTGCGATCTCTTCAGGATTAATACCACATCCGGTATCTTCAACACTGATGACCACCCCCTTATCCGAGTCCTCCAGATACAGAGTAATCAGGCCATTAGACGGTGTATGGGTGAAGGCATTTTCAATCAGGTTTTCCAGCACTCGTTCGGTCAAGCCTATATCGGCGTATACAAATGGCAGCATGGGTGGTGGCGTCATACTGAGCTGTATCTGCTGCTGGTTGGCACGCAGTTGGTATTTCTGCACCACATCCTGAACCAATTCGGCGGGAGGAAAAGGTTCACAGTTGGGTTGTGTCTCGCGCGCATCCAGGCTGGCCAGTTCAAACAGCTCTGATACTTGCTTGGAGAGACGTTTGGCCTGACGCAAGGCTATACCCGTGTACTCCTTGCGCTCTGATTCACCCATCTCTTCACCCTTCAGTTCGAGTGATTCAAGGTAGCCCATCATGGAAGCAAGTGGCGTTCTGAGATCATGCGATACTTGCGCAACGAGTTTTCGGCGCAGGCTGTCCTGTTCTTTCAACTGACCCAACTGTCCCTTGATATGCTCCGCCATCTGATCAAAGGTAGCACCGAGCTGATCCACTTCATCACTGGATGTTGCATGTTCCAATAGATAGGGTTGATGTGAAGTGAAGTTACTTTGGTGAAAGGTGGCAATTAAATTCGACAACCGATGTAATCGACGGGTTAGTAAACGCAGTACAATCAGCCCGGCCAGCAGACCAAGCCCGAGGCTGGCCACCACTGCCCAGCCGCTGAGTCGCATAAAGTAACTTTCACGCACCACTTTATCGACCGTATCAAACTCTTCGCCACGCAATACCACGTAGAGGTAGCCTTCGGGATTATCCGTGGTTGGTACCGGTGTCACGGAGAAGGCCTTCTGTCCATCGTGACTGCGTGGATCATCGCCCAGCAAGGGATAACTTTCAGCGCCAGCCAGAAAGGTCATGAGTGGTTCGAGTGAGACATGATTGCGTTTTACTTTTCCTGGATCTGCAGAGTAGGCCAGGATCTTCCCTTGCAGATCCAATAGATAGATCTCGATACTGGGGTTGATGACCATGTATTGGTGAAAGGTCTCTTTCAGGGCCTCTTGATTAAGTCGCCCCTCTTCCACCAGGTTTCTATCTGCCACCAGATTTCGAGCCAGCTCTTTATTAAAGGCTTGGTTGACTTCTTGCAGATAGTAACGGGTAGCCGAGGTACTGATCAGGGCGTAGAGCAGGCCGATGGTGACAAACAACACCACCAGTCCCGCCGCCAGTTTTGCGTAGAGTGTCCTCAGCATCGCTCTGCAAACTTATAGCCAACACCCCATACAGTGAGGATGTACTGGGGGTTGGCCACATCCGCTTCTATCTTGATGCGCAGTCGATTGATATGGGTATTGACGGTATGCTCATAGCCTTCGTGGTTGTAGCCCCAGACAGAATCCAGTAGTTGTACCCGGCTGTAGACAGTGCCGGGATTGCTGGCGAAGTGCAGCAGCAGGTCAAACTCCCGTGCAGTGAGTTCAACCGGTTTGCCTCTTACCTCTACCTGATGGCGAGTGACGTCGATGCGGATATCTCCGCACTCTATTAACTGCTGTTTGGATGGTTCACTCTTGGCCTTGGTGAGTGCAGCCGTTCTGCGAAACAGTGCCTTGATACGTGCCTGCAACTCAAGCACGCTAAACGGTTTGGTGAGATAGTCATCTGCACCCATCTCCAAACCCACAACACGATCCAGCTCAGACGATTTGGCGGTCAGCATCAGGATGGGTACATACCCTTCCCCACTGCGAATTTCACGACAGATGGCCAGACCATCCATTCCGGGCAGCATAAGATCCAACACCACCATGTCGTAGTGACCCTTTTTGAAAGTGGTTAGCCCCTTACTGCCATCGCTAACAATATCGGCTTGGCAGTCAATGTCATTGAGATGCATCTGCACCAGCCGGGCGATGTCCGGGTCATCCTCAATGATCAGCACTTGATGGGTCATGGGGGTTCTCAGGATCTGCTTTTCTTTGTTTTATCATACATGGGATAGGATGGCTATTCACTGCAGAGCGGTATTATTTGATGTCGCCTGTTGCGCTAATTCAGAACATAAAGCGCCGATCGGCTGATTGAAGATCCAAGCCGATCGGCTCAGATGGGTTTACATTTTCTTTTTATCCATCATTTTCTTTTCCATCTTATCTTCCATCATGGGCTTCTTCTCCATTTTATCCATCTTGTTGTCCATCATCGGTTTCTTATCCATCTTGTCATCCATCATGGGCTTCTTTTCCATCCCCATATACATGATTGGATTACCAGAGCCATCTTTGACCATATCGGCAGCCGTAGCCACTGAGATGACGGAGGACAGTAAAACGATGGAACAGATTTTCAGTGCATCGATTGATTTATTCATGAGTTTCTCCCTGTTTGTCTATTTGCCAAGAGGCAGCTTGACCAGTAGCGACCTGTCATAGGCAGATGCCATGCTATTGGCTTAAGCGTATTAAACAGGGGAGAGATCCAGTGGGAATCACAGAATGTTCACAATTTTATAACGGCTAAAAAGAGACTACCCACCCTTCGTTAAAAAGGGCGGGTAGTAGTAGTGAAGTATCAGATATCCGATTTCAACAGAGAGCCAACACCGGCCACGACCACAGAGAGCATGGCAAAATCAACCGAGGTACGGGACCGCAAGTCGGTTATCATTCTGGCGTGTCGGTCATAGGCGAAGCGACTCTCTTCCGCCCAATGCTCAATCATCTTTTTCGCGCTCTTCTGTTTCTTAACAGTCACCAGGATTTGCGATGTCAGATCCCGCTGGTGTTTATTCAAGGTGTCGATCAGACGGGTCTTGGCCATGGTATGCCAATGCGTCTGAACAGAGAGTTTTGCTATCTGATCACGCACCCAATGAAACTCCAGCGTAGCGCCAAGATTAAAGTAGAGTGATGCCGCCGTCTCGATTGCAACTTTGCGTTGTTTGGAAACCTCTACCAGATCCATCGAGGAGGAGAGCATCATCATGCGACTGACCTGCTGTGCCAGCTCTCGGGGAACCCCTGCTGCCATGTAATATTTAATCTGCTTATTCAGGGCCAGACGATCTTTCGCTGCCAATGGTTTCGGCATATGTTCGGCCAAATCCTGAACACCCTTCTGGAAATACTCCACCAGATCTTTTATGACAATATTGCTCTGACGGCTGCGCAGAATCCAGATGACACTCTGTTCCAGCAGGCCGGCGATCATGCGCATCATCTCCAGCTGTGCTGATGAGGGGACTTGATTGTCCAGTGCCTCTATCTGCTCCCACAGCTCATCCGTCGAAAAGATTTTACTGGCAGAGAGATAGGCCCGGGTGACACCAGCTATGTTTGTCCCTACCTCTTCACGCACCCGAAAACCAAAACCGGGGCCGATGTGATCGACAATGCTGTTGGTCAGATGGGTTGATATGATCTCGCGCTTCAGTTGATGATTAAGCATCTCCTTGCTGAACCGTTCACCCAGCACTTTGGGGAAATAGTCTAGCAACTCGGTCTCCAAGAAGGAATCATCCGGTATGTCCGAATGAATTAACGCATCGAAATAGGTCATCTTGCTGTAGGCCAGCAGGACCGCCACTTCGGGTTTTGTCAGCCCCCTATTGGCGGCCTGGCGCTCTGCAATGGCCTTTTTACTTGGCAGATACTCCAGTTCACGATTAATTCGTCCCTCATTCTCCAGATAATCAATAAAGCGGGCATGTTCATTCAGACGAACTGGCGCTTCTGAAACCACCATACTAATGGCCTGTGTCTGGGCATAGTTATCCGCCAGCACCAGATCGCCCACCTCATCGGTCATATCGGCCAACAGGGTATTACGCTGTTTGACAGTCATATCACCACTGGCAACTATCTGCCCGAGCAGGATCTTGATATTGACCTCGTGGTCGGAACAGTCCACACCCGCTGAGTTGTCGACCGCATCCGTATAGATCAAACCGCCCTTACTGGAAAACTCAACGCGACCCAATTGGGTCACACCCAGGTTGCCTCCCTCTCCAAAGACCTTGCAACGCAGTTCATTGCCATTGACGCGCAATGCATCATTGGCCTTGTCACCAACCTGTTCATGGCTCTCCTGTTCAGATTTCACATAAGTACCAATGCCACCATTCCAGATCAGATCAACCGGCGCTTTCAGTAGCAAGTGAATCAGTTCTGTCGGTGTCAGCTTGTCCACTTTCGCGCCCACCATCGCCTTCACCTCTTCTGTCAGGGTGATGGACTTGGCGCTTCTTGAGTAGATGCCGCCGCCTTTTGAGATAAGCTTTTTGTTGTAGTCTTCCCAGCTGGAGCGCGGCAGTACAAACATACGCTCACGTTCGATAAAGGAAGCCTCTGGATCCGGGTCAGGATCAAGAAAGATATGCATATGATTAAATGCCGCAACCAGCTTGATATGTCGGGAGAGCAGCATGCCGTTACCAAACACATCTCCGGCCATATCACCAATACCGACCACCCGGAAATCAGTGGTCTGAATATTTACACCCAGTTCGCGGAAGTTGCGTTTCACCGACTCCCATGCACCCCGGGCGGTGATACCCATCTTTTTGTGGTCATAGCCTACCGACCCACCAGAGGCAAAGGCATCACTCAGCCAGTAGCCGTACTCATCCGCCACCCCATTGGCAATATCGGAGAAAGTCGCTGTACCTTTATCCGCGGCCACCACCAGGTAGGGATCATCTTCGTCATAGCGTATTACATCGAGCGGGGGTATGACTTTGCCATCTTTCAGATTGTCAGTGATGTCCAACATGCCTTTCAGCAAGGTGCGATAGCAGTACACCACCTCTTCCATCATCTTGTCACGCTCCAGCCCAATCAGCGGCTGTTTGACAATAAATCCACCTTTTGAACCGACCGGCACGATGACGGTATTTTTAACCATCTGCGCCTTCATCAGACCCAGCACCTCGGTTCTGAAATCCTCCATACGATCTGACCAGCGCAGTCCGCCGCGAGCTACCTTGCCGCCTCGTAGATGCACCCCTTCCATACGGGATGAAAAGACAAAGATCTCAAACATTGGCATCGGCAACGGCATGCCGTTCACCTGCCGTGGATCGACCTTGAACGACACATAGGATTTGGTCTTTCCCTCTGCATCTTTCTGGAAGAAGTTAGTCCGCAGTGTAGATTGAATAATATTTACATAGGTACGCAGGATGCGATCCTGATCCAGACTTACTACCGCCTCTAGCAGGGTTTCAATCTTCTGTAGAATCGCCTCGACTGCCCCTGGCTTGGGTCTGTTTTCCGGGTTAAATTTCAGATTGAACAGATCCACCAGGAGACGGGTGATATTTGCATTGTGGGTCAAACTCTCAATGATGTAGGAGCGGCTATAGGGGATCTTGATCTGTTTGAAGTAACGGCCATAAGCCCGCAACAGGACAACCTCTTTCCACCTCAGACCGGCCGCCAATACCAGTTGATTGAAGCCATCATTGTCTACCTCGCCCTGCCATACCTTGAGAAACGCCTCCTGGAACAGCTGGTTGCTCTCATCCGTCAGACTGCCAGAGCCGTCGGAGTAGTTCATTGAAAAATCATGAATCCAGATCGGTATCGACTGATTACGAATACGGTATGGGCGTTCCCCGAACACGGTTAATCCCATGTTCTCGAGTATGGGAATGGCATCGGATAACGATACCTGCTTCTCTGCTGAATAGAGTCGGCAATGGACGTTCTCAGAGGACTCCAGAATCGGTCGGTAGAAGTTCAGACCCAGCTCACCCGTCAAACGCGCCTCTTCGATACGTGCCACATCGGCAGCGGCTGTACGGGGGTAGAAATCTTCACGAAAACCACTGGGGAAGGCATTCGCATAGGCCTTGTAATATTTTGATGCCTGGGCCTCCCCATACTGCTCATTGAGGGCCACACGTAACTCATCCCGCCAGGTTGTAGTGGCGGTAATGACTTGTGCCTCCAGATCTTCAATTGTGCAATCCATCTCCTTATCAGGAGGTGAGTGAATAATCAGATGAATACGCGCCAGTGTTGATTCAGTAAAGAAGGTACTGAACTCAACCTCATTACCGTTAAAGGCAGCCACCAGTACCTTTTGAATACGCAGACGCAGTTCTCGATTGTAGCGTTCTCTGGGTAGGTAGATCAGACAGGAGTAGAAACGGTTAAAGATATCCCGCGAAATAAACAGCCGGGTACGCTGCCGCTCCTGCAAGCCCAGGATGCCCATTGCCATTGTTTCCAACTGATCCACGGGCGTCTGGAACAGCGCATCACGCGGGTAAGTGGTCAGAATATTTTCCAGTGCCTTGCCTGAATGGCTGGACGGGGCAAGACCTGAATTCCTGATAACCGCTTGAGTCTTCTGACGCAACAGGGGGATCTGTTTCGGCGGACTGTTATAGGCCACGGAGGTAAAGAGACCAAGCAGACAGTAGATACCATCTACCTCTCCCTTTTTATTGAAACGCTTGATGCCAATAAAGTCCATGTAGGCCGGCCGATGCACGGTGGACTTGGCATTGGATTTGGTCACGATCAGATATTCGGGTATCGACAGATAGGCCTCACCCGCTACAGGTATAATGGTGTCAGCCTGCTGATTATTCAGGCAGGACTCCTGAAACAGACCCAACTGCGATGAGCGGTCCAGTTTCAACGCCGGTTTGCCCTTGCCACTGACCACATCAAACTCACAATAGGCCAGGAAGGTAAAATGATCATCATCCACCCACTGTAGAAAATCACCCGCCTCCGCCTGCTGCTTTGGATTGATGGGAAGTTTCTCTTGCGCAATGGTTTCACGGATTGATTTGACCCGCTGTTTCATCGTCAGCCAGTCGATGTTGGCGAAGGTTACATCGCGGATCACATCGACAACCATCTTCTCCAGTGCGTGCAATACGTCAGCTGAGGGCTGTTTTTCAACCTGAAATTGAATCATTGATTCAACCACACCGTTGCTATCACCAGGTTTCTTTATCTCTTTTAGCAGACCCTGTTTGTCCCGCTCAATGCGGATCAGTGGATGGGTGGTCAGATGTATGGTCAGCCCAGCACGGTTCAGCCCCATGGAGAGTGAATCCACCAAAAATACTCTATCCGTCGTTACAATCTCAATGATGGTGTGAGGACTCTGCCAGCCATGCTCCTCAAAGTTGGGATTATAGATACGTACTGATGGTGTATCCGGCTGTCGTATTTTAAGCAGCTGCCAATGGGCAATAACTGCTCCCACCAGATCAACAATTGCAATTGATTGCAGATCAGAAGGTGGAATATGGCGATAATAAATGGTGAGCAACTGTTCTATTTGCTCTCGTTCTTGCTTGGTAAATTTTGAATCGGGATAGCTGGCCAGGTTGTCGATCATCTGCTGCTGCAGAGAGAGCCCCTTATGTTTTGTCATTTTGTTTTTTCCAGTGCAGTTGGCGGATGTAGATTGAGCACAAACCAGAATAACGACTACTCCCTGCGTTATCGGCTGCACACAGTCTAACCGTAGTTCAGGATAGAAGTTTTATCCAGATTTATAGAGGAAGAAAGGCAGTCTGAAGTTATTTGGCTCTTGAATTGCTGAATCCACATTATAAAGAGACAAAACGTATAGATCACTCCTGCATCAGTACTGGAACAACCCGACCGCGAACGGCCCGCCAGGCGGTCATACCCAGATAGATCATCCCGGCAATGGCGAGTCCCATGACAATCCATTCTCCCGCATCAAGCAGTTCATATTTACGGAATCGGTAAGTGGAGATCAACTTCAATTCGCTGGTTTCAAACAGTGCAAACGCCAGATAAACCAGAATATAACCTTCCAACGGCAAAACAACCCAGCCAAACAGCGGTATCAACCACACTGTTGCCAACCCGAAGACCAGGATAAGCAGCGGAATAAACAGATCCAGCCCGACAATATCCACCAGTGCAAACAGTGGCAAGGTCGCCAACGCAATCAGCAGTGTGACTAACAGTGCCCTAGGCAGAGGCGAAGGCGTCGACGTCAACCGTTCCGCCGTCCCTTTGGAGACCAGCTTCTGTTCCACCCGCTGTTTGACCTGTTCGTAGTTCTCTTCAGTACAGTAGAGATGCAGCTGATCCCGCCACTGGTTTCTAATGGCAATGGTTCTCTGTTTCGGGTGATAGCGTGCTTCGAAGGCACCAGACCAGGCCAGATCCACTCGCTCATTTGAGACAGCCAGCAGACCGGCTCCGGCGGTACGCGGGCTGCCACCGATCGCCCCGGTTACTACTGTAATTCGCGCCAATGCCCGTGCCCGTGTATCGATACCTTCATAGCGTATCCCTTTATCAGTGAGCGTGAAGCGTGCCTTGAAGCGGTTACCAAACACCACCAGCATAATCAGCAGACCGGCGAAGGCCACCCCGATCATCACCAGCGCAAAGACACCCGCCAGCTCCGGCAGGTCCGCCACCTCCCCCGTACCGAGTAAGATTGTTCCAAGAATGATCATGATCACCAGATAGGCTGCTCCCATCGCTTTAAACCATGCGGAGAGCACGAGTGAATTGGTAATCAATGGGAAATCGATCTCCCAGGAGAATTCGGGTTGTTGTTTTGACACCTTACACCTCACTGCTACGCAGGCTTATCACTGGATATATTTGAAGCTCAATTATATCGATAAATACAATCTTTACTGCCGTGTGCCACTCCAGGATGCGCTCTTATTCACGGCAGCATCACAATAACTCCACTGCCCCTTGAAGCTATCTCCACTGAAAGTCCAATGGATACGCCCCCAATAGTCCCGACCATCCTTCTTGGTTTTGCATTTTCGTTGGGAGTGGTTTTCAATCCAGTAGCCATCAAGGACGCCGGATTGGATCGTGCCGACCAGAGTGCCGCCATCGACCGGATAGGTACCCCTGACCTGATCACCGGTCTGGGTAAACGTAATCACCCCTTCGGTGGATTTCCAGACGCCGCTTATGTCACCCGCAGGTGCCGGCGACCCACCCTCGCTAACGGGCAGCTCCTGATCTTTACTGCCACTCCAGGGTTTCGATTTATCGGTAGGTGCAGCATCACAGTAGCTCCAGATGCCTTGCATCTTACCCGCTTTAATCTCCATACGGAGATGACCCCAATAATAGCGACCGTTCAAAGCGGTTTTACAGCGCACTGAAGCTCGATTCTCACTCCAGTAACCATCAAACACACCGGCCTTATAGGTACCGGTTATCTTTCCTCCATCCGAGCTGTAACTACCCTCGACCTGATCACCGCGTTGTGTCAGTGTCATGACTCCCTCGGTGGTTTTCCAGACGCCGGACATAGGTGCCAACCGGTCTGCAGATGTCAGCTCAGCCGGTGGTGACTCTTTCTGTTTCTGCTGCTCTTCACGCAGCATCTTCTCTGCAAAGGCTATGCGGCTTTTCGCCTCTTTAGCGTGGGAAGTTGACAACTCTCGTTGCTGAGACTGCCGGGCATTCTCCAGCATCTTCTGCCAATCCTTCTTTTTAAAGCTCCAGGAGTTGGTTTTATCCACCTGCTCCATAAACTTGTTATACCCCTGCAGCGCCTTATTGAATTCATCGCTGACGCGTTTCGATAGTGGGTTGACTATCTGCCCGGGCATCTCGGCGTGCAGCTTCTCCATCTGCAACAGCGCCTTGTGGGCAGACCAGACCTTGTCAGCAGCGATCAACTTGTCAAACTCAGCCGCCTTAGCCTTCACTGCAGGCCAGGCCTTGGCAAAACGTTTTGCCTTTGCCAATTTTTCCTGTGCCTCTTTGTCAGCTGGGTTTAAACGCACGGAAACTTCAAGATCCTCTATGCCCTTCTCAAAGTTCCGTTCATAAGTCGAAGCCCAGCCATTTAGTTTCGCTTTATTGGCAATCTGCTTGGCTACTGGAGCCGCGAGTTTGGGTGCAAACTTCTCGGCTTCCCGCACGGCACGTTCTGCCGCCGGCATATTGCCGGATGCGGCCTGCCGAGCTGCCTCATCTAATTGTTTTTTGGCCTGATCTTCCGGCCGCTTATCCTCTGGTTTATCAGCAGGTTTTTCTGCATCTGGCTTTTTATCAGGTAAAGGTTTGTCGGTCGGCATGTTCCCCGACTGATCATTCCCTTTCTCTTTTCCTGTGGGTGCAGGAGTCAGCTTGATCACCGTGAGTGAAACATCTGCCTCACCCAGTTTTCTGCCATCCTTATCGGATGCAATAACCGTCGCATTGATTTCACCCGGTTCACTACGGGATACGGTAGGTGATTGGGACGCGGGATTACTCAGGCTGGTTCCCTCATTAACTTTCCATTGCCAACGTATGACATCGGGTTTTGTGCCACCCTGTAGCTCTGCCTTCAGGGTGATACGCTCAAACACGGCACGGGAACCGCGTGGAATCGGTTTCAATCCGCCCTTGACCGGATCCCAGGTCATCGGTTGATTGGGCAACTGCACAACCCAGGCTTTGACACTGTAGGCGACACCGGTATAACTCGACTCAATCTCACCGAGCTCATCACCATAGACCGGTACGCGTGCCAAGGCTTTCAACTTTATGGGATTGGTATCTTTCACCGTAAAACTGATGCGATTACCATTCGGTCCGATCTCCAGGCGATTGGATGAGGCGGGTTCGAACCAACGAAAGTCGATCAAACTTTCAGGCACAGACGGTTTGGCATGCAGGGTCGCCAACACCTGTTGCCCGACATAGGCCTGACCATTCTGAGGATCAAATGTGACAGTAAATGCCGGCGGGATCACCTGTATGGTCTCCTGGTCACACTCACCGACCGTTTGATAACTCCCCTCGATCTCCTGCAGCAGTTCGCACCAGACCTTCACCTCACCCATGCGGTCATAGGTGACCGTTGTCTGGCCATTAAAACTATCCGGCGGATTAAAGGTGAGCCCTGGCTCCGACTGCCAAATGATCTTGTAACCACCCGCTGTTGGCGGCAGTTCATCATCTTCCTCTTCATCAGGCAGGGGGATATAGGTATCCGCCAGCTTCTCTTTTGGTTCCGCACTGCTTGCGGCCATGGTGGCATGCACCGAGGTATCTACGCAAAAAGGACTCTCCGGTGATGCACACGGATCCACATCCGGTGCCTGCAGGCCTTGATCAAATGCACTTAATGTTGCACTGCTGCCATAAAACACCTTGCCCTTGAGTCCCTTTAGTTTGATTGCGTTCGGCGCTACCCGGACCGTCGTCACGCCTTCTCCACTGTTACCCTCGGCATCCGTCACCGTGACCGAGACGCTCCAGTCACCGGCCCATGAAGGTGTCATGGTTGCCGTTGCACCGGAGCCACTGGCACCTGACCAAGCATATTGGTACGGCGGCTTCCCACCTGTAACCCCGGCAGAGAGAGTGACCGGCTTACCGACGGGGACTACCGCATCCGGACCGACCAGATTCACCTTCAGGAACTCCAGTGGCTCCTTTTTCTCTTTTTCAATATCAGCCGATGCACACTGGCTGGTATAGTCGATACGCGGCACAATCACTTGTGGATAAGGGAAAGGCAGACCATGTTTCTCGGCCAATGTATCCACTTTTTCAAACCATGACCTGGAGGTTGGAAAACCGGTACTGGTCATAATATGCAACTCTTGCGGTAGTTCGGTTTTAGCCGTGCGGATACGTTTCTGCTCTTGTGAATGAGCTAATCGCAGGCTCTTTGGAAAACAGCTCTCCTCATAGGCGTAAGCTTTCTTCTTACACTCATCCGCTACTGCGGGATTAGACTCTCCTCCACTGTTGAAACAGCGCGCAAAATAGGCCTCCCGCTGTTTTTCCACTGCATCCCGCAGATCGTGGTAGACCTTGTTATCCACCTTCTCCAGCTCGCGGATATAGGGTTCCCAGGCCAGCAACCACTGTTTTGATTCATTTCTCAGTTGGTCAAGCGCGCTGCGAATAGACTGCATCCGCTTATCCCACTCAGCGGTTCTGTTGTTGCGCATATCCTTATCTTTTCGCGTTGCCTCCAATGCATCGACCAGAGGTTTCCACTCACTCGCCTGCACAGCACTATCGACTGTTGAGTCCAGTGCTTTTTCATCATCAGCCTTCTCGGGCTTTTTCTTTTCGTCATCCTGTTTCTTTTTGGTATCGTCTTCTGGTTCGGCATCACCTGAGAGGGGTACAATTTTCACATAACCCTCTGCCAACACCTTGGCAACCGCCAGGTTGTCACTATTGAGTAGTTCAACAATCAATTCGCCAGCCCCATCAACCACGACGCTGACCTTCTCACCATAGCGGGAATCAAGTTGCAGTGGGCCAATGGTTTTCCAGCGCCAAGCGTATTCGGTTGGTGGCGTTGCACTTTTCAGCTTGGCTGTAGCTACTGTTGTCTCACCCGATTTGGGCGTATAGGGTTTAAGAGTGATGTCGATCTTGAGCGATTTAAGCAGACAGCTCTCCAACGCTGCACCTGCCGTACCGGTCAGATAACCAGCCAGCTCAAACTCACTCATCGCCTTTTGCAGACGGATGCCGACACTGCTTGCTGTACTCTTGTAGAGATCCCGCTCATCTGCTGCCAGCGCATAGGGCATGGCGGCCATAAAGGTGATGACCGCGTCCGCCAGTCGTTTGGCTTCCACCTCCGGTTTAGAGAGCAGCTTATCGCTAAAGCTGTCTCGCACTTCAAGATAGCGACTGCGTGCCGACTCATAGGCATCGCCCCAGGCCGACTCATTGCTGGCAAGCTCTTTATAATAATCTTCCAGATTCTCCAGGAAGGAGATCTTATGGCGAATCCGGGCCAGGATGTTATAGGCATCCTGATGGCAGCTGTTTTTTGGATCATAGCCACCTTTGGAGCGGAACCCGAATGACTTGATCAGTGCCGTTACTTTCTCCACCACAGACCTGTGACCGTTGTCGATCATCGATGCCAGTTTTGTAATGCGGGGTTTGTCGAATTCAGGGTATCCGGTTAAAAACCACTGTGCGGGTTGATAGCCGTCCTTGATAATCGCCAATCTGGCCTTGATCTGTCGCACCAGTTTGGCAATCTGCTGATACGCTTGCAGATAGTGTTTGTAGATACGATAACGGGACAGCGGCAGTGTCTCATGCTCCATCGTATTCTTGATGATCTTGGTATAGGCATCGGCGCTGCGGCGGGCATGCGGAACCAGCGAATGGACATTGAGCTCCTCCTGTAACTTGATCAATGCCTGTGTTGCCTTTTCAATCTCACCGTCATAATCATGGGCAACCCGGCGCTCCTCCTCCGCCCAGGTTTTTAACTGGGCCAGCGCCTGATTCAGTGCCTGTGTCCGTATCTGGTAATATTCACGGAACAGGAACAGCGCGGCCTTGCCCCCTTCACGTTCAATACGCAGTTTGGCATCAAACTCATCTTCCCAGATCTTGTCATTGAACGTCGGAAACAACAGTTTTAGCGATTCACGTAGCTCTTTTATCTTTGGGTACTGGGGAAAGACATACTTCTCGGCATAGTCCCGAATAGAGCCGTTCAGGGTTGGTACGGATAAGAGACCATCTGCGCGTTCCGATTGATAAGGGACATTACCCTTTGTTGTAAGCAGCGCTTCATAGGTGATCTCATGGTGTCCCTGTGTCCGGTCAAACAGGCCCACCAGCACCATCGGCTGATCACCTCCCCCTTCCCAGTTACCCGATTCTATCCAGGCCTGGATCAGATTCTGCGCCTGGCTGGCATCGTAGACGCCACCGGCAATAGGGGCAGAGGCGGCGATCAGACTGGCCACCACGGCAGGAATTTGACCGCCGGGTACAACCCCCAGCACACCGATGGTGACAAACAGACCCGATTCGAGTGCCTTGCTTTTATTACCGGTAAAACCAGCCTCAATGCCACTTAGAATACCATCAGCAAAGTCGCCCACAATCGGCAGTGCAGTGACCCAGGCATTCGCCAGCGCCAGATTTTCATCGGCCGCTTTCATGGGTGGAGAACTATTAAGGATGGAGTAGGTTTTATACAGCCCGTTTGCCACAGAGAAGACCACATCCATCGCACCCAGATCACCCGTCTCACCAAACTCGGCGGGCGTGAGATCAAAGATGTATTTGCGCGCTTGGCGCTGCCACTGGTTCAGCGTGAGCGCCTGCCTGGAGAGATTCCGGCCCAGCCGCTCCGCCATATCAGCCGCCTGATCCAGCAACAGTTTGATCCGCAGCCGGGTCTCCATCGGCAGCTTCAATTCGGCTTCCAGCCAACCGAGTTTTTTCAGTTCATCCGTTGGGAGTTGTGACAGCTCTTTGATCGTCTTGCGTACATCATCATCCGCAACGCGGATCAGTGCATTACCACGACTGCGTTTCCAGTCCTCAATCAGTTGATCTATCGATCCGGGTTTCTGATCCAACTCAAGCATGTTGACTGAACCGAGAAACAGCATTTCACTGCGCGCCTTCTGTAACTTTTTAGCTGCATCAGCGGGTAACTCCTGGCCTTTTAGCATACGGGCGCGGAGCTCATGATAGTCGACAGGTGATAGCTCGCCACTGCTGATCAGGGCACGAAGAAGGCGCATACCCACAGAATCGACCGAGTTATCTGCGAAGATCTCTAACTGTTGGCGGATATAACGAATGGCCAGTTGGCCGGCATCACTTTTTCCGAACTCCTTCTCCAATACACCCAGTATCTCTTCCGGCCCTTTCCCCGGTACCTGACTCATGGCAGAGAGGCCGCTGGCCAGATCATTCAGATCAAACTGAACCAGCTGTTTACGAAACAGCGCTTCCAACTCATCTGCCGATCCAGCTGCTTGGGCGAGCTTCACGCTATCCAGCTCTTTCACCAGACTATCCACATCAATAATCAACTGATTCTCGACCCACTGATGCATGGCGCGCTGCACACCATTTTCGACATCAAGTTCAGAGAGACCATTCAGTGCCAGAATGGTGGACGCCTGCGCCGGTTTCTCGGCGATATCCCGGGCTATCAACAGTGCCTTGTTTTCCGCATCACCGATATGGATCAACAGCGCCGTGCTGTCCACATCCTCCCAGATACGTTTTACATATTTCGCGGTGCCTGAAAGGCCGGCCTCTTCTCCGTGTTTGAAAAACATTGCATAGTCACTCGCCACCTTGGCGAACTTGGCCCGTCGACTGGTGGGCATCAGGGCGATCACCTGCTCCTGTAGCAGTTCTGAAACCGCTTCAGGACCGCCAGGCTTCAGCACCCAACTACCGGACTCGGCCACGATACGCCGCACTTTGTCTGGATCACCGAGGTAGTCAATATTAAAGAAGCGCTGACCGGCGGCACCGCGATACATATCCTTAGCCGATGCGGCTACCTGCGCCTCCAGGTTCTGCTGAAGACTCCGCTGAAGTGCCTGTTTGAACTGATCAATGGCGTTGGCATCACCTGACTTGAGTGCGCTTCTCGCCCGGGACACGGCGTCATTGAGATCCTTATAGGCGAAGTTAGGTAGATCAGATGTGACGATCTCCATGGCATCACTGGTCAGGCTGGAAGGAATCTTCAACTTCTTCTTTTTAGCTGCGGCCAGCAGTTGATCCCCTTCTGCCGCTGCCAGCATGGCCTTCGTCTTTTCACGAATAGCCTGATCCATTTTTGCACGCGCGTTCAGGGGGTTAGCACCGACATAGAGCACATCAATATCACGACCCGGTTTGCACGACCCGCTGGCCAGAAACACATCACTCGATTCGCCCAGGGCTTCTGCCGCCTGCTGGGCTGACTCACCCACCAGCCGGATACGCAGTTGTTGCACCTGATCCTGGACCTGTTGGGGTAACTCAGCCATATGCTTTTCATACCAACCCAGATCACGGGTCAGTAGCAGCATTGCCCCTTCGGTCAGCGGTTGCTCAGGCTGCTTTTTTATCGAGGAAAGAATGAATTCGCCCAGGTCATCAGCTACAACTGGTACAGAACAAAAGAGCATCAATGACAGAATGAGTGCTTCTGTCAGACGAGACTTCAACCAATAAAACATCCTGGGACTCCCGGAAAGCGGTTACTACCAACGCATCTGAGCCGTCCTTGAGGAGCGGCTCCGGCGAGTGGTTCCTGGTCAGAATCACTCTTTATTTTCAATGCTATTACTAAGGGAATATTATGGAGATGACAAGCATCAATCTACAGATATTCTTTTCAATTAGTTCGCTGGCATTGGTTTATGAACAAGTTGAGATATAGGGTGTAACAGAGCATTAACGATGAGACAACATTTACCCAGAATACTCCTCACACTACTCGGACTGGTCTTGATGGCCTGGGGTATTGTGACACCGATGGTCGGTCTGTTTGGCGAGACAACTGATGCCCTGATAACTCACGTCCGCCGGCAAGGAGGGGAACGGAATGAGGTCATCCCTGATCGCTATACCCATGTCATCAGTTACCGGTTCACCCTTCCCGACAAGCAGACAGTTGAAGGATTCTCCTACGTGCTTGGTCCATCATTTTCCATAACGACACCCCATGCGCCGGGTCTGATCAAGGTGCGTTATCTGCCACTGATCCCGCAGATGAATACATTGGAATATCAGGCCTACCCCAACCTTGGGCACTTGATTGTTTTAGCGGTGGGATACCTGCTGGCGTTCGGTCTCTGGCGGGAGAAAAAAACAAAAAAGGCGCGGCGAAGAGTCGGTACTGGCAAAAAGACAAAAGGGAAAAACGAAGCCTGATCAGGCGTATTCATCAACACCTAACAGCCGGCTCACCTGCTCACGCTCTTCCGCTTCATCGTGTATACGGTAAGCACGAATCGCCTGTCTGTTCCTGCTGCTGACACCATCATCAGTGAGTGACTGCTGGAAGATCAAACTGGCGCGGGACTCCAGGCCACTGCGTATATCTCCAGTTGGGATGATGGCCTGGAGTGGGGGTGTTGGGGTGGGACGGCGGGAAAACGCATCACCCTGGCTCGCTGGCTGCACAGGCACCAGCGCCCGGGAGATGGACGGGTCATAAAAGGCACTGCTTAAGGCGTTAATAGAACCCATAAGGAGCAGGCTTCACCCAATTAGCCTGGCGGCCAGAGCATCCTGCGTCCGCCCATCAGATGCATATGGATATGAAACACCACTTGCCCTCCCTCCCGGTTGGTATTGATCAGTGTGCGGTAACCCGATTCGGCAATACCTTCCTGGACGGCGATCTTGGCTGCTGCCAGGGAGAGTTTTCCAATCAATGCGGCATCATCGGATGCCAGATCATTCAGCGTACTGATGTGGCGTTTGGGAATGATCAGCACATGCACCGGCGCCTGGGGATTAATATCCCTGAAAGCGAGTACATCATCATCCTGATAGACCACATCCGCAGGGATGTCACCGGCTATCATCTTGCAAAACAGACACTCATCCATTCCATTCACCTGACTTCATACTGAATAATAAATAATAGCTCAAAATTCACGACGACCCGAGAAGGCATGTGACAGCGTACCCCCATCCACATACTCCAGTTCGCCACCCAGTGGAACTCCGTGGGCGATGCGGGTCACCTTGATACCTCTGGCTCGGGCCATTTCCCCAATATAGTGGGCCGTGGCCTCGCCCTCTACCGTTGGATTGGTAGCCAGAATAAGTTCGTTGATATTGCCTTCGCTGAGTCGTTGATCAAACAGATCCAGCCCGATCTCCTTTGGGCCGATGCCATCCAACGGAGAGAGGTGTCCACCCAATACAAAGTAGCGCCCCCGGTAGCCGGTTGCCTGTTCTATAGCCACCACCTCGGCAGGTGTCTCAACCACACAGAGCAGGCCATCTTCACGTTTCGGATTGGAGCAGTAGCTGCAGATAGTCGCCTCACTGAGGGTACGGCAGCGGCTGCAGTGGCCAATGCGCTCCATCGACTCATCCAACAAATGGGCCAGCATACGCCCCCCCTGACGATCGCGCTCCAGCAGATGAAACGCCATACGTTGGGCGGATTTTGGCCCCACCCCAGGCAGGCAACGCAAGGCATCCATTAACTGTTCCAGCAAGGGACGGTCAGACATGGCGTTAAAATGGCAGCTTGAAACCGGGGGGCAGGCCCATGCCAGAGGTGACATTGGACATGCTGTTCTGGGTCTTCTCAGCCACTTTATGTACCGCATCATTCATGGCAGCCGCCACCAGATCTTCCAGCATCTCTTTATCGTCGCCTACTAACGAATCATCTATCTGAACACGGCGTACTTCATGCTTGCCATTCAGTGTGACCTTGACCAGCCCGCCACCGGACTCACCGGTCACTTCCTCTTTCGCCAGTTGCTCCTGCGCTTTCTGAAGATCTTCCTGCATCTTCTGCGCCTGTTTCATGATGTTACCTAAACCGCCTTTCATTTCGGTATTCCTCGCACTTTAAAAGGTGTTGTTCTCAATTAATCAATCGGTCGTACTGAGCCGGGTATAATGCTGGCACCCAATTGGGCCTCAAGGGCCAGGACCATCGGATCTTCCTGTACCGCCACTTCCGCTTCCTTTTGGCGGTCTGCAGTCGCCTGGGCCTGTAGTTTGGCCGGCGTGGCAATCTGCACACTCTCAGGCGCAATCTTCAGTTTTATCTCTCTGCCAATATAGGCTTCGAGTGCCTTGTGCAGACGCTGCTCGGTACTCTCAACCAGCATATGCTGGTGGGCCTGATCCAGTTTCAGACTCAGTGTCACACCGTCCCAGAAGTCATACACACAGTTATTCGCCAACTGCTTTGCAATACCGCCCAGTGATAACGCATCAACCACCTGATGCCAATGACGAAACTCTATTGGCACGCCCTGCTTAACAGGTGCATCGACTGGTCGCCTTACTTCAGGCGCGGGCGGTGTAGGTGCAGCAGCTCGGGGGGGGACTGTTTCACTTACAACTGGCTTTGCTGCAGCGACAGTGGCCGATTCAGTGGGCTTTTTTTTTACTGGTGCCGGAGTCGTTACATTACCCTGAGTAGTCGTTGGCGTGCCTGCATGTTGTGGCCTGAATGCCAGCATGCGTAGCAACACCATCTCAAATCCTGCACGCGGATCCGGAGCAAGCGAGAGATCCCGTTGCCCAATCAGGGCTATCTGATAAAACAGTTGCACATCTTCCGGTAGCAGCCTTTCTGCCAGAGCTACCACCTGTTCCTGATCCCCTGTGCTGTTATCCACGGCATCCGGCACTGCCTGTACCAATGCAATTCGGTGCAATAGCAGGAGCAGGTCCTGCAACACCCCGGCAAAATCAGGTGCCATCTCGGCCAGATCTGCAGTCAGTGCAACGACCTTTTGTGCATCCATATCCGCCAGAGCATCGAGCAGTTCATGAACACGATCATGGGCAATAGTACCGAGCATCGATTGCACGTCGGCCTCGATTACTTTGCCGCCGCCAAAGGCGATAGCCTGATCCATCAGGCTCAGGGCATCACGCATACTGCCATCAGCCCCTTTTGCCAGCAGGGTCAGCGCCCGAACCTCATGCTGAATACCTTCCCGATTCAACAACTCCTGCAGGTAATCCTGGATCAGATCCAGCGGTAACCGCTTCAGGTTAAACTGCAGGCAGCGTGACAGTACCGTGACCGGCACTTTCTGTGGATCGGTGGTGGCCAGCAGGAACTTCACATGGGGGGGAGGCTCTTCCAGCGTCTTCAGCAGCGCATTAAAGCTGCTGTCAGAGAACATATGGACCTCATCGATCAGATAGACCTTGTAGCGTCCCCGGACTGGTGCGTAGGGCACGTTATCCAGCAGTTCACGGGTCTGATCGACCTTGGTGCGCGAAGCCGCATCCACCTCAAGCAGATCGACAAAACGCCCCTCGTCTATCTCGCGACAGATGCTGCATTGACCACAGGGGGTTGAACCTACACCGTGCTCACAATTGAGGGATTTCGCAAAGATACGAGCCAGTGTGGTCTTGCCAACGCCTCGGGTCCCGGTAAAAAGATAGGCATGATGCAGCCTGTCATTATCCAGGGCATTGCTCAAGGCGCGCACCACGTGGGCCTGACCTACCAGTTCACTGAATATCCGCGGACGCCACTTCCGGGCTAAGACCTGATATGACATGGATTCCTTAAGATCGCTGCTCGATTGAATTAATCTGAGCGGGAAGTGTACCTCAATGACTGGGGGTATTCACACCCGGAAGCACATTTTGGCGACACGACAGATTGTCTTTCACATTAAGATACCTCATTGCCCTATCCAATCATGGGAGCACAGAAACAAGAGGGGGTACTGAATGTTGATATACGGCACCTGTCGCGACTTTCATACCACCGAGCAACGAAATAAACCAGGGATCAGCGTCGCAACTGTCTGAGCGCCAGCGAGTTTTGCGACGCCCCGGGTTTATGAGTAGCGCAGGGCACCCGCAGGGTGGTATGACGGAGCCATGGTTTTGGTCACTTTTGCCGAAACAAAAGTGACACGCCGCAGGGGCGCGCGAGCCCCGGTTAAATTAATTGTCGCGTAGCAGCACTGATAACTAATTGAATATTAATGCTTCTGTGCGCTGCTTTCGGGCTGTGTTTCTTGGGCCATCAAGTAAGACTATACTGAGCCCTAAATGGAGGCGGCCCGCACCAGCCACACCCCGGCACACGAGTCCACTGCTGCGGCTGCTCCCTTCCAGGCCTGACCGGGTTAACAGTTTTTCGTTGCGAGGGGACCGATACGAGCCACCATAACTGTTTGATCCGTCATCTTGTGGATGGCGAATCGAGGGTGGATTATCCGGGTCTGCTGAACGAGGGTCAACCTCGACTTGCTATTTCTTTTCTTAATGGAACACCAAAGCAGACAGTCGAATGACAAATAAAGCAATACAGCTTGAATCGCGTATCACCTGCCCGGCATGTGGCCACCAGAAAACCGAATTGATGCCCACCGACGCCTGTCAGTGGTATTACGAATGCGAGGGGTGTCATCAGCTGTTGCGGCCACTGCCAGGAGACTGCTGTGTCTTCTGCTCCTATGGGTCAGTCGCCTGTCCACCCATTCAAGAAGGGACCAGCTGCTGTAGCGGCTAGCCGCCGCCCCGTTGAAAATAGCGGTCAAAGCGCTGCATAAAATGCGAGCGCGCCGTCTCATCCAGGCCGTTAAACTGAAAGTCGACCGGGGTCACTGGCAGGCTGAGAGACGCAATCCGCCGCTCACCTGTCTCTCCCAGCGCAATGACCACCGAGCCATTTGGGTGTTCAATGGTAAACTGACGCCCCTCTACCTGATAGGTGAGAGGGGCAATCGCGGAAGGGAGCGAGCGGATAAAATCCTCCAGGGTCAGGCCCATATCCCGACTCAGCATCGGGGGTATCACACTGCCCATGTTGTCAACTCGAGCACTTGATGTCAGCCACCCGCAACCGCAGGCCAGACGGCTAGCTCATCACCCTCGATGAGTGGATTTTCTCGTTGGCTCGGCGGGATAAACACCCCATTCACCAGCACCAGATGAACCTCCGCCTCTGGTACACCCTGCTGTCGCAGCAGCTGTATTGGCGTCGCCCCCTCATTTACATCCAGACTGATCTGGTGATTCTGGGCATTTGCCGGCAGATACTGCCCCAGCGAGGCATAAAGCTTAAAGTTGATCTTCATTCTGTCACGCTATTGGCTATGCTAACTAAAATTGTCTGATATCAGCTATTCAAATGGGTGGCACCAAGATAGGCCTCCATGATGCAGGTAGGATCCTGCATCAGCATATCTTTCCACTTACCCAGCCGTATCCCGCTCTGTATCAGACCACGCAGCACACCCACATGTTCCGTCATCCCCAGCGTAATAGCTCCGATCAAGCGATCCTCTTCAAACTGTAGTTTGATGTAACGGTAGGCTGATTCATTGATCAGGTGTGCCTCATCTCCACCATCGACACCCATCCATTGACCGTAGGAGACAGAGATCAATCCAAGTGTATCCAGCACGTTCATCGCCATGCTGCCAGGATAAGGGGTTACCTTTCCGACCATGTTGAGGGCCGCAATACGCCCTGTCTCGGCAGCTACAGGTTGGATAGCATGCACGGCCAGCTCTCCAGTACCCCAGTCAATCCCTTCGCAGACATCACCAGCCGCATAGATCCCGGAAACGGAGGACTCCAGGTATTCATTCACCACGACACCCTGCGCGATTTTAAGGCCGCTCTGCTCAAGAAAACCGGTTGCCGGTTTAACACCAGCAGCAGCCACCACCAGATCCGCTTCTATTGAATCTATAGGATCGCATTTCAGCAGGAAACGCGCATTACCTGATTTATTGGCTTCAATCCCTAAGATGCGGGTCGAGGTGTGCACCGTTACACCTTTATCAATACACCACTGCTTAATCAGGTTGCCTGAGGCCTGATCCATCATGCGGGGAACCATGCGATCACCCATCTCCACGACGGTCAGCTTCACACCGCGCTCGACCAGTGCCTCCATAATAATACAGCCAATAAAACCAGCACCCAGAAGGACAACTCGCGATCCAGGTTCCGCATACTTAACAATATTTCTGGCATCTTCCAGCGTCCAACAGTGATGCACGCCGGGCTGATCCAGTCCTTCAATGGGTGGCTTCAGCGGATTAGAGCCCGTCGCCAGCAGGAGTCGATCAAAACTGATCGGATCAGCACCTTCCAGTGAGAGTTTTTTTGCTGTGGCATCCAGGCCGGTCACCCGATGCCGCATCTGCTTGATACCCAACTTATCCAGGTGCTCTGTATCATGACGAAGATAGGTGCCCTGCTCTTCAATTTTGTTTGAAAGAAAATAGGGAATAGCCATTCGGGAGTAAGCCGGCTCTGGTTCACCACCGATCAAAATCACCTCTCCCTGCGGATCCTGTGCGCGCAGGGTCTCAGCGGCGGTGACACCTGCTGGTCCTGCTCCAATGACGACATATCGCATGTGACGAAACTCCTTGCCTTGAAATGAGAAAGGAGAGCAGATACGACTGCTCTCCTCATTTTTCAGCCCAGGGCCGGATTAAGAGAGACCGAGGTTCTGGAGTGTGTCAGGAGTAGGCACACCCTCTGGAGTCCAACCGCGCAGCTCATAATACTCTGGCAGCATCTTACCCAGACCACTCACCTTACCCTTGGCAGGTCCGCTGGCGGCTGGCTCTGTCAACAGCCGTTTCGGCAGGGTGTCATCCTTAGCTGTGAAACCGGCCGCCAGATTGAACTGTCGCTCCATGTTCCAGATGCGTTCGCCGGTTTGCGCCAGACGCTCCAGGGTCCATTCGCCATCACAGGCCGCATCAATCTGCGGATAGAAGTCCTCCAGCGTCCAGGCAAAGGTAGTAAAGACACAGAGACCACTGGAATCCACCGCAGCAGTGGCATCCTGAAACGCCTTGACCAGCCCCGCCTTGCCTTCGGTAACCAGAGGATCGGTCTTCTCGGGAATACCAAGAATTTCAGACGCTACCGTATAGCTGCGCAGATGACAGGCACCACGATTACTGGTGGCGTAGGTCAAGCCCATGCCCTGAATACCGCGTGGATCATAGGCCGGGAACTCCTGCCCCTTCACACTCATAGAGAGATCAGGATGACCATATTTCTCGCAGAGTCGTTTGGAACCCAAACCAAGAATCTTGCCAAAACCCTCACCCTTTCCAACCTGTTCGGCCATCGTGGTCAATGCTTCTGCAGAACCGAAGTTGAGCTTCACACCACCGGTATCTTCATCCGTGATGACACCCATCTCATAGAGTTCCATGGCAGCAGCCAGGGTTGCACCAAAGGTGATCGGGTCGAAACCCTGCTCATTGGCAATGAAGTTGGCAAAGGTCAGCGCATCCAGATCGTCCACGCCACAATCAGCGCCCAGCGACCAGGCATTCTCATACTCCAAACCACCCGAGGCACCCCAATACTCGGGGCGATTCTTAACGGTGTAATGCTCCTTATCAACCCGGGCAATACGCCCACAAGCGATGGTGCAACCAAAACAGGCCTGGTTGGTCACCAGGTTGGCCTTATTTTCACTACCACGGGGCTCATGCATCGCTTCACCCGAGATGTTGGAAGCGCCATCAAACTGTACCGCTTTGGCATTATTGGTTGGCAGTGCACCGACCTCGTTGACCACATTCATCAACACCTGGGTGCCGTATGTGGGCAGGCCCTGCCCGGTTACTGGATTGCCCGCCAGGATCTGCTTCTTCTCAGCCACTGTCTGCATAAAGCGCACGGGGTCTTTAACTGAAACGCCCTTGGTGCCACGAACCGCAACCGCCTTCAGATTCTTTGAACCCATGACAGTGCCGACGCCAGAACGTCCGGCGGCCCGGTGCAGATCATTCACAATACAGGCGAACATCACACCCTCTTCGCCCGAACGGCCGATGGCGGAGATCTTCAGCTGGGGATCCTGATGCTTGGCATGCAGAATTTTATCCGCATCCCAGACACTCTTGCCCCAGATCTCATCTGCGGCGATCAGCTCTGCATTGTCGTCATGAATATAGAGATAGACCGGCTTGGGGGCCTTGCCTTCAAAAATAATCATGTCCCAACCGGCAAATTTCAGCTCAGCACCAAAATAGCCACCTGAATTGGAACAGGCAATAGCCCCAGTGAGTGCGCCCTTGGTAATCACAGAATAACGCGCGCCCGTCGATGCGGGAGTGCCGGTCAAGGGACCAGTGGCAAAGATCAGTTTATTGTCCGGTGACAGCGGATCAACCTGCGGATCCACCTCTTCAACCAGATATTTTGAACCAAGGCCACGCTGACCCAAATAATCCGCCGCCCACTGCATATTCAGCGGTTCAGCGGTACAAGTGCCTTCAGTTAGATTTACACGCAGTATTTTTTTCTGCCAAGACATGTCATCTGCTCCCTAGTCTATGCTTGTGCCGCTGATTGAGTGTCGGTGCGCTGAGCCCAGGCACGCATCTTGTCGTAGCCTGTCCCCTCTGCATCGATATAGGTAATGGCCTGAGTTGGACAAGCCTTGGCACAGGCAGGATCGCCGCCGCACAGATCGCACTTCATAACCTTGCCGCTGGTGGCGTTGTAATTGATCGTCCCAAAGGGACAGGCAATGGTGCAGACCTTGCAACCGACGCAGAGTCCATCATTGACGATCTTGGCACCTGTTGTTGCATCCAGGGTAATCGCCTCTGTGGGGCAGGCACTCTTACACCAGGCCTCATCACATTGGGTGCAGGTGTAGGGGACAAAGCGGCCTTCTGAATGAAAAGAGAATACTTTAATACGGGATTTAGCAGGATTGAAATTGCCTTCGTTCTCATAAGAACAGGCCATTTCACATTGTAGACAACCGGTACATTTATCTGGCGAGATATAGAGTGACCTCTGCATCATTGCCTCCTCTGATTAGTTATTAGTGCATTACTACTGGCTGTAAAATCAATCTGGATGATGAAATGCTAAAAACTGACGCCACCGGGGAACAGTGCGTTACCTCAGGTAGGCCGAAAATCGGTAATCAGCACACATGGAAAATGGTTAAATAAAAAACCATGAAAATTGTTATGTTTTTGGGTACAGGTTCCTCCTATATCGCCAATTCCATCTCTTTCTCTTTATTGTCTACAGAATATAGAAGAAACATTATCAAATGGCGAGTACAGAAAGTACGCTAAGCTATTTATTTCGTTATGCTTTTTTGAGCATATCGAAGATTTAGAGCATAGATTACCGATTCTGCGGTGCTCTCCATAGCGCTTTAGCTTAACTGAGTGCGACAAAATGACGCTCCTACGGATCATTCCGTCGCACGTTGTTGAACTGTTTCGTTATGTGCTATAACGCATAGCGATGCCATTCAACCCAACGCACAATGGTTGCATAAGATACTAATTCGCATATGAGCAATTCAGCGTTAGTAAAAAATTAATAATCCGACATTCCAGACCACCCAAAGGACCTTAAACGATGTTAAAAAAATTACGCTTTATATCTGCTTTTCTACTGCTCTGTTCGATAGCCGGCCTCCTGCAAGCGGCACCATTGAAGATGGCTACCACCACCAGCACACAGAACTCCGGTCTACTGGATATACTGTTACCCGCCTTCCAGAAAGACACCGGCATTGAGGTCCAGGTAATTGCCGTGGGAACCGGCAAGGCATTGAAGATGGGACGAGATGGTGATGTGGATGTGGTCATGGTCCACGCCGTCGCTGCCGAGGAGAAATTTGTTGCCGAAGGTTATGGAACTGATCGCGTACAGTTCATGTATAACGATTTTGTTATTGTCGGCCCAAAGAGTGATCCTGCTGGTATCAAGGGTGAAAAGTCTGTTACTGCCGCCATGGCAAAGATTCTGGAGAAACAGGCGAAATTCGTCTCGCGTGGTGATGACTCCGGTACCCATAAAAAGGAGAAGTCACTCTGGAAAGCCGCCAATCTGACCCCTTCCGGTAGCTGGTATATTGAAGCAGGCCAGGGCATGGGCAAGGTATTGCAGATGGCCAGTGAACTGGACGGCTACTCTCTGACCGATCGGGGCACTTGGCTGGCCTATAAGGGTAAGGTCGATCTGGAGCTGCTGAACGCAGGCGATGAGAAACTGAGCAATCCTTATGGCATCATTGCTGTCAGCAAGGCGAAACACCCTGATACCAATTACACTGCAGCCAAACAGATGATTGACTGGGTCAGCGGACAACCTGCTCAGCAACTGATCAAGAACTATCGACTGCATGGTGAACCCCTGTTCATCCCGCTGCTGTTGAAATAAGGCGGAAATGGAATCACTGAGCGCTGCAAGTTATCAGGCGCTCTATCTCCTGTTTACCGGAGATAGTGCGCTCTGGACCATTATTGGTATCTCTTTCAGCGTCTCGGTGCGCGCCCTGATCTATGCCGCACCCTTTGCCATATTGACAGCCTTTATGCTGGCCTATTTTACCTTTCCAGGCCGGCGACTACTGGTATCCATATTTAACACTGCCCTCTCCATTCCCGCTGTGGTCGTAGGGCTAACGCTCTATATTCTACTCTCCAAGGCGGGACCGCTGGGTTCATGGCGCCTGCTGTTCAGCCAGGACGCCATGATCCTGGGACAGATCGGTCTCTGCTTTCCCTTACTGGTAGCCATGGCCCACTCTGCGTTGCAGGCATCTGATCGACGTGCATGGGAGACAGCCCTGACCCTTGGCGCAAGTCCTTTGCGTGCATTGATGACCATCCTGCATGAGACACGCTTCGGCCTGATCGGCGCACTGGTGGCCAGCTTTGGTCGTATCATTGCCGAAGTGGGCAGCTCCATGATGTTGGGTGGCAATATCCTGAATTACACGCGTAATATCCCCACCGCTATAGCACTGGAAACCAGTAAAGGGAGCTTTGCCGAAGGCATTGCGCTGGGTATGGTGCTGCTGTTTATGGCACTTTTTCTGAATATCCTGCTCGGACAGTTGCAAGGGAAAGGGGAAGTGACCCAATGAGCATGGACAGCAACACTCCCTGGCTGAAGTTACATGATCTCACCTTTAACCGGGGTGAACGCACCATTTTGAATAACCTTTCACTGGAATTTCGGGCCGGGGAATTGATCCTGATGACCGGCCAGAACGGTTCAGGGAAGACCACGCTGCTACGTATTCTGGCCGGACTGATGAAGCCCCGGCGGGTGGAATTTGAGATCGCCGGAAAACGACTAAACTGGCGTCAAAGCTACCGCTTTTTGCGTGAACAAGTCTGTTACCTGCACCAGCACCCTTACCTGTTTGACTGCTCGGTATATGACAATATCGCCTATGGTCTGAAACGCAAAAAACTGAGCCGACAAGCGATTGGGGCTAGAGTTGCTGAGGCGCTGGAGCTTATCTCGCTGGAACATCTGGCTAAACGCAACTGCCAGGAGCTGTCAGGGGGAGAGAAACAGCGGGTGGCGATTGCACGGGCCTGGGCCATCGCCCCACGGCTGATGCTGCTGGACGAGCCGGTATCGAATCTGGACAAACGCTCGAGAGCGATTTGCTACGACCTGATCAATCAGCTCCAGCAACAGCAGATCGGCGTGGTCTATACCAGCCACGAACCTCAGACCGGGAAGCTCAATTTAAATCGCCATATCCATCTGTATGAGGGTGAGTTGAGTACCAAATCGCTGGAGACCGAATGCCCACTAACCGTCATTGAGCTGAAGAAGGGAAACGTCGGCAAGTAGTTTTCAGGGTGTCTATTTCGGGCCATCGGTGGTTGGCTGATAGCCCACACATCACAGCAATCAATTGATAATTTCCAGCCAACCAAACAAACAAACGACAGCGATCAGGAAGTAAAGCGGATGCAGATTGGTTCCTACCGGTTCGACCGGGTTGAGTTCGCCGGCTCACTGGGTGATCTGGGGACGCTTATACCGCTGGCCATTGGACTGGTCACTATCAACGGCCTGAGCTTCAGCGCTGTATTTCTGTGGGTAGGCCTGTTTTATCTGGTTTCCGGTTTTTATTACAAACTGCCTATCCCGGTCCAACCGCTCAAACTGGTCTCGGCGATCGCCATCGCATTCCCAGAAAAGATATCGTTGGCCGTGATATCGGCCACTGGTCTTCTTTTTGGCGGCGCACTGATTATTCTGGCCTTTACCGGTCTGATTGACCAACTGGCCAGACTCTTCACCAAACCGATTGTTCGCGGCATCCAGCTCGGACTCGGTCTCATCCTCATGATCAAGGGCATCGAATTCATCAATCGACCCGAGCTACTGCTAAATAACAGCGATATCACCACCTCTCTGGGGGGTGTTCCAATCAATACGCTGCTCGGTCTGGTGGCATTGGTTCTTGTCCTCAGCCTGATTTCCAGTCGGCGATTTCCCGCCGCTCTGGTAATCGTCGCGCTGGGTATAGTTGTGGCTATTCCTTTCGGTTCCGTGAATGGTTTAGCTTGGCGCTTCGGCCCCTCCCCCATAGAATTAGTTACACCAGGAACGGATGATTTTTTAACTGCTCTCTTTCTGCTGGTCATCCCTCAATTACCACTCACCATAGGTAATGCCATCATCGGCACCACCGATACGGCAAAGAATCTGTTTGGAACGGGTGAGGCAACAGCGCGGGTATCAAACCGCCACTTATCTTTTGGCATGGGTCTGGCGAACCTTTTCGTCGGCTTAATGGCCGCCATGCCTGTCTGTCATGGTGCCGGTGGTCTGGCAGCCCATTATCGATTCGGCGCCCGAACGGGTGGTTCGAATATTATGATCGGTCTGCTCTTCATTCTGATTGCCCTTGGCTTTGGTGGTATCGGGATCATTCTGCTGTCCGCCATTCCAAACGCGGTTCTGGGTGTGCTACTGCTGTTCGCAGGACTGGAACTGGCACTGTTGATTCGGGATATAACGGAGCGACGGGATCTATTCATCGCCTTTCTTATTGCCGGCATCGGCCTTGCCACAACCAATATGAGCATCGCGTTTGTCTCTGGCATCATTGTCGCCCGGTTCTTGCACTGGCGGCGCATTGACATTTGAGCGTAAATCAGGCGCTTTACAATAAACTCCGAATGAATTGGTTTTCACCTATATAATCCGGTAACTTATCACTGATTCCTGGGTTTATCCCTTTTTCACAGACAAGACCATGAACATCACCATGACCGATAGCAACAAATCAAACGATTGCTGTATGGATGCAACAGATAGCTCTATATCCGCCAGTGATGCAGCTAAAATGATTGCAGCTCAGGTAAGCCCTGTCGCCGGCATTGAGGCCGCCCCACTGCGCAGTGCGCTGGGACGCATCCTGGCGCAATCCATTCACTCACCGATTAATGTACCGGCCTACCGAAACTCAGCTATGGATGGTTATGCCGTGTTTGGCAAGGACATTCCGTCTGATGGATCCTCTGCACTGAAAGTGGTGGGCAGTGCCTTTGCCGGAAAACCTTATACCGGTCAGTTAAACCGGGGTGAGTGTATTCGCATCATGACCGGCGCCAAGATGCCCGATGAGGCCGATACAGTCATCATGCAGGAGTGGGTGGATCGCCAGGGCGATGACGCCCACATTGATAACCGCACCAAACACGGGGCCAATGTGCGACAGGCGGGTGAAGATATACAGGTAGACTCCACCATTCTTCAGGCCGGTGATGAGATTGGACCAGCTCAACTTGGGCTACTCGCATCACTGGGTATTCCAGAGGTGCAGGTCAGACGCCGACTGCGTGTCGCCTTCTTCTCCAGTGGTGATGAGATCCGCAGTATCGGCCAGCCACTGGAAGAGGGACAGATCTACGACAGCAATCGTTATACCCTGTTTGGCATGTTGACCGAACTGGGTACGGATGTAATCGACATGGGTGTCATTCCAGACGAGGCCGAGGCGATCCAGGCTGCCATGCTGGAGGCATCAGAGGAGGCTGACCTGGTACTAACCTCCGGTGGTATCTCCGTTGGTGAGGCTGACTTTATAGCCGAGGGGATTCATAAACTGGGCAAGATTCACTTCTCCAAAGTTGCCATCAAACCCGGCCGGCCACTCACCTTTGCCACCCTGGGTGATGCCCGTTTCTTTGGGCTACCCGGAAACCCTGTCGCGGTCATGATCACCTTTTTACAGTTTGTCAGACCCGCCATTCAACTTATGCAGGGAAAGCAGAGCAGATTGAATCCAACGCTGAAAGTCAAAGCGGGAACGGCGTTTAGAAAACTGCCGGGGAGAACGGAGTTTCAACGGGGTATTCTGGAACTGGATGAACAGGGCGAATTGATGGTTAAAACCTCCGGCCGACAGGGTTCAGGGGTGCTTAGCTCCATGAGTAACGGTAACTGCTTTATTCTTTTACCCGACGCAGCCGAACATGTTCGGATTGGTGATCTGGTTGAAGTACAGCCGTTTGATCTGCTGCGACACTAATTAGCTATAAAATACTGGGAGTCGACAAATAAACAGGTTGGGCGCACTTTTCAGGGCAGCACTTTTTCCCAGAACAGCGCGCGACCTGTTGCTGGATCCAACTCGTAGTCACTGAACCCAACCTGACGATAGACCGACTGGGCTACCTTATTCCCTTCGAGCACTTCCAGAGTTAACTTGCAATAACCCCGCTGCAAGGCAATCTTTTCAACCGCTGCAAACAGCTTTTGTGCAATGCCCTGCCCCCGGTATGCCTTCAGCACCACCACATCATGAATGTTCAGCAGGGGTTTGCATTTAAAGGTAGAAAAGCCTTCAAAACAGTTCATCAAGCCTACCGGCGTGCCATCTACAAAGGCCAATAGAATCAGTACATCGTTGCGCTTTTGAAGTTCACCAATCAGTCCTGAACGCACACACTCCTGTAAGGGTTGGCCACCTCCCATCGGATCACAGGCATAAGCATCCAGAAGATCAACCACGGCTTGGGCGTGGCTCGGAAGTGTAAGGTCGGCCTGTTGGATATCAAGCATCAAAATCCTCTTGATGTATTCTCAAAACGTATGAGCGAGATTCATGTGTAAATCGTCACTCAAGAAAGAAACGCTCTAACGCAGCCTCTGGAATTGGTTTGCTGAAGTAGTACCCCTGGGCAAAATCACACTTCTCTGCCTGCAGCATGGCCAGTTGCTCTGCTGTTTCCACGCCTTCTGCAATCACCTTGAGACCGAGACTTTTCGCCATCGATATGGTCGCAACCACCAACTCTCTGTCTTCCGGATCCGATGTAATATCCCGAATAAAGCTGCGATCAATCTTCAATGTATCAAACGGATAATTTCTCAAATAACTAAGCGATGAGTAGCCGGTACCAAAATCATCCATGGAGATAGAGATGCCCAGATCACGCAGTCCATTAAGTAACTCAACAGAATTGATCTTTTCACTCAGCAGTACATTCTCCGTCACCTCTATTTCCAGAAAATCACCCGGCAACTGAGACTCGTCGAGTATCTCCTGAACCATACCCAGGAAACGTTTATCCTTAAACTGTACTGGCGAGACATTGACCGCGACCCGGAAGGGATTCTTTGCCTTGGCGCTCCAGCTCTTGGCCTGTTTCACTGCCTGACGCATAACATACTCACCGATCCGTACAATCCCACCCGTACGCTCAGCAATCTCGATAAACTCTACCGGAGAAACCTCTCCCAGAAGCGGATTATTCCAGCGCAAAAGCGCCTCGGCCCCAACAATTGACTGCGTATAGATATTCACAATCGGCTGATAACAGAGATAGAACTCATTATTCTCCAGCGCTCCGTGAAGCTGACCTTCCAGCTCCAGCCGTCGGGCCACATCCTGATTCATCTCATTGGTATAAAAGTGAAAAGCATTGCGACCCACCGCCTTAGAGTGGTACATCGCCGTATCCGCATTTCGCAGCAGTAGTTTGGGTTCGTCACCGTCATCTGGATAAACCGAGATTCCGACACTGGTGGTCAACAGTATCTCCTGCTCTCCCAGTCTGAATACTGTACGAAAAGCTGACAGGATCTTCTCGGCAACCACACCAGCCGATGCTTTATCCTGCAGATTGGCAAGCAGGACAATAAATTCATCACCGCCCAGCCTACCAACGGTATCTTCATCACGGACAGACCAACTTACCCTTCTGGCTGCCTCTTCAATAACCTGATCACCCACTTCATGACCCAGGGTATCGTTTACTTTCTTGAAATCATCCAGATCAAGAAACAGTACGGCCGCCTTATGCTCTTCACGCTGCGCATTACGGAGAATTTGAGCCAATCGATCCAGTGCCAGAAATCTGTTCGGTAACCCGGTCAAGCTGTCGTAATGAGCCTGGTGAAGAATCTTCTCTTCATGCACTTTACGGATGGTGATGTCTTCCTTGACTGCAAGATAGTGACGTATATTTCCGTGATCATCAAAGATTGGCGATATATGGGCATACTCCCAGAACAGGCTGCCATCCTTGCGTTGATTATGGAACTCACCCTGCCAGGCATCCCCCTTGGATATGGTTTCCCAAAGTGTTTTATAGTGCTCTAGTGTGGTATTTCCAGAACGCAGCAGCCGTGTGTGTTTACCCAGCACCTCATCGGACCTGTAACCGGAGGAGAGTTCAAAACCTCGATTGGTGTATTCAATAATCCCTTCCGGATCGGTAATGATGACAGCGACAGGACTCTGTTCCATGGCCTGGGACAAGGTTCGGATTGTCTCATCTTTCCGTTTTAGTTCGGTAATATCAGGATAGATAAAGATACCCGCTATATGATTGCCATCCTCCCCATAGATTGGAGAGGCATTACCGAGCACATAGGTTTCCATCCCATCTATACGGCGAATCACCATCTCCTTATTGCGGGTGACACGTTGCTCGGACATCGCCTTCACCAACGGGGTATCCTGCACTTGAATGGGCGTACCATCGGTGTGCAACATCTCCCAGCTGCGCTTTTCCGGATTGCTGATTTTACCATCAACAAAATGAATTTGACGTTGCTGTTCAGCAGTCGCCCCAGTAATACGCTGCGCCTCCTGATTGGCCAGTGTGAGTGACCAGTTGTTGGCACTCCCCTCTCCAATGGTAATGGCAAAGGGTGCCTGATCAATAACCGCTTGAAACAACGCATTGGTATGCTGTAATTTCCTTTCTGCCTCATAGCGGTCGGAGATATCCCGCAGGGCAGTTACCTGAACCTGACGATCCTGGTACTCCATGGCACGACCACGAATTTCAGCTGGAAAAGTGCTTCCATCTTTGCGCAGTGCAATAGCTTCATATGGCTCCAGGTAGCCATCCCGCATATTCTGCTTGACCAGATCACGTGACTCTTCAGCAATCCAATTCAGTCCTGAACAGCCCAGTGCCTCTTCCAGGGTATAACCAAACAGCTTTTCTGCCGTTAGATTCTGGCTGAGACAAATACCCTTCTCAGAGATAAATATGGCCTCAAAAGCTGCTTCAGAAAGCGCCCGTAGATGTGCCTCACTCTGTCGGAGCGCTCGCTCAGATGCGAGCTGATCGGTGATATCGTGGGCAATACCAAATACCAGCCCACCGGTCAGTGGCACAACACTCAACAGAGCGGTCCGTTCTGATCCATCAGGCTGAATGTAGACAACACGCCCCAAGTCACGGGTGAAGTCCAACTCTGCGGCCTGTTGCCGGCGCTCTTCAGCACCTATTGGACAGATATCGCTTGTCTTCAATTTGAGCAGCTCTTCAAGGGATCGGCCGGTTAATATTTCAGCCGATCGATTGGCATCCAGATACTGACCCGTTATTGAATTGAGCAGGAAGATTGCATCATTCGATTGTGCAAACAGTGAGCGGAACCTGGCGTCGCTATCGGCCTGCGCTTGCCGGGCGTGAATGCGCATACTGATGTCATTGAACGTGACCACCGCACCTACCACCTCACCCTGTCTGCGCATTGGATATGAGCGATACTCTACGGGCATGCAGTGACCATCTGCAGTACAGAATATCTCATGCTCCATGTAGATCCGTTTATCCATCCTGATGGCATCCAGGATGGGAGAATTTGCTCCTGAATAAGGTGTCCCATCACATTGACAGTGCTGGATAATGTCACTCAAGTACCTGCCTTCAAGATCTTCCTCAACCGGATAGTTGAGTGTCTCTAAACAAGCGCTGTTGAAGAAAGTGCAGTAGCCACTGCAGTTGATACCGAATATGGCTGCACCAGATGAATCCAGTAACAACTCGGCGTGCTCATGTGAGGCCAGCAGTTCGTGCGTTTGCTCCTCAACTTCGGCTTCTAACCGGCGCTTGGCCGATTTAAGTGCCTGCTCAGCCTGCTCCCAGCGCTTTCCTATTGAACTGACAAACGCCAGACCAAAACCGGCAATACCCAGCAGGATCAGAGCAGTGGTAGCGGTGATAATATTGAAGCGTGACGCCAGGTTGCTCAGTACGGTACTCCGATCCCGCATGGCAATCATTTGCCAACCATTTTGAAGTGGTAAAGTGAAGGTCAGATAGGCCTTCTCTCCAGTTGGATCCCACAACTCCTGAAACGTACCAACGCCATCATCACTCACCTTAGATAAGTGTAATAACTGATCAATTTCTGGCCGCATCAAAAAGGCTCTTCGCCGCTTGGGTGCTAGCCAGCCCGGATCACTGTGGCCAATCAACTCTCCCTGGCGGTCGATGAGTATCAGCTCATCAAACGCATCAACCTTGAACTGCTGCAACAGTCCCGAGAGTTTCTCCAGATGAAAAACGCCACCTAAATGGGCAGCAATGGTTCCATCGGACGTTTTAATCGGCGTATTGATGGCGACGGCAAGCTTGCCATCTGCCCCGGTAAAGCTATCGGATACAGCCGTATCCCGGGTGTGCACGGTCTCCTGAAAATAGGCCCGGTCACTCATGTTGTACTTGGTGATTGACTGCTGTACCGAGAATGGGTGGGCCAAATAGTGGTCGCCGTTCTCCTTCAGGATAAAGAGAACTGAAAACTCTGGATAAGCGACCATTTGCAGTGCAAAGAGCCGACGCTTCTCTACTTCAGCAGTCACCGGCACACCACCGATTCTCCTATCGATCGACTCTGGTGCCTGCAACTGCTGGAATTCAGGGAGTGCTGCCAACAGACGCAACGAGGAAGTGGCCTTGTTGATCTCCTGATTGATCTGCCCAGCCAACGTCTTGGCCAGTGGCCTACTCTGCTGCTGCCAGTTCAGAAAGGCCTCGCGTTCCAGCGCATAGCTTAGATAGACGGAAACAATCAGGACGGTAACAATTGCCAGGATACCGCCCAGCAACATCATCCATCTTAAGCTGGTCAGTTCAGATTTAGCTAGTTCAGCGACTCTTTCAGCAGGCATCGGGATGTATTTTGTATTCGATGATGGAAAAAAGCAGCGCTAAAATAGCCCTGCTTAGCACCTTCCCTGGCAATAACTTTTATTCTTGATTGTATGGAAGACTGGGGAAAAATCCACCCTGGAACCCCAGTTAAAATCAGTCACAGATCACAAACCATAAATACTTTCTAAAGGTTATCACGTATATCCCGTAAGATCTTCAAATAAAAGGTAAATGCTTATATTAAATTGATTCAATCGAGTTTATCCGCAG
>VMRY01000067.1 GCA_007713595.1 Sedimenticola thiotaurini
CGTAGTCTTTAAATACACCACCACGCGCTTCTGCCATCACTTTCGTGATCGCCGCTGTCAACGTGGTCTTACCGTGGTCAACGTGACCAATGGTTCCCACGTTTACGTGGGGTTTTGTACGCTCGAATTTTTCCTTGGACACGGTTTCTACCCCTTCCAGTTTACTGTTTCTTCACGGCCTCAGCGATATTCGCCGGGACTTCACTGTATTTAGCAAATTCCATGCTGTACGTTGCACGGCCTTGCGTGGCTGAACGCAGATCTGTCGCATATCCAAACATTTCGGATAATGGAACCTCTGCCTGAATCTGTCTACCTGCAGGGCAATCATCCATACCCTGTACTACACCTCTCCGCCTATTCAGATCTCCCATCACATCGCCCATGTAATCCTCAGGCGTGATAATTTCGATCTTCATAACCGGCTCGAGAAGCACTGGGTTAGCCTTACCCGCACCCTCTCTAAAACACATAGAACCTGCAATCTTGAATGCCATTTCACTGGAATCGACATCATGGTAAGAACCATCGAACAGCGAAACCTTTACATCCACCATCGGGTAGCCAGCCAAGACTCCATTCTGAAGCTGTTCCTGCACCCCTTTGTCAACTGCCGGTATATACTCCCGAGGAACCACACCGCCGACGATTTCATTGACAAACTCATAGCCTGTGCCGGCTTCTTTAGGTTCTATCCGCAGATAAACATGACCATATTGGCCGCGGCCACCTGACTGCCTTACAAACTTGTGCTCCTGCTCTACTGTTGTGCTGATCGTCTCACGGTAGGCAACCTGAGGCGCACCAACATTAGCATCAACACTGAATTCACGGCGCATCCGGTCAACAATAATTTCCAGATGAAGCTCACCCATGCCAGCGATAATTGTCTGCCCCGACTCTGGATCGGTCGACACGCGGAACGATGGATCTTCATGCGCAAGCTTTGACAATGCAACAGACATCTTCTCCTGGTCAGCCTTGGTCTTGGGCTCTACAGCAACCGCAATTACCGGCTCAGGAAAATCCATCTTCTCCAAGGTTATACGCGCATCCAAAGCACACAAGGTGTCACCTGTTGTAACATCCTTAAGGCCTACTGCTGCCGCGATATCCCCTGCGTGAACCTCTTTAATCTCTTCACGCGAATTGGAGTGCATCTGCAATATCCGCCCAACACGATCCTTCTTGCCTTTGACAGGATTATAAACACTGTCTCCAGACTTAAGGACTCCCGAGTAAACGCGGAAAAAAGTTAAATTACCAACAAAAGGATCCGTTGCGATCTTAAAGGCTAATGCTGCAAATGGAGCATCATCACTCGCCGGACGCTCCGCAACGATTTCCTCATCACCCTCAAGAATACCCTTAATTGCGGGCACATCAACGGGAGCCGGCATGTACTCAATTACCGCATCTAGAAGGGCTTGCACACCTTTATTCTTAAAGGCGGAGCCGCACATCATTGGAGTAATTTCGCTAGCAAGCGTACGCGCACGCAAGCCGGACTTAATCTCTTCTACGGAGAGTGTACCCGTATCAAGATACTTCTCCATCAACTCTTCGGTAGCCTCAGCGGCTGCCTCAATAATCTTTTCACGAAAATCTTCGGCCTGGGACTGAAGATCAGCAGGAATAGCCTGCTCTTCATAATTCATCCCGCGACTCGCTTCATCCCAGTAGATTGCCTTCATCTTGATCAGGTCAATCACACCACGAAAATCTTCTTCTGCACCAATAGCCAACTGCAGCGGCACAGGAGTCGCGCCAAGCCTTGATCGAACCTGCTCAACTACCCGCAGGAAATTGGCACCCATTCGATCCATCTTATTGACGAACGCTATACGCGGCACGCCGTATTTATCGGCCTGTCGCCATACCGTCTCGGATTGAGGCTCTACGCCACCTACCGCACAAAAGACAGCGCAGGCGCCATCTAGCACCCGCAGCGACCGCTCCACCTCAATAGTAAAATCGACATGCCCCGGCGTATCAATGATATTAATACGATGCTCGGGAAATTGCTGATCCATCCCTTTCCAGAAACAGGTCGTAGCTGCCGATGTGATCGTTATACCGCGCTCCTGCTCCTGCTCCATCCAGTCCATGGTTGCCGCACCATCATGCACTTCACCGATCTTATGAGAGACACCGGTGTAGTACAAAATGCGCTCGGTCGTTGTGGTCTTACCGGCGTCAATATGCGCCATAATCCCAACGTTCCGATACCTATCAATAGGCGTGCTTCGTGCCACAATTCAATCCGATCAGCAATGTAAAAGAGCAAAAAAATGGTCTAACGGGTCTAGCGATTTACTACCAACGATAGTGCGAGAATGCCTTGTTGGCCTCAGCCATACGGTGCGTATCTTCACGCTTCTTTACAGCTGAACCACGCTGCTCAGATGCATCAGAAAGCTCACCCGCCAAGCGATGCGCCATCGATTTCTCACTTCGCTTACGTGAAGCATCGATCAACCAACGCATTGCCAGGGTATTCCGGCGATTCGCACGAACCTCAATAGGCACCTGGTAAGTAGCGCCACCTACACGACGAGACTTCACCTCAACCATTGGCCGAACGTTCTCGAGCGCTTTCTCAAGCACATCCATAGGCTCACCACTAGCGCGCTCGCTTACACGATCCAACGCATCGTAGATGATCTTCTCAGCCACCGATTTCTTACCATCAACCATGATCATGTTGATGAACTTTGCAAGCAACTGACTTCCAAACTTTGGATCAGGCAGAATCTCGCGTTTCGCTGCTACTCGTCTTCTTGGCATGACTTAATTAACTCAGCTCAGTTAGTGAACCCAATCAGCTCTTAGGCCGCTTGGCACCATATTTTGAACGACCCTGACGCCGTTTATCCACACCCGAGGTATCCAGGCTACCGCGCACAACGTGATAGCGAACACCAGGCAAATCCTTTACTCGGCCACCGCGAATCAGTACAACCGAGTGCTCTTGAAGGTTATGCCCCTCACCACCGATATAGGTACTAACCTCGAAGCCATTGGTCAAACGAACACGCGCAACTTTACGCAGCGCTGAGTTTGGCTTCTTTGGAGTTGTCGTATAAACACGCGTACAGACCCCACGCTTTTGAGGGCACGCCTCCAACGCAGGAACATTACTTTTTTCTACTTTGCGCATGCGGGGCTTGCGCACCAACTGATTGATTGTAGCCATTAAATCCCGTCTCCAGAGAAGCGACTATCGCACCCTCTATCGCACCAGAAAAGCGTGCAGCCCACCCACCCGACTCTAATCGAGCACTTGAAGCCACAGGCTTAGAACCTTGTTTTCAGGCCAGAAATCGCCTGCCAGTAATCCTGAAACCTGGGCCTGCATTACTGCTTCAGCCCAAGTGAAGAGCGCGCATTCTACGCGCCTAACAAGGAGGTGTCAACACTACCAAGGCCAACCGATACCCTAAAAACAGGCTGACCACCCAAATAAAACTTTGCCTTGGCAGGGAGGTGTTATCCCCTCCCCGCCAAGGGGCATTCTCTTACTCGCTATCCGCCGTATTCAGCGCTTGCTTGATAGCCTCTGCAACTTCGTCCGCATCCATCTCGACTTTGGCTTCCGCAGTTTCAGCATCAAGTTCTTCGCCACGCCTTTTATGACGGTCATTGTGGTATGACAGCCCTGTTCCAGCAGGAATCAATCTACCAACAATTACATTCTCTTTAAGCCCAACCAACGAATCGCTTGAGCCGCGAACCGCCGCTTCCGTGAGAACGCGTGTGGTCTCCTGGAATGAAGCCGCAGAAATAAACGATTCAGTAGCCAGTGAGGCCTTGGTGATACCCAACAGTATCGGATTCCACATGGCTGGCTGTTTATCTTCTGCCTCGAGCTTCAGATTCTCTTCAACCACACGGGCACGCTCGGCCTGCTCACCGCGCAAGAAACGCGTGTCGCCAGCGGAGGCAATCTCAACTTTTCGCAGCATCTGACGGATGATCACCTCAATGTGCTTGTCATTGATCTTCACGCCCTGGAGACGATATACATCCTGAATCTCTTTCACAAGATAGTCAGCAAGTGCTGTGACACCTTTCAGGCGCAGGATATCGTGCGGATTATATTCACCATCCGAAACCACCTCACCCTTGGCTACATGCTCGCCCTCGAATACATTGACATGCCGCCACTTGGGAATGAGATCCTCATGCTGCACACCATCTGCATCGGTAATAATCAGGCGCTGCTTACCCTTGGTATCTTTACCAAAGCCGACCGTTCCGGTAGCTTCCGCGAGAATAGCCTGATCCTTTGGCTTACGTGCCTCAAACAAGTCGGCAACACGGGGCAAACCACCCGTGATATCACGCGTCTTCGATGACTCTTGCGGAATACGTGACAAGGTATCACCAATCGCCACCCTGCCACCGTCAGTCACAATAACAACTGCACCAGCGGGCAGATAGTAGTGAGCAGGTATATCCGTGCCAACAATATTTAGATCATTACCGTCATCATCGACCAGTTTGACCATCGGCCGCATATCTTTACCAGCTGTAGGACGCTGCTTTGGATCAATAATCGCAAGCGATGAAAGACCGGTCACATCATCGACCTGGCTCTGGACACTCACACCATCAGCAAACTCTACAAACTGAACTGTACCCGCAACTTCTGTAATAACCGGGTGCGTATGAGGGTCCCAGTTAGCGACCATCTGGCCGCCATCAACCAGCTCACCATCTGCCGCGCGAATGTTCGCCCCGTAGGGGACCTTGTAACGTTCACGCTCACGGCCAAGATCATCAACAACCGTCAACTCACCGGAACGGGAAACCGCGACCAGTGTTCCATTTTTGTGCTCAACAGTTTTGATGTTGTGTAACCGCACAGTACCAGCTGTCTTAACTTCGATACTGTTAACTGCAGCCGCACGAGAAGCGGCACCACCAATATGGAAGGTACGCATGGTCAACTGAGTACCCGGCTCACCAATTGATTGCGCAGCAATTACACCGACCGCTTCACCCATATTCACTTTATGCCCGCGAGCCAAGTCACGGCCATAGCACATAGAGCAGACACCCACCTTGGATTCACAAGTAATAGCTGAACGCACTCTTACATGATCAACACCCAGTTTTTCGAGATGCTCTACAGATGCCTCATCCAGCAGCGTGCCCCGATCATAGACCATTTCATCACTACCGGGCTTAAGGATCGCCTCGGCCAGTACGCGACCAAGAATTCGCTCACGAAGCGGCTCAACCACATCACCACCCTCAATGATGGGATGCATATCCAGGCCACCTTCGGTACCACAGTCAACCTCAAGCACAACCATATCCTGAGCGACATCGACCAATCGCCTGGTCAGATAGCCCGAATTGGCTGTCTTCAGTGCGGTATCGGCAAGACCTTTACGAGCACCATGGGTTGAAATGAAGTACTGCAGTACGTCCAGGCCCTCACGGAAGTTGGCCGTAATCGGCGTCTCAATGATCGAGCCATCCGGCTTCGCCATCAGACCACGCATACCAGCCAACTGTCTGATCTGGGCAGCCGAGCCTCGAGCACCAGAGTCGGCCATCATATAAATAGAGTTAAATGAATCCTGTTGAACCTCGTTACCGTCACGATCAATCACAGACTCTTTACCAAGGTGCGACATCATCGCCTTAGCTACCTGGTCATTCGTGTGCGACCAGATATCAACCACCTTGTTATAGCGTTCGCCATTGGTAACAAGACCGGAGGCATACTGATTCTGAATCTCTTTGACTTCCCTTTCTGCCGCGGCCAGGATTGGTCCCTTCTCTTTCGGGATGGTCATGTCATTCATGCCGATTGAAACACCGGCACGGGTTGCGAAACGGAAACCCATATACATGACCTGATCAGCAAAGATAACGGTCTCTTTCAAACCAACCCGCCGATAGCAGGCATCGACAAGATTAGAGATGGCCCGTTTACCCATCGCATGATTAATCAGATCAAAGGACAAGCCTTCCGGGAGAATCTCCGATAATAGTGCACGACCAACAGTCGTATCTACAATACGGCGCGTCACTACAAGTTCGCCGTCCTCACCCTGTACTTTATCTCTCAGACGAACCTTGACCTTGGCCTGGAGATCCACCATGCGTGACTCATAGGCACGATGAACCTCTGCAAGATCAGAGAACACCATACCTTCACCCTTAGCGTTAATTCGCTCACGGGTCATGAAGTAAAGACCAAGAACAACGTCCTGTGATGGCACGATAATCGGCTCACCATTAGCAGGCGAAAGAATGTTGTTGGTAGACATCATGAGACTGCGCGCCTCAAGCTGTGCTTCAATGGAGAGCGGCACATGAACGGCCATCTGGTCGCCGTCAAAGTCGGCATTAAATGCAGTACAGACCAGCGGATGCAGCTGGATTGCCTTACCTTCAACAAGTACCGGCTCAAACGCCTGGATACCCAGACGATGCAGTGTCGGCGCACGGTTCAACATCACGGGATGCTCGCGGATTACCTCTTCAAGTATATCCCACACATCACCAGTGCCACGCTCAACCAACTTCTTGGCCGCTTTAATCGTAGTAGCAAGCCCACGTAACTGGAGCTTGGAGAAGATAAACGGTTTAAACAGTTCCAGTGCCATCTTCTTGGGCAGACCACACTGATGCAGTTTCAATGTTGGGCCAACCACGATTACCGAACGCCCTGAGTAATCAACACGTTTACCCAGCAGGTTCTGACGGAAGCGACCCTGTTTGCCCTTGATCATGTCAGCCAGTGACTTGAGCTGGCGTTTGTTTGTGCCGGTTATAGCACGCCCACGACGGCCATTATCAAGCAGCGCGTCTACTGACTCCTGAAGCATACGCTTTTCATTGCGCACGATAATATCAGGCGCATTCAGATCCAGCAGTCGCTTGAGTCGATTGTTGCGGTTAATAACACGGCGATACAGATCATTCAGATCAGAGGTTGCAAACCGTCCACCATCCAGCGGCACCAGAGGACGAAGCTCTGGCGGTAAAACTGGTAATACGGTCATTACCATCCATTCAGGACGATTGCCGGAGCCATGCAATGACTCAATCAGCTTGAGACGTTTGCTCAGTTTTTTCAGTTTGGTCTCTGAGTTGGTACCCAGAATCTCTTCACGAAGCGTTTCAATCTCTTTTGGCAGATTCAGTGACGTCAGCAACTCATATACGGCTTCAGCGCCCATACGTGCGTCGAATTCATCACCATTCTCTTCAATTGCTTCAAGATATTGATCATCGTTAAGCAACTGACCGCGTTCCAGCGGAGTCATACCAGGATCGACTACAACAAACGATTCAAAATAGAGTACACGCTCAATATCTCTGAGCGTCATATCCAGTAGCAGGCCGATGCGCGATGGTAGTGATTTCAGAAACCAAATATGTGCAACCGGGCTGGCCAGCTCAATGTGGCCCATGCGCTCACGGCGCACCTTAGCCAAGGTCACTTCAACGCCGCATTTTTCGCAGACTACGCCGCGATGTTTTAAGCGCTTGTATTTACCACACAAGCATTCATAGTCGCTCGTTGGACCAAAAATTTTGGCGCAAAAGAGCCCTTCGCGCTCAGGCTTGAAAGTCCGGTAATTAATGGTCTCAGGCTTTTTAACTTCACCATAAGACCATGAACGGATCATGTCGGGGGAGGCCAAACCTATTTTGATAGCATCAAAATCTTCAGTCTGCCCTTGCTGCTTCAGAATTTTTAATAGATCTTTCAAGATCGTATCTCCTGCTGTCGGATTCCGGTATTCGTCTCGATATCTGCTGCGTTAATGCAAACGTACCGGAACCTATTCCCGCTCCAATTCAATATTGATGCCCAGAGAGCGTATCTCTTTCACCAGAACGTTGAAGGATTCCGGCATACCGGCCTCCATCTGGTGATTTCCGTCGACGATGTTTTTATACATCCGCGTACGACCCGTGACATCATCCGACTTAACGGTGAGCATCTCTTGCAGGGTGTAGGCTGCGCCATACGCCTCCAGTGCCCAAACCTCCATCTCACCAAATCGCTGCCCACCAAACTGCGCTTTACCACCAAGCGGCTGCTGAGTAACCAGACTATAAGGCCCGGTGGAACGAGCATGCATTTTGTCATCAACCAAGTGATTCAGCTTGAGCACATACATGTAGCCGACCGTCACTTGGCGATCAAACGCCTCACCTGTACGACCATCATAGAGTGTTGTCTGACCGCTCTCAGGAAGGTCCGCCAGTTTAAGGAGCTGTCTAATCTCCTCTTCTGAAGCACCATCAAACACCGGGGTAGCCATCGGCACGCCACGTTTAAGATTGGCAGAGAGCTCCAAAATCTCATCATCACTGAAGCTGTCCAGATCTTCTGATTTACCACTGGTGTTGTAGACCTTATCCAGGTATTTACGCAGCTCAGCAACCTTGCCCTTTGCCTCAAGCATCTTGCCAATCTTTTCGCCGATACCCTTGGCAGCCCAGCCAAGGTGAGTCTCAAGGATCTGTCCCACGTTCATACGTGAAGGCACACCCAGCGGATTCAGCACGATATCAACGGGCTCACCATTCTCATCGAATGGCATATCTTCAACCGGCTGAATCATGGAGATAACACCTTTGTTACCATGACGGCCAGCCATCTTGTCACCCGGCTGAATGCGACGCTTGACGGCCACATAGACCTTAACCATCTTCAGCACACCAGGCGCCAGATCATCACTCGTTGTCAGCTTGCGTTTCTTCTCTTCAAACTTTTCTCTGAACTCTTCACGCTGTGCTCTTACCTGCTCAGCAATCGCTTCCAGTTGTGCTGCCGCTTCTTCATTATGCAGTCGAATCTCAAGCCAACGATCCTGATCCATGTCTGCAAGGTAAGCCTTGGTGATTTTCGAGCCTGCCTTCAGTTGATTTGGGCCACCATCAGCCACTTTACCCGTCAACATCTTTTCAACACGTTGAAAGGTATCTTCCTCCATGATTCGCAGCTGATCGTTAAGATCTTTTTTAACCCGATCCAGCTCGGCATTTTCTATCTGAAGCGCTCGTGCATCCTTATCTACGCCATCCCGCGTGAACACCTGGACATCAATAACCGTACCTACACGGCCTGATGAAACTCGCAGTGAAGTATCTTTAACGTCGGCCGCTTTCTCACCAAAGATGGCACGCAGCAATTTCTCTTCAGGTGTAAGCTGGGTTTCACCCTTTGGCGTTACCTTGCCAACCAGGATGTCACCCTCTTTCACCTCAGCACCAACATAGACAATGCCTGATTCATCAAGCTTTGCCAGTGCCGCCTCACCCACATTTGGAATATCGCCGGTAATCTCTTCGGAACCCAGCTTGGTGTCCCGAGCCATACAGGTCAGCTCTTCGATGTGAATAGTCGTAAAACGATCTTCCTGCACAACACGCTCGGATACCAGGATGGAATCCTCGAAGTTGTAGCCATTCCAGGGCATGAAAGCGACGCGCATGTTCTGACCAAGCGCTAATTCACCGAGGTCAGTAGACGGACCGTCCGCCATGACGTCACCCCGACTTATGGTGTCACCCGGCTTGACCAGTGGGCGCTGATTGATGCAGGTATTTTGATTCGAGCGCGTGTACTTGGTGAGGTTATAGATATCCACACCTGGCTCACCAGCTACCGTTTCTTCATCATTAACACGCACTACAATACGAGCCGCATCGACCTCTTCAACCGAACCGCCACGCTTTGCAACAACCGTCACACCTGAATCTGTAGCAACAGCGCGTTCCATACCGGTACCAACTAACGGCTTATCTGCACGCAGTGTTGGTACGGCCTGGCGCTGCATGTTTGATCCCATCAATGCGCGGTTTGCGTCATCATGCTCCAGGAACGGAATCATGGACGCGGCAACAGAAACGATCTGCTTAGGTGACACATCCATATACTGAATCTGATCAGGATTGGTAAGCATCGTTTCATTTTGGTAACGACACGGGATCAGTTCTTCAAACAACATGCCTTTGTCATCAACGGCAGCACTGGCCTGCGCGATAACGAAACGCCCCTCTTCAATGGCGGACAGATAATCAATCTTATCCGTCACAAATCCATCCTTAACTACCCGATAGGGGGTTTCAAGGAATCCATAATCATTGGTGCGGGCATAGACAGCCAGCGAGTTGATCAAACCAATATTCGGACCCTCAGGGGTCTCAATTGGACAGACGCGGCCGTAGTGAGTGGGGTGCACGTCGCGCACCTCAAAACCAGCACGTTCACGCGCCAGACCGCCCGGGCCCAAAGCCGAAACCCTGCGTTTGTGAGTTACCTCGGAGAGCGGATTGTTCTGATCCATGAACTGTGACAACTGACTGGAGCCAAAGAATTCTTTGATCGCCGCTGAAACAGGTTTAGCGTTAATCATCTCCTGCGGCATCAAGCCTTCAGATTCCGCCAACGTCAAGCGCTCTCTCACAGCCCGCTCAACACGCACCAGACCAACACGGAACTGGTTTTCCGCCATCTCTCCAACTGAACGGATGCGGCGATTACCCAAATGATCAATATCATCTACGATGCCATGTCCGTTACGGATATTGATGAGCTCTTTAAGTACTTCAATAATGTCTTCGTTAGAGAGTACACCTTCACCGGTGACCTCATCACGTCCAAGACGCTTATTGAATTTCATCCGCCCTACAGCAGACAGGTCGTAACGTTCCGGACTGAAGAATAAGCTATTGAACAGCTTTTCCGCTGCCTCTTTAGTTGGCGGCTCGCCTGGCCGCATCATCCGATAGATTTCTACTTGCGCTTCAAGGGCATTAGCCGTTGAATCGATACGCAGTGTTGTAGAGAGATAAGGCCCTACATCCAGATCGTTGGTAAACAGTACCTCAATCTTTTTAATGCCATTTTCAGTCAGGCTTTCCAGCGTTTCTGCTGTCAGCTCATCATTGGCAGAAGCGAGCAGCTCGCCAGTCTCCTCATCGACAATGTCGTGGGCCAGGGTTTTGCCATAAAGAAAATCAAACGGAACTTCAAGACTCTTTGCACCGGCCTTTTCCAACTCACGGATATGGCGTGCAGTTACGCGACGACCTGCTTCAACAATGACATCTTTACCTACTTTGATATCAAAAGTAGCCGTCTCACCGCGCAGACGCTCAGGGACGAGTGTCAGCTTGGCAGTTTTTTTACTGAGTGCGACCTTGTCCGTTTCAAAAAACATCTCAAGCATCTGAGCCGTATCGTAGCCAAGAGCACGCAGCAACACGGTTGCTGGCAATTTGCGGCGACGATCTATACGGACAAAGACGTTATCCTTCGGGTCAAATTCAAAGTCGAGCCAGGAACCACGATATGGGATAACGCGCGCGGAGAAAAGCAACTTGCCTGAGCTGTGCGTCTTCCCTTTATCATGATCGAAGAAAACACCCGGTGAACGATGCAGCTGAGAAACGATAACACGTTCAGTTCCATTGATAACAAACGTGCCATTATCAGTCATCAGAGGCATCTCGCCCATGTAGACTTCTTGCTCGCGAATATCTTTAACAACCTTTGACTTAGCTGGCGCTTCTTTGTCGTAGATGACCAGACGCACCAATACACGCAAAGGCGCGGCGTAAGTCGCACCACGCAACTGACACTCGCGCACATCAAAGACCGGAGTACCAAGACGATAACTTACGTATTCAAGCACTGCATTTCCAGAGTAACTCTCTATTGGAAATACTGATTTAAAAGCCGCATGTAGACCCAGATCATCGCGATCTGCTATCGCGACACCCTCCTGGAGAAATTTGCGATAAGAATCAATCTGTGTCGCCAAAAGAAAAGGTACTTCAAGGATGCTCGGACGCTTACCGAAATCCTTACGAATACGCTTTTTCTCAGTGAAAGAATAGGCCATCTTGCCGTCCCTCGATTTCATGAGATCCTGTGGGATCTTCAAAAGATACTCTTGTATAGTGGTTCCAGCAGTTCCGTGCCGGAATACATCCTTGTAGCTGTGTTCCTACCCGACACCCGCATCAGGTATATGCTGTTTTTCTAAACCTTGGTCGTCACAATAAACCGACCTGAAGCACTCCCTTGGCGCGCTTCAAAATCCACTTTCCAAAAATTAAATAACGACTTTTGGAAAGTAGACCTAGAAGCGGCAAAAGGCCGGTAGCGTATATACGCCACCAGCCCTAAACCCAGAGGTTATGCAATTATCTGAAATCAAAAATTATTTGATCTCTACAGATGCACCAGCCTCTTCAAGCTCTTTCTTCACGTTCTCTGCCTCATCCTTGGAAACACCTTCCTTAAGGGTGGTAGGAACGCCTTCTACTGCATCCTTAGCTTCCTTCAGACCCAGGCCAGTGATACCACGTACTGCCTTAATCACGGAAACCTTGTTAGCACCAAAAGAGGTCATAACAACGTCAAACTCAGTCTGCTCTTCAGCAGCGGCAGCTTCGCCACCACCCGCAGCAGGTGCAGCAGCAACAGCTGCAGCAGCAGAAACACCGAACTTCTCTTCCATAGCAGAGATCAGCTCGACAACTTCCATGACGGTCATACCCGCAATAGTCTCTAGGATATCGTCTTTAGAAACGGCCATTGTAAAACTCCTGATAAATGGGTTAACACTTACACTGTGTAAGTTAAAAAAATAAAGCGGTTATGCAGCCTCTTTCGCATCACGGATCGCAGCCACAGTTCGAACCAACTTACCTGGTACCTCATTAATGGTACGTGTAAGTTTTTCGACTGGAGCTTTCATGACCGCCATCAGCATACTGATTGCCTGCTCGTATGTAGGCATTTTCGAAAGTGCCTCAAGATCGGAGACAGCCAGAAGCTTTCCACCGATTGAGACCACCTTTACGACCAGCTTGCTGTGATCTTTGGCAAAGTCTTTGATCACGCGCGCAGCAGCACCTGGATCTTCCTGAGAGAAAGCCATAACGAGCGGACCCGTCAATTCATCTTTCATACAGGCAAAATCCGTATCCTCGATAGCACGTCGAGCCAGTGAATTTTTCACCACACGAATATAGACACCTGCATCACGCGCCTTGGCACGCAATTCAGTCATCTCATCCACGGATAATCCACGGTACTCAGCGGCAATCGCAGAATAGGCAGTACTTGCTACTTCAGCGACTTCGGCGACGACAGCTTTCTTTTGCTCAAGATTGAGTGGCACTCGTCACCTCCTGTTAAAAATGACAACGTCATTTTCTTAACAACACCTTTACTCCAATGAGTTCAGGTCCTTTACATCAACGTGCACCATCATCAGAAAAACAACCCGATTCAGGAGCTCCGTCTGCGCAGGCAAAATTAAGCCCTTACAGCACCTGCGGTCTTTGACGGCATCCGACCTTTCGGCCGGCGCCCCAAAGTTTCTTTAAAAGCGAGGCAAACCTCGCCTTGGTAATTACAGATCTAATGAAGAGAGATCAACTTGCAAACCTGGCCCCATAGTCGATGAGACAGTGATCTTCTTCAAATACACACCCTTGGCCGCACTCGGTTTAATCTTCTTCAGATCAGCCAGCAGCGCCTCAAGGTTTTGTTTAACAGCCGCCGCATCAAAGGCAACCTTACCGATTGTGCAGTGAATGATGCCGCCTTTGTCTGTTCTATAGCGCACCTGACCAGCCTTGGCATTTTGAACTGCCTCAGCCACATTAGGCGTAACCGTTCCTACTTTTGGATTTGGCATCAGTCCGCGCGGCCCCAGAATCTGACCTAACTGACCGACAACTCGCATCGCGTCAGGCGTGGCAATAACCACATCGAAATCCATCTTGCCGGCTTTTACATCCGCAGCAAGATCGTCAAATCCAACCACATCAGCACCCGCTTCTTTGGCCGCATCGGCATTTGCACCCTGCGCAAAAACAGCAACCCTGACAACCTTGCCAGTGCCATTCGGCAGCACAGTGGAACCACGTACATTCTGATCAGATTTACGCGGGTCTACACCGAGATTCACCGAAACATCGAGCGATTCGCCAAACTTGACGCCAGAAAGTTCTTTCAGAAGCGCAACAGCATCAAGAACCGGGTACTGTTTACCAATCTCGACTTTCTCTTTAATAGCACGGGCACGTTTGCTTAACTTAGCCATGTTACACACCCTCCACGTCAAGACCCATTGAACGCGCTGTACCAGCAATCGTTCGAACCGCAGCATCCATATCGGACGCGGTAATATCGGGTTTTTTCACAGTAGCAATCTCTTCCAACTGTTCACGAGTAACTTTGCCAACCTTGATCTTGTTTGGTGTACCTGAACCCTTCGCAATACCAGCCGCTTTCTGCAAAAGCACAGATGCTGGCGGGGTTTTGGTAATAAAGGTAAAGCTACGATCCGCATAAACAGTAATCACAACAGGAATAGGGAGACCCTTCTCAAGACTCTCGGTCTTGGCATTAAAGGCCTTACAAAACTCCATGATGTTGACACCATGCTGACCCAGGGCAGGACCAACTGGTGGACTGGGATTAGCTGAACCAGCTTTTACCTGCAGCTTGATATAAGCTTGAATTTTTTTTGCCATTTGTAGCTCCTAATTGGGTTCAAGCGCCTTTCGGCTCCCCTGTAAAATCAGTTGCGCGTAATCACCGATTGATACCAACTAATCAGCGCCGCTCTCAACTCTTTTCCACTTGGCCGAACTCTAGATCGACAGGGGTGGAACGCCCAAAAATCAAAACCGACACCTTCAAGCGACTCTTTTCATAATCGACATCTTCAACGACGCCATTAAAATCATTGAATGGACCATCAACTACGCGGACAACCTCACCAGGCTCAAACAGTACCTTTGGACGAGGCTTCTCTACCCCTTCCTGAACACGTTGCAAGATAGCGTTCGCCTCTTTTTCAGTGATAGGAGCAGGACGATCTGCCGTCCCACCAATGAATCCCATCACCTTCGGCGCATCCTTTACCAGATGCCATGCCTCATCGGTCATCTCCATCTGCACAAGGACATAACCAGGGAAAAATTTACGCTCACTTCTACGCTGCTGCCCAGCCCGCATCTCAACAACTTCTTCAGTGGGCACAAGAATCTCACCAAAATGCGACTCCATTCCGAAGCGCTTAATGCGCTCTTCCAGTGAGCGTTTTACTTGCGCCTCGAATCCGGAGTAGGCGTGAACCACATACCATCGCAATGCCATCGTATTCCCCTATCCGGTCACTGACTGGACGATAGCCATCAGCATCAAATCGAATAACCAGAGCACAATACCGACCAGTAGCACCATGCCAAAGACAATCAGTGTTGTCTGAATCGTTTCCTGTCTGCTCGGCCATACAACTTTGCGAACTTCTGAACGAGAAGCCACAGCAAAGTCCCAAATGCGCCGCCCAACCACCGACTGCAGAGCGACAAGAATTGCGATGCCGCTTATTACCAGCAACCCAAGCACTCTAAGTAGTGAGGAGTATTCTTCAAAGAAATAGAACAGCACTATACCCCCCACAAGCAGTACAACTGCCAGCAAGAGTTTTAGTGTATCCATTCCGGTGCTTTCGACTTCAGCCTTTACGTTCATTCCTGCCACTACACTCCCTTAACGGGAGCGCTTTAAATAATGGCAGGCCAGGAGGGACTCGAACCCCCAACCTGCGGTTTTGGAGACCGCTGCTCTACCAATTGAGCCACTGGCCTGTAAAAAATCGCTAGTTGACAGACGAAGATGCGGCAGGACCTTTCGATCCGCCGCTCCTTCAGAACCAGCTACAGGTAAATATCTATCTTACTCTATGATCTTTGCAACGACGCCGGCGCCGACGGTACGGCCACCTTCACGGATCGCGAATCGCAGACCCTCTTCCATCGCAATAGGTGCAATCAACTTAACAGACATCTTCACGTTATCACCTGGCATTACCATCTC
>VMRY01000113.1 GCA_007713595.1 Sedimenticola thiotaurini
AATGGCCCAGGCCTTCACAAAAACCATGGCGCGGAACATCTTTTATGGTGGAACCGCGTTTTTCTTCCTCCTTTTCCTTGCGCTGACCTTTGATTCTGTTCAGCAGCTTCCCAACCGCGACAACCGTGCCGCGCTTGAGGGACCTGCGGGTGGACAGATTGCCAAAGGCAAGATGCTCTGGGAAGAGAACGACTGTATCGGCTGTCACACGCTGCTCGGTGAAGGTGCCTATTTCGCACCAGAACTGGCCAACGTCTACAAGCGCTTCGGCAATTCCAAAGACGGTATTATCGGCTTTATCAAGAGCCGTCCCGCCAATGGCATTCCCGGTCGTCGCAGCATGCCTCAGTTCAACTTCTCCGATGACGAGCTCGACGCCATCGCGGAGTTCCTGAAGTATGTCTCCGAGATTAATGCCGCCAACTGGCCGCCAAACATTCAGGGTTAAGGGGGAGTTTTAACCATGACATATCAATCTCAATCGGTCGCCAAGCTGTACTTTACGGCTGCCATCGCGCTGTTTGCCGCTCAGATCCTTTTCGGTCTGATCCTCGGCCTGCAGTATGTAATCGGGGACTTCCTGTTTCCCTATATTCCTTTCAACGTGGCCCGTATGGTCCACACCAACGCCCTGATCGTCTGGCTGCTGATGGCCTTTATGGGCGCCGCCTACTATCTGGTACCGGAAGAGGCCGAGACGGAGCTGTTCAGCCCCATGCTCGCTATCCTCATGTTCTGGGTCTTCCTGATTGCCGCCGCCCTCACGGTCGCCGGCTATCTGTTGGTGCCCTACTCCACACTGGCTGAGTTGACCGGCAATGCCCTGCTGCCCACCATGGGACGTGAGTTCCTGGAGCAGCCGACCATTACCAAGCTCGGTATTGTGGTGGTCGCTCTGGTGTTCCTGTTCAATATCGGCATGACCATCCTCAAGGGGCGTAAAACCGTCATCAACCTGGTCTTGCTGATGGGTCTGGTCGGTCTGGCGGTGTTCTTCCTGTTCTCCTTCTACAACCCGACCAATGTCGTTCTCGACAAGATGTTCTGGTGGTGGACGGTGCATCTGTGGGTTGAGGGTGTCTGGGAGCTGATCCTTGGTGCTATCCTGGCCTTCGTCCTGATCAAGGTCACCGGCGTGGATCGTGAAGTGATCGAGAAGTGGCTCTATATCATCATCGCCATGACCCTGATCACCGGTATCATCGGTACTGGCCATCACTACTTCTGGATCGGTACCCCTGAGTACTGGCAGTGGTGGGGTTCGGTCTTCTCGGCTATGGAGCCCATTCCCTTCTTCATGATGACCGTGTTTGCCTTCAACATGGTGAACAAGCGTCGGCGTAACCACCCCAACAAGGCGGCGACCTTGTGGGCACTGGGTACCGCTGTGATGGCGTTCCTCGGCGCTGGCGTGTGGGGCTTCCTGCACACCCTGTCTCCGGTGAACTACTTCACCCATGGTTCACAGATCACCGCCGCCCATGGTCACATGGCCTTCTACGGTGCTTATGTGATGATCAGTCTGACCATCATCTCTTATGCCATGCCGCTGATGCGCGGTCGCTCTGCGGCCAACAGCAACAAGCAGCAGGTGCTGGAGATGTGGTCTTTCTGGTTGATGACCATTGCGATTGTCTTCATCACCCTGTTCCTCACCGGCGCCGGTATCCTGCAGGTCTATCTGCAGCGTGTGGCTGAGAATTCACAACCCTTTATGGCGGTGCAGGATCAGATCTCACTGTTCTACTGGTTGCGTGAGATTGCCGGTCTGATGTTCTTTGCCGGTCTGGTGGTCTATATCGCCAGCTTCTTCATCGGCCAGGATGAGCCTGAGGCTGTCGTCTCCGAACTTAAGTAACATCATCCGGAGGCTTAACCCTCCAAACTAAAGGCCGACTCGTTGAGTCGGCCTTTTCTATTTGCACAAATATCTGAATCAAGCATAATTAATTTGCCGCAAGGCTTTAGAACAGGTTAAAAAGAGAAGGTGGGGCGCTGTTTAATCAGCTATTTTATTGATCCATGTCAACAACATTTGTTTGGGCCAGTAAAAGCAAATAGACAAATCTTTCGCAACCTGCTCTAAATACGGTCAGATACAGGGAGGGTAAACATAACTATCTGTATTTACAGATTATTTTATTGGCGCGGAACTAACGCTGCGTGAATCAGATAATCATTAAAGACTAATTAATAACAAGAGTGTTCGCTGAAGGTTCGCAAATAACCTTATGGAAATACCTCTCTTTGACCAAGGTCAAAGATCTTTCCATCCGTATATAAGATCGTAGCGACTCGGGAATATATACCGCCGCGGAGATCTATTCCGCGTTCACTCATATCAATAGCTATTGATGGGGATTACTAGATGAAAAAAACCAACTTCAGTCTTTCTGCTCTCGGTATGGCCATCGGTCTTGCCGCATCTGGCGTTGCTGTTAGCGTCAATGCAGCAGAGCCGACTCTCTCCGAGGCGGACTTCGAGAAAGCCAAGACTATCTATTTCCAACGCTGCGCTGGCTGTCACGGCACCCTGCGTAAAGGCGCCACAGGTAAAAACCTGGAGCCAAAGAACACCGCCAAACTGGGTCAGGAACGTCTTGAAAAGATCATTACCTTCGGTACAGAAGGCGGCATGAACAACTTCGATGACATCCTCTCCAAGGATGAAATCAAGCTCATGGCTTCATACATCCAGCTGACCCCACCGGTTCCACCTGAGATGTCCCTTGCTCTTATGAAAGAGCGCCATAAAGTCTATGTAGAGCCAAAAGATTATCCCACCAAACCACTGCATGGTCGTAACTGGGAGAACTTCTTCCTGGTGATTGAGCGTGATGTGGGCAAGATCGCTGTTATTGACGGCGACAAAAAAGAGGTAGTCGCACATATTCCTACCGGTTATGCCGTGCACGTTCTGAAAGCTGTTGAGCATCATGAAGGCATGCATGTCGATAACCCTGGCCGCTTCTGGTACGTCATGGGCCGTGATGGCATGATGACCAAGGTCGACCTGTGGCAGACTCCAGAAAAGATGAAGGTTGCCCAGACACAGGTCGCCTATGACGCACGTGACGTGGCCGTTTCAGGCGATGGGAAATACGTAATCGGCGGCGGCTACTGGCCTCCCCATTTCGTTATCCTTGACGCACTGACCATGGAACCACTCAAGGTCGTATCCGCCCGCGGTGTGAATGTTGACGGTGAATATGTCAATGAGTCTCGCGTAGCAGCCGTCTATGACACCCCGCTGGCTCCAACTTGGCTGGTCTCCATGAAAGAACTCGGTCAGATGTGGCAGGTTGACTACAGCGATCTGGCTAATCTCAAGATCACCAAGATTGATAGTGCGAAGTATCTGCATGATGGCTTCTACGATCCAACAGGTCGTTATTTCCAGATTGCCGCCAACGCCTCCAACAAAATGGTTGTGATTGACACCGTGACCCAGAAACTGGAAGCGATGATCGATGTGGACAGTAAACCACATCCAGGCCCTGGCGCTAACTGGGATGACCCAAAATGTGGTCCTGTCAGTGGCACCACCCATCTGGGTGTAGGCAAGGTCTCTGTTTGGGGCAACGATCCAAAGGGTCACCCTGATCAGGCATGGAAGCTCTGCTACGAAGTGGAAACTGATGGAGCTGGTGTATTCATTCGCACCCATCCAAAGAGCGACTACTTCTGGGCTGATCAGACCAAGCATCCTGAGCCAGAAGTTCAGCAGTCCATTCAGGTCATCTCCAAGAAGACCCATGAGATTGTCAAGACTATCCGTCTGACCGAGAAGAAAGGCTATGCAGCCGTTCACATCGAGTTTAACGACGATGGCTCTGAGGTCTGGACCTCTGTCTGGAACCGTGCTGACAGTTTGAAGCCTAACGGTGAGATCATCATCTTCGATGCCAAGACCCTTGAAGAGAAAGGTCGCATCAAAGGTCTGTTTGCACCGACTGGTAAGTTCAACGTCCACAACCGCGTGAATCACGTCACCTGATTGCGGATGTAGCTATGAGCTAGACCAAAAGCGGGTATGGATTGCTTCCATGCCCGCTTTTTTTAATAAATTTTCTATCTTCTCCTCTGTACCTTGGGAACCAAAAAGATGGCGGATCAGGAATCAAAAAAAACGGGCTTTATGTCTCGCCGGATTATCCTTGGCACTACGATTGCGGGTGCTCTACTGTTCTTTATTGGCGGCATTATATTCTGGGGTGGATTCAATACCGCCATGGAAGCGACCAATAAGCTCGAATTCTGTATCAGTTGTCATGAAATGGAGGAGAATGTTTACCAGGAATACAAACCTACCATTCACTACTCCAACCGTACGGGCGTACGCGCGACCTGTCCGGACTGCCACGTACCCGATCCCTGGATCCACAAAATGGTACGAAAAATCCAGGCAAGTAATGAAGTATTCCACAAGATCATGGGTACCGTGGATACCCCTGAGAAGTTTGACGCAAATCGTCTGACCATGGCCAAACGAGTCTGGAACACGATGAAGAGCACCGATTCACGCGAGTGCCGCAACTGTCATAACTTTGAATCCATGAATCCAGAATTCCAGCGCCCGAGGGCTCGCAAGCAGCATATGAATGCGTTTGAGACGGGGCAGACGTGTATTGATTGTCACAAAGGCATTGCCCACAAACACGTTCGCGACCTGCTGTCGGATGAAGAGCTGGAAAAACTGGAAGCCCCAGATCCCAGATTTATACGGCCAGTTCCGGAAATGTTCAAAGAGGGACTGAAACGGGTAGAGGCCAAAGAAGCAGCTGAAGCCGAAGCCGAGAAAGTAGCCAAAGAGAAAGAGCGCGAAGCAAAGATTGCCGCCAAGCAGGCCGAGCAGGCACGCATTGATGCTGCAGTTGCAGCCGCGCTCGCAGGTAAAGGGGCAGCCGCCACCGGTAAAGCGGGTGCAGCGCCGGCTGCTGCAGGCATGGGTATCGACTGGAGTGATGTACCCAGTCGCAAGATTACCCTGTTCTATCCAGGCGAAACCTCCATGGAGTGGGTCATGACGGGTAAGGATCATGGCGGAGCCCGCCCGTTCCTGAAGGGCGGTGATCGCTGTATCACCTGTCATGATAAAGAGACCGCTGATATGGGTCAGAAGATGGTCTCCGGAGCCAAGGCAGAAACCACACCTATCCCCGGAAAACGTGGCAGCATCCCTGTGAATGTTCAGGCTGCACACAACGGGGAGAATCTCTATCTCCGCTTTGAATGGGAAGATGGTGAACACACACCAGCGCCGTTTGTAGACGGTGGCAAGATGGACCCAGCCAACCCCATGAAACTGGCGATCATGTTGGGCACAGACGATGTTGAGTTCGCTGACCGGGCTGGTTGCTGGCAGACCTGTCACCATGACGCACGGACAATGCCGGATACTCCAGCGGCAGATGTCGCCGCCGCAAGTGAGGCTGCCAAGTCACTGGATCTGAAAACTGGTGTAACCAAATATCTGCAAGAGAGCCGCAGCAAGATAGAGATCAAAGGCAAACGTGGCAAAAAACGTGGCGGCTGGGATCAACTTAAGAGCGGCGATGAAATCGCGGCTGCTCTAAAAGCCAACCAGTTCATGGATCTGCTGCGCTACAAATCAGGCAAAGGCGAGACCGAGGATGGCTACATCCTGGATCAACGCTATATGCAGGGTGGGCAAGGCTTTGAGGTTAATGCTCGCAAAGAGGGTGGCAACTGGATTGTTGAGATGAAGCGTAAGCTGAAATCTGACAAACCCGGCGACATTACCATTGAAGCAGGCAAGCTCTACAACTTTGGCTTTGCCATTCACGATGACTATACCAACGCACGTTTCCATCATGTCAGCCTTGGATACAAACTCGGACTCGACAGCGAAACCGCCGAAGTGAACGCCGTTAAGCGTGAAGCCAAGGCAGTAGCCCAGACTGCAGCAAAAGCGGCGCCTGTTGCTGCAGCTGCCGGTAAAGCTGGCAGCGCCATCAAGGCCGACTGGAGTAAAGCGGGCAGCCGAGAGATCACCCTCTTCTACCCGGGTGAAACCTCAATCGAGTGGGTCATGACTGGCAAGGATCATGGCGGGGCGCGACCCTTCCTTAATGGAGGTGACCGCTGTGTTACCTGCCATGACAAGGAAACCGCAGACATGGGTAGCAAGATGGTCAGCGGTGCAAAGGCAGAAACCAGCCCAATACCGGGTAAGCGCGGCAGTATCCCAGTCACAGTCGAATCAACCCATGACAGTGAGAACCTCTATCTTCGGTTCACTTGGCCGATGACTGATCACGTAGCGATTCCTTTTGTCGAAGGCGGTAAAATGGATCCAGAGAACCCCGTTAAGCTGGCCTTGATGCTGTCCACAGATGATGTTGAATTTGCCGATCGAGCCGGTTGCTGGCAGACCTGTCACCATGACGCCAATACCATGCCAGATACACCGGATCCCGCTACAGCCTCAGGCAGTGAGGCCGCCAAGATGCTGGACCTCAAATCAGGGGTTACCAAATACCTGAAAGAGAGCCGCAGCAAGATCGAGATTAAAGGCAAGCGTGGCAAGAAACGCGGCGGTTGGGATCAGTTGAAGAGTGGTGACGAGATTGCTGCTGCACTGAAGGCCAACCAGTTCATGGATCTGCTGCGGGTAAAGGCCGGCACAGGTGCAACAGAAGACGGTTACATCCTGGATCAGCGGTACATGAAAGGAGGCCAGGGGTTTGAGGCCACCACCGCACAGGAAGCCGGCAACTGGGTGGTCACCCTGAAGCGCAAGCTTAAATCTGACGCAGCGGGTGATATCAGCCTGGATACCGGTAAAGTCTACAACTTTGGCTTCGCTATCCATGATGACTTCAGTAGCGCACGCTTCCATCACGTCAGTCTCGGCTATAAACTGGGATTCGATGCGGATGGCGTAGAGATTAATGCGATCAAACAGTAACCACTTAATCAAAAAACAATAAAGGCTGTACCCTTCAACGCGGTACTCTTCGGAGTATCGCGTTTTTTATTGTATTAAATAAAACCATATCCACAGTAATCCCCAGTTATATCAATACTACTTTTCGCGGTATCCTTACCTAATATCAAGGGTACATACCCTGTCACACCCGACATTTGTGATATTTGAAGGAGAAGCAGTATGCATTCAGCTGTAGATCGTCTGCAAAAAAAAGGAACCTATCTTTTATTCGTCTCGCTATTATGGGTATCCCATTCCGTGATCGCCGGTGGTAATCCTGCGAGTGAGGTTGAAATCCTCAAATTTCAATTCATCCCTCAAGAAATCACCATCAAGGCCGGCACCACTGTTCGCTGGACTAACAAAGAGAAACGCCAGTATCACAGTGTCTGGTTCGAACAGGCCGGTGACCCCGAACCTCAATATTTTTTTCCAGGTGAAACTTTTGAGCGAACTTTCGACCAGCCCGGAGTTTACCCCTATCGCTGTGGCCCTCACCCAAAAATGACCGGCACCGTTGTGGTTGAGTAATCATCTAATAATCTGGAAATGGGTTGGATAACAAATCATCCCGGAGGCCGCCATTCAGACCGCCCAGAATCATGACTAAAAACATCACCATCGCCATAAGTCATTGAATTAACAACTTTTGATATTTGACGGAGGTCAATGCCCATAATTGATTAATCCTGCTACATTGCCTACCTAGTGCTACATGCCTCTGGTTGTACATGAAGCGCCCTTTTTGTCACCTGCGTCTGATTCTGAGTAACTAAATGACGAATACTGTCTTTCTTATTACTGCCGCCCTGCTTGCACTAGGGGTTTGCACCGCCACAGCGGCAGAAATACACCCTCAAAGACAGGCTGAGCTGTTCTATCTACTCAAACATGACTGCGGCTCCTGCCATGGCATGCGTCTGGAGGGTGGACTTGGCCCTGCTTTAACCGCAAAACGCCTCGCACCCTACGGCTCTGAGTTCCTGGCACTGACCATTATTCAAGGGCGACCTGGCACTCCCATGCCACCCTGGCGCCCTTTCATTACCGAACAAGAGGCCCTCTGGCTGGCCGGACAACTGAAACAGGGTGTGAATCAATGAGATTTCTGCGCTACCTCCTGATGGCATCAACCCTCTATTCTGCGCAGGCCTCTGCCGAATGCCTGACCCGGGGAACTGGCGATATGGGTATCGTCATTGAACGGGCTGCAGGCAGTCTCCAGGTTATTGATCGCACAACCCATCAATCATTGTTCAGGGTAGAGGGTCTGGGCGACCTCTCTCACGCCTCGGCAGTCTATTCCCGTGATGAACGCTACGCTTATGTGTTTGGACGGGATGGCGGACTCACCAAAGTCGATATCCTTTGCGGCAAAATTACCCACCGTGTTGTACAGGGCGGTAACAGCATTGGCGGCGCCATCTCCCAGGATGGCTCTCTGATCGCCGTTTCAAATTATGAACCCGGTGGCGTAAAGATCTTCTCATCTAAAGATCTCAGTCTGATTGCAGACATCCCTGCCACTCCGGTAAATAGTGAAAAAAGATCCAAAACCGTTGGCTTGGTAGATGCACCGGATCAACGTTTTGTCTTCAGCCTCTACGATACGGGCGAGACCTGGATTGTCGATATGACCGATCCAGCCAACCCGCAAATCCAGAAGAACCTGAACGTCGGCGCACTCCCCTACGATGGCTTGATCACAAAGGATGGACGCTACTACATCGCAGGGCTGTTTGGTCAGGATGGACTGGCACTATTAGACCTCTGGCACCCGGAAAAAGGAACCCGACTGATCCTGAAAGATTATGGCAAGGGTGAAAAGAAACTGCCCGTTTACAAGATGCCCCATCTGGAAGGCTGGGCCATGGCGGGTAATCGCGCCTTCCTCCCAGGTGTTGGCCATCATCAGGTACTCGTGGTCGAACGTGGTGACTGGAAGCCTGTCGGCAAGATTCCCGTTCATGGACAACCCGTCTTCGTAATGGCCCGTCCGGATGGACGACAAATCTGGGTTAACTTTGCCTTTCCAGACAATGACACTATTCAGGTGATTGATACCGAAACCCTGAATGTGATCAAAACGTTTAAACCGGGAAAAGGTGCCCTGCACATGGAGTTTGCCCCGCGTGGTGAAGAGGTCTGGATCTCCATTCGAGACAAGGACGAGGTCCAAGTGTACGATACCCGGAGTCTGGAGTTGATTCACAGCCTACCGGTAGACAAGCCAAGCGGTATCTTTTTTACCTCACGTGCGCATACCACAGGACTCTGATATGGCAACGCCAGCACTCATTATTGAACAGGCCCTCAAAGAGACCCGGCAGCCGCATCGCGCAAGGGACAAGATAACATTGAATGACCTGGAAAAAAGATTACTGAACGAGTACCAGAAAGGTCTACCACTTACCCCCACGCCCTTCGCAGACATTGCAAAAGCACTGGGTACCAGTGAGGCTTTAGTGCTGAAGATCCTTGATCGGCTTCAGGAGCTGGGTGTAGTCAGCCGTGTAGGTCCTGTATTCAAACCGAAACGGGTAGGTGCGAGCACATTGGCCGCCATGGCAATCCCGGAAGATAAACTGGAAGATGTGGCAGATCAGATCAGCGCCTATGCTGAGGTGAATCATAATTACGAACGCGAAGACAGCTACAACCTCTGGTTTGTAGTCACTGCACCCAATCAGCAGCGTTTAGAAACCGTGCTACGGGAGATGGAGCAACAGACCGGCTATCCCATCCTCTACCTGCCACTGGAAAAGCAGTTCCATATTGATCTGGGGTTCCCCTTATGGTGCTAAGTGAACAGGATTACCAACTGATCGCAGAGATCCAGGGCGGACTACCGCTCACCAGCCATCCTTATGCTGAGATCGGCGCACGCATTGGCCTGGATGAAAAAAGTGTCATAGAACGCATCAATGCCATGCAATCCAGTGGCGTCATCAAACGCCTTGGCATTGTGGTACGGCACCATGAACTCGGATATACCGCCAACGCCATGGTGGTATGGGATGTGCCGGATGACCGGGTGAATGAGATAGGCGAAAAACTTGGTGCCCTTGACTGTATCACCCTCTGTTACCAACGCCCGCGGCGTCTTCCTGACTGGCCTTACAATCTGTTCTGCATGATCCACGGACAGGAACGTGAAAAGGTTCTCGCCTACATCGACAAGCTGGTGAACAGCGAGGGACTGGATACCATACCCCATAAAATACTGTTCAGTGGCAGACGCTTCAAACAGCGTGGGGCACGCTATCAATGAGCCTTGATCTGGATGCGATAGACCGGGCTATTCTGAACACCTATCAGGGTGGTTTTCCGATTTGTGAGCACCCCTATCAGGTCGCAGCTGAACAGCTCGGTATCACAGAAACAGACCTGATCAATCGCCTGCAGGGCATGCTGGATAAAAAACAACTTTCCCGTTTCGGTCCCATGTATCACGCCGAACGACTTGGCGGTGGACTCAGCCTCTGTGCCATGCGCATACCAGAAACCGATTTTGACAGGGTCAACGATCAGGTTAATGCGTTTCCTGAAGTCGCCCATAATTATGCCAGGGACCACGCATTCAACATGTGGTTTGTTTTAGCCACTGAAACGCCTGATCGGATTGACACTGTATTACAAGAGATTGAACAGACCACGGGTTATCGGGTCTACAATATGCCGAAGAAGCAGGAATTTTTCATTGGCCTGAAGTTTGAAGTCTGATCACCCGGTTGTTTATTTGTTGCGTTAATACCTATGAATGAATCTGAAATCACCACCCTGGACGATCTGGATCGCAAGATCATAGTGGCTACACAATCTGGCCTGCCGCTGGTTTCAGAACCCTATGCGGTTATTGCCAAAGAGGTAGAAAGCAGCACAGACGAAGTCATCAAGCGGGTAAAACGGATGCTGGAGAGCGGTATTATCCGTCGTATTGGTGCCGTACCTAACCATTACACACTCGGATTCAAGGGTAATGGCATGACCGTCTGGGATATCCCGGATAATAAAGTACGACAGTGTGGTGAGATGATCGGCGCCCTGGATTTTGTCAGCCACGCCTATGAGCGCCCCAGACATCAGCCCGAGTGGAATTACAACCTATTCGCCATGGTTCATGGCAAAGATCGAACTGAAGTAGAGAAGAAGGTAAAGTTGATCGCCGACATGCTGGGCGACAACAACCGGGGGCATGAGATTCTTTACAGCTCCCGCATACTCAAGAAGACGGGGCTGCGCCTCGCTTCAGCTAAATAGGCTATAGATACGTTATGTTTCGCATATCACAGTTCATGCAAGAGGTGCTCGATCCACAACCGCTGGGCCCTAAACGCAACCCCCCTGGCCCGGTAGTGATCTGGAACCTTATCCGCCGCTGCAACCTTACCTGCAAACACTGTTACGCCATCTCGGCAGATAAAGATTTCCCAAACGAGTTGAACACTCAACAAGTGTTCGGGGTAATGGATGACTTGAAACAGTTTCGGGTACCCGTGCTGATCCTTTCAGGCGGTGAACCCCTGATGCGGCCCGACATCTTTGAGATTGCCCATCGCGCCAAGGCGATGGGTTTCTATACGGCACTCTCCACCAACGGAACCCTGATTGATGAGTCCAACATCGAGAAGATTGCCGACGTTGGTTTTGATTATCTCGGCATCAGTATCGACGGCGTAGAAGCCACCCATGACAAGTTTCGTCGCAAAGAGGGCTCCTATAAAGCATCAATGCACGGACTGCGACTCTGCCGTGACAAGAACATCAAGGTAGGCCTGCGCTTTACCATGACCCAGGACAATGCCGAAGAGCTGCCACAGCTGCTCGACCTGATGGATAAAGAGCGAATAGATAAATTCTATTTTTCCCACCTGAACTACGCGGGGCGTGGCAATAAAAATCGTAAGACGGATGTCTTTCTGCAGACTACGCGTTGGGCAATGGAACTGCTCTTTGAGCGTGCTCTGGCCGATGTAAAGGCCGGCAGACATACGGAGTTTGTTACGGGCAATAACGATGCAGACGGCGTCTTTCTATTGCACTGGGTCGAGAAACACTTCCCGGAGCAGGCCGAACATATCCATGCCAAACTGAGCCAATGGGGCGGCAACAGCTCCGGGGTCAATATCTCGAATATCGATAATCAGGGTAATGTGCATCCCGATACCATGTGGTGGCATTACAATCTGGGCAATGTCAAAGAGCGCCCCTTCTCTGAGATCTGGCAGGACACCTCTGATCCCATAATGGCCGGCCTGAAGGCGTCACCACGTCAGGTTGGTGGTCGTTGTGGTGAGTGTGCCTACTTCGATATCTGCGGCGGTAACACGCGGGTACGCGCACTGCAACTCACCAATGATGCCTGGTCAGAGGACCCGGCCTGCTATCTGAGCGATGAAGAGATCGGGCTCATTAAACCTATTGCAGCAGAACAATGAAACGAATAGTAACCTCGCTGTTACTGCTTGGTGCAAGCAGTACCCTAACCCTTGCTGAACCAACCGAAACAGCAGCGCTTTACAAACAGCACTGCGCTGAGTGCCATGGCAATGACCGGCTGGGGCTGATGGGCCCTGCCCTTCTACCGCAGAACTTAAAACGACTGAAACAGAAGAGTGCCTTCAGTGTCATCCAGAATGGCCGTACGGCTACCCAGATGCCCGCCTTCAAAGAGAAGCTGCAACCTGACCAGATCCAGGCTCTGGTTGAGCTGGTTTACACACCACTGAAAGAGATCCCAACCTGGGGCATGAAAGAGATCAAGGCAAGCCAACTGGTCTATCACCCACACGGCACACTGCCAGACAAACCCCTCTTTGATGCCGAGATCGACAATCTGTTCATGGTAGTCGAACTCGGCGATCACCACGCCACCCTACTGAATGGCAATACATTTGAGCCCATCTTCCGTCTGCCAACCCGCTTTGCACTGCACGGCGGACCTAAATGGGCCGAAGGTGGACGTTATATCTATTTTGCCTCACGGGATGGCTGGATCAGCAAGTTTGATGTCTTCAACCTCAAGTATGTAGCCGAGGTGCGTGCCGGCATTAACACACGTAACCTGGCGGTATCGCATGATGGACGCTATGTCATTGCAGCCAATTACCTGCCGCACACACTGACCATTCTGGATGCCCGTGATCTGACCCCACTGAAGGTTATCAAAGCGAAGGATGACAAGGGCAACAGCTCTCGTGTCAGCGCTGTATATACGGCAGATCCACGCAACAGTTTTGTGGCCGCCATGAAAGATATCCCAGAGGTATGGGAGATCAGTTATCTGGATGAACCCCCTGCAGGCTTCTCTGGCTGGGTACATGACTACAACAAGGAGTCAGGCGATGCACACAAGGAGGAGCCTTTTGCAGTTCGGCGCATACAGATAAAAGATTACCTGGATGATTTTTTCATGACCCAGGAGTATGACCGCATTATCGGCACTACCCGCAATGGTCAGGGCCAAGTAGTGGACCTGGACCTGAAGCGCTCAGTCGCCAACGTCACCCTGCCCGGCATGCCCCATCTCAGTTCAGGCATCACCTGGAACTATCAGGGCAGGACCGTGCTTGCAACACCCAATATCAAAGAAGGACAGGTCACCATCATCGATACCAAGACCTGGGAGATTATCAAACAGATCAAGACCGAAGGCCCGGGATTCTTCATGCGCAGCCATGAGAAGAGCCCCTACGCCTGGGTAGACGTCTTCTTTGGTCCGAACAAGGATCTGATGCACGTCATCGACAAACAGACCCTTGAGATCGTCAAGACACTAAAACCTGCCCCAGGAAAAACATCCGCCCATGTAGAATTCACCAAGGATGGAAAATACGCCCTGGTCAGTATCTGGGATGATGACGGGGCCGTGGTAGTCTATGATGCCAACACCTTCGAAGAGATCAAGCGTCTACCCATGAAGAAGCCTTCAGGCAAATACAATGTGCATAATAAACTCACTCGTTCTGCAGGAACCAGCCACTGAGGGTAGATTGGCAAAAACATGAGTGATTCACAGGTCAACTGCCTTTACTGCGGAAAAAAATTCGATAACGATGCAGCCGAGTGTCCCCACTGTGGCGCCGTATCACACTTCCAAACCAGAGGGTACCGTACCGGGGCCAAGTTGCGATTTATACTCTTCTGTATTGGCGTAGCGGCTTTCAGTCTATTCTTCGCCTTCTGGTTACCCCGTTGAATCGGCTAATCGACAAACCTTTTCACCGTTTTTTGCTGATCAGTATTAAGCTGGCATTTTAAAATAATTACCGGAAACTGTATGCGTATCTTGATTCTGCCATTATTATTCCTACTCTCTGTTCCAGTACTCTTTGCAGGCGAGTCTGACAGTAGCTACAAACTTATTGCCGTTGAAGATGGCGATACGATTATTGTTCAGATAGGTGCCAAGGAGATACGCCTGCAGCTTTCAGGCATTGATGCCCCTGAAGATGTTATCAACCCCAAATTCACCAAAGATAGCGGCCGCACTGGCCTCACCAAGGAAACACTCTTGGCTCTTGGTAAAGCGGCAACTGACCATCTGAAACAATTGATAAACCCGGGTGATCAGTTGCGCATCGTCGGCGATCTTAACAACAGTGATAAGTATGGTCGTGTGCCTGTAGTCGCCTTTAAAGAGGGCCCTCTTTCTCTAAATGAACGGATGGTAGCCGATGGTTATGCCGTTGTGCTGAGCAGAGCAGCTTTAGAAGCGTCCTTTAAACAGCAGTTACAGCAGCTACAAATACAGGCGCAGGAGCAGCAGTTAGGCCTTTGGGGATTGCACAGCCACTCGACTATGCTGTGGAGTGACCAAACTGCAACCCACTAAGTAAGCGCCCAGGCTAAGGTTTCAGCTGCTCCCTGACATCGTAGAGTGAGCGATGGACAGCATGGCAACGGGCACAGGCATAGACCGCCGCACTACCCATTGATCGGCCTACCAGTTTCTGGTCTTCCTGTTCCAGCCCTCTTTTCAAATCAGCCAGAGCACTCTGGGTCAAGCTACCCAAAAAGCGCTCTTTGGGTGCATCGTCCTTGTGGCAATTCGCACAAACCTCGCCCAGATCATGTAAACGACTATTCAGTTGATCTAATGAATCCAGTGCCTGGCTGTTTCTTCCATCATCCGATGCGATCTTTATCCGATTAACCAATGCAGAGAGCTCACGCATCAACTCTTTGTAAGTCTGAACCTCTCCACTACCGCTCTGCTTTACATTAATGTTGCTGAAATCCGGCGTTCTATAAAGGAGTGCAACCGTCGCCCGATACTCCCGGTGACAGGAATTACAGCCTTGTCCAATCTTTTTCACTGCATGTAGCACACGCTCACTGTTACCTTGACGAACGGCCAGTTGGAGCTGTTCCAGCCACTCATAATCCAGTTCATCCTTCCACTCAGGCACCATTTCAGCAATAGACAGGTAATGCTTGGCAAACTGTCCGGCCCACTTCTCCATGAGCGGCTGGTCACCCAACGCTGCATATTCCGTTACCGCCTGGATCTCACGACGCAGGCTAAACATGGCATGTAACCAGACTTGACGCTCGTTCTGGGGTTTATACCATTGCGCCAGGCTGGCAGGTGGGAGAGCGACCCACTTTTCAGCTGCACCCACACCCCCCGATAACGAAATTCCCATAAAAACCAGTAACAAACAGCATAATCTGTACATATCAATCTCTGACAAGCCAATCTAATTAATACGCCTACTATACCTTATTCATCCGCATCAGAACCTAACCTGAAACGCGGCTGGGAATTGCATTTATCCAGCAATTAGAAGAATTACTTTACAAAAACAGTCAGGCATTTGCCCTATTTGATTAAGGTCAATGCCCCAGCATGGCGCTTTGTTTTCTAATCTGCCTGCTTATTCGCACCGCATAGGAGTTACCCTAATGGCCCAGGCCTTCACAAAAACCATGGCGCGGAACATCTTTTATGGTGGAACCGCGTTTTTCTTCCTCCTTTTCCTTGCGCTGACCTTTGATTCTGTTCAGCAGCTTCCCAACCGCGACAACCGTGCCGCGCTTGAGGG
>VMRY01000146.1 GCA_007713595.1 Sedimenticola thiotaurini
CCCTTATTAAAATATAAGAAAGAGGGAGAACATCTATGCACAAAATTTTGACCTTGAATAACATCTCAGTGGCCGGTTTGGACCGGCTGCCCCGAGACAGTTTTGAGATCGCTTCAGAGATCACACATCCGGACGCGATTCTGCTTCGCTCTTTCAAGATGCATGATATGGAGATACCCAAGACGGTTAAGGCGATTGGTCGAGCGGGCGCGGGCGTCAACAATATTCCCGTTGAACGCATGACTGAACAGGGAGTAGCGGTATTCAATGCACCCGGCGCCAACTCCAACGCGGTAAAAGAGCTGGTCTTGGCCGGTATGCTGATGGCGGCGCGTAACATTGGTCAGGCCTGGTCATTCTCCAGAGGCTTGAGTGGGGAGGACGCCGAGATCAATAAGGCAGTTGAGGCAGGCAAGAAGAACTTTGTCGGTTTTGAGCTGCCCGGTCGTACCCTCGGTGTGATCGGGTTGGGGGCGATTGGCGTCAGGGTCGCCAATGCCGCTCATGCACTCGGTATGAATGTGATTGGCTATGATCCTACCATTACTGTCAGGAGCGCCTGGCAACTCTCGTCAGATATCAAACAGGCCCTGAGTGTGGATGATCTGGTTTCGCGCTGTGACTTCATTACCTTCCATGTGCCACTGATAGAGTCGACAAAGCACATGATCAATGCAGAGCGTCTACAGAGCATGAAGAAGAACAGCGTGCTGCTCAATTTTGCCCGCTCCGGGATTATTGATGATGAGGCGGCAGTAGCCGCACTCGACAGCGGAAAACTGTATGCGTATATCTGTGATTTCCCCAGTAACCTCCTGAAAGATCATCCGCGCTGCATCACTCTACCACACCTGGGTGCATCGACTGCAGAAGCAGAAGAGAACTGCGCAGTGATGGTGGCTGATCAGGTACGCAGCTATCTGGAAGATGGCAATATCACCAATTCGGTCAATTTTCCCGAGATCAATCTGCCGCGAAACGGTGGACATCGGATTGCGGTAGTCAACTCCAACGTACCGAATATGCTGGGACAGATCTCCAGTGATCTGGCAGCAGGGGGATTGAATATCATCGATATGCTGAACAAATCCCGAAATGATGTGGCAGTCACCCTGATTGATGTGGATGCTGCTCCGGATGAGGCGACGCTACAGCGTATTGCGAACATTAAAGGTGTGCTCTCGGTACGCTGTCTCGGCTGTTCTGAATAACCTTTCTTCCAGGAGGCTGTCGGGTTTATCCGTTTGAAGCGAAAATTACTGGGGGCGAATCAAATCAGTATATCGAATGAGGCGAATAGTGGGCCTATTTAACGAGTTCGATATACTGAGTTGATCGTCATCCAAGGATTTGCAGCCAAACAGCGTTAAATCCGACAGCCGCCTAGTGTATGCTGGCTGAATTCTGTGAGTCGGGGTTCAGCCAGCGTCGTTTTGCCTGGTTTATCCGGTTATTATTTGCATAGATAAAAGGGCGCTCATCGGCTGTCCGGCTGAATCGGCATAAGGTAGAATGCGTCTCTTTGATTATGGGGCGGTATTCAATGTCCTGTAATTTAGTTATCTCCATTAATTACTTGGCCTGAGCACTATGAGTCACCCGGATAATCTTGATCAGATCAGAGCACGCATTGATGCACTGGATAGCCAAATCCAGGAACTCATCAATCAGCGTGCAGCGGCTGCCCAGCAGGTAGCGCAGATTAAACTCTCGGAAGATAAAGATGCCTTTTTTTATCGTCCAGAGCGGGAAGCCGCAATTCTCAGAACCATCAAGGCGCGTAACACCGGCCCCATGGGTAGCGAGGAGATGGCACGTCTGTTTCGTGAGATCATGTCCGCCTGTCTGGCGCTCGAATTGCCGATGCGTGTCGCCTTTCTGGGGCCGGCCGGTACCTTTACCCAGGCGGCTGCACTGAAGCACTTTGGTCACTCTGTAGAGACTGTCCCCATGCACTCCATCCCGGATATCTTCCGTGAAGTGGAGTCGGGTAATGCCCACTACGGCGTAGTGCCGGTGGAGAACTCTACCGAGGGTGTGATCAATCATACCCTGGACATGTTCATCTCTTCCTCACTCTCAATCTGCGGTGAGGTGATGATGCGTATTCATCACCATTTGTTGAGTCAGGAGTCCGAGCTTTCCACAATCAAGCGGGTCTACTCCCACCAGCAGTCGCTGGCCCAATGCCGGCTCTGGCTGGATCGCAATCTACCGCATGCTGAACAGATCACCGTGGGCAGCAATGCCGAGGCGGCACGTCTTGCGGGTAAGGAGAGTGGCAGTGCGGCGATCGCGGGTGAGATGGCGGCCGAGCTTTATCAGCTGAAAGGGCTGGCCCGGAATATCGAAGATGAGCCGGACAACACCACTCGCTTCCTGGTGGTAGGTCGCCAGAAGGCCTCGCCCAGTGGTGAAGATAAAACCACACTGATGTGTGCCACCCGCAATGTCGCGGGTGGGCTGAGTGCATTGCTTACCCCGCTGGCGGAGCATGGCATTAGCATGTCCCGGATTGAGTCCCGTCCATCCAGGCAGGGTAACTGGGATTATCTGTTCTTTATTGATATCAATGGACATCGGGATGATCCTGCCGTCCAGCAGGCCATAGTTGCTCTGGAGCATGAATCCAGGCTGCTCAAGGTCCTGGGCTCCTATCCAAACGCCGTACTTTAATAGCCAAGGTAAATCATTATGACTGATACAGTGAACCGGTTTCTTGATCTAGCCGTACCGGGCGTAACTAATCTGAAGCCCTATGTTCCCGGTAAACCGATATCGGAACTGGAGCGGGAGCTGGGTATTAAAGATTCGGTGAAACTCGCCTCCAATGAGAATCCGCTGGGCTGCAGCGAGCTGGCCAAGGCGGCGATTCAGGCCGAGCTATCGGATGTAGCGCTCTACCCTGACGGGGGTGGCGTGGCACTGCGTGCGGCGCTGGCAACCAAACACAATGTAGCGCCGAATCGCATCACACTGGGTAATGGCTCCAATGATGTGCTGGATATGATTGCCCGGGTCTTTCTTGCGCCCGGTTACGAGTCACTCTTCTCCCAGTACGCCTTTGCGGTCTATCCGATCAGTAGTCAGGCAGTAGGGGCGACGCTGAATATGGTGCAAGCGAAGGATTATGGCCATGATCTGGAGGAGATGCTAAACCGGGTGGGAGAGAAGACCCGCGTGGTCTGGATCGCCAATCCAAATAACCCAACAGGTACTTGGCTGAATGGGGAAGAGCTGGAAGGTTTTATCGCCGCAGTTCCTTCGAATGTAATCGTGGTGGTGGATGAGGCCTACATCGAGTATGTGGATGAGGCGGATTATCCCGATGCCAGCCAGTGGCTGGATAAATATCCCAACCTGATTGTGACCCGTACTTTCTCCAAGAGTTATGGGTTGGCCTCCCTGCGAGTGGGCTATGGTCTGGCCCATCCAGATATTACCGATCTGCTGAACCGTGTGAGGCAACCCTTTAATGTCAACAGTATGGCATTGGCAGCGGCGTGTGCAGCACTGGAAGACCAGGAATTTATCCAGCGTTCAGTGGAAACTAACCGGCAGGGTATGGCGCAGCTGACCAGTGCCTTTGAGGCAATGGGGCTGGAGTACATACCGTCAGTGGGTAACTTTGTGACGGTTGATCTGGGTCGTCCGTCGGCCGAGGTGGATCAGGCCTTGCTGCGTGCGGGCTGTATTACCCGGCCGGTAGCGAATTATGGATTACCCAATCATCTGCGCATTACGGTAGGTCTTAAGGATCAAAATGATCGCGTGCTGACGGCACTGAAGCAGGCCTTGGCAGGATGAGCATTCGGCGTCTGGCTATCATCGGCGTAGGGTTGATCGGTGGTTCGCTGGCGCGGGCACTGCGTGCAGCGGGTAGGGTGGACGAAATTGTCGGCTGTGGACGCGGTAAGGCTAACCTGGAAAAGGCGGTTGAGCTGGGCGTGATAGATCACTATACCCATGATGTGGGTGAAGCGGTGAGCGGCGCTGACATGATTTTTATGGCGGTACCTCTGGGCGCCATGCGTGAGACGTTCGCGGCTATGAGGGGCCATCTGGCAGCTGATGCGGTGATTACCGATGGTGGCAGTGCAAAGTTCAGTGTGATTGATGATTGCCGTTCGGTATTTGGTGAAATACTGCCTAATTTTGTAGCCGGCCATCCCATTGCAGGGACTGAGAACAGCGGGGTAGAGGCCTCGTTTCCCGAGCTCTATCAGAACCGGCGGATCATTTTGACCCCTACGGCTGAGACTGCTTCGGAGGCGCTGGAGCGTGTGCAGGCCATGTGGCAGGTCTGTGGGGGCGAGATTACCGTGATGAGTGTCGAGCATCATGATGAGGTGCTGGCGGCTACCTCCCATCTGCCCCATATGCTCGCCTTCGGGCTGGTGGATACCCTGGCGAGGATGAAAGAAAACGATGAGATCTTCCGCTATGCGGCGGGAGGATTTCGTGATTTTACCCGGATTGCATCGAGTAACCCGGTGATGTGGCGCGATGTCTGTGTCGCCAATCGAAGGGCGCTTGGCGAGATGATGTCGCATTACCTCAGTGAGATGCAAGAGCTGGCGCAGACGATTGAGCGGGGCGATGGTGATGAGCTGCTGGAGATTTTTAGTCGGGCAAAGCTGGCACGTGATCGCTATATTGATGGCGTACTGGATTCCACAGAATAAGCATACCGTTCAAGAAATCGTTTAAACTTTAACAGAAGTGAAATTTGATCTTTCGCTGATCCCTTCTTTGCCTGCAGATAATCAGTTTTGCCACCCGCACTCGGGGGCTGTATGACGTCCACTGTTTAATCTCTTCGAGTGAACGACCGCAGCCAATGCAGATATCGTCATCATCCAGTGTACACATGCGTACGCAGGGCGACGCTATGGCTTCTTCCAGGTTCATTTCTTCACCATCGTCTGAATAGGGCGAGCAGATGGTTCGTCCTTTATATGCGTCCTAAAGGTAAAGATAGATCAGAATTGAAGGTATAAAACCATCCTAAACAGAGGGGAACTAGTGGCGAAGCTTGTTTATTTATGGGCAGATCAGGATTTGTTTCGAACTTTAAAGTCAC
>VMRY01000081.1 GCA_007713595.1 Sedimenticola thiotaurini
TTGAGTGTTTCTTACTGGTGTATGTGGCGTCGTGCTCAACTTCAAAGTTCAAGTCGTCTACTGAAACCCTGCTTGATAACCTGTAGATCACTTTTCCCTCTCACTTCTGAGAATCTTAATGTTTGAACGTCCAAAAGTTGGTGAGAAAGCCATCCTTGTTCATATCGATATGGACACCAAGGCAGACCCTGATGAGCTTGCTGAGTTTCAGGAGCTCGCGGTTTCTGCCGGAGCGACTCCTGTTGCCTTGGTGACGGGTAGCCGCCGCTCACCTGATTCACGTCTGTTTATAGGGAGTGGAAAAGCAGATGAGATCCGTGATCTCATTCAGGCGGAAGAGGCCGAGCTGGTCATATTCAATCATGCCCTATCGCCTAGTCAGGAACGAAATCTGGAACGTGAGTTTCAGTGCCGCGTTATCGATCGTACAGGGTTGATTCTGGATATCTTTGCTCAGCGTGCACGTTCCTTTGAAGGTAAGCTCCAGGTAGAGCTGGCACAACTTCGGCATCTATCGACCCGCCTGGTACGTGGCTGGACACATCTTGAGAGACAGAAAGGTGGTATTGGATTGCGTGGGCCCGGCGAAACCCAGCTCGAAACGGACCGTCGTCTGCTTAACCATCGAATAGCCCAGATCAGGCGACGCCTGGATAAGGTTGCCAGTCAGCGCAATCAGGGCCGCAAGGCGCGCAGTAAGGCTGAAATACCCACGGTATCCCTGGTTGGATATACCAATGCAGGTAAGTCGACCCTGTTTAATTCGCTGACTGATGCCGATGTTTATGCGCAGGATCAGCTGTTTGCTACGCTCGACCCGACGCTGCGACGCCTGGATCTACCAAGTGAGGGGGCCTGTATCCTGGCTGATACAGTGGGGTTTATCTCCCATCTGCCTCATGAACTGGTGGCCGCATTCAAGTCGACACTGCAGGAAACAACCGAGGCATCCCTTTTGCTACACGTTATCGATACCGTTAGCCCACAACGCGCGGTCTGTATTGCTGAAGTAAATGATGTACTTAAACAGATAGGAGCCGATGGTATTCCCCAGATTGAGATCTATAACAAGATCGATATGGAAGTGGATGAATCTCCGAGGATTGAACGCGGCGAGGATGGCCTGGTCAAACGGATATGGCTATCGGCACTGACCGGCGAAGGACTGGATCTGCTGAAGCAGGCTCTGGCCGAGTTTTACCATCAGGAGCATGTGCATAAATTGCTCCAGTTACAGCCGGCCGATGGACGGTTACGGGCGCGGCTTTTCGAATTGGGTGGTGTGATCTCAGAAAAAGTGACTGATAATGGCGGTTGGGATATAGAGATTGATCTGCCAAAAATAGACTATGAGCGTTTGCTGCAGCAGGAATCATCACTGCAAAGTCGCCTGGTTATTGTATAAAACGGGATGCCTGCATGAATAGAGCATGGTATCTCTGACTGAAGAAAAATTCGCTGCCTGGATGTTTGTAAAGTATCCTCCGGGTATATTATTTAAAACTGGATAAAAACGGAGTTATCGATGGCCTGGAATGAACCTGGGGGTGACAATAAAGATCCCTGGAGTGGCAAAGGTGGTGATCAAGGACCGCCAGACCTTGATGAAGTAGTCAAGAAGATGCAGGACAAGCTGGGAGGTTTGTTTGGCGGCAAAGGCGGTGGTAACGGAGGCAATTCAGGCAGTAGCCCGATCTCTGGCCCAGGAGGTGCAAAAGGAATCATCGCACTGGTCGTCGTTGGCCTTGTTATTCTGATTGCTTTTAAAAGCTTCTATACAGTAGCCCCCGCAGAGCGCGGTGTTGTGCTGCGCTTTGGCGCTTATCATGAAGTGACTCAGCCTGGTCTGAATTTTCTAGTTCCCTTGGTTGATGACGTTATCAAGGTCAATGTGGACCAGATCTTATCCTTCCCCTCCAAAGAGACCATGTTGACCAAGGATGAGAACATCGTCGATATCGAGTTGACGGTGCAATTCAGAGTGCAGGATCCTGTAGATTATCTGTTCCAGGATCGTGATCCTACCAAGACCATTCACGATGTAACAGAAACCGCATTGCGTGAAACCATTGGTAAAAGCAAGCTGGACTTTATCCTGACCGAAGGTCGTGGATCAATTGCCGACGATATCAAACGTCGTATTCAGGAATTGATCAGCTTCTATAAAACCGGTCTGGAAGTAACCAGTGTCAATACCCAGCCCGCCAAGCCACCTGAACAGGTTAAGAGCGCATTTGATGATGCGATCAAGGCCCGCGAAGACAAAACCCGGCAAGAGAACCAGGCTGAAGCTTACGCAAATGATGTTGTGCCAAGAGCACGTGGTGCTGCTGCCCGGATCACTGCAGCAGCCAGTGCTTACAAGCAAAAAGTGATTGCTGAAGCGGAAGGTGAAACATCACGTTTTCTGGCAGTGCTGAAACAGTATGAAAAAGCACCTCAGGTTACTCGTCAACGACTCTATCTGGAGACAGTTGAACAGGTAATGGAGAACACAAACAAAGTTATTATGGATGTTAAAGCGGGTAATAGTCTGATGTATCTGCCTATTGATAAATTGATAGAGCAGCGAACTCAGACGAACAATAGCAATAGCAACGCCACTCGACAGGCATCGCCCTTGAGTACGCCAGCTGACACTATTCTACGTGAGGATAATCGCACCCGGAGGGTCCGCTAATGAATAATGGAAAAATCGGCGTTACCTTCATCGGCATCATCCTACTGGTTGGCGCAGTGACATCATCACTGTTTGTTGTTAATCAATGGGAATTGGCGATCAAGCTGCAATTCGGAAAGATTGTTGATTCAGAGTACGAGCCGGGTCTGCATATGAAGATCCCGTTTATACAGAACATCAAGAAGTTCGATGGTCGGATTCAGACAATGGATTCAAACCCTGAGCGTTTTCTGACGGTTGAAAAGAAAGACGTGATTGTTGATGCCTATGCCAAGTGGCGCATTACCAATGCCGCACAGTATTTTCGTTCAACGGGTGATAATGTGGCTAACGCCACACGACTACTTTCTGAGCGGATTACAACCAGTCTGCGTGATGAGTTTGGTAAGCGCACCATTCAGGAGGTAATTTCTGGAGAACGGGCCGAGATCATGGCACTACTCACCAAGGATGCAGATGAGAAGGCTGCTGAGCTGGGTATTGAAGTATTGGATGTCCGGGTCAAGCAAATCGATCTGCCGACTGAAGTTAGCCAATCGGTCTATGATCGGATGCGTGCTGAACGAGAGCGTGTCGCGGCTGACTTGCGTGCCCAAGGTGCAGAAGCGGGTGAAAGGATTCGTGCTGATGCGGATGCACAGCGCGTCGTGATCCTGGCTAATGCCTATAAGACCTCGGAGGAGGTCAGGGGTGAGGGCGATGGCCTCTCGGCTGAGATCTACGCCAGGGCGTTTGAGCAAAACGCGGAATTCTACTCTTTTTACCGTAGTTTAAATGCCTATGGAAAAACATTTAACAACGACGGCAATATGATGGTATTGGAACCGGATTCCGAATTCTTCCGCTACTTCAAGAATGCTGAAGGTAAAAAATAGTACACAGGGCTGTTTGCTACCCACTCCTGGAATGAGTGGGTAGCTGCAGATAAATGGACAATTTGGGCGTGGTTTGGCAGAATCAGCCCCCTCTGTCCATACAATCCAGAATACGCTGGCCGGGCTAATGACCCCGGCTTTTTTGTGGACGGTAAGATGCTACATGATTTGTGGGTTGCTTTGGCACTGCTGCTGGTAATAGAGGGGATCATCCCCTTCCTGAGTCCTGGTGCCATGAAAAATATGATGATGGCTGTTGCCGAGATGGATGATAAGTCATTAAGGATCAGTGGCTTGGTTAGCATGGTCCTGGGTGTGATTGCACTCTATCTTGTGAACTGAATTGAGAAAACAATGAACAATGTACATTGGTTGCTGCCTGAGGGTATTGATGAGCTGTTACCGCCAAAGGCACTGCTGCTGGATAAGAAGCGTCGTGACCTGCTGGATCTGTTTAATAGCTGGGGTTATGACCTGATACAACCCCCGTTTATCGAATACCTGGAGTCATTACTCACTGGTACTGGCGGAGATCTGGATCTGCGCACCTTCAAGCTGACTGACCAGATAACTGGGCGGACGCTCGGTATTCGGGCTGATATTACTCCTCAAGCTGCCAGAATCGATGCGCATCAACTGCGGCGGGATGAGCCAACCCGGCTCTGTTATGTGGGTACAGTACTCAATACACGTTCCGATGGATTTGCCGGATCACGCTCTCCGGTACAGATTGGTGCTGAACTCTATGGGCATGCGGGTGAGGAGAGTGATCAGGAAATTCTTTGCCTGATGCTGGAGACGCTGGAAAAGTCCGGTATAGAGAATGTTTATATCGACCTTGGGCATGTTGGAATATTTCGTGCTCTGGCGGAAGAGAGTGGCTTAAACAAACAGCAGGAATTAGCTCTGTTTGATGCGCTTCAGCGCAAAGCGGTGCCTGAAATAGATTCACTGCTGGCGAATTTTGCACTACCAACTGAACATCATCAGAGACTTGCTGCACTGGCCAGTCTAAGCGGTGATGATGCACTCATAAGGGCGCGTAAGTTATTGGACGGTGCCGGAGAGGGTGTCAAAATTGCACTGGCTCAATTGGAGCGCCTGGCGGATTTGCTGGCAGAACAGAAACCAACAGTGCCGGTGCATTTTGATCTGGCCGAACTGCGTGGTTACCACTATCATACCGGGGTTGTGTTTGCTGCGTTCGTTCCCGAGCTTGGCCAGGAGATCGCACGTGGTGGACGCTATGATGATATAGGCCAGCTGTTTGGACGGGCGCGACCAGCGTGCGGATTCAGTGCTGACCTTAAGATGTTGATGCGTCTGGGAAAAGTAGATGATTCAGCTGACCTGCCTGGGATATTTGCCCCGGCAGATGCTGATCCTGCTTTGCGCCAGAGGGTGACTGCTTTGCGGGCAGAAGGGCGTCGAGTGATTGTGGCACTTCCCGGTCAGATCGGGGATGCAAGCACGATGAGTTGTGGGGAGGCCCTGGTTAAACAGGGTGCGGAGTGGGTAATCAAGTCTCTCTAAAAGGGTCTGGTTATCTTAAAATCACGTATTGAAGAGTACGAACATGGGCAAGAATGTAGTAGTAATTGGTACCCAATGGGGTGACGAAGGTAAAGGTAAGATTGTTGATCTGCTGACCGACCGCGCGGAGGCCGTAGTGCGGTTTCAGGGTGGTCACAATGCCGGTCATACCTTGGTAATTGATGGCAAGAAGACCGTTTTGCATCTCATTCCATCCGGTATTTTGCGGGAAAATGTCCGCTGCCTGATTGGTAATGGCGTGGTGCTGTCACCCAGCGCGCTTCTGGAGGAGATGGATGTCCTTGAAAAGAGCGGTGTGCCGGTCCTTGAACGGCTCGGTATCAGTGAGTCCTGCCCCCTGATTCTTCCCTATCATATCGCCCTGGATCAGGCGCGTGAGATGGCCCGCGGCAAGAAAGCGATTGGTACCACTGGACGTGGCATCGGTCCTGCTTACGAGGACAAAGTTTCGCGTCGTGGCATCCGGTTTGGCGAGCTTTGCGATGTGGCGGTATACACCGAGCGCCTGCGCGAAGTGATGGAGTACCATAATTTCACCTTGGTGAATTACTTCAAAGCGGAGGCTGTTGATTTTCAGCAGGTGCTGGATGAGTCACTGGCACAGGCAGAGATCCTGACACCACTGATTGAAGATGTAACAGGTACTCTGCATCAGATGCGGGCGAAAGGTCAGAATGTGATGTTTGAAGGGGCGCAGGGTGCGTTACTGGATATCGATCATGGAACCTATCCCTATGTCACCTCATCAAACACTACTGCGGGTGGCGCTGCCAGCGGCAGTGGTGTTGGTCCGTGCCATATCGATTATGTGCTGGGTATTGTTAAGGCCTATACCACGCGGGTGGGTGCTGGCCCATTCCCTACCGAGTTATTTGATGAAGTCGGTGATTATCTGGGACAGAAGGGACATGAGTTTGGTGCCACTACCGGGCGTAAGCGTCGTTGCGGTTGGCTGGATGCCGTAGCCCTGAAACGTTCGTTGGAGATCAACAGCGTTACTGGCATGTGCATCACCAAGCTGGATGTACTGGATGGACTGGAAACCTTGAAAATATGTGTCGCCTACAACCTGGATGGCGCGGAAGTGACCGTTCCGCCAGTGGGGGCTGATGGGTTTGAGAAGTGCCAGCCTATCTATATCGAGCTGCCGGGTTGGAGTGAGTCCACCATCGGTGTCTCCAGTATCGATGGATTACCAACAAATGCCCGCAATTATCTGAAAAAGATTGAAGAGCTGACGGGTGTGCCGGCTGATGTCATCTCCACTGGCCCTGACCGTATAGAGACAATCGTGGTGCGCCATCCATTTGATGCATAGCTGCTTAGGCTAAGCATTATTGAAAGCGGGGCTTAAATGCCCCGTTTTCTGTTATACTGGGCTGCGAAATCCCAATTTACCCTTGCTTTTTAACAAAAGGGCGGATATCAGTACACATAAAATACAATTCCCTGTACAATCCCGCGCCTTCTCCATCTGTACACTCCATTGAACTTCTTCGGTGGATACAACACCCTCCAGAGGTATCGTTATGGACACAACACCGGCAATTGCAGGTTTTGACTCATTTGGTTTATCACCTGCAATTCTCAAGGCGATTCAGGATCAGGGCTATGAAACGCCCACCCCGATCCAGGCTGCCTGTATCACCGAGCTGTTGGCCGGAAATGATGTCCTGGGACAGGCCCAAACCGGCACAGGAAAAACAGCCGCTTTTGCCTTGCCGCTGCTCAGTAACCTCAGTCTGGGCGCACGGGATCCACAAATCCTGATACTTGCTCCAACCCGTGAACTGGCACTTCAGGTGGCGGAAGCGTGTCAAAGCTATGCCAAGCATCTGGGTGGATTTAATGTGCTGCCGATCTACGGTGGACAGAGTATCAGTGTTCAGTTGCGTCAATTAAACCGGGGTGCGCATGTTATCGTCGGTACGCCTGGACGGGTAATTGACCATATGCGGCGGGGTACGCTCAAGCTAGGCGGCCTGAAAAGTCTGGTACTTGATGAAGCCGACGAGATGCTGAAGATGGGATTCATCGATGATATCGAATGGATCTTTGAACAGGCCCCCGCGGATCGACAGGTTGCGCTGTTTTCTGCCACTATGCCCGACGCTATTCGCAAGGTAGCCAAAAAATACCTGCGGAATCCGGTCGAGATAAAGATTAAATCGAAGAGTGAAACGGTCACTGCCATTGACCAGGTTCACTATGTAGTCTCCCGCACCCATAAAATGGACGCCATGACCCGAATCCTCGAAGTGGAGGAGTTCGACGGTATGATCGTCTTTGTTCGCACCAAGCTTGCCACGGTCGAAGTGGCGGATAAACTGGAAGCGCATGGTTTTGCAGCTGAAGCGCTGAATGGTGATATGAATCAGGCCATGCGAGAGCGAACCATTGATCGCTTAAAGCAGGGGAAGCTGGATATTGTCGTGGCAACCGACGTTGCGGCACGGGGTCTGGACGTTCAGCGTATCAGTCATGTGGTCAATTTTGATATCCCGAATGACCCGGAATCGTATGTGCATCGAATTGGTCGAACAGGCCGGGCAGGGCGAAAGGGCAAGGCCTTGCTATTTGTTCAACCACGGGAACAGCGACTGCTTAAAACAATCGAGAAGACAATTCGCCAACCGATTCCGGTCAAGGAACTGCCTACAGCCGGCGACTTGAGTGAACACAGAATTGATACCTTTGTGAACACCCTGCGTGAAACAATGGCAGAGCAGGATCTTGACTATTACTACGGGCTGGTCAGTCGTATGACCCAGGAACATGAGATGAGCACGCAGGATATCGCTGCGGCACTCACCTATCTGGGACAGAAGGATCGACCCTTTATCGTCAAGGAAGTGGCGCCTGAGCGACCCAAAAGAGGGGAGTCTCGGGGTCAGAAAGAGCGTGGAACCTATCAGTCGGATACAAAACCTCGGGAGCGCTCTGCTTCCAAATCACGGGGCCCCAAAAGAAATGATGTCCCGATGGAGACCTACCAGCTGCAAGTGGGCTCAAAACACGGCGTGAGTCCCCGTGAAGTGGTTGGCGCGCTAGCCAACGAAGCTGGTCTTGATGGTGCCCATATTGGCCGCATAGAGATCTCGGAAGAGACAACCTTGGTCGACCTGCCTGAGGGTATGCCGGGTGATCTGCTGAAACACCTGCAGCGTGTGTATGTCTGTAATCAGCCACTGCGATTAAAGAAGCATCAGGCAGCCGCTGGAGCAGGAGCACCGCATCGAGGCAAGCCAAAGCCCCAGTCATTTAAAGCATCAGATGAAAAGAAAAAACGGACTAAAAAGCCTAAACAGAAGAAGACAAAACCCGCAGCGGAATAGTGTATCCTCAATGAAACGGGACTGATTCATTCTCGCGATCGGATATACTGTTAAGGCGTAAAGAAGAACCCATGCCATCACTGCACAGAACGGTTTGATGGTAATGGGGCAATAACAGGGAGGAGCGTGATGAAAACGATACTATCGGTGTTTGCCCTATTACTGTTCTATACAAGCACGGCCATTGCGCTTGATGTACAGATTACCCGTGATATTGCCGAGTTTCAGGTTACCCACGGAACAAAGCAGATTACGGTAAAACGTAAACAGGATCGTGCTTCCACCATAACATCTGATTTTGCCCTCACCTCAAGACCCTGCCCGCCTTTTTGCGCTCAACCAATGCAAGTGGCCCCAGGCGTTGTGACTGTTGGTGAGGTTGAGCTGGTTGCTTTCATGAAAAATCAACTGGCTGACGGTTCGGGTATCCTGATTGATGCCAGAACACCGGACTGGCACGCTCGCGGCACCATACCCGGATCAATCAATATACCGTTCACACATCTCAATCCAGGTCAGGGGGCTGATGATATCACCCTGGGTGATGCCTTGGTTCGACTAGGTGTTGTTGAGAACGATAACGGCTGGGATTTTTCCAAGGCTAAACAGCTTGTACTCTGGTGTAATGGTCCTTGGTGTGGCCAATCTCCCACAGCAATTAAAGGCTTGTTGAGTATTGGCTTTCCTGCTGAAAAATTATTTTATTATCGGGGCGGGATGCAGGTCTGGCAGATATTTGGACTGCCCATCGTGACACCCGATGGGCAGTTAATCGAAGAGTAACCTGGTGGCTAGGTTCACGCGCGGGAGATAAATTTACCTGTTCCAGTATTGATCTTGATGGTCTCGCCCGGTTCCAGATATTCGGGTACCTGGATCTCCAGGCCAGTTGTCAAGGTAGCCGGTTTGGTTCTGCCTGTCGCGGTCGAGCCTTTGATGCCTGGGGCGGTGTCAGTGATGGTCAGGCTGACCGACTGGGGCAATTCAATACCCAGAAGATTACCTTCCACGATCAGTGCGGTGATACCCTCAAGCCCCTCTGTCAGATATCCAATCAGCTCCTCAATATCCTCCCTGTTGATGCTGTATTGGCTGTAATCCTCCATATCCATGAAGGTGTACATCTCCCCATCCAGGTAGGAGTATTGAACCTGCGGGCGAAGGCAATCAATGCTTTTCAGCATGTCATCACCCTTATAGGACTCATCCAGCTTCTGCCGAGTCTGAAGGTTGGTGAAGCGGATTTTATAAAGCGTCGCTGCACCACGTGAAGAGGGGCTTTTCGCCTCCACTTGTTTTACGGCATGGGGTGCACCGTTGATGTCGACAATAACACCTCTTTTTAATTCACACGCCTTCGGCACAATACGATTCCTTGATTGGTTGAATCGGCAAATTATATCAGATCTATCCTCAATCCAAGCAACCACTGGCGCTACAAAATTGTTCATCAATTGATGGTGTATTCGATACAATCTTCAGCGAATCTGTTAGAAAGTGGCTATGAGAGCAACTCCTCCAGGGAGCGGGGATTAGTGATCAGGTCACTGAGGGTGTATTTATCCAGTACCAGGAAGAAGGCCTGTTGAGCCTCCTGAAGAATTCCCGTCAGTCGACAAGCTGGAACGATCTTACAATCACACCGTCCCTGGCTGAAACACTCCACCAGCAGACTGCCTTTCTCCGTGTCTCGTACCAGAAGGCCAATCTGGATCTTATCGGGACTCAGCGCCAGCCTGATCCCGCCCCCTTTCCCTCGAAGTGTCTCGATATAGCCTTTCTGGCCGAGATAGTGCACCACCTTTGTAAGATGATTTCTGGAAATATCATAGGCATCAGCCAGCTCAGTAACGGTTGCAAGCTGCTTCGGATGTAGCCCAAGATAGGTCAGGACACGAAAGGTGTAATCGGTGAAAGTGGTGAGTCGCATAACAGTCCCTTAATATGTATCTGATATGTTGATTATCGCAAAAACGCATGGTAAATTAAACATGCATATAATATATAGCAATAGGAGTTATCCGGCATGAATGAAAACCTCAGTAAGGAGGAGATAGCACGTGAGGTGATCTATGAGGCGCTTCGTGGGGTTATTGATCCTGAGGTTGGGATCAACATCGTCGATCTGGGCCTGGTGTACGAAGTATCAGCCAATGCCGAGCGAGTTGATGTTCATATGACCCTGACCTCACCGGCATGTCCTATGGGCAGCCAGATTGCTGAGGAGAGCAGGGCTGCTATCCGCGCAAAGGTACCCGCTTCAGTGATTGTTGATATCAAGCTGGTGTGGGAACCGATGTGGAGTCCGGAGCAGATGTCGGATAAAGCCAAACAGCTTCTGGGCTGGAATTAACTGCATCTTAATTATTTGGAGATAATCATGAATACACCTACCGTAAAAAGTACCGTTGATGTTCGCACGATCGAACCCCGTTTTCGGCACCCGCTGATCTTTAATACGTTTGAAGAGTTGCAAGCCGGAGAGATACTGTTATTGGTCAATGACCATGATCCAGCACCGCTGCGCTATCAGTTTGAAGCAGAGAAAAGTAATCAATTCGCTTGGGAATATATAGAACAGGGGCCAGAGGTTTGGCAGGTACACATCACCAAGAAAGCTGCTTGATTAATCGATTGGACAGGGTATTGCTATGTGGCAGGATCTGAAACCGCTCTACCGTTATCCCATCTTGATTTTAGGGATGCTATCACTGGTTATTGGCACGCTCGCAGGATTGGGGCGGTTGGGAACGGCAGTTCCACAGATAGCCCTTGAACAGATGGCACAACATGGCGTGTTGATGATCCCTGCCTTTTTCGGCACTGTCATAGGATTGGAGAGAGCCGTTGCCTTGGGGCAACGCTGGGCCTATGTTGGACCTTTGTTAACCGGGCTTGCGGGCGGTGCGCTTTTTATCGGTGCGCCATCCGCTATACCTTATGGATTACTGGTTGCAGGCAGTATGCTGTTTGTTCTGGCTTCATTAAAAGTCGTTAATATCCAGAGTGCAGTTCAAAACTGGATACTGCTGGGTGGTGCATCCGCACTGTGCGTAGGCAATCTGCAACTGTTCAGTGGCATGGTAGTAAGCGAAGTGCTCTATTGGTGGATTGCCTTTCTGCTACTGACTATTGCAGGGGAACGACTGGAATTGAGTCGGTTGGTGATCAGGGATAACAAGAAACGACTCTGGCTTGCCTTGCTCTGCGTGGTGCCGTTGCTAGGGGCATCCATCCTTATTGTTAATCCAGCCCTTGGCACTGCCTTGTTTGCACTCGGCATGATGGGTATAGGCATCTGGCTGATTCTATTTGATATCGCCCGACGAACAGTGCGCATGCAGGGTCTTACCCGTTTTACCGCTGTCTGCATGTTAACAGGATATGCGTGGCTGTTTTTTTCAGCCTTGCTGTTTCTGGGAATGGCGCTTGGCTGGTGGAATATTGGGCGTGATTCTGCACTACACACCTTCTTTCTGGGTTTTGTGTTCTCCATGGTGATCGGACATGCATTGATTATTTTTCCCGCGGTCACACAGCTGAAAATACCCTATTCGCCGATTTTTTATCTACCACTCCTTTTTCTGCACGGATCATTGCTCATGCGGATTATTGGAGGAATAGGTGACAATTCCCTACTCTTAAAGCAGGGCGGTTATATGAATGGGGTAGCTCTGGCACTGTTTATTCTAACGCTCGTAGGCAGTATCGTGCGTGGTAAACTGCGTTTAGAACAAACGTAATCTTTAAGTGCTGTGATAGGACGCGGCTCATGATATGAGTGAATATTCATGTCATTGGGGTTATAACAGAATTGAGGATTCTACTTTGCAACGCGATAAAAACCTGAGGGATTTATCATCTGAGCACCACCAGGCGCTGGGGCTGGCCAGAGAGATAAAAAATGTGGGGCAGGACAAAGCAGCTATTCATGCCTTGATTGCTCGTGTTGCGAAGGTATTCAAAGAGGAATTACTGCCTCATTTTGAGGTTGAAGAGCAAGCGATTCTTCCAGAACTGCAAAAAGCAGGTGAAACGATCCTGGTAGAGAGAACCATCGCAGATCATGTTGAACTGAAACGCCTGGTCGCCGCGTTAGATGAGCAAGGCAATCTGCAAAAATTCTCCGAATGTTTGAAAGCACATGTGCGTTTTGAAGAGCGTGAACTGTTTGAGGTCTGCCAGCGTGCGCTTGATTGCGAGACACTGGAAAAAATTGGCAACTACAATCACTCCATATTGTAGAGACTTTCACCCAACGAATGGGATGAAATAACAGGCATGTATTGGTAGCCATCGGTTCGTTGCTTGACTTCAGTTTTGTTTTTAAAAGCTATTACAGCTGATGTATGACTCAGACTAAGAAACCTGGATCGGTCGTAAAGTGAAAAGACCAGAGTGCTGGTCACCACTCCTTATAGACTTTAGATTCTAAAAGGAATGTTCAAGAGAGGGGCTTCTCGTAAATCACGGCAATTGATCTTTATAAAGCAGTGTTTCCTTTGCCCGGGTGTTCCCATCATTCTGATTTTATTCTCACTGATCAGATACAATAATTAATTATATCAATAAGATAAGCCACTCATCTTCTCTACTATCCGGACCCTATAGAGTCATTATCTGAACGGACAACCACTCTATGATTCAGGTTGAGTGTTCCAGTTATTTTGCAATAATAGAACCAGTTCCTATATATATCTTGCAATATATTCAAGTAGTTATAGAATATTTCAAATATGGAATATTAAGTAATGAGTGCAAATCTAACCAAAGTGACAACAGGTATGATTCGAAGGGTTGAATTTCGACTGGTACTAGGTGCAGTGCTGATCTTTGCAGTTTCGTCTATTTATGCCGGTGAGCCAGTAAGCAATGAGGCAGGCCTCGCTCTGGCGAAGGCTGTCTATGATCGCCCCAATGGTGATGATTTCAGCGCGCTTCTTGTGATGCAACTTCAGAGTAAAAATGGCAATCCGCGACAACGTGAGTTGTATAGTTACGGAAAAGAGAAAGGGGGCGGTGAGCGCTGGTCGTTGATGCGATTCATCAAACCGGATGATGTGCGTGAAACGGGTCTGCTGACACAGGATCACCCGGGGGATGAAAGTGATCAGTGGCTTTATCTACCAGCCTTGAAAAAAGTTCGCCGAATATCCTCTTCGCGCAAGGGAGGTCGGTTTGTTGGTTCAGATTTTTTCTATGAGGATCTATTGGATCGCGAAGTCGAAATGGATCATCACTACCTGAAAGGCAAGGGTAGCGTAGGAAAAGTGCCCTGTGATCTATTAGTCAGTGTGCCGAAAGATCCTGAAAACTCGGTCTACTCAAAACGAGTGAGTTGTGTCTATAGCAAAATTCTGGTTCCACTCGTCGTGGAGTTTTATGAAAAGGGCCGTGATAAGCCGAGTAAGAAAATGACGGCCCGTAGAATCAAGAAAATTCAGGGTGTCTGGACGGTGTTGGAAAGCACCATGTATGACCTGGAAACGGGACATAAAACCCAGCTTATTACACGCAAGATAAAATATGACCAAGGACTACCCGATCAGCTTTTCTCCCGCAGGGATTTGACTGACGCCAGTTTTGAAAAGCGCTTTAGACCTTAATGCGCGCTGAAATATAGAAAAAGGACTAGGGGACAATGGCCAACATGATTGATGCCAATAAAATTATCTTACTCGCAGCGTGCATGGTGATGGGCTTCGCTCCGGCGGTGCTTGTTTCTGCAGAAAACGAATCAGCACCTGAAGAAGAGGTGTTGATCATACAGGATGAATCGGATACAGCTGGGCCTGATGTGCTCGTTATAGAGGATTCGTCAGGTGAAAAACCACTCGTTTATGAGGCCGCACCAGAGTCCTTGCAGATCGAGGAGTCTGAGACCCTATCAATTGAAGAAGAGAAGGCCAGCAATCAACTGGATATTGTAGAACAGGCTATTGAGTCGGAATCACAACTCTCATTTCGGATGAATGAACTATGGGCGGAATATGGATCATTTAGCGACAGTAATGCAAATGCCAATGGTGTTGGATATCTGCATGGAAGGGGGACTGTTCGCTGGACTCCATCGCAATCATGGGAGGCACAGGCCTCTTTAAGAGTTGATGGCTATAATCAGCATGGCAATCAATCATGGGATCTCGTTGATCTGGATTATGACGAGACCTTCGTAAGATATCGTGCTGAAAATGCAAGAGTGACTGTTGGTGCGCAAAAGATCTTATGGGGTCGTATTGATGAGTTTCCACCCACAGATAGGCTCAGTACCCATGATCTTACCCGTTATATTATGGATGACTTGGCTGATAGACGACGCGCATCGGCTGCCATTCGATATGAGCATTTCGTTGGGAATGCAAAATGGGATCTGGTTTTTCAACCCCATTTCAGAGAAGCTGAACTGCCAGGGGCGGAGAGTGTATGGTTTCCGGTCAATCGTCGTTCAGGGGAGATACTTGGTTTAAGCTCCACTCCCGCTACGCGAGCGCTCGTACAGGCAGCGCCGGTAGATTATAAGGCATCAGATAGCGATGGTGGATTTGGTGTTCGGTACAGTGGCACTGGAGAGGGTCTGGACTATGCAGTTACTCTGCAGAAGGTGAGGCAATCACTGCCCTATTTTAATTACAATGCAACACGCGGCGTGCTTGAGGCTAAATACCCCAGATCATGGGTAGTCGGTGGTGATATTGGTGTAGAGGCAGTGGGTGCCATTTGGCGCTTTGAGGCTGCTTGGCAGAGCGACGCTCCCGTCACCCATCTGAGTGGCGCATTTGATACAGTTAATAGTGTTAACTGGGGTGCAGGGGTTGAATTTTTTCCGGGTGATGGCGACGCCCGCGTGAATTTACAGATTACAGGTGTTAACCATATCAATGCACCTGCAGTCCTTGACCGCACAGAAATATATCTGCTGGGTGGTTCATTCGAGATGCCTTTTGCCCAGGATCGCTGGCGGGTTAAGGGGCGTTTCTATAAGGGATTGGACAAACATGACCTCTACCTGAATCCAGAGATTGCCTATACCGGATGGGACTCTCAGGAAATCTATCTGGATGCCCACTATTTCGATGGAGCGCCAGGAACCCCTGGCGGATATCATCAGGATCACTCTATCTTGTCGCTTGGTTGGCGGGCGAAATTTTAACTGATTCAGGCGGCGTGAATCTGAATAGTCTGGAGCGGTCTCTCATGTGCGACGGGGATACCACTGAGCTGCAGAAGAAGGTAATCGGTGCATCTCGTAACGAATTCCACATGCTCAGTTCAGTATTTACCTGCTTTTGCCGCTATCTCTATTTGACTAAGCAAACTGTCTGGCTGTGTCCGAAAGGCGAGCGAACGCGAAATGCAAGATGAAGAGACCCGCTATGCCAAGTATGATCATGATCGCAAGCCCATTGCGATTCAACATGATGGTATGTTTGTCTATGCAAATCCTGCCTTTATAGCGCTTCTTGGTTTTAGTTCGTTTGATGAATTGGAAGCTTTGCCAGTTCTGGACCTGGTAGTTGACCGAAATCGGGAGCGTCTGCGCGAGCATTTTTCTGATGCTCGTCAGGTAGATAGAACGGCAAAGGATTATCCAAAAACCAAAGTGACGCTCCTGTGCAGAGATGGCAGTCATCTTGTTGTACAGCTCCACTCTTGTCATGCTGTTATTGATGGGGAAGAAACGATTGAGTTTTCTCTCACGACCGAAGCGGATATGCAGCTCAAGAATGTTTTCCTCAGGCTGCCGTGGAAGTTCTATTTTAGTGTTCTGTTTCTATTTCTTCTTACCGTCCTACCCAATGGGTTGTTGCTGAATCTTAATATCAATAACACGCCAAAAGTCTATCTGCCTGCAGATGCCCCTTCTGTTCTTGCTGATAATGAATTAAGAAAATATTTCCCGAGTGATCAGGCGGTATTACTCCTGTTTGAGGGAGTTGCCCTTTATTCCGAGGGTTTTGCCACGGCTTTTAAAGAGCTTGCAGATCAACTTTCCGCAAATCCTTTAATAGATGATGTGATCAATATGACCACACAAGATCACATCAGTGGAACGGCGGATGGATTTCTTGTTGAGCCTTTGGTGAATGTAAAAAAACTGGATGAAACGCGCGATAGTGAGCGGCAGAAGCGTGCTTATAGTGATCGTTTTGCCAAAAACATATTAGTATCTCGGGATGGATCGGCTGTTGCAATGCTCGTTATACCCGTAGAGATAAACTCCAGTCTAGAGCGGTTGGACTTGGAGAATCAGATTATTGCAGCAGTAGACCGTGCGAATCTTACAGGTTATTTGAAGGGTATTGCAGGGCAGATCACAACCGATGTAGCACAAATGCGGTCAATGCTGCGGGATAATATGATATTTATACCTGCTACAACAATCATTGGTCTGTCGATGATCTGGTGGTTATTCCAACGCTGGTTGGCAGTCATTGTGGCAGGTGTTGTTATCGGTGTGGTTGTTAGTTCAACGGTGGCATTCTATGTACTTTTCAAGCAGCCGTTTAACCTGATATCCAGTATCATCCCGCCGCTCCTGTCTGCATTGACTGTGGCCGCTTTGGTTCATCTCTATAATGCGCTTCATTATGCGTCAAAAAGAGGCTTGATTGGCCCCGAACGTGTTGCAAGTGCTCTGAAGGAGGTTAGCAGACCGGCGTTTTATACCGCACTTACAACCGTTGCTGGGCTTGCTTCTCTGGGCTTGAGCCCTATTCCACCTATTAAGGTCTTTGGCCTTATTTCAGCTGTGGGTGTTGCACTGATCTACTTTATTGTCATACATGTGGTTCCGACCATCTTTTCCCGTTTCGATTATGCAGATTGGCCGCATCGGAAAGCGGGACTTGCTGCTATGGATTGGCTGCTTGGCAGACTTTTTCACACCGGAATCCGCTATCCGGTACATGTCGTAATAATTGTTTTCGTCTCACTTGCTGCTACTTTGCCGCAGCTGGCAAATATCGTCGTGGAGACAAACATCCAGGAGTTTTTTTATCCTGATCATCCCATGCGTAAGGCAACTGATCGAATTGAGAGAAAATTAGTGGGTACCTCTTCTCTGGATGTGGTGCTCAAGAGCAGTGAACCGGGCACGTTCAAGCAGCCAAAGGTGCTCAATGCAATTAGAGATTTTCAGCGCTGGGTAGAAAAGCTACCGGAGGTGGATAAAAGCATTTCGATGGCTGATTTCATAGAGGAGATGAACTGGGGCTTCAATGCAGAAAGCAAAAAATATCGAAGCATCCCTGATAGCGAGGCGTTGATAAGTCAGTATCTGCTTGTATACGACGGAAATGATCTGTTTGATTTTGTGGATGAAGAGTATCGGATTACCCATATCAATCTTAATGTAAATGTACATGGTGCAAATGATCTTTCCCTACTCATAGAGCATATTCGAAGCTATCTGAGCAATAATCCCATAGCAGGTGTCGAATCGGATATTGCTGGTTTTGGGCGACTCTTTGCTGACCAGGAAGATCTGCTCATAGAGGGTCAGGTCAAGAGTCTATTTGGCGCCTTGGGGCTGATATTCTTATTGATGCTGATTCAATGGCGCTCGATAGGCAGTGCGCTTCTTTGCATGGTACCCAACATCTCTCCCATCTTGATTATTTTTATTATTATGGGATTTTTTGGATTATGGCTGGATATGGCAACTGCTATGATAGCCAGTGTAGCTGTTGGTATAGCGGTCGATGACACAATTCATGTGTACCACGGTTTTATCGGTCGTGTCAGGCGCGGTATTAGTCCGGTTGTCGCCCTGGTAAAGACCTATCGTCAGGCGGGAAGGGCGGTAATGACGACAA
>VMRY01000140.1 GCA_007713595.1 Sedimenticola thiotaurini
GATACCGGAGTATGCAGTGGCAAACAAGTTTGTAACCATTGGTGGCGGGGTCAGTGGCGCCAGTCATGAAAAGCTCGATGTTCTAAAGCGTATTGCCTCCTATGCGGGTCTATTCTTCATACTTTTAGGGATACTCAGCCTGATCACCCGGAATCGTTTTGAAGGCTTTCTGGGAATGAGAAAGAAAGGAGAAAAACCTTCCATAGCACCCTATGTTCTAATGGGAATAGGTGTACTGCTATCTGGTCTGTTTTTCATCTGATATTCTTAGCAACACGACATTTTACAAAGGATTTCCCCTATCTGATTGGTACATTCCACAACTGTCTCACCGGTAGCAGAGGGATAGAATGGATAACCATCCGTAGGAGAAATCTATGCGTCGTCTACTCTCAATCTGTCTGCTACTGTTACCGACACTACTCGTCGCCGAAAAAGCGCCGCCCCTGCCTGACTATCCAGTAAAGCAGATCGGTCCTCACAGCTACCTCATTGAGGGTCCACTGGGTCTTCCTTCACCAGAAAACCAGGGCTTTATGAACAACCCCGGTTTTGTCATTACACCAGAAGGTGTGGTGGTGATTGATCCCGGTGGTAGCGTACAGATTGGTGAGATGGTACTCCGTCAAGTTGCCATAACGACCGATCAACCTGTAGTGGCTGTTTTTAACACCCACATACATGGCGATCACTGGCTGGGCAATCAGGCCATTCGAGAGGCCTACCCCACTGCGGCAATTTACGGACACAGCAAAATGCTCGCCCAAGTCAAAAAAGGGGACGGAGAGACATGGCGCAAATCCATGCTGTCCATGACTAACCAAGCTACAGCAGGGACAGTGGTGTTAGGCCCCGATCACCCACTGGAACATGCAGACATCATCACTATCGGCGGTATCAATTTTCATTTGCTCTATATGGCAGAAGCACACAGCGATACCGACCTGATGATTGATATCCCCACAGAAGATCTCCTTTTCCTGGGTGATAATGTGATGAGCAAACGCTTCGGGCAGATGACACATGGCACATTCAAAGGAAATGTAGCCGCCATTGATCTAGCGCTTAGGTCAAACGCCAAGAACTTTGTACCAGGACATGGGCCAATGGGTGATCGCCTGATGGTAGAGGCCTACAGAAACTACCTCAGCACACTCCGCTCACAGGTGGTTAAACTCATGGATGAGGGCCTCTCAGATTTTGAGATGAAGCCACAAGTCATCAAAGCGCTTGCCGATTACAAAAATTGGGTGGGATTTGATGGCGAGATAGGCCGTCATATCAACCGGGCCTATCTGGAAGTGGAAAAGGAGCAGTTTTAACTTGAATTGAAGCGTCGAACATGACGCTTCAATTAATAACAATCAGGCCGTGTGTTTAAGCTTGTAACTCTTATACGCATCCACCAGCTGATCCATATCGCTCTTATCGAAGGGACGCAAGCCACGCAGGGCCATACGCTTCTCACCCTCACCAACAACGGTATCACCGGATTTCAGACAAAAACGCACTCGTACATCGCCCTTCTTGCCAGCCAACTGAGCCTCTGTTCCAATCAATTCCAATGTGGGATTCACTATATCCAGGCGTTGCAGATCAATAGACATACTCTGGTACATCACCAGAGGACGCAACGGATTAATCATCACCCCTTCACGCTCCATCATCGGCACTAAAACATGGAGAAAATTGTGCCCGGAGAACTCCACATAGCGACGGGAAAAATCCCAGACCATTTTCTGATCCTTTGAGATCTCCCCATCCCGCTCAATACCGAGATAGAGCTTCTCGCTCTCATCCACCAGCGCCAGATCCTGATTATCCTGCTGCAGGTATTTCAGGTTCACCTCATCACTCACCATCCCGGAGAAGGTGAAGCACATGCGCTGGCTCAAGCCATACTTAGCCAGAGTGACGGCAAACAGCAGGTCACCCGGCACACAGAACAACTTGGCGTCATGATCATGCAGGGGGTTGAAATCATCCGCGACCTGCTTGGCAAATCCACTGGCCTGAGCGCGGGTGAAATGAAATCCGTTTTCATCTTCATTGTAATAGCTATCTAATACCATGTTTTAATTCCGGTTTTATGGGTATTACCGAGCGCATGATAACAGGTGTTCCAGCAAAATCCGTAATTTGATCCTTCCATAAAGCCATCAAAGAGAATTTCTTTATAAA
>VMRY01000157.1 GCA_007713595.1 Sedimenticola thiotaurini
ATCCGAGTGGAAAATCATGCGAGCAACCCAGAAAGTCCAGCCTATTTCGCAAAAACAGAGTCCCTTTGATAACGCCAATTTCGATTGGAAAAAAATTGCCTATCTGCTGTTTATATCCCGCGCAATGGATCGCATCGAAGAGACTCAACTCGTGCCCAACAAAGAGGTGTTGTATCAGTTCTCAGCACGCGGACACGACATGGCACAAATCATTCTGGGTACCCGCATGACAGGCCTGCATGATGCATTGGCCGGATATTATCGATCCAGGCCACTCATGCTCTCACTGGGGATGTCATTTGAAGATGCGATGGCGGGACCGCTGATGCGTGCCGGTGGTTACAGTGACGGGCGGGATATTGGTGTTGTTCATAACCTGCCCAACCTGAATGGCCCCTGTGGCCTACCGATGAGTGGAGGTGTTGGCGCTCAGTACACACCAGTAGCTGGTTGGGCTCAGTCCATACACTACTATCAGCGTGTTCTTAAAGAGACCAGCTACTCGGGTTGTATCGCCGTGGCGCATGGTGGTGAAGCCTCTACTGCCACAAGCGGTTTCTGGTCATCTCTTACCATTGCAACGACCATGAAACTGCCGATGTTGTTTTATGTGGAAGATAACGGCTATGGCATCTCTGTTACATCAGAAAAACAGACCCCGGGTAAAAATATTGCTGCCAATCTTGCTGCCTTCAAGAACCTTACAATATTTGATGGCGATGGATCAGATCCTGCAGAGGCAAGTCTGTTTATTGATCAAGCTTTGTCACATCTTCGCGCAGACCAAGGCCCCGTACTGCTTCGACTGCGTGTACCACGCTTATCCGGACATTCGGCACAGGATACGCAGGCATACAAGACAACTGAACAGATCCGCGAAGAGCAGTCCAGAGACCCACTGCCAAAACTGAAGGCCTATCTACTCGACCATCTGATGACTGAGACAGAGTGGATTAATCTGGAGAAGAAGGCAGAGCAGGATGTCGCTGAGGCGTTGGAAAAGGCCAAATTACGGCCTGTTCCAGAGACCCATGACATTCTGCAGCACGTCTTCTGCGAAACGCGGCAGGATGGTTCTCTTGATATCCAGAGTCAGGGGGGGCTGGCACCCCGTGGCATCAGTTTTCCATCATCCTCAAACATACCCCAGCCAGAACCCACGCGTATCAATATGGTTTCTGCCATTCGACGCACACTGGATTACGAGTTAACCACTAACAACCGACTGCTTCTGTTTGGAGAAGATGTTGCTGCCAAGGGTGGAGTTCATGCCGTCACCATGGGACTTGCTGAGAAGCACGGTGATGAACGGGTATTTGACACCAGCCTTTCTGAAGAAGGCATCATTGGTCGTTCAATCGGCATGGCTCAGGCTGGCTTGATGCCGGTTCCAGAGATCCAGTTCAGAAAGTATGCCGACCCGGCTGAAGAACAACTCAACGACACCGGTACCATGCGCTGGCGCACTAAAAACCGTTTCGCCGCACCCATGGTGGTTCGAATAGCGGGTGGTTTTTTCAAATGCGGCGATCCTTGGCATAGCCAGTGTCAGGAGGTCAAATGGGCCCACGCCATCGGCTGGCAAGTCGCCATGCCATCCAACGCCGAAGATGCCGTAGGACTTTTGCGCACGGCATTGCGCAGCAACAACCCCACAATCTTTTTCGAACATCGCGCCATGCTGGATGATGCCTGGGCACGTCGCCCCTATCCGGGTGATCAATATGTGATTCCCTTTGGAAAGGCAACAACAGTAACAGCAGGAACGGATCTGACCATTGTTACCTGGGGCGCGATGGTTCCGCGTTGTGAAGCAGCCGCAAAGCAGTTCCCCGGAAAGGTCGAAGTCATTGACCTGCGCACCATATCCCCCTGGGATAAAACGGCCGTTGTTACATCAGTCACCAAGACCAGTCGCTGCCTGATCGTTCATGAAGACAATATAACCGCCGGCTTTGGCGCAGAGATAGTCGCCACATTATCCGAAGAGGTATTTTTTGAGTTGGATGCACCGATCAAACGCTTGGCAATGCCGGATATACCCAGCCCCCACAGTCCTGTTCTCTTGAACACTGTTTTACCGGGAGAAAACAAGATCGTTGAAACCATTGCTGAATTGCTGGAGATATAGAGATGGTACAAATGGTCGACATTCTTGTTCCCGAAGGTGAACAACAGGGTACCGCCCATGTGCTGGCTAACTGGCTTAAGATGCCTGGCGAACTTGTATCCATCAATGCGCCTCTGGTTGATATTGAGACGGACAAAGTGATGGTTGAAGTAGCTGCACCTGCCAGCGGCATACTAAAAGATATATTTAAAAAACCCGGGGAGAATGTGACTCCAGGAACGCTGCTTGGAAGAATCGAACTCACCGAGTCAGGTGATACATTGTGCAACACTGAACAATCACAACCGGCATCCAACCCGATCCATTCCGACAGTCATACAGATACAACGGATCATGCTTTACTCAGTCCAGCCGTACGCAGACTGGTCAAGAAACATCCCGTTGATCTGAACAGGATTGAGGGTACAGGAAAACGTGGGCGGGTCACGAAGCAGGACATCCTGAACTATCTCAAACAGGCACCTGCCTCCCCTGCTGAAACCAAACAACACGCAACAACTATCGAAGCAAGTCAGAAAAAGGAAACACGTCAATCAACAAGCTCAACCCATATACCCCATGACAACATGCGGCGGCGTATCTCGGCACATATGACTGAGAGCCTGCTGCATACTGCACCCCATGTCACCAGCATATTTGAGGCCGACCTCAGCGCCATAACCTGGCATCGTAAACAAAACAAGGCCAGCTTTGAGCAACAGGGCATTCACTTAACCTTTACCGCCTATTTTGTTTTTGCCGCTGTGCAAGCCTTGCAACTGGTCCCCCAAATCAACAGTCGCTTTCATGAAGAGAGTCTGGAGATATTCAGTGACATGAATATCGGGGTTGGTACAGCACTGGATGATAAAGGGTTAATCGTCCCCGTCCTGCATCAAGCGCAGAATAAAAACCTGTTGGGTATCGCCAGTGAACTCCAGCAGCTCACAGAAAAGGCACGCAGTGGAAAGCTCTCCCCAGCCGAGATACAGGGCGGCACCTTTACCCTCTCCAATCACGGCGTCAGTGGCAGTCTGGTGGCAACGCCCATCATCATCAACCAACCACAATCCGCCATCCTCGGTATTGGCAAGATGCAGAAGCGAGTGATTGTTAAAGAGGTCGACGGTGTTGATACCATCCAGATTCGCCCCATGGCCTATGTCACTTTGACTATTGATCACCGCGCACTTGATGCCTATCAGACCAATCGTTTCTTAACCCTTTTTGTTGAAGTGATTGAAGAGTGGAAGTGATTCGGTACTAACCGCCGTGTAATCGCTATCCCAATTCATTATTCACATGAAATTACTTCACCTCTCTCCAAGCCTCTGCTAATCTACAAAAAATTCAAGAAAAGACACTTGGCAGGATGCTGATTATTACCCTCCCAGGCAGGCTTCCTGACTGATTAACAGCAACAGGAAATATAACGCGTAGAACAATAAGTCGCATAATTCACTTAACTGAACGAGCTTGCCGCATTTCTCACTTATGGCTTAGAAACACTCAATGAATAGTAATTATCAAAAAGGAAAACTGAAACGCTGGAATGACGATAAGGGTTTCGGATTTGTATCTTCATCCGGTGGAGAAAATGATGTTTTCATTCATGTTTCAGCATTAAAACGGATGGCGCGTCGTCCTACAGTTGGTGACATTATTGTATATCAACTTCACACGGATAATGATGGAAGAAAAAGAGCAGTGAATGCCAAAATTGAAGGTGTCCCAGAAGTCGAATCAAGACCAGTCCGGAAAAACATAAAGAAACAAGATAAGAGCAATTGGTTTCCTAAAGTTATTTCCATTGCCTTGGTGGTTTTAATTGGATCAATTGTATATAACAAGTTTGTAACGCAAAACAAGCCTCACGAAAAATCAACAGTATCAGCACCTTCTTTTACAGCGGAAGGAAAAAGTAAGAAAAACTATAGCTGCGCAGGAAAGATATACTGCTCGGATATGACGTCATGTGACGAAGCTAAATTTTATCTGCGTAACTGCCCGGGTACAAAAATGGACGGTGATGGTGATGGTATTCCTTGTGAAAGTCAGTGGTGTGGATGGTGATAAAAATCAATAAGCCTAAAAACAAATTGGACAGGATAAACAGGTCTCCCATTAGTCAATAGATGGGTGACCGGCTTTGATATACTGCTGTTTCTTTTGGCAGTAACGGAGTGACGATAATAATGAATTGGCCTAGAGCATTAGTGACGTGGCTTCTGATCGTGATTGCCGAATCAATCAACGGGACTATACGTCAGCTTTTTATTGCTCCATCTCTTGGTGATCTGCTGGCACGTCAAATCGGCTTGCTAATCGGCTCGGCCATCATTTTTGTAATCTCAATATCATTTATTCGGTGGATCGGCGCCAGATCATTTGGGGATCAGTTTAGGGTTGGGCTTCTCTGGGTGGTGCTGATAGTTATCTTTGAGTTCAATCTGGGTCTGACACTTGGCTATTCGTGGAAACGCATGCTAGCAGAC
>VMRY01000029.1 GCA_007713595.1 Sedimenticola thiotaurini
GGATTTTTGTATGGCAACCATCACTTCTGCCAGATTTACGTCCTCACTGCCCAATTCAAAGGCCTGTTTAAGTTCACCGGCACTCTGCTGTGCCTCATTAACCTGATTGATGGATTGCGTGAGTAGATCACCAAATTTTGCTTCTGTAGGCTCTTCAATCGATGCTGGAGCAGAAGCCGCCTGAGCGGACATGACCCGCATCTGCGCTAAAATCTGATCAATATTTGTAATTGCTGTCATGGTCAACCTTCCATCAAAAATAGCTTTCGTTTACCTGATATGCAGAAAATGCACCAACATCATCCGGGTATTGCAACACCTGCCTCACGGAGACGTGCGATCTTGTAGCGTAGCGTCCTCTGACTGATCCCCAGACGCTCAGCCACCTCTTTTCGACTGGTCTTGTCTTCACTTAATGCATCGAGAATCATGCGCTCTTCAACTGAACGGAGATCATCACTCAAACACCCTTTTGAGCTGCTTTCAGGGATCTCTTTGGGTATCTGTGCAGCCGCCGGTATATCCATCTCAAAACAGAGAGAATCTGTAGTAACCTCGGAACCGTCGCAAAGTATCAGTGCCCGCTGCATTACGTTATCTAATTCACGTACATTACCAGGCCAGTTATGCTCCAGCAGTTTCTGCTCAGCCATTGGTGAGAAGACCGGTTCAGTAATCTTCTGGGCGCTGCAAATGCGTCGCATCAGAAAACGCGCCAGTGGAAGGATGTCTCTCGGGCGATCCCGCAATGGCGGAAGGTGCAGAGGAAAAACACTCAGTCGATAGAACAGATCCTCACGGAATCGCCCAGCGGCGACCTCCTCTCTGAGATTGCGGTTTGTTGTTGCCAGGATTCTGACATTCAAGGGTATGACCTTTCGCCCACCAAGCCGCTCAACCTCTTTCTCCTGTAATACACGCAATAGCTTGGCTTGTAGCGGCAGGCTCATCTCTGAGACCTCATCCAGAAGCAGCGTTCCTTCCTGAGCCTGTTCAAACTTGCCTGGAGTAGAATTATACGCACCGGTATAAGCCCCTTTCTCATAACCAAACAGCATGGCTTCAAGCATGTTATCGGGAATAGCCGCACAATTGATGGCTACAAACGGCCCATCAGAACAGTGAGACTGGCGATGTATGTACCGGGCGAAAACCTCTTTACCGGTGCCGCTCTCCCCACCAATACAGACCGTTGCCTGACTCTTGGCAACACGTCCAGCCAGAGTGACCAGCTCACGGGTTCGCAAGTCATCCACAATGACCTGATCATCCTGTGGTTCTGGTTGCTGGATACACTGCTTAACCTTCTCTATCAAAGAGCTTGGTTCAAATGGTTTTGCCAGATAGTCCGTCGCACCTTGTCGCATGGCTGAGACCGCTTTTTCGATATTGCCGAAGGCCGTCATCATCAGCACAGGCAAGGTGGGATAGCGTGACTTGATGCGTGCGAGTAGTTCATGCCCATCCATGGGGCGCATCTGAACATCACTTATAACCAGCCCTACTGTATTGCTTTCAAGCACTTTCAGCGCGCTTTGACCATCGACAGCAGAGGCTACAGCATACCCGGATAACTCGAGGGTATCGCAAAGCGCCTCCCGCAGGGTTGTATCATCCTCAACGATTAAAACAGTTGCATGACTCATGCAGTACTCCTTACAGCGAATTCATTTTCTGTAGCCGTTTGTTCGGGTAGTGGCAAAACAATGGAAAAGCAGGCACCCTCACCAGGGAGGCTTTTTACTGCCAGTTTTCCTTGATGAGCTAAAATCACGGATTGGACGACGGCAAGACCAAGCCCTGTGCCATCAGGCCGAGTTGTATAGAACGGGTCAAAAATACAGCTTTGGTGTTCCTTGGGAATTCCCGGGCCATCATCTTTAAAATTAATCTGCAGGGCATTTTCCTTCTGCTGCAGCGTAATGAGCAGATGTATCGGCCCCGCTTGCTGAATTGCATTCACAGCAAGATTCATCAGTGCCCCCAACAGGGCCGCCTGATTGCCGTTTATAATGAGATCGTTGACCACATCAAAACGTGTCTCAATTACCCCATTCTGTTCCACACAGAGTGTCTCCAGCCCGTGCTGAAGTTCAATAATCAGCTCTTGCAACGATAGAGGCGCCAACTCAAACTGCCCGCCCTTGGCAAAGGCAAGCATGTCATTTATCTGACTCTCGATATGGCGCAAGCGCTCCAGACAGCGCAGCGAAAAGCGTTCACGCTGTTGCCGCGTAAGGTCATCACGTGAGAGGTGGGTAGTGTCGATAAGTGCTGAGCTGAGTGGTGTTCTGATCTGATGTGCCAGCTGGGCAGACATTTCGCCCATGATACTCAATCTTTTCCGTCGGGCGATTCGCTCCTGCAGCTGTCGCGTCTCTGTCACGTCCAATAACAGAATAATCTTTCCAGAGTCCGGCTCAAGTGAGCGCTGAGTCTGGGTCACAAGCCGGCCCGAGGCCAGCCACTGTTCCGGCTCTCTTTCTCCTGAACGAAAATGGTGCTGGTAGATCGCATGCCAGGAATCACCCGTAGTGATACCCGGTAGTAAATCGCTTGCGGCAGGATTTATCTGGGCGATGAGGCCATGGCCATCTAGCACGATTACCGCGGCAGGGAGTGTCTCAAGGAGGCGTGTAAGACGATTGGCAAGTGAAGCCTTCTCAGCCAGCTGCTGTACTTTTTCGCTACGCGCTGCAGCCAGTTCGGCGGTGAGACAGGCAACTTGGGTCTGGAGCTGGTGGTAGGAATCAACCAATTGACCAGACATCTGATTAAAGACCTGGAATGCATCTTCAAGTTGTTCACGTTCTACCGTGTTCTGTCTTGCCATCGGCATGTCCCGTTATTTGACGCTACCGGATCGGAAATCGATCCTTTTTTATCAACTAACAATAAACATGCCAGATTATTTATTCTTTTAAATACAATCGGTTATTTTTAATAAATAATACTACGTCAAATTCCTGTCGCTTCATGGGTGCGCTGAAGTCCGAATTTCCTCAGCTTCTCAACCAGTGTTGTGCGACGCATATTGAGACGTTTTGCCGCATGCGCAACAACACCGTCTGACTCATCCAGCGCCTGCCTGATAAGGCTCTGCTCGAGATTATTCAGATGTGTTTTAAGATCGATCCCCTCATTTGGCAATCGAGGAACGCTTTCAACCACTCCAGGCTCATCGCCAGAAACTGTCACCTTGGGTAGATCGCCCGTCTGATCTTGTGTCACCAGACCTATTCTGAATTTCTCCGGGAGATCTTTGACATCAACCACACCATATGGATAGAGAATAGCCAGCCGCTCAATCAGATTCGCCAGCTCCCTTACATTGCCGGGCCATTTGAACTGACTCAATGCCATCACAGCTGACGGTGTCAAACGAACCGAGCCGCGTTTCTCTTTCTCTATTCGGGCAATCAGATCATTTACCAAGACAGGGATATCATCTCTCCGCTCGCGCAGTGGTGGCATCTCAATGGGGAAGACATTGAGTCGATAGTAGAGATCTTCGCGAAACTTATCTTCTTTTATCGCCTCTTCCAGATTTCGATGGGTGGCTGCAATGATGCGCACATTACATTGAATTGTCTTATTACTGCCGACACGTTCGAATGATCTCTCCTGCAGCACCCGCAAGAGTTTAACTTGCATGGGCATGCTCATATCACCGATCTCATCCAGAAACAGGGTACCGCCGTCTGCCATTTCGAATCGCCCCTGCCGGGAACTTATCGCACCCGTAAAAGCCCCCTTCTCATGCCCAAACAGTTCACTCTCCAACAGGTCGGCAGGAATTGCACCACAGTTGACCGGGACAAACGGCTTACCTCGACGGGATGAGTTATAGTGCAGTTTTCTGGCAACTACTTCCTTGCCTGTGCCTGATTCACCCAGCACCAACACCGTGGCATCAGTATCCGCCACCTGTCCTATCATTTTATTGATCTGTTTTGTTGCGCGACTGTTACCTGAAAGACTCCTGAAAAGCTCGATTGGTCGCTGATCCCCATTAGGATTCCGACTATTCTCTTGAAAAAGCTGTGCTTTCGTCAGGAGATTGATCAGCTCCTCATAGTGAGTCGGCGTTGAAAGTGCGCCAATAAATGGTGGTTCCAGCGGATGATTCGTAGGTTGCTCATTCGTGTCCAATAGCTGCAGCAATGCTGGAAAGCCCGCCGCTTTACGAACCACATCGACCACTGATTTCTTCTCATCCGATTGGAAATCCGGACTCAACATGACCGAGAGACAAAGGTCATCTTTACGCGCATCGAGTCGTTGCTGAAGTTGAGCAGGATCATTAACGGCTTCTAACTCGTAGTCGATAAACTGAAAAATGCTCTTGAAATAGTCGATTCGTTCAGAATTACTGTCGATAAGCAACACACAGCCGTTATGCAACATTCTTAAAGCCTCTAGCAGATTATTTCCGAACGTCTTCTCCATTGACTCTTAAATAACCCGCTCTATTGACAAAAACCACATGGTGCAAGGAGTTAAGCAGCTTCTTAACGGATTGTCAAAATATTGTCGTCCGACAAACCCGTGACGAATGATTGAAATCTTTTATAAATTATGATTATTTCACAGTAGACTACATCTGTTTATTGCTAAACAAGGGAAAGATGTTAATTTACACCATTGTTTTTACTGGGTATTTTCATTCAATTCAGAGTCTTTATTCTACACAGGACGCTTTTCAACCTTCCCCTGAGCAATAGCGCGGCGGTGCTGACGAAAAACATATTTCTCCAAAAGTTCAATCACCTGCTCGTTCAGATGATTAAATTCCGCCTCTACCTCAAAGCAACTCTCTCGTTCACGAATTTCGGTGACAGTAACTGGCAAACGGAGCGGCTGAGTAAGAGACGAATCGATATATACAACAAGCATAAGCGCTTGATTGATGGACGGCACCGGTTTATTGATTACTGACCAACAAACACCACCCATCCATAGCACCACATCTGACTCCACGGTTGTGCCTTCTCTCTGTTGCAACAACTGTGAGACCATATCTAAAAGCAGATCAAGTTTAGCTTCAACACGCGCCAGATCTCCTGCCTCTTCAGCTATATCACGATGTGATTCCTGGGCCAGCAAGAGTGACTGCAAGAGGTGTGTATTTCGATCATTCAGCTCGACATGATCGCTAGAAATACCCTCCTCATCTACAAACCAGGAAATTTGCATTCGTCTCTGAAAAGAGACGCCTCGGCTTGACGCGCTCTCCATTGTATCCAGTCGCCTCCTAAAATAACTACTGTTCCCAGCTTCAAAGCCTATCACTATAACCCTTGCCGGTCAGCAATGTGTGCATACGCTACCCCTCTCTTCATCCAGTTTCGTCGCCTAGTTCTATCGCTAGCTTGACATCACAAAACTGGCAGCTTAGAAATAGAACTCTATTTATAAATCAGAAGGCTTTACCTTTGAGTGATATTTCAACCGGTATGCTATTCGGCATACTCATTTTTCTGATCCTGCTCTCCGCTTTTTTTTCTGGGTCAGAAACCGCCCTGATGACACTCAATCGATATCGCCTGCGCCATCTGGCAAAGATCGGTCATAGCGGAGCAGTGAAGGCCAACAGGCTCCTGGAGCGTCCAGACAGGCTGATTGGTCTGATCTTACTTGGAAATAACTTCGTCAATATTATGGCTTCCTCGCTGGCGACGGTCATCGCACTGCGCCTGGGGGGTGAGGGCGCTATCGCCATCGCGGCCTTTCTACTGACCCTGGTGATTCTGATATTTGCAGAAGTCGCGCCTAAAACATTGGCAGCGCTTAAACCGGAACAACTCGCCTTCCCCGCTGCCTTTGTTTACACACCACTGCTCAAGCTGCTCTACCCGATGGTATGGGTGGTGAATGGTATCGCCAACTTTGTTTTGCGCTCACTCAACGTCTCTCCGGATGAAATGGATGACCAACTGCTAAGCAAAGAAGAGCTCAGAACTGTTGTTATTGAAGCTGGCGCCATGATCCCCAAACGACATCAAAAAATGCTGCTGAGTATTCTGGATCTGGAAAAACTGGCGGTAGAAGACATTATGATTCCTCGCAACGAGGTTGATGGCATTGACCTGGAAGAGCCTATTGAGGAGATCATTAAAGAGTTACAGAACAGCGCCTATACACGATTGCCTGTATTTGACGGCAGTATCGACAATATCGTAGGTACTATTCACGTGCGCAAGGCGATGCATGCACTGACACATGGCGAATTGACCCACAGCGTTATCAGAGAGATTTGTGATCCGCCCTATTTTATTCCAGAGGGAACACCACTCAATCGACAGTTGATCAACTTTCAGCGAAAAAAACAGCGTATCGGCATGATTGTGGACGAATACGGCGATCTTCTCGGATTAGTTACCCTGGTCGATCTATTGGAAGAGATTGTCGGGGAATTCAGCACCGACCCGGCTGACAGCGTACTGGATGTGCAACCTCAACAGGATGGGAGCTTTCTTGTCTCAGGAAGCGCCAATATCAAGGATCTGGTTCGTACCTATCATTGGGAACTCCCCCTGGATGGTCCCCGTACAATCAGTGGACTCATTATAGAGTACATGGAAACCATTCCTGAACCAGGTACCAGTCTTCTATTGGCTGGCTATCCCGTTGAGATACTACAAATTAAGGACAACATGGTGCGGATGATCAAAATACAGACATCAAAGCATACATCAGAACAGTGATCGGCGGTGACGTTAATCCATTCACCTTTTTCTACTTTTCATGCTGAATTACAGCCATACAGACAACTTGTGCCTATCCTTTAAGTGACATAGGATGTGCAACTCTTTAGGAATAAGAAGCCACTTTCGTGAAGTGATTCACATTAGGGCCTTCAGTCTGGTGGTTGCCGGACGCTAATATTCAAGACAGGACGCTCACACACTCACTCCCACGGATGGTCAGGTAAATTAACAGATATATAGCGATACCATGCCTAAGCTAACCTTATGCTTCAAAGGCCGTTTCATTGGACTGCACAATCTGACCGAAACGACCGCTACAATCGGACGCGCGCCTGACGCCGAGGTTCACATTGAGAGCTTGGCTATTGCCGAGCGCCACGCCTTAATCAAGCAGATAAAAGAGCGCTGCCTGATCTCACCGATCGCAGAAAACAAGACATGGGTCAATCGGCAACTGATAGATGAGCCCACACTGCTCACACACGGCGATATTATCAAGCTAGGCAAACATGAACTGTTCTTTTCTGAAAGCGCCACCGACCTGAACCGCTCTCCAAATACTAATGTGCAACATATCAATCAACACCCGACAAGGTCGGCTTCACCCCGCCAGTCACTTGATCAACTGGTTAAAAACCTCAATACACTCCCTTCTGGTACCATACAGATACTAAGCGGCCGTCATCTTGGTAAGATAATACCCCTTCAACGAGGATTGACGCGTCTTGGCATGAGCGGAAATGAGTGTGCGGTTATCGCACATCGTAATGATGGCTATTACCTCTCTCACTTAGAGGGTGACACACCTCCAAAGGTGAATAACAGATCAATTGGAAATCACACTGTCCGCTTGAAAGAGGGCCAAGAGATCGTTCTGGGCAACACCAGAATGCGATTTCATGAAGAAATTTCACAATCTGCCGCTATGTAATTGACTCGAGCTGTGCCCTTTTGCAATCAGGAGTGGTAATTGATGAACACAACAGAAACTGATGACCGACGGCACTTTCATCGAATCCTGTTCGATGCACCAGTGACTCTTGTTTTTGCAGATAATGAATTCCAGACAAAGCTTGTCGATATCTCCCTGAATGGTGCATTACTGGAGACGACTGAAGCCTTTAGCTGCGCCCCAAATGATCGCGTCACACTGAGAATACAACTCGGTGATGAGACTTTTATTGATATGGAAGCGCAGATTACACACATGGACGCTGGGCGCCTCGGCCTGCGTTGTGTCTTTATTGACATGGAAAGCATTGGGCATCTGCGCCGGTTGGTCGAACTTAATCTCGGCAACCCTGAGCTGCTTGAGCGGGAATTATCCGCACTCGGTTAGCGACGTTAGAAGATATCCATCACATCTGACAGGCGATCCACGGCTGTCACTTCAATTCCATCGATCGGCTTTTTAGGTGCGTTTGCACGCGGTACAATCGCCCGACTAAAGCCATGCTTGGCGGCCTCCCGCAGACGTTCTAACCCGTTTGGGACCGGTCTGATTTCACCAGCCAAACCCACTTCGCCAAATGCCACCAGCTCCTTCGGAACCACCCGATCACGGAAGCTCGACAGCACAGCCAGTAACAGTGGCAAATCCGACGCTGTCTCCGTTATTCTCACGCCCCCCACCACATTGACATAGACATCCTGATCAAACATCGCCAAGCCAGTGTGGCGATGCAATACTGCGAGTAACATCGAGAGTCTATTCTGCTCCAGCCCCAGTGTGACGCGTCGGGGATTGGCCAAGGGACTACCATCGACCAGGGCTTGAACCTCTACCAGGAGGGGCCTACTCCCCTCTCTTGTTACCAGAATGACGCTGCCAGCCACCTCTTCACTGTGACGAGATAAAAAGATCGCCGAGGGATTACTGACTTCCCGAAGCCCCCGGTCTGTCATGGCAAATACGCCCAGTTCATTTACCGCACCAAAACGATTTTTAATGGTACGTATCAATCTAAACTGACTACCCGATTCCCCTTCAAAATAGAGAACGGTATCCACCATGTGCTCCAGCACCCTAGGGCCTGCCAAAGCGCCCTCTTTGGTTACATGGCCGACCAGAAAGACCATCGTGCCTGTCTGTTTGGCAAACCGGACTAATTGTGCAGCAGACTCCCTAACCTGGGCGACTGAACCAGGGGCCGATTGCAACTGTTCGGTGTAGAGCGTCTGGATGGAGTCCACGACCATGACCGCCGGGCGTTCCACGAGTGACAGTGCAATAATCCGCTCCACACTGGTTTCGGCGAGCAGTCGCAAGTGCGCTGTTTCCAGACCAAGCCGACCCGCACGCAGGCTAATCTGCGCGGGAGACTCTTCCCCACTGATGTACAGTGTTTTCAGTCTTCCACCCAATTGCGACATGGTCTGAATCAAGAGCGTGGATTTGCCGATCCCGGGATCACCGCCGATCAGCACGACTGAACCACCGACCAGACCACCACCGAGCACCCGGTCCAGCTCTGAAAGACCAGTCGGCTCACCACTGCGCTGCTCGGGTGAGACATCGGAGAGATTACGGATCTGGTTCTGATTGGCATCGCCGGCATATCCGGCAAAACGCGAACTGGCCGGGGCTGCTGCTGATGCGATTGACTCTTCTAGCGTATTCCAGCCCTTGCAGTCAGAGCATTGCCCGGCCCATTTGGGAAATTGGCCGCCACAACTCGAGCAGACATAGATGGATTTATTGCTTTTCTTACTGCCGACACCCGCCATCTGCCCCCCCAAAATAATCCCTATCCATCGATCTCTTTAAATACAACCCGCTGGGTCACGCCACAAAACAGTTCGTAGGCGATTGTCCCCGCGCGCTGGGCAATCTCTTCTGCAGCTAAACCATCCCCCCAGAGTACAACTTCATCACCGACTTGGGCATCGGGTAATCCGCGTAAATCAATGTTCAGCATGTCCATCGATACCCGGCCAATCAGCGGTAACCGTTTACCCCTCACCAGTAGCGGCGTCCCCGCCGGAGCATGTCTTGGGTAACCATCACCATAGCCTGCCGCTACCACACCGACACGCATATCCTCAGGACAGATCCAAGTTCCACTGTAACCAATAGCACTGCCTTTGGTGAATGAGTTGATGGCGATAATGCGACTCTTCAGCGTCATAACCGGTAGCAGACCATCCTGCTCACCGGTACGCCCCTGCATTGGCGAAGCGCCGTAGAGCATAATGCCAGGTCTAACCCAGTCAGATCGCGCTTCGGGCCAGCCAATAATGCCAGCAGAGTTAGCCACCGATGTGGCCGTCGAGAACTTTTGTGTGAGTGAGTGAAAAAGCTTCAGCTGATGCTGGCTGACAGGATCAGCAAGATCATCTGCTGATGCCAGGTGCGTCATTACCCGCACCCCTTTGGCAACGGACTCATGCGTAGAGAGAAATTGCCACGCCGCATCCACTGCATCCGGCTGAAAACCGAGCCGGTGCATACCTGTATCTATCTTCAGCCAGCATTGGATCGGTTTTTTGATTGGGTTTTGCCGCAATATCTGCAACTGCTCGGGTTGCTGTATTGCCACCTCTAACTGATGGAAGGATGCCGCTTCCAGCTCTTCCACATTAAAGAAACCCTCCAGCACCAGGAGCGGTTTCTGAATACCCGCCTCTCGTAGCAGAACAGCTTCTTCCACCCGTGCCACTGCGAGCGCATCAGCGGCCTCCAGGGAGCTGGCTGCCCGCAGTAGACCATGACCATAGGCATTGGCCTTGATTACCGCGTAGAGGCGGCTATGCGGTGCCAATTCCGCTGCTCGTTGCAGATTATGCTGCAGTGCTGAGAGCTTGATGGTAGCCGTTGGACCCATCAGTAACCCGAATCACCATAGTAATCATTGGCGTAATTTTCAAACTTGGTAAACTCGCCCAGGAATGTAAGCCTGACTGTACCGATTGGACCATTTCGCTGCTTGCCAATAATGATCTCAGCAACACCTTTATCCGGACTGTCTTCGTTATAGACCTCATCCCGATAAATAAACACAACGATGTCAGCATCCTGCTCAATAGCACCCGATTCACGCAGATCCGACATGATTGGTCGTTTATTGGTCCGCTGCTCCAGGCTTCGATTTAACTGGGAAAGCGCAATCACCGGAACATTCAGCTCTTTTGCAAGCGCCTTCAGTGAACGTGAAATGGTAGAAATTTCATTGGTTCGATTATCCCCCATACCCGGCACCTGCATCAGTTGCAGATAGTCCAGCATAATCAGGCCCAGCTCACCATGCTCACGCATCAATCGGCGCGCCCGAGCACGCACTTCCAGTGGGCTGAGCGCAGGTGTATCGTCAATATAGAACTTCGTCTCTGCCAACATACTGACAGCAGAAGTCAGCCTGGGCCACTCGTCATCTTCCAGTTTCCCGGTACGTACCCGGGTTTGATTGATCCGTCCCAGTGAAGACATCATACGCATGGCCAGTGATTCACCCGGCATCTCCATACTGAAGACCGCCACCGGTTTGCCACTCAACAGAGCGACATTCTCGGCGACATTCATGGCGAAGGTGGTTTTACCCATCGAGGGTCGACCCGCTACGATCACCAGATCGGCTGGTTGCAGCCCCGATGTCATCTTATCCAGATCTGCAAATCCTGTACTCAGACCTGTAATCGGTTGATCCTGGGCAAACAAGGTCTCAATCTTGTCGACGGCCTTGGTTAGCAGCGATTTAATACCCTGAAATCCCCCCTGACCTTTGGCACCTTGTTCAGCAATTGCAAAGACACGGGTCTCGGCCGCATCCAGCAGCTCTGAACTATCCCGTCCATCCGGATTAAAGGCGCTGTCCGCAATATCAGTCCCAACACGGATAAGCTGACGCATAACCGAGCGCTCACGCACAATGTCGGCATAGGCGCGAATATTGGCTGCACTGGGGGTATCCTTGGCGAGACTGCCCAGGTATGAGAGGCCACCGGCCCCTTCCAGGGAACCGTGGCGTCCTAACTCCTCTGAAAGTGTAATCACGTCATAGGGCTTTGACTTGTCAGCCAATACTTCAATCGCACGAAAGATCAGCTGATGCTCTCGTCGATAAAAATCTTTTTCATTAACACGGTCGGCAATTTGATCCCATGCTTGGTTATCAAGCATCAGACCACCTAAAACGGACTGTTCAGCCTGTATCGAATGGGGAGGCACACGTAACCGATCAGTTACATCACCTTCATCAGGCATATCAGATGGAAAAGCGGATTCCTGCATAGTTCTCTGGGGATCTGGTCTGAATAAGAGACAAAGGATACGGCAAAAAGCGGTGTTGGTGAATTCCTCTGACCATTTTTTAAAGCCAGTACAAATTATTCGCCAAGAGGTAGGGGTTTATTGGGTTTGGGACAAAAACGGGGGATAACAGATGAAAAACACCAGGGCGAACAGTGCCGCCCCGGCGTTTAATATTGCAGCGTCAGCTTAGTTACTCAGCTTCAGGCGTGATGACGATTTTAACGGTGGCATCTACATCGGTATGCAGATGCACCAAAACATCAAACTCACCGGTAACATGGAAAGGTCCTTCTGGAAGACGCACTTCGCGCTTTTCCAATTGGCCGCCGGCCTCTACAGTCGCGGCTGCAATATCAGCCGTTCCAACGGAACCGAACAGACGACCCTCATCACCCGCTTTGCGTGCGATGGTGACCGTCAGGCCTTCCAATGCAACCTTACGTGCTTCTGCAGCAGCCAGTGCTTCAGCAGCCTGTTTCTCAAGCTCAGCGCGACGAGCCTCAAATTCTGCCACATTGCTCTTGGTTGCGGTGATAGCCTTACCGGTAGGAATCAGGAAATTACGGCCATAGCCGGACTTCACATTAACCTTATCGCCCAGGCCACCCAGGTTATCAACTTTCTCTAACAGAATAACTTCCATCGTTATTTCCCCTGTAATCAGGTATTAAATCTTTAGCTTGCCTTTCCAGAACCACGTTGGATAAGGCGAGCCCTAAAATCAAACCATGCGTCTGCTATTCCAACCACCGCCAACACAATAACTGTATGTGGCAGAGCAAATAACAGCAGCAGATAGATGCCTATTAACCACCCACTGCTTGAACCCAAGTGCCCGACAACGCCGTGCGCCAGTGCCAGTCCGTGGATGAACCATGCCGATACCAGAAGTACGAGGGCATATTCCACCAGCGAAACACCTGACCCAGTCTGAACAAACATCATTCCAACCAAAATCAGCAGCACAATCGCAAGAACTTTTGGCAGTCTCAGTTGATGAAACTCGGCACGAAATCCGCCCGGGTTATACAACATTGACTGCCACCAGCGTCCAATAAAAAGCGACGCCAGAAGCTGCAGAAAAAAACCTGCAGCAACAATGCCAGGCATCCAACTTGCCATCAGCGACACCAGAGTCGCCTGTTGGCTCGTCTCTACAAGTTGCGCTTCTACCAACGACTCCACAAAGGGAGTCAGTAGTGAACGCCATTCAGCTACCGGATCACCAGTTTGGATAAACTGGCCTCCAATCATTACAACACCCAATAACAGTGCGCCCATGACAACCAGCGAAAGTGATCGACTGGAGCGGAGCACCAGAGCCAATAACCAGGCCGGCAACCACAACAGAATCAAAAAGCCGATCGCCAGATTGAAACCACCCAGCGCGAAAAGCGCGATGATTCCACTGACACCTGTCGCAAGCCCTAAAATCAGGACCCCGGGTATTGCACCGCTCCGTAAAGTGACCAAGGCCACTGCGGCTGCGCTGAATATACTTGCCGGTGGAAGCAGGAGTGATAGTGCCGCCAGCAGGATGATTACCATCACTGCCTGGGGTACCCCCCGCATCACAAAGGATGCTAACGCCTGCATCTACTCCATCCCACCTTGTTCAAACAGTCCCGAAGTCACACCGTGACCACGGGTAAAGACAGTCTTAATGACCGTCAGTATAAGGCAGCAGAGCCAGATAACGTGCGCGCTTGATAGCGGTCGCCAGTTGACGCTGGTATTTGGCCTTGGTTCCGGTAATACGGCTTGGAACAATTTTACCGGTTTCGCTGACATAAGCTTTCAGCAAGTTCAGATCCTTGTAATCGATCTCAGTGATGCCTTCAGCGGTAAAGCGGCAGTATCTTCTGCGACGAAAAAAACGTGACATATCAATCTCTCTCTATTCAATTCAGTTTGAATGGGTCATTTCATCTGTAATGACCGATAAACCCGCCTTAAGATCAGGCAGAGGCTGCGACCTCATCATCATCTTCTTCTTCGGTTTCATCATCATCTGAATCATCACGGTCTGAAGAAGATCTGGAATCATCACGCTCATCCTGAGATTTCACCAGTGGTGAAGGCTCAGTAACGGCGCTGTCGCACTTGATGATCATGTTGCGCAGAACTGCATCGTTATAACGGAATACACTCTCGAGTTCGTCAAGAGCAGCGGCACTGCACTCGATATTCATAAGAACATAGTGGGCTTTGTGCAGCTTTTGAATTGGATAGGCGAGTTGACGGCGACCCCAATCTTCCAGACGATGAATCTTGCCACCATCTGCTTCGATGAGAGTGCGATAACGCTCAATCATGCCAGAAACCTGATCACTCTGATCAGGATGTACCATGAACACAACTTCGTAGTGTCTCATTATTTCCCCTTTCGGTTAATAGAGCCTCCCACATGATAATGGTGAGGCAAGGAGTAAAGCGCGAAGATACCTCCACGCCAGGAAACCGCGGATTCTACATCGCAGACGAACCAGGCGCAACCGGGGAATAGTATTGCATAGGGTCAAAACGTGTTTCTTATTAGGAGTGGCGGAAAACAGCAACACCAAAACGATCAAAAAAGAACTAAAGCACTCAACCTGGCGACAATAATCGATGCCAGACTAACAGCTCGTGCGTTGTCGCACCGCTTCAAACAGACAGATACCGGCGGCCACGGAGACATTCAGGCTCTCAACAACGCCCGCCATCGGCAGGTTAACCAGCAAATCACAAGACTCCCGGGTGAGCCTGCGCATGCCCTTCTCCTCTCCCCCCATCACAATGCCGAGTGGACCCTTGAGATCTGCCGCATAAAGTGAACTCTCCGCTTCACCTGCCGTTCCCACCAGCCAGACACCCAACTCGCTCTGCAGCCACTTCAGTGTACGCGCCAGATTGGTGACCTGATAAAAAGGTATCGCCTCAGCGGCGCCACTGGCCACCTTGCACGCCGTTGGGGTCAAGCCGACAGAACGATCTTTAGGTGCGATCACGGCATGAACACCCGTCGCATCAGCACTGCGTAGACAAGCACCCAGATTATGTGGATCCTGCACACCATCCAGAATCAACAGGAAGGGTGGTACATCGAGTTTCGTGAGCAGTGATTCAAGAGAATTTTCATCCAGAGATGCAGGCACCTGAGTACTGGCCGCAACACCTTGATGATTGGAACCGGCCGTAAGTGCTTCAAGCTCATCACGACTCACATATGAGACCTTCACACCAGACTCACGGGCCAGCACAATCACTTCCCGCACCCGACGATCCTGTTTTTTAGCCCCTTCAACCCAGACGTCCAGTACAGATCCTGCACCGTGCTTTAAAGCCGTCCTAACACTATGCAGGCCCGCAACTAACTGACTATCACTCATCCACAACCTCTCACGGGTCAATCAATCGACCCGCATTTCTCTTCATTGCCATTCAAAAAGCTATTACCTCACTACCAAAGCCAGATTGAAGATCAATCTTTCCTGGCCTGTGTTGCCGACCGCTTTCGCCTTGAACCCGCTTTTGTTTTAGTTTTTGGTTTTTCCGCTGATTTAGTCCGGCTCTTCGAGTGCTTCCTATTTTTCTTTTTATCATTTTTTTCCGGGCCCTTCTCTTTGCGAGCCGGCATGGTTGATTTCTCAGATGAACCTGACTGCTTACGCCCACCGCTTCTGCTCTTTTTCTTTGATACGGCCTGCCCTTTGTCAGTCGAATCAGCCAGGAGAAAATCAATCTTTCGATCATCCAGATTAACCGCAGCCACCCGCACTTTCACCTGATCACCCAGGCGATAAACCCGCCCTGCTCGCTCACCTGTAAGACGGCGACCCACCGGATCAAAGTGATAATAATCGTTATCCAATGCCGTTATATGAACCAGACCATCCACGTAAATCTCATCCAGCTCCACAAAAATTCCAAATGAGGTAACCGTGGTGATAATGCCAACAAACTCTTCTCCGACTTTATCCATCATGTACTCGCACTTGAGCCATGACACCACATCACGGGTAGCTTCATCCGCGCGCCTTTCCGTAGAAGAGCAGTGCTCACCCAGACTTTGCAGCTCCGTGGGGGAATAAACAAAATCCTCAGCCGATCCATCCACCAACACCTGCTTCAGGGCTCGATGAACAACCAGGTCAGGATAACGCCTAATCGGTGAAGTGAAATGGGTATAAGCGGGAAACGAGAGTCCAAAATGGCCCTGATTCTCAGCACTGTACATGGCCTGCGAAAGTGATCGTAATAGTACTGTCTGGATCAGGTGTGAATCAGGTCTATCCCGTACCTGATCCAGCAAGGCCGCATAGTCCAGGCTGGTCGGCTTCTCCCCACCCGTCAACGAAAGACCCATTTCACCCAGGAATTCTTTCAGATCGAGCAATTTTTCAGACTGCGGCCCTTCATGATTTCGATAGAGCGCCGGCATTTTTTTGCGTAACAGATAACGGGCTGCAGCCACGTTAGCCGCCAACATGCACTCCTCAATCAGGCGATGGGCATCATTTCTATGCACCGGCACGATCTTGTCTACTTTGTGTTCATCATTAAACAAGATACGCGTTTCTGTGGTATCAAAATCAATTGCTCCCAGCTCATTCCGCTCCTTTCTTAGAACCTGGAACAACGAATATAACTGGTGTAAATGAGGCAACAATTCAGCATGGGTGTCACAGAGTTGAGGATCACCCTCAATCAACATGTCTGCCACCTGGTCATAAGTCAGGCGCGCATGGGATTTCATCACCGCTTCATAGAAACGGGTGCGGGTCACTTTTCCCTCTTTACTAATATACAGCTCGCAGGTCATACAGAGCCGGTCGACATGGGGATTGATCGAACAGAGCCCATTGGAAAGGACTTCTGGCAGCATAGGAATAACACGATCTGGAAAATAAACAGAGTTACCCCGGGACTTCGCCTCTTTATCCAACGCACTACCCGGTGCAACATAACTGGATACATCCGCGATACAGACCAGTAGCTTCCAGCCTTTCGGTTTAGCCTCACAGTAAACCGCATCATCAAAGTCCCGCGCATCTGCACCGTCAATTGTCACCAACGGCAGGGAGCGAAGATCAACCCGCCCCTTTTTGGCCGACTCTTCCACTTCACTACTCAGGCGAGCGACCTCCAGCTCGACCTCTTCAGGCCACTCCAGCGGTAGCTGATGTGCCCTGATCGCTACATCCGTCTCCATGCCAGGCGCCATGTGCTCGCCCAGCACATCTTTAATTTTTCCAATAGGTTGATTGCGTTTGGTTGGCTGTTCCACAATCACCGCCACCACCATCTGGCCATGACCTGCGCCATTAAACTGCCCTTCCGGTATCACCACATCCTGATGCAAACGCTTGTTATCCGGCACAACAAAGCCAACACCCTTATCCATATAGAGACGACCCACTATCGACTGGTTCGCCCGCTCCAGCACCTCAACTACTGCCGCTTCCATTCGACCCCGGCGATCCTGTCCAACTATCCGTACCACAGCACGATCACCATGCAACAGCTGGCGCATCTGGCGCGGAGAGATAAACAGATCATCTCCGCCCTCATCGGGACGCAAAAAGCCAAACCCATCCGGATGACCAATAACCCGGCCGGCAATCAGGTCCTTGCTGTTAACAATGCAGAAGCCCCCTTTGCGATTCCTGACCACCTGCCCGTCACGCTCCATCGCATTCAAGCGTCGGCGTAACGCCTCAACATCGTCTTCACTGTGAAGTGACAACTGCTCCGCCACCTCATATTGAGACAGCGGCACACCCGCTGCTGCTAAATGATCCAGAATAAACTCACGACTCGGGATCGGATTGTCATATTTCCTGGCCTCCCGGGCCTGATGCGGGTCTCTGCTTTTTAACGTTTTCTTGCCTGAGCTTTTGGTCAAAGGATATTCCCTTAATATTGTTTGGTTAGAATGCTATTGTACCGTTGACAAGGATTAAATGTCGCTGTAAAGTTCGCGGCCTCTGGAATGCACACGCCATTGGCTGATGCAGATCAGATAAGCCGAGGTGGTGAAATTGGTAGACACGCTAGCTTCAGGTGCTAGTGGGGGCAACCCCGTGGAGGTTCAAGTCCTCTCCTCGGCACCAGCTTTATAATCAAAGGGTTACGAGAATTCGTAACCCTTTTTTCGCTTCGGTACTTTTTGTTTTAGCACCACTCAAAAAGCAAGATACTATCCAAGGGCTATAACGGGGCTTCAGTTAGCATCTAAACATAGATCACCTAAATCATTCCGTTTCTTGCAACATCCTTGAAGAGCAAAAAATCCTGATTGCAGCACTCAGTACCACCTATTTACAACCCCAGTCTGCCCGCCACATATAATGCTCTAGTGATTCTTCGAAGCTACCTGGCTGTTATTGTGAGATGCTTTTTAGCAACACATCGACATCGGCCATTTGCCCGTAAGATCGAGAGCTAGTCTTAACCTCACCGAGAAGTTTTCGCGCTTCGGCTTGTCGATTCAGTTGCACTAGTGTTGAGGCAAGGTGATATTTAACCGAGGGATTTCCATAGTCATAGACCAATGCTTCACGAAAAGTGGCCAACGCTGCATCTGTCTTCCCGGTACGGCTCTGGATCCAGCCTAGAGTATCCAGAAAATCGACATTTTTTGGTGACGCAGCCTGCGCCTTCTGCGCCATTTGAAGAGCAATGGACTCTTTACCTGAACGATAAAAACCCTCAGAAGCACTGCTTAGAATCAAAGGCGACTCAGGATGCTGTTTCAGCAGCTTCTCATAATGAAACATGGCGCTTTTATGCTTCCCTAGTCGAAGATAAGTTTCTGCGAGTGCCAATTCCACCGGTGGATCATCAGGATAACGCTTCAGCCATTCCGTCAATCGCTCTGCAGCTTTTGCCTCTGACCCACTCCGCGTATAAATGCCAGTCAAACCCAGAATAGCTTGTCGACTATCACCTAATATCAAGGCCTTCTCATAACTGGCGATCGCTTTGTCAAAATCACCAAGCCCCTCATACAACTCTGCCGTTAACAGATCACCCGCAGGGGTATTAGGCGCCAGTTTACGAACTGAGGAAATCAGCCGTAACGCATGTACTTCATCCCGTTCTTCTATGACCAGCTTTATTAGAGCAATGTATCCTGGCAGATAGCTCTCATCATAGACCAAGGCTTTTTTAAGTGAAGCAATTGCCCCAGCACGATCATCCGTATCGGATTGCGCCTTGGCTAAGGTCATGAAAGATTGGCTCTTATTTGCAGCAAAATTGGTGGCTGTTGTAAACGCCTCGATAGCCTTCTGGCGTTGATTAATTAACTGATAAATCCGTCCCGTCATTGTAAAGGCTTGTGCATCCGTTGGATTACGGCCAATAAACTCATCCAGGACAACCAGCGCCTTCTCCGTATTACCCACTTTAACAAGCGTGTCAACCAAACCATCGAGAGTAAAATGGATATCATTTTTTAGCGAAAAAGCCTTGTCATACCAACGGAGTGCTGAATCCATATCACCTAACAGCGCATTCGTTTTACCCAATTCTACCATCAACTCATAACTCTCTGGATATTCTGTGGCCTTGGCATCGAGGTACTTCAGAGAAGCCTCTCCTTTACCCCGGACTAAATCCATACGCGAGAGATGAATCATCGCATCAGTGTTGGCAGGATCAAGTTCCAGAGCCCGCTTAAACCAAGCTTCTGCACCTTCCAGATCACCACTCAGGCCGAGTGTGGCGCCATACTTCTGGGCAAATCGTGAGTTTTTAGGTGACGTTTCAACCAGTTTTTTATATATAGTGATTGCTTTACCAAACGACTTTGTACGCACGTAAGCTTCAGCAAGCAGCAGATCCAGCTCGATATTATTCTCAGTCCCACCCTCCTTAGCCTTCAATAACAGTTCAATTGCCGCATCAAACTCGCTTGATGCCATCTTGCTCCGTGCCAGATTACTCCTGCCAAGATCGGACTCAGGAACCAGCTCTACAACTTGCTTAAAATATTGCTGCGCCAAGTCATAACTCTTCATGTCCATATAGGCCATGCCAAGTAGTGAGAGGATATTCGGGTTATCCGGGTAAACCACATTGATTTTAGCGAGGATACCGCGAGCATTCTCAGGCTTGCCTTCTCTCAACTCGATAATTGCCAATGTTTTAACCGACTCGAGATCATTTGGAACAGCCTTCAAATACTTATTCAGATAGGACTTGGCAACATCATAACTACCTAACTGGTAGCTGATAATGCCCGCCAGATAGAGATAACTGGGATTGTTCTGCATCACTTGAGGCGGAACGGCCTTCAGAGTATCAACTACATCACCCACCCTGGCCTCAGCATCTTTCACATCCCCTTTTGAGGCGCTAATGATAGATTTCAGGTATTTTGCACGTGGCTCACGAGGTATCTGATCAAGAATAAAATCTACGTCTTTCTCTGCACCCTCCAGATCCCCCTTCTGCATGAGCAGTCCAGAACGCGCAAGGCGCGCGGCGAGGTGCCCCGACTCCAGGGTAATTGCTCGGTTAAGAGATGTTAACGAACCGGAATAATCTCCCTTCAGTCGCTGGATATTTGCATTCAACAACCACGCATTTGCTGAACCCGCTCCTCCAGAAATAACTTCATCAATAATAATGCCTGCCTGCTCAACTTGGTCCCGCTGAAGCAGAACCTGGGCCATGCCTAGTTTTGCTACGGTCAGGTTGGGCTGCAGTTTAAGTGCCTCATTAAACTCGCGATAGGCCGAACTGAGCTGAAGCAGACCCAGATGCGCTCTCCCGCGAAAATAGGCTAACCTTGCCTCCAGATTACGCTCTCTACTGGCCGGTTTAGCGATATCAAGTACCAGCTGATGCTTATCTTGAAGCAAGTAGGCTTCTGCGAACATTGGCAGCAGAAGATCATCGCTTGCACCCTGAGATTTCGCGAATTCCAGTTCAGCTTCAGCAACTGAACCATTACCCTGGCTTATAAGAACTTCCGCCATTAATAGCCGAGAAGGTAAATGGTCAGGATCGATCTGCAGAGCATTCTTGAGATGGATTATCGCCTCGGGTAGGTTGGTGTGTTGATAGCTTTTTAAGGCATCCTCATATAAACGTCCCGGATCTTCCGCGCTGTATAGTGGAGACGAAAAATAACAAAGTGCCAAAAAAAGATAGACCGGCAGGTTTTTCATACGATAAACACCAAATACATAATAAATTTAAATTCAACCTATTGGGTTAGCCAGAATTACTGGAGTCATGTAAATCATGATCAGAAATTAAGGTACTCTAACAAGCGGATGAGGATAAAAACTACCGAAAATCATAGACTGAAACAATCAAACTACCAATCAACTGATCCCAAACATGACAGATATAGGCACAGTTAACCCTGACAGACAAGATTTAGCTTACTGTTTACTACGCAAA
>VMRY01000158.1 GCA_007713595.1 Sedimenticola thiotaurini
CTTCTTTGCATGCAGAATCTGGTGACCAACACCTTCGCTTTGGTGTATTACCCTTGCAAAGCCCAACAAAACTGGCCGGTATGTTCCTGCCTTTGACTGAGTATCTGGGTAACCATCTAGGCCGTCCGGTGCAGTTTGTCACCAGTAGCAGTTTTACCAGCTTTATGGAAAAGGTTGCGCAGCGCAAGTATGACATCATCTATCTTAATCCGATGCTCTATAGTCATTCCCGCCCTTATGGCTATAAGGTTATAGCCAAAGTAGCGTCTGAACCCTTCACCGGTATTCTGGTAGTGCGTAAGGCAGGACCAATTCAAACACTCTCAGCTGATTCACTACCAAATGGATTGCGCATTGGATTTCCCGATCCGGGTGCCTTTGCAGCCACGGTGTTGGTCAGGGGATACCTTGATTCTATTGGTATAAATGTAGACAGACAGATGCAAGTACAGTATTTCGGTTCGCAGGATTCTGCAATATTGGCGCTCTATAATGGGCTGGTTGATATTATCGGGACATGGCGTCCTTCACTGCGTTCTATGCCCGCGTCAGTACGGGCGGATCTGCAGATCATAGCCGAGACCCCGCCTCAGCCACAGATGCCCATTGCGGTAAGGGATGATCTGCCTCCTGAAGATGTTAGACGGCTCTATCTTGCGTTGACGGGGCTTGCAAAAACAGAGCAGGGACAATCGATCATCCGACGAATGGGTTTTAAGCGAGGTTTTGAGTTTGCTGCAGATGAAGAGTATCTGGAGGTGGGCCAGTGACAGGTATCTACTTGCACTCTAATACGCCAGTGGCTGGTCAGGGTAGTAGCTGGTTTCCCCGGACTTTTTATACGCTACGTGTACGGCTAATCATTTCGGTAGCGTTGGTTCATGTGGTGCTGATGGGGCAGTTTACCTGGGAGGCCGTTGACCGACAGTCGCATGAACTCCGTCAGGAGATGGTCAATCAGGGGCGCTCGCTTGCCAGTCTAATGGTAGTAGCTTCTACCAATGCCTTGTTGTCAGAGGATCTTGCTTCACTTGCAGAGGTTACGCGCCGGGTGGGTGAGCGAGAAGATGTCTCTTATGGTGAGGTGGTGGATGTTCGGGGATTTGTCATGGCTAGCACGCGAGAGGGGCGGGTAGGCCGAAAGGTAGGTCCCATGATTGAACAAAATGATCAGTTTCCGCTGAATGAAGATGATCGGATACTTGATCTGCGGGATGAAGTTATTATTGATAGTAGTCGGGTGGGACTGATCCGGTTGGGCTTATCCACTAAAAACCTTGAGAATGCACTTGCTGAGACCCGTAATCGTGGCATTCAGTATATTCTGTTGGCATTGATCATAGGCAGTATCGCGGCATGGCTTTTGTCTCTTGCTGTTACCCGGAATCTGCACGATCTGACTATGGCGGCAAAGCGGATCGGTGAGGGTGATCTGAATGCTCGGGTAGATGTTCGTAGCCAGGATGAAACTGGAACTCTGGCACGTGCTTTTAATCTCATGGCTGCCTCACTGCATCGTTCTTCCCGTGAAATAGAGATGGAGCACCGTAAGCGCACGGATGCAGAACGCTTGGCTTGTGTTGGTGAGATGGCTGCATCAATCGCACATGAAATTCGTAATCCGATGGTAGCACTGATTAATTCGGTAAAACTGCTGGGCAACGAACAACTCTCAGCTGAAGATCACAAGGCGGTATCTGATATCGTCAATACTGAGTCTAATCGTCTACAACGAATTCTGAACGATTTTCTGATGTTTTCCCGACTGCCTGAAGCAAAGTTGGAGCAGGGAGATCTGAGTGTGTTAGTTGATCAAACCATTGGATTGATCAGCCAGGATCCCCGCTATGCGATTGGTATATGCTTTGAGCGTGAGTATAAAGATAGCACTACCTGCCTGTTTGATTCTGATTTAATGCGTCAGGTGCTAATCAATTTGATGTTGAATGCTATGCAGGCGATATCGGGTGAAGGAAAGCTGACGATACGTTTACAGCAATTAAATGGCCGGATGAATGTGAGCATTATGGATAACGGTCGAGGCATACCTGCCGAGGTAATGCCGGAAATAACTAAACCATTCTTTACCAGCAGAAAAGAGGGTACGGGGATGGGTTTGCCAGTGGTGCAGCGGATACTGGCACAACATGGCACAGTGCTCATCATCACCAGCCGGGAAGGCACAGGTACTGAGGTGGCATTTGATTTGGAAGTGGTGAGCAATGGGTAATGTACTGATTGTTGATGATGAGTTTTCCATTCGCAAGACCGTAAGTCTGCTGTTGAAGGCAGAGGGTTTTGTGCCATTCGAAGCAGCCGGAATTGATGAGGCACTCGCTTATCTTGATACCCAGTCTATTGATCTGATGATCACTGATCTTCGATTGGGCATGGAAAGTGGAATTGATCTGTTGGTCAAGCTGCAAGAGCGTGGATTGAATACAGAAAGTATTATCATGACTGCATTTGGTACAATCGAAACAGCTGTGAAGGCGATGCGTCTGGGGGCATATGATTATCTGACCAAACCGATCAACCCAGATGAGCTGATGTTGCGAGTCAGAAAAGTATTAGAGCGTAAGGCGTTACAAGAGGAAGTTAGACGGTTGCGTCAGGCTCTTGATGGTCGAGAGCATATCCGCTCCATTGTTGCGGCCAGCGCTGCTATGCAACAAGTGCTGGATGTGGTGGCCCGTATTCAAGAGCGGGATATACCTGTTTTAATTACTGGGGAAACAGGTACTGGAAAAGAGGTGATTGCTCAAGCTTTACACCGCACCAGTGTTCGAGCTGAAAAGCCGTTCGTGCCGATTAATTGTTGTACGCTCCCTGAGGATATCCTCGACTCGGAACTGTTTGGTCATGTGAAGGGGGCTTTTACCAGTGCGAACGGGAACAGGGAAGGGCTGTTTCAACAGGCCGATGGAGGAACTCTGTTTCTTGACGAGGTAGGTGACGTCAGTCCGCGTCTGCAGGCGAAACTGTTACGAGCTCTTCAGGAAGGGGAGATACGCCCGGTTGGTGGTAATAACATAATAAAGGTAAATGTCAGAGTAATAGCGGCAACAAACCGGGATTTGGAACAGATGGTGGAAAAGGGTGAATTTAGAAGTGACCTGCTATTTCGACTCAATGTGCTACCGATACACCTGCCTGCCTTGCGTGACCGGCGTGACGATATCCTGCCGTTAGCTTGGCATTTTGTACATCAACTTCGTGAGCGTCTTGGTCGTGATGATCTTGGTCTCTCCTCTTCTGCACAAGAAAAACTGCAACAGTATGATTGGCCGGGTAATGTACGGCAGTTGGAAAACATTATCGAAAGAAGTTTTGCACTGTTCCCTGGGCCGGTGCTGGATGCAAATCAGATTATCATTTCCACACCCGGAAAGGCGCTCGTCAGCGATGTACGAGAAGAGGCGACATTGACCATTGCGGATCTTGAGGCCAGACATATCCGTGCGGTGCTGGAAGCAAATGATCATAATCAAGTCGCTGCTGCACGTGTATTAGGTATCAGTCGTTCGACCCTTAGGCGCAAAATGAGTCAAATGATGTGATTCATTTTGCAACAGGTCTTGTTCAAATTAGATCAGAATAAGTACTTGTTAAAATATTTAACTACATGTAATCAATAGTAAATATTGATCAATCCTGCTTGGCATTTACCTTGCATTCCTCCCTTTAAAATAATAACTGCAGCGGAGGAGTGCATGGAATTTTTCAAGAAAACCTTCGACCCGGTAATTTCGCTAGCGATTATCTCGGTTCTGAATATCTTTCTATTTCTAACAGTTGGTGCCTGGACCGTGGGCGGTGGCGAAACCATGATGACGGGTCTTATCGCAGAGTTTTTTCTGGGCGATGAGCTGGCTCGCATCCCTTTCTGGGATCTTGTTTTTAAGCCGGATGCGGGTTACTGGAAGATATACATCAGCCTCGGCATGCTTTTCGGTGCACTGATTGGAGCGCTGTTGAGTAAGGAGTTTTATTGGCGCGTACCCAAACATCTTTCTGAGTGGGTCATGATCACGATTGGTGGCTTGCTTATGGGTGTGGGTATCCGCCTTGCCTTTGTCTGCAATGTAAGTACCTTTTTTGGCCTAACCCCTCAAATGAACCTCGGTGGTTATTTATCGATGACCGGCATTATTGCTGGCGCCTGGGTGGGTTCAATTATTTACAAAAAAGTACTGGAGAGTTGATATGTCGGTAGTTGGTCAATGTCTTGCTGCGTTTATATTCGGCTCAGTTGTTGGTTTTCTGGTTCA
>VMRY01000053.1 GCA_007713595.1 Sedimenticola thiotaurini
CCACCCGTATCAACGGTTTGTGAAGCTATTGAGCCGACGATACCTGAGAGCGGAGCCCCGTATGCCACACTCTCAGACCTGAAAGAGTGCCAGGGTTTGGCCCTGGGCAGTCCCACCAGATTTGGCAATATGGCCGCTCCAATGAAGCTGTTTATTGACAGTACCAGCTCGCTTTGGCTTACCGGGGCACTTGCCGGTAAACCCGGGGCAGTATTCACCTCCAGCTCCAGCTTGCACGGCGGGCAGGAGACCACGCTGATCTCAATGATGCTGCCACTGTTACATCACGGCATGCTCATCACAGGTCTCCCCTACAGTCAGACAGAACTGCTGCACACCACCACTGGCGGCACGCCATACGGCCCCAGCCATCTGGCAGGTGTCGACAGTAAGTTGCCTCTCAGCGAGGATGAAAAAATACTCTGCCGTGCGCTCGGTAGTCGCATTGCCACCATCGCAAAAAAAATGCATGGCACCTGAGATCATGACAAAACAACTCGCCCTTGGATTCATACTGCCAGAGAAGGCCACCCTGGAGAGTTATGTGCTGGCGGCCAATGAACAGGCTGTAGCGGATATGTCAGCGAACGCCAAGGGCCGCGGAGAACAGTTCATCTACCTTTGGGGGGCAACCCAGACAGGGAAAAGTCACCTGCTCCAAGCCGCCACCGAAATTGCGGACAAAGCGAACAGAAGTGCCGTCTACATCCCCCTGGATCAGGCCAAACAATTTTCACCGGATATCTTTGATGACTTGGAACAGATGGACCTGGTCTGCCTGGACGGTATAGAGCAGATTGCAGGAGTGCCGCAATGGGAACAGGGGCTGTTCAACCTGTTTAATCGCATCAGGGAACTGCATCATTCGTTACTGGTTGCAGCCGATTGCAGTCCATTGAATCTCCCCATCATGCTCCCTGATCTCAGTTCACGGATGAGTTGGGGACTCTGCTATCAACTGCAGCCGCTGAATGATCAAGAGAAGATAGAAGCGCTAACCAAAGATGCATGTAGACGCGGTATGGAAATCAGTGAAGAGACGGCGCACTACATCTTGCGACATACCCAACGGGATATGGGGTCGTTACGTCAACTGCTGGAGCAGCTGGACAAGGCCTCGCTAGAGGCACAGCGTAGACTGACCATTCCATTCATCAGGGGATTCCTGCAACAACGTCCCTGACAAAAGCCAAAGATACCGCATCAACTGTTATCCTGATGGCTCATCGCAAGCCGACTCCAGACCCAGACGTAATTGACGCCACTGACTACCGTTGTGATCAATACGAGCCATATCAGGCTATCGATCAACCCGCCGGGAATCGCCATCAATCCTCTATCCAGAACCACGGCCAAAACGAGAATAATCTGCGAAAAGGTATTAATCTTGCTGATCATACTGGGGTGGGCATCAAGCTCCATAACCCGGAAATGGTATACCAGCGCTCCGGTAACAATGACCAGATCTCTCAGTATGACAATCAAAACCAGCCAGACGGGAATGATGCCAATCAAGGCCAGCGTGAGATAGCTGGAGACCAGGAGTACTTTATCGGCCAGCGGATCAAGCAAGCCACCGAGCTGACTCTGCCAGCCATAGTGCTTGGCCAGGTAACCATCCAATCCATCAGAGATGCCAGCAACGCCAAACAGTACCAGGGCGACACCGAAATGCTGCTCTATCATCATCCAGACAATAGGCACTGACATAAAGATGCGTAACACACTGATCAGATTTGGAATGTCTTCTTTTTTCAACATCTGTACTCAGTCGCTGTCCATATAAATCAACATTGGCTTACCGCCCCCGCCTCCTGGCACTGCTTCTGACTCAGTTGATTCCAAACCCCAATCAGCGCACACGATAATAGAGATCGACACCTTCGATCAGCTCACGGGAAGTATCGGGCTCCTCTGGAACTGGCTCAATCAACCCACCTAATGCCAACCCCTGCGCCAACACCTGCACCCCACCTCTTACCCTAAGATCGTAGGTGATTGAATCTGGTTCAGCCGAGATGATGTCCGCCTGTTCTACCGAACTTTGGGACTGCAGAAAACGTCCGATGCTCGCATACTGCTTCAGATTCATCACCTCATTCACACGCAAACGTACCCGGGAGAGGCTGCCTTCTCCCGCAACCGGGGCATAACGTTCAGCCAGAATATCTGAGACATGCTCTACCCCTGCAGTCACCAGAGCAGCAGGGCTACTCTCTTCATCGCTCCAGCTGGAGGAGCGATCACCATGGTAGAGGTGCCAGTTCGCTCGCCACAGACTCCCCGAAAGCCGTTTCAGCTTGCCGGTAATAATGAGATCGGGAGAGTAGCGCTCAGAAACACGGCGAATATTCAGTTCAAAATCTCCCCACAAATCGGCAACCTGCATGCCGGCCTGATCTTCCAGATCCATCAATGGGAACATCATGGGAACGCCCCGTTGATCGGCCTTTTGCAGCATACTATCCAACACCAAACCATCACCCTCAGGGCGCATCAGACGGCGCTGCCCCTGCTCCTCAAATCCCAGCCAGATCAGTCCCGATGGCCTATTCTCACCCCAAACCGGAAGACGGCGATCACGCAGCAATCGCTGGACCGCATCCTCATCAAACTGAACCAGCAGCAGCCGTCCAGATTCATCTGCCCCAGCAGTCAACTGCTCAGAACGCAGACGATAACGATACTGCTGAACATAACGGGGGGCCAGCTTCAGATCTCCCTGCAACTCTGGACGCTGTGAAATCTGGCGATTACCCGTCACCTTCACCAGCATCTGTGCAAAGGCCCTTATAATGCCTTCGGTTCGCTGGTCAGCTGACTGCCCTGCAACGGCCACCTCCGCACTGTACAATCCAGAAACCTGACCTGCCGAGACGGTTACCGAACAACCCAGTAACAAAACCAGCAGCAGTAGCAGGTAAAATCGCTTCATGAGCAGTTGCTCGTCATGCTTGACGCAATAGGGCATTTAGTTCTTTTCCATCTAATGAGTGAATCCATGGGATTTTAGCCTGCCGCTGGATCCAAATCCATTCACTTGCCCACGGTAACGGATGATATTGCCATTCCTATACGCAGAGGTCACTCCCCAAAACAGACTTGATGCTATAATCGCTCTCTTTTTTGCCTGATCCCTTCACCGGGATTTGATAGAATTACGCATTGCAGCCTGCTGCCTTTACAAGCACCTACCCTGGAGCGATCAGTGGATCAGAACAAAACCGAGTCCGACTCTCTCAGTTGCCGGGATGCCGGTGTCGATATCGATGCTGGAAACAACCTGGTTGAGCGGATTAAACCCATCGTTAAAAATACCTTCAGACCTGGCGTTATGGCGGGACTTGGAGGGTTCGGCGCACTTTTTGAACTACCACTCGACCGTTACCGTGAGCCAGTATTGGTTTCTGGAACGGATGGTGTCGGTACCAAGCTGCGGCTCGCCCTGGCGATGCAGAAGCACGACACGATCGGAATAGACCTGGTTGCCATGTGTGTCAATGACATCATTGTTACAGGCGCAGAGCCACTGTTCTTTCTCGATTACTATGCCACAGGCAAGCTGGATGTTGATGTGGCCGCCAGTGTCATCAAGGGTATCGCTGACGGCTGTCTGCTCTCAGGAGCAGCCCTGACGGGTGGCGAGACCGCCGAAATGCCGGGAATTTATGAGACAGGTGATTACGATCTGGCAGGTTTCTGTGTCGGCATTGCTGAGAAGTCACGAATCATTGAACCTGGACGGGTAAAAGCCGGTGATATATTGCTCGGCCTGGCCTCTTCCGGCCCGCACTCCAATGGCTATTCACTGATCCGCAAGATCCTTGAAGTTTCCGGCGCCGACCTGAGTCAGCCACTTGGCGAAACGACTTTAGGTGAAGCATTGCTGATGCCCACCCGTATCTATGTAAAATCACTGCTCGAACTTCACAACAAGATAAACATTCACGCCTTGGCTCATATAACAGGCGGCGGCCTGCTGGAGAACATACCCCGGGTTCTACCCCAGGGAACATGCGCCGTAATCGATGGCAACTCATGGGAACTGCCCGCCGTATTCAAGTGGCTCCAGGAACAGGGAAAGGTCGTTGAATCAGAGATGCTGCGCACCTTCAACTGCGGCGTCGGCATGGTGGCCTGTGTCTCCGCTGAGGATGCTGATACAGCCATCGCCCTACTTCAAGCGCAAGGTGAAGAGGTATGGAAACTGGGTCATATAGCAGCCCATGAAGGCGCTCCTTGTGTGGAACTTAAAAGGTGACGTCATTGACTAAACTGCCTATCGTTGTCCTGGTATCAGGCAGCGGTAGTAATCTTCAGTCCATTATTGACGCTGCAGCAAATGACCTACCGGTAGATATACGGGCTGTCATCAGTAACAAGGCCTCTGCTTATGGGTTGGAACGCGCACGCCAGGCTGATATACCCGCACGGGTACTTGAGCATACCGACTTTGAGGACCGACCATCCTATGACCGGGCCTTGATGGCGTTGATTGATGAGTATCAGCCAGCGCTAGTGATATTAGCCGGTTTCATGCGCATCCTGACCCCTGAATTTGTCGTACACTTCCAGGGCAGGCTATTGAACATTCACCCTTCTCTGCTGCCCAAGTATCGAGGCCTGCATACTCACCAGCGCGCACTTGAAGCAGGTGACAAACTGCACGGTGCCAGTGTGCATCTGGTGACAGAGGAGCTGGATGGTGGACCGGTGATCCTGCAGGTGAACGTTCCCATTCTGCCCGATGATGATGAAGCCTCGCTGGCAGCCCGGGTACTTACCCAGGAACATATCATCTATCCCACCGTAATACGCTGGTTTGCGGAAGGACGACTGCGTATTGTAAGTGGAGAGATAATGCTGGATGGAGACAGACTAGATGGACCAAAGATGATGACATTCAACCAGTCAGCAACTTTCTGAGGGATCTCAGAATGAGATCACTCAGCCTAACAAAAGTGACAGCACTATTATTGCTGATCGCATCTGTTCCTGCGACAGCAAAACAGCCTCTTAAGCCTTATACGGCCCAGTATCAGGTAAGCAAGGGTAGCTTTGTTATCGGCAAGGCGGAGATCTCCCTGAGTGTGAATAAGCAAGGGGTTTACAACTATCGTGGCTTCACTACACCAGTGGGACTGGCCGCCGTTTTTCGCAAGGATGAGATTACAGAACAGAGTGAGGGTCATGTCGTTGGCGACAAGATCGTCCCCGATCACTACCGCTACCATCACAAAAAGCCCAAAAAGCTACGTGAGATCAGCCTGAGCTTTGACTGGAAAAAAAAACGCGTAGCCAATCAGACCGCGGATTCAAACTGGTCAATGGACATTCCTACTGGCACGCAGGACAAATTCAGCCAGCAACTCTCTCTAATGTTGTCACTATGCCAGGGACAAAAGCTTGCCGAGTTTGAGGTGGCAGACGGTGGTCTACTTAAAACTTACCGCTATACTGAAGTGGATCGTGAACTGATCCGCACTGAATCAGGTGAGTTTAATGCGATAAAAATGGCCCGAAACAAAGAAGACAAACCCTCAAGGACAGCGCTCTGGTTTGCCCCTAGTCTTAACTACCTACCAGTTAAAATTTCCAAGCAAGAGAAAGATGGCGACTATGTAATGGAACTGGTCTCTGTCAGCTGGGAAGAGCAGACCGACTGACCGTTAATCGCGAAGCAGTAAGCGATTCATTACCTTTTTGAAAAAACCACCCGGTGCCACGGTGATATGGGCATCGTCCACGTTGATCTGCTCAATATCGTAGCTCTGATACACCACACCGGCCTCCTGATACATCTCTTGGGACAACTTCAGGTCGTCAGCCCAACGTGACAGAAAATCATCACTTGGTGCGATGCAGACAATACGCTTGACCTCTTCCTGAATCAGCTTGGACGCACAACGCGGACAGGGGGGATGTGTGACATAAACGGTACAAGAGGTGAGATCGCGCTTGGCAAAGATCATCGCGTTCTCTTCTGCATGAATGGTCAGATTAAGCTTGCAATTTCGATCTGCCAGTCGCTCTGCACGATCTTCCACACCCGCCGCAAAACCATTGTATCCAACGGACACAATCCGATTGCCATCTGTAATCACCGCTCCCACCTGCGAGGATGGATCCTTACTCCAGGCTGATATATGTGCCGCCAGACCAAGAAATCGGGTATCCCATTTGACACTCATCGGTGCAGCCTCATCGAACGCGGTTAATGATTATTGGGCGGAAGTTGTTGGGGGTGTGGGGGCGGCATTAAAAACCGCCCCCGTAGTAGAGCATCAGTTATTCTGAATCACGATATTCGGGAACTTGGCTGCATAGCTCTTGGCCTGCTTGGCAAGGATCGCCGTGGTTTTACGGGCAATCTCACGATAGATTTGTGAGATCCGAAGCTCAGGATCAGCCACAACCGTTGGCTTTCCGCCATCGGTCTCTTCGCGGATACGGATGTCCAACGGCAGGGCACCCAGGAAGTTAACACCATACTGCTCAGCCATTCTTCGGCCGCCACCCTCACCAAAGATATGCTCCTCATGATTACAATTGGAACAGATATGCGTGCTCATATTCTCTACAATGCCGAGCACTGGAACTTCCACTTTCTCAAACATCTTGAATCCCTTGCGGGCATCCAATAGTGCGATATCCTGTGGTGTTGTCACGATGACAGCACCGGATACCGGTACTTTCTGAGCCAGTGTCAACTGGGTATCGCCTGTACCTGGGGGCAGGTCAATGATCAAGTAATCGAGATTTGACCAATTCGTATCATTCAGAAGCTGCTCCAACGCCTGTGTGACCATTGGGCCACGCCAGATCATCGGTGTCTCTTCATCAATCAGGAAGCCGATCGACATAGCCTGGATACCATAATTCTCCAGTGGCTCCAGTGTCTTACCATCCTTCGACTCAGGTTGACCCGACAATCCCATCATACGTGGCTGTGATGGGCCATAAATATCCGCATCCAGCAGACCGACCTTGGCGCCCTCTTCAGCCAGGGCAAGCGCCAGATTAACCGCAGTGGTAGATTTACCCACACCACCTTTACCCGAGGCAACGGCGATAATATTCTTTACATTATCAATGGGTTTGAGCGATTTCTGCACTGAATGAGCGGCGATCTTCCAACCGACAGTTACCTCAACGGAGGATACACCTGCTACGGCTGATATCTGTGCCTTTAGGGCATTCGCCAGTTCATCTTTGAAGCCTTTCGCTGGAAAACCCAGTTCAACCGATACCTTGACGTTACCACCTTCAATCTCAATGCTCTTGATCGACTTGGCAGCGATCAGATCGGTTTCAAGGTGGGGCTCGGTATAGCCCTTAATCGCTTCTTCAATTAACTCTTTCGTTACTTCAGCCATTACTTGCTCCTACGAGATAACCCCAGTGGGGTCACAAAATCGGGGAATGATGGCCGCGCATTCTACATTAAAAAACGCTTATGCCCAACCAAAGCGCTTGGTCTTTAAGCGACAGCCATTGATATTTATCCTTTAAACAACCATAAAACTCCTGAGAAACTGGCATCAGGAAACACTCTGGCGCGATCAGTTATTGATAGCGTCTTTTCGAAATCCACGTAAATATGTGATAATTGAGCGTTTTACAGAAACAGGTGCACCTCTACTGCCAGCAAACATGTAGAGCCTGTTTATCTTACTCCCTGACTCAGCCGTGGAATCATGACCCAAAAAGCGCGAAAAATACTCGTAACCAGCGCCCTCCCCTATGCCAATGGACCGATCCATATCGGGCATATGGTGGAGTATATTCAGACCGATATCTGGGTCCGCTTTCAGAAGATGCAGGGTAACCAGTGCATCTATGTCTGTGCTGATGACGCTCATGGCACGCCCATTATGCTCCGGGCACGTAAAGAAGGCATCGAACCGGAAGCATTAATTGCCCGCGTTGCAGAAGAACATAAGGCTGATTTTGCCGATTTCAATGTTGGGTTTGATAACTATCACTCAACCCACTCCGATGAAAACCGACACTACGCCTCACTTATCTATCAACGCAACAAGGATCAGGGGAACATCAGCAACCGCACGATCACCCAGGCCTATGACCCGATCGAAGAGATGTTTCTGCCTGATCGGTTCATCAAGGGAGAGTGCCCCAAGTGTGGGGCACAAGATCAGTATGGGGACAACTGCGAGGTGTGTGGCGCCAGTTATTCACCCAATGAGCTGAAAAATCCCGTCTCTGCAGTTTCCGGAGCAACGCCCGTCGATCGCGATTCCGAACACTATTTTTTCAAACTGGCCAATTTTGAATCGATGCTGAAGGATTGGACCAGGGGCGGACACTTACAGGATGAGGTAGCCAACAAGCTGGGTGAGTGGTTCGAGGCCGGCCTGCATGAGTGGGATATCTCACGGGATGCCCCTTACTTTGGCTTTGAGATACCGGATCATCCGGGAAAATTCTTCTATGTCTGGCTGGATGCGCCAATCGGCTACATGGCCAGTTTCCAGAACCTGTGTGATCGCACGCCCGGATTGGAGTTCGACGATTTTTGGGGCAAAGACTCCGGTGCAGAGCTCTATCACTTTATTGGCAAGGATATCATCTACTTCCATGCCCTCTTCTGGCCCGCGATGCTGCATGGCGCAGACTTCCGTACACCCACGGCTGTATTTTCCCATGGGTTCCTGACGGTCGATGGGCAGAAGATGTCCAAATCCCGTGGCACCTTTATCAAGGCACGGACCTATCTGGACAGCCTGAACCCAGAATACCTGCGCTACTACTTCGCCGCAAAGCTGGGCTCCGGCATTGAAGATATCGATCTGAACCTGGATGATTTTCTGGCACGGGTTAACTCGGACCTGGTTGGCAAGGTGGTCAATATTGCCAGCCGCTGCGCAGGGTTTATCAAGAAGCGCTTTGACGGACAACTCTCCGACAAACTGGAGAATGAAGCGCTTTTCGAAACCTTCGTCAGTGCGGGCAGTCAGATTTCCGAGTGCTACGAAAGACGCGAATTCAGCAAAGCCGTGCGTGAAATCATGGCACTGGCCGATCGGGCCAATCAGTATATTGATGAGAAAAAACCCTGGGTTATCGCTAAAGAAGACGGGAGAGCGCAGGAGTTACACGCCGTCTGCACCATGGGCCTAAACCTCTTCAGGCTGTTGATCGGCTTCCTGCGACCTATCCTGCCTGCCACAGCAGAAAAGTCTGAAGCCTTTCTGCAGGTTCAGCCGCTCACTTGGGATGACCTTGGCAAACCGCTGTTAGGGCATGAGATCGCCGCCTTTAAGCCGCTTATGACGCGAATCGAGAACAGTCAGATCGAGGCCATTGTAGCGGCCTCTAAAGAAGACCTGGAGAAGCAGGAGTCGGAGTCAACGAAACCAGTTGGCGCCCTATCCAAAGACCCCATAAGCGACACCATCGAGTACCCTGATTTCGCCAAAATTGACCTTCGGGTAGTGAAGATTATCAAGGCGGAACATGTTGATGGTGCTGAAAAACTACTCCAACTGACGCTTGATTTAGGAGGTGATACACGCCATGTATTTGCAGGCATCAAATCGGCTTACTCACCTGAACAACTGGAAGGTAAATTGACCGTAATGGTCGCCAATCTGGCCCCGCGAAAGATGCGTTTTGGTGTATCAGAGGGGATGGTGTTAGCTGCTGGCCCTGGAGGGAAAGACCTGTTTATCCTTACGCCTGATAGCGGAGCAGAGCCCGGAATGAGG
>VMRY01000070.1 GCA_007713595.1 Sedimenticola thiotaurini
GCCCCAGATAAAGAGAAGATTGAAAATAATGACAGCTGTATTAAAACAACCAAGAATTATTGTCGCCCTGGATTATGCCTCTGCTGCACCAGCACTTGATCTGATTTCCGGTCTGGATCCAAAGACATGCCGTCTTAAAGTCGGTAAAGAGATGTTTACCCGATTGGGCCCGGCATTTGTTGAAAAGCTGGTAGGAAAAGGTTTTGATGTCTTTCTGGATCTGAAATTTCATGATATCCCCAATACCGTTGCAGCCGCTTGTGCGGCGGCCGCCGACCTGGGCGTCTGGATGGTCAATGTGCACGCATCAGGTGGACGGAAAATGATGGTGGCTGCACGCGAGCGGCTTGAGTCTCTGTCCCATCGACCACTGTTGATTGCCGTTACGATATTAACCAGCCTAGGTGAGAAGGATATTGCTGAAGTCGGTTTTGTGGGCGCGCCCGCTGACAACGTGATTCGACTTGCTCGTTTAACAAATGAATCCGGACTGGATGGTATTGTCTGTTCTCCACTGGAGGCAGCAGAGGTCAGGCCGCTGGTGGGTAAAGATTTTCTGCTGGTGACCCCGGGTGTGCGCCCTGCCTCATCAGCACAGGATGATCAGAAAAGGGTAATGACACCCCTTGATGCACTGCATAACGGGGCCGATCTCCTGGTTATTGGTCGACCAATAACAGCAGCAGATGATCCACAGTTGAGTCTTAATCGTATCCAACAGGAGATAGCCGCATACCCTGGCGGCTGAACGGCTATTTAAAGGGGCTCTCAGGATGAGCCTGCCAGACAGTTAACATGCGTTGAGACATGAGAAGTCCTGGCAACTTGGACAGATATCGCCCATATGCTTCATCTTTATCACAGTAATCGACTGGAACGGCTGGCTGACGAGTTGGCCAACATCTTGACTGTGCCTCTTGGTGATCCCTTTGCGGCAGAGACGCTGGTTGTTCAACATCAGGGTATGGGCCGTTGGCTGTCACTGGAATTGGCTCGGCGGCTTGGTATCTGCGCCAATACCACGTTTTTATTGCCGGCAGGTTTTATCTGGCAGTTACTGCGCCAGTTGCGGGATGATGTCCCTGAGAATGACCGTTATCAGCCCGTGCTGACCCAGTGGTGGTTGTTTGACCGGCTCTCCAAACCACTTCCAGATAAACTTTTTTTCCCACTTACCACCTATCTGCAAACAGCCGATGAGTTGATGCGGTTTCAACTGGCAGGAGAGATTGCCAACTGCTTCGACCAGTATCTTGTCTATCGCCCTGACTGGATAAAAGCCTGGGAGGCAGGTCAGCGTGCTGTGAAAGGGGATGATTGGCAGGCCCATCTATGGCGTGAGCTACGGGCGGGCCGACAGGGTTTGCACTGGGTTGATCTTCAGCAGCGGCTAAGCGATTCGTATAGAGCTGGTGAACTTGATGGTGACCGCCTGCCCGAGCGAGTGTGTCTGTTTGCGCTGTCAACACTCTCTCCCGGCTACCTGGAAATATTGAATCTGGCTGCTCAGTTTATGGATATCCATCTGTTCATGCTGAATCCGGCAGAAGGCCATTGGATGGATCTGGTTTCAGAAAAGGAGATGAGCCAGCGGGCACTGGGATCCGAAGTGGATGCACTCTATCTGGACGTAGGTAATCCGCTGTTAGCCTCGCTCGGGGGGCAGGGGCGTGACTTCCTCTCTTCGCTTATCGCGTTTGACCCTGGTTCCTGGGAAGCCTTTGTAGAACCTGAAAGTAACACGCTGCTGCATGATCTGCAGCGCGATATTCTGCTGCCTCAGGGGCTCGAAGATGTCGCGCTGAATAGCCTGAATCTGACGGATCGGTCGCTAGAATTTCATGTCTGCCACAGCCCAATACGAGAGCTGGAGGTGTTACACGACCAGTTGCTGGACCGCTTTAGTCAGGATCCCACATTGCAGCCATCCGATGTTCTGGTGATGACGCCAGATATGGATACCTTTGCTCCTTACATCGAAGCTGTTTTTGGTGAATCGGATGGGACCACAACGATTCCCTACACCTTGTCGGATCGAAGTCAGATTGGCGAGTCTCCAGTGGCGTCTCTGTTTCTTCAGCTGCTCACCCTGATGGGAGGGCGTTATCACGTTGATCAGATGCTTTCACTTCTTGAGCAGCCGATACTGCATCGACGCTTTGGTCTTCAGGCGAGTGATCTGCCGCGTATCCGCCATTGGTTGGAACTGGTGGCCGTTCGCTGGGGTAAGGATGGTGCAGATCGGGAAAAGTTTGGTTTACCTGTAACCGGGCAAAACAGCTGGCAGGCCGGTCTTGACCGACTGTTGCTTGGCTATGCATTTCCTGGAAGCGGTGATGAGTTGTTTGAAGGGGTGTTGCCCTGTTCTGAGGTGGAGGGATCAGAGGCACAACTCGTTGGATATCTGCACAGTTTTCTCTCCACTCTGTTTGACCTGGAGACTCAGATACTGAGTGCAGCGCCAGTGTCGGTATGGAAAGTTCGAATCAATGATCTTATTGACCGTTTTTTTGATCCCGATGAGGAGAGTATTCCTCAGATACAGGCACTACGCAGTGCTATTGCACGGACAGAGGAGTGTGCGGCACAGGCCGGCTTCAGTGGATCAGTTTCGAGGGAGTTGATTAGCACCCAGTTGCGCCAACAACTCTCTATTCCGACCAGTAGTCGATTTTTAGGTGGTGGTGTCAGTTTCTGCGCCTTGACTCCACTGCGAGCCTTGCCATTTAAGCTGGTCTGCATGATCGGCATGAACGATGCGGTTTTTCCACGGGACAAACAGCCAGTTGGTTTTGATCTAATGGCGGGTAGTCATCGCTTGGGTGATCGGTCGCGTCGTGCGGATGATCGTTATCTTTTTCTGGAGACCCTGATCTCCGCAAGAGTGCAGCTCTACATCAGCTATACCGGGCGTGATATCCGCGATAACAGTATTCTCCCACCCTCTGTACTTGTCAGTGAGCTGCGGGACTATCTGGATGTCCGCTATCAGCCCATTGAAGATCGTCCCGCATCTGATTATCTGACACTGCAACATCCACTTCAGGCATTTAGCTCGGGCTATTTCAAACCCTCCAGCAGGCTGTTCAGTTATTCACAACCCAACTGCGAGGGGGCTATAGCGTTACAGAAGGCCACACCTGCCAATCCTTCACCCTTTATTGCCAGGCCGCTTGTTGAGGCGGAAGCAAGTTGGCGACAGGTCGAGCTCAATCAGCTGGTCAGCTTTTTCATCAATCCTGTGCGTTATCTGCTGTCAAGGCGGCTCGGTATTAACCTCGCTGCTGAGGATGCGCTACCGGATCATCGTGATCCTTTTGAAATGGATTATTTTTCCAAAGACCGGCTGTTTAAAAGGCTGGTAGATGGCTCGCTGCAAGGTGCAGAACCAATTCAATTAATGACTGTAGAGCGTGCCCGGGGTCTATTACCCCATGGTGTAACGGGTGAGATTGCATTTGATGGCCTGGCAGATTCTGCACAACAGTTTGCTGCGGTTTTAACCTCACTTGATAATGGCACTCCTGTTGAGCCGCTGCTGGTCAATCATACCTACGATGAATTGCATCTGCAGGGACAGCTGGATCAAGTGGGTTCTTCCGGGGTACTGGGTTTCACCTACAATAAACTACCGGACGCCCGGCTGTTGGGTCTCTGGATCAGACATCTTGCATTGAATGTTTCGGCAACGCCGCAAATCAAACCGGTTACCCGCTGGTTAAGCCAGGAAGGACTGCTGACATTCCAGCCTGTTTCGGATGCATCAATACGGCTGAATGAACTGCTGGATCTCTACTGGCAAGGACTTCACGAACCGATACCGCTCTTTGCCAAAAGTGCGCGGGCCTACGCCACCTCGTTACAGCAAGAAAAACCTCGGGAACGTTGTCTTAAGCTGGCGCGTGAACGCTGGTTTGGTGGATTTGCCGGTTTCGCAGAGTATGACAACCCGTACTATCAACTCGCCTTCCCTGATGGTGAAGTACTGGATGAACGGTTTGAAATATTGAGTGCTAAAGTTTTTGGGCCGCTGTTGTCGGCATTGGAGGTGAGCTGAAATGCAACGGCTATCACTTCTTGAAACACCCCTGACTGGCATGAATCTGATTGAGGCGAGTGCCGGTACAGGCAAGACGTATACGATTACAGGGCTCTATATTCGACTGGTTGTTGAGCGGGAACTGACAGTAGACCAAATCCTGGTTGTTACCTACACCAAGGCGGCAACGGCAGAGCTTCGTGAACGTATCCGTTCACGAATGGTAGAGCTGAAGCGAGCCTATGCTAACGGCAGCGAAGATAGTCTCTGTGATGCGCTGTTTGTACAACATGCCGATGTAGAACAGCGGTTGAAACGTCTGAACCTGGCCATTCTCAGCTTTGATCAGGCGGCTGTGTTTACCATTCACGGCTTCTGCCAGCGATTACTGGCACAGAGTGCATTTGAGAGTGGTATGCCGTTTCAGACCGAGATGTTACTGGATGAGCGTCCGCTGATTCAGGAGATCATTGATGATTTCTGGCACAGGCGAATTGAGGCAATTCAGCCCGGTCTGCAGCGTTACCTGTTGAATAACGGTTTTTCACCTGACCGGCTTGCTGCTGGCGTGCGTGGCATGTACAACAAACCCTACATGAGTGTCAGAGGGGTAGCAATGCCCGCTGAGTTGGCTCAACTTGAGGCCCGTTTTAATGAACGTTTTGCACGGATGCGCGAGGTCTGGCTAACATCAAGGTGTGACGTCACACAGCTGTTGAAAGAGTCTGATGGGCTGAGTCGGTCCAAGTATCGTATTGCTTCTATCGATAAATGGGTCCCGCAAATGGATCTCTTTCTGCAAGCTCACCCAGGGCAACGCTTCAAAGAGCTGGAAAAGTTTTCCACATCCACATTGGCCACCGCACTGAAGAAATCGGGTGTGGCACCAAGTCATATCTTTTTTGACCTTTGTGAACAACTCCTCCAGCTACTGAATCCACTTGAAGAGCTTTATGAACAAGCCCGAGTGGCCTTGTTTGAGGAGATGCTCTGTTATCTCAATGAAGAGCTGCACTTACGAAAACAGCAACAGCGGGTACAATCCTATGATGATCTGTTACTCAATCTGGATCGGGCACTGCAGGGTGATCGGGCGGAACAGCTAATCGCTGCAGTGCGCAGTACCTATTCGGCCGCACTGATTGATGAGTTTCAGGACACTGACCCGATACAATATGAGAGCTTTCGCAGACTGTTTCGGTTTGAAGGGTGTTCACTGTTTCTTGTGGGTGATCCCAAGCAGGCCATCTACAGCTTTCGTGGTGCAGACATCTTTGCCTATCTTAAGGCCCGGCAAGATGCGGGGAACTGCTATACGCTTGACGTTAACTGGCGCTCTGTTCCCTCGCTGATTCATGCAGTGAACACGCTGTTTGAACAAGCAACCAACAGCTTCCTCTTTCCCCAGATTCCTTTTCATCCCTCCTTGCCTGCGGAGCGACTGCCACTTTGTCTGAAGACAGGAGATTCTGATACAGCGAGTTTTAATATCGGTTTTATTCCTGGTGAAACAACCAAGGAGCAGGCCACATTGCTTGCTGCAAACTGGGCTGCAGATGAGATCCAGCAGTTAATCAGATCAGGATGCCAAGGAGATGCCACGCTGGGCGGTCGCCCACTGACGGGAGGAGACATCGCGGTGCTTGTGCGGAGTCATCGGCAGGGCGAGACAATCAGGCAGGCTCTCACCGAGCGGGGCATCTACAGTGTGCAGCGTTCTCAACAGGATGTGTTCAAGTCGCATGAGGCTATTGAGATTGAACGAATTATGCTGGCGGTACAGGAAGCGCAAAATGAAGGTCTGGTATTTGCGGCTTTGGCTACCAGTATGCTGGGTATTTCGGGTGAGACGATTGCGGGTTTAGCGGATGATGAGGTAGAGCTCTCAGGCTATCTTGAACGATTTCATGACTACCATCAGATGTGGTTGCAGGATGGATTCATGCGCATGTTTCGACATCTGTTGCATGAACAACAGGTGGTGGAACGTGTTTTACAACTGCCAGAAGGGGAACGCCGGTTAACCAATATATTGCATCTGGCCCAGTTGCTGCATCAGCAGGAGCGTGCAACTACTGCGGGGATGGAGGCCTTGTGCAGCTGGCTAAGTCAGTTACGTCTGGGTGAGTGGCCGGAGGATGAGAGTAGCCAATTACGGCTTGAGAGTGATGATAATCTGGTTCAGATCGTTACCATTCACAAGAGTAAGGGATTGCAATATCCGGTGGTATTTGCACCTTTCGTCTGGGATGGCGGTGTGCGTCAGGTAAAAGCGGGAGAGCCCTGTAGCTTTCATGATCCCGCCCAAGGGTACAGTGCAGTATTGGATCTCGGATCATCTGCCTGGACTGAGGCAAGTGAGGGTGCCAGGGATGAGGCGCTGGCAGAGAGCCTCAGGCTTTTGTACGTTGCATTAACCAGGGCACAACAGCGTTGTTATATCACCTGGGGCCAGGTGAACGGAGCCGAGCATTCACCGTTGGCCTGGCTGCTGCATCCACCGGCAGGGAGTGAATTGGCCAACCCGGCAGCCCAGCTGGCGGAACACTTTAAGACCTTATCGGAGGCCGATCTGCTGCACCGTCTGCGACAGTGGATTGAGCCATTGGAAGGGTATGCACGGATTGAAAACGTCTCTGACCGTGAAACAACTCTTTCCAGTAGTGAGACTGCTCCAGCAGCCTCACAACAGAGTCTGGATTTTGATTCACTCAAAGCCCGGTTGTTTAATCGTAAACTAAACCGGGGTCGTTCTGTGACCAGCTTTTCTGCGCTTGCGGCAGGTCATGATAATTTTGAAAGGCCGGATCATGATGCGGTTTTAGAGCCGTTGTCAGATGAGCCTGAGACCCGGCCAATCCTTAACGGCTTCAACTTTCCACGAGGGGCCAATCCAGGTAGCTGTCTGCATGCGATTTTTGAAAACCTGGATTTTACCCGTCATACCAAAGAAGAACTAGAATTGCTGGTCGAGCAGCAGCTTGCACTTTTTGCTATCGATCCAGTTTGGCGTGACGTGGTCTGTCAAATGATAACTGATGTGCTGGCTACTGAACTTGAACCGAACAGTGGCTTGAGCCTCGGCCAGCTTGGCCGGTCACAGTGTCTGGTTGAGATGGAGTTCAACTATCCTGTTGCGGATCTCAAGGCCGCAGAGCTGTCGGCACTGGTGATACAAAAGGGGCTGATTGACAATCAAACGATGATTGAGGCGATCAAGCGACTCGGTTTTAGAGATATTCAGGGGTACATGAAAGGCTTCATCGACCTGATATTTGAGTTTAATGGCCGCTACTATCTGCTCGACTACAAGTCAAACTGGTTGGGTAATAAGCAGAGTGACTATGATCATACAAATCTGAATGCTGCAATCGCACGCGAAGGTTATTTTCTCCAGTATCTGCTTTACTCTGTTGCGTTGCATCGCTATCTCGCCGGTCGCATAAAGGGCTATGACTACGATGCTCATTTTGGCTCAGTCTTTTATCTATTCCTGCGTGGTATGTCTCCAGCAACGGGCCCTGCGTATGGCGTGTACAGAGACCGGCCCTCGCGTCAGTTAATTGAGTCACTTGATGAGTACTTCGCATCTGCGGAGGCAGTGGTATGAAATCGTTACAAGGCATACTGCAGAACTTGCGGGCACAGGGTCTGTTTTCAGATCTGGATATCTATTTTGCCTTGCTGATGGGACGTCTTTCTGGGGATGAGAACCGGGAGCTGGTACTGGCTGCTGCGCTTGCCAGCCGTGCCAGTGGTCAAGGGGATGTCTGCCTGCTCCTGTCGGAAATGAGCGAACAGCTATTAGGTGAGGCAGGTGAAGGTTTGGTGATTCGTCTTCCTTCGTTAACGGCCTGGAAGGAGAAACTCCTTCAGAGCCGGGTGATTGGCGGTCCTGGCCAGCGTAGACCACTGATCTTGGATCAGGCTGATCGACTCTACCTTCAGCGCTACTGGGACTATGAACAGCAGCTCGCTGCAAGATTTCTCGAGCTGAGCCATACGATGATGCCGGTGGTTGATATCGCCCGTCTGCAACAGAATCTGGCTCAGCTGTTTCCTGATCAGGCAGATAGCACGACTAACTGGCAGAAAGCTGCCGCTGCGGTAACTGTCATGAAGCGCTTAACAGTCATTACCGGTGGACCAGGGACCGGTAAAACCAGCACAGTTGTTCGAATTATGGCCCTGTTGCAGCAGCAAACAGGCGAAGTGCCACTTTCCATCGCCCTGGCCGCGCCCACGGGCAAGGCGGCGGCCCGTTTGCAGGACTCTGTCTCTCAGGCCATTAAACAGCTGAATCTGGATGCGGCGCTGGTGGAAAAGATACCGACTCAGGCAATGACGCTACACAGACTGCTAGGCAGTCGGCGTAATTCAATCTATTTTCGACATGACCATGATAACCCTCTACCTTACGATCTATTGATTATTGACGAGGCATCCATGGTGGATGTGGCGTTAATGGCTAAGTTGATTGACGCCATACCAAGTCAGGGCCGTTTAATTCTGTTGGGAGATCGCAATCAACTGGCCTCAGTCGAGGCCGGTTCCGTACTGGGTGATCTCTGTAGTGAGGGGCAGGGTTTTACAGCATCATTCCGCGCGCAACTGAGTCTGGTAACAGGTGTACCGCTTCCTGATCAGCCTGAATCGTTCAATCCGCTTGCTGATTCAATCGTTGAGTTGACTCACAGTTACCGTTTTGGTCACCTGAGCGGCATTGGCCTGCTTGCATCGGCAGTCAATCAGGGTGATGCGGAAGGTTCGCTGGCGTTGCTGGCGGATGAGGGATTGAGTGATATTCAACTGCTAGCAAGGGATGCGGACCCCGTTGCGGTAGCAGTCGCAGGTTATCGGCCCTATTTGCAGTTATGTAAGCAGGGGGCATCGTTAAACGATATTTTCAAGGCCTTTGATGAATTTCGAGTGCTTTGTACACTGCGTACGGGTGAGCAGGGTGTATCTGGTCTGAATCAGGCGATCTATCAGTCTCTCGTGAAGGCTCGGCTGGTCTCTGGCTCTGACAGCCGGTATACAGGGCGACCCCTGCTTATTACTCAGAACGATCATGATCTGAAGCTATATAACGGCGATATTGGCATTCTTTTGGATAATGAAGTGGGTCAGAAAACGGTTTATTTCCCGACCTCAGATGGTTTTCGGGCGGTAAGTCCAGCGCGTCTGCCAGCCCATGAAACGGCGTTTGCTATGACGGTCCATAAGAGTCAGGGCTCGGAGTTTAATCGAGTACTCCTGATACTGCCGGATCGGGAGAGTCCGTTATTGAGTCGTGAGTTGATCTATACAGGTCTGACCCGAAGCCGGTCTGAATTGATGATTTTTGATCAGGGAGAGCTACTCGGAATGGCCCTAAAGCAAAGAATCAGGCGGGCATCAGGGTTGAAGGATCTCCTTTGGTGTGGTGGTAAGTAACTTTTCATTGTGTGATAACAGTCACTGTTGGAAATCAAGATATTCACCAAGTTGCTCGGTTTGTGAGTTTTATCACCCCGTAAAGGGCAAAAAGTGTCTAAAAATCAACTATCAGCCCCTGATTACTTGCCTTTCACTTTAATTCAGTTGATACTCATACGGCTATCTAAGAATGTAATGACTCTCAAGCAGGCGTAAAGGGGCGGTGATCACTGGATCCGGCTTGAGTTTCGGTATTTACGGGTCACTCGCAATGGATCGGAGAGTTCATGTGGCCTATTAAGAGGGGGCGTGCGTCAACGGATTGGCAGTCTTCGCGTATTGACAAAAAACGGGGATAGGGTTCGATGCACAATATTATGGTGCTCAATGCAAAAGGCGGCTGTGGAAAAACAACCATTTCCACCACCTTGGCTTGTTACTTTGCTGGTCAGGGTTACAAGACTGCACTGATGGACTATGACCCACAAAACTCCAGTCACCACTGGCTGGAGATGCGCCAACCTACCCAACCTGAAATTCGTTCGATTGATGCAGCCCGTTCACGTACTGGTATAACACGCACCTGGCAGTTACATACCGGTGTTGAGACCGAGGTCGTCATTATGGATACGCCTGCCGGCGTAACAGGTGGACAATTAGTCGATCTATTCAACAAGGCAGACACTATTCTGATACCTGTAATGCCCAATGTGATTGATTTGAATGCGGTTGAAGGCTTTATTGTTGAACTGATGCGCTTTGCCAAGAATCGACTGCATGGTAAGCGTATTGCGATGGTGATCAATCGAGTGCGCTTTAAAACGGCCTCATATCAGAAGATTGAAGAGCTGGCGGAACGGATGGGTATTCCACTGATCGGTTCTCTGCGTGATACCCAGAACTATGCAATTGCTATGGAGTCCGGCTTGGGTATCTGTGAGATGAAACAGAGTATCTGTGCCAAGGACAAGAAACAGTGGCAGCCGATTATCAACTGGCTTCACGAGGCTATTCCAGGTAAAGAGAGCGTCAATTCATCGGCCTATAGTGAGATGAATGGATGGCAACCTGAAGCCAAGAGCATCGCGATCTCCTGAACAAAAAACTATTACGCTGTAATTGAAATCTCCCTGTACTTCTTCTGTTAAATCAATGCAGTATTTTTTTTGCTGCCCTTATAAATATAAATTTGGGTTAACCCGTTCATCCATGTGGTAGGGTATGCCCTGAATTTAAACTGCACGGGATATTTGTTTGCTACCCCTCGGTCAGTCTGAGGCAGGGTCTATTCTGAATATCCGTGGCTAATATTCGGCTACAAATTATAATTACTTGATTACATAGATAAAATTGTAAACGGGTAAAATTTTCTGATAAATCGTTCTTTTGTTCTAAGGAGATCTTGAGACATGATCAAGCCTGTCGGATCCGATACCCTTCAGCCTCTATTTGTCTATGACACTGATAAACACCACGCATTGATGCATGAGGCCGAATCTTTACCTTCTGTCATCATCAGCTCCCAGGCAGCGGGAAACGCTGTCATGCTGGGTGCTGGTTATTTCAATCCTCTTAAAGGTTTCATGGCTGTTGGTGATGCCATGGGTTGTGCGGAAAATATGAAGATGTCCGATGGCAGCTTCTTTCCGGTCCCTGTGCTTTGCCTGCTGGAGAGTGTTGATGCGATTGGTGGAGCCAAGCGCATTGCCCTGCGTGATCCCAACGTAGAAGGCAACCCTGTCCTTGCGGTCATGGATATCACCGCTACCGAGCAGGTATCCGATGAACAGATGGCCGTCATGACCAGTAAGGTTTATGGAACGACTGATCCTGAACATCCCGGCGTGGCTGCGTTTAACAGTCAGGGTCGTGTCGCTATTTCCGGACCTATTCAGGTTCTCAATTTCAGCTATTTCCAGAGTGATTTTCCTGACACATTCCGTACAGCAGTTGAGATCCGCAATGAGATCCAGGAGCGTGGTTGGAAAACTATCGTGGCCTTCCAAACCAGAAATCCAATGCATCGTGCACACGAAGAGCTGTGCAAAATGGCAATGGACGCAGTCGAAGCCGATGGCGTTGTCATCCATATGCTGCTGGGTAAACTGAAACCCGGTGATATACCTGCACCTGTGCGTGATGCCGCGATTCGTAAGATGGCCGAGCTCTATTTCCCACCGAATACCGTCTGCATTACCGGATACGGTTTTGATATGCTTTATGCCGGTCCACGTGAAGCGGTACTGCATGCCTATTTCCGCCAGAACATGGGCGCAACCCACTTTATTATTGGTCGTGATCATGCCGGTGTAGGTGACTACTACGGTGCATTTGATGCGCAGACGATCTTTGACAATGAAGTGCCTGCGGACGCAATGGATATCGAGATATTCAAGGCAGATCACACCGCCTATTCAAAGAAATTGAATCGGGTTGTAATGATGCGTGACGCGCCTGATCACAGCAAAGAGGATTTTGTCCTGCTGTCAGGTACCAAGGTTCGCGAGATGCTGGGGCAGGGTATGGCGCCCCCTCCGGAATTCTCCCGTCCAGAGGTAGCCGAGATTCTGATGTCTTACTACCAATCGCTTGATTGATTGAATAGGCCCCTCTGACGCATTTGCGTCAGAGGGGCATTTCAATTTAAGAGTAATACGCTACAATCCCCCTTCCTGCGAAATATTTTCAGAGATGGAGATTTCTCCACTCGATCAAGAAAACCTGCAAATTCTCACTGCAAACCTGGTTTTTATCTCATTCAGCCAAGAGCAGATATATCCTTTTTTATTCAGAGCTGATCCGCTGATGATCTGAATAAAAAGTCTGGAATTCAACCGTTGATACAACTTATCGTTATTCGACAGAGAGACGTTTCAACAGGTAAGATGCTGGACGTTTTTTACTAATTGATGATACCTAATAAGAACTCAAGGAGTGGATAGATGAAGATCGAAACAGTGGCTATACATGGTGGATATGAACCAGATCCGACTACCAAAGCGGTGGCCGTGCCCATCTATCAGACCACGTCATATGCCTTTGATGATACACAGCATGGTGCGGATCTGTTCGACCTGAAAGTCCAGGGTAATATCTATACCCGGATTATGAACCCAACAACCGACGTGCTGGAAAAACGCGTGGCATTGATGGAAGGGGGTATTGGTGCTTTAGCATTGGCATCCGGCATGGCTGCAATAACCAATACAGTTTTCACTCTCTGTGAGACCGGTGACAATATTGTCACAACCACCACTCTGTATGGCGGCACCTATAATCTTTTTGCCCATACCCTGCCACAGTTAGGTATCGAGGCACGATTTGCTGATCCAAAAGACCCAGCTGGAATGGCTGCCTTGATCGATGAGCGTACCAAGATGGTGTTTTGTGAATCCATCGGAAATCCGTCAGGAAATGTGGTGGATATTGGTGCGATGGCTGATATGGCGCATGCCAATGGTGTTCCGCTGGTGGTGGATAACACCGTTCCATCCCCCTATCTCTGCCGTCCCTTTGAGCATGGTGCTGACATTGTAGTGCATGCCTTGACCAAGTACATGGGCGGTCATGGCACCACCATTGGCGGCATTATCGTTGATTCAGGTAACTTTCCCTGGGCTGAGCACGCGGATCGTTTCGTTCGCCTGAATACACCGGATGTCTCCTATCACGGAGTGGTCTATACCGAGGCACTGGGGCCAGCGGCCTTTATTGCCCGTGCCCGGGTTGTACCGCTGCGTAATATGGGCGCGGCAATCTCTCCCTTTAACAGCTTCCTGGTTTTACAGGGGTTGGAAACACTACCGGTTCGAATGGATCGACATTGTGAGAACGCCATTGCGGTGGCTAACTACCTGCAGTCTCATCCACAAGTAGAGTGGGTACGTTATGCGGGTCTCGAAGGAAGTGCGGATAAACCCCTGGTGGATAAATACATGGGGGGTAGGGCATCCAGCCTTATGTCATTTGGGATCACTGGTGGAAAAGAGGCGGGTGCCCGTTTTATTGATGCGCTGCAGCTGGCTGTACGTCTGGTGAATATCGGGGATGCCAAGACATTGGCGTGCCATCCAGCCACCACTACCCATCGCCAGCTTAATCCTGAAGAGATGGCTCGAGCAGGGGTAAGCGAGGACCTCGTCAGGCTGTCGATCGGCATCGAACATATTGACGATATTATTGCCGATCTTGAGCAGGCACTTGCCGCCTCTCACTAGAAAATAGAATGGGCGGTCCAATGACCGCCCATTTTTACTCTTTTTTGTGGTGCTATTCTTGAACTGTGGCGCAGTTTATTTAATCAGGCGCTTTTTGTATTCCTCTATCATCTCATCCGCGTGTTTCACCTGTTCCAAGGTCATAGCTGAAGAGGCCGCCAGTTTGAACCTTTCTGCATAGTTATCCCCTGCCAGCTGGGCAAGGCCAAACCAGACATAGGCTTTGCTGTAATCCTTGTCAGTTCCAACACCATAGAGGTACATGCCTGCTAATTTACCATAAGCATCGGGATCGCCTGCTTCTGCGGCTTGTTGGTATTGGTTAAAGGCTTCGGCATAGTTGCCTTTTTCATAAGCAGCTATACCTGACTCGAGGTCGGCATGCAATGGTCCTGAGAAGAGGGCGGTTAGAGCTGCAATAAAGAGAAATTTGCTATAAATTTTCATGGTTATCTACGAAATGAGGAGAGTACGCTAGTTTAAAGCAATTAGTCTTGAGAATAAAATAAGCAATTGACTTGACTGGCAGTAGCCTACTGTAGGCTGGTAACGATTTTTTCCACACTAATGTGGGACATCGATTGCGCTTGTTGGATCGTTTTGTCTAACAGTATTTTGTATGTGACTGGATTATTAAACCCGACGATGGGTTCTCCGAGAATATTGCCGTTTTGATCAAGCAGCAAAACGGTTGGAGTGGCATAAATATGATATCGGGATACAAAGATATGGCTGCGGATGGGGTCTCCGTCAAAATCGACTACCTTGCCACTGCGATCAATTTTAAACTCACGCAGGTGTACCCGATTGGCAAGATCACCGCTTTTTAGCAGTGGATTTAGCACTTGCTGATTCAGTAGGTCACAGTAGTTGCAGCGGTCTGAACTGAAGACCACCATAATGGGCTTATTTCCCTTGGATGCTGTTGACGCTTCGAGTGACCAGTCAAACACCTTGGGGGTGTTAAGTGGAGCGGCCTGAATCAGGAAAGAGAGAGTTATCAGGGTGAGTGCTAGAAGAGCGCTACTGAACGACTTCACAGTGGGTGGAGATCCTGCGTTACTGCAATATAAGCAAATTATAATATAAATTGAATTTTATGCAAGAAAAAGTGGATCAATAATGAAAACTTCTGATTGTGCTCACCGTTTGGTTTAAGTGTTGTCATTGCGTAATCTCATCAACCCGCAGCTCAATAGTTTGATCACTCCGGTTTTCTGTATGGGCCTCTCTCAGAATGCCACTGTTTTTCTGGTTCAACTGCTGATTGATACCGCCAATTGTAATCCATTCGCCCAGTCTTCCTGAAACCATGGTATCTGCCTGCTGGATATCGTAGCTGTTATGAAGGTTGCCCGGTCTGTTCATATGGGGACTGATTTCCAGCGTAATTTGTTGACCATTCAGGCGGGGCACAACATAAAAACCACTGGTTACATTTTTATAACGTGTTGTCATCTGTTGGTGAACAGTATTGTTGTTAATGATGGTTGTTTGTTCCGGGATTGGTATGGATTGCCCGGTAGCGATAAAGGCAGGGTGGCCTTCCAGGGCCTGTATCCGATGGGTGGCATCAAGATCACTTTTGGTTCGGGTATCTCTTATTCTATATCGTAGCGAATTATCCCTGTTCTGATCGCCTACTATTACCTTGGCGTGTTTGCCTACCATCAGGTTAATGTCGGCCTGGTTATTCTGCTCAATACGTTGGCTGTTGCCTGATTGGCGAACCGCTATCATCAGGCGCCTGGGCGGTTGATCAAGACGTTGAATTATCTTTCGGATTTCGGCAAGATTTTCAGGTGATGTTCTAATGATCAACTGATCGTTCATTCCGGAAATAGAGCCTTCCTTGTCAATAAATGGCCGTAGAACCGGGATGATTTCATCTGTTGCTCTGCTCTGAAGTTGTATGATCTCCAAGGGGTAATCAGCGAGGAGGTTGGCGCTAAAGATTACTAGGAATATAAGGGGAGAGAGCCTGGACATTTGAATATTCCTGATCACTAAATATAGAGTCGCCGGAGCATGCTTTCTGGTTCACTCCGTTCCCAGATGGTCGAGAAAAATTCATACAGTAGTTTTGAACCAAGCCGGTCGCAGAAGTTCGCCTCGCCTTCATAGCGGTCTGTGGTTTTTCGACGAATATAGCCAATCTTGTCCACTATCATGAAGTTTTCTGCATGATCGATGTAGTCTTCGTGTGGCCGCTTGATCTCTATCTTACTGGTTAATCTCCTAGCCAGTTCAAGTAGCCGATGTCCTTCTCTTTGGACGGTATCACTGTTTTGGATCAGTATTCTTACACTTAAGCCGCGCTGGTGAAGGGATAACGTTTTAATTGCATCAATAAAACCAACTTGATCATAGAGCGGCTTGTCCAGATCATAGCTGAAGATATCAATATGATAGCTGGCTTGTTGCGCCATATGCTCACAGGCCTGCTGAAACTGACTGCGACCCTCGAGATGTAGTCTGTCACTGTTCTCACCCAATATGTGCGCGGAAATTTGCATGCTCTGTTCATTATTCATTATTATTTCTCTGCTATTAATCAGGCTTCTGATTTTGCTCCATGCGCTGATGGGGTATCCCAGCTTCCATAAACTCATCACCTACAGAGCGAAAGCCATGACGCGTATAAAATGGGATGGCTTTTTTCTGTGCGTTGAGAAAAGGGGAGTGAACTTGCCCCTTTTTTGCCAGCTCAATAAGCTGTATTAACAGGGCACTACCTACACCCGAGTTGCGCCACTGGCTTAAGACCGCCATGCGGCCTATCTGTCCTTCCGGGGTAAGGCGGCCGGTTCCTATGCCTTTTCCTGCAATGTCTCTGGCTATAACGTGCAGGGATTGAATATCTTTGTCATCCCATTCCAGTGTTTGGGGAACACGCTGTTCAATGATAAAGACGACCTCCCTGATGCTGCGTAATTCAGATTTGTCACGGTTCCAATCCGCAATCTCGATGGTGAAATCATCACCGGACATGGCTACCTCTTGTGCTGGATATTTCTAGGATATGGGGTAAGTATAGATGAGATAGGGAATAATCTGAATTGTGTCAATGGGTTGAATTCAAGTTTCTCCCCATCTGGCCGATGCATGTTTGTAGAACTGCGTTGCCGTTAGTATAGATGGATTAATGACAACGGCACGGGTAGGAATCTAGCGGGAGGGTGGCCGTTGCCATCAACCATCAAGATCAATAGTGGATCAGAGTGTAAATGATGGTTGTGTGGATGATCACAGAATGCAGCGATGCTCGCCGGGTTTAAATACTACTGTCAGTTTCTGTGCGTTCTGCACGGTAATGATGATACACGGGTATCAATGCTGACACTGGCCCCGTATGCAAAGCACTTATAGCGAGGCGAGTTTGTCCGGGTTTGAAAAATTGCGCTATGATTTGAACGGTAAGTTGTTAATTAGGCGGCTATTATTGTAGATTGGTCAGGTAAACAGGTGCGCTTGGGAGAATATGTGAGAGTTAAAAACAGGACAACCAGTCTGCTGGTGTTAGTGGGAGCCTTGTTTGCCTCATCTACTGTCAGTGCTGAAATTTACAAGTATGAGGACCGACAGGGTAGACTACATTTTACTGATCGTCCGATGAAGGGGGGTGGTTACCATCTTCTATGGCGCTCAGGTCCTACGGAAAATAAACCAAATCGCTCCCGTATTGATACTTCAGCTATTAAAAGCAATCGTATTCGTTACACACCACTGATCCGTGAGATTGCACGAAAGGTGCGTTTGAAGCCCTCACTGCTGCATGCGGTTATTGAAGCTGAATCGGCCTATGACCCACGTGCCAGATCGCGCACTGGAGCAAGAGGGCTAATGCAGCTGATGCCTGGTACAGCGCGGCGTTATGGGGTGTACGACAGTTGGGATCCAAAATCGAACCTGGCTGGTGGTGCAACCTACCTGCGGGATCTGCTGGAGATGTTTGAACATGATTTGCGGCTGGCATTGGCTGCGTATAATGCTGGTGAGAATGCAGTGAAGAAGTATGGTAACAAGATCCCACCCTATCCCGAAACGCAGGCCTATGTATCCCGCGTTCTTACTTATTATCATGAAAATGAAGCTTCTGGCCTGTATGCCTCTCTCAACTGAATGCTAGTGCATTCGCCATTTCTATTCTCTCCAATCGCCAATCAGTGCGGCAATGATCTCTAAGTCTGATTCTGAGATATCAATGATGTGGAAGCCCATCCAGCGTTGAGCTGATCCTTCGACCTCTTGAACCCATAGGCTTTCAGCGCCGACCTGAATAACGTGTGCGCCTGCCTGTTCCGTCTCAAAGGCGATCTTGAACTGGAATACATAGTTTTCTGGTAATGACTGGTTTGTGATCATCATGAAACCACTCATTGATATATTGACCAGATTACCGATGACCTGATCAGATTCAGCATCAAGTATATCAATCCGGGTATCGCATACTTTCCGTGGTTGGGATCGCTTGTCAGACATTACTTTGTTCCTTGGTTCTAATCTAGGTAGTTGGGTGCATACCCACAGTTTTCTGTAGTATGTTGTGGATCGTTTTCAGTGCCTTGCTGACAAAGGGGATACCATTCGTCTTAATAATGCTGGCCTTGCCTTCACACAGCTGTTTGGCGAGCTCTTCAGAAGGTGTAATGTAGGCCTGAATACCGAATCGATCTACGAACATATATTTGTGTGTTATTGGGCTGAACCACGACAGTTTGAGACGGCGTATTTTATTGTTGTCATCTGTAAGTTCAAACCAGGTGCCGAATTTTATTTTTCTCAGCGTCTGCTGCATATCCATCTCTTGTTCAGAAACAGCAGGCGGCGTTTTTTTATCCCCGTTATCTTCAGAAGGCAGCGGCTTGATAATGGGCTCAGATACCTCAACAGGGACTTTTTTCTGTACGCTTTCCTGTATTTCGTTCTGCGGATCCTTCAGTGCGTTATCCAGTAGTTTAAACAGAGCATGGCTATCTGGGTGATGATAATTACCCAGTGATGTGAGTCCCGCCTTAATGTGCTGGGTAAGGTTTTGATGGTTGTTAATCAGCCACTGCTTTACCTTGGGATTACGTTTTGCCTCCATTACACGAACCAGACTGTCTATCACGGCAAGGGCTGAAGTCCACTCTTTGCTTTTCTCTACATCTGGATCACGTAATAGCATCAAGATCATTCGATCTTGCCAGGCATGATAGAGGAATCTATCCAAAACTGGATGCAAGCTACGCCCTTTTGAACGCTCTTTAATAATATCAATAACCTGTTTTCTGGCGGTTTCAAGACGTTCTCGCCCCTTGGCCGCCTCTTGATTGCGCTCTTCCAGGATTTTTGCACGATTCTCAAGCTCATTGACCTGTGTATTGAGCTTATGGAACATCTCGTCAAAGATCGAGAGCTCATTTTTGAACTCGGCTAATATGGCCTTTACTATCTCTTGTGTAGGGTAGTAAATACCGCGTCGCAGATCTTCTTCATCGATCCACCGTTTGCCCGAATCGATCATAAGGTTAAGCAATCTTCTGGCGATGTGCTCTTCATCGGTCAGAAATTGACGATCCAGAATCGCAACTTTCAGATAGGGCGTGTGCAGATGACTGATCAATGCTTTGGCAATATTGGCTAGGCCTTCCTCATTCAGTACCTGCTCGAATAGCATGCCGACCAGTTCGATTGTGTCCAGGTCCGCTGCGGGGACGGTGTTTTTATCCAGCTCACTGAGTAGCTTGGCCCGCTCTGATTCAAGTGTGCGGCGGACATTCTGTATCAGGTTGGTGTCCAGCTCGATGGATTGAGGAATCCCATCTTCACTGTTTGGATCTGGTAGATAATCTGCCTGGCCTAGTGGCTGTATTTGGCTAATTGCCTGAACGATTGCTGGAGCACTTTTAAGTTGTGCGACATTACCGCCTGGTGAAAATTCAGGGTGATTGCGATAATTGGGATCGGCTGCGCGACGTGCGGTCAGCAGATCATGAATCGAGTGGAACAGCTCCTCACCAAGGGCCATTCCCTCTCGATTTGGCATGCCGCGATTAGGCTGCCCATGTGTCTGCTGCGCAGGATGGTTCCGCTCTTCAAAAGAAGAGTGCTGTTCCTGTTCGTCGAAAGCCTCTTCAGATTGTGCCGGGTTTTCTGCTTTGCTGGGTGGAATGATTGAGCTGAGTTTGAGGTTTGGAAAAATACCTCCCTCAATCAGTTTATCATTCAGGCTCTTATATATGGTTCCAGCATCACTAAGTACAAACTTTCCAAATAAAAAATAGAATATCAATAATATCTGCTTATCGACATCCAGCGCTTCAGCGGCTTTTTGGAATGCGGTAGCGGTATGTGCTGGGCAGGCCGGGATGTCATCTTCGGCCAGTTTTTTGCCGCCACGTAATACGGCCATGCGTTTGCCAAGGGCGAAAAGTTCCTGATAACAGTTGTTCTGAACTTTTGAGATCATGCTCTGGATGGCGAGATGTTCCTCCAACGCATCGTTATCCACCATCTCCAACTCAATTTCGTCATTTTCGCCCATCGGCGTATTGGGGTAGGTGATGTGCTTACCTTGGCTGAATTCATCGAAGCCTTTTTCAATCGACTCCCTGAATTCATGCTCAATTACATCCCTAAGCGAGAGGATGTGATTGATAGAATCGAAAAACTTAACCTGAGAGGCGTTTGTCTCAGCCTTTTTTGCGAAATCAAGGAGTGCTGGTTCGACCTGCTCATAAAGTTCGTTCAGCTGAGTGGTGAGGTAAACCATCACCATATCCTTGCATTCACTGAGGAGTGTCGCGTGTTTTTTGAGGGGCTGAGTGGCCACTGTTTTATTGGACAACTCTTCCATATGCTGCTTCCTTGACGCTTTATTCACTTGCCATGGGTCTGAAAAGAGTTATCGGCCAGTTTGAAGCGTGCTTTAGTAATGACTTTCAGGGTTCATCTTTACCCTATTTATAAGGATTGGCAAGATTGTCGTTCCGTAGGTGATGACAGATCATCACCGATAAGCTTTGTTCTTGCACAAATCCATGGAAATAGCAATATTCCCAGGAATAATAATCATTAAAACTGTTTAATTTTATTTTACTGCGCTGAGGTTGGAGTAGCCGTAGGAACAAGCTTGATAAGGAAGGCCAGCAATGCAGGTATTACAAATAGCGTTAGTAGTGTAGAGAGTGCCAGCCCGCCAAGAATTACACTGCCCAAGCCTCTGTAGAGCTCAGTGCCTGATCCCTGAGCCAGAACGAGAGGGAGCAGACCGAACAGACTGGTGGTAGTGCTCATGAAGATCGGCCGAATTCGCGTGCGTACAGCATTTGTGATTGCCTCAAGTCCTTGCAGTCCTTCGTTCTTCAGATTATTCAGGGTCTGGTGGACAATCAGAATAGCATTATTCACAACCGTGCCAACCAGAATGATAAAGCCGAGCATCACAAGAATATCGAAAGGCTGCGGGGCAATGAAGCTGTCGACGAGCTTGAGTCCAATAAAACCACCGGCGGCAGCCAGTGGCACGGAGAAGAGAATAATCAGTGGATAGATGTAATGACTAAAAAGCGCGGACATCAGCAGGTAGGTGATCACCACTGCCATCAATAGGTTCCACTGGAGTGCGATGCGGGTTTCGGTCAGCTTATCTGCATTACCGCCAACGGATACCTTTACTCCGCCAAGTTTGTTTTCCTGTTGCAGTTTTGGGACAAGTTGATCAGAGATAGTCTCCATTGCAGCCTGAAGCGGGATTGTGTCCGGAGGGGTAACTTGTAACCGAATGTTCCGTTTGCGCTCAAAATGGTCTATCTGAGTCATGCCCTGAGCATATTGGATAGTAGCCAGGTCACCAACCCGCACCAATTCACCATATTTATTGGCGATACTCCTTTCAAGCAGATCTTCGGGGTTGCTTTCAAGCGTATGACCACTCTTGATAACTAGATCCATCACCTTTTTTCCATCAGGCTTGTACTCTCCAATTTTGCGGCCATCCATCAGGATGTCGATGTAGATGCCGAGTGCCTGTTCAGTCAATCCATTGGCCAAAACCTTTGAACGGTCAGGAATAACGTTGGCCTCCGGATAGCTGATCTCAAGTGATGGAACAGGGCGTACCTGGGCTTCTGGAATAGCTTGCTTGATAGCTCCAAACAGTGAGCGGGCAGCTGCTACAATCTCTTCCGTCTCAATGCCCGAAACATTGACATCAACCGTTCGTCCCTGACCAATACCACTCTCAAAAATACCTCGTTGAATACTGACGCCAAACATGCCGGGAATAGAATTCATCACCCGGGTAAACAGTGGCATCATGTCGCGTGCCGCATCTACATGCACACTGGTACCACCGAACAGTGTGACCGCATCTGACGCAACATAGAAGATGTTACTGATCTGGGGAATACCATCCTTACCATCTTCAGCCAGGTATGGAGCAAGCTGAGTGTGAATGTATTCCCCGATCTCCTGGCGCTTCTGTTCAGAATAGCCTGGCGGAGGAACCAGTATGTTCAGGATCAGGTTACGATTTCCCTGGGGTAGATATTCTGCTTTCGGGATGAGTGTGATAACGGTAATTATTGCAAGCGTGGTGAATGAGGCTACGGTGACCAGGCGCGTGAATCCATTCTTCAGGGTGACCCTTGAAAGGAACATTAAGCCACGAACAAACAGGTTGCCATTGTCCAGCGTCGCAACGCGTTCGTTGACTGGTCGCTTGGCTAATCCATAGAGCTTGTTCGTAACAGCAGGGATGACTGATATTGAAACGAAAAGACTGATAGTGATCGACGCCGTGATGGCGATGGCGATATCTCGGAATAGCTGACCGGCTTCCTCTTCAATGAACAGTACCGGTAGGAATACAGCAACGGTCGTTAATGTGGATGCCAGTACTGCCCCCCAGACCTCCTGCGTGCCATCATAGGAGGCATGGAACGGGGATTTCCCCATTTTTCGATGTCGATCAATATTCTCCAGCACAACAATGGAGTTATCCACCAGCATGCCCACCGCAAAGGTGATACCGGCCAGACTCATCACATTGATATTGCGGTCGAACAGATACATGAAAAAGAAGGTGCCCATAACGGATATGGGTATAGCAATGGCGACGGTTAAGGTTGAACTTGTTGAGCGTAGAAACAGCAATAGCACCACTATAGCCAGTACACCACCAATCATCAGATTGGTTTTTACCGTATCAATTGCTGTATTGATATAGGGTGCCTGATCATATACCCAGTCAAAATAGAGATTATTCTCCTTCAGCAGGGTGGCGTTTAGTTCATCCACCACCTCATGCATCTCCCGGGTTAATTCGAGTACATTGGCTCCAGCCTCTTTTCTGATACCGACAATAATCATCGGTTGACCGTTATGTAAAACAGCGGGGGGATTGGCCGCGTAGCCAAACCCGGTATCGGCCAGCTCTTTCAGATAGACCCGATGAAGACCGTCATCAACCAGCAGGGTTTCACCTACCTCTTCGGGAGATTGGTACTGGCTGGTTGTACGAATTCGGTAGTTACGCTTGGCCAGACCGAGCACCCCGGCAGAGGTATTGCTATTGGCACTCTGGATGCGGTTGATTACCTGATCAAGCCCCAACTGATGCGCTGCCAGTCGTTGTGGGTCGACATCGATTTCCAGACGCTTATCGCTGCCACCAAAAATAAATAGTGAGCCGACACCGGGGACGCGTTCCAATAGATGTCGCACTTCATTATCGAAGAAAGTGCGGTAGGTGGTAATGCGTGTGGGATCACCTGACTTGGTTTTCAACATCATCCAGATAACCGGGGAACTTTCCTCCCCTGAAGTGCTGGCTACAGGCTTGAGTGCATTCTCCGGATAATCGGTCACTTCATTCAGCTTATTCGATACCTGAACCATGGCATCATTCAGGTTCATCCCGACTTTGAAAGTCAGGCTGATAGTGCCGTAATCGTTAAAGCTTGAGCTCTCCAGTAAAGAGAGACCTGGAACGCTTTTAAGTACCTCTTCCTGTTTTTCAATGATCTCTTTTTCAATCTCATAGGGACTGGCACCGGGCCAGGAAGTGCGTACACTGATCTTGGGCGCTTCGACATCAGGCGTAAGCTGAACTGGCAGGCGGTTGAGGCCGATCAGCCCAAACAGAATTACCAATATGACCACAGCAAAGGTGGATACTGGCTGTTGGATCGACTGTTTTACGATATCCATCGGCTACCTGCTATTTATCCACAACCAGGACGGACTGATCGGGTTTTAGCCGGTCATTGCCGTCAATCACTACTTGCATGCCTGCGGTTACAGGGGGGTTCAGAATGCCCAGTCTATCGCCACTTCGCAAAACGATTTCAATGGGTAACAGCTTGGCCTGACCATCCTTGATGGCATAAACAAAATCCTTACCTTTGAAGTTCACCAGTGCATCACGTGGCAGCATGCGCAGTTTTTGTGGAGCACTCGTAGGGATCTCAACAGTCGCCGACATATTCTGAATCATACCGGTTTGATAGGGTATGCGTATCTTCAGGGTAAGGCTCTTGCTGCGCAGATTGGCCACTGGAGCCAAACCAAGAATCTCACCTGAAAGTTTCAGATCCAGTGCAGGAATGGTAACGGGAACAGTCGTGCCGACTGTCTGATAGCGGGCCAGATTCTCTGAAATAGAGACTTTAACAACCAGGTCCTCGGTGGAGGCGAGTCTACAGATGGCTGCTCCGGGGTCTATCCACTCGCCACTCTCCTTGAGCTTTTCCAACACGACGCCGTCAAACGGGGCAACGACGGTGCTTTTGTTGAGCTGTAAATGCAGGCGAGCCATCTCTTCGTCCAAAATTTCACGCTTTTTCAGCAGAGACCTATGATCAAACAGAGCATCGTCATAGGCTTGATGACTGGCTGAATTTGAGGCAAGCAGGCTTTCCAGTCGTTTCAGTGTGCGCGTGAGTTTTTCAATATCAGCTGAGACCTGTGCCCGCTGTTTCTGTTTGATATCTATGTCCTTGAGGGTGAGGTCGGTGTTCAACTCGACCAGCGCCTGTCCTGATTTGATCAGGGCACCTTCTAACGCATGTTGCTGGATGACACGACCCGATGTCTCCCCGGAAACGGCAGAGATCCGATCAAAGTCGATTATTCCTGTGAGTAAATTTGTGGTTGCGACCTCTTGTTCAGTGACCGTTTCAACAACGACACGGGCCGGGGGCGCATCTGCGCCGAGCGAATAGGTGCAGTAGCTGGCAAGCACAAAAAAGAGTATCAGGAGTGTTGGTCTCATTTCAGGTTGTCCATTATTCTTGAAAGCAGGTCAATAAGTTGTGTCTGTTCAATTTTTGATAAGCCCTGATAGGCTCGGTTGCGGAAATTCATGGCTAACGCCTCTAGCTCAGGGCGCATGGTTATTGCCTGTTGTGATAAAAACACCTGAATCGCTCTACGATCTCCGGGGGCCTGTTTTCGGATGATCAGGGATTTGGCTTCTATTTTCTCAAGTATGCGCGTCACATTTGGCCGGTCTTTGCCTAATCTGCTGGCAATTTCATGTTGGGATAGCCCATCGTTTTCCCAGAGAAGCCCCAGCACAGCAAACTGGACCGGTGTAATCCCAAAAGGCGCCAACTCTTTAGCGAAACCGTGCTTGAACAGCGCGGTGGTGCGTAACAGTTGAAAACCTGGTCCACTCCTGAGGGCGTAGGTCATAGGGTGTTCCCCAAATATAGTTGTCGTGACAACTTATGTCTCGATTCCCTCAATGTCAAATTAAATCGTCGTTCAGCTTTGGTTAAGGTGGCAGGAGCTAATCTGTGCTCAACGGTAGGGGAATGGTCCCCAGACCAGTAGAAAAAAGGAAAAAGTCATGAAAAAGAGCACTCTGCTATTAGCCGCTACATTGAGCACAGTAACTGCTGTTTCAATGGCAGATAACAGCTTTTATGATAAGGCGCGCGTAATTAACAGCCAACCGTTATATGAGACCGTGCGGGTCAATCACCCAGAGGAGCGCTGCTGGAATGAACGGGTAGAGCATCGCGGTGGTTCGCGCAGTGATTCCTACACGCCGAGTATAGCCGGTGCCATTGTTGGTGGTGTGGTGGGCAATCAGTTTGGTAAGGGAAAGGGTAAAGATGCAATGACAGTTGCAGGTGTCTTACTTGGGGCGTCGGTGGGAAATGACCTGGGAAAAAGGCCCGGTCGCAGTTATGTCACCTCTGAGCGGCGCTGTGAGTCGGTGGATAATTTCAGGGAACATGAAGAGCTGGTTGGATATCGTGTAAAATACAGATATAACGGGCAGGTTTTCCATACCCGTACCAGTCAGGATCCGGGTAAGTTTATCAATGTAAGGGTCTCTGTTGCTCCAACTGAAGGTGCTAATTATGACTTTCGGGAATATGATTGAAAAAGCGTTTAATAGGCGTTTATCGAGGAGGGTTGTATGGTTTTGACGCTGCAGCGACAGCTCATTGTGGGACTGCTACTGAGTGGGCTACTCGTCAGCCTGCCAGTAGCCGCACAAAGGTATCGTTCGCCAGAAGGTCAACCCTATAGCCAGAACGGTCGGTCTACGCCGCGAGGTGTGGATCTTGATTCTACTGTTGAGCGAATTCGCAGGGAGACCGGTGGGCGGGTGTTGCATGCTGAGACAATGGAAAATGATGGGCATCAGGAACATCGCGTCAGGATCATTACCGATCACGGCAAAGTCAGACGCTATCGTATTGATGCTGGATCTGGCAGAAGTCTGTCACCCCGCGACTAGTCTTACCGAGGAGTTACCATGCGTGTCCTGGTAGTTGAGGATGAAGAAAAACTCAGAAATCAGCTAAAGCAACGTCTGGTGAGTGAGGGGTATTCAGTTGATGTGGCGACAGATGGGGAAGAGGGACTCTATTTTGCCGAGGAATATCCATTCGACGTGGCAGTGATTGATCTGGGATTGCCCAAGCTTTCTGGTATTGAGTTGATTCGCAGCGTCCGTAACCAGCAGATTATTTTTCCGATACTTATACTAACAGCTAGGGATAATTGGCAGGATAAAGTCGAGGGGCTCGAAGTAGGGGGTGATGACTACCTGGTCAAGCCCTTTAACATGGAAGAGTTGCTGGCGCGTTTGAATGCACTGCTCAGGCGGTCGGCAGGATTCGCTTCGCCCCAGATCACCTGGGGGCCAATCGCTATCAATACGGCACAACAACAGGCTACCCTGCAGGGTAACGAAGTTCTCCTGACAGCCTATGAGTATAAGGTGCTTGAGTACTTGATGCTGCATGCCGGGAAGGTGATCTCAAAGAGTGAACTGACTGAGCATATCTATGATCAGGATTTTGACCGGGACTCCAATGTGCTGGAGGTGTTTATTCGACGCCTCAGACGTAAGTTTGATCCGGATGGTGAGCTGAATCCGATTGAGACATTGCGCGGTCGAGGCTATCGTTTTAACCAACTGCAGCCTCCTGCCTGATGCGGTCGATTCAAAGCAGGTTACTACTTGCGGCATCGGTTGTATTGGCGCTATTCCTGGGCGTGGGGGCGCTGGCACTTGATCGGGCATTTAAAGACAGCGCAGAGAGTGCCCTGGAGATTCAGTTAACCCAGCAGGTCTATGCCCTGTTGGGCGCAGCCAACACTGATCCACAGGGCAGGATGCGGTTGCCTGAAAGCCTGCCAGACCCACGTCTTGCCAGTCCAGATTCAGGCCTTTATGTCCAGGTTGTGGGAGAACAGGATAGCTATAAGTGGCATTCACCTTCCAGTGTCGGCCGAAGTTTCCCCGCATTTAAAGCCATTCCGCCTGGAACACCGCGTTTTGAATTTATTGCTGCTGATCCGCCCTTCTATCTATTGAGTTATTCACTCCTTTGGGAAGATGATGCAGGGCATGAGATCTCATACTTTTTTTCTGTTGCAGAAAGTGCGGCCGGGCTTAATGTTCGTGTCGCCGTCTTCAGGCGCACGATCTTACTCTGGTTAGGGGGCGCAGCCATTCTGCTGTTGCTTATGCAGGGTGCGGTACTGCGTTGGGGCATGAGACCCCTGCGTGAAGTGGCGGAAGATCTGCGGATGATTGAAACCGGCGAGCAGGAACGACTCAATGGGCCTTATCCGAGAGAGTTGAATAAGCTGACAGATGGGATAAATTCACTGATTGAGCACAACACGGCCAGTCGGGATCGCTATCGTCACCGTCTGGGTGATCTGGCACATAGTCTGAAGACACCCCTCGCCGTATTGCAAGGTGCGGGTGAAGGCGATGATCCAGAACTGTTACGAGAGGCTATCTCAGAACAGATACCGCGAATGAATGAAATCATTCAGTATCAGCTGAAATCAGCCGCCGTTGCCGGTCGAGTTGCCTTTGCCCAGGCAACACCTCTGCGTCCTATTCTAGATCGATTGCTGAATACCCTGGATAAAGTCTATCGTGACAAGGCAATCACCTGGCGCTGTCAGATTGATCCGGAGCAGCTGTTTCCAGGTGAGCCGGGAGACCTGCTGGAGTGCTTGGGGAACGTGCTGGAAAACGCCTACAAATATGCTAAATCTCGGATAGAGATCTCAATCAAGGTCGATGAAAAACAGGATATTCAACGACTTTCCCTCTGTATTGCCGATGACGGGCCAGGGATACCGGTTGAAGTCAGGGAGCGTGTTCTGCGACGGGGGGAACGGGCCGATCAGCAGATGCCGGGGCAGGGTATTGGACTCTCTGTGGCTAGTGGTATTGTGCATCTTTATGGTGGAAAACTGGAGATCGCCGAGTCTGCATGGGGAGGGGCGCTGATACTAATCCATATGGAGAATTAGCAGACTTTAACTAAACTTGATCTAAATTCACAAAAAAAATCCTAAAGTCATTGATTTGTCAGTCGTTATATTGGATTGTACGCATACTAAAACAAGAATCTCTCCAGTTTTATAGGAGATGGGGTCGCCAGTTCGATGTTCAAATTCAAAAAGAGAGCGCGAAGCAGTCTGAAAGTCGGTGTGGGGTTTCATTCTGACGGGCTCTCATTGGCCTCAATTGACACTATAGGAAACCAGTTGCGTATTGTTTCCTGCGCTTTTTATACGGGTGATTCAGCACCACTCCTCTCTTCCGTCCTGCATGATGCAGTGAAATCTCAAGGGATACGGGGGGTGCCTGCAGTGGCTGTTCTGGCCCCCGGTTCTTACTCTCTGTTTCAGGTAGAGACTCCGGAAGTTGAACATGAAGAGTTGAAAAGTGCCATACGCTGGCGCATCAAAGATCTGCTGGATTTTCATATAGAGGATGCCGTTCTCGATATTTTTGATCTTCCGCAGTCACAGCGCAAAACCGGCCCACGCATGATGTATGTGGTGGTGGCCAAAAATAGCCTCATTCAACAGTATGTGAATCAACTGGAAGAGATGGGTCTTGAGGTCGGAGCCATCGACATTACTGAACTTGCCCTGCGTAATGTGCTCGCCTTATCAACTAATTCAGAACAGTTTCAAGCGCTACTCTATCTGCCACCACGCTATGGCATGATTGAGATTGTTGAGGGCGATACGCTATACCTCAATCGCCGGATTGAAATTAATGGTAATGATCTTGAGGAGCAGGGTGGATTTGGATTGGATGAGCAGCTTGATTCGCTGGTATTGGAATTACAACGCTCGCTCGACTACCACGAAAGTCAGTTTGGCATGGGAGCGGTTCCAAATATCTCTATCATCGCTCCAGAATCAAGAAGGGATCGATTAAGGGAATATGCCGATGAGAATTTGGCGGCCAAAGTGGCTCTGCTGGATCTTAACGGGCTACTTGAGGGAATTGAGGCAATTGATCCATCGACGCTTTACCGTTGCTTGCCTGCTATTGGCGCTGCGCTGAGGAGTGATTAAGGTATGCGCAAGCAACAGATTAATCTTTATCAGCCCATTTTTCGTAAGCAATCGGTTGCCTTCTCATTTAATGTCATGCTGATTATCCTAGCTGTGTCCATTGCAGCCATGGGTGCTGTTTTTGGACTGAGCAAGTGGAATACCCAGAAGCTTAAACAGCAGTATCAGGCGGCTCAGTTGCAAAATGAGAACTTGGAATCGAATGTCTCGCGTATGGCTGAGCAACTACCGGTTCCACAAGTGAACAAAATGCTTGAGGCTGATCTAAAACAGCTGATTCAAAAACGGAAAACAGGTTTTGCGCTATTGAACACCCTCCAGTCACGTATTACTGCAAACAAGGAGGGCTTTTCAGGATACTTTGACGGACTTGCTCGTCAATCAATTGAAGAGCTCTGGTTTACCGAAATCGCCATTTCAGAGGCAGGCACCCATCTCTCACTGAAAGGGAAAACTTTGAAACCGGAATGGGTACCGCAGTTGTTGGAAAAGCTGAACGATGTACCGGCGTTTGCGAACAAAAGCTTTCAGGTTATGGATCTGCTTCGCCCGGAGAGTACGGAAAACCTGCTGGATTTCAGCCTCATAACAGGCGTCAGGAGTAAAGAGCAGTGAGCCTCCTGTCCGATAAAATTGCCTTGGTTGCAAATCGCTTTGATAGCCTCACTCTCAGAGAACGTCTGATGATTCTTATCTTGCTGCTGGCCTTACTGGTTGGTGGCTGGTTGAATCTTTTTTGGGATAAGGAGTCGGCCATTCAGGTACGGATTGCTGGAGAGATTGACCAGATCAGTGAACAGAACGAATTGCTGAATGCAAAATTGAAAGGTTTGGTCAGCCAGGCAGAAAGTGATCCAAATGTTGATATTCGCAAGCAGATAGAGCAAGTCAAACAGGTTGTTGCCCAGATGGAGGGGCGGATCAAGGATACGGCGGAGTCGCTGATTGAACCAGCGGAGATGGCGCGGCTGCTGGAACGGATACTCCTGAGTTCTGATAATCTCAATCTGGTACGGTTGAGTACCCTGAAAACAGAACCCCTGACAGGTGATCAAAAGAAGGATGATAAAGCAGCGGAAGTAGTTGATCAGCAAGCGGTGGAAGAGGAAAAACAGAATATTTTTCGACATGGGTTTATTGTTGAATTTGACGGTGATTATCTCTCTGTTCTGCGTTATTTGCAGTCACTTGAGGCACTGCCATGGCAATTTTTCTGGGATGGTATTGAACTCAGCGTGACTGAGTATCCAGTTGTTCGGGTCAAACTGCAGCTGCATACCCTGAGCCTGTCGGAGGGTTGGATTGGTGTCTAGGTTCACTCTCATTCAGTTGGTCTTGCTATTGTTGTTGCCTCTGACTCTCTATGGCGGTGAATTGCGCGATCCGATGGAACCGTATGGTTACCGGTTAACCACAGGTGGTGAGTTGGATGCAGCAATGAATACTGTAATAGAAGAGAATACCTTTAGACTTTCAGGTATATTCATCGGACCTGGAGGGAATAGCGCCATGATCAATGATCGTCGCGTCTATATCGGTGAGCAAATTGACGGTGCTCAGCTTATTACAATCGATCCCCGTGCAGTCGAACTCGATTTGCAAGGCGATAAAATTAAAATCGAATTATTGCCGATATCAGTAAAAGCACCGGCAAAGGGTTTAACCGGAGGGGGAAAATGAGCCTGATTCGTTGTGTGATCCGATCATCTTTAATGCCACTGACACTACTGATACTGGCTGGTTGTCAGTCTATGGCGCCAAAAGATGGAGGCACCATGGCTACTATCCAGGATCAACTGAAAACGCCGCCTGCTAAAACGGAAAAAGCGTCAACCTTACCCCCACCTGCCGTGAGTGCGGCTCTGCTCCCTCCAGTCAATATGCAGTTGCCGAAACCAACTAAGCGGGCAGTCGTAGCGCGCTTTGATGTGAATGTGAGTGAGGTCCCTGTCCGTGCTTTTTTGATGGGACTGGTTGAGGGGACCTCATACAACATGGTGGTGCATCCGCAGGTTGAAGGTGTGCTCTCGCTCAGTTTGAAACAGGTGAGTATTCCCGATGTGATGGATATTCTGCGGGATGTCTATGGTTATGAGTACCAACGTGTCAGAAACGGTTTTCATGTACTGCCTGCAAGACTCCAATCACGTATTTTTCAGGTCAACTACCTGAACATGAAAAGATCCGGTAGCTCCCAGACACGGGTCAGTTCAGGTCAGGTAACGGGCTCCAGTAGCAGTGATGAAGGGAGTAGCGATTCCTCAAGTGATGCCAGTGCCGTGACATCTGGAAGTGAGATTAATACCACCTCCGAGGCTGATTTCTGGGCTGAGCTTGCCACTGCACTGCAGTCCATTATAGGAACTGGTGCGGATCGTTCAGTGGTGGTTTCCCCTCAGTCAGGTATTGTGGTGATTCGCGCTATGCCGAATGAGTTGCGGGAGGTTGAGGCCTTTCTTGATTCCACCGATGAGGCGATGCATCGCCAGGTGATCCTGGAAGCCAAGGTGATTGAAGTCGAGCTGAATGATGGTTTTCAGGCAGGCATCAACTGGGCCAAGATGATGACTGTTAATGGCAACAGCTTCAGTATGGGGCAAACTGGTAGTGGTTCGACGATGTTCAAGAACCCGGGTTCTGCTGGTGTTGAGTTGTTAGAAGGCGGCATCAGTTCCCCGACAGAAGCTTCACCGGTCAGCTTTACCAGTTTCAACGCCTTCGGTGGTCTGTTTGGTGCAGCTCTTAATACTGGCAGCTTTATGGCCTTTATTGAGTTGCTCGAATCCCAGGGTAATGTTCAGGTACTCTCCAGTCCACGAATATCAACATTGAATAACCAGAAAGCTGTTATCAAGGTCGGTAGTGATGAATTTTTTGTCACTGATGTCTCAAGTACCACCACTACGGGCACTTCTACCACCACAACACCCGATATCACCCTGACACCCTTCTTCTCAGGTATTGCCCTGGATGTGACGCCGCAAATTGATCGCTACGGTCGTGTAACACTGCATATCCATCCTTCGGTTAGCCAGGTGACTGATCAACAGAAGGTGATCCAGGTTGGTAATGAGACACAGAACCTACCGCTGGCTAAAAGCACGGTCAGAGAGTCAGACAGTCTGGTCTATGCCCAAAGTGGCCAGTTGGTGGTGATTGGCGGGTTGATGCAGGATACCCGCGGGGAGGAGGTGGCTTCTACCCCGTTCCTTGGCGATTTGCCACTCGTAGGATCTCTGTTCAGACACACCCGTCAGGCAGCGAAAAAAAGTGAACTGGTGATTGTGCTCAGGCCAACCGTCGTGGAAAGTGCCGAGACTTGGCGTACCAGGGTTTCGGATACGGCTTCCCGTATTCAACAGCTTGATAAAGGTTTCCACTACGGTAGTCAGCCAGATGTATTTGGCAATCTCGGTGAGAAAACCGAGTGAGCTATGTACGAATCCCACTTCGGACTCAGAGAACCCCCCTTTAGTCTGACCCCAGATACGGATTACTACTTCTCTTATGCGGATCACCAGGAGGCACTGAACGTGCTCTTGGTGGCCTTGCGTATGGGTGAAGGTTTTTTGAAAATCACCGGTGAAGTTGGTACTGGAAAAACGCTGATCTGCCGAAAACTGCTAAATATCCTTTCTGATGAAGGCGTGGTTACGGCCTATATCCCCAATCCCTATCTGACTCCATCGGCACTTCGATACTGTCTGGCAGAGGAGTTGGGTGTTGATTATCCCATGAATATTGGCGGGCACCGTGCTTTACAGTTGATCAATAAACAGTTGATTGCACTAAAGGCATCAGGTCACCAAGTGATACTGTTATTGGATGAAGCTCAGGCATTACCTGAAGAGACACTGGAAGCCATTCGGCTGTTGACTAACCTGGAGACGGAAAAGAGTAAGCTTTTACAAGTGGTTCTGTTTGGGCAGCCGGAACTGGATGAGCATTTAAATCGACCTTCAGTTCGACAGCTGAAGCAGCGCATCACTTTTTCCCATGCCATCCACCCTCTTGATCGGGATGGGTGCGAGGGTTATCTCTATCATCGCTTGAGTGTGGCCGGCTATCGGGGCGATAAGCTGTTCGATATCAAGGCCATGGAGTGGTTATGCCGTGGCAGCCGCGGCATACCCCGACTAATAAATATATTGGCTCATAAGGCCATGCTGGCTGCTTATGGGGAAGGTAAAACGGCTATCGACAAGTACCATGTGAAACGGGCAATAGATGATACCGAGGATGCATTTTTTCTCCCGGGTAGATTTTCCCGATTATGGCAAATGCTGTTTAACCGACGTTCTACACCAGCATTACGGGGTGGTTCATGAGCCTCATAAACCAAATGTTGCGCGATTTGGATAAGCGCGAAACAGGAGATGATAAGCCACGCGAGATTATAACCCCATCGCCGGTTACAGCGAGAAGTACAACCCAGTCACATAGCCATTGGTCAATCTGGTTGCTACTTGCTGCTGTTGTGGTTGCTGTTGGCAGCTATCTGTTTACCCAGGCAGAGTCATTGTTGAATCGCTTGGGCGAGCCACAGGCAGTAACGGTGGCAGATAGCTCTGCCGATGAAATGGCGCTTGCGGCTAAACCTGTAGCTGTCTCTGACAGCCTGGTAGCAAGTGATGTACTTGAAACGCCCATCACACAGAAGGATATCGTATCTGGTGTTTCCGCTGATGATTCTCTCGCGGACAAACAAGTTGATGATGTGGCACAAGCGGCGATGGTTGTTGACAATGCACCCCCGCAAACAGTGCATGAGCCAGTAAAGCCCGCCATTGTGCAAGCCGAACTTTCGCTGCCAGTTGTTAATCCATCTGATCAGATAATAAAAGAACAGCAGGCAGGTAGCGCAGGGGCTGAGTATCAAGAGAAGACCCAGGTAAAGGCGCAGCAGGTAATTTCTAATGTTGCTGCAGCATCAATTCCAGTACCAGCTAAGGCCGTCAGCAGCGAGAATTCAACGGCTCAGCATCCCACAGCACCTGCCATGCAAGAGGCTGTAGTCGAGTCAGAGTCGCTCATTCAAGTTAAGCGAGTCCCAGCCAAACAGATTCAGCTCTCTGCAAATGGCGTTTATCAATCCGCTTTGCAATACCTGAATGAAGGACGATTGAATGAGGCAGAGGAGGCGCTTCGCCAGACCCTGATACTGGATCAGGAAAACCATGAAGCACGTCGTTTTCTGGTCATGTTATTGATGAATGCCGGTGAGCAAGCTGAATCCATTTCACTGCTCAATGAGGGGATGCAGATGGCTCCGAATCATGTGCCCTATGTAACGCTACTCAGTCGTTCATATATAGAGAGCCAGGATTATTCCAAGGCGATTATTCTGCTACAGAAAAAGCTGCCTGTCACAGGCAATAATGCAGAGCTGCTTGCGTTGTTGGGATCTGTGTTGCAACAGAGCGGTCAATACGCACCCGCCATACAGGTGTACAGGCAATTAGTTGAACAACAACCTAACAATGCCCGTGCAGTGGCAGGTCTGGCGATAGCGCTGGATGCGACTGGAGACTACGTGCAGGCACTGACCTATTATAAACAGGTACTGGGTTTCAGGTCGTTACCTGAAGAAATCAATGAGTATGCGCGCCAACGGGTGTTGGCATTATCGGCGGAGCGATAAGGGTATGGTGGAAGAGTCAGGAACTGCAAATAGTGAGGCGGGACGTAGTCGAAAGCGGATACGTATAGGTGATCTGCTGGTTGAGAATCGGGTCATCTCAGAGGGGCAGTTGCAGTCCGCACTGGCCGAACAGAAGCGATCAGGTCATAAACTTGGTCATACGCTGATCGAACTGGGTTTTATCGATGAGCAGCGTCTGCTGGATTTCCTCTCACAACAGCTGCAGATCCCCTTTATTGATCTCACCAGTTTCCCGCTCAAACCTGAAATTGTAAAACAGCTGTCGGAAACCGTTGCCCGCCGCTATCGGGTAATCGCCCTGGAAGTGCGGGAGAAGGATGTTCTGGTTGGCATGGCGGATCCAACAGATCTGTTTGCCTATGATGAACTGGGCCATTCGCTTAAGAAGCGGGTACGCCAGGCAGTAGTACGTGAAAGTGATCTGCTGGATGCGCTGGATCGGATGTATCGCCGATCAGAAGAACTCTCTTCACTGGCAGGAGAACTGCATGAAGATCTGACTCAGGGTGATTTCGATTTAGGTCAGCTTATGCAGACTGTCGAGGCGGGTGATGCACCGGTTATTCGACTGTTGCAGACCCTGTTTGAAGATGCACTTCAGGCCAAGGCATCTGATATTCATATTGAGCCGGATGACGAGGTTTTGCGCATTCGGCAACGTATTGATGGCGTTTTGCATGAACAGGTGATGAATGAACGCCGCATTGCGCCGGCACTTGTGCAACGCCTGAAGCTGCTCTCCAGTCTGGATATCTCTGAAAAGCGTCTGCCACAGGATGGTCGCTTCCAGATAAAGGTAAAAAATCACGCCATTGATGTCCGACTTTCTACCATGCCGGTGCAGAATGGTGAAGCGGTAGTGATGCGCCTGCTTGATCAGAGCTCGGGTATCCTCAGTCTTGGGGATCTGGGTATAAAGGATGAAATGCTGAAGCGTCTGCGGATGCTGATCTCCAAGCCGCATGGTATGGTTTTGGTTACCGGGCCTACCGGTAGTGGTAAAACCACCACACTCTATTCTGCACTCAGTGAATTGAACATCCCTGAAAAAAAGATCATTACGGTAGAAGATCCGGTTGAGTATCGGCTTCCGAGGGTTAATCAGGTGCAGGTGCACGATCAGATAGGATTAAGTTTTTCACGTGTGTTGCGAACCGCCATGCGACAGGATCCTGATATTTTGCTGGTGGGGGAGATGCGTGATCTGGAGACAGCACAGATAGGTTTGCGAGCGGCTATAACAGGCCACTTCGTGCTTTCTACTTTGCATACCAACAGTGCTATTGGTACCGTCAGCCGACTACTGGATATGGGCGCGCCGGGCTATCTAATGGCCTCTTCCCTGTTGGCGATTGTTGCCCAGCGTCTGGTGAGGCGGGTCTGTAGCCACTGTGCTGTGCAGCACGAGCCTGATGAAATTCAACAGGCGTGGCTGGAGGGGCTGGAGCACGATTTTGATCTGAGTGGTTTACGCATTGGTAAGGGTTGTAACCGATGTGGGCAAACGGGTTATCGTGGTCGGGTTGGTATCTATGAGATGTTGGAGTTGAATGGTGAGATGGCTGCAGCATTACGTCGCGATGACCATGAGTCGTTTGCGCAGATTGCCAATGCCAGTAAGCATTTCATCCCCTTGTGGAAGTCAGGCTTGCAGTATGCCGCGGAGGGTGTGACATCGCTGAATGAAGCCATTCGAATCGCCGGTGATGTGGAGGTCGCTTGAATAAACTGTGGTTGAGGACTGAGGTAATCTGATGCGCGCCTTTGAATACAAAGCCAGAAACCGTCGCGGTGAGGCAATGAGCGGCACGCTGGAGGGGGAAAATGCGGAGGCGATTGCCGAGCAACTGTTCCGCTCCAGTCTTACCCCCATTGATATCGTTCCGCTCGAGCGACGTGGTGCATCCAAAGAGATAAAACTGGGTTGGTTCAAACCCAAGGTCACGCTGGATGAACTGGTTCTGCTCTGTCGCCAGCTCTATACCCTGCAAAAGGCGGGTGTGCCTATTCTGCGCAGTCTGGGCAGTCTTATTGATACCACCCGAAATCCCACCCTGGCTGCCGCACTCAAGGGTGTTTCTGATGATATTCAATCGGGGCGTGAGCTGCATATGGCGCTCGCCCGCTATCCCGATATTTTTTCTCCACTGTTTATCAGTCTGATCAAGGTAGGAGAGAGTACCGGCCGAGTGGATGAAACGTTTCTGCAGTTGGCAGGCTATCTGGAGCTGGAGAAAGAGACCCGTAACCGCATAAAGAGCGCCACGCGCTATCCGTTGACCGTTATCCTGGCCATTGTAGTGGCCATGGTAATCATCAATATTTGGGTAATTCCCGCCTTTGCTGATGCCTTTGCCCGTTTTGATGCCGAGTTACCAATAGCTACCCAGGTTCTCCTGGGTGTGTCCAGTTTTACCCTCCATTGGTGGCCCTATTTGCTGGCGGGTACGCTTGTTGGACTGCTGAGTCTGCGCTTCTGGATTATGAGTGAGGGTGGCGGTTATATCTGGTCACGCATGATTCTACATATACCACTCATTGGTCATATATTGAAAAAGGCTATTCTTGGCCGTTTTTCCCGATCACTGGCACTTGCCATGCGATCAGGTGTGCCACTGGTTCAGGCGCTGACTGTAATCTCCGGTGTGGTCAATAACGCGTTTGTCTGTGAACGTGTGCTGAGCATGCGTGATGGTATTGAGAGTGGTGAAACTATTGCCCGCACAGCAGCTGCCACCGGGATGTTCACCTCGATGGTGTTGCAGATGATTGCGATTGGTGAGGAGACGGGGGCGGTCGATGATCTTCTGCTGGAGACAGCAGAGCATTATGAGCGTGAGGTGAAGTATGACCTTGCCAGACTTTCAGATGCCATTGAGCCAGTGATTATTGTAATCATAGGTGGGATGGTACTGGTATTGGCACTGGGTGTATTCCTGCCGATGTGGGATCTATCTTCGGCTGTTCACAAAAACTGAGCTTAAAACAAGTCTGATGTTTTTATTGTATAAACCTGAGTCACTGTGTGATCTTCTGGCCTCCCCGGTGAAGAGATCGGTAGGCATTGAGATCTCAATCATGCCCGAGCGATGAGTAAGCAGTTATAACCAATCAGCGGCCACGACAGTGGGGGTGACTGTAGCTTAACAGCCCACTAGCTCATTGTTGGTGCACTGTTATAAAAGGATGCCAGAGACTATCCCTCGCTGAGTAGATTACGCAAGTCGATCACGGCTGCATTCGCGCGAGAGATATAAGAGGCCATCACCAGCGAGTAGTTGGTGACAAGACCAAAGCCACCTCCGTTGAGCACCATCGGGCTCATGACGCTCTGCTGAGTGGCCTCCAGTTCGCGTACAATCTGGCGCAGGCTGATCAGGGCATTTTTCTTTGCCAGAATGTCACGGAAATCCACTTCGACCGCCTGGAGGAAGTGGATCAGTGCCCAGGTCGATCCTCTGGCTTCGTAGAAGACATCATCAATCTCCAGCCATGGGGTGTGCACTTCGAGCTGGGCTGGTGCATTGGTTGACTGTGCGGCATCAGCATCGCCTGCAAGATCGGTGTTGATTCGCTCTTGTCCAACGCTCGCACTGAGACGTTGTGAGAGGCTTCCCAGGCGTTTCTCAACAATAGCTAACCAGTCCTTCAGGTTATCGGCGCGGGCATAAAACTGGGTGTTCTGATCACTGTTCTGTGCCAGATCATGCAGATAGCTGTGCAGCGCCTTGAGTCCTTCGCGGTATTCGCCCTCTGTCGATGGCAGGAGCCAGGAATCGTTGCTGAAATTAAATTGTGGTTCGGCTATGGACAGATATGTGTTTTCCGTGGACTGTGATTGAGAGCGGCTGATGTCATTGCGCAGGGCACGGGCCAGATCACGAGATTGCACCAGTGCACCAAACTCCCAGTTGGGGATGTTATCCAGGAACAGGCTGGGTGGCATGACATCATTGCTGAGGTAGCCGCCCGGTTTATCCAGCAGTGTCTCCATGACACGGATAAGAGCCGCGGTGGTATGGGTACCTACCACAGGTTTGGAGCCGGCCAGTTGTTGCTGGGTATTTTCCTTGATATCGAATGGCTCAGGTTCCTGACTCCAATAGACGCTGATGCCATACATGACCACCAGCAGTGTCACGAGCAGTAGACCGCTGGCCCATAAGACGCCTTTTTCGCGGATAGTCTGAGGGTGATAGAGACGTATAATCTCTTTAAACAGACGACTCAGCTTAGATCCCAGGGCAGTCAGATAATTGTTCACTTGTTATAGTTCCGTGATAAAAGTTGTCCCATAGTCTCTCATATTGGGACAATAGGCCTAAATCCAAGCAGAGTATCCCATATTTGAAGGAGCGTTGTTATGACCAAAGTGTATGATTTGATAGCCATTGGTGGCGGAAGCGGAGGGCTATCAGCCGCTGAGCGGGCAGCTAAATATGGCGCAAAAAGTGCGGTCATCGAAGCGGGAAAATTAGGTGGTACCTGCGTGAACCTTGGTTGTGTGCCGAAGAAGATCATGTGGTACGGGGCCTCCATCGCCCATATGCTGGAGGATGCACCAGCCTATGGATTTGCCGTGAAACAGGAAGGTTTTGATTGGGGAAAATTGATTGCTGAACGCAATCAGTATGTCAGCAATATCAATAACTGGTATCACACCTACCTGGGTGATTCCAATATCGATGAGATTCAGGGCTATGCCCGGTTTGTTGATGATCATACGCTGGAGGTCAATGGCGAACGGTATCAGGCAAATCATATTGTCATTGCCCCCGGCTCTTACCCCACCGTCCCTGAGATCGAAGGATCCGACTTGGGCATTACATCGGATGGTTTTTTTGCACTGGACGAGCAACCAAAGCGGGTTGCTGTTGTTGGCAGTGGTTATATTGCGGTTGAACTGGCCGGTATGCTCAATGCGGTTGGAACAGAAGTAACCATGTTCCTGCGTGGTGAGCATCTGCTGCGAAAATTTGACCCCATGCTACGTGAGAGTCTCATGGAAGAGATGCTGAATGATGGTGTGAATATAATCCCATCATCGCAGATTGAGCGGATTGAACGTGCGGATGATGGCACGCTCACGCTTACCTGTTCAGCGGGAGGACAGCTCCAGACCGGTTTTGATCAGCTGATCTGGGCCATCGGTCGCCAACCTTCCTCGGCCAGTCTGGGTCTTGAAAATACCAGCGTCGCAATGGATGAACAGGGCTATATCAAGGTCGATGAGTTTCAGAATACCGCGGTCTCTGGTGTTTATGCACTCGGGGATGTGACGGATGCACCCCAGTTGACGCCGGTCGCTATTGCTGCCGCTCGCAGGTTGTCGGATCGTCTGTTTGGCGGGATGCTCGATCGAAGGCTCGACTACAGCCTGATTCCCAGCGTGGTCTTCTCCCATCCACCGATCGCAACGGTGGGTTTGACAGAGGATGAGGCGCGTGCGACCCACGGTGAGGCGGTGAAGATTTATCAAACCCACTTTACACCCATGTACCACGCATTTACCGATCATCAGACCAAGGTGGCCATGAAACTGGTCTGTGTCGGTGCCCAGGAGAAGATCGTGGGTTGTCATATTATTGGATTTGGGGCGGATGAAATGCTGCAAGGATTTGCAGTCGCTATCCGTATGGGCGCTACGAAAAAGGATTTCGATGACACGATAGCAATACATCCCACCGGCTCAGAAGAGCTGGTTACCATGCGCTGATTAGTGTCAATCGGAGATCAGTGTGTCGTGGTTAGACCTTGAACCATGTGCAGGAAATTGCTGAGTCGTTGGGGGTGGATCTTTCCCTCCTCAACGGCCTCTTTTAATGCACAGCCCGGTTCCTGCTGGTGACTGCAGTTGCTGAATTTGCAGTGGCCCAGAAAGTCACCGAATTCGATAAAACCCTGCGCCACTGCATCGGGAGTAAGTGCGCCGAGTCTGAAGCTTCGCACGCCGGGCGAATCAATCAGGTGACCCCCGGACGGGAGATCGTACAGGGTGGTTGCTGAGGTGGTGTGGCAACCCAGCCCAGAGGCTTCAGAGAGACGGCCAATCTGTATCTCGATGTCGGGTAGAAGTGCCATGATCAGTGACGATTTGCCAACGCCGGACTGCCCAACCAGGATGCTGGTTTGCTGGTTTAATCGTTCTATCAATGGATCCAGGCCGTGTTCAAATTTGGCGCTGATCTTGATCACTGGATAGCCAATTGTTTCATAATGTCCAAACTGCCGATCAAAGGCTTCAATCGCAGCGTTATCCATCAAGTCCCGCTTGTTGAGTGCGATAAGCGTGGTTACGCCGATCTGCTCAGCGGCTACCAGGTACTGGTCGACCAGGTATTGACTGGGCATTGGTTCGGGGGCCAGCACGATCACAATTTGAGAGATATTGGCCGCCAATGCACGCGCTTCTCCGCTGAAGTTGGGCCGTATCAGGGCCGTTTCCCTAGGCAGCACGGCCGTCACCACACCCTGGCCATCATCAGTGGCTTGCCAGACCACGCGATCACCGCAGACTACTTGGCCAATATTCTGTCTGGATAGGCAGTGTATGTAGTGTTCAGTATCGTCTGAGATGACCAGATTCTGGCCATGTCGGGTGATTACCCTCCCTTCGCGAGGTGTGTTTACACTGACGTCGGATAGTGCCAGTTCCGCATGTTGTTCCAGCTTTTTTCGGCGCCGCTCCTGAATTGCGTGTATACGCTCCCGTTGTCTTTCGTTCAGTCTGCGTTTAGCCATGCGCTGTACGCTGTTCCTTACTTCTTGAAGTGGTAGAACTCATTATTAAGATACTCTGCGGTATTTTCGACATCATCATCAAACCAGTTCAGGTTCAGCGCCAGCTGGCAGCGTTGCACCTGCGCGGATAACCCTTTGCGGCTGGTTACTCGCCGGTCATTGCGTGTATAGAGCTCACTGCCATGACAAGAGGTGCAACTCTCATTCAACTGTTGCTTGCCAGCTGCAACATCAAAGGCATTGGCCTGACTGGCTGACAATAAAATCAAGCCAAATAGTGTGATTTTCAGGTAGGGTAGTTTCATGCTGTAGCCTCTCCATGCGTGGTAACAGTTTCAATTTTAGACGCGAGATGGGCAACACGCACGGGCGCCGGTGGGTGACTATCATGGAAAGCCGAGTAGAGTGAATCCGGTGTCAGGGTGTTGGCATTTTCTCTGTACAGTTTGACCAGTGCTGTGATCATCGGTTCAGCGCCGGCCTGCTGTACGGCAAAGTCGTCGGCTTCGAACTCGTGCCGCCGGGACATAATGGCCATTACCGGCTGCAGAAACTGGGTAAATACAGGCAGTACCAGCATAAATAGCAGAAGCGCCAATGCGTTGTCCTGTCCACTGACACCTAACGCCTGGTAAAACCACGCCTGTCCTGCAAGCCATCCCAGTAAAGCAAAGCCGATTAGGGTCATTATAGTGGAGAGTAGCAGATGCTTGAGTATATGGCGGCGTTTGAAGTGCCCCAATTCGTGAGCCAGGACGGCCTCCATCTCGTCAGCGTCAAGGCTCTCGGCAAGAGTGTCATAAAAGACAATGCGCTTGTTTTTTCCAAAGCCGGTGAAGTAGGCGTTGCCATGGCCAGATCGTTTCGATCCATCCATGATAAAGATACCTTTACTGGTAAAGCCACAACGCTGTAGAAGATCCTGTATCCGGTCTTTTAATGGACCCTCTTGCAGTGGGGTAAATTTATTGAATAGTGGCGCGATCAGTGTGGGGAAAATCCACATCATCAGCAGCATGAATCCCATCCAGATAGCCCATGCGGCAAGCCACCAGTTTTGTCCCGCCTGCTCCATGAGCCAGAGTATTACCCAAAGTAGCGGTGTTCCAATCAGCAGCCCCAGTATCAGTTGCAGCAGCATGTCCTTTATATACTGGATGGGCGTGGTGCGATTGAATCCAAAGCGCTCTTCGAGCACGAATGTACTCCAGATGCCGAGAGGAAGGGCAATCAGCCCGGATATCAGTGAGAGGGTAAACAGCAGTCCGATGCCACGCCAGATGGGTGAGAGCGCCAATTGCATCCATTGCTGATGGATCAGATCAATGCCACCGCCAATCGTCCAGATGAGCAGAAGCGACGTGCCAATCAGCAGGTCTATACGCCCGACAGATAGTTTGGCCAATGTGTAATCGGCCGCTTTTTTGTGCTCATCCAGGGTCACTTTGTCGGTGAATGCTGCAGGAACAGTGTTGCGATGTTTAGCGACGTGCTGCTGCTGTCGCCGCATCAGCCAGAACTGGGTGATGACGCCTAATGCCACGGTAAGGAGGAAGATTTCTGTAAATAGATGCATCACTACAGGATACAGACATAGCCTCGCTTCTGCTAGAATGCCGTGAGTTTTACAAGTAACCAGAGCGGGAGTTGAGATGGTACAGGATTCAAGCAATTTGATCTGGATCGACCTTGAGATGACGGGGTTGGATACCCAGAATGACCGTATCATTGAGATAGCCACGATCGTTACAGATGTTGATCTGAATATCCTCGCAGAAGGACCGGTAGTCGCTATTCATCAACCTGATGCGGTAATGGCGGCGATGGATGAATGGAATACAAATCAACATGCCAAATCAGGTCTCACCGAGCGGGTACGAACCAGTCAATTCAGTGAGGCCGAAGCAGAGCAGCAGACCCTGGAGTTTCTGGCTCAGTATGTACCGAAAGGTGCATCGCCAATCTGCGGCAACAGTATCTGCCAGGATCGGCGGTTTCTAGCTCGCTCAATGCCGCAGCTTGAAGACTATTTTCACTACCGCAATTTGGACGTGAGCACCCTCAAGGAGTTGATGAATCGCTGGGCGCCTTCACTTGCCGGAGGGCTGGTTAAACAGGGCAAGCATTTGGCAATGGATGATATCAAGGATTCAATCAATGAGCTGCGCTATTACCGGGAACACTTTCTGCGAATACCCGATGCAGCGAATGGCGTTGAGGTTTAGTGGGCCTAGATGTAGCTATCGATCTGCTGATGGCTGGCAGCGTTAGTCGGATTGCTTGATACGGCACCGCTACGGGCCAGGCGCTCATTTAATTGATAACTCTGACTAGAGTCACTCTTGCTCGACTGACTGTTCGCTTCCTGTTGCTCTTTTTTAAATGCCAGGCTCTGCTCAAGTAGTTCAGCACGGGCTCCATTAGCAATGCTGATCGCCTGAGAGGCGATTTTATGATCCTGGGGAGAGGGGTTGGCAGGTGCCAGCGCAGCACGCCGGATGGTTTCAGCCTTCTGTTCGGTCGCCTTGGGGTCACCTGGGACAACGCTGATATCTATTTTGACATCCCCTCCAACCGCATAGAGCTGACCATCTGCTCCCCTCTGATATTCCAGATTCACCCCACTGTTCGCATAACGGCCCGCTACAGCGAGGTGTGCCTGTTCATGGGCACGCACCTCTCTGTCTCTGGCTTGTAGTGACCTGAGCGCTTGTGACTCCTTGCTGTTGTGTTCCTTCAGGGCTTCTTTTTTTTCAGTGGCAGTAACAGCAGGTGTCTGATTTTCCTGTGGCTTTTCCTGTTTGGATGATTTGACAGGTTGGGCCAAAGGGGTATAGGTGGCACTGGCAAGACTGATTTCCATTCTGACGTTCTCGATCTTCCATTAATCAATGATGGTGGGATACCTTAATTACAATAGTAGACCAAAAATCACAGTAAACAAGTGGGGTTATTTACAGTGATGACCGTTATTGGGTGAATCTGGCGAGTGCCCAGTTCACATGCTCACGGACCAGTTCTGAAGGGTGCAGACGACGACTATTCAGTGCCGCGATGATGGTGGTTGAATAGGGGGCATTTCCCAGTGCGACGGCAATATTTCGTAGCCAACGCTCATGACCCATGCGCCGGATAGGTGAGCCTTCGAGTCGATGCAGAAATGTCTCCTCATCCCAGGCAAACAGGTCGCACAGATTGGCGCTGTCCAGCCCATGGCGGGGGAGAAATTCATCTCCGGCAGCAGGGGTCGCAAACCGGTTCCATGGGCAGGCCATGAGGCAGTCATCGCAACCGAAGATTCGGTTGCCCATTAAAGGCCGAAGTGATTCCGGGATAGGGCCGTCCAGTTCAATGGTCAGATAGGAGATGCAGCGGCGCGCATCAACCGTATAAGGAGCCACAATAGCTTGTGTGGGGCAGATATCGATGCACTCCGTACAACGGCCACAGTGATCAGATTCCGCCTGATCTGCCGGCAGGGGCAGTGTGGTGTAGAGTTCTCCGAGAAAAAACCAGGAGCCCGCCTTTCGATTGACGATGTTACTGTGTTTGCCGATCCAGCCAAGCCCCGCCTTCTCTGCCAGCGCCCGTTCAAGCACCGGTGCGGAATCCACAAACGCCCGATAGCCAAATGGACCGACCTCATCTTCAATGCGTTTGGCCAATTTCTGCAGGCGGTTGCGGCTTCACTTGTGGTAATCACGACCCAGCGCGTAGCGCGATATGAATCCCCGTTCGGGGTCATTAAGTACGGCTTCTGCTTGATCGTTGGCTGGTAGATAATCCATCCGCACTGAGATAATCCGCAGTGTTCCAGGGACCAGCTCGGCCGGGCGAGATCTTTTCAGTCCATGCTGGGACATATAAGCCATGTTGCCGTGCATACCCTGATTGAGCCATTCATGCAGGTGCTGCTCGGCCAGCGTCAGGTCAGTGCCGGCTATGCCTACTTGCTGAAAGCCAAGCTCGTGTCCCCATTGCCTGATCTGCTGGGCGAGTGCTTGGTAATCTGTGATGATTGGATCGGACATGATGATGTGGGATGTTAACATTAAACTGCCAGTAGAATAGCACTGCCTTAATGAGACAAAACCAGCCCAATAACCCTAAAATAGTTCAAGAAATGGATTCAGACACAGAGTGCCAATGACTATTACTAAACGATCTGATCTTCCCGATGCGCTTTATCTTGCAGAGCAGGTGCGGATGCTTGATCAGACCGCCATCAACCAATTTCATCTACCGGGCTTTGCCTTGATGGAGCGGGCCGGTACGGCGGCTTTTAATCTTTTACGTGAACGGTGGCCGCAAGCCAGCAACATTACCATTCTCTGCGGTACGGGAAACAATGGAGGAGACGGTTATGTGGTTGCTCGTCTGGCGCTCGAGGGAGGTTGCAACGTGCAGTTGTTGCAGTTGGGTGACAGCACAAAAATTGCGGGCCATGCCAGGGCGCATGCTGATCGCTATAGGGCTATCGGCGGGGTGGTTGAACTCTATGAATCGATTGATCCGGATAGGGATCTGATTGTGGATGCCGTACTGGGCACTGGACTTGAACGTGAAGTGACCGGTCTCTGGCGTGACGCACTAGAGGCGGTCAATCAACATGCTGCCCCAGTTCTTTCACTGGATATCCCTTCTGGGCTTAACTCGGACAGCGGCGGGATAATGGGAGCGGCTATTCAGGCGGATGCAACGATCACTTTTATCGGGCTCAAACGCGGCATGTTTAGTGGAGAGGGGCCTGCTTGTTGTGGTGAGATTGCGTTTGATGATCTGGCTATTCCCGGTGAGGTATATGGCGCGGTCTCCTCGGCCACCAGGAAGCTGCAGTGGGCAGACTATGCGCGCAAACTCAGGCCCCGATCACGGACTCAACATAAAGGCCAATCGGGGCATCTCCTTCTGGTGGGAGGAGATGTCGGGATGTTAGGGGCAATCAGCATTGCCGGTCAGGCGGCCATGCGTACAGGTGCCGGACTGGTATCAATCGCCACGCGGAGAGAGCACGCGGCCCTGATCGCCAGTCAGCGGCCTGAATTAATGTGTCACGCTGTTGAGAAGGCAGCTTTGCTTGCGCCACTGCTTGAGCGTGCAGATGCAGTAGTGATTGGCCCGGGGCTGAATAAGAGTGACTGGAGTTTAACAATGCTCCGGCGTGTGCTGGAGTCGGGTTTGCCGCTGGTGATGGATGCCGATGCCCTCAATCTACTCGCCGGTGAGCCTGAGATTCGGGACAATTGGGTGCTGACCCCACATCCTGGAGAAGCCGGGCGCCTTCTTGGCTGCTCAACGGCAACTGTTCAGCTTGACCGTTTCACTGCGGTCACGGAATTGCAGCAACGTTATGGTGGTGTGATTCTCCTCAAGGGTGCCGGTACATTGATTTATGGTGGTGATCTCATTGGCCTCTGTTCTGAGGGGAATCCAGGTATGGCGGTCGGTGGTATGGGTGATCTGCTCTCCGGTATTATCGGTTCGCTCATAGTCCAGGGTGAGAGCCTGCGAGAAGCTGCCTGCATGGGAGCCTGCCTACACGCCAGGGCGGCGGATCTGGCTGCGCGTGGGGGAGAAAAGGGGATGATAGCCCCTGATTTGTTGCCCTTTCTCAGGCGGTTGATGAATCCAGAGTGTGCAGAATGATGGTACTTTATCCGCAAACCGAGCTGGCCCAGGAGCAGATAGGGTCTGCATTGGCCCGGGCCTGCACCGGTGCTGGCCTGATTTTCCTGAAAGGTGATCTTGGCGCAGGTAAGACAACCCTTGCGCGAGGTTTCTTGCGTGGAGTGGGCTATACGGGGGCAGTCAAAAGCCCTACCTACACACTGATTGAACCCTATGAAATTAATGATAAAAACTACTATCACCTTGATCTTTATCGACTGGCCGACCCGGATGAACTTGAATTTTTAGGACTAAGGGATCTGCTGAATGAGCAGGCTGTCTTGCTGGTCGAATGGCCGGAACAGGGAGGGGATGCACTTCCGCTGCCTGATCTGTTGATCACGATCATCTACAAGGAAGGGGGACGAGAACTGTCGATAGATGCACAAACCTCAGGCGGGGAGAGGATGCTGGAAAGCCTAAAAGATGAGTTAGGACGCTAACTTCAGAGATGAATATAAAATAGAACGCTATCTTATAGATATTACTGGAAATTATTAAAATCGCATGCTATCTTTTAATGGCAAGAAGTGACCATTACCAGGTAGAGAACGGCATCGAATATGAGGAAGATCGCAACAATCCTGCTGCTGTTGCTTAGTTGCCCGCTGTTTGCGGGGCAGGTGGTTGTTAATAATCTGCGTATTTGGGCTGCACCTGACCACACCCGGCTGGTTTTTGATACCAGTGACCCGGTTACGCACAATATCTTCACCCTGAAACAGCCTGACCGTCTGGTTATCGATATCCAGAATGCCAAATTGACTGGCAAAATGCCGGAGGCCGAGAATAATCCCCTGATCAGGCAGCTGCGTACGGCTCAGCGTAAGGATGGAAGCCTTCGGGTGGTACTTGACCTGAGCACTCAGACCAATCCAAAGAGTTTTGTGCTTAAGCCCAACAGTCAGTATGGAAACCGACTTGTGGTGGATCTCTATGGGGCTGTTGAAAATAAGAGTACGGCAACGGTGCAAAAGAGCATCAAGCAGGCCCTCCCGAATGGCCTGCGCGATGTCGTTATTGCGATTGATGCCGGGCATGGCGGTGAGGATCCGGGTGCCAAGGGGCGTCACGGAAGTTATGAAAAGCATGTCGTTTTGTCAATCGCCCGCAAGCTAGGGAAAATGATCAACAGTCAGAAGGGAATGAAGGCTGTCATGATCCGCGATGGTGACTACTATCTTGGACTGCGTAAACGAATGGATTTGGCCCGCTCCCATCGTGCTGATCTGTTTGTCTCCATCCATGCTGACTCTTTCCGGGACCCTCGCGCCAGAGGGGCTTCCGTCTATACACTCTCCAGTCGTGGTGCTTCCAGTGAAGCCGCACGCTGGCTGGCAGAGAGTGAGAACAGCGCGGATCTGATTGGTGGAGTTAAGCTGGAAGACAAGGATGATGTGTTGGCCTCTGTGTTGCTTGATCTTTCACAGACCGGTACCCGTCAGGCGAGCCATGATGTAGCCAATAAGGTATTGGGGCAGCTTAGAACAGTAGGGCGCACGCACAAGAGAACGGTACAACAGGCTGGTTTTGCTGTACTTAAGTCTCCCGATGTACCCTCTATTCTGGTAGAGACGGCCTTTATTTCAAATCCTGAAGAAGAGAGAAAGCTGCTGAATTCCAAGCACCAGGAGCGAGTTGCACACGCTATTCTTCAAGGACTTCAGAGCTATTTCCGCAATAGCCCGCCTCCGGGTACTTTAATGGCGAGTCTGAAATCCCGTCGCCATACGATTTCACGTGGCGATACCCTGGGTGGAATTGCTGATCATTATGATATCAGTCTGGCCAGCCTTAAATCAGCGAATCGTATTTCTGGCGATGTCATTCGTGTCGGACAGGTGCTGGTTATACCGGGCACCTGAGGTTTTCTTTGTTTGTAGTTGGCGCACTGCTCACCCCCGCGATTGAATACTGGTTATAATCCAGCACTTGTTCGATATGAACGGGCTGCAGGTTGAGAGTTAATGTCTCTCTGATTTGGCAGACCTTTACAGAATAGGTGCCTACTGCATGCGGATACAAGCCCTCTCTCCCCAACTGATAAATCAGATCGCGGCTGGTGAAGTTATCGAGCGCCCGGCCTCTGTCATCAAGGAGTTAGTTGAAAACAGCCTGGATGCCGGTGCCACCCGAATTGAAGTCGACATTGAACAGGGTGGGGGTAAGTTGATTCGTGTTCGGGATAACGGCCTTGGAATACACTCTGAGGATCTCGCTCTCGCACTATCCCGCCACGCCACCAGTAAGATTGCCAGTCTCGAAGAGCTGGAGTGTGTCAGCAGCATGGGCTTTCGCGGGGAGGCGCTTCCGAGCATTTCATCCGTATCAAGGTTAACCATTTCAACCCGCGCAGAAGGGCAGAGTGCCGGTTGGTCGATTTCGGGAGATGGCGGTGACCAGACTACTCAGCCTGTTCCGGATGCCCATCCTCAGGGCACAACTATTGAAGTGCGCGATCTGTTTTACAACACACCGGCTCGTCGTAAGTTCATGCGAACAGAAAAGACCGAATTCGGTCATATCGAGACACAACTCAAGCGCTTGGCGCTGGGGCGTTTTGATGTCTCTTTTAGTTTGTCGCATAACCGTAAAGAGGTGTTTACACTGCCATTGGCAGAACGCCCGCTGGAGCAGGAGAGGCGCCTCGCCGGACTGCTTGGTTCATCCTTTGTCGAGCAGGTAATTCATCTGGACCGAGAGCAGGCCGGGCTCAGTCTGCGTGGCTGGATTGCCAGGCCGGTATTCTCTCGCAGTCAGGCTGACATGCAGTATTTCTATGTCAATGGACGCATGGTGCGGGACAAGTTGGTTACCCATGCGGTCCGACAAGCCTTTCAGGATGTGTTGTTTCATGGGCGGCATCCAGCTTATGTGCTCTATCTAGACCTTGATCCGATTCAGGTGGATGTTAATGTACATCCAGCGAAGCACGAAGTACGTTTTCGCGACAGCCGGATGGTGCATGGCTTTATTTACCGCACTCTGCACCAGATGCTGGCGGAAACCCGGCCCGGTCAGGAGGTTGACCGAAATACCGGGGAGATTTTGCCAGTTGATAGTGCGCCCGTTTTCGCTGAAGCCAAGTCATCGATCGCCAACGTACAGCGTCCTCTTGGGTTCCATGTAAAAGAGAGGCAGCCGGAGTATCAGTCCAGTTTTGATATTCAGCGACCTGCGCCCCAGGCCAATGCATCGACAGATCCCGATCCTGAAACGGACTCCCAGGTACCGCCACTTGGATTTGCCCTGGCCCAGCTAAAAGGGATCTACATATTGGCAGAAAACGCGGCGGGTCTCATTCTGGTGGATATGCATGCGGCACATGAACGTATTACCTACGAGCGATTCAAACAGGGGTTGGAGCAGGGGCGTATCAGCTCACAACCCCTATTGGTCCCGCTTTCTGTGCCAGTCAGTTCACGGGAGGCGGAGCTTGCCATTGAACATCAGTCACTGTTTGCTGAACTGGGGATGGAGGTGGATCGATTGGGCGCCGAAACGCTTGTCGTCAGGGCCATTCCTGTTCTGCTTCATGGAGCTGATGCAGAGAAACTACTCCGGGATATTCTTTCAGACATTGTGGTTCATGGCACCAGTGACCGTATCCGCAACGATATCAATGAAGTGCTTGCCACCATGGCTTGCCATGGTTCGGTTCGTGCCAATAGACGCCTCACCGTTGAAGAGATGAATGGACTGCTGCGTGACATGGAGCGTACAGAACGGAGTGACCAGTGCAATCATGGTCGACCCACATGGGTGCAGCTGGATTTGAATTCGCTTGATAAGCTGTTTCTGCGTGGCCAGTAATGGTGGATAAACAGTCAGATAAAAAGCTACCGCCCGCTATTTTCTTGATGGGGCCGACGGCTTCTGGCAAGACCGCCTTGGCTATTGATCTGGTTCAACAGCTGCCTTGTGACATTATCAGTGTTGATTCGGCTCTGGTGTATCGTGGCATGAATATCGGCACAGCCAAACCTGACGCCTCCGAATTGGCCCTGGCTCCTCATCGACTGATTGATATTTGTGATCCTGCCGAGGCCTATTCTGCAGCCCGATTCAGTGAAGATGCGCGAAAGGAGATGGCCGAAATTACACAAGCAGGCCGTATTCCTCTGCTGGTGGGAGGGACAATGCTCTATTTTCGGGCGCTGGAGTTTGGGCTGTCCACCTTGCCTGAAGCCGATCCGGAGGTGCGTGATCAACTGGAACAGGAAGCGAACCAGATCGGATGGGAGCAGATGCATCTGCAGCTCTCAAAAGTTGATCCAGAGGCCGGAGCCCGGATACACCCCAATGATCCGCAGCGGATTCAGCGTGCATTGGAGGTCTACCGATTGTCCGGCCAACCAATGTCAAAACTTCAGCGCCAGGCAGAGGGTTACCATTTTCCATACAGTCCAATAAGGGTGGCAAGAGCACCCCTGGATAGGGCACTACTGCATCGGCGCATCGCAGAACGGTTTGATGTCATGCTGAAACAGGGTTTTGAATCCGAGGTGAGACAGTTGCTGGAGAGGGGAGATCTTGCGCCGGAGACCCCATCCATGCGCTCGGTCGGTTATCGTCAGATGATTCGTTACATTTTAGGTGAATGGAGTCGTGAAGAGATGATTGAACGGGGTATTATTGCGACTCGACAGTTAGCCAAGCGTCAGTACACCTGGCTGCGATCCTATCCAGGTGTTCATTGGCTCGATGAGGAATCAGGAGATATCTTGCAGCAGGCCTTGAAAATCATTCGCAGAGACCTCACCTTGGGATGACAGTGTGAGCTGTGTGCTACAATTAACACGAATTTTTGGATTTTTTTCTGGTACAACTTTGTATCATAAGCTATTAATCTAATACCGACGCGATACTACAATAAGGAGAACTCCGATGTCTAAGGGGCAAAGTTTACAAGACCCTTTCCTCAATACGCTTAGAAAAGAGCGTATACCCGTGTCGATCTTCCTCGTGAATGGAATCAAGTTACAGGGGCAGATTGAATCTTTCGACCAGTTCGTGGTCTTGTTGAAGAATACCGTCAGTCAGATGGTTTATAAACATGCCATCTCAACTGTAGTGCCGGCGCGTAATGTGCGATTGCAGATACCAGCCGGTGATGAAAGTTCTTCGGAACCAGGGAATGCCTGATCGGGTATATTGACCGTTAGATACGATCTGGAGCGGATGCCGCAATCTGCGCTTATTTGGCTAGGGCGCCACTCCAGATTAATGGTTCTCGACCTGATTAAACTTGATGTTATTTATTGAA
>VMRY01000143.1 GCA_007713595.1 Sedimenticola thiotaurini
ATAGTGTGCTACAACAGGGTGAGCAAACAGATAATATTGATTTAATTAGTGTTGGAACTGAAGCGAAAAATTGTGGCGGTAGTGTCCATGCGTCGGATGTCAGTATAAAGAACAGTTGGCTCATATTTGATCGAGATGAGTCACTAGATGAGCCTGCGGCTAACTATGGGTACAACAGAATATTTACTTGGCGTGCCCCTATCGTGAATCTTGATATATCTGATAACCGTATTGTGGAGAGTACCGGTCGTCTTCGCTTTGACGGAGAGGAAAAGCTTCCTGATCTGAGCAACCGAAATCAGATGTTTAGCAGTCGCAAGGCAGCTGGCCTGGGACCAAAGGAGATACCGACTATACCCGGTCTATCTCAATAGGCTAAACCAAAACCTCGATAGTGGAGGGGTGACTCAAGAACCCTTGTGGGCTGGCTGAGAGTCCATAAGCGCCTGATTGATATACAGCTATCAGGTCTCCGATCTGAATTACCGGCAGTTCAACCTTATTGGCTAGAATATCCAAGGGCGTACAAAGCGGCCCAACGATATTTACCAATTCTCTGTTATCACTAAACACGCGGTTTCCAACACAGACAGGATAGTTTTTTCTGATCACCTGTCCAAAATTACCTGAAGCAGCGAGATGGTGATGCAACCCACCATTGGTTACGACAAAGGTTTCTCCCCGTGATACTTTCTTGTCAATCACTTCACAGACATAGATACCGGCTTCACCGACAAGATAACGACCCAGTTCGATTACAATTTCTGCTTCGGGTAGATGTGTCTTGCTTTCATCAATCAGCTTTTGCAGGTTGTCAGCAACGGGCTGAAGATCAAGCGGCTTTTCACCTGGGAAGTAGGGAATGCCGAAACCGCCACCAATATTCAACCAGGTGATGGGCGAGGGCGCATATTCAGCCAAGCGATAGGCCAGTTCAAAGGTATTTGTCTGGGCCTCTATAAGGGCTTCTGGTCGCAAATTCTGTGATCCGCTGAAGATATGAAACCCCTGAAAATCCAAACTGAGATGGGCAATACGGTTCAGGACGTCAGGGACACGCTCGGCATCAATACCAAATGGCTTAGGGCCGCCACTCATTTTCATGCCGGACGTTTTTAGTTCGAAATCTGGATTAACGCGTACAGATACTCGGGGTTGAATGGATAGCTTCTCTCCAATGGTGGCGATTCGTTCCATCTCGCCTTCGGATTCCATGTTGATGGTGACGCCGGCAGCGACTGCAGCGGTTAGTTCTTTATCGCTTTTACCGGGGCCTGCGAAACTGATTTTATCTGCAGCCATGCCGGTATCCAGCGCAACTTTCATCTCACCTAGTGAGGCAACATCGAGTCCATCGGTCAATCCTGACAGATGCTGAACCACCGCAGGCATCGAGTTGGCCTTGATGGCGTAATGCAGATGAATCTCTTTGGGCAGAATGGCGCGAAGTTGCTGTAGTCGATCTGTTATTACCTTACGATCATAAGCATAGAAGGGGGTCTGTCCTACGCGGGATGCCAGTCTGGTGAGCGGAATTCCACTAATCAGCAGTTCGTTATCCTGAATGGGGAACTGCATCATATCTGCATGCTTGGGTGTCTCTTTCATAATACTGTTTTCCCCAGGAAGATATCCTTGTACTCAGTTGAGAGCCCTTTTCTGTCTATCTTTCCATTTTGATTACGAGGTAAGGCGGATTTTACCTCAACTGCTTGGGGAATCATGAAGTTTGGCAGTTCCTTCTGGCAATGCTTGAGTATGGCCTCGCGGTCTGTGTTTTCATCGCCCGCAATCACCAGCAAGATGGCCTGTCCCAAGGTTGGATGTGTGAGCCCTAAAGCGGCCACTTCATTCACCATTTTTGAGCTGTAGATCACCTCTTCAATCTCGGTTGGGCTAACCCGATAGCCGGAAGTCTTGATCATCTCATCTTTGCGGCTAATGAAGTAGAGGTAACCCTCTTCATCCTTTTTTACCTGATCACCAGACCATACCGCAATCTCGGTCAAGGGTATCTCTGAGAGTTGACTGGGGCAGGGTTTGAATCGCTCAGCGGTTTTTTCTGGATCATTCCAGTAGCCCATTGCAACTAATGCGCCCCGGTGAACCAGTTCGCCGGGTTCTCCAGGGGCACACTCCGAACCATCCTCTCGAACGACCAGAATCTCTGCATTCGGTATTGCCTTTCCCATCGATTCAGGGCGTGTATCGACCTGGTCGGGTGGGAGGTAGGTTGAACGAAAGGCTTCGGTCAGGCCATACATGAGAAAGATGTTGGTATTCGGAAGTGATTGCTGCAAATTTTGAGTAGTGGCTTTGGGCATCGCGCCACCCGAATTGGTGATATAGCGCAGCGTATTGACAGCACCATCTGACCACTCGAGTTGAGCCAATTGGTTCCAAAGAGGGGGCACAGCGGCTAGCCCGGTGATTTGATAACGCTCTACAGCACGGATAACATCTCTAGGCAGTAGATAATCCATCAGTACGACGCTGGCCCCAACACTGAAAGCCGTAGTCATTTGACTTAAACCATAGTCAAAACTGAAAGGTAGCACAGCCAGCAGGCGATCATCCGGACGATTCTCCAGATATTCCGCCACACTTTCAGCCCCAGCAACCATATTGCGGTGAGATAGCACTACGCCTTTTGGATTACCGGTACTGCCAGAGGTATAGAGAATGGCAGCCATATCGGTATCAATTCGACGGTGTGTTTTGGTAGCACTATTTGAAGATTGGGAAAAAGCCGTTACCCAATCGAGAATGCTGATATTGGAAATAACAGGCCAATCAGTTTGTTGGTGCCCGACAATGATCACTGTGCGTAGGTCGTGACACTCAGTCAGCGCATCAGATAGCAACCTAAGCCGATCAGTCGAAGTGATTAGTACTCTGACATTACAATCTTTCAGTATGTAGGCGACCTGATGGGGTTTGAGCAGCGGATTTACTGGTACAAAGACACCTCCCGCCCGAGCCGCGCCAAAGAGGCTGAATACCGTTTCCGGTTGTTTTGGCAGATAAACAGCAACTCTGTCAGATGGCGCAAGGCCTAACTGGATCAGCCCAAAGGCAGTTGATTCTACCTCTGACTGAAGCGCCGCATAACTGTACTCGCTGTTCTTGTGGATGAGTGCAGTTGCGGTGGGGTTTTGTTGAGCAGAGTCTGCTATAAAGTGGTGGATCAATCCTGACATCCGGGTCTCTAACCTTTTCTTTAACAGTGGTAATACAAGATTGGTTTAGTATGCTTGTTACTATGCTGACTATTGTAATGATAAGATGAGAATATTGACAGGTGCAACGGCACCCGAGACTATATCGTTTTAATGCACTCCTTCGCCATCCTGTGGATATCATGGAAGATGATAAATGCTGTTTAATTCCTATTATTTTATCTTTTTGTTTCTCCCCATTGTCCTTGCGGTCTATTTTCTTCTTTTAAGAAAAGACACCGAGTATCCCATAGTTTGGCTAGTCTTTGCGTCCTTGTTCTTCTATGGATGGTGGAACCCGGTCTATTTGTTTTTAATCATTGCTTCAATGGTTATCAACTACGCATTGGGATGGAGTTTGAGCGATGGATCAGGAATGACTCCAATAAACAGAAAAAGGATTTTGGTTTTTGGTATAGCACTCAATCTATCTGCCTTAGGATATTATAAGTATGCCGGATTCTTTATAGAAAATATAAAGACCCTAATAACTAATGATTTCAGTTTTGAGGAGATTCTTCTACCACTCGCGATATCTTTTTTTACCTTTCAGCAGATTGCCTATCTTGTTGATGCATATCGGGGTATCACCAAAGAGTATCGATTTATTCACTATGCGTTGTTCGTGACATTCTTTCCTCAACTGATAGCAGGGCCAATTGTCCACCATAAAGAGATGCTGCCTCAGTTCCTTCGGGTGACGTCTTTTAAAAAAAATATCGAGAACTTTTCTATCGGAATTACCATATTCACTATTGGGCTATTTAAGAAAAGTGTCCTGGCTGACAATGTGGCTCAATATTCAACCCCGGTATTTGATGCGGCGGCAACAGGCGATTCGCTTTCATTCTTCGTAGCGTGGGGCGGAGCAATGGCCTACACAATGCAACTCTATTTTGATTTTTCCGGTTACTCGGATATGGCAATCGGTGGCGCCAGATTATTCGGTATTAAATTACCCCTTAATTTTCATTCACCCTATAAAGCGACAACTATTGTTGAATTCTGGCGCCGCTGGCATATGACGCTGTCTCGTTTCTTACGCGACTATCTCTATATTCCTTTGGGGGGAAAT
>VMRY01000141.1 GCA_007713595.1 Sedimenticola thiotaurini
AATATGACAATATGCTTTAACTAATTAATATAATATTATGTTATTGATGGATATTAGTAATATTTTTTAAATATAGATTTCTTTCAATTGGCGAACTCATTAAGTAATTGCTAATATTTTAGTGATCTAACTCTTTGCCGGTTGCTACTGATGACAAACACTGCCATTTCCCCCGATCAGACCAACACACCCTTTCTTATCGAAAACGATACCGGCTACCAGGCTTGGCGAAAGAGGAAACTTACTGCCTATCCCACCTCGCTTGGTGAGTTACTGGTAGAGATCAAAGATCCAAGAACTCTTACATCTGATGAACATGCAGCCATTCAACAAAGACTGCAGAAAGCCAATATGGCCATCTATATCAGTGAAACAGGAGATGATCCAGACCCCGAAATCCCCCTCTCTCTGGGAAGAGCCTTTGGTGCCAAATCACTTAATCACAACTGGCTATCCGACGATACCGGCCTCACCTCACTCAAAGTGGCTGCCGATGGGGTACGGCAGCAGTACATTCCCTATTCCAATCGCCCAATAAAATGGCATACAGATGGCTATTACAACCGACCAGACCAACAGATACACTCACTGCTTTTGCACTGCGTGGAAAGTGCCGGCCAAGGGGGGGAAAATGCCCTGCTCGATCACGAGATCGCCTACATTCTGTTAAGGGATCAAAACCCGGCCTTCATATCAGCTCTCATGGGCCCTGATGTGATGACCATCCCACCCCGTATGAATATGGGAGAGATCGCCCGCCAGGAAGAGACAGGGCCCGTGTTCTCCATCATGCCCTGCGGCAATCTGCATATGCGTTATACCATTCGAAAACGGCATGTGGTCTGGTCAGACGATCCACTCACCCTGGAGGCACTCGCAGCATTGGGTGAAATACTCAACAGCGATTCACCCTATATCTTTCGGGGCAGGCTGGAAGCTGGCATGGGACTCATCAGTAACAATATCCTGCATGATCGCACGGCCTTTACCGACGATGAGCAAGGCGTTCGACACCTCTACCGTGCCCGCTATTATGACCGTTTGAAGGGAACCGGCATCGAGCAATACCTTTAATTCGATACCTTGAACAGCGCCTCTTCAGGATGAGTGCCCACCGTCTTTAACTTGATCACCGGCATGGCACTTCCCATCTATTAAATCATCACATCAACTCACAAATAGAGTGCCACAAAATCTGTTCTCAAGACCATAAGACCTCACAGGACAGAGTTTCATTTCAGCCAGTCGCTCAACTTCGCACGGTCAGCCAGACACCGACCAGAACAGTCAGCATACCCAAAACTTTTTGAAGATTGAGCTGGCGAATTTCCGCACCAAGAAAACCGTAGTGATCCAGCACAGAAGCGACAATAAACTGTGCTGCCACCATCAGGGTAAATGCCGTTACCAGTCCCAGTCTGGGTACACTGAAACCGATGGAGGCGACTATTATCAGGCCGATCACACCGGATAAAAAGGCGTACCAGGGAACACTCTGCCAGAGCGATAAGTTGCCACCGCGCAGATAGAGAATGACCAAGCCAATCAATAGACCACCGCTACCGTAGGTGATAAATACACTCTCCAGTGTGCCAATCTGTTTATCAAGCAAACCCATCAGCTGCGCCTGCAAAGCTACGGCAATGCCACCGATAACAGCAACAAGAGAGAGTAGATAGAGGTTAGCCATATTTATTCCCCATTAGTTGATCCTCTCAACACGATAACACCGAGACCGCACTTAACCCTAGGATAGAAACGGTTCAATTACCTGCTTTAAAAGAGCGATGCCGGGTTGAATAGCTGCATCTTCAATCCCGCTATAACCGAATAACAGGCCCAATCGTTCAGGGGGAAGCTGATACAACGGTGAAGCAGGATAGATCCCCAGGCCTGCACTCCAGGCCGTACTCAGTATTTCCGTTTCCTTCTCCAGCAGTGAGCGATCTTTAAATACCACCATCAGGTGTAAGCCTGCGTTCGTTCCATGCAGTTCAATCTGACTCCCCAGAGAGGCTTGCAAAGACGCAATAAGCAGGCGTCTTCTTGATTCATAACGTTTGCGCATCCGCCGTAGATGGCGCTCGTAAAAGCCAGCTGCAATAAACTCAGCAAGGACTCGCTGTTGATGTGTTCCGGTATGCCGATCAGAGTGCCAGCGTAATGCAATGAATGGTTCGACAAGATCGGGTGGCAGGATGACATAGCCAATTCGTAATGCAGGAAAAAGCACTTTTGAAAAAGTTCCGATGTACAGCGTACGACTGCTTTTATCCAGTCCCTGAAGTGCCGCAATGGGTCTCCCCTCAAAGCGAAACTCACTGTCATAGTCATCTTCAATAATAAACCCTTCTGCTTTTTCGGCCCATTCCAACAGGGCTAAACGTCTGGAGAGTGAGAGAATTGAGCCGGTAGGAAATTGGTGTGAGGGGGTGACATACAAGAGTCGAGCCTTACTCCTTTGTTGTGACAACGACTCAACCTGCATGCCGTCCTGATCCACAGCCATCGGGATTACAGATGCGCCTGCCGCCTGAAACACCGCCTTTGCTGCCAGATATCCAGGCTCCTCAACAATCACCTTATCGCCAGGAGAAATGAACAGTCGCGCAATGATATCCAATGCCTGTTGTGATCCATTGACGATGGCTATCTGCTCAGGGCTGCATTGACAACCGCGGTTTCGATTAACGTACTCGGCTATTTTTTCGCGCAGGTAAGTCTCACCTTGAGGGCTACCATATTGATGTACATCATTATTGAATAACCGGGCAGTTAGACGCCGCCACTGTTTTTTTGATTGCTGATCAACCTCTATATCGCCGTATCGAAAATCATAACTCAGTGGGGTATTTCCTTGTGGTGACAGTCTCGCCCTTCCCTGCCAGTAGGCCAGTGAAATCGTTGCCTGTGCTGACAACTTTGGTGCTGCAGACTCTTTTCGGGCGTTGTTTCGTGCCTGATCAACGGTATCGAGCCGCTCATCTGGCAGACAATCCACAACACGGGTTCCACCACCCTTGTGACCAATCACATAGCCTTCAGCTTTCAGTTGGTCATAGCCCAACATCACTACATTTCTGGAGACAGAGAGCTGGTTGGCCAGTATCCGTGAGGCAGGCAACTTTGCCCCTTCGCTTAAATGGCCGGCCAGTATCTGCAGTTTCATGGCCCGATAGATCTGCAAATAGAGCGGGCCATCTCCATCCAGTTCAAGCAGCATTAGTCGACACTCTTTTGGCCCCATGTAATTATACATATTTGGATCTTTTAATAGTGCCATAAAAAGCTGATGATAGTCTACAGAGACCACTGGAGATGAATATGAGCAAAGAAGCAGGCAGGAATAAGATCAAGCGGCATAAAGATCGGGGACACTATGATGAGCTGACGATCAACCAAATTCTCGATGATGGAAAGATCTGTCACGTCGGATTTACAGTTGATCAGCAGCCATTTGTCATCCCCATGGCCTATGCCCGGCAGGGGCATTCACTGATATTGCATGGTGCACCCAATTCACGCCTGCTTAATCAGCTCGCAAATGGGATACCGGCATGTGTGACAGTAACCCATCTTGATGGATTAGTACTGGCACGTTCAACTTTTCACCACTCGTTGAACTTCAGATCGGTGGTAGCCTTCGGCAAAGCCAGGGCGATAGAGCTTCTCGATGAAAAGCATGCGGCATTAATTGCCATCACTGAACATCTGGCCCCTGGTCGTACTGCCGTCGCCCGTGCAGCTACCGACGAAGAGGCCATGGCAACCTCTGTTGTCTTGTTTGAAATTGAAGAGGCATCAGCAAAGATTCGAACTGGGCCGCCGATCGACAGCCCAAAGGATATGGCACTGGATGTTTGGGCGGGAGTGATCCCGACATCGATACAGGAGCATGCGCCGCTAGCTGCGCCTGATCTTAAACCCGGGATCACTTATGAGTGAATAGACAGAAAAGTAAAATGGCTATCGATCAGGGAGGATCGATAGGCAAACTCACTATGTTTTAAAAACTGCGATCTCTTCCAATGACTTTTTTTCAATATCCGGCACAGTAACACCCTCTTCCGGATAACCCACAACCAGGATCATGGTCGGGGTCTCATTTTTTGGCCGATCCAAGATCTCATTCAGAAAACGCATTGGACTGGGTGTATGGGTCAGGCTGGCAAGCCCTGCGTTATGGATCGCTGTTATCAACATACCGGTGGCAATGCCAACTGAATCTCGCACATAGTAATGCTTAATCTTGTTCCCCTGATGATCCACACCATAGTTTTCACTGAAGATAACGATGAGATAAGGGGCCTGTTCCAGAAACGGTTTTTCAGCGTCTGTCGCAAGGGGTTTTAGTGCATCCAACCACTCCTCCGACGCACCACCAGCGTAAAACTCACGCTCCTCTTCCTCAGCCGCTAGTCGGATGGTTCGTTTCAATTCCGGGTTAGTGACAACGACAAATTTCCACGGCTGTTGATTGGCCCCACTGGGCGCTCTCCCTGCGGTCAATAGGCAGCGCTCAATAACTCCACGTTCCACCGGTCGATCAGAAAAGGCACGGACACTCCGTCGTTTTTTCATCAGGCCAAAGAAATCATCAGCCCGCTGTTGCATTTCAGCTGCGGGTATCTCTTGATATTGGCTAAGAGGGATAGGCTTGTAGTCAGTTGTGCTCATATCAAAGTACCAGTTCGGTCAGTCGCTCGTAGAGGGCAATGATGGGAGCCATTTGTGCCCGCCAATCTTCTCCATGCACAGATGCATCACCAGCCGGCTCGAGATACTGATGGGCCATCGCATTGGCCTGTCTGAGTAGGATGACATCTGCATCTTTGGCATCTTCCTGATGATGCTTCGCCGTCAATTGAATCAAGCGTTCAGGAAAAGCCCATGATTCAAAAAGCCTCGCCCCCATCTCCGCATGATTGACGCTGAGTAACTGCTCTTCCAAGCGGGAACACGCGTCACCAAAAGTATGAGATTGGACTACATCGGCATATTCAATCGGCATCTGCTGAAGAAAGATGAGTTTGCCCGCGTCATGAATAAGCCCTGCAATAAACAGATCACCTGGTGATCCAATGCTCTGCTGCTCAGCCAGCTTACGGCAGGCACATGCAGTAAAAAGTGAATGACGCCAGAAACTGTTCATATCCATCAGATCAGGACGTATTCCAAAAAACAGGCTTTTAACCTCTGTTGAGATCAGCAATGCCCATAGATCGAATGGCCCAACCCGCAGAATGGCATCAGCAACCTGGGAGATTTTTTTTGCTGATCCGTAGAAGGCTGAATTACCCAGTTGCAGTGATCGCGCCGTCAAACCTGGATCAGTCTCAATCAGCTGAATCATGCGTTCAATTCCCGCAGTATCAGACTCCAGCTCTTTATAGATCTCTATCAGGACATGCGGTAGTGAAGGTAGCTTCGCGTTTTCTATCAGCCAACCGGGAAGATCTGTTTCACGCTGATCAGTGACCTTAGCCTCGGCCAGTGTTCGTACATCACGTGCACCCTGATCCCAGGCAGTCACCGAATCCTCACAGAAAGAACAGATACCCAGTCCAGTAGTCTCATCTGAACGTAACCAGTGCATGCCCTGATCAATCGACGAAGCAATATACCGATGTGTTCTTCCACAGCTTATGCAGATCATTCAGGCCTCCTCTTCCCCATTCTCCGAGTGCAAGGTCAGTGTGATGACAATATTGAAAACCCCTATAATTATTTTCAGAGCATACAAAGATTTACGCAATAAACATAGTCATTTGCATTAGGATCTTCTGGGAGCTGTAACTCATCGCAGGAACACCAGAACAATTGGCCAGCGAACTTATACGCTTCATTGTATCCCAGGCAGA
>VMRY01000155.1 GCA_007713595.1 Sedimenticola thiotaurini
CGGGTTCATCGACATCTTGACGTTGGCTAACTCCACCCCCGTCTCATCCGCCTTCACCCGGATCTTTACGTTGTAGTCCACAACGCGCTTTACTGCGACCAGTACTTTCATACATCACCTTCGGTTGATTGGGCTGTCGCCCCAATACGGGCCATTGAAACCCGCCAAAGAGAAGAAAAAATGAATTATCTTTCCTGTTTGATTTATACTTACTGAACTATTTTGCCTATTTCTCTGTGGAAATCAAACAAAACGTGCAGAAATCTTCGCCATAATACCTGCTTATGTGATCACAAAGGAGTCTACGTGCTTATCCATTAGATAGTAAACTACGCCTCGATCCAGCCAGATCCGGTTATTTCTGGTTTCATAACACCTTCTATATAAAGGTATGAAATCAAATTGACCCGACTGTCTGGCTCAGTATAATGACGTTTACGTAAACGTCAACCTAGCCACTTAAGACCATTCGGCAGAAAGTGCCGGAATAACACCAGAGGGGGTGTCGCTGTGGAACGCGAAGCGATGGAATTTGATGTTGTAATAGTAGGCGCAGGGCCATCAGGGCTCTCTGCTGCCATACGGTTGGCGCAACTGGCCGAAGAAAAAGAACAAGAACTGACCATTTGTGTTGTAGAAAAAGGCTCGGAAGTGGGTGCCCATATCCTCTCAGGTGCCGTACTGGAACCCCGTGCACTGAATGAGCTGCTCCCGGATTGGAAAGAGCGTGGCGCACCGCTGGATACCCCCGCCAGCGAAGACCGCTTCCTCTACCTGACTGAGGCAAAATCCATCGGCATGCCCAATCCGCCACAGATGCATAATGCCGGTAATTACATCATCAGTCTGGGTAACTTCTGCCGTTGGCTGGGTGAACAGGCCGAGGCACTTGGTATAGAGATCTTCCCCGGTTTTGCCGCTGCAGAAGTACTCTACGATGAGCAAGGTGCTGTAAAAGGCATCGCCACCGGCGACATGGGCATCGGTAAATCGGGCGAAAAGACCGATAACTATGAACCCGGTATTGAACTGCATGCCAAGCAGACGCTCTTCTCAGAAGGGTGTCGCGGCTCTTTAACAAAAGAGCTGATGGAAAAGTTTAATCTCAGAGAGGGTGTCGACCCACAGACCTACGGTATCGGCATCAAAGAGCTGTGGGAGATCGATCCAGCAAAAGTAAAACCAGGCAGCATCATGCACACCATCGGCTGGCCGCTGGACAGTCAGACCTATGGCGGTTCATTCCTCTATCACTTGTCAGAAAATCAGGTGGTCGTCGGCTTTGTGGTGGGACTCGATTACAAAAACCCCCACCTCAGTCCATTTGAAGAGTTCCAGCGCTTCAAAACCCATCCATCTATCAAACCCCTGTTTGAAGGTGGCAGAAGAATCAGCTACGGCGCACGCGCCCTCTCCGAGGGTGGTCTGCAGTCTATCCCCAAACTGACATTCCCCGGTGGCATGTTGATTGGTGATACCGCCGGCTTTTTGAATGTCCCGAAAATCAAGGGCACCCATACCGCCATGAAGAGTGCCATGGTGGCGGCTGAAGCGATCAGCAATAACCTGCCCGAAGATTTTGGCAGTGAGATCACCGCCTACCCTGAACAGCTTAAACAGAGCTGGGTCTGGGAAGAGCTGGATACGGTTAGAAATATTCGCCCGGGTTTTGCCAAGGGACTCTGGTTTGGTCTGTTCAATGCAGCACTGGAAACCTATGTTTTCCGTGGCAAGGCACCCTGGACAATGCACCACCATGCCGACCATGAACAGCTGGGTAAGGCGAGTGACTATACAAAGATCAACTATCCCAAACCGGATGGAAAAATCACTTTCGATCGTCTCTCATCGGTGTTTATCTCGAATACCAACCATGAAGAGGATCAGCCTATTCACTTGCGTCTGAAAGATCCCACTGTTCCGATCACGGTCAATCTCGCGGAGTACGACGCACCCGAGCAGCGCTACTGCCCTGCCGGCGTTTATGAAATTCTGCGTGAAGAGGGACAAGCGCCACAGTTGCAGATCAATGCCCAGAACTGCGTGCATTGCAAAACCTGTGACATCAAGGACCCAACGCAAAATATCAACTGGACCGTGCCCGAAGGCGGTGGCGGACCTAACTATCCCAACATGTAAAAACGGCTATAAGCCAGGGCGACTGCAATGAATATCAGTCGCCCTGGTAACAGGCCGAGCAACTGACCACGCCCTATCAAGAGGAACTGATCCATGCCGAGTTATAAAGCCCCCATCCGTGATCTGCAGTTTGTATTCCATGAACTGCACCAGGCTGATGAGACCCTGAGCAGCCTGCCCGGTTTTGATGAGGTCAGCCCGGATCTGGTAGATGCCATTCTGGAAGAGGGGGCCAAGGTCTGTGAAGAAGTACTGCAGCCGATCAATCAGAGCGGAGATCAGGAAGGGTGCCAGTTTAATGATGGCGTAGTTACTACACCCGCCGGTTTTAAGGCCGCCTATCAGACTTATATTGAAGGTGGCTGGCCCTCACTGGCGGCTGACCCTGAACTGGGTGGCCAGGGTCTTCCAGAGACCATCAGCTTCATGCTGGAAGAGATGCTCTGCTCGGCCAATGTCTCGTTCAGTCTCTACCCCGGCTTGACCCGCGGCGCGATTAACTCCATCAACTCCCACGCCACAGATGCACTCAAAGAACAGTATCTGCCAAAGATGGTGGAAGGGATCTGGAGTGGCACCATGTGTCTGACCGAACCCCACTGCGGTACCGACCTTGGGCTGGTCAGAACCAAGGCCATACCCAACGGGGATGGCAGCTATGCAATCAGCGGCACCAAGATCTTCATCACCGGTGGTGATCAGGATCTGACTGAAAATATTATTCACCTGGTGCTGGCGCGACTCCCCGATGCCCCGAAAGGCGTGCGCGGCATCAGCCTGTTCCTGGTACCCAAGTTCATGCCAGACGCCAATAACGAACCAGGCGACAGCAACGGCGTCACCTGCGGTTCAATCGAACATAAAATGGGTATCAAGGCCTCCGCCACCTGCGTGATGAATTTTGATGATGCCATTGGTTTCCTGGTAGGACCTGAGAACAAGGGGCTGGCCTGCATGTTCACCATGATGAATGCAGAACGACTGGCGATCGGCATGCAGGGTTTAGGGTTGGGCGAAACGGCCTACCAGAATGCCGTTGAGTATGCCAAAGATCGACTACAGGGTCGTTCAGCCACTGGTATCAAGGCACCCGACAAAGCGGCCGACCCACTGCTGGTACATCCCGACATACGCCGCATGCTGCTTACGACCCGAGCTTATAACGAAGGCTGTCGCGCACTCGCAGTATGGACAGCCCTGAATATCGACCTGTCACACAAACACCCGGATGCGGAAAAACGTGAAGAGGCCGACGATTATGTTGCCCTCATCACACCCATCATCAAGGCCTTCTTTTCAGATTATGGCTACGAAACCACTACCCTCTGTCAGCAAGTACTAGGTGGCCACGGCTATATCCAGGAGTGGGGCATGGAGCAGTATGTTCGTGATGCCCGCATCGCCCAGATCTATGAGGGCACGAACGGCATCCAGGCCCTTGATCTGATTCGTCGCAAGCTGTTTATCCATGAGGGTCGTCTGCCTCAACGCTTCTTCAATCTGTTGAACAGTTTGATTGCTGAACAGAACGGCAATGAAAGCATGACACAGTATATCGCCCCACTCGCTGATGCCATCAAGCTTCTGCAAGAGCTGACCGGCTGGCTGGTTGAACAGGGCACGCGTAATCCCGATGAACTGGGTGCCGCGGCAACAGATTACCTGCGTATATTTGCACTCACTACCCTCGCCTGGCTCTGGGCAGATATGGCAAGAGTGGCCCTGGAAAAAGAGTCAAATGACAACACGGGCTTCTATACCACCAAGCTCAGAACCGCCCGTTTCTTCATAGGACGCCTGCTGCCACAGATTCACGGACTGGCACTTGGAATTCGGTCAGGGGCCGATCTGATGATGGAATTCAGTGACGAAGAGTTTTAATAACAACCATACATACAGGTGCAATCCGGCGTGGATTGCACCTGGCACTCTCTGCAACCCTTTTTGTAATTTGAGGATCAC
>VMRY01000035.1 GCA_007713595.1 Sedimenticola thiotaurini
AGTAAAAAACAGAACAAAGGAAGACACACCACCACAAGCCGCGAACTTATACAGTTAGAGAACGGCGCTATGCTCATCGACACCCCGGGAATGAGAGAGCTTGGTAACATGTCGGTAGATACAGGTATTGACGAAACATTTTCTGAAATACTAGCGCTTTCCCAGCGTTGTAAGTTTAATAACTGCTCTCATACCAATGAAAAAGGCTGCGCGATATTAGCGGCGATAAATGACGGTGAGTTGTCTGAACAGCGATACAAAAACTACCTGAAAATGAAAAGCGAAGCCGCATTTAATGAAATGTCTTATTCCGATAAAAGAAAAAAGGATAAAGACTTTGGAAAGTTGATTAAATCAACCATCAAAAATAAAGCCAGGTGATGGCATCTAATTGGGTAGCCAGCATCAGGTGTTGCAGTGTTAAAAAGCAGGCGTAGAAACGGTTACCATAAGCATATTTAATAGCTCACAAACACCTAAAGCATTTTTTCTGCAAATGCGAATAGATTCTGCTAGTCTGTAAAGCTAATAAACCACCCGCTTGGCAGGATGCTGAAATATTCTTATCAACGCCCTCCTCCAAGTCAGCTTTTCTATTAATAAGAAATAGAGTTCGCAGAACGAACTGCAAAATTACCATTAAATTCTGCGGCAACATAAGTCGCTGAATGTGCAACCCGATACGAAACAGATGCGCTCGGGTGTCTTAACTATTAGGCAGTTGGCAATACTTCACTACTTTAAATAGAGGAGAGAATAGCTATGGCCTTAGTTAATTGCGGGGAATGCAACAAGGAAGTTTCTGATAAAGCAGCATCTTGCCCTAATTGCGGTGCGCCTATTCAGGGTGTCAGCGAAAAACAATCACTGTGGGACTCTATAAGTCAGAGCTCAGGCCCAAAAGAGGTCGTTATCCGAGGGACTGATGTCGCATACGAGGGTCAGAAACTGGGTGAAGGGCTCATGAAGATGGTCATGGCTCTGTTCCTGCACCCCGTGTTCTCATTTGTCGGATTCTGGCTCATTGGCTTTGGTATTTTGATGTCCATGGCACCGGTATTTGGCCTCGCCGACAAGGAGATGAACGCCTTACCAGTCTGGTACGTCGCATTGGCCATCGGTATCCCCATTGCGCTAGCCGTACTATTAAGGAAGACCATCCCGAAGTTAATGAAGTGGATCTTCTTTACACTGCTTGCGGTTTTGGGGATTGCCTTCGTAGGGGGAATTATCTCTGCGATTATCGAAAAATCGACATCGAGTTAGTCAAAACAATGGTGAGTCTGACGTAGAATATAACCACTCACCCTACGTCCACTCACCATAAATAGGGGCAAAATCATGCAAAGATCATCATTAGTTCCATTAATCATTGTAACAATGCTCAGCGTACTGATGATATTACCCGCCAGTGCGACAGAGACGGATTTGATGGCGCAAGACGTAGAAGGTGTAAAACTTGGTATGGCGATGACAGAAGCGGTGCCAGCGCTGGAAAATCTTGGATACACCCGCACCTCTAAACGGAGTTTTGAAAAGAAAGATAAAGCCGGTATTCACTATATTGGCCTCAAACTCAATCCCGGTGGTGAGGTCATTTCCGTTGGAGTGGCACACCGACTGATGGAAGGTTTTGATGCGGATGCGCTACGTGACGCATGGATAGCCAAATGGGGAAAACCAGACCATATCAATGGCAACCCAGGAAACGACTGGACGCTACAATACAATAGCCCTCAAGCCATTCTTGATGCCAGTGCGATAAAAACTTACAACCCCAGACGACCCAGTGAAGTCAGCGTGCGTCTCGCCTCAAAAGGACAGGTATTAGCCGTACGGCGCGGACACGAAGTAGCGGCAAAACGGTGTATCGCAATAAAGGATAAACCGGTTTCAACATTAACAATTAATGACCGTGATGCCTTATTGGAATGTATACGTACCGGCCAACTGATAATAACCACGCCTTAAACTAACAGCGCAGATTATCTAAAGATGCTGGTATAACAAACCCCAACGAGTAGCCCGACAATGTCGGGCATCACTCCGTTGAGCACATCCTAAGAAAAGATATGTTCCATAACTGCAACAATAGCGCAACAAGTGGACACTCCCTACATGGCTTTCCAAACCAGATCTCAAAAGTAAGACCAAGCAGTATATAATACTGAGCACTACCCTCTTCACCCTATATTTTTGGAGTTGCGTTATGAACAAGAAAGGGATGTTGTTTGTAGCCTTGCTGATTTTGTACTTTGATGGCATATCATACGCTGCCGGTCCGCTCAGCGAGAGACAAAGCGCCGCTGGCACAAAAAGCATGAACCCATCACAGCCGATCCAGTTCAACAGGACGACTGGATCTGCTTCACAGCAGTCATCTGATCGAATAGCCAAATCACTTAGTACGAGCAATGCCGCCAAACGCCAGGCAGAAATACAGAAGAAAAAAAGAGAGCTTATTACTTTCAGTCGTAGAGCGGCATCGGATATTCGTCGAGAGATAAATAGTATCCATGCACAGAAAGACAAACACATGAACAGCGCAGAGATAAGAGATGCTGCTGACATGGCGGACAAATTCGACAAGTTCTCTGTTCAGCTACAAAGAGAGATATCACTGGCCAGCAATGATCCCGATTTCGAGCAAACATTGCAAAGCATGATGGATATGTCCGAACAACTCCAGCTACAACTTCAAGACACGATGAATAAACATCAGCAGTTAATGCAGACAATGCGAAATATTATGAAAAAGCAAAACAGCACGCTTAAAAGCATAATCAATAATATAAAATAGACTAAAACCGAATCGACAGAATCGGTCTCGATAGTAATCACTAATCCAGATACAATCAGTCAAATCAGACCCTTTGATTTGGAAACAACTTGCGAAAGGAGTGTTCGATGAAACTGTCCAGCAGCCAAATCCAGAACAACCGGCCCGTTCCGGTAGCCAATGCCTTTGGCAAGCATGACGCCAACAGTCACGTAGCACTTGCTGACATTCAGAACCCGGATCTAAGCTGGGATAAGGTTCCCGAAGGAACGCGCTCGTTTGTATTGATTTGCCATGATCCCGATGTACCCAGCAGACCGGATGATGTAAATCAGGAAGGACGCGAAGTACCAGCCGATCTGCCCCGGATTGATTTCTATCACTGGATACTGGTGGATATCCCCGCCGACCAGCGACAGATAGCTGCAGCTACTGATGCCGATGGCATCACGGCAAAGGGTAAACCGGGCGGTATCTCACCTGCCGGCGGTATTCGCGGTATCAACAGCTACACCGATTGGTTTGCAGGGGATACCGATATGGCCGGAGACTACTACGGATACGATGGCCCCTGCCCACCCTGGAACGACAGCATTGTGCACCACTATCACTTCACGCTCTACGCTTTGGATATAGAAAGCTGCGGCCTGAGTGGTCGCTTTGGCGGCCCTGAGGCGCTTGCCGCCATTGACGGCCACGTACTTGATAGTGCCAGTATCACAGGCACCTACGTGATCAATCCACGGTTGGCCTGAAACATATAAAATAATTACTGAAAACAGTTTGAGGGGTATTGATTGCTGAACCCTAACCAACTCAGCAAGTAGGTTGGTGTGAGTATAACGAAATCCAACAAATGCTCGACAATGTTGGCATCACTTCGTTCAGCCCAACCTGCAAGCTGAAGCGTTCATAAAAAACGGCCGCCGTTTTTTATGCGGTGACGTTCTTCCTCAGTACACCGCATTTACATGTCAATTAACACTCATCTTTGCTGCTGTTTGCTGGTGTTTTGCAGTCATCACTTGCCGCTATGAGTTTCAATATTTCATCGAAATTTTCATTTTGCAAATAATGCAGAAATGTCTTGGCAGCACGCGAGAAGTGCTTACCCTTACGGTGTACCGCATACCAGTTGCGGTTCAGAGGAAATCCCTCCACATTCAATAAAGCCAGTTGTTTACTCTGAAGCTCCAGCTTGAGACTGAAGGAAGAGAGGATACTGATTCCAAGATCAGACATGACCGCCTGCTTAATCGCCTCACCGCTTCCAAGTTCCATATAGGGCTCAACATCAATACCCCGCTCCCTGAACACTCTTTCACTCGTAAGCCGTATTCCAGAACCGGGCTCACGGGTAATAATACGTTCCGAGGCAAGCTGTTCAGGCTTGATTTTTTTCTTCTTTGCAAGTGGATGGTTGGGATGCGCCAAAACGACTAACTGGTCCACCAGAAAGGCATGCACCTCAATATCATCGCGCTGGGGCAAAGTCGCCATGATGTAAATATCATCAGCGTTCGCATCGATACGCTCAATGATCCGTTCATGGTTACTCACCTTTAGCTTTGGAACCACCAGTGGATACTTGCGCAGGAAACCACCAAGATATTGCGGCAGAAAATATTTTGCCGTTGTCACTGCTGATAGTCGTAACGGACCCGTGACCTCTCCATGCAACTCTTTTAATTTTTCTTCAAATCCATCAAGACTACTGAAGATTTCATTGCAGGTTTCCAACAACGCTTTGCCTTCGGCCGTTAAAAATATCTGATTGCCCATCTTCTCAAACAATGTGGCATCAAGAATCTCTTCAAGTCTTTTTACTTGAATGGATACACCGGGCTGTGTGAGGTGTATCTCCTCAGCTGCCCGGGTAAAACTTCGATGTTCTGCTACCGCTTGAAATACACGCAGTTGTTGCAACGTAGCTCGGATCATCTTCCAACTCCACGCATCGAGTCATTAACAATCAGTTATGACACTCATATTTACTATTAATTTCCATTATTTCTCTCAATCCATAAAACTTCAACCTGCATTTACAAAACGCAGCGGCAGAACAACCGCAGCAAACTTATGGTAGTTAGGAAGAGGAGCAAAACAACATGGCTGTAAAAAGCTACAACGCGGGCGTAAAAGAGTACCGCGAAACTTACTGGATGCCGGAATATACCCCTAAGGATACCGATATCCTTGCATGCTTCAAGGTAACACCTCAACCGGGCGTACCCCGTGAAGAGGTCGCTGCTGCGGTTGCTGCTGAATCTTCAACTGGCACCTGGACCACGGTATGGACCGACCTGCTGACGGATCTTGATTACTACAAGGGCCGTGCCTACGCTATCGAAGACGTACCAGGCGACGACACCTGCTTCTATGCCTTTGTTGCATACCCCATTGATCTGTTCGAAGAGGGTTCCGTTGTTAATGTAATGACCTCCCTGGTTGGTAACGTGTTCGGTTTCAAGGCCCTGCGTGCATTGCGTCTGGAAGACATTCGTTTCCCTATCGCCTACGTCATGACCTGCAATGGTCCACCACAGGGCATTCAGGTCGAACGTGACCTGATGAACAAATATGGTCGTCCGCTGTTGGGTTGCACTATCAAACCCAAGCTGGGCCTCTCTGCCAAAAACTACGGCCGTGCCTGTTACGAAGGTCTACGCGGTGGTCTGGACTTTACCAAGGATGACGAGAACGTTAACTCCCAGCCCTTCATGCGCTGGCGTCACCGTTTCGATTTTGTGATGGAAGCGATTCATAAGGCTGAAGCCGAAACCGGCGAACGCAAGGGTCACTACCTGAATGTTACCGCGCCGACTTCCGACGAAATGATGAAGCGCGCGGAATACGCCAAAGAGATCGGCGCACCGATTATCATGCACGACTACATCACTGGCGGCTGGTCTGCCAATACCCAATTAGCTCAATGGTGCCAGGACAACGGCATGTTGCTGCACATTCACCGTGCCATGCATGCGGTACTCGACCGTAACCCACACCACGGCATCCACTTCCGTGTACTGACCAAGATCCTGCGTCTGTCCGGTGGCGACCACCTGCACTCAGGTACGGTTGTTGGCAAGTTGGAAGGTGACCGCGACGCGACGCTGGGCTGGATCGACATCATGCGTGACAGCTACATCAAGGAAGATCGTTCACGCGGCATCTTCTTTGATCAGGACTGGGGGGCAATGCCAGGCGTAATGCCCGTCGCATCCGGTGGTATCCATGTGTGGCACATGCCGGCACTGGTCAACATCTTTGGTGACGACTCCGTACTGCAGTTCGGCGGTGGCACTCTGGGTCATCCCTGGGGTAACGCAGCGGGTGCTGCAGCCAACCGCGTGGCGGTTGAAGCTTGTGTCGAAGCACGTAACCAGGGCCGTGAGCTTGAGAAAGAAGGCAAGGATATCCTTACCACAGCGGCTGCACACAGCCCTGAACTCAAAATGGCTATGGAGACCTGGAAAGAGATCAAATTCGAATTCGACACGGTCGACAAACTGGACGTTGCACATAAGTAACATACTTATGGGATTGCTTGGCTCCGAATCTTTCGGAACCAAGCAACACTTCGTAACTTGATCAAATTGAGATCGAATAGTGAATTGAGGAATTTAAAATGAGTGCAATGCAAGACTATAAATCGAGCCTTGGCGACAACACCAGCCGCAAGTTCGAAACCTTCTCTTACCTGCCAGCGATGGATGCCGCCCAAACACGCCAGCAGATTGAGTTCATCGTGAGCAAGGGCTGGAATCCTTCTATCGAGCACACCGAACCCCAGAACGCCAGCGGCAGTTACTGGTACATGTGGAAGCTGCCCATGTTCGGTGAAACAGACGTCGATGCCATCCTGGCTGAACTGGAAGCTTGCCACAAGGCACATCCAGAAAATCATGTCCGTCTACTGGGTCTGGATAACTACGCTCAATGCGCAGGTGCCTCAATGGTTATCTACCGAGGCATTGTGGTTTAGCTAACAAGCCAGATAGAGAGAAACCCCTGACCGAACTGTGTCGGGCGGGGGTTTTTCGAAAGGCTGGTTGTACATTAACAGCAAACCAACCTATTTAGAGAGACAGTAAAGATGGCTAAACCTGACCGATACGTGGGCGTAGACAAAGATATTCATGGTGGGATGACCACCATAGGTAAAGTGATCCGCGACGCCTGGGTGTTTGAGCTGATCCCAGAGAGTGAAACATGTGAAGGCTGGAACCTTGCCGGGATTGATGCGCTGTTGCAGAAGGTCAACACCGAATGGGATAAGTATGGCTGCCTGGTCTGCCATCTCCCTGAAACACTGGCCGAGCGTCATAGCCGAATTCACGGAAATGCCATCGCCCTGGCAAAAGCCGCAGGCTGGAACGGCAACGTCGAAACCGACGACGAAAGTTAAACTCATCGAGATATAAAAGAAGGTTTGTCATGTCTGACACAACAGTAGATCCAAAACAGTACATTGTTAAGAGCGAGCCCTACTACGAGCAAGTAGGAAAAGAGATTGCCCTCTATGAAGCGGCCTATAATGTACGCATGCCGATGATGCTCAAGGGACCAACCGGCTGCGGCAAGTCCCGATTTGTCGAGTATATGGCCTACAAGCTGAACAAGCCTCTGATCACCGTGGCCTGTAATGAAGATATGACCGCATCCGACCTGGTAGGTCGATTCCTGTTAGATAAAGATGGAACAAAATGGCAGGATGGGCCACTAACAACTGCCGCAAGAATTGGTGCAATATGCTACCTTGACGAGGTTGTTGAAGCACGACAGGACACCACCGTTGTCATCCATCCACTCACCGATCATCGTCGTTCGCTTCCCCTGGACAAGAAAGGGGAGTTGATCGAAGCACACCCGGACTTCCAACTCGTCATCTCCTATAACCCCGGTTACCAGAGCTTGATGAAGGATCTGAAACAGTCAACCAAACAGCGCTTTGGCGGACTTGATTTCAATTACCCTGGCGAGGAAAAGGAAGCTGAGATTGTCTGTAAGGAATCAGATGTTGACCTGACCACTGCGGGCAAACTGGTACAGATTGCGCACCGAGCCCGTAACCTCAAAGGCCATGGCCTGGATGAAGGTATATCAACCCGCCTTCTGGTCTATGCCGGTCAACTCATTGCCAAGGGAATAGACCCCGTTGAAGCCTGCTCCATGACCATGGTGACGCCGCTTACAGATGATCCTGACATGCGCGATACACTTAACGCAGCAGTGCAGACATTCTTCGGCTGATCAATCATTCCCGTAGAATTTACAGTGTCAGAAACGGAAGGCTTTGATAAATTACTGCTAACACTGTAACCCTATGGGCAGGTATCAACAATGAGCATTAATCTCGAAGATTACGAAGAACTTCTGGGAGCAATCGCACCTGAAATACGTGATGTGCTGGAAGGCACTTTTCATGAAGCGGCACGTATCATGTCACCTGCTGGCCTGCAGGATTACATGGATGGCGCAAAGAGCCTGTCTAATCTTGGCCGGGGAAGTGATGTTGTAATCACGTACATCCAAGAGATGCCACTGGTTGTGAAGGAGTGTGGTGAAGACATCATTCCTGACTGTATCACCGCAGCAATGAAACTCGCCTCAATGGTCTCCGGTGAAGTGGTCGGGTTACTCTTCAGTAGTCTCCCTGCTGCCGCACGTAATCTCGGTGATGCCGAACTGCTTCGAGGCTATTTGACGTTGATTCATCAGCTATCAGGAACCGCTGCACGTGGTTTGCGTCCGATGCTGAATCACATGGATGAACTCCTCTCCAAACTGACAATTAGCGGACTTCGCCGCTGGGCTAATTTTGGAGCCCAGGCCTACCGCCGTGACTTTGACAACCTGACGGTCTACTTCAATCTGGAGTCTGCTGACAGCAAAGCCATGCTACAGAAGGAACGTCGCGGCACTCTTTTCATCCGCGTACAGCGTAAACTCAATTTCTATCTGCGCGCCTTATGGGGACGTGACTTCTTCCTGCGGCCGACAGGCGCCGACTACACCGATTTTAAACCTTATATTGAAAACCGCATCTTCCATTTACCGGACGCGGTCGATAACGTAGGCGAAATATCCGGTCTGGAACTCTACCGAGCCACGGCTGCACACATGTCCGCCCATATGAGTTACACCACAGCGCGGATCTCGGCAGAACAGCTTAGTCCCGCGCAGATGTATTTTATTGGTGTACTTGAAGATGCACGAATCGAGTACAAAGCGGTGCAGGACTTCCCTGGTCTGAAGAAACTATGGGGAACGTTGCTCGCTCATAATTATGAGACGCAGGTGGAACACCCAACCGTTGCAATCCTCGAAGATGTAGCCTTGATGCTGCTTGATAGCTCGGTCACTACTGACGATGAGGAGCTTAACGCATTCGCTTCGCGCTTCCATGAGCAGATTGCTGAGCGCCAGAATGATAATAGTTTTTCCTGGCACCTGGGCATGGAGCTGTTCAACATCTTCTCGGTACGCCGAGAAGTACCAAGCCTGCGCATACTTGAGCGCAACCGCATCCCCTATCGTGATGACAACCGCTTTATCTGGGAATTTGAAGAGTTCGACTGGAATCTGGGTAACGACTATATCCCTGCCAGTCAGCGCCAAATACGAAAAACTGTCAGCGCTATCGAGATGGCTAATGAGGTTGATTGTGAACTGGCAGGCGATGATGCACAGGAGATCTGGACCTGTGCCACAGAGATGTACCCTTATGAAGATGAAGGCACTAGCTTTAATGAGATGTGGGGTAAAGAACCGATTTCTGATCCCTTCCATTATCAGGAGTGGGATTACCAGATCCAATTACATCGTCCTGACTGGGCAACCGTTTATGAACGCTATCAACCCAAAGGTGATCCGGATGTCATTGAAGAAATACTCACTGAGTACAAACCCATTGCACATCGGATAAAGCAGATCATCGATCTGTTAACCCCCGAAGGGGTACAACGTATTCGTAACATGGAAGATGGTGACGAGATTGATCTGAATGCCGCCATTGATGCAATGGTATCCATTCGCATGGGTGAGCAACCTAATCCGCGTATCACCATGAGAAATGTATTAAAAAATAGAGATCTTTCTGTTGTTGTGCTTCTGGACCTATCCGAATCAACCAACGAAAAGATGGCCGGTTCCGATAAAACTGTTTTACAGCTCACCCGAGAAGCCGCAACGCTGGTATCTACAGCAATTGAAGGTATCGGCGATCCCTTTGCACTGCATGGTTTCTCATCTGATGGCCGCCATGATGTGCAGTACTTCCGCTTCAAGGATTTTAATCAGCATTTTGATGATGAGGCCAAGTCACGTCTTGCTGGCATGAAGGGGGGGCTTTCGACTCGCATGGGAGCAGCGTTACGTCATGCTGGCCACCATCTTTTGAAACAGCCCGAACGCCGCAAATTGATTCTGCTGGTAACCGATGGCGAACCGGCAGATATTGATGAACGTGATCCTCAGCACCTGCGGCACGATACAAAAAAAGCTGTGGAGGAGCTCTATAGTCATGGCGTAATCAGTTACTGCCTGACCCTCGATCCGAATGCTGACAGTTATGTAAAGCGTATCTTCGGTGAAAGCCATTATACGATTATCGATAATGTAGATCGCCTACCCGAACAACTGCCTACTCTGTTCGCCAGTCTTACAAGGTAACTGACTGACAAATGGAAGATTACAAAGCAACCTGGATATATTGAGGAGTTAAAAAGAACAACTTTCAAACAACCCAACCAGGGAGTGAATCTTCTATAGCCATCAGCGAAAGGAAGTTGAATGAACTATGTATACCCGACACAACGAAGTTCCGATTTATGAACACCGTGCCGGATTGATAGAGGCGGCACATTACAACAGGGTCAAAACGGCTTTTAAACGTCTGGGCAGAGAAATTCGCCTGGTTATTCCAAGGCTGAAAACGCTTGATCTTATACTGCAGCAAGATGCATGGATTATTGTAGACCGCGCCTTTAATGATTTACCTATCGCAGCATGGTTAGATTTTGAAGTAGCACAACGTGATGCGCTACATACCGCGGTGCATTGTCAATTGCGTCTTTTCCATGCTAATGCCGATGTCGTTATCAAGCGAGCACTTGAAGCAATGGAACTGATATTAGAAGAGCGTTTAGCCAATGCAGAGACAACACACCAGGTGCTCAACTTCCCCGAAAGGAAGTAGTTGGCAGGCAATCGGTTTTCAAAGAATACGATGAAACAAACACAAAACAGAGCTGACCAGTGATTAATATGCAGTTTTTCCATGATTATTTAACCAGAAGTGAGTAAAGATAATGGCACTTGTTCAAATGCATGACATGTTGCGCCACGCCTATGAAAACAAATACGCTGTAGGATCATTTGATGTGGTAAGTATGGATTTTTTGCAAGGCGTGATTAACGCTGCAGAACAGTGTCGTGCACCGGTTATCCTGGGACTGGCAGAGCCCTACTCCGACCATTTTGACATGGAGCTTCTTGCCACTGCTGTTGAGTCTGCTGCACGGCGAAGCAGTGTACCAGTTGCAATTCATTATGATCACGGTAGTAGCGTTGAGGGGGTGATACGCGGCATACGGCACGGCTGTAACGGGGTAATGATTGATGCATCAGACCGCTCGCTGGATGAGAATATTGCCACAACAAAGGAGGTGGTCCAAATTGCGCATGCCTGCGGTGTACCTGTAGAGGCAGAATTAGGCTATGTTCCTGACAATGGAAACGATCTTATTTTCACAACGGTAGATGAAGCAAGGGGTTTTGTTCGACTAACGGGGGTGGATTTTCTGGCAGTTTCCATTGGTACGGTGCATGGTCGCTTCAAGGGTAAACCTCGACTCGATTATCCTCGCCTGCGTCATATCAACGAAGCCTTGCAGATCCCACTCGTACTGCACGGTAGTTCAGGACTAAGCGATGATCAGCTTCACCGCCTCATCGCCAATGGCATTGCCAAGGTGAACTGCTTTACTGCAATAACCGACCGCGCTGTAGAGTTATTACGCCGGAATGCACGATCTAAAGATGAAGGTTATATGAAGCTGGTCACTGGGATACATGAAGAGATGGAGAAAGAAGCCACTCGCCTAATGCGCATCTGGGGATGTGCCGGACGAGCAGCCGAAGTGATGGAACAGTGTCATCCTTGGCAAGGAGTGGATTATGTACTCAAATTCAACCTTCCCGATGTAGATTCTGACGAGATGGCGATAATCACACGGCGAGGACGCCAAATAATGTTACAAATTCCTGGCGTACGAGAAATAAAAGTTAGCGAGACGCTGAATGGTAACAATACCTCCCCACAATATTGCTGGCAGGTGTCCCTGGCCTCAGTTGAGGTAGTCGAATATCTCAAACAGCACCCTGAATTTATAAAGTTCACCCGGCGCTATATCAATGACAGGGCAACGAACCTGACGAATACCATTTATAGAATAAATCAGATCGGTTGATTCTCAGATTGCTGCCGCTACTGATGCCGATATGGGTTGAGACTACTGCGGTTACGATGAACGCGTACTTGACAGCGCCAGTATTACAGGTATTTATGTAATCAATCCAAGCTTGGCCTGAGTAATATAAAATATTTACTGAAAACGATGTGAGTACTAGCTGCTCGCAACTGACTGAGTCATTTAGATAACATGACTGAAGGAGAAGACGCGTGAGTGAAACAATCGTGGGTCCCGATGGTAAAAAACGTTGCCTATGGTGTGGCGCAGCGCCGGAGTTTCTCAACTATCACGACAACGAATGGGGCTTTCCGGTAAGTGATGATCAGCGGTTGTTTGAGAAGATCTGCCTTGAAAGCTTTCAGTCGGGTCTGAGCTGGCGCACCATTCTGGCTAAACGTGAAAACTTTCGTAGGGCATTCCATCATTTTGATTTTAACAAGGTTGCCCGCTTCACCGAGCGGGACATTAACCGTCTTCTAAAGGATGAAGGCATTGTTCGTCATCGCGGAAAGATTGAGGCCGTAATTAACAACGCCAAGCAGGCCAAGGAACTGGTTAAACAGGAAGGCTCGTTAGCCGCCTTTGTCTGGCGCTACGAACCCGACCCGAAACAGCTGGCCAAACCGCAGACGGCATCGACCTCCACCGAATCTATCGCATTATCAAAAGAGCTGAAAAAACGGGGTTGGAAATTTGTTGGACCGACCACGGCGTATGCCTTCATGCAAGCCATGGGTCTGATTAACGATCATGTGGAGGAGTGCGCATCCAGGGCAAAAGTTGAAAGCGCACGTAGACGCTTTAAAAAACCGGGGCGTTCAATTTAACACTCCGACAGTCTGCCCTACAGGGGGTAATCTGAACCTCTTCTATCAAATACTCTAAATAAAACAAGAACAAGGAGTAAATCTGTACAGGCTGTAACAACACAAGAAGCAAAATCTTCCATGGAAAAGGCCAAGACGGCGCGTGGCGGATTCCATGCTGCCGGCACCAGTAAATAGGCATCAACTTCCACACCGGCAGTGATCACTCAGCGTGACACCCTGTCGGTGTATCACTCAATCCAATCAAAGACAAGATGGCCCGGCGATTATCTGCTGAAGTTTGCTATGCCCTCACCCTACTACCGACACGCACGCCAGAAGTTTTGACAGCTATATAGAGCAAACTAAACAAGGTACCTGCTTAATAAGCCCGCAATAAACCGGCTATCAGGCTGACACCCTCTCCTGCGAAATCAATTGACTTATTCCTGACAAACCTATATTGTGCACCTCAGCTAGAAAATCAGCCTTTTGTTTACAAATCTCCATTTCGCATTTTCTTCGTAAATATTCGTCCTGTAGTTTTTAAGTTTCAGACTCTTTTCCAGCCAATCAAGCCACTTATGGCTAATCATTTTTAAATTACAGGATACTATTATGTCTAAAGTAAATGGCACCGTTAAATGGTTTAACGAAGCAAAAGGTTTCGGCTTTATCGAGCAGGAATCAGGTCCAGACGTATTTGCACATTTCAGTGCGATCGCCAGCTCAGGGTTCAAGACCCTTGCTGAAGGCCAGAAAGTTGAATTCACAGTAACTCAGGGCCCTAAAGGTCCTCAGGCTGAGAACATCGTAGCGGTTTAAATACCACTACGCTATAGCGACCAAGGCGATGCCTTAACGTTATAGACTTGCTATAAATAGAGAGGGCAGCCTTTAACAGCTGCCCTTTTTATTTGTCAAAAAATCACCTTACAAAGTGCATACGATTGCGTCTCTTGCCTATTAACAGCAAACCACTACCGACACGCTCTTCCCCCAGCCACCTTTCATCACAGAACAGCAGTTTTTACAATAATTCACATTAAAATCAGTGCCAAGCTGCTCTCAATGGAGTATTTTTTGAGTCAGGTATAGCAACTCAGCTGAAAGGGGTGAGACATCATTATCGAGCGGGTATCAGTATGAATGAATCAACTCAGCAACTGGATGGACCAGCACCAAAGAAGGGACTTCGTGCCATATCTATCCTGTGGATAGTGCTGGCTACAATTCTGGTTACAGCGGCAGCCACCTACTGGCTGGTTCGCACCTATATCTATGCCAAGGATTTTGTACCGGTTGAACTCAGCATCAGCGAACAGCGGACACTTAACGGCAAACTGAAAGCCCTGGGTTATGATCCAGACCCTGTGACTTATAAGGAGTCTGAAAAAGCGGCCAAAGAGAGTGATCAGGAGTGGCTGCGCCCCGAACGCTACAGCGAGGCCGGCGCGAAGCGCGAGATTGGTTTCAGTGAGCGCGAGCTCAATGCCATCGTCGCCAAAGATCCCAGTATCGCCAGGAAGCTCTCTGTCGATCTTGGAGATGACCTGGTCAGTGCACGATTACTGGTTCCCGTTGACCCTGACTTCCCAATTCTGGGTGGAAAAACACTACGTGTTTCTGCCGGTGTTGAGATGGCTTTTCGCAATCAGAAGCCGGTGATCATCCTCAAGGGCGTCAGCATTATGGGGGTACCCATACCCAACGCCTGGCTCGGCGGCCTGAAGAACATTGATCTGATCAGCGAGTTTGGTGATGAACAGGGCTTCTGGAAAAGCTTCTCTGACGGCGTCGATAACATCCGGGTCGAAGAAGGCACACTGAAGATTAAACTCAAGGAGTAAACACGCGTTATAGCGTGCCCCTGAGTCCAATCACATCCGCCACTTCCCGCATACCAAGGATGGTCTGGGTGATCAGGTCACGTCGCTCCATACCAAGCATTGCCGCACCCCTGTCAATGATGCTGCGATCCACCTTGGCGGCAAAACTTTTATCTTTCCACTTTTTTAGAACAGACTTGGCCTCCAGATCCAGCACGCTTTTAGACGGCCTCACGAGGGCGCTGGTGGTCACCAGGCCGGTCAGCTCATCGGTGGCATAAAGCACCTGCTCCATCTCCGAGAGCGGTTCCACATCCGTGCAGATACCCCAGCCATGGCTGATAACGGCGCGGATATAAGAGTCTGGCCACTGCTGTTCCCGCAGGATCTGTTCGGTTTTGATGCAGTGCTGGTCGGGGAACTGCTCGTAGTCCAGGTCATGCACCAGGCCAACAATGCCCCACTGCTCTTCATCGCCACCCCGCTGCCGGGCGAAATAGCGCATGACCGCCTCAACGGCCAGTCCATGCTTAACCAGACTCTCTGTTTTTGTATAGGTTTTAAGTAGTTGGAACGCCTCATCCCGACTGGGAACTCGCTCAGTCATGCTCTCTCTCCTTGATTTTTACCCGGCATGGAACCACTCTTGTATTTATCTAGAATAGCCTCATCTTATCCTGCATGGAAAAAAATCCAAAACCCACTGATATCATTCTGCACCAACAGGCCCACACGCTGGAGCTGATTTTCGACAATGGCGAGCGTTTCAACTTACCTTGGGAGTACCTGCGTACCTTCTCCCCCTCCAAAGAGGTAAGAGCACGCTTCGGCAAGGATCGTATTCTGGTGCTTGATAAACAGGATGTGGTACTGGAGCAGATGAAGCCGATTGGCAATTATGCCCTCAAGCTCTTTTTCAGTGACGGGCATAACTCCGGACTTTATGACTGGCGCTTTCTCTATGAACTGGGCATTAATCAGGAGAAGTATTGGCAGGATCACCTCGATCGGGTGGCGCAACTCACCACCGATCAATCTGCCGACCATTCTTAGGCCTCAGGCTCTCCTGCCTGATTGATCAAACCTTCCATAGCACTGATACCGCAACGCTGGTTGCCGGGTACAGCCACATCAATCTTGCCTGGTTTCTCCAGCACCAGACTGTTCATGATCTTGATATATCCCGCGCGTGACTGCTTGTTTCCCAATCGCGGGTTATATTTTTTCTCTTCGCCAATGGTTGTTGCAGTTTGTCCATTGTAGTCATGTGCGGGATAGACAATAAAATCATCCGGCAGAACAAACAGTTTTTGTGTAATGGAGTCATAGGCCTGGCCCGCATCGCCAGATTGGAAATCGGTGCGACCACTTCCTCTGACCAGCAAGGTATCGCCGGTAAACAGACACTCCTTCGCCAGATAACTGATATCTGTATTGGTATGACCCGGGGTATGCAATACCGTCAATGAGGATTCACCAAACCGCAGCTGATCCCCCTCTTTGAGGGCGATATCGGCGCAACCGGCCGCGGCATTTTCATGCACGCCGACCAGACAACTGAACCGCTCTCTGAGCAAGCCACCGCCAGTGATATGGTCGGCATGGATGTGGGTCTCCAAAGCGTAACGCAGGTTCAGCCCCAACTCAGTAATGAGCCTGATATCCCGTTCACTTTGTTCGAGCACGGGATCAATCATGACCGCTTCACGTGTCACCTCATCCCAAAGCAGATAACTATAGGTATTGGAATCTTTATCAAACAGTTGACGCAGTTGCATGGATAAACCCTGAAATTGTCCACTAATCCTGATGTATACATGAGGGTAAATCGGCCCAGATCAACCGGATAAATAGTCTGGTTTTAACAAGGAGGCTCAGGCCTGCTTAGGAGGCTGTTGGCGTTGTTGCGCTTTTACTAACTCACCTTCACTCACCCACTCGCCCAGCAGGTCACTGTGGAGATAATCGACATTGAGTTGCTGCAGCAGTCGACAGGCATCCTGCGAGTGAACATTGCGCGCGATGGTCTTTCTGTTTTGGGCGTGTGATACGTCTATTATGGCACGTACCACGGCCTGATCAATCGGGTCGGTTAGCAGGCCATCAATTAAACTCTCATTAATAGTGATATAAGCCGCCTGATACTGGCGCAGATGGGCGAAGGCACTGTGCCCACGCGTCTGCTCATCCAGCATGACACTGAATCCACTGGCATGCAGTTGCTCCAGTATCTTCTCCAGTGGCCTTGCCCTGGACCCGCTCTGATTGTCTCTCACAGTGAAAATCAGGCTGGTTGATGACTGAGAGGCCTGTGTTAACCAGCCTTGAACAATCTCCAGGAAGTCAGGTCGCATCAGCGTCTGCTCAGAGAGGGTGACCGCAAAGCGCAGATCACTCTCTATTTCTGGCTGATCATTCAGCCGCTGTATCACCCGTTCAATAACATGCAGATCAATCTTTGTGATCAGATCAAAGCGCTCGGCGTCAGCCAGGAAAGAGGCCGAGGGGATCAAAAGCCCGTTTTTATCCGGTAGCCCTACCTGCACTTCATAGAAAGCTGGAGATAACAAATCGCCGGCCTGTGTATGATCTGACCCCGCATCATCTGTCGACTTACTGCTCAGCAATGGATGAACACGACTGGCTGCAAAAACAGGATGGAAAGAGAGCGCAAACTGCGCCTGTGCCAACGCTAGGTTCAAGCGGTCAATCCATCCTCGCTCCTTCTCATCAAACACAGAGACATCACGCTCTTCATCAAATACATGGATCTTGTTTCTGCCACGTTGCTTGGCAATGTGACAAGCAGCATCCGCATTAGCCAGAACACGCTCTACAGAAAAACTGCAGGCGTCCAGCATCGCCAATCCAACACTGCCGGTGATATCGAAGGAGAGATCCTCATAATGAAAAACCGTTTCATCGAGGATCTCCCTAATCTTTTCCGCCAGCAACAGGGCTTGTTCCAAATTGACATTGGAAAGAATGACAACAAACTCATCGCCTGCAATGCGCGCAATTATGTCACTCGACCTGACCCGCTCCTTGAGTTTATTGCTTACTTCAATTAACAGCAGATCACCCGCTGCATGACCTGCTAAATCATTCACGTTTTTGAAACGATCCAGATCAATAAACAGCAGTGCAGAAGTTTCACCCGTGCGGAACAGTCGACGGGTCTCCTGTTCAAGTGCCTGCTCCAGATATTGCCTATTGAGTAGTTTGGTTAAGTGATCATGATTAACCTGCCACTTCAGCTCCTCTTCAAACAGAAGGCGCTCGGAAATATCGCGAAAGGCGACCACGGAACCGATCGAGCGCCCCTCAATCATGCGCGGCCGTACACTGCACTCGACCGGTATCGCGCTGCCTCTGGCGCTCCAGAAAAAGGCATCCCACTGCAATAACTCATCGCCCAGCTGATAGGCCTGATGAATAAAACAGAAATCAGGGTCAACACGCTTACCTGACTGATCAGCATAATGAAACAGCGCATGCGCTGACTTGCCTAACAGGTCAGCTTCAAATTCATAGCCGAGAATGTTCAGTGCAGCGGGATTAATGAAGGTGATAATCCCCTCCCGATTCACCCCATAAACACCCTCACCCACAGATTCGAGGATATTGTTCAGCTGCTCCTTCTCTTCACTGATAATCTGCTTCTGCTCACAGATCTGCACCAGTGCCCTGACCCGTGCCAGAAAGAGTTGACTGGATTCATTTTTGAACATGCACTCAATCGCGCCCGATGCCAACACAGAGGAGACCAATGCATCATCATAGCTACCGGTTAGTACCGCCAGATCCATTCTGCTACAGCGCGGGTCCTGTTTTATGCGCTGGCACAACTCGGCACCATTTTGTTCCGGCATGTAGTAATCAATAATGCCAATATCAAAACGCTGCGCACACGCCTTCTCATATGCTTCAGCAGGCGTTGAAGCCAATTCAACGGCATAACCCTCTTTCTTTAGCAGATTGCCAAACTGGGTGCGAATGGTTTTTGAATCATCCACCAGCAGGATTCTGATCTTCTCGTCCTCTGCAGGATCGGTATTGCTGTTGAGTTCAAGACTGGAAGCAAGCAATCGCTGAAGTTTGCCTTCAATCTGCTCCATATCCCGCCATTTCTGTACGAGTACATGCTCACGTTCCAACAGACAGTTGGATTTGAGTAGCGCCATATCCTGCACCAGTAACAGCAGTGGCAACTTGTTACAGGGTGACTCGCACAGCAGTTGGGCCAACTCCATGAACTCCACATTGGCCAAGGTCGGCCAGCCCAGGATGATTACAGCCGGTGGTGGTGCGTGCCTGGGTAGACAGGAGAGCCGCACAACAGCCTGGCGACAGTCATCCTCCTCCTGTAGTTCAATCCCAGGAAGCTTCAGTGATCGCTTAATGCCATACCGCAGCGTGGCGGAGGGCTCAATAATCAGGATCGTGGTCAATCGGTGTCGACTCAGCGTGCAAAATAGATTAATTCTCCAATAACCTGGAGCTCTAAACTGTGTCGGCTGTCTAACTTGAATACTTTAGTAGGCCCAGGGGTTAAAGAAAGAGAAGCAGGGGATATAAAGAATCCTGATTACCCACGAAACTCAGCAAAAAAGCTCCACACAGGCGCATTTATATTTAATCAATTGTCTGTGCTGCTCTGTGGCCATTGATTTGATCGGGGCTCGCGCGCCCCTACGGCGTGTCACTTTTGTTTCTGTAATGCCATGTCTGTAGATGGTGGGTAATGAGGTAAAGAATTAACCCAGCTGTTTAAAGCTGGGTTACAAGGGCCTGTGAACACTCTGCGGATGATGCCCAGTGTTGGCGTTATTTACGAATACCCTCAACAGAGAGATAGACTTCAAGCGTACTTGAAGCCGGTCCTAAATCCATGGGAATGGCAAAGTCTTTTAACGTCAGACTGGTCGTTCCCTCAAACCCCCGACGATAACCACCCCAGGGATCTTTACCCGCGCCAATGTGCGTGACATCTATCGTGACCGGTTTGGTCACCCCGTGCAGGGTTAAGTCACCCTTGAGAACCGCCTTGTTATTGCCTTTATCTTCATAACTGGTGCTGTTAAAGGTAATCTGGGAAAACTCATCAACCTTCAGAAAATCTTTGCTGCGCAGATGTTTGTCTCGTTCAGCATGATTGGTATCTACGCTGGCTGGATTGATAGTGACAGAGACCTTGGATGCGGACGGATTCGCCTCATCGTAGCTGAAGCCACCGCTGAAATCATTAAAGCGTCCCATCACCCAACTGTAGCCCAGATGGGAGATCTTGAACTGGACAAAAGCATGTGCCCCCTTGGTATCAATTACATAATCATCTGCGGATACTGGCGCGGAGAGTGCCAGCGTGAAAGCTGAAATCAGTGGTACTATGAATCGTTTTCTCATTTTATCTCCTCGGATAAATTGACTAGTGAAGGGTGGTCTATCGGTCCAGTGACCGGTGAGTACCGAGCATGCGCATTAGCGTAAGATCTCGATCAATAAAGTGATGTTTAAGTGCTGCAACTGCATGCAGGCTTACGAGTGCAATCAGGGTGATGGCCAGAATAAAGTGAACCTCTCCTGCCAGATCCTCCATATTTTCAAATGATGGAAACAGTGCCGGTACGGTAAACCAGTTGAATACATCGATACCGCGTCCATCGGCTGTAGAGATCAGATAACCACTCAGCGCTATGGCAAACAGCAACAGGTACAACAGTCCATGCACCCACTCCGCCAACTTGTGCAAATGTTCGGGATCATTATCAACTGGCGCGGGCTTTGGATTTAGCTGACGCCAAGCCAGCCTGAAGAGCAGCAGTATCAACATAATGATGCCGAGACTACGGTGTATATCCGGCGCCCGCTTGTACCATGGGTCGTAGTAATCAAGCTCGGTCATATAGAGTCCAAGAATAAACAGACCCACGATCAGCACAGCCATCGCCCAATGTATAACGATACTGATCGCGCCATAATGCTGCGGAGTGTTACGTAGTTGCATTGACAAGTTCCTGCTCACCTACAGTTCCATTCAATAATTCAAGCAACAGATCGCACAATATCCTGCTGGGCCTGCTGAATACCCTTTGCACGTATCTCCTCCCCCATATTGAGCCCCTCGGAATGGATAAAGTTCACATCTTCAATCCCAACAAAATTGAACAGGGTTTTCAGATACGGTGCCTGTTGATCCGATGCTGTGCCGGCATGAATGCCACCACGTGCTGTAATAATGTAGACAGGTCTGTCATGCACCAGGCCAACCGCACCCTTATCGGTATAGGCAAACGTCTTTCCCGCCATCACGATATGGTCAATGTAGGCCTTCAGTGTGGAGGGAATTCCCAGGTTGTACATCGGCACCCCCAGCACAATGACATCAGCGGCCAGAAACTCGTCAACCAGAAGATTTATCCGGGACGCTATCTCGGCCATCTCTGGTGTGTGTTGTTCTATCGGGCTCATCATGGCAGCCAGCATGGTCTGATCAAGATGGGGTAAGGGTTTGCTGGCGATGTCGCGTTCGATCACTTGATAGTCAGCATGGGTAGCAATCCATTGCTGGACAAATTGCTGACTGAGTCGGCGTGAGTCAGAGCCCTCCAGGCGGGCGCTGGAGTCGATATGCAGCAGTTTTTTTCTGTTCATGCGGTGCTCTCCGTGAATCAATGTTTAACTTGGAGAACAGCCTATCATTATCCCATTTCAAGAATTAGATAGGTTTTATAGATAACTATGTTCCATTAATGGAACAATAATTGGAGTTTCCGCCGATATTAGTGGGAGGGAATCAGTGCGGCAGATTACCGAACTGCTTATCCAGGAAGGCGATCAGGGCCCTGACTTTGGGGGTTAAATGGCGAGGCGATGGATAGACAGCATAGACGCCACCCTCCATTACCTGCCACTCATCCAGCACAGAGACTAACGCCCCTTGCTCAAGAAGATCCCGGCAATGCAACTCCGGCAATACAGTCAGGGAGTTTCCAAGCAAACAGGCGCCGCGAATGGCATTAAGGTTGTTGATAGCGAGGCGTCCCTTGAGTTCAACGGTTATCTCTCCCTCTGGGCCCTTGAATTTTACTGTCTCACTGGTTCGTCGGGCGGTAAACAAAATACACTCATGCTCGGCCAGATCTTCCGGAGTCCGGGGTAGGCCATGCTTTTTAAAATAGCCAGGTGTTCCACAGACCAGCATACGGCCGGTAAAGAGCCGATGGGCCACCAGTGTTGAATCCTCCAGCACACCGGCCCGTATCGCCATATCAAAGCCCTCCCCCACCAGATCAACGGTACGATCAGAGACATCAATCTCCAGTTTAATCTCTGGATATTGTTGGAGAAAGCAGCCGGCAATCGCGGGCATAATTGATATACCAATATCGACTGGCATGGTCACCCGCAGCAGACCGCGTGGCAACTCCTGACGCTGACTGATAGCAAGCTCGGCCTCTTCAGCCTCTGCGACCAAACGTGCACAGCGTTCGTAGTAGAGCGCTCCCAGCTCTGTCGGGCGAACAGTGCGTGTTGTCCTTTGTAACAGACGCGCTCCAAGTCGACTCTCCAGTTGACTGATTTTCCGGCTGACGGTGGACTTCGGCATACCCAGGTTTGCCGCGGCGGCGGTGAAGTTTTTCGCCTCCACCACTTTTACAAAGATCACCATCTCATTGAAATCGAGCATCAGTACCAAGCCACTCATCTGCGTTGATTACGACAGTTATACGTTAACCTATTATCAACTCAATCTGCCAATCTGTTTCAGGAAAAATCGTTAACAGCTTATTTCCATACAGGCTTGCCGCTTGTTACCAACCAGCTGTGAATGGCATAGTCTGATGCTTCATGGTCACATTCAGGTACTCACTCTTTTGGATTCCAATCTGACACGCAGACATCTTTTTCTCTGCATTCTCTTCCCTTTTGCGCTGGGTTATTACCTCTCCTATCTGGCGCGGGTAGTGAATGCGGTGCTGGCCCCCGACCTGGTGACGGAACTGTCACTCGATCCGGATGCGCTGGGCCTGATGACCGCCTCCTATTTCTTTACCTTTGCAGCCGCGCAACTACCACTCGGAATTCTGCTCGATCGTTACAGCCCGGCCAAGATAGAAGCCGGCCTGCTTCTGGTCGCTGCTGCTGGCGCACTGCTGTTTGCCCATGGCCAGAGTGAGTGGGATCTGATCATCGGCAGAGGACTGATTGGACTTGGTGTCTCCGCTTGCCTGATGGCCGCTTTCAAGACCTTCACCCTCTGGTTCAAACCGGAGCAGTTGCCGCTGCTTAATGGCGTTATCCTGGCCTCCGGTGGCTTGGGGGCTATAACCGCTACTGCACCGGTGCAGGCCGCACTGACACTGACTGATTGGCGTGGTGTATTCCTCATGCTGGCGGTTTTGATGGTGGTTTCATCCATCATCATCTTTTTGCTGGTACCGGATCAGCCGCAAGAGCACCATGCAAAAGAGACACTGAATGCACAGCTGCAAGGGTTGCGCTCCATATTCAAAGATCGTTTTTTCTGGATGATTGCACCTTTGACCATGCTCTCCCAATCCTCTTTTATCTCTATTCAGAGTCTCTGGGCCGGCCCCTGGTTACAGGATATTGGTAAGCTGGAACGTTTAGCTATGGCGGATACGCTGCTGATGACGGCCTCAGCCATGGTGGCGGGTTTTCTTGTTATGGGCACACTGGCTGAGCGACTGTCCAGAATCGGCCTGCCCTCCATCCTGCTCTCAGCGGGTGGCATGCTGATCTTCCAGGTTATACAGCTGCTCATCATCCTTGAGCCGACCAGACACTCCATGTCACTCACTTGGCTGGCGTTTGGATTTTTCGGAACCACCGGAATCATTCAATATGCAGTACTCTCGCAACACTATCCCCGTCATCTTGCTGGCCGGGTCAATACAGCAATGAATCTACTGGTGTTCATCTGCATCTTCGTTCTGCAATATACAATCGGTGCCATTATCAATCTATGGCCAGAACTCTCAGCCGGCCACTATCGCGCCATCGCCTATCAGGCCGCATTTGGCTTTGTGCTGCTACTGCAAGTAACAGCCCTCGTTTGGTTTATATGGCAGTATCGCTCCCTTAATACAGCAGTGAAGCAACCTGCCTGATTACGCTACGCGGATGGTTGTGACATAGCATCGGCTGCTTTAGGATAGTGATCAGCGATAATTTATTATCATTGTCAGTTCATGATCCGGCGGCGTAATGAAAGCAAAACTTCGACTGCAGATTCGATTTAACGATACCGTCATTGGTCCAGGTAAGATTGCACTGCTGGAATCGGTAAATGAGCAAGGTAGCATCTCCGGTGCAGGCAAGGCGTGTGGTATGACGTTTCGCCGTGCCTGGCAGCTAATTGAGACTGTGCAGGAAGCACTGGGACAACCGCTTGTCGAGACCACCGTGGGAGGCAAAGGCGGCGGCGGTGCAACACTGACACCGTTTGCATTGAGTCTGATATCTGAGTACCGCCGACTGGAAACACAAGCCTATGACTCGGCTCCACCCCTGTTTCAACTATTGAATCAGACCGACGTCTAGTGGAACCAGGCAGATCATCAACGCCCAGACTGTTCAATAAACTCCAGTGCATTCTGATCCGGGTCACGACAGAACAGCGCTCTTCTCCCGGACCGACTCAGCGTATAAGCCACACCGGACCGCTCCAGGGCCGCCGTTAACTGATCAAGATCTTCCAGATAAAATGCCAGATGGCGATCAAGGCCACCATGCGCCGGACGTCCCTCCAGCAAATCAGGATTAGGCACCTCCAACAGATGAATCTGTTGTTCACCGACATTTAACCAGGCACCGGGATAGCCTAAATCAGGACGGCTGTTATCAAGCGCCATGCCTAGTACGCCCTGATAAAAAGCCACTGCCTTTGCTGTATCTGCAACGATCAGACTGCCATGATGAAGTCCCTTAACCATACTGCCCATTACTGCTCTCCTCTTTTCTCTGACACTTCAGGCAATCTGTTTACAGTGTGTCTCCCGGGTAAAAAACATCAGGAGAAGCGCCAACACCAACCAACCCAGCATTAAACTAAACCCATTCTGATACGCATCCAATCCGTAAACACGTACACCATTCTCTACCTCACCCGTCCAGTAGTGATCCAACAACGCACCGACTGCGGGCTGAAGTAACATGGGACCAATCATTACCCCCATGTTCACCAGACCGGATGCGGTTCCGGCAAGACGGATCGGGGCAGACTCACGAGCAAAGGCAAAGCCGATAATCATATTGCCAGAGAAGAAACCAGCGAGTATCAGCAACAGCACCAGCAGTGGGATAGAGAGGCCCGGGACCAATACAACAATAGACCAGGCCACCAATTGTACGACGCAGCCCAGTAGATAGAGTGGTTTACGATGTCCCAAATGATCAGACAGCCAGCCAAATACCGGCCCGCCGATTGCCCACGATACCAGCAGGGCTGAACAGATGGCGGCAGCAGAGGTCTTCTCCAGTCCATAGTGGGTGGTCAGAAACGGCACACCCCAGAGACCGGCAAAGGTGAGCACACTACCGACACCGGCACCCGGAACAAAAAACAGCAGCCATGTATTAAGATAACCCAGGACAGCGCGTATCCCCGCCAGCGCGTTGCCGTGACTTGCTGTTGATTCATCATCATGCTCAATGGCATGTGAGGCATACCCCTTTTCAGTGGGATCGTCCCGTACCAACAACCAGATACCCAGTGCAACGATAAAGGTCACAACGGCCGAAGAGAGCATCACCGGTCGCCATCCAAAGGCATCCACCAGCAATCGCAACGGCACGCCAGCAAACACCGCACCCACCACCCCGCAAAACAGCGCAATACCTGAAGCAAATGAATACTGTTTCGGCGGCAACCAGTGCCCCGCCAACTTCAATGTTCCCACAAAGGCTACGGCGACCGATCCACCGATCATCAGACGACCAAAATTGGCCCACAGCGAATCCGGGGCCATCGCAAATAATAGCGCCCCCATACCTGCCACCATCGCACCCAGTGAAAGCAGACGACGTGGTCCCCAATGATCGGCCAGCAGTCCAGTCGGCACCTGCATTGCGACATAGCTATAAAAATAGAAGGCGGAGAGATTACCCAGCTCTGCCGCATTGAGCTGGAAATCCGCCATCAGCTCTGATGTCATCACACCGGGTGCAACCCGCTGATAAAAACCGATTAGATAGAGGGACGCCCCAAGACCCCAGATCATCCAGGCAAGACGTAGTGGTGGGTAGGCGCGTGATGTCATGAATTTTTCCAGTTAACGTTCACGTCACTATAACGTGTGTTGAGTGTTGAGAAAACCAGACAACGAGAATGCGTTTGTAAAGATGCTTAGGGAGTCGTTGGGCTTCGGTTTACTCACCCCAACCTACGTAAAGCATATTCCCTATAAGTGCAGAATTACTTAACCGCTTTGTTCACCTTCTTGATCCGCCGCAAATGAACAATCTCCGCAAAAATCCCACCAATGGCACCCCAAAGCCCACCAAGGATAATCACTACTACGGCTTTATCGCCTGCTAGCTGCTGGAGAATGCCGGAGGAAACGAACAGCAGAAGTGATTGATTAATCAACAGGACCACGAAAAACGCTCCAATAACGCCCATCACCATGCCATGTAATAACCTGCCATCTTTTGCTTGTAGCGCGGTGTAGATGCCGGGGGCGATCCAGAGTGCGGAGAGGGTAAGTAACTGAGGTGCGGTAGCCTTATCTACTTCAAATAGCACAACGAGTGCAATCATCACCAGGGAGAGTGCGGCTAGCATAATCGCACCAGTGAATAGCGCACGATAGTTCATAAAAGGGGGTTTTTCTTCAGTCATATTTTATCCTGTCACCCAACGAAACTCCGCCAGGAAGCTACACACAGATATATTTATACTCAATCAATTCTCAATCAATTACCCGTGCTGCTAAGCGGCACTTAATTTGATCGGGGCTCGCGCGCCCCTGCGGCGTGTCACTTTTGTTTCGGCAAAAGTGACCAACACCATGGCTCCGTCATACCACCCTACGGGTGCCCTGTGCTACTCATAAATCAGGGGTGTCGCAAAACTCGCTTTCGCTCAAACAGTTGCGACGCTGATCCCTGATTTATTCCGTTGCTCGGTGGTATGAAAGTCGCAACAGGTGCTGTACCTGAACATTCAAGTATCTCATCCTGTTTCTGTTATGCCGTTGCTGAATTTTGTGGGTAATCATCTATTTTATTCACTTGGAATTAGAGATGGGTTTCCAGGAAGGATAAGCTGCGCGTACCGTACCACGAGTAGCTCTCACCATTGATCAATCCACAGCTATAGCCCAGCTCAAGCAGTTCGACTCTGTAACGTTCAAATGGAAAGGGTTCACTGGAAAAGAGCAGAACAACCTTTTCAGGATCGAGGTCAGATAACGCTATCTCAGGATACTTGGCCTTGTGCGTTATCAACCGCCCTGCCATCCCCATACGACACAACATGGAGTGAATAAACGTACCCTCACCTATCGCCATCCAGGGATCTCGCCAGATGAGGTACTCCGCCTGACCCTGTGATGCGGGGGGTCGCCACCAATCAATCATGCCGGGAAGCGTAGAAAAATTATAAGGTCGTGAGGGTAAACCAGCCACACGCGCCCAACGATCTGCAACAGACTCCAGTTCACTGTTAGCGAGTAACAGCGCCAGGCGATGAAGCTCTTTTGCCACATCCTCAACACAGGTGATATGCAAGGCGATATAGGGATAGGGACAGCTATCCGCCATCTCCCGTGTATTCTCCTCCTTGTCCAATATCACCAGCTCAGGATCAAGATGGGCCATTATCTCCCAATCTGCCTGTTTGGTACCGGCTACAGCTGGAATGGTTTGTATCTTGGGTTCGGGATGAATGCAGAAGCGGGAGCGCCCAACCAGATTGACCGAGCACTCGATCAATGTCTCTGTAATTGAGGGGATCAGTGAAACAACCCGCATCAGGGTTGCTTCACTTGGGCATGCTCATAGGGGCAATGTCGACAGCCTGAACCACAACAGTAACCCCGGCTAAGGTGATACTGCTCAGTAAACACCATCAAGCCCGCTTCCCAATAGAAGTGGCGCCCTTCAACAAGTGGATCAATCGGCCAGCTATCAACGGACTGCTTATTATCCTGCAACTTCACACCTTCATCGCCATGGGCTGGTCGCATCACGCTCAATCCGCCGTTCATTGCCACTCGCCTTGCGCTGCTCATTCAGTTGTCGAGTACGCTCACCGTAGCTATCCGACCCACTGCTTCCAGCAGGGCCCGCTGCGGGACTCTGCCTGAGAGCATCATTGAGCATCTGCTGTTCACCCGGGCGTATCGCCCCAGAATAACTGTTTTGCACTTCCTTGCTCTTTTCAATGACCGGTCCACAACGGGTATCAGAGTAGACGACAACACCCTCTTTCTCGCACTTGTAACTCTCTGCCATAAGGGCTGACGATAGAGAAAGTAATGCACCCACACCAATTGCAAGAATGACGCGATTCAATCGTTTGATCTTCATGGCCCACTCCTTTGGCTGCTACGAGCCGCTCAACTCCCCTTCTCTCTTAAACATAGTTCAGCAATCTACTTCAATCAGTATAAATTTCAGCCAGAACCGATGGTTTTGCTCAGACTGATTATTGCGCCGTCCAGCCTGAATCAATGGTCATGGAAGAACCGGTGATTGATGACGCCAGATCGCTGGCCAGGAAGGCCACCAGATTAGCCACCTCTTCCGGTTCAATGAGTTTTTTGATGGCCGCATTTTTCAGCATGACATCAGTTACCACCTGATCCTCTTTGATACCCCGGGTCCGCGCCTGATCAGCAATCTGATTCTCAACCAGCGGGGTACGCACATAAGCCGGGCAGATGGCATTCACCGTGATGCCAAACTCACCACCCTCCAGCGCCGCCGTCTTCGTCAGACCAATTACCCCATGCTTGGCAGAGATGTAGCCGGCCTTGAATGGCGAGGCAACCATCGCGTGAACAGAGGCGATATTGATCACACGCCCCCAACGGTTCTGCTTCATCATCGGCCAGGAGTAGCGCATCAGAAGGAACGGTGCAGTCAACATGACAGCCAATAGCTTGTTCCATTGATCGACTGGGAAATCTTCAATTGGAGAGATATGCTGGAATCCTGCGTTATTTACCAGAATATCCACACTGCCATGCAGTTTTGCTGTCTGTTCAATCAGCGAGCGGCACTGCTCAGCATCGGATAGATCAGCCTGTATAAAGGTGGCCCCTATCGCTTCTGCGGCCGCATTGCCTGTCTCCGGATTGAAATCGGCAATGACCACCTTGCATCCCAGCTCGTTCAACTTTTCGGCCACGGCGCGGCCGATACCACTTGCCCCACCAGTTACAACGGCAACTTTATTCTGCATCTCTTTCTCGCTCCTGATAACAGTCGGCCTGCGGCCTGACATAATTCAATGCCTAATTATACGATGATTGAACAGTGGCAAGACAACACTAAGTAAAAGATGGATATTTGTGAGGAGTAGAATGAGGTGGGCCGGTCAGCCCACCTCAGATCAGGATTTTCCTGTTACCAACCCGCTTGCCCTGAATGAGCAGTCTCCCGATTACAGTGCCGTTAGTGCTCTTGTGGAGCAGGCTGGGCAAAATGACCCTTGTGGGGTCGCATCCAAGAGATCGTCTGGATCAAGCTTGTACAGTGGAATCAGTATAAAAAGAAAGCCTGAGCGATTGCATGCAAAGATCGCACTAAATAGGTCTGTTTTTAGTGTTTTTCATCCATACTATTCTATTTATGTAGCTTTTTTCTCTATTATTAATTAATTTATATTGATCTATAGACTACCAAAGCCTTACAGAATGAAACTAGACCGGATAGATCGTCGGATTTTGACCGAGATGCAAGGCAACGGGCGCATCAGCAATCTGGAATTGGCCGAGCGCGTAGGACTTTCTCCGACCCCCTGCTCCCGCCGCGTCAAACAGCTTGAAGAGGCGGGCATCATTGATCGCCATGTAACGCTACTGAAGCCATCCCATCTCAACCTCAAGCTTATTGCCCTGATTCAGATCAGTATGGATCGGCACACGCCTGATCGATTTGAGAACTTCGAACAGAAAGTGGCGCAGTTTCCAGAGGTGATGGAGTGCAGCCTCATTACCGGACAGTCGGCTGATTATCTGGTGAAAGTGGTAGTGCCTGATATGGATGCCTATCAGGCGCTGCTGCTGGGTAAAATCACAAGAATAGACGGGGTGTCCGGGGTTCAATCCAGTTTTGTGATGCGGCAGGTTATTTCGAAGACAGAACTACCTCTGGATTATATGACCTGACATAATTACCCGTAACAATCGTATGACAACATGAGACAACAACAGAGCGAGTAAGCCCATGGACCAGACCGCCACACTCAATAAATTGGATCAACTGAAACTAATGACAGTCGTGGTGGCCGATACCGGTGAGTTTGAACTGGTCAAGCAGTATGCGCCAGAAGATGCCACAACAAACCCCTCCCTGATTCTGAAGGCGTCCCAACAGCCGCAGTATGCTGCCTTAACAGACAAGGCCATAAGCTGGGCTAACGCACAGAATGATCCTGATCATCTACTGGACAATACCATTGATAAACTCTCAGTCAGTTTTGGTTGCGAGTTGCTCCAGCTGATTCCTGGCAAAGTCTCAACAGAAGTGGATGCCCGACTCTCTTTTGATACCGAGGCAACTATTCAACGCGCGCGACACCTCATCGGGCTGTATGAGCAGGAAGGCATCTCCCGCGAGCGCATCTTGATAAAAATCGCCTCAACATGGGAAGGGATCAAAGCAGGAGAAATCCTCGAGCGTGAAGGAATTCATTGTAATCTGACCCTGCTGTTTAGTTTCATTCAGGCCGTTGCCTGTGCTGAAGCAGGTATCACGCTGATCTCTCCCTTTGTCGGGCGTATTCTTGACTGGCACAAGAAACAGACCGGAAAAGAGAGTTACCCAGCCAATGAAGACCCCGGTGTTCTGTCGGTCAAATCAATTTACAACTACTTCAAAAAATTTGGCTACTCAACCATTGTCATGGGTGCCAGCTTCCGAAATATCGGTGAAATAGAAGAACTGGCAGGCTGTGATCGCCTGACCATCAGCCCGGCTCTCCTAAGCGAATTAATGGAACAACAGACGGCACTGCCGCAAAAGCTATCCGTGGACGACGCCCAGCGCATGCAGATTGAACGGATTGGGATAAACGAGCGTAATTTCCGCTGGCTATTAAACGAAGACGCCATGGCCACTGAAAAGCTGGCCGAGGGGATTCGTCTGTTTAGCCGTGATCTGGAGAAATTGGAGCGGGTTATTGCGGAGAAGCTTTCTTCATAGCGGCCGTTTTTCCCATTTAGATCATCTGGGAAGCAGACCGATGAACTCAGGGAAGTTCATACCTTAGCCCCGGGGCAGTAATCGAACACGGCTGAAAATCTGGCCGTGTACAGATGTGTGCCACCAAAAATAATGGAATCGAATTCCTATAATAATTCTATATTTTTCAATCTCCTTTACCATTGCCATCACTAAAGAGCTGGTAATTGTAAACGATTGTCATATGTAGCCGCTCAACCCCTCCCACCCATTTCCAACTGATTTTTATCATTATATAGTTAAGTCGCGCTCGCATAATAATCGAGCTTGATAGGCTAATTGGGTCAATGGGGGAATAACAATGTTTAAGGAGTTCAAGGAATTTGCCATTAAAGGCAATGTAATCGACATGGCTGTTGGTATTGTAATTGGCGCAGCCTTCGGAACAATTGTTAAATCACTGGTTGCTGATGTGATCATGCCACCAATAGGCTTGTTGCTTGGCAATGTCGATTTCTCGAATCTGTTTTTTGTCTTAAAGGATGGAGCCAATCCTGGCCCCTATCTGTCTATTGCCAGTGCGGCTGATGCCGGTGCTGTGACGTTAAACTATGGACAATTTATAAACACCGTCGTCAGTTTCTTGATTGTTGCTTTTGCCATTTTCATGGTCATCAAGATGGTGAATAGACTCAAACGGGAAGAGGAAGCCGTAGAAGAAGCACCCACAACCAAAGAGTGTCCTTTCTGTCTTTCAAGTGTACCCATAAAGGCGACACGCTGTGGACACTGCACCTCTGAATTACCTGTTACAGAATAATCAAATAATCAACACACGGAGATAATATCATGGCCAAACTCACTCAAATTGAAGGTATCGGTCCAACCTATAGCGCAAAGCTACAAGAGGCGGGGATCAGCACACAAGAGAAATTATTGGAAGCAGGTGGATCTCCAAAAGGGAGAAAAGAGTTAGCCGACAAAACCGGCATCAGTTCCAAACTGATTCTGGGTTGGATAAATCGCGCAGACTTGGCCCGGGTCAAGGGCATCGGTGAAGAGTATGCCGACCTGCTTGAGCTGGCTGGCGTGGATACAGTTCCCGAACTGGCACAACGTAACGCAGAGAATCTTCATGCGAAGATTACCGAAGTCGCTGAAGCAAGGGGTAACGTCGTACGCCGCGTACCCTCTGCAAGCGAAGTAGGTAAGTGGGTTGCGCAGGCAAAAGAGCTACCTCGCGCCATTAGCTACTGATCCAGCTTGAGGCTGGCGCAGGTTAAACCAATAAAACTGCGCCAGCCACTTCCCTGCAAAACCCAGCATCGACTCCATCAGACTGATCATTTCAGTTTTTCACTAGACACACACCAAAATTAATATCGAGGTTATGACATGGATCTAATCAAACTGGGCACTGATCTTCTCATGGAAAAGCTGGGAGGAAGTGTTGACAGCAACAGTATCAGCACCGCCCTTTCAGGTCTGCTGGGAGGATCAGATGGCAACATCAATCTTTCAGGACTGATCAGTCAGTTTGCCCAGAGTGGTGATTTGATGGGCCTGGCCAATTCATGGCTGGGCGATGGCAAAAATCAATCAATCTCGGCTGACCAAATCATGTCGGTACTAGGCAGCGACAAGATCGGAAACTTTGCTGCACAACTGGGTATCAGCCAGTCTGATGCCGCCGATTCGCTTGCAGATACACTGCCACAAATGATTGATGCTGGCAGCAGTGGCGGGAGTCTGTTGGATATGGCCGGTGGTGCGGGCGATCTGCTGGGAATGGCAAAAAAATTCTTTTGATCAGCGGTTGATCTGCACTGTACAACCCCGGCAATATTCAATGACCACTTTACCCCTCCTGGAATGATATGTATGGTGTGCCCTCTTTATTGAGGGCATCCAATTTTTATTTTCAGGCATTGAAACAATGAGCATAGAACGGTCTTTAATCTCACGCAGTGGATCTAAATGTGAACTCTGTGGTTCCACAGAAAATCTACAGACTTATGAAGTACCACCTGATTCAGACGGGAGCGCTGATCAGAGTGTGCTGCTGTGCGGAACCTGTCGAACCCAGCTGGATAATCCGGATCAGGTCGATCCCAACCATTGGCGTTGCCTCAATGACAGTATGTGGAGCCAGACACCCGCCGTGCAGGTCATAGCCTGGCGCATGTTAAATCGTCTCAGTGCGGAGGGTTGGCCCCAGGATCTGCTGGATATGCTCTACCTGGATGAGGAGACCCAGCGCTGGGCAGAAGCTACCGGCGAAGGGCTAAGTGACAGTGATAGAGTCCAGCATCTGGATAGTAACGGCGCGATACTTGAAGCGGGTGATACCGTCACCCTAATCAAAGATCTGAATGTAAAGGGCGCGAACTTTACCGCCAAGCGTGGTACCGCTGTGCGAGGCATCTCACTGGTACAAGACAATCCTGAACATATCGAAGGACGGGTCAATGGCCAGCAGATTGTCATCCTGACCAAGTTCGTCAAGAAATCGAGTTAATCCGCTTCAACACATCTGAGAAACAGCGCGTTGCCACTTAACCGGCAACGCCCTGTTTCTTCATCAGCTTCACCCAGTATTCTGCATACCCGCAGAGATACCCGCCATGGTCACCATCAGCGCCTGCTCCAACCGCTCATTCGGACAGTTTCGATCACGATAGAGCAGTTCAGCCTGCAGGAAATGCAGTGGATCGATGTAGGGGTTCCTGACGTTTATAGAACGACGAATCAGTGGAAAATCAGCCAGCAGTTTTTGGGTCTGTTTAATCATCAGCACCTTATCAATCGTGCCCATCAGTCGATCTCTGAGCTCTTCGCCTAATGGTTGCAGCTGATCAGGTACCAATCGTTCAGCGTAATACTCGGCGATCACGGTATCGCTTTTAGAGAGCACCATCTCCAGCATATCGACATAACTGGTAAAAAAGGGCCAGCTGGCATACATCTCATGCAGCTGTTCCAGTCTGCCCGTTGCTATGGCCGCTTGCAGCGCGCTATCAGAACCGAGCCAGGCCGGTAGCATCAGGCGTATCTGGGTCCAGGCGAAGACCCAGGGGATCGCACGCAAGCTCTCCACACCACCATCAGCACGACGTTTTGCCGGACGTGAACCGAGGGGTAATTTTCCCAGTTCATGTTCCGGCGTGGAGGCCCGGAAAAAGGGAACAAACCGTTCATCCCCTTTCACCACAGAGCGATATTCACGAAAACCGGTCTCGGCCAACTCGGTCATCATCTCACGCCACTGCGGAATTGGAGCCGGTGATGGACAGAGTGTAGCGGCCAGCACAGCACCGGTGTAACGCTCCAGATTACGTTCAGCAATCTCCGGTATACCAAACTTGAAGCGGATCACCTCACCCTGCTCGGTTATGCGTATGGTGTGATCCACCGATCCCGGCGGCTGTGCCAGGATTGCCCTGTGGGTTGGGCCACCACCACGGCCCACCGTGCCACCACGACCATGGAACAGGGTCAGATGCACGCCCTTGGCCCGGCAGGTCTCTGTCAACGCTTCCTGGGTCTGATACTGACCCCATACGGCTGCCAGCTGTCCGGCATCTTTGGATGAGTCGGAATAACCAATCATCACCTCCTGATGACCCCGGGTGTAGTCGCGATACCAATCAATGGAGAGTAACGCATCCATGCAGTGATGGGCATTCTGCAGATCCGACAGGGTTTCAAACAGAGGGACAACACGCATGTTATACGTGACACCCATCTCCCGCAGCAGCAAGATTACTGACAGCACATCGGACGGCTGACTCGCCATGGATATCACGTAGGAGCCCAAGGAGGCAGGATCGCTCTCCGCAATTACCCGACAGGTATCCAGCACCTCCTGAACATCTTCGTCAGGCTCCCAGCGGGCCGGAATCAGTGGCCTTTTATTCTGTAACTCCTGCAACAGAAACTGCTGCTTTTGAGTTTCATCCCAGGCCAGATAGGAGCCCAACTCGTAATAATCAGTCAGGGCATCTAACACCGCGCCATGGCGATCTGAATTCTGCCGTATATCCAGTTTTACCAGTGTTACACCAAAACAGGCGATACGCCGGATCACATCCTCCAACAGGCCATTCGCAATGATCTGCATGTCACTCTCGATCAATGATCGATGGCAGAGCAACAGCGGTTCAAGCAACTCATCCATCGTCAATAACAGGGAAGGATCACTCTTCTCGCCAGCCAGCATCCGACGGATCTGCTCTTTTGTCTCTTCCAGTCTTCGCCGCAAACCAGCCAACAGATGCCGATAGGGTTCTGCCGCATCACCGACCTGGGCGCGTAGCTCTTCATTGCACTGATACATCGACAGCTCAGTCCGCACCACCTTCAGATCTCTGTCATAGAGATCGGCAGCCATCCAGCGCGATAGCATCAGCACTTCCCTGGTCACGGCAGAGGTAACATAGGGGTTACCATCACGATCGCCGCCCATCCAGGAGGAGAAGCGTATCGGTGAACAGTCCAGCGGAAGTGGTTGGCCCAGCATGCTCTGCATCTGCTCATCCAGTTGACGCAGATAGTTCGGCACAGCCTGCCAGAGTGAACCCTCAATAACAGCAAAGCCCCACTTCGCCTCATCAATCGGGGTTGGACGCAGCTGACGAATCTCGTTGGTGTGCCAGATCTGGCTCACCAGCTCATTCAATCGACGCTGGCGCTGCTTACCCAACTCTAACTGTCGAAGACAGTCCGTGATGGCGTTATATTTTTTAATCAGGGTTCTGCGATTGACCTCGGTCGGATGGGCAGTGAGAACCAGATCCACCTCCATGCGAAGGATCGCATCCAGAATCTCTTGTTGAGTCAGACCACCAGACTTGAGTCGCTTTAACTGTTGCACAAACGAGTCTTCCGCATCCAGCTCACAGAGATCATGGTGCAGGCGGACCCGGTGAAACTCTTCGGCAATATTGGCCAGGTTCAGAAACTGGGTGAAGGCACGCGCAACCGGCAGCATCTCCTCTTCACTCAAATTGGACAGTTCGCTCAGCAAGTCGGCATGATTCGCCTCAGCACCTACCCGACCGGTTTTTGCCAGATGACGAATTCGTTCGATCTTCTGCAGGAACGCTGGTCCCAGATGCTTCGCAATCGTCTGCCCCAGGCTTTCGCCCAGCATACGCACATCATCACGCAACGCCTCATCCAGGTTTGTCATCAAACGCTCCTACTACTATTCAATGTTGGGGCCTGCCAGCTCACCGCGCAGACTAACCCACAGACGCGGCGGCCGCAGAAAAACGTAACAGAAAAGGAGCCAGATAACGGGCACTCTCATCTGCATAGATTCGCGGTGCATTATAGATAGACAGCCGGCGATGTACGAACATTTCCGCTGAACGTTGGAAAATCAGCGCCGCAACCTTTGCCTGATTGTGTTCAAATCCAGCATAGTCAACGCGTTGCGTCAAAAAGAGGCCGTGATCTGTTGCTGTTGTGACCACGCGCTCGACGCTATGCACCGGGATCAGAAGATAGAACCGGCCCGCTTCATCCAGCAGGGATGCAGCGATATGTATCAACTCAACATGGGAGAGTTGATCTGTATGGCGTGCAATCTGACGAAGTGCCTTCGGACTCTTGCTATGCTGTTCAAAAAACGGGGGATTACTGATAATCAGGTTAAAGCGCATTTTACTCTGCGCAGCAAACAACTGTATCGACTGGTGCAGCAGTGTCAGCTTGTCAGACCAAGGGCTTGCCGAGAAATTGTGCTGAGCGTCCCGGCACGCCTCTTCTGTCAACTCAACAGCCGTCACACTCCCCGCCCCCAACTGCATCGCTATCAATGAAAGCAAGCCACTGCCGGCGCCGATATCAAGCACTTGCTCGCCTCCGGCAATCGGTGCCATCGCGCCAAACAGCGTGGCATCGGTACAGACCTTCATCGCCGACTCTACCTGCTGAACACTGAATTGCTGAAATTGAAAAACAGACATGGGGAAAAGTTTAATGTGCTCTTTGCTAAAGCATTCAAAAATAGAATTGCCGAGTATAACATCCTGGCCTATACAGCTGTGTATGCCAGTGCTCCATAAATAATTATAATCGCATTAATAAAGATCACGAATGATTGAGACAGGATGTCAGTGTCAGGCAATCCTCAGACGCCTATTTCGCGCAGCTGAAACACACCAATCGAAAGAAAATCATGTTGCAAATTTTTGCTCAATAATTAACTGGCCTGATTCCTGCTGCACTTTTATTTGACCTCTGCGGAAGTTTTGAGGACGCACGTGGAAACAATGGGTTAGGCCATATAGCAGATGCACATTACAACAACAGACATCCTGCCGTGGTGCATAACCATTGATACTGCACAAATGCAGTGCACTGTTAATTAGCAATGGAGGATGACCCATGCTTACTCTGAAAGACTGTGCGGATTTTTGCGACCTGTCAGATGACGAACTTCTGGGCCTGCTGGAAGGCGCCGATATGAGCCCGATTGAAGTCTGCGCGATGGTGCAGCAGTCCGCCGATACCCCGAGAGAATGTAGAAAGATGGTGAACTTTTTACAGAGCTATCTGGAAAAGGTGGAAAGCAAAGGTGACAGCAAGCGGGCTCACGAGGTCCATGAAGCCATCAATCACTTTGTATCAAATCACCACATGGTGTAAATGCCATTCGCTTATCTTAAGTAACGATGTCCCATGGAGGTTACCACTTTCTGAGACATTCGATTAACATGTTCAACTAAACGAGGGCATAACTATTTTCTACTTGAACGCTCGTTGACAAGAGAGATTATTGTATAGTTTGTAACCGACTAACATGTCTTAGTTTATGGACAGCGATTACTTTAAAGACAATATTTCACTCCAATCATTTGACCAATTCGTGGTGATGATGTGACAGTGGACTGATGCTGTATTGTGATAAATAACCGACCAATTGAGACTAACCCTCTGGCTTTCAAGTCTCAATTGGAGTGGCCATTTTTTAATCTATAGGTTATGAGCATTTCCCTCCTTTAGAGGAAAAGTAACCGGTTTATCGGCTCGCCCTGACTCCGGTTCAAACTTAACTTCTTTACCTGACTTGTGTGAAACAGACCAGCAACCTTCCTGCTTCCCTTTGTCCCAGTCCAACCATACATTGCAAAAATGTCCTTTGTCGTTTACGTAGTATTTTCCTGTATAAACAAACCCGCCCCATCTACCTTTCTCTTTTCCGTCAGGGTCGTAATAAAGAGAGTAACTACCTCCTACGCCAGTTTTATCAGCCAGTAAATCCATTACTGCTTGGCCTGATATAGGCTCCCAATTGGCACTTTGTGAAGTTGCAGAAAATATCGTGAGGGTCGTAACAGCAACAATAGAGGAAATTCTGTGGTTCACGGTGATACTCCTTCATCGCTAATTAGGTCCATGCAGGATTCGATGGTAAAACTTACACATGACACCTGCCATTACATTTGCAAACACACTTGCGGGATCCAGGCAACAACAGCTTTTGTTTTGAGACGATACAATAGAGGGCATCTTGTTGTCTGCCCTTGGCCCTCTATCGCCTGTACGTTACTTGGAGCACATTTATCATAGCAACCTTGAAAATAAAAAAAATCACCCGAACGGGGGATAAATATTATTTTCGTGGAAGTAAACAGCAGAGTCAGTCTTAGTTGATCCTAACCTTTATCACCGACATATCCACCTGATCACCTAATGACCGAATAATTATAAGCGACATACTTATTTTTTCTTACTCTCTCCGTTCACAGCCACCGGTATCCCATCTGGCAATATCAGATCATAGGCCTTGCCAAAACCGGCCACATAGCGACCCGTTTCAGGAGTCAGAGCAATCAAGTGAAAATCAGCCAGTGTACGCAACAGTTTAATAGTTTCACCAAACCGTTCCTGCAACTGCGTTAATGGTATTTCGGAAACAGGATCACTCAATGGGATGTCGCTGGCACTGCACTGATAGCTCACCCGTTCTCTGGCAAAGAGATTACGTGACTGAACCTCATCACGCACAATCATGATTGAGGTACGGCCTGACTGTAGAAGGTTGGCCGTATGACTGGCAAGTTCACTGACAAAGATATAGAACACACCCTGCTCATCCTGAACAAACGGGGCATAACTGATCTCCGGTTGCTGGTGTTGATTAACAGTTGAGAGGATCAGTGTCTGCTGTGAGGCGATAAGTGCTTGGTATGCATTCTGTACGGCCAGCAGTCGGTCTGCTTCATCATCGCTCATTATCTATTGCCACCTTGTAATTCGTTTACGTTCAGAAGAGAGGAAGGGTTGAATCTATGTCTATGCTGACATGAGCAGCGACAGAGATAAACCGCAATAGGTTCAGTGAATTTTCGGGGTAGGGTCAGAAAGGATAAGAGCAGGATTTGAAAACGGCGCTATTCGCTCAATAAAATCCACCAGCTCCAGCACCGGCGATCCGCGAAAGAAACGGGCCATCGGACGATCCATCCAGAGTCGGTCTGAGTAGAGATAGACGTTGTGAGGCGTGTCTCCAACTCCGTCCTGATTGCGGTCAAAACCCTCATAGGTATCCCATAAATTACCGCGCCAGTCATTACCAAGGGCGCTGGAAGCCGCACTCACTGCAACCGGTATGATATTCCCGATAAAACGGTTGCCGTGAATAATATGCCCACCCTTTTCACCATAGAAATACATGGCCACATCGTTATAGGCAAAGCGGTTATTAATCAGATAAAGTATGTTCTCCGGGTGGGTTGGGGAGTTGGCCGTCAGGCCAACTGCACAGCGTACAATCTCATTACCCTCAATCGTAACCTGAGAACTCCCTTTGACTGCCAGTGCAGAGCTGGTGGCATCCGGCATATTCAACAGCCGGTTATCCTTGACCACTACCTCGTTGGAATAGATTATGACGATCCCCGTGGTGTTGCGTATCAGGGTATTATTTTCAATCAAATTGTTGGGCGAAAAGACCAGCTCCATACCGATCCGGCTGTCTTCGATAGTGTTACCGATAAAACGATTATCCGATGAATTTGTGAACAGGACATCGCGCACATGATAGAGATGATTACCCTCCAGTTGGTTCTCATGGCTGTACCAGATGCGAATCCCCTCACCCCGCAGGCTGGACTCCTCACCGCGTGATGTTATGCGGTTATTGCGGATTACATTGCCGTTGGCCTGCTGGATATGAATACCGAACAGCACATCATCGATCTGGTTATCTTCAACCAGTGCATCATCCGCCGCCAGCATCACCCCTGCATCGACCTTATCATGAGAGTCTCCAGAGTGTGTGATGTGAAGTCCGCGCACTGTCACCCCATTGGAACGAATGGTCAGGACGGTACCTTCCCCCTCGCCATCCAGAATAACCTCTCCCTTACCATCAATCGTGATCGGTCGTTTCACCACCACTGGCCCGGCATAGGTACCGGCGGGCAAGGTCAGTACACCGCCTGGTGGCGTGATATCCACAAACAGCTGCAGCGGCGGGAAGGCGTACGCCATCGGTGACAACGTACAGACGAGCATCAACCAGCAGATGTGTGACAACCACTTCATTTAA
>VMRY01000099.1 GCA_007713595.1 Sedimenticola thiotaurini
AAGGCAAACTTAAGAAAACTATTGGTTAATGAAAGAATACAAAGAACTTAAGCCCTACGCATGAATCAATTGAGACTCTGTTATGCGCGTACTTTTGGTAGAAGATGATCATTTACTTGGCGACGGCCTCTCTGCAGGCCTTATGCAGATGGGTTATACCGTGGATTGGATCATGGACGGCATTAAGGCCGAGGATGCACTTCAGGATAAAACGCTGGATCTGCTTATTCTGGACATCTCCCTCCCAGGACAGGATGGCTTAAGTCTGCTGCGAAAAATCCGTCAACAGGGAAACAATATTCCCGTTCTTCTCTTAACCGCTCGGGATGGTCTGAATGACCGCATTATTGGGCTCGATTCCGGGGCTGATGATTATCTGATTAAACCCTTTGACCTTGAAGAGCTGGCAGCCCGTTTGCGTGCGATCTCCCGACGCAAGGGTGGACGCAGTACTCCACTGCTCAGCTACGGAGATATCACCCTGGATCCAGCTGGTCGAACTGTGGAGCGACAAGGTGAGCCAATTTCCTGCACATCAAGAGAGTATGCGATCTTGGAGGCTCTCTTAATGAATCCAGGACAGATACTCACCCGACAACGTCTGGAAGAGGCGCTCTATGGCTGGGATGATGGTGTTGAGAGTAACGCCATCGAGGTTTACATACACCATCTGCGTAGGAAGCTTGGAAAATCGATCATTCAAACGATTCGTGGCGTGGGTTATAAAATTCCCAAGATTAATAACTGATGAACCAGACTATCTCTATTCGTAAACGCCTGCTGGTTACGCTTAGCGCGCTCATAGGTATCACCTGGCTGGGTATATTTGTATTGGTCAATCAGGATGCCACACATGAATTGGAAGAGATCTATGATGCCAGTCTTGCCCAAAATGCACGCATACTCTTCGGACTCTTGCAGAAAGAGATAGAGGAAGGCGAAGTCGAAATGATTCGTGATATCGCACTATCTACCGATTATTTACACGACTATGAGCTGAATATCGCATTCTGGGCAAAATTTGGAAAAATCATCATTCAATCTAGGGATGCGCCTGAATTTCTGACCGAACTACCCGAGGGCTTTAGCAACTATATCTTTGCCAACAACAAATGGCGTGTATTCACCCTCCGAGACAGTGAAACAGGTCTGCTTATACATACGGCGCAAAAACTGCAGGCGCGGGAAGAACTGGTCTCTTATCTGATTAAAGATACCTTATCCGTTCTGCTTCTAGTACTGCCCATACTGGGGCTATTGATATGGTGGGGTATCAGCAGCAGCCTGAAACCACTCAGGCAGTTGGTCGATGAAGCGGGGGCTATGAATCCGCAGTCACTGCAACCTTTCAACACGGCCGATTCACCCAAAGAGATTGCTCCTCTTATAACCGCACTTAACAGATTACTGGAACGGCTAAACCTGGCAATTGACAATGAGCGCCGTTTCACTTCAGACGCGGCTCATGAACTACGAACGCCTCTCGCGGGTCTCAAGGTGCAACTCCAGGTTGCACAACGCGCAGAGAATCTACAGCAAAAGAACACCGCAATAAATAAAGCACTGGAGGGGATTGACCGAACGACTCACTTGGTAAATCAACTGCTCACTCTTGCCAGAGCCGACAGGGAAGACAAAGCAACACTCAAATTTGAACCTGTTGACCTGGCATTCCTGTGCCAAATTATTCTTGGTTCAATGGAGTCAGAAGCAACAAAACATGGGGCCATACTCAGTTTAAACTTTGACGAGAAGGTCTCCTTTATAGTTGTGGGCGAACCTACCATGATTCAGATTGCCCTGCGCAACCTGTTGGAAAATGCCATCCATTATTCAACCACTCCTGCCCGTGCGGGAATCGACTTAACATTATCAGACAAAGGTGATAAAGCGATCATCCGGGTTTGGGACACTGGCAAAGGAATCCCTCAGGATGCGATTGATCAGATGTTTCAGCGATTCAAACGAGGTGAACAGAATCGATATAATGGCAGCGGTCTCGGACTATCAATTGTAAAAAGGGTCTGTGAAATTCATGACGCAGACATTTCAGTTACTCCTGCCACTGAAACATCAGAATTCAGTATGACACTCAGTTTTAAGCTGGCACCGAATATCCATCAATAATAGAAGCGTATAGTCATCATCCTCTCTGTTTAAGGAGAGGATGATCTTTCGGTCTCTCAAGCGGCAGAGTTTATCTCTGCTTCCAAGCGATCAATCAGGCTGACAATCTGTAATGAGAGCGGTTCAATACGGCTGAACAGCATCTGTGCATCCGCCTCGTTCCCTGCCTCTTTTGCCTTAACAATCTTTTGGATGATCTGGTGCAGTTCAGCATGTGGCGGTTCGATCTGTTTCATTACGGGCAAGTTACCGTACTTCTTCATTCCCTCTGCGTAATACCATTTACCGAATATACAGTCATGGTGTGAGACCGCCTCTTTTTCAGACAACATACCTTCCCCATCCAGGTAAGCACGCAGGCGACCTTTCCAGGCCAGGTGGGCCGCCTTCGCAACAGAGAGATCAACACCTGATTTAGTATTGAACTGAGACATCACCTTATTGAGATGCTGAATCTCTTCACTGATGCGTGAATTTGAGTTAACTGTCTGGCGAGCCGCCTTACGCGTATTATCAGCTACATCTGCAATGCTCACGATGGAACGATCAACTTCAGCTGTAACTTGGCTCTGCTGTTCAACAGCTGTTGCGATCTGAGTGCTCATGTCACGAATATTCGTCACCATGTCGACAATTTTCTCCAAGGCCACACTGGCTTCGGAGGTCTGTTCAACGCTTTGATTGGCAATTTCACGACTCTTCCCAATGGCTTTTACCGAAGCAGAGGCTTGATTCTGGAGGCGTTCAATAATCTCCCGGATCTTTCCTGTTGATTCCTGGGTCCGTTGCGCAAGGGTACGCACTTCATCCGCCACAACCGCAAACCCTCTCCCCTGATCACCCGCACGTGCCGCCTCAATCGCCGCATTCAATGCCAGCAGATTCGTCTGTTCAGCGATACTGGTGATTACTTCGAGTACCTGACCCACTTGCTGTGTATCGTTTTCCAGTACATTAATGGTTGAGGCGGCCTCTTCCACTTGCCGTGCCATATCTTGAATACCATTGCGCGTATGAGTGACTATGGTTTGACCGGTTCTGGCCTCTTGGTCGGCCTGCTTGGCTGATTCCGCCGCTTGCGCAGTATTACGGGCTACTTCCTGAACTGTTACTGTGATTTCATTGAGTGCCGTGGCGACTTGGGTAATCTCTTGCTGCTGTTGAATAACGCCTTGATCAGTTCGATCCAGTGTCTCGGTAGCCTCAGCTGTTGCCGACCCAATCTGGCTTGCTACCTGGCATACACCTTGTATCATTTCGCTGACCTGTTGCAGCATATTGTTATACGCGGCGTAAGCATGGCCAATCTCGTTATCTCTGTCCTTATAACTAATAGGCTTGGAAAAATCACCTTTGCTCACTTCACCCAGATGCTTGCGCAAGCGCTCAATCTCACTCATCAAAACTGTCATGCCAAACACACGGCCAAGCACCACCAGCAATAGAATCGCAATTGTCATAACTAAGGCAATCGATTGTTGAAATGCAACCGCATCGTTTGCCAGGGTTGCCATCATACCAACAGCCTTGTTCATTTCGACCAGAACTTTGGTCGACTGACTTTGAATGGCAGCTAGACCGGCACTATCCGGTTTCTCAGCGTACTGAATTATTACTTGCTTATAGGTTTTCCAGAGCGATTCAACTAACTGTAGTTGTGTAATGATGGCACCGTCTGCTACTGCCACCATGTTCTTGGACGGATCACCATTAAGGAGTGCCTGGTGAGATGACTCAAACAGAGAGATGGTTTTCTCCATCACTACCCTATCCTCTGCCTGCTGCCCGACCAGCATCGCTTCCTTTGCCAGGCGTTGACTCAACATACGTTGCCGACCAGCGATATTTATCGCATTTGAGTCCGCCCCAATGCTGAGATAGATCGTAACCACCGATGCCAATGCACAGAAGAAGATCAGTGCATAAGAGAAAAGAAACTGACTATTGATTGAGCGCATGCCCAAAAAGGAAAGCAGCCAACGAATAAGGTGGGTAATTGAAGCTCTCATGAAATATTCCCCAAACAAATAAAATCCTTGTTTTCTAGCCAGTTGTAAGCAACTTAGTGGCCAGTTCCTACAGAGACTTGCACTTGCATTAAGCCGAACTCTGTAATTAACTCAAAATGACAAAATTCATTGGAATAATTATCGACAATAAAGGTTATTACTTTAGGAAAAAACAAGGCACTTGACCTAGGTCAAGTGCCCCTCGCTACCTAATGCCAAATTCTTAATAATCTATTCAAATTCCAACAAGTTATGGTTTGTTATACGACGCCGAATAGTCTCAAAACGGTCTCCATCGACCATCACTTCGGGAATAATATCCCGACTGTTGTAGATTGAAGCCATGACAGCCCCATAGGCACCTGCCTGAAGCAGCGCAACGCGCTCCCCTTGTGCTATTTTTGGTAACGTAATGGCCTTGCTAAAAAAGTCGGTACTTTCACAAATTGGCCCCACTACATTGACCACTTCCATCTCTACTTTACGCTCTAACAGTGGTTGTATCGGATGCGACGCCTGATAAAGTGCAGGACGCATAAGGTCATTCATGCCGGCATCAAGAATCAGAAAGGGCAGCGGATCGTCCTCCTTGCGAAAAATTACTGCACTCACCAGTACCCCGGCATTACCCACAATCGAGCGCCCAGGCTCGATTGCTATTTGCAGGTTATCCAACCCCTGCAAGGTCTCATGCATTACTGTAGCAACCGATTCAAAGTCCAGATAGTTACCGTCGCCATAATCAATTCCAAAACCACCACCCAGATCAAGATGCGTAATCGCATGACCCGCTCTTCTTAGATTCACAATCCAGTCACGCAGCCGTTCACAAACTTTACGGTAAGGTGCTGCTGTGACTATCTGTGAACCAATATGCACAGCCAAGCCTCGCAATTGGAGATGCGCGCTTTCACCAATCCTGCTCAAGGCCTGATCCAACTGTTCCATGGAAATACCAAACTTGCTACCTTTTACGCCAGTAGTGATATGACGATGGGTCGAACCATCAACATCAGGATTGATGCGCACAGAGACGCCTGCAGTTTTATTCAGAGATTCGCAAAGTAAGATTAACGCATCCAATTCGGGAATTGATTCCAGATTGAATTGACCAATACCTGCATTGAGGGCGGCCACCATCTCATCCTTGCGCTTTCCCACACCGGAAAAGATCACCTTTTCTGCCGGAATGCCAGCGATGATCACACGCTCCAATTCACCCACAGATACCACATCAGCACCCAAACCCGCCTTTGCCATCATGCGAAGAATGGACAGATTGCTGTTGGCCTTCGCTGCGTAATGGATTGTCGCATCCAACCTATTGAATGCCGCTTTACAGCTCGCTATCTGCTGCTCAATATTCGCTTTTGAATAACAGTAAAAGGGCGTACCCACCTGTTCCGCAATACGGTTCAATGCAGCGGACTCCATATAAAGTTCACTTTCAATATAACGAAGCATCTGATTCATATTCACTCAACCTCTTTATTAACCACTTGGATGAGTAGATGCTAATCATTCCGATGCCGCTATACAGCTGTAAAAAGAGACTTTTGAACCCGTCAAATTAACGGAATGGCCAACGAAATGACGGCAAAGAGAAGAGTGGACGGCAAGATAAAAAAGCCGCGATAATCGGGGGGTGGATAAATTTGACCAACAGATTATCAATCGTTTGAAAAGTAACGCACGTGAATCATTGGCCGCTATCGGGCGTGATATCGGGCTTTCACGCAGTGCAGTGGCGGAGCGCATACAGCGGCTTGAAGAGCGCGGGGTTATAGAAGGCTACACAATCCGCATTGGTGAAGCCGGCCAGAAAGCCGTGCAGGCTTATTTTCAGCTGAGTCTGTCGCCATTCAAACTGGATGATCTGCTTCCCATACTGCACGCCATTCCAGAGATCCGGGTTGGACATGCACTCAGTGGGGAAATTGATCTGATTCTGTTTGCGGAGACGGAATCAATGGAGAGATTAAACCAAATCCGAAAGCAACTGGAACAGTTGCCCGATCTGAAACGCTTGCTCACCTGCCCGGTTCTGCAATCTGTAACCAACTTCATGGATTGACTCCCCTATTAATGGGATCAACATCTCTTATTGTTAAAGTCAGTTTAATAACGCTAGGCTATATAGAACGAATGCAGGTTAAACAGGTTTAGTCAGTATGGATTTCCCTCGAACCCACGGCGCCGATACAGACAGTTCCGTTGTTGAAAAACACTATGCCGTCATCTATGCGCCCGGGAAACGTCGTGCACGGTTTGCAGAAAATTGTGTTCAGCTGATGGACTCCGCAATGACTGCCATTGATCAGGCTGACACAGAAAAGAACTACTATCCGGCATTCATCTATGGACCTTCTGTCTCTTCAGAGGGTTTCAGACTCTACTACCTGATTGAATGGCTGGCTGAATAACGCGATAGCTGAGATCTATTGTGCCAGTCCGAGTCGCAGACCAAAGAAGACCATCACCGAGCCCGTTAGACTGTCGAAGATACGCCCCACCCGAGGACGTGACAGCCAGTTATAGGCACGCCTGACCATCAGTACCAGCAGCAGTTGCCAGATGTTGGCAATAATAAAATGGATGCCGGCAAGAAACAGGGATTTGGTCAGTGCCGGATCGGTTGGCTGAATAAACTGGGGCAGAAAGGCCATATAGAAGACCACGGTTTTCGGGTTCAGCACGTTGGAGAGAAAGCCCTCACGCAGTGAGACCCACACTGGCACCGTACGATGATTGATCTTGCCCGCTTCCAGTTTGAGTGCACCCCCTCCCCTATAGGCCGAATAGAGGCTTTTGCCACCCAACCAGACCAGATAACAGGCTCCCGCCAGTTTTAGCAGGTTGAACATCCAGGCGGACTGCATCAGGATCAATGAGATTCCACCGGCTGAGACGGCTGCATGGACAAACAGGCCCAGACAGATAGCCAGACTGGTGAGTGCCCCATCCCGGAACCCGCCACGCACGGTATTGCGGATCACCAGCAGCGTATCCACGCCTGGTGAGACGGTGAGCAGTGTTATGGCCAGCAAGTAGCCCCAGAGATAGGTATCAAAATACATTTTTTGTCTTTTTAATCAACAAGTTAATTATATTAGATAGAACAAACATTCTAGCATGGGAAGCGGTTACTGAAACAGGAAAAACTAAGTCAAAATAGCAATCAGGTGCTGTAGAGTCGACCAGCTAACAACGGCAATACGGTTTCAACTCGATAGATGCGATCACCCAGATCTACTGGCCTGCAGCCGGCCTCAATCAATTTATCCACTTCGTAGGGGATGAAGCCCCCTTCCGGGCCGATACAGACCACGGCAGGCTGATCAATCGGCAACTTAACCGGATCATCTGATGCTGTATAAGGGTGGGCTACAAGACCCAGTTTATCTTTTAGCAGAGCTGGCAACTCATCTTCAACAAACGGCTTGAAGCGTTTGCGTAAGCTGACCTGGGGTAGCTGGGTATCCTTTACCTGTTCCAATCCTAAGATCAGCGCCTCCTCTATCTGTTGATCAGAAAGCAGCGGTGTCTGCCAGTAGCTTTTCTCTACCCGAAAACTGTTAAGCAATACCAGCTGTTTAATACCGAGTTCGGACACCATACGGAGACAGCGCCGCAGCATCTTTGGCCGCGGCAAGGCCAGAATCAAAGTAACAGGTAATGGTACGGGGGATTTCTCAGTCAATGTCAGGTGAAGCGTTGCTTCTGAAGGGCTAAGAGAGAGGATCTCTGCAGTACCCATCAGTCCATTCAGCAGCCCTACTCGCATCTGATCACCCACCTTGGCGCGATGTATTTCGAGCATATGACTCAACCGGTGATCGCGGATGATTGCCCTGTCAGGCTGTTCCAGGTCGCGTTCGGTTATGAGTAACAGGTTCATTCAATGTATAGAGCTAATGAAATGATGTGAGGTTAAAGCGCATCATGCCTTGACCCAGGGGAGTTTTAAAGTGTCTCTGATAGAACCTGTATCCGGGCTTATCTCTACACCAAAGGCGGTACGCATGTTCGCTTCTGTCAGAACCGTGTCAGGTGTACCTTCTGCCAGGGTCTCTCCACCCATCAACAACATGATGCGCTGACAGTAATGGGAAGCCAAACGAACATCATGCAAGACTACCACCACCGAGCCACCCTGCTCGCAATAGCACTGCAGCAGTGACATCACCTCAATCTGGTGCGCAAGGTCCAGTGCAGCTACGGGCTCATCTGCCAATAAAATCTCAGGCTCAGCCACCAATGCCCGGGCCATCAGGACACGGGATCGTTCACCGCCGGAGAGGGTATTAAACTGGCGCTCTTTGAAATCAGAGAGATCTGTCTCTGCCATGACCCGCTGGATCAGCGCATCATCTTGCTCACCCGGCCTCTGCCAGTCGGAGAGATGAGGCAGACGACCCAGCGCCACCAGTCGTTCCACACTCATGGGCCAGTGTGCTGTACCACTCTGGGCCAGATAGGCAAGGCGCTGGGCACGCTCTCTCGGCGTCAGATTGTAGTAGTCACGCTCACCCCAGGAGAGCTTTCCTGCATCCGGTTTTAACAGTCCCGCCAGGATGCGAAGGAGTGTGGTCTTGCCTGCCCCGTTGGGTCCAACCAGACCGAGCATCTCACCAGCTTCAAGATTGAAGTTCACCCCTTTAAGGATAGTGACACCCCCAAGTGCGACCTTGAGTTGAGTACCCTGCAATCCACTCATAGCTGGTACCGCCGACTCTTGATGATCAGGTAGAGGAAAAACGGCGCACCGACCAGCGACGTAAGCACACCCACCTTGATATCTGTGCCGGCAGGAAATAGGCGGGTTGCAATATCCGCAGCCAATAACAATCCCGCCCCACCGAGTGCACTGGTAAGCAGTAACCGTGAAGGCTGATAACCCACCAGAGGTCGCAAAAGATGAGGCACAACCAGCCCGATAAAGCCGATAGAACCGGTGATGGAAACCACAGAACCTACCGAGAGCGCCACCGCCAGGAAGATTCGCCAACGCAATCTGGGAAGTGATATGCCCATGGTACTGGCGGTCTCCTCCCCCAGTGTCAAAGCATCCAGCGAACGCCCAGTGCCAAACAGCATCAACCAACCCAGCAACACGCCAGGTAACAGGGTCCAGAGATCCATCATGCTGTGGTTGGCGATGGAGCCCATCATCCAGAGGACAATCTCCCGAACGGCATAGGGACTGGGGGCCAGATTAAGCAGCAGGGAGATTAGTGCCAGTGCCAGGGCATTAATCGCCACGCCTGCCAGAATCAGTGTCAGTGTTCCCGCCTCCCGGCCCGCCATAAGATAAACCATGAAGGTGGCCAACAGTGCGCCAGCAACACCACCCAGCGGGACAGCCAGTGGGATCAAAACACCAAGACCAAAATAGAGCATCGCAACAGCACCCAGCGCGGCACCGCTGGAGCTGCCAATCAGACCCGGGCTGGCGAGTGGGTTGCGCAACAATCCCTGCATAGCCGCACCAGCCAGTCCCAGCGTGGCACCCGTGAACAGGGCAATCAGTGCACGCGGCAATCTGATCTCACCGAAGATCAGACCGATCACCGTTGGCGTATCCAGTAGGCTCTCTCGGGCGGCCTGGAAAATCGGCAGTGGATTGGAACCAATAAACAGCGAGGTAACAAACAGACAAACCACGAGCAATGAAAGAAGCCCAATCAATAATCTTTGCTTGTTCATTGCAGCCGGCTTCATCGGGGCAGACTCTTGTGCAGTATCTCCACCGCATCGGTAATCATCGGTCCACCGCAGATCCAGTACTTATAGGCCACTTCAATCATCTCTCGGCCATGAGTTAGTTGTTTCAATACAGGATGCTTCAATATCAGCTGGCCACGCGATTGAGTTCCAGGTGCATAGGAAGAGGTAAACAGCTGTTCCGGCTTTGCCAATATCAGTCGTTCCAGATCGAGTGAGCCATAACCAACGACACCCTCTTCATCCGCAATATTCAACCAGCCGGCCAACTCCAAGGCAGAGTGTTGCAGCGTATTCCGACCACTGGTATATCCGTTCGGTTGATAGAAAGCACCCCGCGGTTTGTGGGTGGGATTGGAACGACTGATCTGTTCCAGTCGTTTATCCATTTCTGAAATCAACCGCTGACCCTCTGTTTCGCGTCCAATCAATTCGGCCATTACACGAATATTATTGCGGATATCTTCAAGATTTGACGAAAGTGGAAACACCTCTACCCGATAACCTAATTTCTTTAACAGCAAGACCAGCGAACGATCGTTATAGAGACCCGCCAGGATCAGATCCGGCTTAAGTTCGATCAGCTCCTCTGCCTTGGCATAATTGATCCGAAATTTCGCGGCCTTGTCAGCCATGTAGGAGCTATTGGGCTCCAGTGCAAGATGACTGACCGAGGCTATCTGTTCAGGCTCCGCCAGCATCAGCAGGAGTTGATCAGTACAGAGGTTAATGGAAACCACCCGTGAAGGCCTTTCGCTAGCTGTAGCTATTTGACAGCCCAGTAGTATCAGCAGCAGCGTGAGCAGCACATTTTTCATCTGAAATTGACTCACCTGCTCTTCCGTTCATTTATGAAATGCCCTCTCTATCCCTAGAGAAGGCATAACCATACTTCAGTTATTTTGGCTCATAGTGTACAGAGACAAACAATTCACGTCCGCCTGTATTGTAGGTGCGAATGGTTTCATAGTCCCGATCAAACAGATTACGTATCTGCCCGCGTAGCGTCCAATCACTGCTCAAGTGATGGGCAGCACGCAGATCCAGCGTTCCGAATCCATCCGCCATGAGGGTATTACTGGTATTGCTATAGCTGCGACTACGCGCGTTGAATGTTGCACCCAAATCTGTTTTTCCAAAGGTGCGGTCGACATCGATTCGCAAGGTGCGTTTACTACGATCTATCAACTGTTTTCCTGTATTTTTATTGCGTGGATCAAGCAGTGTCAGATTTCCCGCCACTTGCCAACCTGCAACTTCTGTCGTCAAACCTGCTTCAAGGCCATCAATTCTGGCCCGGTTGATATTTTGTGGCTGATAGGTAAACGGCGCAATCTCCACCCAGTCAATCAGCCCTTCAATATCGGTACGGAACAAATTGATATTCCAGTTGCCCCAGGTCTGTTTTCCCTTCAATGACAACTCAAAGCTCTTTGACTCTTCTGGTGTCAGGTTTGGGTTACCATTCGAACCCCAGGGATCTTGATAATAAAGATCATTAAAGGTTGGCGCTCGAAAACCAGTACCGTATGAGGCGATCAGTCTCAGCTCATCAGTCAGATCTCTACCAAGGGCAATATTGCCGGTGTTATAACCACCAAATGATTCATTGTCATCATGCCGAAGTCCCAACACCAGACTGCTTTTACCGAACTCGCGTTGATATTGTGCGAACAGCGCTTTATTGTCTCGCTCATTTACACTGTAGGTACTGGTCCCTTCCACCGCATCGCGCTGTAAGTCCAGACCAACAGTAAGAACACTCGCCTCATCTAGTGCAATATCATTCTGCCAGGAGAACAGTCGACGTTTTGTTTTGAAGTAAGAGGTAAAGGCACCATTGGTAAGGTTGGTGCTTTCATCACGCGTCTCACCCAACATCAGGGCCACATCCCAGATCTCGCCAGGTGAAAAAGTTAACTTGCCGCTGAGTGACTGCTGCAATGATTCTGCATCATAGAGATCGGTGGGGCCCCAGGCACTATCGTATTCATTTTCAGCCTTGGCACGTAAGGCATTTAGACTGATTTTTGCCCCATTATTAAATCGATAGCCAAAGCTACCCGAGAAAGAGCGGTTTTCGTACCCATCTTTATCCGGGTTGTTATTCTTCAGCGCATTGAAGCCTTCTGTCTTCAGCAGCGAAGCCTGCAGGCTATAATCGATATTTCCATCCGCTCCTGTAACACCGAGAGCCGTGCGGACAGTATTGTGTGAGCCATATTCGGCATTCCCAATAAAGCGCACACCGTCCCTTCCTTTACGGGTGAAGATCTGGATAACACCACCAATAGCATCTGCACCGTAGAGCTGGGAACGCGGTCCACGCACCACCTCGATGCGTTCAATCTGAGACAAAGGAAGATCCTGAAAAGCGGTGGTACCCAGAGTAGCAGAGCCAATACGTACACCATCAATCAACACCAATACCTGCTTGGAATCTGTGCCACGCAGACGAATTCCGGCAACCTTGCCCAAGCCGCCGTTATTGCTCATGGTCAGTCCCTGAGTGCCATCCAAAAGCTGAGTGATATCCTTGGCTTGGCTCTTGTCGATATCTTCCCGGGTAATCACGGTGACGGCAGCTAGGGTTTCATCAATGGTCTGTGCCATGCGGCTGGCAGTGACATTGACGGTATCCAGTGAAGTGGCAGCCATGGCTGTGGCGGGGAGTGCAAACAGGGCAACAAACACCACTCGGGTGGTAGTAGAGTGTTCAGTTCGAGGTAACTTCATTACAGGTCTCTCCGTAAGCCCAATACGGGCTAAGCATTATCAAAAATGCAGGTCGGAAAAGAGACTTGTTGATGCTGAACAAACCGATAGGATGGCCGGTAACAGCGGGACTGCATACAAGCACAGGCATTTCCGGCCTGCTTGAATGCGTCAGCTAACGGATGACCGCTCTACAGAATACCCCGTTCAATAGAATTGCGACGCGTGAAAGGCAGGTTTCCTGACTTGCAGATCATCACCCGGTGTCGCCTTCCCGACAGGTTGTCAGTGGCTTGTTGAGACCGGACTACTTGCTTACAGTTGCGAGGACAGTCAAGGAGTTGTCTAGCGACTCACCTTGTTCCCTTTTAACCCACGAGGGGCACCAATCAGAGGCGGCTATTTTAATGCATGATGAGAAATGCACAAGGGGGTTTAATTCATGGCGAAACGTACGGGCACCTGAAACTCCCAGCGCTTGCGCCCGAGTTGCTCAGGAATCGGCTGAAAACGACCCAGTGACTCTACAGCCTTTGATGCAGCACGATCAAGCATTGAACTCAGAGAACTCTGGCCTATCTGAACATGAGAAATGGTGCCATCTTCCAGAATAGTGAAAAGCACTTTAACTTCACCCTCCTGTCCTTTTTTACGGGCGCGCAAGGGGTAGTGTTTATGCTTTTCGATAGCCGCAACCAAGGCATCAGCATAGGCCATTTCAATTGCCTGCAGATGATCGGCCTGTTCGTGCATGGCGTTATTTTTAGTCACTTCTATCGGGACAAATGCTCTGTCAGATGGAGAGACAACGGATGTGTGGGCAATACGCTGTAGAGGCTCTGGCTGTTCCGGTTTTGTTTCAGGTTCGCGTTCTACTCGCGGCTTTGCGGGTAACTGCTTCCTCGCAGGCATTGGGATATTTGCGGCCACTTTAATCGGTTTACCGGCAGCTGTTGGAGGCAGGGGGGTAATTTCTTCGATCAGTTGCAATGAAGGTGGATTTAAATTATCAGAGCGTGTTAGATGTTCAGCCTCCAGCACCTTCTCTTCAGGCGGCTTGGCTGTTATCTCAGGCTCAGACGCTGCCTCTGGGACAATCGGTTGTGTTTTCTGGCGA
>VMRY01000120.1 GCA_007713595.1 Sedimenticola thiotaurini
CTGATAATCTGCAAGCCAAGCCAGTCTGAGTTTTCCGCCCACTGACGGGTTGCCTCAACATCATGATCACTACGATGATCCGGATGCAGACTTTTACTCAGAAAATCAATATTTCCCAGCGCAAAGGCACAATAGCGTGCCCGCATCAGACTTTCAGCTGTCTGTGCTTTCTGTTGATCTTCGATAATGGGGTTACAGCAGGTATCAGCTGGCTCATTGGAACCACAGAGGCAAAGCGACATGGATTAAACGCTCCTAAAGAAATGAAATCATGCCAGTATGCCGCTATCCGAATTTTGATGCCAGCGCGGATAGGGCTCTGATTTCTATCCATGAAATAAGGAATGGCGTATATTAATTACAATTATGCGCACTGGGCAATCTATGCAGCAGGCTCTCCCTGGCAAAAGTTGATTAACGACAGACATTTATATTGGCAAGCAATTCTCTATGAAAAAGTCGTATTTACCTTTTATTGGCGGTCTGGCAGTTTTTCTAATGACACTGCTGGTTACCCTGATCGTTGAGAAAATCCAAACCAAGGGGTTAGAGCAGCACAGCCGAAACGAAACACTCACCTATCTGAGTGCCGTTCGTGCGCGATTGGAAGGCACATTCAACTCAACCCTCTATCTGAGTCGGGCCCTGACTGTCCTAATTACTGCTCAAGATGGTATTAGTCGTAATAAGTTCAATCAGATAGCCAGAGAATTAATGGCCAATAGCCCCCATATTCGCAATATTGCCTTGGCTGAAGGTTATATCATCAACAACATCTATCCATTGACAGGGAATCGGAAGGCCCTGGGGCTCGATTATCGGAAGACCCCCTCACAGTGGGATGCTATAAAACGAGCCATTGATACCGGACAGATTGTAGTTGCTGGACCTCTACAGCTGGTTCAGGGCGGAGAGGCCTTTATCAATAGGATACCCATATTTAAATCTGCCTTTTCTGATAAACCTGATTCAGGTGAATATTGGGGCTTGGCCAGTATTGTTATCAGCATGGATTCTGTTTTTTCGGCCGCCGGTCTACCTGATCCTGAAGCGAAGTACCAGGTTGCGATTCGTGGCAAGGATGGATTGGGCGCTGATGGTGAGGTGTTCTGGGGAGATGGAAAACTTTTCGAGCAAAATCCCGAACGGCTAGAGGTATCTTTTCCAAATGGATCTTGGCAATTGGCAGCCATGCCAATAGAGGGCTGGATAAATAGCAGCAGTATCATTCACTGGATATGGATCAGCGGCATCATTATCGGCTTGCTTCTGGCTGCACTCACCATTGTCATCTACCGTTATAATATTCGCATACAACACAACGCCCTACATGATCAACTTACCAAGCTACCGAATCGGTTGCTGTTTAATGAACGCGTCTCACAAGCACTTGCAAATGCCCAGCGCAACCATGGGAAGGTTGCTATGGCGGTCATGGATCTGAATAAATTCAAACCAGTTAATGACACTTATGGGCATCTGGCTGGCGATTATGTGCTGGAACAAGTGGCCTATCGAATCCGCACGACACTTCGCAAGGAAGATGTGGTAGCCAGAACGGGTGGCGATGAGTTTACGATGCTGTTTGTAAGCATAAAATCTGAAGCGGACATTGCCATGATCGTTAATAAACTGATCAGTCGTTTGCTTGAGCCTTTCATCTGGCAAGGCCAACAGCTCTGCGTCGGTCTCAGTATAGGCATTGCAATCTATCCAGAGCATGGTGATGACATGACCAAACTTTTTCATCAAGCTGATATTGCCATGTATGAAGCAAAACATGACCCGTCCATCAATTGGAAAATCATGCCAATGCAAGTCACGCTACCATTGCCATCAATCGAAAGTCTGGAAACAAGCTAGGGCCTGTTAGCAGGTTCTAAGCACCAAGGTTATAAGCCTAGCTCTTTCCAGCGTTTTTCAAGCCGTTTGAGCGACACCGGATAGGCCGTCTTTAGCTCCTGAGCAAACAGTGAAACACGCAGTTCCTCAAACGACCAACGCATCTCTTCAAGACGATCATCAATCCTGTCCTTTTTTCGCTCACGCAGATCCCGCTCAAGCCACTGCTGATAGAGTGAATGCATCTCCCGGGTCAACTGTTGATCTCTAGCAGCTGCATGATTGAGTTTCTCCATCCGCCGGGAGAGTGCCTCCAGATAGCGGGGAATCTCCCGTAACTGCTCTATCGGAGTGTTGCCCAGGAAGCCTTTGTAGATAAGCCTATCCAGCTGTTGTTTCATATCAGCCAGGGTAACCATCCAATTAATCTGGCTCATCGACGCTAACCGCTTGGAAACAGTCTGATACTGATCAAGTATGTTGCCGGCAAGTGTTGATACCTCGTTAGCCGTCTGAATTAATTGCGGCTTGCACGCATCAATACGCTTACTGAAGAGACTGCCATCTCTGATCTCGGGTCTGCCTGAGATAAAGGTGAGATCAAAGATCAGCCGGACTAACTCCTGCTCAAGATCAAGTGGTTTAGATCTTTTTTCACCCTCCAGGTCGGCTGCCTTGGCATACTGCAGGCGCATCTTTTGCAGACCTTTAATATTACGCTTTATGTAGCGTACATCCTTAGCCAGTTTCAACATGAATAGACGACCTAACCCGACTCGATGCAGGTGTGTTGCATTCTGTTCTGAATCAACTACCCGCACGGCTACCTTGTCATTCAACTCAACCAGCGATGGGAAGCCGGGAAGTCGGATGCCACCACGATCCATCTCAATCTTTTCCGGCAGTGTTCCAAAGTCCCAATCCGTAACATCATCTCTTTCCAAACCACTCTTCGTGGCTGGGTGATAACGATCCTCTCCCCGGTTACCATGATGCTGTTTCAACTGTTGCAAATCCCTGCCTGAATCTACCGGCTCGCCCTGCTGGTTCAGCACCACAAAATTCATCCGTAAATGTTTTTCAACATTCACCTCTTGCCAATCATCTTCGGCAATATAAACACCGGTCATAGCGAGCAACTTTTCTGATAGTGCCTGAGTGAGCGGCTTGTCAGAAGGCTCCATTGTCTTCAGACAGGCATCGGCATAATCCGGAACCGGGACAAAGGATTTGCGTAGCGACTTGGGTAGTGATTTTAATAGCGCAATAATCCGCTCGCGTAATAGTCCAGGGACCAGCCATTCACAACGCTCTTCAGATACCTGGTTCAGCACCGACTGTGGAATGCGGACAGTTACGCCATCCTCCTCATGGGCCGGATCAAAATGATAAGCCAATGGCAGTCGAAGGCTGTTCATCTCAAGAACATCAGGGTACTCATCTGCAACATGGTTGGCCTGATTCGCCATCAGATCTGCAACCCGCATATGCAGAATCTTGGGTTGGCTCTGGGTTATTTTACGTAACCACTTTTCAAATTGGGCCGTGCTGTAAATACCACTCGGCAGACGTTTATCGTAATAGTCATAAATCGTCTGTTCATCTACCAGCAGGTCTCGACGTCTTGCCTTATGTTCTAACCGCTCAATAGAATCGATCGTTTCACGATTCTGTCGCCAGAACGGGGCTCGGGTGTCAAAGTCCTGATCAACCAATGCAGAACGGATAAAAATTTCCCGCGCTTCCACGGGATTGATCGGTCCATAATTAACTTTGCGCTTCGGCACAATCGGCAGACCAAATAGCGTGATGCGTACAAAGGCCGCAACTTGTCCACGCTTCTTTTCCCAATGCGGTTCCGAATAGCTCTGCTTGATTAAGTGACCGGCAATACTCTCTACCCATTCTGGCTGTATCTGAGCAACCGAGCGGGCATAGAGTTTTGTGGTCTCCACCAGCTCAGCCGCCATCACCCACTTCGGCTGTTTTTTAAACAGCGCGGAACCGGGAAATATAAAGAAGTGGCTATTGCGCGCCCCCAGATACTCACGGCTGTTGCCTCCCTGCTTAAAACCAATATGGCTCAATAAGCCGGTCAGGAGCGCCCGATGAATCGTCTCATAGTTAGCGGCCGTATCATTCTCTCGATGCCCCATCTCATGAAGTTGACCACGTAACTGATGATGAATATCCCGCCACTCCTGCACCCGTGTCCAGGATAGAAACTGAGCCCGACAATGTGACTGGAATTTACGCCGGGAGAGGTGTCGTTGCTGATCTTCAAGATGACGCCAGAGATTCAGTAACCCAAGAAAGTCCGATGCCTCATCGCGAAACTGCCGATGCGCTTCATCGGCCGCCTGCTGTTTATCCATCGGTCGTTCCCGCGGATCCTGCACACTCAGGGCAGCCGCAATCACCAAGACCTCGCTAAGGCAACTCGTATCAGCGGCGGCTAGCAACATTCGCCCGATACGCGGATCAACCGGCAGACGTGACAGTGATTTACCCAGTGGCGAGACCCGTCGACTGTCGTCCATCGCGCCGATCTCTTCCAGCACACGAAAGCCATCTTTAATCAGCCGGCTGTCAGGCTTATCAACAAAGGGAAACTGTTCGATATCACCAAAGCCGAGCAACTGCATCTGCAGTATGACCGAAGCGAGGTTGGTGCGTTGGATCTCAGGTTCGGTAAATTCCGGACGTGTTACAAAATCGTCCTCTTCATAAAGACGAATGCAGACACCAGCCGCCACGCGCCCACAGCGGCCCTTGCGTTGATCGGCACTGGCCTGCGAAATCCGTTCCACCGGCAGGCGCTGAACCTTACTGCGATGACTGTAACGACTGATCCGTGCATAGCCGACATCAATCACATAGCGAATACCCGGCACGGTCAACGAGGTTTCAGCCACGTTGGTCGCCAGAATTATCCGACGACTGCCACCCGGATTAAATATCCTGCCCTGTTCTGCCGTCCCCAATCTTGCGTAAAGCGGCAACACCTCTGTTAACGGCATTTTATGTTTTCTCAGACTCTCTGCCGTCTCCCTGATCTCCCGCTCACCACTCAGAAAAATCAGGATATCACCCCGATCAATCCGCGACAGTTCATCCACGGCCGATAGAATTGCCTGTTGGACTGAATCATCCCGTTCGCTATTCCCGTCTTCCAACGGGGGACGATAGCGTAATTCCACCGGATAGGTGCGGCCACTCACATTGATGATCGGGGCATCCCAGAAATGACGTGAAAAACGCTCAGGGTCAATCGTTGCGGAAGTAATAATCAGCTTCAGATCACGGCGTTTCGGCAGCAGCTCTTTTAGGTAGCCGAGGAGAAAATCAATATTCAGACTCCGCTCATGGGCCTCATCAATAATCAGCGTGTCATACTCATTCAGATAGCGATCCTGCTGGATCTCTGCCAGCAGCATGCCGTCCGTCATCAGTTTGATGTGGCTGTTTGGACCGACGTGATCATGAAAACGAACCTTATAGCCAACAGAATCGCCCAATTCTCTACCTAATTCTGAGGAGATTCGGGAGGCCAGCGCCCTGGCGGCGATCCGTCGTGGCTGAGTGTGGCCTATACGGCCATACACACCCCTCCCCAGTGCAAGGCAGATCTTTGGTAACTGGGTCGATTTACCCGAACCGGTCTCGCCACAGAGCACGATGACTTGATTTTTCTCTATCAGCTGAGCAATCTCTTCCCATCGTTCGCTGATGGGTAGCTCTTCCGGAAATTCAGGCTTGGGCAGTTGCTGCCGACGTTGTACAACCAGCTGCTGTGACGCGCCAAGTCGTACCTGTAGTCGAGCCAGACCTTCATCAATGGGTTTATTGTGACGCTGTCGCCGCTCCAGCCCACGAAGCTGATTTGCCAGAGCGTGACGATCCTTCAGCAGGCATTGCTTCAGTGCATCTTTCGTAGAATCCAAATCAACAGTCACAGCAAGAAAAGTCCGGTCAACAGATAACCTGTTATTTTACAGATTTGCCACGCCCAGCACACACCTACTTAAAAACCTCTTTTTATTCATGGAATAATGACCTAGATCATTTATCTGCATATTGGCAGCACTTTTTTCCTAAAGAAACAATAAAAAAAGACGAAACATCACATGGGTAAATACACTATTAAACCATTACAGAGCCACGAGCACTTATTTCATTCTCCTGGGGAATATCGATGAACCAAGCCAGTAAGCACACCGAGAAGGGACTCTCGATCAGCACAAAAATCGACCTTGCGCTTGTTTTCCTATTTCTGGTGATTTTGTTGGTTTCAGCACTTTACCAGTTCAACAGCCAACGAAACCTGGTGGAAGAGCTGGTGATGGATCAGACAGAGACACTGGCTGACAGCTATTTCGATAACGTCAATACGCTGATGCTGACAGGAGGCATGGCCAACAAAGAGATTGCCCGCAAAAAGGTCACCGCCAGGGAAGAGGTACTCGATGCTCGTATCATTCGTGGCGAGGGCATCATCAAGTTATTCGGTGCGGGAAATGAACAGAATAAGATCAAAGATGATCTGGACAAACGCGCTCTGGCCGGGGAGAAAATTGACTCGATTATCAAAGATGAAAGGGGTCGAGTGTTGACAGTAGTCATTCCGATGCGCGCAGAGAAGGATTACCGGGGCACCAACTGCCTGCTCTGTCATCCAGTTACCGAGGGAGATGTGCTGGGTGCCGTAAGGGTCGATTTTTCACTGAAGAAGCTCGACAACACCGTATTTAAAGAGCTCTGGTTTAATATCGGCCTGAACTCTATTCTTTTGATCGCAGGTTTGCTGATCATCAGCTTCATTTTGAAAAAACTCGTGGTTTCACCAATCCGCAAGGTGACCCACCTGGTCAGGGCGATCGAGCAGGATTCTGATCTCACTCTGCGAGCAGAAGTCCGTTCAAATGATGAGCTGGGACGCCTTGCGATTGCGCTTAACAAAATGATGGAGAAATTCTCCAGCATCATAACCCACATCAACGCCTCCACTGTCCAGTTAGCCGAAGAGTCAATCGAGCTGACGAGTATCACCACGCAAAGCATTGAAGGTGTACGCCGTCAGCAGAATGAGAGCCAGCAGGTGGCAACCGCCATGACGGAAATGGAGGCCAACTCCAATGAGGTCGCGAACAGCGCAAAGAGTGCCTCTGATGCCGCAAATCAAGCCGATGAACAGGCCATTGAAGGTGGCGATGTTGTAAATAACGCCATCACCTGTATCAACGCCCTGGCGAAGGATGTTGATCAGGCATTTGATGTGATACGGCAGCTGGAGAGTGATAGCGATGGAATTGGCAAAGTGGTGGAGGTTATTACCAACATCGCTGAACAGACCAATCTGCTGGCACTCAATGCGGCTATTGAAGCGGCACGGGCTGGTGAACAGGGTCGAGGATTTGCTGTGGTTGCGGATGAAGTCCGCACACTCGCCACAAGAACGCATAAGGCCACTCAAGAGATTCAGACGATGATCGAAGGACTACAGCGTCAATCCGAAAGCGCGGCCAATATGATGTCACAGAGTCAGAAAAGAGTAGAGACCAGTGTCGCCGAGGCGGCCCATGCAGGAGAGTCGCTGAACCGGATCACCCAATCCATTAACACCATCAGTCAGATGAATGAGCACATCGCATCGGCCTCACATCAACAGTCCCTGGTGGTCAGCGAGATCAGCCGCAATATCACAGCCATCAGTGATGTAACGGGTCAGACAGCGGAGAATTCAGAGAAGATAGCCCATACCAGTCAGCAGCTATCGAACCTGGCTGCCGAGTTGAAACAGGTCATGGGGCAGTTCAAGGTTTAACCTGATTACCCACCGGGTTCGGCCATGGCATGACAGAAACAACATGAGATACTCGAATGTTGAGGTGTAGCACCTGTCGCGACTTTCATACCACCGAGCAACGGAATAAACCAGGGATCAGAGTCGCAACTGTTTGAGCGCGAGCGAGTTTTGCGACGACCCTGGTTTATGAGTAGCGCAGGGCACCCGCAGGGTGGTATGACGGAGCATGGTTTGGGTCACTTTTGCCGAAACAAAAGTGACACGCTGTAGGGGCGCGCGAGCCCCGATCAAATTAATTGCGGCGAAACAGCACAACCACTCATTGAATAATTGCTTGTGCTATTTTAGGGTTGAGTTTTATAGGTATTCAGGAAGCTTAATACCGTTTTGGCGTTAGCCGGTAAGCTAACTATACAGACTGTCTACTATTCGCGGGTAACTCTGCCGGCCAACGCCGTATATATTATTGCAAACTCTCTTTGGTCAGCAGAAAAAACTGCAATACACCCTCTTCTCCATCAAGCGTTACATCATCCTGTGCCATTAATTCCAAACGTTTGGCATAAGTATGTGCCGCATTTAGATTGGCTGCATAATGATCACGTCGTTGCGCTTCCGTCAGGCTCTGTGGCGTAATGGGCTGGCAGTTTATGGCATCATCAAGCGAGAGTGACACTGACAGCGCCGGCTGTTGTTTGTGCGTCCACAGCCCGGTCGCCGAATCAAAATGGTAAAACGGAAGGTACTTGTAACCATTAAGCGCAATAAATTCTACCGCCTCCAGCAGATACTCCACTTCGGCATCATCAAACAGATAATGAAAACCGACCCGGCACCAGCCGGGCTTGATGCCACAGTGGCCTTCAGCGATTACTGCGCGAAACTCCTGCGCCTTCTCGTCATCTATTCCCAGCAGTTTGTGACCATAGGGGCCTGCACAAGAGCAACCGGCACGGCTCTGAATCCCAAACAGATCATCCAGTAACGTGGTCACAAAGCGCGGATGATAATAGCGCTCACCCGGCCCCTTCAGATTGAATGAGACAATCCCGATACGGCGCTTTGGATCAGGATTGCCCATAATCTCGATATTGGGATGAGCGCCCCAGCGGCTCAATGCCTGATCCATGTAGGCCGATTCACGTTGTTCAATCAACGCATGACCAACGGCCTGTTTGACCTGAAAGACTAGCGCTGCCTTGAGGGTTTGCAGGATACCAGGTGTTCCCGCGTTCTCACGGGTTTCGATATCTTTGATGAAATCATGGCTCTCAGGACCCACATAGTCCACCGTACCACCGCCCGCCATACTGGGTGGTAATTCAGGATGATAACAGCGCTGATTGAATACCAGCACACCACTGGCGCCCGGGCCACCGACAAACTTATGCGGTGAGACAAATATCGCATCCAGTGAAGCATCACCCTCCCCGTCCCTGGTTTGTGGATTCATATCAATCTCCACATAGGGGGCACTGGCTGCATAATCAAAAAAGGCCAGGGCATCATAGCGATGCAGCAGTTTGGCGATCTCATGAACGGGTGAAATCATCCCGGTCACGTTGGATGCAGCGGAAAATGATCCCATACGCATCCGCCCCCGATAGATCGGGAGTTGCAGTAACCGTTCAAGATCAGCCAGATCAATCCCGCCCTCTTCTGTCAGTTGAACTTCCACCACAGTCGCCATACTCTCCCGCCAGGAGACTTCGTTGGAGTGGTGCTCATAGGGCCCGACAAAAACCACGGGTTGATGGTCACGGCAGTATGCAGCAAAGGCGGTCGCAGCAGCATCATCGGCAAAGCCCTTGAATAGCGACATCAGTGATAATCGGCTGGCAGCCGGAAGCTTTACCCCAACCAGCTGTTGCATGCGATCGATAGCACCTGTCGCACCTGTGCCACAGGCAATTATTCGTCCTTCTGACCCCGCATTGACGGCCTGTTTGATAATCTGTTCAGCTTGATGCAGTAACTGGGTCGTTGTCCGTCCACTGGTATCATCTTCTGTGTGGCTATTGGCGTAGAGCACCTGTACCTGCTTAATATAATCTTCTACAAAGTGCAGACCACGCCCCGATGCCGTGTAATCGGCATAGACCATGTGTCGCTCACCGAACGGGGTGCTCAAAACAGCATCCACACCGATGATCTGGCTGCGTAGATATTCCGGGCTCAAACTCTGTAATTTCATTACTGACCTTCTGAAGAAAACCGCATACTGGCTATGCTACACCGTAGAAGCAGCAAGTTGTTTCTAAAATTACTCTCATCTAACCTATACTTGATATTATCTTTCTAATTATTCTACTTTATTGAGTATATTTTATTATGGATAGGACAGATAAGAAGATATTGAATCTACTTCAACAGAACTGCAGCCTCTCCACAGCAGAAATTGCCGAACGGATTGGCTTGAGTACAACACCCTGCTGGCGGCGGATACAGAATCTGGAGAAAAACGGCGTCATCCAGAAGCGCGTGGCACTCCTGGACCGCAAAACCATCAACCTGGGTGTGGATGTGTTTGTGGCAATTAAAACCCGCCACCACAATGCAGAGTGGCTGGACAAATTTGCCGAGGCCGTTTCATCTTTTTCGGAAGTGGTCGAGTTCTATCGTATGAGTGGCGATATCGATTATCTGATGCGTGTGGTTGTACCGGATATCAACGCCTACGACCGTTTCTACAAGCGGCTCATCGAAAAGGTCGACATTCAGGATGTCAGCTCAAGCTTTGCCATGGAGCAGATTAAATACACAACAGCCTTGCCTGTTGATTATGCCTAGTCACGAGGGATTGTTGACTCGCCTGCCCATTCACAAGCGATAAAGGCAGGCAAGCTGGCATAGACAGACGGAGATTATGATTCCACAAAGGCTCGCTCAATCACATAGTGGCCCACAACTCCATTACGTGATTCGGTAAACCCCTGATCATCCAGAATCGTACAGGTATCCTTCAGCATACTAGGGCTACCGCAGATCATGAACCTGTCATGTTCCGTATCAAAAGGCTCCACTCCAACATCTTCAAACAGCTTGCCGCTCTCCATCAGGTCAGTTAGGCGACCAGAATTGTGGAACGGCTCACGAGTCACTGTAGGATAGTAGGTCAACTTCTCACTTATCATCTCACCAAAGAACTCATTTTTCGGAAGTTCATTGGTAATATAATCTGCATAAGCCAGCTCTGACACATAGCGCACACCGTGGGTCAGAATAACCCGATCATATCGCTCATAAATTTCAGGGTCTTTAATTATGCTCATGAACGGTGCCAATCCAGTACCTGTAC
>VMRY01000059.1 GCA_007713595.1 Sedimenticola thiotaurini
GTGGGTTGGTGCTGATCGGTTTTTCTTCCATAACCTGGGGTGCTACACCATTGGTTGATGTGGATTGGATGAAAGCCAATAGCTGCAATGCTGATGTGCGAGTACTGGATCTCCGAAATCCACTCGATGGGGGCTCTAAAACAGATTATCTGCGGGCACATATACCTTGTGCGGTTCACACAGACTATCTCAAGGGTGGTTGGCGTACAGAGGTCAATAAAATACCCGGTCAACTTCCTCCGGCTGATAAGTTGGAAAAATTAATTGGAGGTCTTGGAATCGACAATCAGACGCATGTTGTGGTCTACCATGCGGGTAAAAATGCATTGGATCTTGGTAGTGCAACTCGTGTCTACTGGACATTCAAGGTGCTAGGCCATGAAAACGTCTCTATCCTTGATGGCGGACTGGCGGCCTACACGGCGGATAAAAAAAATCCATTGGAAAAGGGCAATATCACCCCTGATCCAAAAACCTTTAAGTCAAAGTTGAATGAGGCGCTACTGGCAACCAAGGATGATGTCAAAATAGCATCAGACAATGGTATAACATTGATCGATAACCGTCCTACACACCAATATCGCGGAATTAATCGACATCCCAAGTCTAAACGAAACGGTACTATCCCGCAGGCCAGTAGTCTTCCTGAGAGCTGGTTGACGGTGAATGGTGGTGGTAAATTCCGTGACGTAGAGTCCCTGAAGAAACTTTACCAGGTTGCCAATGTGCCCACCGAAGGTGAATTCATCAACTTCTGTAATACCGGACACTGGGCGTCAGTCGGCTGGTTTGTTGGTAGCGAATTGATGGGTAACAAGAAATCACGGTTATATGATGGTTCAATGGTTGAGTGGAGTTCAGATGAAACTTTACCGATGACTGAGGAAATCAAGCTCTAATGAGCCGATGGCTTATAGGATGGGTGGCCGGAATTGTCTTGTTTTTTCCGGCCACTGTTTTTTCTGCAGGAGAGCATCAGAGGCGCTTCTCGGTCGAGGTAGCACTTCTTGCAGGTGATAACCGGCTACTTCTCGAGGATGGTCTATCATCGGAAAAGCGTCAGTGGATAGAGGGGCGAATAATCAGTAGTAAAAATGTGCTACCACTGCTTGCACGCTACTATGTCCAAGAGTCAGGATATGAAGGCCTGAGTTTATTTCAGCAGGTAGAAGCATTAACTCGATACCCCGTTGGATCAGATACATTGCAACGGGCGGTCATGGAGATGAGTGAACGCTTTCCTGTCCAGTTCGCAGTTGATCTCAATAAACCGCTGGACTCATTGAGTAAGAGGCAAGTGAAATCAGACTATGAGGAGATGTGTCTGGGTTGTCATATTACGACGGCACAGGAAAAGTCTGTTGTCATAGGTGAATTTGGCACCTTTGCCCGCTCTATGACGGATGATGAATGGTTGGCTCGTCTACTGGGTGGGTTACGTGGTGACAGTTATACTGCACTGGAAAACCCGTTCACTGATACTGAAATCGCGCGTTTTTTTCGCTATGTTAGAGACGAATTGCCTTAGACAAATAAAGCTACCCGTCAACTTTACCAATACAGTGTGTTTAAACGGTCAGTCGAAAAAACGAAAGGTTTTCTCGATACGCTTTATATCTCTCGCAAGCACACCCGCCGCTTTGGCATGTGCACGCCAGTTTTTCACCGAACCCGCCACCTCCCGCAACAGTGTCATGGCCTTGGCTTTCTTAAAGCCCGCTGTTTGTGCAAAAGTGAGTAGATCTTCGATCTCAAAATTATCACGTTTTCCATTCAGGCTCATCTGATGTCGGCTGGTCCATGCGCCATTGGGATTGTAAGAGTAAGCCACATCAAACGCGGGTGAGAGTCGCCATTCGCCCTGTTTATTCATCAGAAAAGCGATGTTCTTCACGTGATCGTCGTGGTTGCGTGCCAGCACATTAAGGAAAGTGCGGCGAATCTGTTGCTCGATATCGTCTATCGGCAGCGAGAGTAGTTGAATGGTCTGTATGGCCTGCTCATAGGCATTAGCACCCGCCTGATTGAAATCGTAATGCCGCATTGCCCCGAGCGACTGCATGTGCAGTTTTTCACCTTTGTTGGTGCGGTCAAAACGTCGGGTCATGAAATGGGCGCGTTCACCTTCTTCGTGCAGGCGGCATGCCGCCATGCTGATGCCGGCGTCACGTGCCATACGTGAATAAGCGTATTCGATTCGTCCGAACCCTTGCGGATCGGAGAGTTCCCTATCCCTGTTGCCATGTACGCCATCGAACTTCATTAGCCAGTGACTGAAGCCTTTTTCTGTTGGTGCCTGTCCAGAACGGAACTCACCCGTTTCAGGATTCCATGCAAGGACGGCTTTTGCTCGTGCACCGCCGGCAGATGTGCCGACCCGCAGAATATCTTCGATGGCGCGTTGGTCGTCTTGCCCTGCAAATTTACCTTCAAGACCGATGCGTTCATCCAGTACCCGATTGGCTAGATCGACCAGCGCATCAATTTTTATTTTGTGAGCGGTTGTGGGCGCATCTTTTATCGTGGGCTTGAACTCGAGTGCCCCCATACCGCGGGCGCCGGTATAGCAGAGTCTCTCGACAGGATTGAGACTGCCAGGTAATCGCCCCTGACTCGCCAGCCAGGCATCGATGAGCTTGTTTCCGAATTTATCTGGTAGCGAATCAGCCAGCAGACCGGGTAGGCCATGGAAGGTCTCACGCGAAAGGGCTGGGAACTCGTAGGGTGCCTCTTGCAGCGGCATGGTCAGTGGGGCCACTTGTATGCCTGAATCAGCAAACTCAGGCGTGTACTGAAACACAGCCCGTTCCCGTTCATCCAGCCAGACGACCGCGCCAATGTCACGACCCCAGAGCAACACCCGGGCAGTCGTGTTCATGAGCCATTCTCCTCGTCACCCCATGACCAGGGTTCAGCGGTCTTGCGTTTACCGCTGGCACGACGGCGCTGCTGTCCCTCATGGCGCACCAGTTCCACCGGGCGCACTTCAGGATTGGGCAGGAGCACGGCCAGATGTTCAGCCAGCCCCAAAGCCTTGGCGACGCGAATGAAGGAGTCGAGCGAGATACTCTGCCCATCAGCAATACGGGTCATCGTACTGCGTGATACCCCGGCTTGCTTGGCAAGTGCCGTCTGGCTGATATTTTTGCTCAGGCGAATGGCTTCCAGACGCCTACAAAGCACTGCTGCGATAGCCTCACTGGAACTTGTTGAGAAATCGTCATTAAGGATCATAATTGATGCATAAGCCTTAGAAAATTGGTGTTATGAATCAGATTATAGGCGTAATTTATTAATATTCAACTAATGCATCAAAAATGAATCATATGTGAATTAAGGAAAAAATAATGCGTTAAATATGAAGTATAATTAATAATCATAATAGTCAGTTTAAATACAAGGCCGGTTGCACTGGCTTTCCCTTCATTTGTCTTTATCACCTGGGCTTGATGCTCTTCTAAAAGCCTTTGCTCTTGATGAGGATTGGCGTTCATAGTCTTCTAAGCTATTCTTAATTCGCGATTCACGAACAAAGAATTTAAATGATTTTAAAACCACAAGACATACTGGTGCTATTAAAGCTCATCGCTATAGGACGAAAGGCGTGGTCCTATAGTGCCTTGGCACTAGAGCTGGGTATGAGCCAATCTGAGGTGCATTCAGCTCTAAAGAGAACGCTCCAGTCAGGGTTGGCCGTAAAGAGGGATGAAGCTATCATTCCAAACATCCGCAATCTTGAAGAGTTCCTGATACACGGCATACAGTACGTTTTTGTTCCAGAGCGGGGCGCCTTAAGTAGAGGTATGCCAACGATCCACGCAGCACCCCCATTGGACTCCGATATCGTATCGGATCAAGAACCACCTCCTGTGTGGCCAGATGCAGAAGGTGAAGTAAGAGGTATGACGTTCTCACCCCTTTATAAGTCGGTGCCTAAAGCAGCTAGAGCGGATCAAACCCTCTACGAACTGCTGGTACTGATCGATGCCTTAAGATGCGGGCAGGCAAGGGAACGCGATATCGCCAGCAAAAAGCTAAGGAAGAGGCTAGAAAAATATGAAAAGGAAGCAAAACCCAAATCTTGAAATATTGGAGCTGGCTATCAAGCTGCTGGGCTCATTATCAGATGAGATGGTATTTCTAGGTGGCTGTGCCACAGGACTGCTTATTACAGATCCAGCTGCCCCGCCCATAAGAGTAACACGCGATGTGGATGCGATTGTTCAAGTCGCTTCACTGGCCGAATATCACTAACTCTCTGCGAAACTACGCGCAATAGGGTTTAAAGAAGATATGAGCAAAGGTGCTCCTTTGTGCCGGTGGGTAGCGGATGAAGTTATTCTAGATGTCATGCCGACGAAAGAATCTGTACTCGGATTTGGCAATCGTTAGTATGTAAAGGCCATTGAACATGCACTTATGATTAAACTGCCATCAGGCCAAACCATTAGAATGGTGTCAGCACCCTATTTCCTAGTCACCAAATTAGAAGCATTTGATGGGCGAGGTAATGGTGATTACCTGTTAAGCCATGATATGGAAAATATCATCGCTGTTCTGGACGGTAGTCCCGAGCTGGTAGATGAATTGATGGAATCTTCTACTCAACTTTTAGAAGAAGTGGGGCGCAGATTCAAATAGCTATTTAAACAAAACTGATTTATAGAATCGATCTCTGGGCACCTGCCAACCGATGAAGCCAGTCAAAGGCGTGTCAGTATTGTACTGGAGTGGATAAAAAGGCTTGGCGAACCGTAATGTGGCCCTGAATACCTGGGAAACAAAGTAGGCGTGAGGTGCAAGAAGCTATGGAAGATGCCAGGCGAATGTTGAAAACCAGCAGGGAACACAATCAATGACCAATATAGTCTATGTTTTAATCAACGAGTCGATGCCCGGGTATGTCAAAGTCGGCCGGACAGACGACTTAGAACAGCGTATGCGTTCATTGGATAACACGTCATTGCCGCTACCTTTTGAGTGCTTTTATGCGGCAAAGGTAAATGATGCTGTTTTTGCTGAGAAGCTGTTGCATGAGGCATTTGCTGATTCACGTGTACGCAAAAATCGTGAGTTCTTTGAAATCGCACCTGAGCGGGTAGTTGCGGCGCTTAGGCTTGCCTCAATTGAGAATGTGACCCCAGGTCAAGACTATGTAGAGTCAGATGATGATCAGAAAGCGCTGAATCGGGCAAGAGAGCGCCGCGCTATATTCAACTTCCGTATGGTGAATATTCCAAAAGGGGCTATTTTAACTCTGGGGCGAAACCCAGAGATAAGCTGTGAAGTGGTATCCGATCGAAAGGTCATTTTTTATGGCGAGAGAACCAGTATCTCTTCTGCAGCCAGCAGAGCGCTTGAGTCAGAAGGCCTATATTGGAAGTCGGTCCAAGGCCCACTGTATTGGGAGTATGAAGGTGAAACTTTGGATGAACGGCGAAGGCGGATGGAGTCGGAAGAAGAATGATGCGCTCCAGCTAGGATTCCTCAAGGTTATCTTTTTAATGTCGATATTCCGTATTATGAATTGATCCATTGATAGCTCAATTGGGGTAAGTAATTAGAACAGGGATGACATACTATTGGCTAACCTAATTCCCTCACTCACAAGTTGCGTTCGCCGCATGCAAGCTGGCGAAAAACGCTTTGCATTTAGAATTGGCACTCACCTGGAAGATGATTACCTCTGCTGGTATGAGTTGCCCGTCGGAAAGCGCCAGCGATACTCAGACTTCATTATTCTTCACCCCTTGCGTGGTCTTTTGTTGCTGGAAGTGAAGGACTGGAAACTGGAGACTATCCAAAAGATTGATAAGGTCTCTACGACCATTATTACGCCCCGGGGTCTCAAGACGATTAGTAACCCGCTGGAGCAGGTGCGTCAATGCACTTACCAGTTGATCAACCGGCTTGAAAAAGATCCCCAGTTAGTTAATCAGTCCGGACAATATCAGGGGCGCTTGGTCTTGCCCTACGGCTATGGGGTGGTGTTGAGTAATATTACCCGTAATCAATTTGAATCAACCGATCTGGGTGAAGTTCTGCCTGAACATCAAATCATCTGTAAAGACGAGATGACAGAAAGTGTTGATCCTGAAGCTTTTCAGGAACGACTGTGGAACATGTTCAATGTGCAATTTCCTAAAGCACTGACGCTGCCACAAATAGATCGCATCCGCTGGCACCTGTTTCCTGAGGTTCGTATCAATACGGGGGATCAAGCAAGCCTATTTGCCGAGGAACCAGACGAAGAGAGCGTAGAAACCCTGGTGCCTGACATTGTCAAAGTGATGGACATGCAGCAAGAGTTGCTGGCTAGAAGTCTTGGGGAAGGGCATCGAGTGATCCATGGTGTTGCGGGATCGGGTAAGACATTGATCCTGGGATACCGTTGCCTTTATCTGGCTAAGCTGCTGAATAAGCCTATTCTGGTGCTCTGTTACAACATTACCCTGGCGGCCAGGCTTCGTGAGTTGATGCTTGAGCGGGGTGTTAACGACAAGGTCCATATTTACCATTTTCACGATTGGTGTGGTGAACAACTGCGCACCTATAACGTAGATCGACCCAAGCCGGGTGATGGTTATTTTGATCGAATGGTTGAGTCCGTTATTACGGCGGCTGAAAAGGGTGGTATACCCAAAGGGCAGTATGGGGCTGTGATGATCGACGAAGGTCACGATTTTGAACCTGAGTGGCTGAAATTGGTGGTCAGTATGGTGGATGCGGACACCAACTCACTGCTGTTGCTGTATGACGATGCTCAATCAATCTACAGTAAGAAAAACCAACTGGACTTCAGTCTTTCCAGTGTTGGGGTACAGGCCAGGGGTCGCACGACGGTGCTCAGGTTGAATTATCGAAATACGGATGAGATTTTGAATTTCGCCTATCGTTTTGCCAGCCGGTATTTAAACCATGATGTGAAGGATGAAGATCATGTGCCCCTGATAGAGCCAGAAACAGTCGGGCGGCATGGTCCTCCTCCAGTCGTGAAAGTATTCGATAGTTATGAAAGTGAGGCTGGGTATATTGCCCGTATTTTCCATCGTATGCATGATGAGCAGCAGGTCCCATGGTCTGAAATGTGTGTGACGTATCGCAGTAACTGGATGGGTGAAAAACTTAACAATATTTTTGCCCGAGAGGGTGTGCCGTGTCAGTGGCTTGGTAATCAAAAGGCGAAAAAACATTTCAAGCCGGGTGAAGAGAGTATCAAGTTGATGACCATGCATAGTAGCAAAGGTCTGGAATTTCCTGTTGTAGCAGTTTCTGGTGTGGGTTATATGCCGGGAAAAGGTGCTGAGCCTGTATCAGAGGCAAAGTTATTGTATGTGGCCATGACCCGCTCGACAGAGAAACTGTTGATAACGAGTCATAAAGAGACAGAGATTTTGGCGCAGCTAAAAGAGCCCTATGCGCCATTGGATGAAAGTGCCTCCAGCTGAGTAGTGATAGCAGGCAACTTCATGATCTAGTATCTGTTGATTGACGCGTTCCATACAGTAATTTTGTTCTATATTGCCGGCAAATGTGAATATCTCCGGACAAATAGGAGCGCACTGGGGCTATCCTTCCATAGCATGAATGCCGACTCTATAACGCTGCTCTGATCAAAGCGTAGGCGGATTAACTGCCAGATCGAACAAGGTCAGATTGGATGGCAACCGACATTCAGGCTGAAAGTCCGCGATTAGGAATGGAGCGAAATCCCCAAACCTTTTCCACATAAGGCCAGTAGCGCGGGTAGCCGGCAATAAAAAACCCCAACTGATAACAGTTGGGGTTTGGTTTTTGGTGGAGGCGGGGGGAATCGAACCCCCGTCCGCAAGCACTCCGCCTTTGGCTCTACATGCTTAGTTTCGCCGATTATATTTAACTGGCTACTGCCCGGCAAACGGGGCGTGCAGACAGCGGTTCCGGTTAAGTTTTAGCGAATCCATCCCGGACAAACTTCATCGCGATCTTGTGAGCTATGACGCCTGAGATGTCCCGAGGGACGCTGGACGCACAAGAACGGCTCCAGTCAGACGGCTTCTACCGGTTATTAAGCGGCGAGAGCGTAGTTGTCGTCGTTGGCAACTATAGTTTTACAGAATTATTAACGAGGGTATCTGTATCCTCGGCATGCACCTCAGGTTTCATCACCCACGTCGAAGCCATGTCGCCCCCTGGGTAAACCCAACTGACAGTATAACGCGTCCGTTGGTTCCATGTCCTCTGATATTGGGGGGTATTTGCCAATTTCAATAGCAGTTACCTTACTATTCCCATGTTAATTGTGGGCATTCATATGCTTATAAGGTGGTCTATAGTTATGTGAAACAAACAGAATGATGGGTAGGGAAGCCCTTTTCTTAGCAGTGGCTCGCTTTTTTAGCCAATCTTCTCTTACCCAAGCGTGTTATTAATCACTCGTGAGATGGTCTTTATCCGTCTCCTGATGTTTTTTGCCGAGAGAAAGGTATTGACCTATGACCAAGACTAAAATGCTGACGTTGGATGGTTATCCCTTAACTGCAACGGCGGATTTTCCTGATAACCGTGACTGGGAGTATCAGCCACCTCCCATCAGATTGAAGCGCTACATGGCCAAGCCCCGCTCATTATTGGCACTTGATCAGAAAAGTGAGGGGGCCTGTACTGGCTTTGGATTGGCTGCTGTGATTAATCTGTTGAACCAGGAACGTGGTAGTAAGGCCAAGGTAAGTCCCCGCATGCTTTATGAGATGGCGCGCAAGCATGATGAGTGGCCAGGAGAAGACTATGCAGGTTCGTCTTGTCGGGGTGCCATTAAGGGGTTTGCCAATATGGGCGTCTGTCGAAGCAGTTTCTGGCCCTACAAGGATGGTAACGCGGGTAGTCTTAGTGTCAGGGCAGCCAAGGATGCCCGCTCAATTACCATCGGAGCCTACTACCGGTTGAATCACCGGGTCAGTGACTTTCATGCGGCACTGAACGAGTCTGGGGCGATCTTCTGTTCTGCCAATGTACATGAGGGCTGGAGTTCCCGTGCGATCAAGCAGGGTGTGATTCCTTTGAGTGAGCGCCGCACAGGTGGGCACGCCTTTGCATTGGTCGGCTATAACAGCAAGGGTTTCTGGGTGCAAAATTCATGGGGAAAAAGCTGGGGGCAAGGGGGCACGGCGCTCTGGACCTATGAGGACTGGTATGAAAACCTGGTGGATGCCTGGGTGTTCAGTCTGGCACTGCCTACACCGCAGATCTGGCATCTGGGTAGTGCCCAGGCCGGTCTGGCACGGGATGGTTCACATGTTGCAACGAGTGCGCCACCGAGGGGTAAGATTGCGGGTCATTTTGTGCATATAGATGATGGGCAGTTTTATGATGCCGGCAGCTACTGGAGCAATCTGGGTGATGTGAAGATTACAGCGACAAGGCTGAAGGAGAGTAGCAAATACGATCATCTGCTGATCTATGCACATGGTGGTTTGAACAGCCCCCCAGATTCAGCCAAACGCATTGCGGCTATGCGGGATGTGTTCAGGGAAAACCGGATTTATCCGTTTCATGTGATGTATGACACGGGGATTCTGGAGGAGTTGAAAGATGTGATACGTACCCGTGGCGAACGGTCAGATGAGCGTGTCGGGGGTGTGGGTGATTGGTGGGATCAATTGCTGGAGCGACTTGCTAGGCGAGCGGGTAGGGCGTTGTGGCGCGAGATGAAATTTGGTGCGAGTAGCGGTTTTACCGAAAACCGTGCGGGCGTTCAGACCTTGAAGGCATTTACCGAGATGTTGAGTAAGGATAATGGGCTGAAGTTTAAACTCCACGTTGTGGGCCACAGCACGGGGGCGATTTTGATGGCTCATCTTTTGTCGGCGATACAGGATCTGGCTCCCAAGCTGCGTATCAGCAGTTGTAGCTTACTGGCACCGGCCGCTACGGTTGATCTGTTTAACACGCATTACAAGCCGATTATTGCTACGCCTGCCGGACAATTCGGTATTGATGAGATGACGATCTATAACCTGAATGAAAAACTGGAACTGGAAGATAGCGTTGGACCTTATCGTAAATCCCTGCTCTATTTTGTATCGCGCTCATTTGAAGAGGACGCCACGGCACCCATACTGGGTATGCAGCTCTATAGTAAAAAGCTTCAGCAGGCAGTGCCGGGTCTGGAGTTTGTCTACAGTGAGGGTGATCCCGCTAGAGAGCCGCGCTCACTCAGTAAAGTTCACGGGGGATTTGATAATGACCCGGCGACCCTGAATGACCTTATGCGGCGGGTTTTGGGCAAAAAGCCGAAACGACCCTTTACCGAGTCTGATCTGAAATATTGAAGAGTTGGCCATCCTTTTCTGCATGGATGGCCATTGAATTGGTTTACTGTGCCTTGAGGATACGCTGTTTGTCGCGGTCCCAGTCGCGGTTCTTCTCTGTTTCCCTTTTATCGTGTAACTGCTTGCCTTTTGCCAGACCGACTTCCAGCTTGACCTTGCCTTTTTTCCAGTAGAGTGCGGTTGGAACCAGCGTGTAGCCTTTGCGATCTACCATGCCAACGAGCTTGTCCAGCTCTTCACGATGTAATAACAGCTTCCGGGATCGCATCGGTTCAGGCTTGATATGGGTTGATGCACTTAACAACGGTGTGATGTTGGTTCCAACAAGGAAGGCTTCTCCGTTTCTCAGGAAGATATAGCTGTCGGTGATTTGAACACGCCCGTCTCGAATGCTTTTGATCTCCCAGCCTTGCAGAGAGATGCCTGCCTCATAACGACTCTCAATAAAGTACTCGTGCCGAGCCTTCTTATTCAGGGCGATAGTTGAACCACCTTGCCCTGACTGTTTTTTTGATTTCTTTGCCATAGGATAAATTGTATGTGACTGGATGGGGCTGACGCCAGTCAAACTTGAAGAATAGTCTACTGGGCCTGTGTTTCTCTTGTGTACTCGGGTTAACTTGTGCTGATGGGCAAATTCGCTGAGAATGCGAATTCCCTTGATTCAAATGGATTCAGGGTAGCCAACGAACTTGCGGAGGAGTGACTCCTTGTACCAGCGCATATCAATTCATGGCCAGTGGTCATCACGCCTGATGTTTATTCTGGCGGCGACCGGATCGGCTGTTGGTCTGGGTAATATCTGGAAGTTCCCTTATCTCACCGGTGAGTACGGTGGTGGCGCCTTCGTGCTGGTCTATCTCATCTGTCTCGCGCTTGTGGGTATCCCTATTCTGATTGCCGAAGTGATGATGGGAAGGCGCGGTCGCCAGAGTCCCGTTTTCAGCTGGCAGACATTGGCGGCTGATGCGGGTGCTAATGGGTCCTGGAAACTGGTCGGCTGGGCTGGAATGCTGGCAGGCCTGATCATACTCTCATATTACAGTGTGATTGCCGGTTGGACATTGGCCTATCTGGTTAGAATGGCCAGTGGCTCGCTTATACGCGTCACGGAGGAGGGGGCAGGCAGTATCTTTACCCAGTTGGTAATGGACCCGGAACGTATGTTGGCCTGGCATACGATCTTTATGGTGATGACCATAAAGGTGATTTCCAGAGGGGTTAAAAAGGGGCTGGAGCAGGCTGTCAGGATTCTCATGCCGCTGTTGTTTGCTCTGCTTCTGGTGTTGGTCATCTATGCATGGCGTCATGGTGACTTCGCTCAGGCTTATGAGTTCATGTTTAATAGTGATTTCAGTAAGTTGACTCCGGCTGCACTGCTAACTGCGCTGGGCCATGCATTCTTTACTCTCAGTGTTGGCGTAGGTGCCATGATGGTCTATGGGGCCTATCTTCCCAGCCGGGTCTCCATTGCCAAGACCTCGATCCTGGTTGCCCTGTTGGATACGATTGTCGCACTACTGGCGGGATTGGTCATCTTCTCTATTGTATTTGCCCATGATCTGGCGGCTGGAGATGGACCCGGTCTGATCTTTCAGACCCTGCCTATTGCGTTTGGACAGATGCCCGGGGGGAGCTTTTTTGGAGCACTATTTTTTCTGCTACTGGTGTTTACCGCCTGGACATCGTCTATCGCACTGATTGAACCGATGGTCTCCTGGTTGGTTGAAAAGAGGGATGTTGATCGAATTCGGGCAGCGATCTGGACCGGCATAGTCGCCTGGTTACTCGGTATTGTGACCATTTTGTCCCTGAATAGCTGGTCATTTAGCTTCAGTTTTGGTGGTCAATTAAAACATCACGGTCTTTTCGATGTGCTCGATATCCTCACTTCGAGTATTATTCTGCCCTTAGGGGGATTGTGTGTGGCCCTGTTTGTTGGTTGGGTCATGAGCCGTGAGTCTGTCTCTGAAGAGTTGGGAGGCGGGAAAAGTATCGGTTTCAAGCTATGGTATTTTGTGGTTCGATTTATTACGCCTGTGGCCGTTCTGTTGGTCTTTTTAAGGGCGATAGGAGTGGTATAGTTGCCTGTTGTACATAAGAGTGCCCTGGTGGCGCATTCAGCTGCTGAGATGTTTGAGCTCATTAATGATGTTGAATCTTATCCGCAGTTTCTCCCCTGGTGTAAATCGACCCAACTGCTTTCGAGGGACAGCGAGCTGTTGTGCGGAGAGCTTGAGGTTTCGCGGATAGGAATCAGTCAGAAGTTTTCAACCTGTAATCAGTTATTCCCCTATGAGCGAATAGTGATCAGGTTAAAAGATGGACCGTTTAAACAACTGCAGGGTGAATGGCGTTTCACAGCTTTACGTGAAGATGCCTGCAAGGTTGAGCTGGAACTGGAATTTGAATTTTCAGGCAAATTGATCAATTCGGCGTTTGGCGCCGTTTTTAGTCAGATTGCCAATACATTAGTTGATGCATTCTGCAAGCGTGCAGATGAGGTAGCCCGTGACAAGTGAACAATTTGAAGTTGAAGTCGCCTATGCTAAAGCGGATGAGCAGGCCATTATAAAGGTGACGGCGGAACAGGGTCTGACGGTTCTGCAGGCTGTTGAACGCTCTCGTATCACCGACCGTTTTCCGGAGATTGATCTGGAAAATGCAAAATTCGGTATTTTCGGCAAGGCGGCCAAGGCAGAGGCTGAATTGAATCCAGGTGATCGAATTGAGATCTATCGCCCCTTGATAGCCGACCCAAAACATGCGCGTAAAAAGCGTGCTGCAGAAGGTAAGGTGCTTAAGAATGGGACTTAACTGTTGTGGATTGCCTGGTCAGAGATTTGGTATTCCGATCAGGCAGGCCGTATTTACTCGTCTGAGTTGATCCCTACGGATTCCAGTGCACGGCTAAATATACCCTTCCTGTCTCCTGTGTAATCTGGAACGGTAATTATAACCTCTTCACTGGCAACAGGTTTTAGCTCATCTGATCCGGGTTGAGGGGCATAATCCCCCTCGATACGGGTGAGTCGGTCATCTGTAAAGTGAAGTGCAACGCGCTCCTGCTGGCGCTGGTCGCTGCCTTTTTTCATGCTGTAGAAGTAGTCCCATCTGTCCTGATGGAATACGTCAACCAGCATGGGGGTGCCCAACAGGTAACTGACCTGGCTTTTAGACATGCCGGGTTTCAGTTTATTGATTGTCTCCTGCGAAACAACGTTTCCCTGTTGAATATCAGGGCGATGAATCAGCGGGAGCTTGTTCAGGGCATCCGGTATGGCGTTACTTGCCTCCTTAATGCTCGAACAACCAGTTGCAAGCAGACTTGCACCACATACCCAATAGATGAGAAGCTTTTGCATTCACTCTTTCCGGTTAGAAGGGTTACTCGTTAAGATGGCCGGAATGATACCTGATTCATGCGTTGAAAACACCTGAGGTAACGGTTTTGGAAGATCAGGAAATTAGAAATGCAGGCCTGAAGGTTACGGCACCTCGGGTGAAGATACTGGAGCTGCTGGAAAATAGTGACGAAAGGCATGTCAGCGCAGAAGATGTCTACAAGATGCTACTGGCCGCAAATGAAGATATCGGTTTGGCCACGGTTTATCGGGTGCTTACCCAGTTTGAAGAGGCCGGATTGGTGGAGAAACACCATTTTGAAGATGGCTACTCTGTATTTGAACTCAATAAAGGCAAACACCACGATCATATTGTCTGCATTACCTGCGGCAGGGTGGAAGAGTTTGTCGATGAAACGATCGAACAACGCCAGCAGAAGATAGCCGATGAACTTGGCTTCCAGATCAGCGAGCATGATCTGGTGATCTACGGTAAATGCATGGATGATAACTGCGATCGCAAGGGCTAGATCAGGCTGGGTAATGATTGTTTAGTTCTATGAAGCCGCCACCTGTGGCTGCTCTATCATCTCTCTGGCATGGGCTAGGGTATGGTCCGTGATCTTTATCCCACCCAGCATCCGTGCAATCTCTTCGATTCTGGCTTCTCCTTCCAACGCCGAGAGAGCCGTGTGGATCTCCTTTCCCTGGGTGCCTTTTTCAACCCGGAGATGGTGGTTGCCCTGTGAGGCGACCTGCGGCAGATGAGTCACGCAGAGTACCTGTTGTTTCGCGCCAATTCCCCGCAGCATACGACCGACAATCTCCGCAGTTCCACCACCTATGCCAACATCCACCTCATCAAAGATCAGGGTCGGCACCTGTGTACAGCTCGCGGTGGCGACCTGTATCGCCAGGCTGATACGAGAGAGCTCTCCACCAGAGGCCACTTTTGCAAGCGGTCTGGGCGGGTGGCCCGGATTGGCGGTTACCAGAAATTCAATCCGGTCAATGCCATGAGCCGATGCCCTCTCGTCCGCGAGCCTCTCGACCTCTACCAGCAGTAACCCATTGGGCATGCCCAGTGAATGCATTCCTTCGGATACCTGCTGGCCCAGTTTTTTTGCCGCCTTCTGACGGGCTTTACTCAGCGAATTGGCCTGTTCGAAATAGACGTCCCGCAGGCGGATCGCCTGCTGTTCCAGATCACTCAGGTGTGTATCAGCGTTCGCCAGCTCGTCAAGCTCCAATTGATGTTGCTGCTGTAATGCATGGAGCTCCTCGGGCTTGCATCGATATTTGCGGGCGAGGTCGTGAATCTCTTGTAGGCGCCGATCGAGATAGTCCAATCGATTGGGGTCAAGTTCCAGATTATCGGCATAGTGCCGCAGGGCGGAGAGAGCCTCACTGATTTGAATGGCGGCGTTATCCAGCAGCTCGCAACTCTCTTTTAGCCCCTTGTCCAGATCGGCAAATTCAACTAGGTCCTGATGAGCCCGGTTGATTAGCGACAGGGCGGCATCTTCGTTATCATCCAGATTGCCCAAAGCCTTGCTGCACTGTTCAATGATTCTGCCGGAGTTGCTTAGCAGGCCATGCTCCTGCAGCAAATTGTCCAATTCGTTCTCGCCCAGTTGCAGATTGGATAGCTCGTTCAGTTGATATTGAAGTAGATCGATACGTGCGCCCCTTTCATGGGCCTGGCTTTGCAGGGCGGACAATTTCTGTTCAGTTTCATGCCAAGCGTGAAAGCTGGTGGCAGTATTCAGTGCGAGTTTTCCATGCGCTGCAAACTCATCCAGCAGTTGTCGCTGATGATCGCGGCGTAACAGTGACTGGTGCGCATGCTGGCCATGGATATCGACCAGCAGCTCTCCCAGTTGCTGCAGTGATTTAAGCGGAGCAGGGGAGCCATTGATAAAGGCACGGGAGCTGCCGTTGTTCATAAGCACCCGGCGCATAATGCATTGGCCGTCATCATCCAGGGCGTTTTCTTTCAGCCAGTCGATCACAGCAGGCAGTTTGTGGGTATCAAAAATGGCAGTGATCTCTGCCCGGTCACAACCGGTGCGTATCATGCCGCTATCTGCCCGGTCGCCCAGCACCAAACCCAAGGCGTCCACCAGTATCGATTTACCCGCCCCCGTCTCACCGGTGAGGACCGTCATACCCGGGTGAAGCTCAACCTCCAGGGTGCTGACAATGGCTAGGTCTTTGATATTGATTTGCTGCAACATCAGTAATTACTTATCCCTGGGTGTGGTGTTGTGCTCGCTCCAACCCAGTTTTGTTCTCAGAATATAGAAGTGATCATGATTGATCGGGTGGATCAGTCGAACCGGATTGACGTGCTTGCGAATCGTGACCCGATCTCCCTGTAGGGGCAGGCTGGTCTGGCCATCACAAGTGACGCGCAGGTGGACATTTTCCGCAGGATCACACACCACAATCTCAATTTCACTGTCACCATCCACCACGATTGGTCGGTTGCTCAGGGTGTGGGGACAGATCGGCACCAGGAGTGTGGCGTTCAAATCTGTATGCAACAAGGGGCCACCGCCCGACAGCGCGTAGGCGGTAGAACCGGTAGGTGTCGAGATAATAATGCCATCAGAGCGCTGAACATTGACGAAGCTTCCATCGATGTAGGTCTCGAATTCGATCATGCGGGCGATATTCCATTTGTGTACCACCACGTCATTGAAGGCGGTGTAGCAGACACCGTCTATCTCTGCGCTCAGCAGGAAGCGGGACTCCTCCCGGTATTTGCCAGAAAAAATTTGCTCCAGGGTGGCGAGCATATTTTTTGGTGATATGTCGGCCAGAAAGCCCAAACGACCCAGGTTGATTCCGAGCAATGGTACTTCATAGTCGGCCAGACTTCGTGCCGTGTGGAGCAGTGTGCCGTCACCGCCCACGACAATCGCCAGATCAGATTCGCTGCCAATCTCATCCAGGGAGGCGGCAATCATCTTGTGATTTGGTACCCGGCTGGCGGTGTTCTCTTCCAGTAAAACCCGATGGCCTCGCCCCAGCAGAAAGCGGCCAAGCTCAATCACGGTTTCACGGGGGGAAACATCGCCGTGCTTTCCTATCAGGCCGATCGTGTCAAATTTTTGCGGCATGGGCTTATTCGCCTGCTTGAGATTGGATTTCAGTTGTGAAACTTAACATGGTGCTGTTAACCAGCCAACAGATAGCGCGTGCTTTCGTATCTACGGGAACCATTCTTGACACTGCAGTGGGTCAAAATGATAATCCAAATATTTAGCACTCGGTTGATAAGAGTGCTAAATTGCCTCTTTTCGTGGCTTTCGAATATGTGCGCGACTTCTTGGAGATGTTGGGTGTGGCGATAAAAAAGGCGTCAAGTGAATTATCAGTGAACGAACGTGCGCAGCACCTGCTGAAAGTCCTTATTGAACGCTATATTCAGGATGGCGAGCCGGTCGGTTCAAGGACGTTGTCCAGGGATTCTGGGCTTGATCTGAGTCCAGCTACGATCCGCAATGTCATGGCGGATCTTGAAGATCTCGGCCTGGTCTCATCCCCTCATACCTCATCGGGACGAATTCCAACTGTCTCCGGCTACCGCATGTTCGTGGATACCCTGGTGACGCTCAAACCCCTGGAGGCGGGCAAGATCCAACAGCTTGAGTCGGGGCTGTTTACCTCCTCAGACCCGAAGATTCTGGTTGATTCAGCCTCCAAGCTACTCTCCCGGTTGACCCATATGGCCGGTTTGGTGATGATTCCGCGCCGTAAACAGCTGACCTTCAGGCAGATCGAGTTTCTGCCGCTCTCGAGCAAACGCCTACTGACCATTCTGGTGACAACGGAGGGTGAAGTGCATAACCGGGTGATTGAGGTGCGTAAGGAGTATACGCCGTCCCAGTTGGTTGAGTTTGCCAATATCCTGAATGAACACTATACCGGCACCTCAATGGAGGAGATGCATGCCCGGCTGGTGCGGGAAATGGAGCAGGCGCGGACAGATATGAACCAGATCATGGCGCAGGCACTGGAGATGGCCGAGCAGGTTATTGACCCGGAAATCGTCGGTGATGACTACGTTATGGCGGGCCAAACCAATCTGATGGATTTTAATGATTTCTCGCAGATGAACAAACTGCGGGAGTTGTTTGATTCATTTAACGAAAAGCATGAGATTCTCCATCTGCTGGATGGTTCCATGCTGGCAGAAGGGGTGCAGCTGTTTATCGGCGAGGAGTCCGGGTATAAGCCACTGGATCAGTGCAGCCTGGTAACGGCTTCCTATCAGCTCGATAGTCAGGTGGCGGGCGTACTGGGTGTGGTAGGGCCCACCCGCATGGCCTACGATCGAGTGATTCCCATTGTAGACATCACGGCAAAGCTGTTGAGCTCGGCCATGCAGACACGCAAGAATAAATAAATCATCTCAATGGCTTGAAACTGCGGTAACCATCCCCAAATTGTGGTGATTAATCAGAAAGGCTATGACAGGCAGACAGCTGAAAAGCCGGCCTGCTAGTAAATTATTTGTAATATCAAAATGTTAGAGGAAACAGGATGAGCAAAGATCAGGATCAGACCAGCGAACAGAGTGTTGCTGAAGCGACGATCGAAGTCACTGGCGAGGTGGAATCCCCGTCAGAGCAGGCAACGGCTGAAGCGCAGACCCCTGAAGAGTTAACTCTGATGCTGGAAGATGCACGAGCCAAGGCTGATTCTCACTGGGATCAGCTGGTGCGAACACAGGCCCAGATGGATAATTTGCGCAAACGGCATGAGCGGGATCTTGAGAACGCCCATAAATTTGCCCTGGAACGTTTCGTCAGCGAGCTGCTTCCTGTGCGTGACAGTCTGGAGATGGGTCTGATTGCCGCAAATGAGGAGAACTCAACCATCGACCATCTGCGTGAAGGCACAGAGCTTACACTAAAGCTGTTCTGTGACACCATGGACAAATTCAATGTGGCCCAGATTAATCCTGAGGGTGAGCCCTTTGATCCAGAACTGCATCAGGCGATGAGTATGATGCCTCGTTCCGATGTGCCACCCAATACAGTCGTAATGGTTGTGCAGAAGGGGTATACCCTGAACGGCCGTTTGGTTCGCCCAGCGATGGTCATGGTATCCCAGGCGGAAGCGGGACAGGTCGACGACCAAGCCTGACCTTGAAAACTGCGGGGTTATCCCCATCTGGAATAACAACCGAAACAAATATTTTTTGTAATTTAAAAACAGTTAACCGGAGAGACAAACAATGGGAAAGATCATCGGAATCGATCTGGGCACAACTAACTCCTGCGTGGCAGTGATGGACGGTGATGGTGCCCGAGTTATCGAAAACAGCGAAGGCGATCGCACCACCCCCTCTATTGTCGCTTATAACAAAGAGGGTGAGGTGCTGGTCGGCCAGTCAGCAAAGCGTCAGGCAGTGACCAATCCGCAAAATACCCTGTTTGCCATCAAGCGCCTGATCGGTCGCCGATTTGAAGATGAAGTGGTACAGCGTGATATCGAGATGGTGCCCTACAAAATTGTCAAAGCTGATAATGGAGATGCCTGGGTAGAAGCCAATGGCAAGAAGATGGCAGCACCCGAGGTTTCGGCAAAAATTCTTCAGAAAATGAAGAAGACCGCCGAGGATTATCTGGGCGAAGAGGTGACGGAAGCAGTAGTAACCGTTCCTGCATACTTCAATGACTCTCAACGTCAGGCCACCAAGGATGCGGGCCGCATTGCTGGTCTCGATGTAAAACGTATCATCAATGAGCCAACCGCCGCAGCCCTTGCCTATGGTATGGACAAGAAGCGTGGCGATCAGAAACTGGCAGTGTTCGATCTGGGTGGCGGTACCTTTGATATATCCATTATTGAGATAGCCGAGATTGATGGCGAGCATCAGTTCGAAGTGCTCTCTACCAACGGTGATACTTTCCTTGGTGGTGAAGATTTTGATATGCGCATCATCGACTTCCTGGTGGAATCATTCAAGAAAGAGCAAGGCTTTGACCTGCGAAATGATCCACTCGCCCTGCAACGCCTGAAAGAGGGTGCGGAGAAGGCCAAGATCGAACTCTCCAATGGTCAGCAGACTGATATCAATCTGCCCTATATCACTGCAGATGCGTCTGGTCCCAAGCACTTGAACATCAAACTGACCCGCTCAAAACTGGAAGCCCTGGTTGATGATCTGGTCACCCGTACTATCGCACCTTGCCGTACCGCGTTGAATGATGCTGGCCTGACCGCTTCTGAGATTGATGAAGTGATTCTGGTTGGTGGACAGACACGCATGCCTAAAGTCCAGGCGGTGGTTGAAGAGTTCTTCGGCAAGACCCCGCGTCGTGACGTCAATCCGGACGAGGCTGTGGCTATCGGTGCAGCAATCCAGGGTGGTGTACTGGGTGGTGAAGTTAAGGACGTTCTGTTGCTGGATGTTACTCCGCTCTCGCTCGGTATCGAGACCATGGGTGGTGTGATGACCAAACTGATCGAGAAGAACACAACTATCCCAACCAATGCCAGCCAGGTATTCTCTACGGCTGATGATAATCAGACCGCAGTAACCGTGCATGTTTTGCAGGGCGAGCGTGAACAGGCCGCGGCGAACAAATCACTGGGTCGTTTTGATCTGACTGATATCCCACCTGCACCCCGTGGTATGCCGCAGGTTGAAGTGAGCTTCGATATCGATGCCAACGGTATTCTGAATGTCTCCGCCAAGGATAAGGCGACGGGTAAAGAACAGTCCATCGTTATCAAGGCCTCATCCGGTCTGAGTGATGATGAAGTTGATCGGATGATCAAGGATGCTGAGGCGCATGCCGATGAAGATCGCAAGTTCAACGAACTGGCACAAACTCGTAACCAGGCTGACAACATGATTCATGCCATCCGCAAGTCGATGACTGAGCTGGGTGATGATAAATTGGAAGCAGGTGAGAAAGACTCCATTGAAGCTGCTATTAAAGAACTTGAAGAGGTGATGAAAGGCAGCGACAAAGAGGCTATCGAAGCCAAGACTAAAACGTTGACTGAAGCATCTGCCAAGATGGCGGAGCGGCTCTACGCTGAGAAGGGTGGAGATGAGGCTGCCGCCGCTGCAGCAGCAGGTGCTGCGGGTGCAGGTTCCAGCTCCGGTGCCGGTGGTCAGGATGATGATGTCGTCGATGCAGAGTTTGAAGAGGTCAAAGAGGACAAGTAACAACATCTGAGTGACGGATCTTTTCGTCTGATATTTAACAGCTGAGACGCGTTGGCATGGAGTCTGTAAAGACACTCCGTGCCTTCGCGTTTTAGCGGTTTACAAAGTAGATTTAAATATGTCGAAGCGTGATTTTTACGAAGTATTAGGTGTCAGCAAGAACGCCAGTGAAGCCGAGATTAAAAAGGCTTATCGGCGCTTGGCCATGAAATTCCACCCGGACAGGAATGCCGGGGAACAGAGTGAAGAGACCGAGAAGAAGTTCAAAGAGGCCAAGCAGGCCTATGAAATTCTTTCTGACGCGCAGAAGCGTGCGGCCTATGATCAGTTCGGGCATGCCGGAGTTGATAACTCCATGGGTGGTGGCTATGGTGGACACGGTCAGGGTGGCAACTTCAGTGATATCTTTGGCGATGTGTTCGGCGATATCTTTGGCGGCCGGGGCGGTGGTGGATCGCGCGTACACCGAGGTGCTGATCTCCGTTACAACCTGCAACTCTCACTGGAAGATGCGGTTGCCGGTACGACGGTAAAAATACGTGTCCCTACAATGGTTAAATGTAATCCCTGCAACGGTAGCGGGGCGAAGAAAGGGACCAAGCCAAAAACCTGTACCACCTGTGCCGGTCATGGACAGGTGCGTATGCAGCAGGGGTTTTTCTCGGTACAACAGACCTGTCCTACCTGTCGGGGTAAAGGCACGGAGATAGAGTCCCCCTGTCCTGCCTGTCATGGCGCTGGACGCATTCAGGAGCATAAGACGCTCTCGGTCAAGGTGCCACCCGGTGTGGATACCGGTGATCGGATCAGGCTCTCTGGAGAAGGTGAGGCCGGTGAAAGCGGTGGCCCGGCGGGTGACCTCTATGTCCAGGTGTCGGTCAAGCAGCATGATATTTTTACCCGCGAGGATAATCATCTCTTCTGCGAGGTGCCGATCAGCTTTGTTTCCGCGGCGTTGGGCGGTGAGTTGGAAGTCCCCACGCTGGGTGGCAAGGTAGTGTTGAAGATTCCGGCCGGTACCCAGTCAGGTAAGATGTTCCGCATGCGCGGCAAGGGTGTAAAGCCTGTCCGTGGTGGCCCAGTGGGGGATCTGCTTTGCAAGGTGATGGTAGAGACGCCGGTTAATCTGACAGAGCAACAGAAAGATCTGCTACGTCAACTGGAAGAGAGCATGAAAGGGGCGGGCAGTAAACACAGTCCTCACTCTACGGGTTGGATGGATGGCGTAAAAAAGTTTTTTGAAGGCATGGGTTTTTGAGCGGACTCACGCTGCTTGTTCCTAGATCCTAAAATAATATTTACCAGGAAAACCAATAATGATCAGAGTAGCCGTTGTAGGTGCCGCCGGCCGCATGGGCAAGTCACTCATACAAGCTGTGACCGAGAGTGAAGGTGTCGTTCTGGGGGCAGCTACTGAGCGCCCAGGCAGTTCACTTGTTGGGGCTGATGCAGGTGAATTGGCGGGTGTTGGAAGACTGGATGTGGTAATCAGCGACCACCTGGAGTCGGTAGTTGATGACTTCGATGTAGTGATTGATTTTACTGCGCCACAGGTAACTATGGGTCACTTGGCTATATGCCGTACTCATGGGAAACGCATCGTCATCGGAACTACCGGTTTTACTGATGAGCAGAAGGCCGTGTTGCATGCTACTGCACAGGATATGGCCATCATACTTGCACCTAACATGAGTGTGGGTGTCAATCTCTGTTTTAAGCTGCTGGATATCGCTGCCCGTGTCATGGGCGATGATGTGGATATTGAGGTAATTGAAGCTCATCATCGGCACAAGGTGGATGCACCCTCTGGCACTGCGCTAAGAATGGGAGAAGTGGTAGCCGATGCCTTGGGACGTGATCTTAAAACATGTGCCGTCTATGGTCGTGAAGGTATTACCGGTGAGCGTGACCGTAAAACCATTGGTTTTGAAACAATACGGGCAGGTGATGTGGTGGGTGACCATACCGTCTTGTTTGCCAGTATGGGTGAACGGGTCGAGATTACCCATAAGGCCTCCAGTCGAATGACATTTGCCAATGGTGCTGTGCGTGGAGCCGGCTGGCTGATGAATCGTAATACCGGTTTGTATGATATGCAGGATGTATTGGGCCTCCGCTAAACATCTGAAAGGTCCAGTTAAACGAAACGTATGGAGTAGTTATGTACGAATTTGGTCTTACACTGAAAAAACCTTTTGAACAGGCACTGGAGCAAGTCCGCCAAGTGCTGATGGATAATCAACTGGGTATTGTGAGTGATGTTGATGTGCAGGCGACTCTCAAGAATAAGATAGGAAAAGAGATTCCTTCCTATCGAATCCTTGGTGCCTGCAATCCTGTGCTGGCTGATCGAGTACTCGAGGCTGAGCCAAACGCTGGCACGTTACTGCCGTGTAATCTGATACTGCGTGCCGTATCGGATAATGAAACAGTTGTCAGTTTCATGGATCCAGTCGCTGTTTTGGGGCTGTCTGATTCGGCCGAAGTAAGGGCTGTTGCGGTAGAAGCCAGAGCAAAGTTGGATCAAGTGGTCGCACAGCTGAAGAACTGATGCCCACCGCCGCCCCTTCAGGTATGCGCATTTTATTATCCCCGTTGCTGTTACTCCTGTTTCTTACAGGCTGTGGCAGCGATACCACCTCACCCGAAGAGCAGATCAGAAAGATGCTCATGGCGGGCGAAGAGGCGGTAGAGTCCCGTTCAATCTCTGCAGTACAAGCCCATCTCTCAGACCAGTATAGCGATCGGTCTGGCAATCAGAAACGTATGCTGACCCGTATTCTTGGCGGGTATTTCATTGCTCATCAATCTATTCATCTGCTCACTCAGATTGGCCCTATAGTACTGAACGGTGAGGATCAGGCTGAGGTCACAATCTTTGTCGCGGTAGCGGGTCAACCGATTCATTCGGCATCAGAATTTATTTCGCTGCGGGCCGATCTGCTGCGTTTTGACCTCAAACTGGTGTATGAGGCCTCGCAATGGCTGATTCGCAGTGCACACTGGCGCAAAGCGGATATGAGCGATTTCCTGGAATAACCGCACTGCACCCAACCGAAACTGTGTTGGCATAGTTGCTGCATTTGGTTCTCCAGGAATTCGAATTGTTAGCGGAGCAAATCATGAACAGTGTGATGACAGGTGCAAATTTGGGCCCATCCCTGATGTCGTCATCAACGGGAAAGGGCCGGTCACTGGCATCTGAAATATCTGCCGAAGGTTTGAAACCCACTGATTTTAATGAAATATTATCCGAAGCAGTTGATCTGATTGAAGGCGTTCCAGGTATTGAACAACTATTGACTCCGGATCAGATGGCCGCCATACGCTCTTTGTTGGCCAACGGCAATGAGTTGCCGGTTTCGGCAGATATTGCCGATGGGGATCTGCTTGGCAATCCCGCACTGTTACAGTTGTTGACCCAGCTGAGCGGGGGAGATCAAGCGACGGATACGCTCACAATCATTGACGGATCTGCCAAGGCACCGGGGGAACAGTTAAGCTTGGCTGATTTAAGGGCCTTGTTGCTGAAGCAGCAGGTTGGTGGCGCCAAAGGTGAGGGCGTATCGGCTGGACAGGGAGGCAAACCGATTAATCCTGCATCACTCCTGGTTGCCAAAACCGAGATTCCCATTGAACCGCAAATGTTAAAACCAACGCTGTTATCGGCGGATATATCCGCGGCACTTTCACAAGGCAATACCTCTGCTTCATCTGCGCCTTTTTCATCACTCTTGAGTGGGCTGGATCAACTCCCTTCCCAACGCTCAGATTCAATGAATCCCCCGGCTATTACGCTTCCAGCAGGTGACAAAGGGTGGGATAACGTATTGAGCAACCGCATTATGTGGATGGTAGGTAAACAGATGCAGCAGGCCTCACTGCAGATCACGCCGCGCCATCTGGGGCCTATTGATATTCAGGTCTCTATCCATAATGATCAGACGAGTGTCAGCTTTGTTGCCCATAATGCAGTGGTTAAAGAGGCGCTCGAAGCGGCCATTCCCCGTTTACGTGAAATGTTCACTGATAGCAATATGCAATTGGTCAACGTTGATGTGGGACAGCGAGAAACAGGCAGTGAGCGAAGCTCCGCTGATCTCTTTGGTCAGGGGGATGGTGCTGGAAAACAGCTGGGTTCCGGGCGTGATTTGGGCTCACCCGATGGTATGGGTATTGACTCCGAGCCACTCAGGATCGTAAGCGGAATTGGGCTTGTAGATGATTATGCTTGACCGCAATGCTTCGCTTTAAACGTCAGTGAGTA
>VMRY01000159.1 GCA_007713595.1 Sedimenticola thiotaurini
ACATCAGTGCGGTGGCGCATCTGGTTGAGTATATTGAGTTTTATAACCGAGAGCGTTTACATTCAGGAATAGGCTACCAATCACCAGAGAATTATGAAAAGCTATTCTTGTAAAAGTGTCCACAAAAGTGGTGCTAGTTCACTGCGCATTTTGCTGTCGGCTGAGCTTGGTCGTTATGTGTAATTCAGCGATGAGAGCCTTATTTGTAGCGCTAATATTTTTGGTGGGTTGTTCGGATTCAAAAATTGACTCTTGCTTAGATCTAGGAGGGAGTTTCAATTACGACAAATGCGAATGTGACTTTAAGGAGAGCCATGAGTATAAAGAGTCACATAGCTGCAAATAAGTATCCTCTTACTTTAAGTGTGCTATTTGGTTTAGCTGCGGGTGCTTTAGTAATGTACTTAGCTTGGCAACACAATCCGCAATGCGAAATTCACTGTGACGGTGGGGTGTATTGGAGTTTTTGGTTCATGTTGGGCTTATCGGCATTTACGCCAGTGTTTTTGGTTGTGATTTGTTTAGTTTGGGTAATAAAGTATGTCAAAAACACATAACAAGCGGCAACAATCGCTCTCTTCGGTCGCTGGGACAGCCAAAACGCTGCGCTTATTTGTCTGCCCCTGTGCCGGGCGTTAGTCGTCAACGTGAATTGTATTATGAAACATTTGGCAAAAATTGTTATAAAAACTCGTATAGCTGCAATCTCTGTTCTGGCATGCCTACTGCTAAGCTCATGTTCATTCGGCGATTATGCTGTCATACACCCCCCTAATTATGATCATCTAATTGGCAAGGTGTTTTCAGAGGAGTTCTATATGGGTAGAAAGGTCTATAGAGTGATAAAAGTAGATGGAAACCTGGAAGAGCTTGAAAGGCGAAGATCAGACGGTTGCATACTAGTATTCGGGGTAACTAAGAATGATGACATCATTCGCTACTGGCGGGTTGATTCTGGCGAAGGTACATGCCTAGTAAGAAAGAAAGCTTTAAGCAGGTGAATTGTTGGTTATGGTGGTGGTGCAATAGATGCAAAGATTTTTAATAAAAGCGCCTAACAAGACGCTGTTGGCGCTCACTATCGTTCGCTGGGACGCACTCGCTATCGCTCGGCGCCCCAAAGCTGGTCGTTAAGTGAAAAATAGAAAAGCATACCTGTATGAAAGAAGATCGAGATAATGCCAAACAAGAAAAAGATGCACCAGGCTTTATCTTTAGTTCGATTTTAATTGTTACAGGACTTTTTGGCGCAGGATATCCAGTTGAAAGATATATTGACTATATTAATACAGGAAAAATGCATTGTGTAATAAGAGCCCACTTTCATCTATATGGTGTTGAAGGTGTAATTTTATGCAGTTCTTTTTTTGTACTTGGATTAATACTGATTATTTCTGGTATGCGATCATTAAAAAAAGTTCTAAACGAGTTATGGACATGAACTCACTTAACCAGGCCTTCCAGCGGACACAGTCGCTAACGCGTCTGCTCCGCTGAAGGCAACGTTAGGTGATCAGTATGAATCGGATAGTACCTTGTTAACAGACCATGAAATTGACCGAAATATTAAGATTGTACTGGCCTTACTTGGGGCGGTTGGCGTATTGGCCATCATTATCGGAAACTATGTACTAGTTGGATTTGCGGCGCTCTCTGTGTATGGCCTACAGAGTAGGAAAAAGTTTGGGGTTTGGTCCGCTATAGGTGTTTTTTTGTATGCTGGTTTTAACGGGGGCACATATCTATTTCTAACTTCATCTCTCTCAGCCAACGCAGACTTTGTTTTTTGGGTTATAAAAGTGTTCTCCTTATTAGCAGTATTAGCATCTGTTACTGCTTTGAGCATACTATCTAAACGAGACATTAGGGATGTATTTTACTAATTCACACCTAACAAAAAGCGGCACATTCGCCCGCATAAAACCGCGGGCTGGACGCTCACTTCGTTCGCGCCTGTGCGCTGAGCGTTATGTTCCCGAGTTCCCCAAGAAAAGTAGACACCTCATTACGACCTAACGAGGTGTTTTTAAAATGACTAAGAAACGGAAGAACAAATACAACCACTACACCGAGGACTTCCGTCGGGAGGCAGTACGTCGATCGGAAGATCCCCATA
>VMRY01000080.1 GCA_007713595.1 Sedimenticola thiotaurini
CCCGAAGGGGTGAGGGCGTGAGCCCGAATAACGAGCACGCCGCGTGCGTTGCTTGTATCTGTACTAAGCAGATAAAGAGAAGCGGTTTTACAAATTGGAGAGCTGTCCGAGTGGCTGAAGGAGCACGCCTGGAAAGTGTGTATACGGCAACGTATCGAGGGTTCGAATCCCTCGCTCTCCGCCAATTATAGAAGGATCGCCCATGTGCGATCCTTTTTTGTGTCTAAGTTAACGGCAGATTCGAACCCTCGATTCAAAAACAGGTTCGATCGCGGAGCGCGTGAGCGCGTAGCAAAGTGACCGGAGGGAGCTCATCCCTCGCTCTCCGCCATATATAAAACCCAGTAATTACAATGAATTACTGGGTTTTTTCTTGCCTAATCTAACCCTTTTTCTAATCCCATAGAGTCAGTATTTTGTTGGCTGATCTGAATATTCACTCAATTTCGCCTAATTGATCCATTACTTCAAACATCGCGTCTGCCAGTGCGGTTGACTGTGTAACTGTCTCCTCCGTTTCACCTGCACCTGGGGTTCTGGCTTCAGCTACTTTAATCTGACCATCTTCTGTATCTTCAATTGTAATTGTTATCTTCATATGGGGATGTTTTAAACTGCTCTTTAGGAAAAGAATTATTAAATTAAATTGTTGCAGTTAATGCTACTTGCGTCCAGATCTAAAAATAGAAGCGCTGTTCAGTTAGTCAGACGAAAATCCGCAAACCTTGTATGCCGTCTATTTATTATCCCTGACTCACTGGGTTATGCTTGTCGGTATGTCGCAAGAGCCTAAAACTTTCTCAACCCACTTAGCATTTTCCGTACGTGTAACCTATATTTTACTCGGCTGGCTATTCTTTGGCTTAGGTATGCTGGGTGTCCTCCTGCCTGTTCTGCCAACGACGCCTTTTCTTTTGCTTTCGCTCTGGGCGTTTTCCAATGGTTCAGATACGTTACATCACTGGCTGTATACCCATAAGACTTTCGGGCCAACCCTACAACGCTGGCATCAGTACCGGATTATTCCAGTTCAGGCAAAGATTCTGATTGTTGTGAGCATGCTTGCTAGTCTCATCTATTTAACAGGTTTTAGTGATATGAACTGGCAGATAATTCTGTTGATAGGTGTGGTAATGCTGATTGTCGCCAGTTATTTGCTGACCAGACCTTCATCACTACAGACAGAAAAAACGTAAAAATAAAGACACCCTATCGGGTTATTCACTTATAAGGAGATAGTCGTGTCCACCTATACTGCCCGCATAACCTGGCAACGGGGCGATGAGCTATTTGTCGACAATAAATACAGTAGAGGCCATCTCTGGACGTTTGACGGGGGTGTTACTGTGCCTGCCTCCTCATCTCCCCATGTGGTGCCGGTGCCGCTTTCGGTCGAGGCTAATGTTGATCCTGAAGAGGCCTTTGTCGCTTCACTCTCCAGCTGCCATATGCTGTTTTTTCTGGCGCTGGCGGCTCAGCAACGCTTTGTAGTTGATTCCTATGTTGATGATGCAGTCGGTGTTATGGGTTTGAATGATCTGGGCAAGACAGCCATGCTCTCTGTAAAGCTCAGACCGGTGATTAGCTTTAATGGTGAGAAGCAACCTACTTCTGAAGAGCTGGAGTCACTGCATCATAAATCCCATGACCTCTGTTTTATTGCCAATTCGGTTAAAACAGATGTGGTAGTTGAACCAGCTTAGCCATCGGCACACTGACCAATGGAATTGATTCAGGAACAGACCATTGATTGCCCCTACTGCGGAGAGACTATCAGCTTACTGCTGGATTGTTCAGTAGCCGATCAAGAGTACACGGAAGATTGCCAGGTCTGCTGCCAGCCCATCATTGTCACCCTGCATGTAACACTGGATGGAAATCCAGCATTGTCCGTAAGACGGGAAGATGATTAGCGGTTCTGCTGTCATCATTCGTTAATAGTTTCGTAAATTTCACGTCATAACCGAAGGGTACGCTTCACGCAATCAAGTTGTGGAGAAGTGACGTGCTGAATGTTGAACAGGTAATCACTGACCGGTTTCCGGATTTCTTTGAGACCAAACCAAAAGTTGTGGCACAACCGTTGGTTCGATTTCTCCGGATGTTATTTAACGAGCGAGAGATAAACCATTTTCTTGATCTCAACGCCGGTATCAAAGGACTGGACTTTATCGAGAAAGTACTGGAGTACTTTGATCTTGACTACTCACTGATTAGCAAGGAGCTGGAGAATATACCCCCTACAGGTCGGGTGGTGATAGTTGCCAATCATCCACTCGGTGCACTCGACGCGTTGGCGCTGATACTCATGATCAGCCGGGTACGCAAAGACATTCGGGTGATCGCCAATGATCTCCTCTCTTCACTAAAGCCCCTGGATGAGCTACTGCTTCCCGTTGATAATTTTGGAGGCTTATCGCCCAAGTCAAATATCAAGCGGATTTATGATGCCCTGCATAAAGAGCAGGCAGTGATTGTTTTTCCAGCGGGTGAGGTTTCGCGATTACGTCCTAATGGTGTACGGGACGTGAAATGGAAGCCGGGTTTTCTACAGTTCGCCAAGCGAACATCGTCGGCCATTGTGCCTGTCTACATTGATGCAAAGAATTCACCGCTCTTTTACGGTGTCTCCATGCTCTCAAAGCCATTGGCGGCACTACTGCTGGTGCGGGAGATGTTTCGGCAGAAAAGAAATACCATTGGTTTTCGTATTGGTGAGGCAATCCCGCTTCACGCCATCAGTGAATCAGGCATAACCCATAAGGCACTGGTCAAGATGCTGCGCAAGCATCTGTATCGAATGGGTCAAGGTCGACCAGGTATCTTTGCTACTGAGAAGAGTATTGCCCATCCGGAGTCACGCCAGGCACTGAAGAGCGAGCTGCGCGAAGCCGAGCAGTTGGGGGCAACTACGGATGGAAAGCAGATTATCTTGTCAGATTGGAAGGCCGATTCCAGCTTTATCCGTGAGATTGGCCGGCTGCGTGAGCTGAGTTTTCGCAAGGTAGGCGAAGGGACGGGGCTGCGCAGGGATGTCGATAATTACGATCAATATTATAAACACCTTGTGCTTTGGGATGATCTTGAACTGGAGATAGCCGGTGCTTACCGGTTTGGCGAGACCCGTTCTATTGTTGAATCCAAAGGCCTGGATGGGCTCTATACCTCATCGCTGTTTAAACTGGATGTGTCATTTACTCAATATTGTACAGATGGACTCGAACTGGGACGCAGCTTCGTTCAGCCAGCTTTCTGGGGTTCGCGGGCACTGGACTATCTCTGGCAGGGATTGGGTGCCTATGTGCGACACCATCCGGATGTGCGCTATCTGTTTGGACCTGTGAGTCTGAGTGCACGTTATCCAACGCATGCCCGTGACCTGATTGTCTATTACTTCAATCACTATTATGGCAGTCATTTGGGATTGGCAGAACCCTATAACCCTTACCGAATTAGTCAGGGCACTGAGCAAGAGTGTCAGAGAATTTTTGCTGGCGATGACATCAAGGCGGATTATCAAGAGCTGAAGCATCAACTGTCACTGTTTAATCTGACGATACCGACACTCTATAAACAGTATACGGATCTTTGTGAAGAGGGTGGTGTTCAGTTCCTGGCTTTCGGGGTAGATGCTCAGTTTGCTGATTGCGTGGACGGGTTGATTCTGGTTGATCTGACTAAAGTGAAAGCGGCCAAGCGTAAACGTTATATCGGGGCATGAACCCACAAACAACGATGGAGGAGAGTGTGATGGATATTGCAGATATGGCTGATAAATTAATTGAAGATCAGGTGCTGACCTCGATCATGCGAATTCGCTCACAGGGTAATCTTACCAATGCATCAGATGGCGCTTTCGAGAGACCCTGCGAAGCGTGTGGCGGTGCTATTGCCAAAGCCAGATTGAAGATAGTCCCTGGATCAACACACTGTATTCAATGTGCGACAAAACAGGAGCGGGAGCGTGCCGGGCTCTTTACCCGGAGCGATCGCCACAGAATCAATAACGAGCTGGACGACTTTCTACTGATCATCAGTTGAAAATAGAAAACCGTGGCACTATCAGCGCTTGTGAATAGAGGCTGACAGTGGCATGGTTTTACTGGTCTTTAGGTTGTAACAGATAGACAGTCTCAGTCAATTGTGTAATCCCTCGCTCTTTAAAACGCAGGTTATGCTCAAGAATGTCCTGACTCATGAGCGTCCTGATTGAAAAACCTGCCGAATAGAAAGTGTCTACCTCTTTATCTGTGACAGAGAAGGGTGGGCCACTCATCTCATGTTGTGGATAGCTCATTGAGATAAGCAGGGTAGGGCGTGGTACAGGGAACAGCTGCTGCATTTTTTCCGTGTAGGCTGGTCGCATGGCTGGTGGCATGGCGATGAGTGAAGCACGGTCGTAAATGCTTGTGCACTCTGCGACAACTTCAGCTGTTAGTGAAAAGAAGTCGCCGCAGATAATCACCAGCTCGTCGCAGGACCAGTATTGCATGCCATTTTGAGTGGACACTTTGGCCTCTAGCTTGTTCTCACTGAAAAAGGCCTCCACCGCAATAGGGCTTAGTTCTATGCCCAACACCCGGTAACCCTGTTCCAGCAACCAGAGCATGTCGCGACTCTTGCCGCAGAGTGGGACAAATACGCGGGTACCCACCGGTTGATTCAGAAGCGGCCACTGCTCTTGAAGGTGGAGATTGATCTCATCCTGATGAAAACCGATCTGATTACTCTCCCAACGTTCATGCCAAAACTGTTTCTCCACAATACACCCCGTGATTAATGTGTTAACAGGCCCTAGATAGAGAGCCAATCTCTTGGTTTCAGATAACGTTCGTAGAGTAAAGCTTCTTCGCTGTCTGGATCGGGTTGCCAGTTATAACGCCACTTAACCAATGGGGGTAAGGACATCAGGATAGACTCTGTCCTGCCGCCACTCTGCAAACCAAACAGAGTGCCACGATCAAACACCAGATTGAACTCTACATAGCGTCCCCGGCGATAGAGCTGGAAGTCACGCTGCGGTTCATCATAGGGATGATCTTTCTGACGCTGAATAATTGGCAGATAGGCCGGAATATAGTGATCACCGACGCTCTGCATAAAACGAAAGCAGGTTGCAAAATCCCATTCGTTCAGGTCATCAAAGAACAGCCCGCCAATACCGCGCGGCTCATCCCGATGGCGAAGATAGAAGTAATCATCACACCACTGTTTGAAGCGGGGATAGGTCTGTTCTCCAAATCCCTGACAAGCATCATATGCCGTCTGATGCCAATGCTTACAATCCTGATCATCTCCATAATAGGGCGTCAGATCAAAGCCGCCGCCAAACCACCAGATAGGTGGTTCATCTTCCCGCTCAGCAATAAAAAAGCGTACATTCATATGCGAAGTGGGAATGTATGGGTTTAGCGGGTGGATCACCAGTGATAACCCCATCGCTTCAAAGGCCCGGCCCGCCAGTTCGGGGCGATGGGCTGTGGCCGAGGGGGGAAGGCTTTCGCCTGTGACATGGGAAATATTGACGCCGCCCTGTTCGATGATATTACCATCGCTGATAACCCGGGTGATACCGCCACCACCGAGACTGTGTTTCCCGTCTCTCTCCCACTCATCCGTTTCAAAACGGGCGGTGCCATCCTCATTTTCCAGAACAGTGCATATCTGCTGCTGAAGATTTTGCAGATACTCAAGGACGGCGGATTTGTTCGGTATGCTCATGTCTGAAAATTTCCGTTATGAGGGATGATTACATGCCATTGCCAAACTTTTTATGGTCAGTGATTCCGCTGTTGCGGACTTGCGTCAGTGCAGTGGCATAGTGGCTTAACATCTCCAGCGCCCACTCAATTCGCTCTCTGAAGTACCCGTCTGCATCGGGATTGTTTTCAGCCGGGTCACTGTTGAGTACACGCTCTACATTGCGAACAATGACCTGTTCCGGGATATAGCATAGCCGGTTGTTCTTATAGCTGCTCATGCGCAGCTCTGCCACCGGATAGGCACCGCCATCGCCTGATGAAACAGTCACGATCAGGGCAGGCTTGTGTCCAACCTCGGCTTTACTGCAGAGCAGGAACAGATTCTTCAGACCGGCAGGTACCTGACCATGCCACTCCGGTGAGATGACCACAAAGGCATCGCTGCTGCGAAACAGGGTCTGCATCGGTTTCAGGGTCTCTTTCCAATCCGGATCGCCCTCCCAGATGCGCTGATCCCAAAGGGGTAACGGATTGCCTGCCAAGCTGAAGATTTCGGCCTCATCGCAGTAATCTGCGGCTAAGAGTGTTTCCTTGACATGCTCCGCCACTTTCATGCTTTGTGAGGGCGCGCGGTGACTGCCGCTGATAATGGTTATTTTCATACTGCGATTTCCTGACGGCTTTAAAAACGCCCACGATTTGTGGGCTGATAATAACCGACGATAATGGTAGGTTATACAGATGTCAACTTATCTCAATAAAGCTATGCCTGAAACCGCGCGCACGCTGGAAAATCTCAACTTCGATAATAGCTATATTCGTCTGCCAGAGTACTTCTATCAGCGTGTTGAACCAAGTCCGTTGGAAGCCACCCATCTGATCAGCGTTAATCCGGAAGTGGCCCGTCTATTGGATCTTGATCCGGAAGAGCTGGATGCCGATTCATTGGCGCACTTTTTTGGCGGGCATGCCATGCTGCCGGGGGCCGAGAGTATTGCCATGAAATATACCGGCCATCAGTTCGGTGTCTATAATCCTGACCTGGGTGATGGACGGGGTCTGTTATTAGGCGAGGTAGTCAATCAGTCGGGCGAGCGGTGGGATCTGCATCTCAAAGGGGCGGGAAGGACCGCCTATTCACGAAGTGGCGATGGGCGTGCAGTACTGCGTTCCAGTATACGGGAGTATCTTGCTGGGGAGGCGATGCAGGGGCTGGGAATTCCTACCACCCGGGGCCTCTGTCTGGTGGGCAGCCAGGAGCAGGTGTTTCGTGAGCAGATTGAATCCTGTGCTGCGCTGTTAAGGGTGAGTCATTGCCATATTCGGTTTGGACATTTTGAACACTTCTTTTATCGTGGTCGTCCTGATGATCTGAAACGGTTGGCCGACTACTGTATTGATCGCTATTTTGAATCGTCCAAGGCTGCAGAAAACCCCTATCTTGCCATGTATCAGGAGATTGTCAGTCGCAGTGCACGTCTGGTTGCACTCTGGCAAAGCTATGGATTCGTTCATGGGGTGCTGAATACCGATAATATGTCCATCCTGGGGGAGACCTTCGATTATGGTCCGTACACCTTCATGGACACTTATCAACCGGCACATATCAGTAATCATACCGATCAACAGGGGCGTTATGCCTTTGATCAACAGCCGGGCATTGTGCACTGGAATCTCTCCTGTCTAGCGCAAGCCCTATTGCCCTTGATTCCACGTGAGGCACTTGAAGCAGAACTGGAGGGTTTTCCTGGGCAGTACCAAACCCATTATCTGCAGCGCATGCGTGCGCGTCTTGGTTTGCTGACAGAAGCGTCCGATGATCAGCAACTGATTGATGATCTCTGTCGTCTTATGACACAGCATAAGGTGGATATGACCCGTTTTTTCAGAGCACTTTGTGATTTCACTGACGCAAACAGCATGCTGGAATCCCTGCGCTTATTTGTTCCTGAAAGCCAAGAGCTGAATAAGTGGATTCTGCGCTATGAGCAGCGCATTTCGCTGGAGGCGGCCAGTATTCCGATCAGACGCATGCAGATGCGTTCGGTCAATCCAAAATATATCCTGCGCAACTACATGGCAGAAGAAGCGATTCGTGAAGCGGGCAATGGAAATTATGCGCCGGTGGATGAGCTTTTGTTACTGCTGCGAAGCCCCTTTGATGATCACCCGGCTTATCAACGATTTGCTGATGAAGTGCCCGACTGGGCCGGCTGGATAGAGTTGAGCTGTTCTTCCTGAAGTTATGCTCAGGATACCGATATTTCCAGATTGCGACGACGCTTGCAGCTGTCAGTCCCTTCAGGAAGTTTTTTCTTTCCGCCAATAATCAGCGTCCGATCAACCCAAGTTCGGGCAGATAACTTGTGTCCGTTATACTCTTTCCCATTTAACTTCTGGATCGCTTTATTAGCGACTTTATCCGGGTATATATCAATCAGGCCGTGATACTCGACTCCACCGGTATCGACATCCAGTATACGAATCAGATTACATTTCGCCACCGTGCCTTTTTTTACAAAAGGCCTAAACAACGATGGTTTAATGGCAGACTGTGCCAGCGACATCAGTTCCTGTCGTTGAATACCATTGGGAATATAGGGTATGAATATTTTCATCTCATCCTAGTGAGCTTCTTGAGGTTCTTAGGTTGTAGTATACCGGACAACACAACAACATTATGTGAATTAATAGACTGATTTGTAACATCTGGTGTCAGGTGTTTAGTCTTAACTGTAGCGCTTTTAGGCGTGCGGATAGTTACTTGTTTATCGAGTGTATGACAGACAGAAATAACAGGTTCTTGTTATAACCCGGAGAGGATCATCTCAAACTTTTTGAATTTGGGGTGAGACTCCAGCCAGATGTCATTCTGATAGACACGTCCAGTAGCATCCAGTTGATAAACAGGCTGGTAACCTGACTCGGCGAGTGTTTTGATTTCATCAAACAGATTATCCAGCACCATTGAATCGTCTCCCTTTCCGATAATCAAAACCATGTGCGGTTCACCCTGTGGCGTATGAACATAGCTCAGTCTCAGCTGATCAGCTGGAAAAGATTTTCGAAGGGCAGGGTCGAGCATTTTGGCAATACTGATATCTTCACAGTCGCCGGTACGAAGCTTGATTGTTTCGTTGGGTGATTGCCAGTGATCCTGCAAACTGTCTGGTTTATAGGTGATGAATAGATTCCAGCTGCGATTTATCTCTGCCAGATCGTTCTTGGTTAGCTTTCCTTGAAGACGTTTTTGCTGAACCTTTTGCAGAGCGGTCTGCGTTTTGAGTTTATGTGTGGCGCAGCCCGTTAATAGGGCTGGTGCAGCCAGGCCGATGAGCAGAAAATGGAGAAATCTTTTCATCTGTCGAATACCTTGAAATACCGCAGTCTAAGATGTGTGTTGTTGAATAGACGCCGCAATCCGATAAGCGTATCAAAATAGAGGTTATTAATCCAGATTGAAAATAGCATATAACTGCATGTATTATAATGAAAATATATAAATTCTTTTTTTGATTTTTAACCCGTCATTGAACTATTTGGCTATCCTTGGGAGATGAATAATAAAAAATCAACGTATGGCTAGTGATGGTTTATAAAGATGAAATCCATGCGATCTTTCCACCCGGTGGAAAATAACTTTCCTGTCTTTTTTATTGACTGTTTAATCTGTCGAGCGTGATAGTGGATTAACTGTTCGCTTTATATAGATTGTTATTTCAAGATGGTTTTTTACTGACGTAATGGAAATACTGCATGGAAACTTCAGCATTCGGTTTTTGGGCCATGTTGGCTTTTTGGGGAAGCGCCATTGGCGGTATTGTGTTGGGTATCAGTTGGGCCAAGATGAAAGGCCGTAATCCTGTTACGTCGTCACTCTTGGAAAAGTCGCTAAAGCGCAGGCTTGATTCTGGTGAAATCACCCGGGAGTCATTTGATCAGAAGATGAGTGAACTGAAAAAAAACGGGTGAGTGAGTGTCACTAAAAAAGCTAACGGAGAGGTCTATGTCCAGTAATCACCAGTCATCGTATCATGGACAATGTCTTTGTGGTGCAGTGAAGTATGAAGTCGATAAGATTGGTCCAAAGATGGCGCACTGTCACTGTTCCATGTGTCGCCGATTTCATGGGGCAGCATTTGCAACCTTTGGTGAGGCGCACAAGAAAGATTTTCGTTGGCTTAAGGGGGAAAAGCTGCTGAAGAGCTATCTGGCAGAGAATGGTACAGTTAGACAGTTCTGCTCTGTCTGTGGATCGAGTATGACATTCGCTCCGGCCAATGACGCCGGCGAACTTGTTGAGTTCACCCTGGGAACCCTGAGTGATCCACTCGAACTCAGACCGGATGCACATATCTATGTGGGATCAAAGGCAGATTGGTATGTTATTGAAGATGGCATGCCACAGTTTGAAGAGGGCAGAGATAGCAAACGGTTGGCTTGATAGGTGCTCATGCATTGTTAACTCCCCTGAGTGAATTGAATCACCCAGGGGAGGTAGCATCCATCAATAGGCTGGGGCATCAGCCTCATAGTGCAGACCTTTTTTCTCTGCCTGCTCTTTTACGGCGCTGAAGATCTTGTAATCCAGTGATGATTCAGCATCACCGCGTGTGGCTACCTCTTCCTTGATAAAGCTTGAACGCTGTTTTGCCAATGTAGCAATCTGGCGTTTCAGCTCGTCACGCTTAGCCGCCTTCTCCTGAATTATGGCAAGCTGCTCTTCCGGTGCCATCGCCTGCATCGGTGCCGGTAGTTTCTCCGCTTCAATACTGCCGATATCCACCCGGCCACTTGCGACATCATCTACCAGTTCGCCTTTGCCAAGGAAGTTATCTTTCCCGCTTTTCGAGGCGTTAAAGGTAGCGCGTCTTGCGCGGGATTCAACCGATGATGAGGCGTGAAGTTTTTCAGTAGCATCCTGTTTCTTTTTCTGCGCCATCTGCTCTTCACGGCTACCGTAATAGAGTTTTGTTTTGTCCAGCTCCTCCGATAGTTTTGCGATCTTCTCATCAAATGGTGTGGAGATCGCGAGGGCGCTACCGGACTGTTCAACCTGGAAATAACTGCCGCTGCCTAGTTGGGCGATCTGGTTCCATCTCTGCAGGGTTGAACGGTCTTCGCCACACTGGATCGTGTTAATGATAATGCCACTCTGCTGGGCAATTTTAATCGTCTCCGGGTATTTGACATCATTCTGATAGTCCATATGGGGTGGTGCATCACCTACCAGAAAGACGACTTTGTATGTCTCTTTATCATCGCTCCAGGATATTTTCGTCACCGCATCATTGAGTGCCTGGTTGACGCTCTCGGGGCCGTCACCACCACCAGCTGCCTGGAAATCCATTAGGGCGGCATACATGCTGTCGAGATCGCCTGACAGATCCAATACCTGAGTGACATAACTATCACCCCGATCACGATAAGCGACCAGACCCATGCGGATCTCAGGTGCGGATTGTTCCGATGCCATTGAGCTGGCGATAGACCAGATCTTCTCTTTTGCCGCTTCAATCATCCCGCCCATGCTGCCCGTCGTATCAAGGGCGAAGACCACCTCGATCTTTTTGCGTTGCTGGATTACATGGTTGATGTTGAGTGGCGTTGCCGGTTTTAACTCGACAGGTGTAACAGCGCCAATACTGTTGTATACAGGGTAGAGGGTAACCGCGCCGGCGGTTGCAGCGAACAGTGACAGTGCAATAAGTTTTGATTTCATAATCATTCTCCGTATTCAATTGAGTGATGAGAGACGACGCAACGCCGCTTCTGCGGCCTGTTCAGCCTGTTGAAAGCGATCGGCCTGGTGACGAGTTGTGCCTTTTGATGGTCTGCGTTTTTTCAGATCTGCGGGTATAGCGGTAAACAGAGCTTGTAGAAGAAAGAAGCACCAGATACTCAACAGGATGCTTCCGGTGTGTATGGCTGCCCAGACGGCGGCTGCTATGCTCAACCCGCTGAGACCCAGATCGGCCAGTGCTGAGAGTGGACTGGTATAAAAATAGAGTGACCGTATTAACCAGATCAAGCCAATATGCAGTAGAAGATAGAGTGTAAATGGCAGATTCAGAAACCAGATCAGAATGGCTGCGACAGACCAGGCCGAGAGGGTGACAACCCGACCAACCCTTTCGCTACTGCGAGAGAACAGATAAAGGGTGTAGAGCAGTCCCAGTCCGGCAATGATCAGTTCGACCAGTTGCAGATTTTTCATGGTAGGTGAGAGTGAGGTGAACAGCATGGACCCAGCAATACTGGCCAGCAGTGCAATGCCAACACCTTCAATAAATGTAGGGCGCTTCATGACTGGCTCCTCTTCTGTTTTTCACGCAGAAAGGCGATCTCGATATCCGCTTCCTGGATTGCTGCTGTGGTGATCTCTGGATAATCTGCCAGAGAACTATCCTGTCGCTCTTCATCCAACAGTTGTGCCTTCTGGCGCATGCTCTCCAGCTGAACGCGGTTTTCCTGCAGGCGTTGCAACAGTTCATTGACTTGCTGCTGAATACGCTGTTGCCGATTATGCAGTTGTTCGGACAGCTGTTCTGTTTCCAACTGGCGTCTGATTAACTCTCTTGCCAGCTCCTCTTTTCCGGAGTGAAAACAGATATCCAACTCTACAGCGAGCGTATCCAGCTTCTTGTTGCAGCTCTGTTGCCGACTCTCCAGTTGACCCAGTTCATGTTTCAGTAGTCTGCTGCGCTGCTCATCTTCGCTATAGGCCGCTTCCATCTCACGAATGGCCTGCTTTAATAGAAGATCAGGCTCCTCTATGCGATCCAGTACGGCGTGCATGTCAGCCCGAAACAGTCGTGATACACGGGTGATAAGTGCCATGATGCTCTCCAGTGGTGATTGATTGTGTGAGTACACTCTAGGTAGGCAAGCCCTTTTGGAGTAGACATGGTTTGGTAAAAGAAGCAGGGCAACATTTACAAAAGTTTTACATGCCCAATGGGTCGTAAACTGGTAGGCTTTCCACTAGCCTGCAAGCAACCTGGCTTGGAATATTCAGAGAGTGTTATGTCACGCAAGATTCGCCTGTTAATTGTTGAAGATGAAATCGCAATACGAAGCGGTCTGATGGATCTTTTTGTTTTTCATGGCTATGACGTAGAGGGCACAGGTGATGGCAGAGAGGGACTCAAGCTGGCCCTGAGTGGCAGTTACGATCTGATTTTACTGGATGTGATGCTACCGGGAATGAACGGCTTTGATATCTGTGCCGCTATTCGTGAAGGTGACCGGGAACAGCCGATTATCATGCTCACCGCCAAGAGTGGTGATGAAGATATTATTCAGGGGCTTTCACTGGGTGCGGATGATTATGTGGCGAAGCCTTTTTCTGTAGCGCAACTGGTTCTGCGTGTGCAGGCCGTACTACGGCGTTCCGGTGTTGCTCAGGAGATGGAGAATGAACTCCGGCTAAGTGATGAACTCGTGCTGGATTGCCGGAATCTCTCCGGGAGTTTGCAACAGACCGTACTCACTTTTACCCGGCGCGAGATGGATATCCTGCAATACCTGCATACCCATTCGGACCGACCCGTTTCCCGGGATGAGCTGCTGACCAAGGTATGGGGCTATGCAAAAAACCTGGATCTGGAGACCCGGACGGTCGATATACATATCGCAAAACTGCGGCGCAAGATTGAACCGGATGCAACCAATCCCCGCTATCTGTTAACCGTGCGTGGTGCCGGTTACCGGTTATTGGCTGAATGATATGCGTCTAGGCAGTCGACTCACTGGGCTGAGTAAAGTGCAACTGCGTGTCTGGCTGTTGCTGTTTTTTCTGGCGTTGTTAATTCCCACTGGCGTGCTGATTCAACAATCCTACAGCCAGTTAAAGTGGGAGGCCTTTCATCAGTACCGGGTCCAGGCTGAAGAGTTGACCGGTAGAATCAATGATGAACTCAATCGATTGATTGAGCGTGAGACGCTACGGTCATTTTCAGATTACAGTTTTCTGGTGGTCTCCGGTGATGCTTCAACCAATTTTCTTCAGCGTTCACTGTTGTCGGCTTTTCCTGTGAAGAGTGATATCCCGGGGGTGATTGGCCATTTTCAGGTGGATGACCAGGGCAATCTCACCACGCCACTGCTACCGCTACAAGCCGGGGATACCAACCGTTACGGTATCCCAGCCGATGAGCTGCTGGCCAGACAGTCACTGCAGCGCCGTGTGCAGCAGATCTTAAGTCAAAATCGACTGGTGACGGCCGATGCACCGGCAAGAGGCGCTGCATTAGCTCCAAGATTGCCGGAACCCGTGCGATCCGAGAAGTCAGCAGGGGCGATGCTCTCTGCGCCGGCTGAAGCGCCCAGTACGCTGGGTAAGGGCGCAATGAAGGACTCTGAACTTAAACTGGAAGCAGAGAGTGCGCGACTATCCGCAGCAAAGGAATCTGTAGCTGAAGGTCAGGCGGCGTTTGATCAACTGAACTATGCAGACAGTCTGCGCCAGCAGGCTAAGAAACAACGACTGTCGAAAAGTATCGGAAGGGTGGAAGATCTACAGCTGGATCAGCGTTACCAATCCAAACTGGCCGAAGAGAAGTCGGCGAAGGCCTTACCCGAGAAGCAGCAAGCACGTCAGCCTGCGCGTAAAGAGCTGAGCAGTCTGCCTGCACCAGATAGGACCATGGAGCAGGATGTGGTAGCTGCCGATGCAGATACCGCACCGATGGTTCAATCAGGTGTACGTATCAATACCTTTGAAAGTGAGATTGATCCGTTTGAATTCAGCCTTCTGGACAGCGGTCAATTTGTACTGTTTCGCAAGGTATGGCGTGATGGTCGGCGCTTTATCCAGGGCATGTTGATTGAACAGAGGCCGTTTCTTCAGGCGCTTATTGACAACAACTTCAGTGATACCTCACTTTCTGGGATGAGCGAGCTGCTGCTGGCCTACAGAGGTGAATTGATCCATACCTTTGCTGGTAAACGCACGGATCGCAATTACACGCGAATCGAAGAGTTATCCGGTGCGCTGTTATATCGCAGTCCACTATCAGCCCCGTTAAGTGATCTTGAAGTAATCTACAGTATTAGCCATCTGCCAGCGGGTCCTGGTGGTCGCGTCATTATCTGGGTGGCTGCGATCCTGATTCTGGTGCTATGTAGCGGTTTTTATCTGATGTATCGATTGGGACTGCGGCAGATCGCATTGGCCCGACAGCAGCAGGACTTTGTCTCTGCCGTCAGTCATGAGTTGAAGACACCGCTTACCTCCATTCGTATGTATGGTGAAATGTTACGCGAAGGCTGGGCGACTGAAGAGAAAAAGCTTACTTACTACGACTACATCCATGATGAGAGTGAGCGGCTCACCCGATTGATAAGCAACGTCCTGCAACTGGCCCGCATGACGCGTAATGATCTGCATCTCGATTGTCGTCCTGTGACCATTGCTGAGGTGATGGACGGCATTCGATCAAAGATCGCCTCGCAGGTTGAGCGTGCGGGATTTGAGTTAAATCAGCAGTGTGCTGCAGAGGTCGGTACGCACAAGCTTTCGTTGGACGGTGACAGCTTTAGTCAGATCATCATCAACCTGGTGGATAATGCGATAAAGTTTTCCAATAAATCCGAGGCCAAGCGCATTGATATCAGTGCGGTGATAGAGCGTAACAGCCAAGTGGTGTTTACGGTAAGAGATTATGGTCCCGGTGTGCCACATGACCAGATGAAAAAGATATTTCGACTTTTCTATCGCTCAGAGAGTGAACTCACCCGTGAAACCATAGGCACCGGTATCGGGCTTGCGCTGGTCAGCCAGCTAACCCTTGCCATGAACGGTCGGGTGGATGTGATTAATCAACAGCCCGGGGCCGCATTTAGAATCTCTTTCCCTCTTCAGTTCAGAAGTAACTAAAAACGCCCCCGTTTTTTTGATTCCATCGATACGCTTATTACTTACCTGAA
>VMRY01000094.1 GCA_007713595.1 Sedimenticola thiotaurini
GGCGATGTGGGTTTTCGTGATGAGGAGGATTTTCTCTGGTTTGTTGGTAGAAAGGATGATGTCATCTCAAGTGCGGGCTATCGGATTGGGCCGGGAGAGATAGAAGATTCAATATTGAAGCATCCTGCAGTTCTGCAGGTTGCAGTTATTGGTAAACCGGATGCGTTGCGAGGCAATATTGTCAAGGCGTTCGTTGTGTTGGCACCGGGGGAGGTTCCCAGTGACGAATTGAGACAGGCCATTCAATACGCTGTCCGCGAGCGACTCTCTGCGCATGAGTATCCAAGAGAGATTGAATTTATTGATGAACTTCCGATGACGACAACAGGCAAGGTCCGCCGGATTGAACTGCGTAATTTAGAATTGGAAAGGCTGGCTCAGTCCTAATCGACAATAGGCTAAAACTGCTTTAATGCACAAGCTTAAAACTTTTTGGTAAACCGGAAGGTTATTCCAATACTATTATTTGAGGATTCAAAGGAATGAAATTGTGATGAGTCCCCAGACTGGGTGTGCTGGATATATGCCCTGAAATAGATTGCCTAATCTGTGGCGAATATCTCCAGTATGGTTACTAATCCATGTGTTACTACATTGCCATTATTATGATAACTGTGGCTGATGTTTCCGCGGAAATGTGCACTATCACCTTTACTCAATGATATCCGTTGACTGGCGACTTCGAGAATTAACTCCCCTTCTAATATATGCAGATACTCTTCGCTTCCAGGTGGATGTGGTTTGCCGATATAGGATGAGTTTGGCTTCAAAGTGAAAGTCTGCTGGCTATAGGCGGGATTAGTCATGGGAGAAACGGTGGTTGCACGGTAGTTACCGTCGCCGGACTCTGCGCGTACCATATCGGCATTTCGAATAATCTCCACCCGGTCATGCTGTTTCTCAAGCAGATCATCAATCGTGCAGTTAAGCGCTACGGCAATTTTATAGACAGCGGCGAGGCTGGGGTTTGATTCATCTTTTTCAATTGTTGCCAGTGTGGCGCGGGGTATGTTGGCCGTGTCGGCCAGTTGCTGCTGAGTGATATTACGCTTGGCACGTATCTCTCGAATTCGATTACCTACCAGGTTACTGATCATCCGGGTGCTTCCTCGTGGTTCGAGTCTGATGATATGAAAACAATAATGTCGCTATTCTGTTTTTTTTGTTGACAAATAGCAAGTCAAAAGACAAAATATCGTCATTATTGTTGTTGAACGAGATATTTTGACTTGTTCTTAAATAATTTGAATCTGTTCTAAAGGAAGATAAGAGATGCCAGTAGTCAATCGTTATATAGACATCGATCAGGTCGAAAAAGAGGCCAAAAAGGACTATATCGATCGTCATTCACCCTTTATTCATTGTGCCGGGCAGGCTAGCAAAGGTGAGCTCTTTAAAGTGACCGTTCGGATGGGTAACGAATATGCCCACCCAGATGACACGGATCACTATATTCGTTCTATTCAGCTCTATAATGGTCAGACTCTGTTGGCAGAGGCGAGTTTTCCACCTGGAACCCTGGGTGGAAATGGCGCCAAGGCCAATGCCGAAGTCACCTTCAGTGTTGTCCCTTCTGCAAGCAAGCTGAAATTAAGTGCCATGGCCTACTGTACCAAGCATGGCCTGTGGGAGAGTGACCCGGTTGAAGTAGCTGTAGCCTGATACTGTCCACCAATGATTTGTTCGTCTGCCTACGGCAGAAATGATTTTTAACTAAGACCTTAAGCAACACCCTAATTGGAGAAAAAGAATGAGCGTACTCGTCGCGAAAGAAGCACCCGATTTCACAGCCATGGCTGTTATGCCTGATAACTCTTTTGAGGAGCTGACACTCTCTAACTACAAGGGAAAGTATGTGGTGATGTTTTTCTATCCACTGGACTTCACCTTTGTCTGCCCGTCAGAGCTGATCGCCTTTAACCACCGTTTGGAAGAGTTCAAGAAACGCAATGTTGAAGTCATTGGTGTCTCTATTGATTCGCACTTTTCCCATCTGGCATGGAAAAACACCGCAGTAAACAATGGTGGTATCGGTAATGTTCAATACCCACTGGTGGCGGATATCTCTAAAGAGGTAACGGCGGCTTATGATATGACCACAGGTCCTGGGATTGCCCTGCGTGGCTCTTTCTTGATTGATAAAGAGGGCGTGGTTCAGCATCAGGTAGTCAACAATCTGCCACTGGGTCGTAATATTGATGAGATGCTGCGTATGGTTGATGCGCTGCAGTTCACTGAAGAGCATGGAGAGGTTTGCCCGGCTGGTTGGAAACAGGGTGAAGCTGGTATGAAAGGTTCCACCGAGGGTGTAGCTGAGTACCTGGCAGAGCATGCTGAGTCTTTATAAATAGGGCTTGCCAGATCAACCCAGGGGTCGCACAGGTTGTGCGACCCCTGGGTTCGAACCAAACAGAAGTTGCTCATCTGTATTGTGTCCAGTCCCGTGTAGTAAGGGCCGCACTGTTATATAGAGTAACTCACTCTCTTGAAGGGTGAGATTCAAATCAGGCCGGATTAACTTAAGCCTGTCCTACAGAATAATCACACCAGAGGCGTGGACTGTGGATCTCCCAGACCTGATCGAAGGGCGATTAATCAAACGTTATAAGCGTTTTCTTGCTGATATTCGGTTACCGGATGGGACTGAAGTGACAGCCCATTGCCCCAATACCGGTTCCATGAAAAATTGTGCAGACCCTGGTAGCAGAGTCTGGATAAGGGATGTGCAATCAGTAAAGCGCAAGCTGAGGTATCGCTGGGAGCTGGTTGAGGTGGAGGGGCAGTATCTTGCCTGTATCAACACGGGATTGGCCAATCACTTGGTGAAAGAGTCCATACAGTCGGGCTTTATTGTGCCACTTTCGGGCTACAGTGACATCCAGGTTGAGCGTCCTTATGGCGATGAGCGGAGTCGGATTGATCTGTTGCTGACAAAACCTGGCCGACCGGACTGTTATGTTGAGGTTAAGAATGTGACCCTGTTAAATGGTGCAGGGAAAGGTTTTTTCCCTGATGCCGTGACGGCGCGTGGGCGTAAGCATTTGCGGGAACTTATGGCGGTTGCTAAAGCGGGGGGAAGGGCAGTACTCTTCTTTAATGTAGCGCATACCGGCATTGAGCAGTTAGCTCCGGCTTGGGATATTGACCCTGAATACGCGGCTACACTATCTGAAGCGGTGGCGTCTGGCGTTGAGGTTATGGCTTATCGCTCAGCAATATCAATCGATGCCATACAGGTTGGCGAAGCCATTCCTTTTAACCTCGCAACTGCTGATCAGGCGGGTTACTCTGTCAGAAAAATAAGAACTGCCTAATATGATTTTTCATTGATATAGGTCAGTTTCGAATTATGTACTATAAATAGTAACGTAAACAGTGGGTTAGGAATTATTTGGCACTGATAAAGCGCACATAAAGACTTGACAAAAATCACTCTAAGGTGTCTTATAGCCCCAAATTTGGTTAATAACCTGAATATTTGTCAGGTTTGAATATAAGTATTTGGTATTTTTTTTTAACTTTGTTACGTAAGGGGGGTTCATGGACGCCGTAGCTGAACAGAAGTACGACCTGGGAGTTGTACGCTGGTTCACCGTCATGGCTGCAGTCTACCTGTTGGTAGGCGCTTTCGTCGGGGTGTATATCGCCTCGGAGTTGGCCTGGCCGGTGCTCAATTTCGATATACCGTACATCACGTTCGGGCGTCTGCGTCCGCTCCATACAAACGCGGTAATCTTTGCGTTTGGTGGATGTGTCCTGATGGCCTCGGCCTTTTATTCCGTGCAACGCACCTGCGGTGTGAAGCTCTGGAGTAACAAGCTGGCCTGGTTTACCTTCTGGGGTTGGAATCTGATCATTGTCTCTGCTGTGATCACCCTGCCTCTGGGTCTTACCCAGGGCAAAGAGTACGCCGAACTGGAGTGGCCGATCGATATCGCCATTGCGGTGGTGTGGCTCTCTTACACCATTAACTTCATTATGACCATCGCCATCCGCAAGAGCTCACACATCTATGTGTCGAACTGGTTCTTCCTGGGTATGATGATCATGATCACTTACCTGCATGTCGTAAACAGCCTGGCCATCCCGGTTGGCATGTTTAAATCCTACTCCATTTTCTCGGGTGTTCAGGATGCGATGATTCAGTGGTGGTGGGGCCATAACGCGGTAGGTTTCTATCTGACGGCGGGCTTCCTCGGTATTATGTACTACTTCGTGCCGAAGCAGGCCGGTCGCCCGGTCTACTCCTATCGTCTGTCTGTGATCCACTTCTGGGCGCTAATGTTTGGTTATGTCTGGCTGGGTGCGCATCACCTGCAATATACCGCATTGCCTGACTGGACCGGATCACTGGGTGCGGCTATCTCTCTGGCCATGATCATCCCGTCCTGGGGTGGTGCAGTGAACGGTATGATGACCCTCTCCGGTGCCTGGGACAAACTGCGTACTGACTATGTACTGCGCTTCCTGATCATGTCACTGGCCTTCTACGCCATGTCCACCTTCGAAGGTCCGGTCATGTCGATCAAGACCGTGAATGCACTCTCTCACTACACTGACTGGACTGTTGGACACGTTCATTCGGGCGCACTGGGTTGGGTTGCCATGGTGGGTATCGGTGCCATCTACCACATGATGACCCGTGTGTTCCATGTGCAGATGTGGTCAACCAGTCTGATTAATGCACACTTCTGGACAGCCACCATCGGCACGGTGATCTATATCGTTGCCATGTGGGTATCCGGCATCATGCAGGGTTTGATGTGGCGTGCTTATGATGAGTACGGCACTCTGGCTTACACCTTCGCAGAGTCTGTAGAGTCGATGCATCCCTATTACGCTATGCGCGCCATTGGCGGCATGGTCTTCCTGTCTGGCGTTGCACTGATGGTGATTAACATCATCATGACGGTGATTCAGTCGAGTGCCCAGGGTAGTGTGCAGCAGGCACGTACCGCAACTGCTGCTGCGTCTGCATAAGGGGAGATTTTAAAATGGCTATGCAAGAAAAATTGGAAAAAAACATCTGGGCGATGATTATTGTAACCGCCCTGGTGTTGAGTGTCGGTGGTATTGTTGAGATTGTTCCTCTGTTCTATCTGGACAGCACCATGGAGCATAAGCAGCACCCGGAGATCCTTTGGCAACGTACAGAGGGACAGGCCCTGGCTGATCATAAAGCGGGAGAGGGCATGCGTCCTTACTCCGCTCTTGAGCTGGCAGGTCGTGATGTCTATGTTCGTGAAGGCTGCTATCTCTGCCACTCGCAGATGGTTCGTCCCTTCCGCGACGAGAAAGAACGTTACGGTCACTACTCACTGGCGTCCGAGTCCATGTACGATCACCCCTTCCAGTGGGGTTCTAAACGTACCGGTCCCGATATAGCTCGTCTGGGTGGAAAATACTCCGATGACTGGCATCGCAAGCATCTGCGTGCGCCTCGTTCGGTTGTCCCTGAGTCCGTCATGCCGAACTATCCCTGGTTACAGAATAATGAGGTGGATGGCGAAACCATGCAGGCACATATGCGTGGTATGCAACGTGTTGGTGTTCCTTATACGGAAGCCGACATCGAAGCAGCACCTGAGGTGCTCAAGGGCAAGACCGAAGAGGATGCAGTAGTCGCATTCCTGCAGGTGCTTGGAACGATGGTCAAGCTGGACGAAAGCAAGGTGTATCGTGAATAGTCTCATTGACTATTTTTCTACCGATTTACAGGCGATGACCACCAATGATTGGGTGGGCACCATCCTAACCGTGGTCATCTTTCTGTTAATGCTTGGTCTATACGTTTATGTATTGCGTCCTAACAAACGGGATCACTTCGAAAAACAGAAGCATATCCCTTTGGATGACGAACAGATAAATAGCGGAGATAAAAATGGCGGATAACAATCCATTTCCGGGTGAAAACAATACCGGACATATCTGGGACGATAATCTGCGAGAACTCGATAATCCGGCACCACGCTGGTGGATGATTGCCTTTTGGGCTTCCATCCTCTGGGTAGTCGGCTATGCGATCCTCTACCCGATGATTCCAGGTCTAAGCGGCTTTACCAAAGGTGTCATGGGATGGACTCAGATTGGTGAGTTCAAAGAGGGCATGGATGAAGTCGAAGCGGTTCGCGGCGAGTTCGAGGCAAAGATCAAAGGCATGACTGCCAAAGAGATTCTGGCCGATGAAGGGCTCTCCAGCTACACCGTCGCTTCAGCCAAGGTGTTGTTTGGCGATAACTGTGCAGCTTGTCATGGTGCAGGTGGTCAGGGCGGACCGGGTTATCCGGTCATTGCTGACGATGACTGGTTGTATGGTGGGGCAGTTGAGACACTTGAGCAGACCATTGCCAATGGCCGTATGGGTGTAATGCCGTCCCACGGCAAGATCTTGAAAGATGAAGAAATTGACGCGTTGGCATATGCCATCATGTCAGGCAATCCGACTGCCGAGCCGCTGTTTATGGCTAAAGCCTGCTTTGCCTGTCATGGTCCGGATGGAAAAGGCATGCAGGTACTGGGGTCTGCTAATTTGACCGATTCAGTTTGGCGTTTCGCAGAAGAGGATCAATTGGCCAGTGTTAAATACACCATCAAGCATGGTGTAAATGATACGTCTGATCCGATGTCTCGTAATGCGGTAATGCCCAAGTTTGGCGATCGTCTCTCTAAAGACGAAATTAAAAAACTTGCGGTCTATGTCTATAAGCTTGGCGGGGGGCAATAACTTAACCTGGCCAAGTCCTGCTGCATGGAGTGTGGGTTGCTCCATGCAGTAACAACATTCGAGTAGTCTGTATCTGGGGAGGTATGCAATGAATGTGGATGAAGTAGCGGTAGCAGCCATTGTTGTAGTGGTACTTTGCTTAGTTATTGTTGGTTATATCGGAGTTAAGATAAAACAGCAGATTGACAAGGATGCCAAGGCACACAAGGAATAGACAACGTTTCGTTAAAGACATATAAAAAGGGGGGATGAACCCCCCTTTTTATTGGTGATATAATACAGATTGAGTATTGATAAATCGCATTTTTTTAAACCCTGCCTTTCAGTACACTGTTACCCGAATAGTTGAGGTGGATTGCTGCATCTTGAATCAAGTACGCAAACAATCACCCCGTGTAGCAGAGGAGTCATTTCGTTGAGCGACAATCCACAATCAAAGCATGATGCTGTAGTCGATGAATTGTATGCGGAGGCCGTTCACTGGAAGATTAATACCGGTGAAGAGAAGATTCACGCCA
>VMRY01000156.1 GCA_007713595.1 Sedimenticola thiotaurini
CCCCATCGCCAGTTTCATCTTCTGGGCGTTACGATCCTCCCCCAGGATTTCTGGATGCTCTCGTTACTCCTGCTTTTCTTCGCCATTCTGCTTGCGGTAATCACTGCGCTTGCTGGTCGCGTATGGTGTGGCTTTTTCTGTTTTCAGACCGTGTGGACCGATGTTTTTACCTGGGTTGAAGAGAAGCTGGAAGGTTCACCACAAAAGCGTAAGAAACTTGATGAAGCCCCACTGAGCTTCACCAAGATTCGTATCAAAGCCACCAAGCACTTTATCTGGTTGGTGGTTTCTGCCTTGACTGGTATTGCTTTTGTATCCTGGTTTGTGGATGTCTACCAATTGTGGTCGGATCTGCTGAGTTTCAATCTTGGCATTACCGCGCTTGTTACTATTTTACTCTTCATCGGCGGTACATACGGACTTGCTGGTTTTTTAAGGGAGCAGACCTGTTTCTGGTTATGCCCTTACGCCCGTATTCAGGGTGTTATGGTAGATAACACAACGGCTGTGCCTACCTATGATTTTTATCGTGGTGAACCCCGTGGACGAGTAAAGAAGGGTGTCAAGGAAGAAGAGCGTACCACCGGTGATTGCGTTGATTGTAATCAGTGTGTTGCCGTCTGCCCGACCGGTGTGGATATCCGGCATGGACAGCAGGAAGGCTGTATTACCTGTGCACTCTGTATTGATGCCTGTGACTCCGTGATGGAGAAATTGGATCGTCCAAAAGGATTGATTCGCTATGAGTCTCTGGATGTGTTGAATGGCAAGGAAGAGCGTCCACTGCTTAAGCGCCCCCGGGTTTGGGTGTACAGTTTCGTGTTGCTTCTATCGCTTGCTGGAATCGGCTATGGCATGTCCTCGCTCGAGGCGATCGAAATAAAGGTGATACACTCTCGCCAGCCACTCTATGTGCTACAGAGCGATGGCTCGGTTCAAAACAAGTACACCATCAAGATACTCAATAAAATGACTGAGGATCTGGATGTAAAAATAACGGCAGGCGGTATAGACGGTGTCGTTGTTGTGGGTGCTGATGAGCCGGTTACTTCCCGCAAGGGGATGGTGACGCCACGTACTGTATTTGTACGTATACCACGGAACCAGGTCAAAACTGAATCCCAACCATTGACGTTCTATGCAGAAGCCATTGATGGCAATGGTAAAAAACTACGCAGTGAACGAGTCAGTGTTTTTATTGGTCCAAAATAATATTAGTGCTCAGTCGAAAGACTGGTTTCACTACAACCTCGGTATTTAAAAGTGATTGAGATGACGGAAAAACAGTCTCCCTGGCGTAACCCCTGGGTATTGGGATGGGTCGGTTTAGTGGTGGTTTTTTTGTTGGCAAATTTCGTCATGATCTATCTGGCCATCACTAAAAATCCGGGGCTGGTCGTGGATAACTATTACGAGCGTGGTCAGGATTATGAGAAAAATATGCTCAAGCGGCAGGCGCGTAATCCCGGTTGGAAAATGAAACTGAACGCTCCTGAATTTGTCGATGTGGCTGTACCAACACGTTACAGCATCAAGATCACGGATAAGCAGGGCTATCCTGTTTCACCTGACTCGGTGACTTTTCATGCCTATCGTCCAGCCAATTCCAAATTGGATTTTTCTGTGCCTATGCAGGTAATTGATTCAGGCGTTTTTGAAGCCGATGTCAGTTTTCCGCTGTTGGGCGTCTGGGATATCCTGGTCAGCGCAAAAGACGGTGAGGACGAATATAATCTGCCGCACCGGATCAGTGCCGGGGTGAAGTAGGTCCTGCTAATTCAGCTTTGCATCTCTTCTCTCTTTCATCCATTCTGACTGGTATCATAGGCGGATTAATCAAAATCTTTTGCCTATAGTAGCGCCGTCAAAATTTACGTGGAGCTAACTGGGTTGAAAGGAGTGGCACCTGTTGAATTCCGAAAACCCGAAGCCCTGTTATCACTGCTCGCTGCCCATTGATGCAGCAGAAGAGGTAACAGCACAGATTAAGGACCAGCAACAGAGCTTTTGTTGTAATGGCTGCAAGTCTGTCTGTGAAGCGATCTATGCGGCCGGCCTTGAAGGCTTTTACAAGCGCATGTACGATGGAACGCCGCTGGCCCCGCCCCCTGAACTCCCCAAAGAACTCGCCCTGTACGATATGGATGAGGTGCAGGAGGAGTTTGTCGATTCACTTGGCGAGATACGTGAGATCCATCTGTTGGTTGAAGGTATTCACTGTGCGGCCTGTGTCTGGTTGATCGAACACTCTCTGCTTGGTCTGGCGGGGGTTACTCAGGCACGGGTCAACCTGTCAGGCAGGCGACTGCATGTGACCTGGGATAACAGTCGGCTGAAGCTCTCATCCATACTCCGCAGGCTTGGCCAGATAGGTTACGCCGCTGTTCCCTATGACCCAGATGCAGCAGAAGATCGTCTGCGCAAGGAGAACCGGCATCTTCTCTATCGCATGGGTTTTGCCGGATTCACCATGATGAACCTGTTGTGGATCTCCATTGCACTTTATAGTGGCGCAGATAAGGGGGAGTATCGCACACTGTTTCAGTGGGTCGGTTTTGCATTGGCCACACCCACGATACTCTATTCCGGCTATCCTTTTTTCAAGGGAGCCTGGTCGGGTATCCGACACCTGCACCTGGGTATGGATGTGCCCATTGCTATCGGTGCAGGAATTACCTACTGCTACTCTATCTACGTCATGATCAGCGGCTCCTCCAGCGCTGAGGTCTATTATGATACGGTGGTCAATTTCATCTTTGTCATACTGGTTGGCCGTTATCTGGAGGCTATTTCCAAGCGCCAGGCGGTGGCATCCACCCAGCGACTGCTTGATCTGCAGCCGCGCGTAGCGACACTGCTTCTGGCTGAAGGCGAGAAGGTTGTACCGATACGCTCGGTCAAGCCAGGTGATCGTGTACTGGTTAGGCCCGGTGAACGTATTCCTGTGGATGGATTGATTCTCGAAGGACGTACTTCTGTCGATGAGTCGATGTTGACCGGGGAGTCTGTGCCTGTTCAGAAAGGACCGGACGCAACAGTTTCTGCAGGTACGATTAATGGGCACGGTGCCATACAGGTCAAAGTGACCCTGTTACTGAAAGAGAGTGCCCTGGGGCGCATTATCCATTTGGTGGAAGAGGCGCAGGCGAGCAAGGCGCCGATCCAGTGTGTCGCTGATCGTATCGTTCCCTGGTTTGTTGCCATAACGCTGGGGCTGGCCAGCGTGACTTTTTTCTGGTGGTGGCAGACAGATTTTGAAGTGGCGTTGATGGCGGCTACCGCCGTGCTGATCATTACCTGTCCCTGTGCCTTTGGTCTGGCCACGCCAATGTCGATTGCTGTTGCCACAGGGCTGGGTGCGCGGCACGGTATCCTGATCAGAAATGGTGATGTGCTGGAACGTTTTTCATCCATTGATCAATTTGTCTTTGACAAGACCGGAACGCTGACTGAGGGAAAGATGCGGGTTACCTCGCTTCAGACGGAACAGATGATCTGGCAACCGGGTGATGTCCCGACTGATGAGATCAAGCTACTTTTGCGACAGGTGGCTGCGGTTGAGCAGTTTTCAGAGCACCCCGTTGCTGAGGCCCTGGTTGACTGTGCTCAATCAGCCGGCTTGAAACAGGGTCAGTTACAAGTAAAGGAATTTGTCTATCGTCCTGGTTATGGTGTTGCCGCACAGGTTGACGGTGTTCAGGTAGTAATAGGGAACATCAGCTGGTTGCGGGAAAACAGTATTCAGCCGGTATCAGAGCTGGAGCGTGCCGCAGAGAAGCTGGATCTGTTGGGTATTGGTTCAGTGCGCTGTGCAGTGAATGGTCGTGAAATTGCCTTGCTGGGTGTTGAAGATCCCATTCGGCAAGATGCGGAAAAATTAGTGGCAGGCCTGAAGGCGGCCGGCATGAAGCCCTTTATGCTCAGTGGTGATAGAGAAGCGACAGCTGAGGCAATTGCGCGGCGGCTGGGTGGCATGCCGGTGATCGCAGAAGTACTCCCCGAGCAGAAGGATCAGGTTATAGACCAGTTGCAGCAGGGTAATCAACGGGTTGCGATGGTGGGTGATGGTGTGAATGATGCCCCCGCCTTGGTTCGTGCCGATGTGGGTATCGCGCTGGGCTCTGGAACCGATGTGTCGATTGCCAGCGCCGATATTGTGTTGATGAGCAATGAACTGGACAAGGTGCGTCTGGCATCTGCGCTCTCCAGAAGGACGCTCCGCACCATCCGGCAGAATATCGGTCTTTCAATCGCGTATAATCTGATTATGATTCCACTGGCGATGTCTGCTTTTGTGACTCCGCTGGTGGCGGCGATCTCAATGCCGATCAGCTCACTGCTGGTTATTGGCAATGCGGCGCGGATAAGAACCCTGTTCAGAGGCGTACGTTAAATATGTGTAATATTGATTCAGGAGTCGCTCAATGGATGTGATCTACGGTTTAATACCCGGGATGCTCCTGCTGGGCTTGGTGGGTGTGGGGGTTTTTTTCTGGGCTGCAAAAACTGGCCAGTTTGAAGACCTGGAAGGGGAGGCTAATCGTATCCTGATGGATGACGAGCTGCCCGATCATAAAGCGGATTCTGCTATGCATGAAAAATCAGAAGATGATGCTGGTCAGTGCAATCAGGACAAATCCTCGCGATGAATCTGAATGATCCTTTCGGGCGCGTCGAGCAGAAAAAGAAGAGCAGTTATGAAGCGCTGCGCCGCTCTCTGCTTGAGGCGGGTGTCACTACCCGTGCCCAGGCGGAGGATGTGATGAGAGGGATGCGTAAACGGGCGCTGATTATTCTGCTGGTCGTGTGTGCGATTTCAGCTGTTGCAGCGCTCTTCTTTCCCTCTTCCAGTGCACTGGTCATTGTCCTGGCAGTGATCATCCTTTTCTGGCTACTGGTAACCACCCTGAACGGATTCAGCTATGTGAAGCATTTTATCAAGGATGAATTGTCAGGCTGATCAGTTGGGATTCTGCAGCGGTCCTGTGACCATGGAAAAATCACCCGGATTGATATATTGAATCACCTCTTTCCCATCAGGATTGACCGCAATATCCATGCCTTTGGTTGGGTAGAGCCAGTGGATGATGGTCGAATCGGGCTCTGGCATCCGTTTTTCCGGTGCGCCGAAACGGCCTAAAATCAGCGACTCTTCCAGATCGGTGGCAGGCAGATAGGTGATGTAGCTGATCTTATCCTGGGCCAGTAACTTCATGTCATCGCTGGAGAGCTCTATCTTCCGTGTACCACTGCCCATAAGGCTGATACGTTCACCCCGTTCAAACATCTCTACTGCCTGCGCTTCAGGCAGTTCCATATTCAATACAACGTCTGCCCGAATCCCGCTGAGATAGAGTCGTTGAAAGTAGACCTCTACAACATAGCGGTTATCCGGGGTTAAGAACAGGTTGGCCTTGCCTTGTGACTCAAAGCTCGTGCGCGCCTGTTCAAGCGTACTTTGACCCAGGGTAATGCCTAAAACGGAGAGGTTGCCCTGAGGATCGACTTTTACATCCCACGGAAGTCTCGGATGGTCATCAACCGTTCGGCCACCTGGCAGCAGGATGGCCGCTGCCAGTGCAATCAATGAAATAGTCAGTATGCTGAGAAAAATCTTCCGATCCACATTATCACCCGATAAAAAGGTCATTCAGGGCGAAAAAGAGACAGTTACGCTGGGATGCGTTGTCAATTGTCATGTCGCCAGGTTCTGTTTGGTTGCTATTCTACGTGACAATCACTCAAGTGAATATGGCATGGTGTTTTATGGGTAATACGCTCTGGTTTATCAATCTGCTGAAAGATCAGCCCTGGTTCGGATTTCTAATCGGGTTGGCATTTGTTGCCGTGATGTTTGGTTCAAAAAATCTGGTGATCTATTTCTATTCCAGATCGAAAGAGCGGCAGCGCAAAAGCAATGATTGAGCAGGATGCATTCTTCTTCGGC
>VMRY01000005.1 GCA_007713595.1 Sedimenticola thiotaurini
CCAGACTTAATTATATTATTTACTAACTGAGGCAATAAATCTGGACATGCTTAAAGTAGGTGTTTTTGTTGACGCTGAGAACATCAAGTTCAATGGCGGCTATCAATTGCGATATGACGTATTGCGTCGCTTTGCTGCACGGGATGGTGGCACGCTGCTACGCCTGAATACCTACCTGGCATTTGACCAGGAGCGCGCAAAAAACGACCAGGAGTATGCAAAAAAGTCGTATATTTATCAGCAGATGGTACGCGACTATGGCTGGAAGATTATTGTCAAACACGTTAAACGGTATATGGATGATGAGGGAAATATCACCACCAAGGCCAATGCGGACCTGGATCTGGCTGTGGATGCCATGCTGCAGGTGGAAAACCTCGATCTGATTCTGCTGGTAACAGGCGATGGCGATTTTCTCCAGGTGGTCACTGCCCTGCAGAACCGGGGCTGTCGGGTGGAACTGCTCGGCTTCAACAATGTATCCAAACAGTTACAGCGCCAGGCGGATGCCTTCTATCGTGGTTATCTGATACCTGATCTGCTGCCGTTCTCCTATGAACCGAGAAATGAGTGGGGAAAACCTGGCTCCTGTGTACGGGGAGTCTGCTCCAAGTGGTTCCAGGACAAAGGCTACGGATTTCTCCGTTTCATCCGTGAGATCTCGCCCAATCTTTGGATAACCGATCCCAGGGACAGTGAATCACCTTATGAAAGTGTGTTTTGCCACATCAATGAACTGGCCGATGGAGTCACCCCTGAACTGCTACAGAACAGGGAGACCATTGTCGAGTTCTACCTTAAAGAGAGTGATGTGGATGAGGGACTGATTGCTACCAACGTAAGACTGGTCTATGACCCATCCTGAATTTCAATATTACTCTTCGTGCAGGGTTGTGCGGTAACGACGCTCTGCTCCGGGAAGTCGCTCAATCACGCCAGAACGCAAACGGAATTCATTTCGCTGCATATCAGAAAAATAGAATTTGAGAGTCTCCGCTACCACTTGAAATGCCAGCTCATCCCAGGGTATCTCCTCTTCCGAAAACAATTTCACTTCCAAGCTCTCCACGCCGGGACCAAAATCAAGATCTTCCAGCGGCCCGCGGAAAAGCATGTATATCTGATCTATATGAGGCAGACTGAACAGGGTATAAAGTTGTCCTATCGCGACCCGGGCATTGGCCTCCTCTATTGTCTCGCGCAGTGCTCCCTGCTGTGTTGATTCCCCATTTTCAAGAAAACCTGCTGGCAGTGTCCAGTAGCCTTTGCGTGGCTCAATGGCCCGGCGGCAGAGCAGCACCTTACCCTGCCACTCGGGAATACAGCCGGTTACAACATTGGGATTCTGATAATGAATAACACCGCAATCTGTACAGATATGCCTGGGCCGGTTATCACCCTCGGGCACTTTCACCTCAACCGAACTGCCGCATTGACTGCAATATTTCATACTCGGGTCCAAATCACAAAGATGTCATATTTAAACAGGATACTCACAACACTGGCCAGATCCTTCACAGCTGACCCGATAAACAGGTGCAATGAAGAAAGAAACCGGTGTAATCTTAATATTCTAACGTAATTTTTTGGTTCAATCGGATTTGCTAGAATAATAGTTATGAAAATAATCATCATCCGACACGCCATCGCTGAAAATCCCGCAGCCTTTGCCAGAAACTGTAAGGACGACACACTCCGTCCACTAACAGAAAAAGGTATCAAGCGCGTTGAGCAGTCACGTCAGGGGCTCAAGAAATTGGAGCCTAAGGCGGAATATATATTGAGCAGCACGCTGGTTCGTGCCGTTCAGACAGCAGATCTGATAGCAGAACTTTACCCAAATGCAACCCGGCAGGCGATACCTCAGCTGAATCCTGGCGCCGATCCGGCAAAACTGACCAGCCTTCTGTCTGATCTGCCACAGGAGAGCACCATTCTGCTGGTTGGCCATGAGCCCGACCTGTCAGAGTTGATATCCTGGTATACCAATGGTTCGCATTTCAGCTTTTTGCAGCTAAAACGTGGTGCTGCCTGCATGCTGCAGTTCAAGGCGGGCCCCAAGGCCGCCTCTGCCGAGCTTATCTGGCTACTGCCGCCAAAGCAGTTACGCAGCCTCGGAGTTTAAAATACTGGCCAGAAATGGCTCTCCGCAGCGCCATTCTTTAGTCACGTAACCTCCCGGTAACTCCTCGCCTTAATACTGCGGTTTCAATCGACCAAGCCCAGTGGTAGCATGCCGATCCCGGTTGTCATAAAAAATTCTCCACATGCTGCGATACAGTGCTCATATACCGACCCTCTCAGATACCGTTGCTGCGGTAGATCTGGGATCAAACAGTTTCCACATGATCGTAGCGAAGGTAGACAATGGTAACTTCCAGGTAGTGGATCGTCTGCGGGAGATGGTTCGTCTGGGCGGAGGGCTTCTCGAAAATAAGGATCTTTCACCAGAAACCGAAGCCCGCGCGCTTGATTGCCTGAAGCGCTTTGGGCAGCGCCTTAAATCTCTTCCCCATGGCAGCGTCCGTGCCGTGGGCACCAGTGCACTCCGACAGGTTCGTAACTCCACCCGCTTTCTGGCAGAGGCCGAGGCCTTGCTCGGACACCCGATTGAGATCATCGCCGGCCGTGAGGAGGCGCGTCTGGTCTACCTGGGTGTGGCTCATGGCTTGGCCGCTGGTAATGAACGGCGACTCGTCATCGACATCGGCGGTGGCAGTACCGAACTGATTGTCGGCGACGGCTTTCAGCCAAGGCGTACCGAGAGCATTCACATGGGTTGCGTGAACATGACCCGCTGGCACTTTAATGAGGGTGCTATCACCGCTGAAGCGATGCGATCAGCAGAGCTGTCAGGGGCATTGGAGATGCTGCCAGTTAAAAATGAATACCGCAGTGCGGGCTGGGAGATTGCTGTTGGTGCTTCAGGTACCATCCGCGCTATCAACAAGGTCGTGCAGGCCGCCGGCTGGACCGATGGCCAGGAAGGCATCAACTTCCAGTCGCTAGAGAAGCTGAGCAATGTTCTGGTCGATATTGGCCATGTCGACAAATTACAACTCGATGGGTTGAGTGACGAGCGCAAGGCCGTATTCCCTGGTGGCGTAGCGGTTTTGCGCTCGGTATTCAAGGCACTACGAATAGAGCAACTGAAGGTCTCTGACAAGGCACTGCGCGAAGGGCTGATCTATGAGATGCTCGGCCGCACGCAATACGAAGATGTCCGGGAGAGCACTGTCCGGGCGCTATGTCGTCGCTACGACGTCGACATGGAGCATGCCAGTCGGGTCGAATCTACCGCACGCTCACTGTTTGTAGAAGCCGCCGAGGCCTGGCAGCTAAATGAGGGCGAGTATCTGGAGATGCTCTGCTGGGCAATCCGCCTGCACGAAATTGGCCTCACCGTCTCACATAGCCAGTTCCACAAGCACGGGGCTTACCTGATCGCCAATTCCGATATGCAGGGCTTCTCCCGCCAGGAACAGCGGGTACTCTCAGCACTGATTCGTGGACACCGTCGGAAATTCCCGTTCGATGTATTCAATGACCTGCCACAGGATATCTCCCTGCCTGCTCTGAGACTCTGTATTCTGCTAAGACTCTCGGTACTGCTGCATCGGGCACGCTCCGCCACCACCACGGTAGAGATGAAGATCAAGGTCTCGGATAACCAGATCAAACTCAAATTTCCTGATGAGTGGCTCACCACCCACACACTGCCCCGTGCCGAATTGGAACAGGAAGCCAAACAGCTCAGCAACCGGGGTTTTGACCTGCAATTCAGTTGAGCGTGACGGTTTTGATCCGCCCGACCCGCCTTTTACCAGCGAAAGCGTCGTATAAAAGTTAAAGAGATCACCCACGGGGCCGAAACGCCCTATGTGTCACCTGCTGATGCTCGCTAGAATAAGTAAAATGGACGGGATCGATACTGCGATGGAAATTACCCTACTCATACTGCTGCCACTGCTGATATGGGCTGTGATGCTCTACAACAAACTGGTTAGAGATAAGAACCATGTGCTCGCCGCCTGGAGTGATATTGATGTCCAGTTAAAACGGCGGCATGACCTGATACCCAAACTGGTAGAGGCGATACAGGTGTATGCGGAGTATGAGCAGTCCACCCTCAGTCATATCACCCATCTGCGCCAGACCGCCGCCGCCACATCCGAAACCCTCGAACGTGAAAAAATGGAGTCGGCCCTGAGTGAACAGGTGCGCTCCCTGTTGCTGATAGCCGAAGACTATCCTGATCTCAAGGCAGGCCAACAGTTCCTTGATCTTTTAGCCCAGCTCAGTGATGTGGAAAACCATATCCAGTATGCACGTCGCTACTACAACGGTTCAGTACGTAATTACAACGTACGCATAGACTCTTTCCCCGATCTGTTGATCGCCCGCAGCTTCCACTTCACACCGGCCCGATTTTTTGAATTGGAGAGTGTGGTTGAATCAGATCCACCGGAGATTCATTAATGCCCTACTTCGTGATGCGTTGGCTCGTTGTCATCCTGCTATTGACGAGTCAGAACAGTCTCGCCAGTGAGGCGATTCTCGATTATTTCAGTGATATACAGGTTCAACAGGACGGTGGCATGGTGGTGGAAGAGACCATCGAAGTGCGCGCCGAAGGTGACATTATTCAAAGAGGTATCTTCAGAGACTTCCCGACCGATTATACCGATCGACTGGGCACCCATTACCGGGTCGACTTTGAACTGCTGGAAGTGCGCAGGGATGGCAAACCAGAGCCCTATCACACTGAACGGCGCGATAATGGCATCCGCATCTATGTCGGCAACAAAAATGTCTTTCTCAAGCCAGGCAACTATCGCTACTCCCTGCGTTACACAACCCGTCGCCAACTCGGCTTCTTTGAACAGCATGACGAGCTCTACTGGAACGTTACCGGCAACGGCTGGGCCTTTCCTATTCAGAAGGCCAGCGCCAGGGTTCAGCTGCCCAATACAGTTCCGCCTGGCGCGATCCAGGTCGAAGGCTACACCGGCGCACAAGGCGCTACAGGACAGGACTACCGAGCCGAGGTAACTGGTGATGGTGACGCCCTGTTTGAGACAACAGCGCTGCTTCCTGGAAATCACGGCCTGACCATTGTTGTCTCATGGCCCAAGGGCCACGTGGTCGAACCGGATCAGCAGCAAAAACTGGCGTGGTTCATGGCCGACAACCAGGGATTGCTGCTTGCCGCTGGCGGGCTGCTCCTGCTGCTCGCCTATTATCTTATTGCCTGGTTTCGCGTGGGACGTGATCCGCAAGGCAAGGCCATCATTCCACTCTATGAGCCAGCCAAAGGCTACTCACCGGCCTCCATGCGCTTTGTGCGTAAGATGGGTTACGATGATCAGACCTTCGGTGCTGCCATCATCAATATGGCGGTAAAGGGCTATCTCACTATCAAAGAGAGCAAATCCGGCACATTCACCCTGACCAAGACCGGCGAATCTCCGAAACTGGCACCGGGTGAGGCCGCCATAGCCAGTGCACTGTTTAGTGGGCGTAGTGGCTCAATCGATTTGAAGCAGAAGAATCATGTGCGCTTGGGCAAGGCCCTTAAAGCGCATAAAAATGCGCTAAAACGCGATTATGAGAAGATCTACTTCCTTACCAATAGCGGCTATATAGTACCGGGGGTTCTGATCACGCTGGCCTTATTGGTTGGTGGCATCATCACCTCTCAATCAGAAGAGGCCCTGGCAATTGGTGGCTTTATGATGGTCTGGCTATCTATCTGGACCATCGCCGTCTATAAGCTGGCACTGGGTGTATTTCAGGCTTGGCGCAGCGCGCTTCACTCAAAGGCCATCGGTTATGCGAAGGCCATCGTTTCCACGCTGTTTGCACTGCCCTTTTTTGCAGGCGAGGTATTTGGCATTGGCATGCTCACCTTTGCCATCTCTCTCCCCTTCACTTTGGTACTGTTGATTGCAGTGGGTATCAACTTCCTCTTCTATGAGTGGCTTAAGGCACCCACGCTGGCCGGACAGAAGTTGTTACAGCAGGTGGAAGGGTTCCGTCTCTATCTGAGTGTTGCCGAGCAGGAGGAGCTTGATTTCAAACACCCGGTAAAAAAGACACCGGAACTGTTCGAGGCCTACCTCCCCTATGCCATTGCATTGGACGTTGAACAGCAGTGGGCGCAGCGGTTCAGCAGCATACTGGCTGCCGCCGGTAAAGAGAGCGGAACATACCATCCGGGCTGGTACAGCGGACGCAGTTGGAGCAGTCACAACCTGTCCGGCTTCACCACCGCCATGGGCAGTGCCATGGGTTCCGCCATATCGGCCTCATCCAGCGCGCCAGGGTCTTCATCCGGCAGTAGCGGCTCGTCCGGCGGCGGATCATCCGGCGGTGGCGGAGGCGGTGGCGGTGGTGGCGGCTGGTAAAGCGCGATTTTGGTGATAGAGTAGCCTCATCAAGAGTAAACGCCGTCAGGAGCAATAGAATGGATGAGATGATCTACATCGGGTGCAGTGAGAGTGATGTTGGACTGCTACCGCGCATGGCTAATCGGCATGGCCTGATCGCCGGTGCTACTGGCACGGGAAAAACCGTCACCCTTCAGGGACTGGCTGAATCATTCAGTCGACTCGGTGTCCCGGTCTTTCTGGCCGATGTAAAGGGCGATCTCTCCGGTCTTTCCCAACCCGGCAAACCCCATCCAAAGGTTCGGGAACGGCTGGATCAAATGCCGCTGGAGAGTTTTACCTTCCAGGGCTTTCCGGTCACCTTCTGGGATATCTTTGGCAAGCAGGGCCATCCGGTTCGTACCACCATCTCAGACATGGGCCCACTGTTACTGGCCCGTCTGCTCAATCTGAACGATACCCAACAAGGCGTTCTTGCATTGGTGTTCCGGGTGGCCGATGAGAATGGCTGGCTGCTGCTGGATCTCAAGGATCTACGCTCGATCCTGCAGTTTGTCGCTGAAAATGCCGCTGATTTTCGCACCCTCTATGGCAACGTATCCGCCGCCAGTGTGGGAGCCATCCAGCGGAGACTTATTACCCTGGAAGATCAGGGTGGCAAACAGCTGTTTGGTGAACCGGCCCTCAATCTTCAGGATCTGATCCAGAACGATGACAACGGTCTCGGCGTCATCAATATTCTGGCAGCCGATCAGCTGATGAATTCACCGCAACTCTACAGCACATTTCTGTTTTGGCTCCTCTCCGAGCTGTTTGAGCAGCTCCCCGAAGTGGGCGATCAGGATAAGCCCAAGCTGGTGCTGTTTTTCGATGAAGCGCATCTGATGTTTGATGATGCGCCTGAGGCACTACTGGATAAGATAGAACAAGTGGTGCGGTTGATTCGGTCGAAAGGTGTGGGTGTCTACTTTGTCACCCAGAATCCGTTGGATATCCCGGACAGCGTTCTGGGCCAATTGGGTAATCGTGTTCAGCACGCCTTGCGTGCCTACACCGCCAAGGATCAGAAAGCACTCAGGGCCGCCGCTCAAACATTCCGGGACAATCCAAAACTGGATACCGAGCAGGTAATCAGCGAGCTGGGCCTGGGCGAAGCGCTGGTCTCCACCCTGGATCAAAAAGGCCGCCCGCAGATTGTCCAGCGCACACTGATCCGCCCTCCAGAAAGTCAGATCGGCCCGATCAAGCCCGCCCTGCGCAAAACCATCATATCAACATCACTGGTGGCCGGCGTCTATGACACGGCCATTGATCGTAAATCTGCCCATGAAATTCTTACTGAGCGCGCCGAACAGCAGGCCAAGGAGCAGGAAACCGCTGAGGTAGAGAAGGCCCGGGAGAAAGCACTGGCCAAAGAGCAGAAGAGCAGTAGTCGCGGTGGGCGTCAGACTGTCATGGAGTCATTCTTCAAGAGTGCGGCCAGAGCGGTAGGTAGCACCATTGGTCGTCAGATCATACGTGGTGTACTGGGCTCGATCATGGGGAGCAAACGCTGACAAACAATCCAGGAGCTACTGATCTCAGCAATAGATCAGCAACTCCCGGGTGTGGCGTAATCTATCGATATCTTCCATAGATACAACTGATTCCAGTTGCTCAATATACGCATCGGGCAAGGCATGTTCACGCGCCCCCTGAAGGACGTGCTCCTTGTACCAGTGGTAGGGCAAGAAACTTGAGTCAATCCGGGTAGCACGATAGGTAAAGGCCTGCTGCTGCTCTCCTGTCGGCAAGACCAGCTCGACAGAGGCCACCTCATAACCAGCCCCCACCCCTTCAAACTGATCCAGTAGCGGTCGATCACTCAAGGCGATCTCATACAATACACCCATAACACGGTCAACCTTCTCACCCGTGTAGAAGGCATCACACTTGCCTGAACCATCCCGGCCCAACTTATGCCAGCAGAGTTGGTGACCTGCCAGAGTAGAGATAGTCAGTGCCCTTGCCGAGTGAATCCGTTCACCCAGTCGACGGGTCGACATATTCGATCCGTAGGCAAAATAGTGCAACCGACTCACCGCTCTGCCAAAGCCAGTCTGGCACCCAGCGCAGCAAAGGCCACAGCAAAACTCTTTTGCAGGCGACCGACAATGCGAGGGGAGTGAATCACATAATCACGCACTGTACCGGCAAACAGGCCGTAACAAACAAAGACAACTAACGTGATCAGCATGAAGATACTACTCAACATACTCAGGTCCAGTATGGGTGTAACAGAACCGATAGGTACAAATTGCGGTAGAAATGCGACAAAGAATAGAGAGAGTTTTGGATTCAGTATATTGATCAAAAACCCCTTAACAGCAATATTCAGCATTCCCTGCTGACAACGCCTCTCTTCAATCCTCAGGCTCCCGGTATCACGCCACATTGTCCAGGCAATATAGAGCAGATAGAGCGCCCCAAGATATTTCAGAATCTGAAACGCCACTGCACTCAAATGCAATAGAGCAGAAAGTCCCAGGATACTGATCAACAGGTGGGGCAGTGATCCGAAGGTACAACCCAACGCCGCCGCCAGGCTGGCACGATGGCCCACGAAAAGCCCGGTTGAAACGGTATAGATCACCCCGGTACCCGGCAGCATCACAATAATTAGCGAGGTGATGAGGAATTCTGTGGTGAACATATGCGCCATCCATCTAGAAGAAAAAGGTTCAGACCAGTAAAAACGAATAGGTGATTTTATTTAAGCCGTCGTCACCCAACCTAAACAGTCACTCTAAGGAGTTACTGTTGTATTCAATCTCAACATGAGAAAACCATAATTCACGCCAGCGCTGAGTTTTTTCATCATCCGTTAGTACTTTTGGAGAAGAGACCATATCCAATCCAAAGTGAACATCCCTATTCACGGACCTACTGTTAATCGCCGCATAAATCTGATTGTTTGATTCATAGTAACCACCGATCAAGACGCCGCATTGTTTGCATACAAGAAAACTAGCGATCCCACTTCCCTGATGATATTCACTCAGATTCGCTTTATCCTTTATGCGAACTTTCAGCTTTCCGTTGGCATCAGATATATAGGCGGCTCCATGTTTGACGCAAAAATCGCAATCACAGGCACGAGGATTAACCAGCCTAAAATCAAGGGCCGATTCCATCTCAAACAGGATATTACCGCAATCACAGCCTCCAGTTAGTTCATTCATATCCAAACCTATCATTATTAATCAACAACAAAAAGTTTCGCTCCGTTTTTAGTGTAGGAGCGGTGCGGTTCTGCGTTGTCCGCTACCTGATAGCTCATCCCTTGTTGCAAAACAAAATGCCGACCATCTTGAAGTTCTGTATGTAACTCACCTTCAAGGCACAGTAGGATATGGCCTTTAGAACACCAGTGATCCGCTAGATAACCCGGTGAATACTCAACCATTCGAACACGAACAGCGCCAAACTGACATGTTCGCCAATAGGCCATGCCTGTTTCACCCTTATGTTCTGTCGGAAGGATTAATGACCAATCCGTGGTCCCAAATGGGATATCTGCTACGTCCATGGCTCCTCTCTGCTTATTCAGCCGACGTGATCTACGCCAAATAGATGGTGACAACTAAATATCTTCAAAATAGTTTAATCCTTCTCAGAATCAATACTTGTCATCAATCCAGCCATATAACGATCACCCACAACCGCCTCATCACTGATAAGTTTATCTAATGCCTTTACCACTGAGGCATCTAACAGAATATCGCCTGCGGCCGCGTTCTCACGCATAAATTCGATATGCTTGGTGCCAGGAATCGGCACCAACGTTTTGTCTGCCTTGGCCAGCAACCAGGCGAGGGCAAGCTGTGCCATACTGCAACCCTGCTCTTTGGCTATTGCGGCATAAGGTATCAGAAGACGCTGATTTATGGCGAAGGCCTCTGGTTCAAAGCGGGGTCGTGCAACATTGGTGCGGATATCACCCTCATCCAGCTCGGTAACATCTTTGGCACAGCCGGTCAGAAAACCGCGTCCCAGGGGAGAAAAAGGCACAAAGCTGACACCCAGCTCCTTACAGGTTGCCAACATCTGCCGCTCCGGGGTTCTGGCCCAGAGAGAATATTCAGATTGAACGGCCGTAATGGGATGAACCGCATGGGCACGACGCAGCGTCGCACTGGAAACCTCCGAGAGACCAATAGTACGGATCTTCCCTTCTGCCACCAGATCCGCCAGCGCCCCGACACTCTCTTCAATAGGTACATTCGGATCCAGTCGATGCAGATAATAGAGATCAATCACATCGGTCTGTAGACGCTGCAGACTCAGCTCACAGGTCTGCTTCACTGTCTCAGGCCGGCCATCCACGCCTAAGGCACCATCATCGCCCCGGTAAATACCGCATTTACTCGCAAGGGTAAATTCACTTCGGCGATGACTCAATGCACGGCCAATCAGGCTCTCATTATGCCCCATTCCATACATGGCCGCGGTATCCAGAAAGGTGTACCCGACATCCAGCGCCTCCTGGAGCAGGCACACAGATGTGGCATCATCAGCCGTGCCATAACCCCACGACATGCTCATGCAACCCAAGCCAAGCGCTGAGACCTTAAATGGCCCAATCTCCCGTGTATGCATTCCTCTCTCCTTTTTCGGTACAGCGTTATTACAACCCATACCTTACTGCAAAATTGTTTGTTCTGCGTTCCTATCTATCTGACAGTTTAGATTGACGTGCAGTCAATCCCTGATGATTTAACCACCCATTCAAGCCATCTATATAGACCAGATGCCTCTCTGCATGCAGGTTTTACTCTAAATGTTCACAAATTTATAACAAACAGGCATTAATGAAATAAATGCCAATAGCCCCCGGTCTTGTTAAGTGCCATTTGGCAAAACTATTCAATGAAACCATTGTACAAAGAACTCGGAGGAGTCCCCCCATGAAGAAAACAACCAGTGTACTCATTGCCTCAGCTATCACCACAGCGCTCGCCATGGCACCCATGACAGGTGTACACGCCGATGGCGATAAAGAGAAATGCTTTGGCGTAGCCAAGGCAGGAAAAAATGATTGTAAGGCCGGACCGGGAACCAGTTGCGCTGGGACATCCACCGTGGATGGACAGGGTAATGCCTGGATGCTGGTACTAAAAGGGAGCTGTGAAAAGATCGTCGGCGGTAGCCTGGCGGATAAAGGCTGAAAGGCGGAATAATTAATGGATGAGGCGATTACATCGCTGCGTTCGGCACCGGCTCTGGTCCCTTCTCGGGCCGGGGCCGGGCTTAAGGCAGTGCACTATCAAACCATTATCGATAACCAACCAGATATTGGCTGGTTTGAGGTACATCCTGAGAATTACATGGGTCGTGGCGGCGCCCCACTCCGTTACCTGGAACGGATACGAGCCGATTATCCGATCTCCCTGCACAGCGTAGGCACCTCACTGGGCAGCCATCAGCCACTGGATCAAAACCACCTGAGGAATCTGAAAAAACTGGTTGATCGTTTTCAACCAGGGCTGGTTTCCGAACACTTGTCATGGAGCCATGGCTACGAGTGGTTTACCCATGACCTGATACCACTTATTTATAACCAGGAAGTGCTGGATCTAGTGGTCTCACATATTCAGCAGGTGCAGGATTATCTGCAGCGTCAGATTCTGATTGAGAACCCATCGTCCTATCTGCAATTCAAACAGAGTGATATCCCAGAGCAGGAGTTTTTGGTTGAAGCCGCAAAACGCAGCGGTGCTGGCCTGTTACTGGATGTTAACAATGTCTATGTCTCCTGCCGTAATCACAATTGGGATATCGAAGAGTATCTGGCACCTATCCCCGCAGAATTAATAGGTGAGATTCACCTGGCAGGTCATGCCGTACAAGCTCTAGGCGACCAGGAATTACTGATTGATGATCATGGCTCGCCGATCTGCACGGCGGTATGGGAACTCTATCGAAATTGCATCGACCGAATAGGTTCCGTACCTACATTGATTGAACGCGACAGCAATATCCCTGGTTTTGATACGCTCTATAAAGAGGTGCAGTTTGCCGAGCACTATCTGCAATCGAGCCGGGAGGCTTGCCGTGTCTCAACTCGCTGAACTGCAAAAAACTTTTTGTGATGCGCTGCTGTCACCCGAACCACCACCGGAGAGACTGCTCAGTGAGCTGGTGGATGACGGACTGGCTCTGCAGCGTTTCAATGTCTACAGAAATAACTTCATCGTCTTGAATGGTGATGCCCTGGCAGATATGTATCCGGTAATCAAACGACTGATCGGCGATGAAGCATTCAGAGTATTGGCCACCGCCTATGTGCGACAGCATCCACCACAAGAGCGTGCCCTGCTGCTGTATGGCGATCAATTCCCACACTTTCTCGCTACACTGCCCGAACTTTCCGGATTACCCTATCTGGCGGATGTAGCACGTATCGAATTTGCCTGGACCGATGCCTATCATGCCGAAGAGCATCATCGACTGACTGAGGAGCAGGTAGCCGCAATACCGAGTGAAGCGTTGGGTCAGTGCCAACTGCTCCCCCACCCTACACTCCACTGTATCCGCTCTGATTATCCGATCCATGCCATCTGGCAGGCTAACCAGCGTTGCGATTCAAATGAGACTATCTCTCTCGACCAGGGCGAATCCCATCTCATCATCTTGCGGCCACAGCATGATGTTGAAGTGAGAGAAGTGATTCGCGGAGCCTTTCATTTTATTAAGCAGTTACAGGCGGGCATCAGTATCGACCTGGCCTATGAGTTTGCAAGCCAATTGGATAGTACATTTGACCCGACCCTGTTTCTGAGCCAGCACCTGTTTGATGGCACTTTCTACCAGATCAAGCAGCAGCCTAGGCGACTATTAAAACAAGAACTGAAGAGGCAATGAGCAATGAGAACCCTACTAGCAAAATTCGAATCACTGTTTGAGATGATAGGCCAACTGATACCGGCATCTCTGCTTGGCCTCATTGCCCGGCTTGTCATCGCCTATACCTTCTTTTCATCAGGCCGAACCAAGGTGAGCGGTATTCTAGAGGTCACCGACACCACCCTCTACCTGTTCAAGAAGGAGTATGCCGTACCGCTTATCCCTCCAGAGTTTGCTGCCTACATGGCAACCTATGCCGAGCACTTCTTTCCTATCCTGTTGGTACTCGGGCTGTTCACCCGTTTCGCAGCACTCTCACTGCTGATGATGACCCTGGTGATTCAGTTGTTTGTTTACCCTGATGCATGGAATGTTCACATGTGGTGGGCCATTGCCATGCTTTACCTGATCAAACATGGCGCAGGCAGGGCATCACTGGATTATCTGATTAGAGGATCTAACAGACAGTAAGTCAGCCGGGTGACGCAGTGAGTCACCCTTCTATCAATTCAGAAAGAGTTTATTCAATGCCGTAGGGTAACCAATGCAGTAACCTTGGGCATAGTCAACCTCCAGCTCACCGAGGACATTGAGTATAGCTTCACTCTCTACATACTCAGCAATCACCTGTTTATTCATATGGTGTGCCACTTCGGTGATCGACTTCACCATGGCTCGGCTCGCCAGATCGGTATCGACATCTTTGACGAAAATTCCATCGATCTTTACCACATCCACCGGGAACTCTTTTAGATAAGAGTAGGAGGCATAACCTGACCCGAAATCATCCAGGTAGAACTGGCAACCCAAAGCCTTGATCTGTTCCATTAAACGTCTTGCCTGATCAAGCTGACTCACCATAGCCGTTTCGGTTATCTCAAAAGCCAGCATCTCCGGAGGAATCGGCGAGTTAACAATCAACTCCCTAAGAAATGGAATAAGGGTTTCATCTGACATCGACTGTCCTGACAGGTTAATACTAAACGCCCCCAGATCCGCAATTGACTTATCCTTCAATGTCGTTCTTGCCCAGGTAAAGAAACGCTGCACCACCCACCGATCAACGGCACGCATTCGTTCGTACTGTTCTGCGGCCAGAATAAACTCATACGGTGTACTGGGGATATCCTCATCATCCAACCGACGTAAAAGTATTTCGTGGTGAGTCGATAGCCCTTCATCCTGAAAGATTGGGCGAATCAACTGCCCATGCAGCTCCAATCGGTTTTGTTCCAGCGCCTTTTCAATCAAGGGGACCGATTGTGCCAGGCGTTTCTTCTGGGCATAGACTTCACCCTCCTGTTGATAACAGCAACAGCGATTTCTGCCTTCGCGTTTCGCTTCGGCACAGGCTGAGTGGGCCGCATGATTGACCTCATCCGCGTGACCACTTCCGCTATACAGTTCCGTAATGCCAATACTGACCGTAACTGATATTTGATGTTCACCCCACTCAAAGCGGAAATTCTCAATCGCAATGCGCAGGCTCTCGGCTATCGCATAGCCCCGCTCCAGCGAACACTGCTCCAGCAAGATACTGAACTCATTATCACCAGTACGGGATACCGCACCCGGATGACTAATCAGGCTACTGCAAATACCTGCAAGACGCGCCAGGAAATGATCGCCGCCCTCCATACCACAGACATCATTGATCAATGTAAACTTATCTACATCCATACAGATCAACTGATGGCGGTGCCCTGTATCACTGCTACTGTTTAGTAGATGATTCAGATCCCGATGGAACGCCCGGCGATTCTTCAGGCCTGTGACACTGTCCTGATCACTCTCATCTCTAAGACGACCAAAGCCCTCTTTAAGCGCACGCTCAACAGCACGCTCCACCATCGGCAGGCCATGATCTTCAATAATTGAGATCTGATTACTTTGAATACGCTTAAGCAACTCTTCCCGTTTATAGTCGAGCGCTTTAACACCACTCCCATCAACAAAGACATAACGTGTTTTGTCCTCATCACACCAGGCAAGACTGAGCATCCGGGCTCGACCATTGGGTTGACGCTCGGTTATCCAGTCCTCATTCTGAAGTTTATTGAGCTGTCGTATGTATTGTGGCTCAATATTTAGGGCGTCAATTTCAGCTGGCCGACTAACCGTTTTTACCGGCAACAGCTGATCAAAGTAGCCCTTGGAGATATCCACACGGTTTTGATTACACTCAGCAAAAGTGGTGCTCCCTTTTTCCAGGCTTTTGCCAATTCGTTCGATCAGCAAAAGGCCTTTATTCTTAAAGATGGGATAGGCATCAAAACCACTGTGCAAGACCTTGCTGACCTTCTTCCATTTTTCGGGAGTCAGTGAAGCCTGTTTTATGCCGGGCTGGAAGGCCTGATTCAGTAGTACAAGTACTTGCTGATAGCGCTTTAGATATTTCTCCTCATCTTTTCCCTGGCGCACTGTCTGGACTAAAAGGCCGACCCAACCAAGACGCAATAACTGATCAACCAATGTAGAGATAGAACCCTTCAACTCCTGTTCAAGGAATGCCCTGACCTGTTGACTTGCCGTACTCCTCCGCTGTTCAGCATCACAACCTGTCAACACCAGACCCCGATTAGCGTTAAAGGTTTTTTTACATTCGGTTAATAGACCGGAGATATCCCTTGCCACCTCATTCAGGTCGGCCTTACCACCCGCGGCCTCAAGTGAGCCAAGCACCGACTCCAGTTTCCTGTTCTCTTCCTGGGCAAGGGCAGATCCCTCATTGGCAGATAAAAACAGCGCCAACTGATCAAGATTGTCCAGCAGCTCTCGGGTACTGTGTTTAGGATCATTCAATACCGAGGGATCCTGAATAGCTGCCTTGGCGAGCGGCAACTGGACCTGACGAAGAATCTTACGCGTGGTGACATTATGTCGCGGGTCCTGCTGCGTCATCTGCAGCAGGTGCTCAGTCGCATCAATAATTTGACGACTCTCGGAGGAGAGCTGGACTCTTCCAGACTGACCCGCATATCCACCTAATGATTGCTCAATACGATCAGCAAGTTGGCGCTGATCACCCTGTACCATGTCTTCCAAAACCTGTGAAATAGCCGAGTTGCTGGAGACCTGGCATGAAGGGTCATCATCAGGGGAGGGACGCTTCTTTTCACCCAGGTAGGAGGCGAGTGTTTCAATCAGTGTTTTGGCCGCAGGTCTATGAGTGGCTACCTCTGCGCTTTCAGTTGACGCCTCCCTATTTGGCTGCTCATTGGCAACTTGGCTCCGCCTTACGCCAGCGGTATGTCCTTGCTGTTCTAATGATTGATAGATCTGGTGATAAGGCCGATCAATATTGGTCAATATCTGCTCGGCAAAAACCGTATAGGCGGCTCGCCTTGCATCAACACAAATACTGAGCGGATCCAGACTCTTTTTAAATGACCAGAGCAATCGATAGGGTGACAAGGGGTTGCTGTCATTACTAACAGGAGATTTAACCAGGTACGCGATTGACTGCGATAGATTATGCAGTGTACTCGCAAGGCGTCCTTCCACCCGTCGAGACACACCAACGACAGCTGCCCATTCGTCGAACTCATCTTCATCTACGAGTTCCAGGCTCTGATTTGAAAACTTAGGGGTATCGTTATCCGGTGACGCACTTTGAAGCTGCTCCCAACTTCGAGCTACTTGCTCAAAAAAGCGCTGCTTAACTCGTGCTTCTTCCTGCTCAAGCACCCTCCTTGCATGACGAATATCCGGCTGCTGCTGATGTGATGCCCGCTCTTCTTGCTCAATGAGCGCTTCATCCAGCTGCTTAAAATAGTCGCTTATCCGTTCATTGAGGTACGCATTCAGCGTTGAAGCCAGCTCGCCAAGCGGCTGCTCCTTGTCCTCGCTTCGAAGATTTGCTCTAACCTTTTTTTTGCGCTCGGTAGCGGCACATTCAGCCAAGTAGTTCTGCACAGCTGAATCCGCTGACATGAACGCCACGCCAACACCTTCGGTCGATTCAAAAGCAAAGCGGACAGGGACACTGTATTTAATCCGCTTTGTGGGGTATTCAAATAGCTGAACTTCGGCGTTAATGGCAGATGAATCCGTTGACCCCAGGCCATTTCTTATCTGCTTCAGTGCCGCATTATCAATCGCCAGGTAGAGTCCACCCTCAGAATAGTTGCCGATTTGACAATCTGCCTGCTCTGTTCCATCAACCACCAACCTGGCCGGATGGCTGATCATAAACCGTTTAAATCTGCGCCGATTCTGATTCAAAGGACAATCCTTTACAAAATTCCTTTTCTATAGAGCGACCGCTGGCTGTCTTTTCTTTAAGAATTCCGTATTCGAAAATAGAAGAAGGGGAAAATTGAAGATGACGACCAAGGAATAACCAATACCAAGCAAATCAAAAATATCAATCTTGACAGTCAGTTACCACCTGGTCTTTCAACCAGCGAAGGAATGCATCCTCCGGCATGGGACGTGCAAAAAGATAGCCCTGAGCCACAGAGCAGCCCTCATTAATCAGGAACTCCTTCTGCACTGTCGTCTCCACACCTTCAGCTATCACTTTTAACTGCAGGCTCTTGGCCAGACTGATGACGGCCCGGGTAATCGCCACGTCATTCTCATCGCAGGGAATATCCTGCACAAAACTGCGGTCAATCTTGAGTCGATCAATCGGCAGCCGCTTCAGATAGCTCAAAGAGGAGTAACCGGTACCAAAATCATCAATAGCAATACTGACACCAACATCACGCAACTTCTGCAATGACCGTGCAGCCAATTCAAACTCTCCCAGAAAGAGTCCCTCTGTAACTTCAAGCTCAAGCTGCTCTGGTGGAAAACCGGTCTCTTCCAGAAGCGCTAAAACTTTTTCTGCGTAGTCTGCCTGTTGTAGCTCGATGGCCGAGGCATTAACCGAGAGTAGTTCACACAGATAGCCCTGATCACACCAGCTTTTAGCGCGACTTAAGGCTGTCCGAAGAATCCACTCACCCAAGGGTAAGATAAGCCCCAGATCTTCCGCGGCAGAAATAAATTTCATCGGCCCTAGCAAGCCCATATCGGGATGTTGCCAACGCACCAGAACCTCGGCTCCATGCGTTTTGCCGGTTTGCATATCCACTTGCGGTTGGTAATAGAGTACAAACTCCTGCCGATCCAGTCCATGCCGGATACTGCTCTCCAACAGAACCCGTTCAAACGCAACAGAAGTAAGTTCCTCTCTATAGAAGGCATAACCAGAACGCCCTGCATCCTTGGCGCTGTACATCGCCGCATCAGCATTGCGCATCAACTCTTCAGGTGTAATTCCATCGTCCGGATAGACACTGATACCTACACTGGGAGTGATATAGAGTTCATGTCCACTCAGCTCAAACGGCTCTTTAAAGGCACCCAGTAGCTTATCCGCTATATGTGCAATATCACTTGCATGCCCCACTCGCTCAGCCAGGATAGTAAACTCATCACCGCCAATACGTGCCACTGTATCATCTGAACGAACTGCCCTGATCAGTCGCACCCCAACTTCTTTCAGTAAGATGTCGCCAACTGAATGGCCATGGCTGTCATTGATATTTTTGAACCTGTCCAGATCAAGAAACAGCAGGGCCAACCGCTCACTGCTACGGGCAGCATGACTAATGGCATGCTGTAATCTTGCATTAAACAGCAGCCGGTTCGGCAGTTCTGTCAGTGGATCATGATGGGCCAGAAAATCGAGCTTCCTTTCAGACTGCTTGATGTGGGTAATATCGGCAAAAACGGCTACATAGTTGGCCAATTTTCCCGCCTTGTTCTTGACCACATTAATAGTTAACCATTCTGGAAAAATGGTGCCATCTTTACGGCGGTTCCAGATCTCGCCTGACCACATCCCCATCTGTACGAGCGACGTCCACATCAACTGATAAAAGGCCCGGTCATGCCGGCCTGATTTCCATAAGGAGGGCTTTTGACCAAGGACCTCTTCCCGGCTATAGCCCAGAATATCGGTAAATGCACGATTCACATCCACAATATCCCCATGGGCATCAGCGATTAAAATGCCCTCCGCTGTACTGTCAAATACAGTCTCAACAAGGCGCAGTTTTTTCAGCTGCTGTTTCACTTCAGAGTGTGCATCATCAAGTAGTTTGCGCATTTCAATCTGCTCGGTAATATCCATCACCGCAACAACAACGCCAGTAATATTTCCTTCTGAATCACATAACGGAACATAACTGCCAGATACATGTCGCTCTGCAGCCCCATGCTTAAAAGAGAGGGTCTCTTCAAAGCTGATCGCCTCACCCTGAAATGCCTGTTCGATCAACACAGTGTGGCGCTTGGCCATCTGTTCTGGCAATAACGTAAGAAAATGCTGGCCTTCTATTTCACTCAAGGGTCTATTAAATGTTGACTCAAAATAGTGATTCACCAACAGATAGTTATAATCACGATCACAAGCCGCAATCCACATCGGTGCTGCATCAATCACTGAACGTAACAGGGTGCGGTTCTCTTGCAGTTGCTGTTCAGCCTGTATACGCTGTGTGATATCTTCAAAGACCGCGACCACATCACCAGTAGGCAGGCGATAGACATAGTTTTCAACCCACATATCCAGGATACCATCCTGATAGTGACTGACAGGAAAATGCTCCGGTTCACCCGAACGCCATACTCGCTGGAGAATGGCGAACAGGCCCATCGACTCGACACCGGCATAAACGTCTCTGACCGAACGGCCGATTACGGTATCCCGTTGTGTATCACCAATAGATTCAGCTGCTCGATTAAGGTCTTTAAAGATAAAATCATCCGCATCGCCGACTACTGAATAGACGGCGACACCGTCACTCATGTTATCAAACAGCTCTTTATAGCGACCTTCGCTCGACTTAATCTGTTCTGCCGCCCGCTGACGCTCTGTAATATCACGACCAACACCACGATAGCCCAAAAAGTTCTTATGCTCATCAAACAGGGCTCGACCACTCAGGGAGATGATACGCTCACCACCATCAGGTCTTTGCCAGATCAATTCAATACTTTGAAAATCTTCCTGTTTCTCTATAACCTCGAAATACGCTGCCCACCCAGCAGCATCACTATCAACCTGATAACCAAGTAATGACTGCCGGGTCTTGCCCATGATTTCTTCGACAGGCAATCCTAAAACGACCTCCATCTGGCCACTCAGGTAAGTGAATTTTAAATCTGGGCCTATCTCCCAGAACCAGTCGGCTGCAATACTGGCAAAATCCCTGAATCGCTGCTCACTCTCCGCCAATCGCAAGGCTGATTCAGCCTCCAGCCTTTCGCGATTGGTTACGCTTTCCATCAACAGGGCCAAAAGCTGCATGCCATTATTCAGCCAAGCGCGTAACTCACGGGGGAGTTTTTCCAGGTCACCCGCTATTACTGCAAACTGACCATAGCGTTCGTGTGCCGTTCGAACCTCAATAGATCTATCTGAGAATGGCCCAGCAGGCGAAAGGGGTTCGAAGGTAATACCCAGCCCCATACCATTCACACTCTCAACAAAAAGCCGAGCCATCTGCTCGGTATCCGTCAGACTGGATAGATGTGTCAGTAACAGCAACAGGTCATGTGCTGTGTTCTGTTCAGGAGTATCAGAGGAATTGCGGAGCATTGATACGCAGCCACTCCTGCGGTTCTTGGTAATAGGGATTCTCAGTGATGATACCGTTTGAGATAGCGAACGGATGGGTACGTAAGACATTCATGATGGAGAAACCATCAAACTTGTTCAGGTTATATAGGCAGATGGATATCCAGGGCTTGCCTGGAATAAAGTAATTGAGCCTTGATTCATAGACCATCAGATGCTCAACGCCGGGGATCGCATCCACTGCCCAGCTCATCTCGGCGGCTGCGCGTATGCTACGCTTTCCACTTGCCTGGCTTTGCTGATAGAAAGCTGTCAGGTTCTCATCCATTGACTGAGGGGAGAATTGTCCATCGGGATAATAGATCGACTTGGCATCAGCAATGGCAAAAACAGACTCATCTGTCAGATCTGCTGCGGTCTCTTCACCATATCTTGATTGGTAGTCGGTTATAAATCCTTCAGGCTTCCGCTCATTGGGTACATAGAGCTGTTGATCACCATTTACATGGCCCTGGTGCAAGAACCCAAAAATTATCTCATCACGCTCTTCATCGGAATGATAAAGCCCGCAGATATGAGCGCCCAAATTACAACTACATCCATAAAAACCCAGCTCAATCTTTTCCTGGTTCGATGTATGTATATGCATCTCCTTTGCCCCGTTAAATAAGCGATTTCTCTGAAACGAATAGCCTGAATCAGCTACAGCAAAAACTTAAAATCCCAACTAAATATTAGACTATGTATAGCCAAAAGCTAGAGCGGATCTAGGCGTATCTGAATAAAAATATTAGCCATCCACTTTTGGAGGCAAAGCAAACCCATAGCCATCATCACATCTCAAAAAAAGACGGCGCATTGCGCCGTCAATAGAACTGGAGGAGGAATCCAGCTGTAACTTCATTAATAACGACTAATTCAGTGCTGGACGGCTTTGCGGGGCTGGCTGCCCCCGTACCGGCGCATGCTGAAGCGTAAAGCCCTGGGTAAATGCCGCCCTGGTAATCAGGTTGTACTTCATCCAGGCACCTGCCAGCATACCCAGCAACCCAGCAAGCATGGCTGCTTCAGGAACAATCAGCGCCATTGCAAGCAACAGCGCTGGCAGTACATGACCGACCAGGAGGAATTCACGATCGATTCCCGCTAATCGTTTCTGACTTGCCTGTGGCACTTTGGCTTGCGCAAGACCTTCACGATAAACACGCCAGGCAACGGCACGCCCTGCCAACAGCAGCAGGAACACGCCCCAGACTACCCACTGAAGCTGGTCAAACAACGGCAATAAAAGCACCAGCAGACCGCACCCTTCTGTCAGCCCTGTCAAAACGACCAGATGGCCCGCCCGCGGATGACGCCAGGCAGGTATCCCCTTATCCGCCCGCAGAATACGGGACTGACTATAAAGAAAGGCCGCCGCCAATAAAGCCACAAGCCATACCAGTAACGGTTCAAACAACAGCGTGAGTATGCCCAGGAAAAACAGCAACGGTGCAACCCACGCCTCCCGTGACATCCAAGAGGTGGAAAAATGCTTCAGTACATTCAGTGCTCGCCAAGGCCGGCCAATTTCTAACCAGACACAAAACAGACCGGCGGCCACCAGGATCAGCCCCAGAAAAACAAATGGCAATGCATCAAAACCCGATGGACTCATCAGAGTGGCGCTGATAATTAAACCGCTGCCTGCCCCGCCACCGATAAAATTCCCGGCTGCACGCCAATCCCAATTGCGTTGAATACGCGGCGAATAGGCCGCTGAACTCGTCCTGTTGCGCTTCATGCCTTATCCCAAATGTAATAGACGCCCGGCCCGGTGAGCAGCTCTTCACTCTGCCGGTAGCTTTTTGTCTCTTTTAGTAGCTGCGAGATCGTACTTTCAGGATCATTCAGGTCACCGAATACCATCGCACCAGAAAGGCAAGAGTTGACACAGGCAGGGGTGACCTGATGATCCAGACCCGGCGTCATCCCCAACGCCTCCGCCTGATCTATTCGTTCAATACAGAAGGTGCATTTGGTCGCGACATTGATACGTTCCGGATCAAACATGGCCCGTTCATTTGGCATCGGTTGATCGCCATAGGCAAAATTCGCTTCATGTGCAATCGAACGCGCCTCATAAGGGCAAGCCATCACACAGTTGGCACAACCAATACAAAGCTCATAATTGATCGCGACCAATCCATCAGCACGTTTATAAGTGGCGGTCGTGGGACAGACCTCTTCACAGGGTGGTTCATCGCAGTGCATACAGGCCACTGGCATAAAACTACGGCGTACATCAGGAAATTCGCCACTCTCTATATCCAGTACTCTTCGCCACTGCACACCAGGTGGTGTTGCATTTTTCTGTTTGCAGGCGGCCGTACAGGTCTGACAACCCACACAGCGCCGTAGATCAATCGCCATGGCATAACGGGTCATCGCACACCACCTTTCACCTTGTTGATCGTAACCCGAACAATATCGGCTCCAGAGCCGGTGGCATCGGTTAGCTCCAGCGACATAGGGGCAATCGTATTGAGGCTCGGCATCTCCAGATCCTTGGCGTAAGGTGTTGCCCAATGATCAAACTGGCCCACAATCACCAGGGTGTCAGGTCGCACACCGCTAACCAGTTCAGCACGCCCAAAGGTGACTCCGATATGAGAGCGTATCGCCACTCTGTCACCCTGCTCTATACCGAGCCTTTCAGCACTGCGGTTATTCATGATGACACCGGCATGGCCGCGCACATTTTGCGAAACCTCGCGCATCAATTGAATACTCACATTGGCACCCGTGTGGTACTGCATACTTTTAGTTGCAAGTAACCAAAAAGGATAATCCTCTGGATTGGCACCTTCATTAACCAGGGCTGTCTCCCAGCGGCCTGGAATATCATGCCATTCAGGCAGTGCGGAATACTCTGAGAGTTGTGCATCCCACCAGGTAATCTGTTTCTCATGCAAGCGATTACCCAGCTCCTTGCCAATTCGTAACAGACGCTCCTGATAGGGCATCTCAAACCGCAGTCCCTGCTTTTTCATGGTGGGATAGAGATACCAACTCTGTTGTGAAACCGGGGCAAGATATAGACCGTTCTCCTTGAACCAGGCCAGATCATGAACTTCCTTACTGTCACTCAGCTGCGCACTGGCCGCTTTGCAGATCGCATCCCAGATCTTCTCTGGTGGATCAACCGCCTCCGCCTCAAGCGAGAAGTCATAACCCTCACCCTTCAACGGTGCCACCCCACCCGCTCCACGGTTGATGGCGTTGTTGTACTTTTCCAGCAGCCCGGTACGCTGCGCCAACTGTGTTGAGATCCAGGTAAAATCCTTCGCCTCGCCCTGAGGTTCAACAACCTTCTGACGTAATATCGCACCCTTATGTTTCCAGAACTGCTCGACAAACTTTGTGCCCCCTACCGGAATCAACTGGGTCGCTTCCAGATCGGTGGCTTCTGGCAGTAACAGATCAGCCATCCAGTTGGTCTCATCCACCGTGTAGGCAAAGCTGACGGTGTAGGGAAAATTGGCGATCAGATCATTCAGGTTGCGGGTATCCCAGAAGGAGATCGCGGGGTTGGTACGGAAGATAAACCAGACATCCGGCAAAGTTGGTTCCGGCAGATTAAACCCTTCAGGGCGTTCGCGCTGAAACATCCAGGCCAGTTGGGTGGGGCCTAACGCCTGACTCCAGGCAGAGCTACCAACAATCGGTACCAATGTGCGGTGTGCATTGCGGCCCGTGGGCTCTGCAACCCAATTCTCCTTATCGGTTGGATTGAGCTTCTGCGCCATGAAACCATCATCACCTGGCTTGATGCTCAAGTGACGGTCTTCATGGGGTCGATTGAGTCGCACCGTGGTGCCCAATGTTCCACCGGGTACTTCCAGCGCACCCACCAGAACCGCCATAACCGTACGCGCCCAGCAGCACTCATAGGCACCCCAGCCGTTATTAACTGACTTGCCCAGTGTCACAGCCACCGGCCTGAACGGCAGCTCGGTTCCTTCGATATCTATGGTTTCACCGACACAGGCGTTATCCAGATACTCACCGGCGATACGTCGAATGGTCTCTGCCGGGATGTCACAAACAGAAGCCGCCCACTCCGGGGTGTACTTGGCAACATGTTCCAGCAACTTACTGAACGCCGTACAGCCATCAACATCCTGCAGCTCCTGACGCTGATCATCCGCACTAACAGTAATCGCCTGGGCAATCCTGTAGTGACCTTCCAGTGCAGGCACAATACCAGCCGTATCAAACGCCACGGCCTGATTACTGCTCTGATCCCAGACCAACGGTTTATCCGATACCTTATCACGCAGATAGAGGCCATCTGGCCCTACGAGGTAGGGTGACGAGGTAAGTTCGCGCAGAAAAGCAATGTCCAGTCGAGTTCTGTCCTGCTCATGCAACAGACAGTGGATCAGTGCAAACATGAACGCCGGATCTGTTTTCGGCCGAATAGGTACCCACTCGGATGAGGTAGCTCCAGTTACTGACTGATGCGGTTCAACCTGCACACGCTTGTAGCCACGCACTCGGGCATCAGCGTGGCGAGCAATAGCACAGGGGCCACCCGTTGCATCCACATTGCTGCCAATCGAGAGCACGAAGCGGGTATTGGGCGTATCAGCTGCAACCGTAAAGGCACGATGCCAGAACTCGCCATAAAGATGTTCCGAGTGAACACACTTAACACCCTGACCTGAACCAAAGCTGAAATCAATCGGTCCCCAGGAAGCCAGGAAGGCGGGGAAAGTACCCATGTAATAGGCCGGTGTGCCGCCATGCCCAAAGGTGGCTGCAACGCGCGGCATCCCGGCCTGATCAATCAGACCACGATCCCGAATACCGTTAAGCTTGTCACTCAGGAGAGTCAGCGCCTCATCCCAGCCGATCGGTTCAAATCCTGGGTCCTCTTTCATACCCTTTTTTGGATTGGTCCGTTTCATCGGCTGTAATACACGATTGGGGTTGTAGGTCTTCTGCACCAACCCATAGGCTTTGACGCAAGGGCGACCACGCCCGGGATGTGCAGCGGCCGCATCAAAGTTGGGCATCACTTGGGTAGCCACGCCATTAACCACCTCGACCCGCATTGGATCAGGTCCGGCCACGCAGTTGTAACAGTAGGTTGGGACGCTCTTGTGCTCGGTTGCGTTTTGTTTTACAGAATTGTCCATCAGATGATTCGTTCCGGATGTGAGTAGACACAAAGGCTGGCATTACGTGCAAAACCAATCAGCGTAATCCCCATCTCTTCCGCCAAACGAATTGCCATACCGGTTGGGCCCGACACGGCCGCCACCACAGAGATACCACTAGCCGCCGCCTTCTGAACTATTTCGTAGCTGGCCCGACTGGTCATGATCAACATGCCTTCACGCAGTTCGTGTGCGCAATCCAAACAGTGCCCTATCAGTTTATCCAGTGCATTGTGACGACCCACGTCTTCTCGCAAGGCCGCGATCGTACCATCGGGGTCACACCAGGCCGCTGCATGTACCGAACCGGTTTTATTGAACAGGTGCTGTTGACTATTGATATGACTGAGCGCCTGCTGCAAAGCCTCACTGCTGATGCGTTGCCGGTTATCTAAAGGAGGGAGCGTGCAGGCCATCTGCTGCAGACTCTCTTTCCCGCAGATCCCGCAACCTGTGCGACCCGCCAATGCACGGCGCTGTTCTTTCAGCGCCCAGAAGCGGGACTGGGCAATTTCCAACTCAACCTGGATGCCCTCATCAAGTTCAGAGACCTGGATGTCATAAATCTCATGAAGGTGTTCGACAATACATTCTGAGAGTGTGAATCCGCGCGCAAAATCCTCCAGATGCTGGGGACTGCACATCATCACAACATGCGATATGCCGTTATAAACCAGCGCAACAGGTACTTCCTCAGCCACCCAATCGTCAGAAACCGCAGTCGTCCCAGCACACCACCGGTTGACCTGATACTGTTTTATGGCATCGGCCATGACAGCCTTTTTCCGCATCAGCATACCCGCATCCTCTGTTTTGTAATCGGTTAATTTTACAATTAACTTGCTTATTATGTTGTTTATATTGATACATATTTTAATTTTTCTATCAATACTTACGTATCATTAAAAACAGGGATTTTAAATAACCATATTTTAGTTTCATAAGAAACTTATGTTAATCAACAACTAACATCACTACCTGTTTTATATTTATTTTTAATATTTTTTTAACCGATCATTAAATTCCAATTAGTATTTAATCAAACTATTATTTTGATCATTTTGAAATATGACAAATATCAATTATTCCATTTTTCGATACACTATAACTTTTTTATAGTTATTAATTATGTAATTTTAACCATCCCTGCCTGAGAGCCATTCCCCTGCCCCATCAAACGCCACCA
>VMRY01000033.1 GCA_007713595.1 Sedimenticola thiotaurini
CTGGGTGCCGAGAATGGCGCAGGGTCAAAAAAGAAATTAATCATCATAATAGCAGGCGTGTTACTGCTTCTGATGATTAGTGGTGGTGCAGCCTTTTTTTTACTGGGTGGAGAAGAAGAGGTTATTGAAGGAGATGGGCAAGCAGATGTGGTTCAGGAGCAGTTGCCTGCTATCTATCATCCATTGGATCCTGTTTTCGTGGTCAACCTTCCGCCCGGTGGAAAAGCACGCATGTTACAGATAGGGGTGCAGGTTATGGCGCGTGATCCAGAGGTCATTGCGTTTGTTAAAAACAATGATCCCATGTTACGTCATAATCTCTTGTCGCTGTTTAGCAGTCAACGGGATGCAGCACTTCGTGACCGAAAAGGAAAAGAGAAGCTTCAGTCGGAGGTTTTTTCAACTATCAATAAGATTATCAAGGATCAAAAAGGGCCTGGTGAGATTGAGGCCATCTTCTTTACCTCTTTTGTGATGCAATAATTCATGTCTGCCAGCGACCTACTTTCACAAGACGAAATCGATGCCCTGTTACATGGCGTTGATGATGGAGATATCGATACAGAGGCTGATGACTTAGTCGATGGTGAAGCGAGATCGTATGATTTTGCCAGTCAGGATCGTATTGTTCGCGGCCGTCTTCCAACACTGGAAATGGTGAATGAGCGATTTGCCCGTTATTTCCGCACCAGTCTGTTTAACATGTTACGTCGATCAGCAGATATCTCTGTCTCTGGCGTGCAGATGCTCAAGTTCTCTGAGTTTGTCCATAGTCTGTTTGTGCCGACCAGTCTCAATCTGGTCCGGGTGCCTCCACTGAAGGGTAAGGGACTCTGTGTATTGGATCCAAAGCTGGTATTCAGTGTTGTTGATAACTTCTTCGGTGGCAGTGGTCGTTTCCATACCAAGATTGAAGGGCGTGACTTCACACCAACAGAACTCCGGGTTGTGCAGATGTTGCTTAACCTGGCTTTTGCCGATCTGCACGAGGCGTGGAAGCCTGTTTTGCCATTAACCTTTGAATGCGTTGGATCTGAAGTTAATCCGCAATTTGCCAATATTGTGAGTCCATCAGAGGTTGTAGTCGTGACCTCGTTTCATATTGATCTTGAAGCGGGTGGTGGTGATATGCACATCTGTCTCCCGTACTCGATGATTGAACCGATTCGAGATCTTCTGGATGCTGGAGTTCAGTCTGACCGTGGTGATAAAGATGAGCGTTGGGTGATCGCGCTGAAAGATGAAATCATGGGTGTAAAGGTTGAGCTGTCCAGTGTTCTGTGTGAAACCATCATCAGTATGAGAGAGCTCTCTGAATTGAAGAAGGGCGATGTTATTCCTGTAGATATTCCTCAGATTGTGGAAGTGGCGGCAGCTGATGTCCCTGTCTTTTCAGGGCGAATAGGTGTGTCGGATGGGAGCTATGCGATCAAGATTGAGAAGTGGATAGAACCACCAAAGCATATTGGGTTACAGGACCTGCTAAATGGTTCCTGATCGATGGTCAATTGAGTTAGGACAGAATCATGAGTGATATTGATAAAGACGCAAATGAAGCATTGGCCGATGAGTGGGCTGCCGCTATGGAAGAGCAGGATGTAGTGGATGAGTCGGTCATTCCCGCATCCACTATTGGCGGGGCTGAATCGGCACAGTTTCAGGAGCTGACATCCGAGTCAGGTAAAAGTGGCTCTGGTGAGGTGCAGCTTGATGCCATTCTGGATGTGCCTGTCACCATATCCATGGAGATTGGTCGAACCCAAATCTCAATTCGTAACCTGTTGCAGTTGAATCAGGGGTCAGTTGTAGAGTTGGATCGCCTCGCTGGTGAGCCAATGGATGTGCTGGTTAACGGGACACTGATCGCCAAGGGTGAAGTGGTTGTTGTGAATGAGAAGTTCGGCATCCGTCTTACCGACATTATTAGCCCGGCGGATCGAGTTAAGAGATTAGGTAAATGAGATTCGCCGCACACCTCTCGGGACTGCTTTTTTCTGCCTTGCCGGGGATCTGCCTGGCTGAGCTGGGAAAGCCGAATGCGCCAGTCTTGGGTGCCTCGCCATTGAGTGGCGGTGTGTTACTGGAAACGGCAGGCGGGCTGTTGCTTATACTGGTTTTAATCTTTGGCTTGGGTTGGTTGTTACGTCGCTTCGGACGCTTGCCAATGGCGTCGAAAGCAGACCTGAGTGTTCTGGGTGGTGTCTCGCTCGGACCCAGGGAGAGAGCAGTACTTATACAGATCGGCACTACCAAATTATTGGTTGGGGTAGCGCCAGGCAGAGTGCAGACCCTGTATGTTCTTGATCCGGATGAAAAGACCAAGCAAGTGAATGAGTCTTTCTCTGGTCAACTTGAGTCTGAGCTGACCGAGCCTCAACAATGAAAGCGCGGATCTTTTTTATTCTCTTTGTGTTGCTTTGCATTCTACTGCCTTCCATCAGTAGTGCGGCCACTGGCCTGAATGCGCTGACAACCACCCCGAATGCGGACGGCAGTCAAACCTACAGTCTAAGTATACAGATTCTCTTTTTGATGACGGCGCTGACCCTGTTACCGGGCGCGCTGTTAATGATGACCTCTTTTGCCAGAATCGTAATTGTGCTGGCTATTCTACGTCAGGCATTAGGTACTCAGAATACGCCGTCAAACCAGATTATGGTGGGCCTGGCGCTGTTTCTAACCCTGTTTATCATGATGCCTGTTTTTCAGCAGGTTTATGACCAGGGCGTACGTCCTTATATGGACGAAGAGATCACCGCTACCCAGGCACTTGACCAAGCCTCCGTTCCGGTGCGTCAGTTTATGCTGGGCCAGACACGCGAAAGTGATCTGGAACTGTTCGCCCGGATTGGTAAGTTTGAAGCGTTTGAGTCACCCGATGATGTTCCATTCACTGTGCTGCTTCCCGCCTTTGCGACATCAGAACTCAAGACGGGATTCCAGATTGGCTTTCTTATTTTTATCCCATTTTTGGTGATTGATCTGGTGGTGGCCAGTGTTCTGATGTCAATGGGTATGATGATGCTCTCTCCACTCATCATCTCGTTGCCATTCAAGATTATGTTGTTTGTCCTGATCGATGGCTGGGCGTTAGTGTTTGGCACGCTGGCTTCAAGTTTCCAGGTGTAGCGGGGTGATAAGGTGACACCAGATAGCGTACTGGATATTGGGCAGAGAGCCCTGGAAGTGACGGTTGCGCTGGGCGCGGTACTGTTGATTCCTGCGCTTATTGTCGGCTTGATCGTAGCGATGTTTCAGGCCGCCACCCAGATTAATGAGATGACCCTGACCTTTATCCCAAAGTTGATCATTGTGGTCGTGGTACTGATGATGACGGGTCCCTGGATGCTCCAGGTCCTGATGAATTTTACACTTAATCTGTATGAGAGTGTGCCGGATATAATCGGCTAGCGAGGTGTTAAACCGATGTCATTCACTGATGCGCAGATGAACGCTTGGCTGGCCGCTTTCTTTTGGCCATTCGTGCGTGTTAGTGCATTGGTTCTGGCTGCGCCGGTATTTAGCTCGCGCCAGACACCGGTAATGTTTCGTATTGGTTTTGTGCTGGTAATGACCTGGGTGTTGATTCCTGTAATACCTGTTTCCCCGGTTGTGAATGCATTCAGTCATGAGTCCTTCGTTATTCTACTTCAGCAGATCCTGATCGGCATCGTGATGGGCTTCATTCTACAAATGGTGTTTGCCGCCCTGATCTTTGGTGGCCAGGTCATTGCTTACAGCATGGGGCTTGGTTTTGCCTCCATGATGGACCCTCAGAACGGCGTTCAAGTACCGGTTATTTCACAGTTCTATCTCATACTGGCTACCTTGCTGTTTCTGGTATTAGACGGACACCTGGTACTGATTGGTATCTTGGCTGAAAGCTTCCATACCTTTCCCGTTGCAATGAGTGGTATCAGCCAGAACAGTCTGACAGAGATTGTCGGCTGGGCAAGTCGCTTGTTCAGTGCCGGTTTATTGATGGCGCTGCCTGTAATGGCCGCACTGCTGCTGGTCAATCTTGGCATGGGTATTGTTGGGCGCGCCGCACCCCAACTGAATATTTTTGCTGTCGGTTTTCCGATTTCAATTCTGATTGGCTTTGTACTGATCTGGATTACCTTGCCTGATGTCATGGGTAATTTTACTGAATTGCTGGAAGAGGGGATGTCCCTCATGCAGCGTGTTCTCCAGATTGCGAGGTGATGTATGGCTGAGAATGAAGACGGCCAGGAGAAAACAGAAGAGCCGACAGCAAAACGACTTGACGATGCCAAGAAGAAAGGTCAGATCGCCCGCTCAAAAGAGCTTAATACCATGGCAATCACCTTAATTGGAGGTATGGCCCTGGTTAGTATGAGCGGCAGTATGGGACATGACCTGTCTGACATTATGAGCAGTAGTTTTACCATACCCCGGGTTGATATGTTTGACCCTATGGCCATGAGCCGGAGGCTGGTGAGTAGCTTTCAGGATGCCCTCATCATGTTGGCACCCTTCTTTGTGATTGTGGTGGTGGTAGCTGTATTCAGTTCAATTGCACTGGGAGGTATGGCTTTTAGTGCAGAGTCGATGACGCCAAAGCTAAGCAAGATGAATCCCTTGAAAGGCATGAAGCGCCTCTTCTCTATGAAGGGTCTGGTTGAGCTGGCCAAGGCGATGGCCAAGTTTTTCCTGGTCGGTGGTGCAACAGCATTGGTGATCTGGCTGACCCTGGATTCATTTATTGGTCTGAGTGGAATGGCGTTGGCGCCTGCCGTTAAAGAGCTGGTCAATCTGATTGGCTGGGCCTTTGTGCTGATCTCCTCTACGTTGATCTTGGTCGCTGCAGTGGATGTGCCCTTTCAGGTATGGGATCACAAGCGCCAGATGAAGATGACGCGCCAGGAAGTCAGGGAGGAGATGAAAGATACGGAAGGTCGACCGGAGGTAAAAGGACGCATCCGCCAACTTCAGAGAGAGATGGCTAATCGCCGGATGATGGAAGAGGTTCCCAAGGCCGATGTTATTGTGACTAACCCAACTCACTATGCAGTGGCGCTGCGTTATAACCAGGCAACTATGATGGCCCCGGTTGTTGTGGCAAAGGGTATGGAATTGGTAGCTGCCAATATCCGAAAGGTTGGTAGTGAACATGAGGTGCCGATTATTGAGTCGCCGGCCCTGGCCCGGGCGATCTATTTCCATACTGAGTTGGGTGAGGCTATCCCCGCGGGTCTTTACCTTTCAGTGGCAAAGATCCTTGCTTACGTCTTTCAGCTGAAGGCACATGTACCGGGGCGTGGAAAAAAACCTGCGTCGCCCGATGATCTGCCAATCCCTGATGAATTGAAGGTACCAGAATAGATGTTATTGGAGTCTAGGTAATGGATGCTGCGGCAATCCTCAACAGTGTAAAGTCCTCAGGCATGCGTGGCATTGGTGCGCCGATAGTGCTGGTAATGCTGTTGGTGATGGTGGTTATTCCGCTGCCTCCCTTGGCTCTGGATATCTTCTTTACATTTAATATCGCCCTGTCGTTGATTGTGGTCATGGTTGTTGTCTATACCATGCGCCCTCTGGAGTTCAGTGTTTTTCCCAGCTTGCTGCTGGTTGCTACACTCCTTCGGTTGGCACTTAATGTTGCCTCGACTCGTGTGGTCCTTCTGGAAGGTCACCAGGGCGGAGATGCGGCAGGTAAGGTGATTGAGGCGTTTGGTGCCTTCGTTATTGGTGGTAACTATGCGGTTGGTCTGGTGGTATTTGCCATTCTGGTTATTATCAATTTTGTGGTGGTAACCAAAGGTGCTGGTCGAGTATCAGAAGTGAGCGCACGGTTTACCCTGGATGCGATGCCGGGTAAGCAGATGGCGATTGATGCCGATCTCAATGCCGGGCTGATTGATCAGGATGAAGCCAAGGCACGGCGTGAAGAGGTGGCCCAAGAGGCCGATTTCTATGGTTCGATGGATGGTGCCAGTAAATTTGTCAGGGGTGATGCAGTTGCCGGTATTCTGATCCTGTTCATCAATATATTGGGCGGGCTTGCCATCGGCATGTTGCAACATGGCCTGGATCTCTCAACAGCGTTACGTTTTTATGCTCTGTTGACCATCGGTGATGGGCTGGTGGCGCAGATACCGTCACTCCTGCTCTCTACATCGGCGGCCATTATCGTTACCCGCGTAACCTCTTCGCAAGAGGATATGGGCGGGCAGATACTCAGTCAGCTCTTTACTAATCCGAAGGCACTGATTATCACGGCGGTTGTACTTGCAATGATGGGTGTAATACCCGGGATGCCTAATTTTGCCTTTTTGACGCTGGCCGCCTTATCTGGTTTTGGTGCCTGGTGGATTATGCAGCGACAAAACAGTCAGCAGCTTGCCTCAGCTACTGTCGAGCCAATGCCAGAACCAGCTCCTCCGCCTGAACAGAAAGAGCTTACCTGGGATGATGTCCAGCCAGTGGATATCATTGGTCTCGAGGTGGGCTATCGTCTGATACCTTTGGTTGATAAAAACCAGGGTGGGCAGTTGATGAATCGCATCAAGGGTGTTCGCAAAAAACTCTCCCAGGAGTTGGGCTTCCTTATTCAACCAGTACATATTCGCGACAATCTTGATCTGAGTCCCGGGGGCTATCGCATCTCATTGAATGGCGTTGCCATCGGTAATGCGGAGATCTATCCGGAGAAAGAGTTGGCCATCAATCCTGGCCGTGTGTTCGGAACGTTACAAGGTATTGAGACAACCGATCCGGCGTTTGGTCTGGAAGCGGTCTGGATTGACACCGCACAGCGCGATCAGGCACAGACATTTGGTTATACGGTAGTTGATGCGAGCACCGTAGTTGCAACCCACCTTAGCGAGATCCTGCAGTCACATGCCCATGAGTTGATTGGCCATGAGGAGGTTCAGCAATTGATGGATGGGCTCAGCCGAACCGCACCCAAGCTGGTTGAAGATCTGGTGCCCGGGGTGCTTACCCTGGGGCAGTTACTGAAGGTGTTACAGAACCTCCTGGCAGAAGGCGTGGCAATTCGTGATATACGCACAATTGCCGAAACATTGGCGGAATATGGAACTCAGAGTCAAGACCTCGGCGCTTTAACTGCCAAAACAAGGGTCGCCCTATCCCGGTCAATAGTTCAGCAACTCGTTGGTCCTGTTGAAGAAATCCCTGTCGTTGTGCTGGATCCAGGATTGGAACAGATATTGCAGCAGACAGTTCAGCCTGCCCAGGATGGAGGTGTCGGGTTTGAGCCCGGGTTAGCGGAACAGCTTCAGAAGGCATTGGCTGAGACCGCTAATCAACAAGAAACGGCAGGACAAGAGAGTATTCTTCTCGTAGCCGCACCCATAAGGACGTGGATGGCGCGCTTCGTGAAACACAGCATACCCGTTATGAGTGTGCTCTCTTATAACGAAATTCCGGACAACCGCAAAATCAAGGTGGTTGCCACGGTGGGCAGGCCAAGTGCAGAAACATGAGGCAGCCAATGCGTAACGATCAGGTGGAGCTAGAATGACCGTGTAACAACGGCGTTTGATCGGGATGCTGGCTGCAGGGAAAGCTAGTATGAAGATTAAACGCTTTTTTGCATCGGATATCAGACAGGCATTGCGCCAGGTGCGCGAGGCGCTGGGTTCAGATGCAGTCATCCTTTCAAATAAGAAGGTCGATGGGGGCATTGAGTTGGTTGCTGCCATCGATTATGACGCGACAGCTTTTACTCCTCAGGTAGAATCCAAACCTGAATCACCAGCTCAGCCTACTCCCATACTTCCGCAAGCTGCACGGTCTAAAAGCCCGTCTCGTCCACAAAAGCAGACGCCGGCAGCCGTTGCCTTGTTCAAGGAAGCGAGCACATCAGAACGATCCATCCAACCACCCAATCCAAAAATAGAGTGGTCACAGGATCCGGTGCTGGTAGAGATGCGCCAGGAGATGAAAGCGCTGCGTCGCCTGTTGGAAAATGATCTTTCCGGTCTGAGTTGGCGTGAAATGGGTGATCATAAACCTGAGACCCAGGATCTGTTTCGACGCTTGATGGCGCTTTCCATTACACCGGATATCTGCAGTCAGTTGGTTGAAGCTGTTGCCAACACGGAGACGGCTGATCAGGCATGGCGAAAAGCACTCTACTATCTCGCAACAAAGCTTGAGACTGTGGGTGATGATCTATTGGACCAAGGTGGAATTTTCGCTCTCATCGGTCCTACCGGAGTAGGAAAAACCACTACGATAGCCAAATTGGCTGCACGATTTGCACTCCGTCATGGCAATCGCCAAGTGGCGTTGATCTCCACCGACAACTATCGCATAGGCGCTCAAGAGCAGTTGAATACCTATGCCCGGATACTGGATGTACCTGTACGCTCTGCCGGAACCAGGGAAGAGTTAGCGGTGGCGCTCAATGCACTGACTGGAAAACGCCTGATATTGATTGACACGGCAGGCATGAGCCAGCGTGATGTTCGGCTCAGTGAACAACTCTCTCTACTTGATGTGGCAGGTCAGGGCGTGCAGAGTTTCCTGACACTCTCTGCCGCCACTGATTACTCATCAATGGTGCAGGCGATCACTGCGTTTGGCGCTGCAAATCCTGCTGCCTGTATTCTTACAAAGGTTGATGAAGCGGGATCACTGGGTGGTGCACTGTCTGCACTGATTCATAAATCCCTGCCACTGGCATTTGTTGCTGATGGGCAGAAAGTACCTGAGGATCTTCATTTGGCCCGTTCACACACGCTGGTCAGCAAAGCAGTGGCATGCAGTAATGGAGGAGGGGAGTATTCTGACGAATACTTGGCACTGGCATTGGGAGGTGCGAGAGCAAATGCTCATGGTTGATGCAATATCAGATCAAGCGGCAGGCCTGCGACGCATGGTTCAGCCAACACCCGTACGAGTCATCGCTGTTACTGGTGGTAAGGGTGGTGTAGGGAAAACCAATGTCTCAGTTAATCTGGCTGTTGCCATGGCCGAGATGGGAAGGCGAGTCATGCTGCTGGATGCGGACCTGGGTCTTGCCAATATCGATGTGGTACTTGGACTGCACCCTAAATATGACTTATCCCACGTGCTAAGTGGTGAACGGTCGCTGGAAGAGGTGGTGCTGGAAGGGCCAGCAGGTATTCGCGTCGTTCCAGGTGCTTCTGGTGTCCAGCAGATGGCAGAATTGAGTGAAGCAGAACATGCGGGACTGATAAGGGCTTTCAGTGATGTGGGTGGCGACCTGGATGTGTTGATCATTGACACCGCGGCGGGTATCTCTGATACCGTGGTGAGTTTCAGTCGGGCAGCCCAGGAACTCATTGTGGTCGTCTGTGATGAACCCGCTTCTATTACAGATGCTTACGCCATGATCAAACTCCTTAATCGTGAGTACGGTCTTGATCGTTTCCGCATTCTGGCGAATATGACACGCACGGCAGAAGAGGGACGAAACCTCTATAACAAAATGTGCCGAGTCACAGATCAGTATCTGGATGTTATGCTTACCTACATGGGCAGCATTCCTTACGATGAGAACCTGAGAAAGGCAGTGAAATCACAAAAACCTGTGGTTCAGGCCCATCCACGCAGTCATATTGCAAAAATATTCAAGAATCTTGCCCAAAAGGCCGATAACTGGCCTGTACCTGATGGTGCCAGCGGACACCTGCAATTCTTCGTAGAGCGGCTGATTCAATTTACCAGCCACAACGGGGAGATCGGACAGTGAACGGACTGGCTACCTACACCTCAATTCAGGAGATGGACTCAGATACGCTGGTGAATAGGCACGCGCCACTGGTTAAGCGAATTGCCTATCATCTGATGAACAGATTGCCGCCTAATGTGCAGGCAGACGATCTGATTCAGGCGGGAATGATCGGCTTGCTTGAAGCGAGCAGGAATTATGATCCAAGCCAGGGAGCCAGTTTTGAAACCTATGCAGGGATTCGTATACGGGGTTCAATGCTGGATGAGATACGCCGGAGTGACTGGACACCTCGGTCAGTACACAGAAAGGCTCGCATGGTTGCAGATGCCATGCGCACGATTGAGAACGAGCAAGGACGTGATGCACGAGATGCCGAGGTAGCAGAAGTGCTGGACATGAGTCTGGTCCAGTATCATCGCATCCTACAGGACGCATCAGGTTGCCGGATTTTTAGCATAGAGGAGCTGCAGGCAGTTGGAGAGCTCCCCTATGAAGGTGGTGGCAGTGATATTACGGGCCCGTTTGATGGCATGCAGAAAGATGCCTTTAAAAAGGCACTCGCTGAAGCCATTGCAGGACTGCCGGAAAGAGAACGGCTGGTAATAGCACTCTATTATGATGAAGAGATGAATCTGCGAGAGATAGGACAGGTGCTTGGTGTGAGTGAGTCAAGAGTCTGTCAGATACACAGTCAGGCCACATTGCGATTGCGCTCCCGCCTGACAGATTGGTTATCCGAGACTGATCCAGTTTGATCGGTTTATGAAAGTGAGTAACGGCATCGAGTTTGGAGGTTGCCTTGAATAAAAACATGAAGATTCTCGTTGTGGATGATTTTTCCACGATGCGGAGGATTATTAAAAATCTACTTCGGGATCTTGGGTTTACTAATACTCAGGAGGCGGATGACGGGAATACCGCGCTGCCAATGTTGCAGTCTGGTAATTTTGATTTTCTGGTGACCGACTGGAATATGCCTGGCATGACTGGTATTGATCTGTTGAAAGCAGTACGGGCCGATCCAAATCTGGTGAAATTGCCGGTTTTGATGGTGACTGCTGAATCCAAACGCGAGCAGATCATTGAGGCAGCGCAGGCAGGGGTAAACGGATATGTTGTAAAACCATTTACAGCGGTAACCCTGGAAGAGAAGATTAGCAAGATTTTTGAACGTGTTGAAGGCTAAGGCTAACTGTCAGCATGACCCATCCATCGGGAGATTGACAATGGATAGTGATAAACGGTTGGCACTGGCTGAAGAGTTGGTTGAGCAGCTGAAAGCGGGCAATGAAACAGAATCAGTTCATATTATCTCGAAACTGTCGGATGGTATTGAGAGTGAGCTCTTTATTGAAGTTGGCCGACTTACACGGGAGTTACATGAGGCTATTAATGAGTTCTTGATTGATCCCAGAATCAATGAGATGGCACAAGTGGATATTCCTGATGCAAGTGAGCGGCTCTCTTACGTCATAACGATGACAGAAAAATCTGCCAACACAACATTGGGCGCCGTTGAGGCTGGATTACCGCTCGCAGACGATCTGGGTCAGAAAGCGCAAGATATTTCAGAGAAGTGGACTCTGTTTTGTAACAGAGAACTATCGGTTGATGATTTCAGGGCACTGAGCAAAGAGTTGAGCAGTTTTCTTGTTTTGACGACCGAGAGATCCAAGCAGTTGCACGGCTATATGACGGATGTTCTTATGGCGCAGGATTTTCAGGATCTGACCGGCCAGATAATTCGGCAGGTTATAACCCTGGTACATGATGTCGAAGATAAGCTGGTACAGCTGGTCAGGATATCCGGCTCAAAATTGCCAGAAAAACAAAAAGATGCAAATAAATTGGAAGGCCCGGTCATTCCCGGTATTGATCAAGGTAACACGGTCAGCGGACAAGATGATGTGGATGACTTGCTTTCCAGTCTGGGCTTTTAGAGGTGTCAAAACATGGCCATTGATTTGGATGACGAGATCCTTCAGGACTTCCTGGTAGAAGCAGGAGAGATTCTGGAGCAGCTGAATGAGCAGCTGGTAGATCTGGAGCAACGACCAGATGATTTTGATCTGCTAAATGCCGTGTTTCGCGGGTTTCACACTATTAAGGGTGGCGCCGGCTTTCTGAGTATTGATCCCCTCGTTAATGTTTGCCACAGATCAGAAGACGTTTTTAATGTATTACGTCAAGGTCAGCGTCATGTTGATGCGGTCCTTATGGATTCGGTGCTTCAGGTGCTTGATATCGTTAATGAGATGTTTGCCCTGGTTCAGGCTGGTGAAGAGCCACAAGAGGCCGATCCAGCACTGCTTGAGACACTTGCCCGATTAGCCATCCCTGAAGATGAAAGTGCTGAAGAAGAGCCAGTAACTGAAACAGTCGAAGAAGTTCTAGAAGAGGTGGTAGCTTCCTCCGCCGAGTCAACACAGGATCCACAGTTGGGTGGAGGTGATGAGATCAGCGAAGATGAGTTTGAAGCCTTGCTGGACCAACTCCACGGACCTGGTAAGCACGCAGGCGTGCCGGCAGAGAAGCCTGCTGCACCTGCCACTAAATCACCAGCCGCAAATAGTGATGAGATTACAGAGGATGAGTTTGATGCTCTGCTTGATCAATTGCACGGAAAAGGCCAATTTGGTGGTGTACCTGCTGCGGGCGGCACTGATGTTTCATCTGCTCAAGAGACACCCAAACCAAAACCAGCGGCATCAAACAAATCGAGTTCTGATGAAATAACGGAAGAGGAGTTTGACGCGCTTCTTGATGAGCTACATGGTAAAGGCAAATTTGGAGCGGTCAATGCCAGTTCTGATCAGACCGCTACCGCTACATCGAAGCCAGTTGAAAAGAAACCCGCCCCGGCTCCAAAGAAAGCTGCCCCGGCAACAGTGAAGGCTGCCCCGAAAGAGAGTGTAAAAAAAGCAGCACCCGCAGCAGAAGTGGACGATAAGAAACAGGCAATAGCCCGAAAGGCCGCCCCACCTGCAGAGACCACCATTCGTGTAGACACAGCTCGTCTGGATGAGATCATGAACATGGTGGGCGAGTTGGTTCTGGTCAGAAATCGATTGGAAACCCTGAAGGCCAAGTTGGGCGACGAAGAGGTTGCTACGGCAGTCGCCAACCTGGATGTGGTGACATCGGATCTGCAAAACTCCGTCATGAAGACCCGCATGCAACCCGTCAAGAAAGTATTCGGAAGATTTCCCCGGGTTGTACGAGATCTCGCACGAAGCCTAAAGAAAGAGATTGACCTGGAGCTCCACGGAGAAGATACAGATCTTGATAAGAATCTGGTGGAAGCGCTGTCTGATCCCATGGTGCACTTGGTGCGAAATGCAGTAGATCATGGCATTGAAATGCCAGATGAGCGTGAAGCGGCGGGTAAACCTCGTAAAGGTACTGTTGTGCTTTCGGCAGCTCAAGCAGGAGATCATATACTGCTAACTATTGCAGATGATGGCAAAGGAATGAACCCTGATGTGTTGCGTCGCAAAGCCGTTGAAAAAGGCATGATGGATGAAGAGGCGGCTGCCCGACTGGATGACAAAGATTGCTATAACCTGATCTTCGCCGCCGGCTTCTCAACCAAGACAGAGATATCTGATGTCTCTGGTCGAGGTGTGGGTATGGATGTGGTTAAGACTCGCATTGCCCAGATGAACGGTCAGGTGGAGATAGATTCAGAATATGGAAAGGGGAGTTTGATAACAATCAAACTGCCGCTTACCTTGGCTATTTTACCGACTCTAATGGTAATCATTGGCACACAACCTTTTGCATTGCCATTGGCCAGCGTGGTTGAGATCTTTAATCTGGATCTCAAGCGTACCCATGTTGTTGATGGACAACTGACGATCATGGTGCGTGAGCGTGCCTTGCCACTCTTTTATCTGCACAAATGGCTGGTTCCCAATACTTCTCGCGGAAACAGGGAGTCAGTTGGTCATGTTGTGGTAGTGACTGTAGGTAATACTCAGGTAGGTTTGGTGGTCGATCACCTCATTGGGCAGGAAGAGGTGGTGATTAAACCGTTAGGCGCACTGCTCCAAGGATTGGATGGTATGGCAGGAGCAACAATTACAGGTGATGGAAATATTGCCTTGATTCTGGATATCCCGGGGCTGATGCGAAAATATGCGCGTCGTTAATCTGAAATTTTGTGATTTTGAGAAAATATCAGACCCACTGAACCGTTCTCAATTCTGTCATGGTGCAGAATGGATGGCCTTCTAATGATCGCTTCAAAGGTTCGTGTACTGGTCGTTGATGACTCCTCTTTCTTTCGTCGAAGGATTGCAGATATTTTGGGTAAGGATCCCGGGATTGAGGTAGTCGGATTTGCTGGTAATGGAGAGAGCGCGATTACTGAAGCGCGTCGGCTAAAACCTGACGTCATCACTATGGATGTTGAGATGCCAGTGCTGGATGGCATCAGTGCCGTTAAACGTATTGTGGCGGAAAATCCTACCCCCATCATCATGTTTTCATCGCTTACCCATGAAGGGGCTCGAGCCACCCTGGACGCCTTGGATGCAGGTGCAGTCGACTTCCTCCCCAAACAATTTGATGAAGGCAGAGGGCGGGATGCATCGAGTCAATTGGCACGCCGTGTTCTGGCAGTTGGCTCACGGGGTATTAATCGGCGCCTTGGAACTATTATCAGGCCACAACCCGTAGTAAAAGAATATACCCGCAGCACCTCTGTAACAGCGAGAAAGGGCAGTTACAAATTGGTGGCCATTGGGGCTTCGACAGGCGGACCGGTTGCAATACAGGGACTGCTTGCAGCACTTCCGGAATCTTTTGCGCTTCCTATTATTATCGTGGTCCATATGCCAGCCAGTTTTACTTCGGCTTATGCAGAACGGCTCAATTCACAATGTGCTATTAAGGTGACTGAAGCCTCGGATGGCGATCTGTTGCAGGCAGGGCATGCCTATCTTGCCCCAGGAGGGAAGCAGATGGTTTTTGAGCAGCGCAGCAATGGTATTGTGATCAGGATTAAAGAGAGCAGTTCAGACCAGACATATCGCCCTTGTGTTGATGTCAGTTTCGGATCAGCTGCAAGATTATTGCCAGCAAATGTGCTGGCAATAATCCTGACGGGAATGGGCTCAGATGGTAAGCAAGCAGCTCGCCTTTTGAAGGATGGGGGCTCAACGATATGGTCGCAAAACGAAGAGAGCTGTGTGGTGTATGGAATGCCGCAGGCCGTTGAGAAAGCAGGTCTTTCTGATCGTGTATTACCGCTGATCGATATTGGCCCAAGTTTAGTCAAGGCGGTATAGCGTGGATTATCTCAGTCTTGTTGGTGTCATTATCGCACTAGGCGCCATTCTGGGCGGTAATGCCCTTGACGGTGGTCATATAGATGCACTGGCCAATGGTCCTGCTCTCGTGATTGTTTTTGGTGGCACAGTAGGTGCCATCATGCTGCAAACCCCGATGTCTGTATTCATTCATGCTTTGCGTTCTGCAGGATCTGTTTTTAAACCATCCAGGCGAGTGTTACAGCCGACAATAAAAAAGATAATCAACTGGAGCAATATTGCCAGAAAAGAGGGATTACTGGGACTTGAAGAGGTCGCAGAAAAAGAGCCTGATTTATTTATTCGAAAGGGGATGCAGCTGCTGGTAGATGGCAGTGAACCTGATGTGATTCGCAATATCCTTGAGGTTGAGATAGAGACCCGGGAACAGCATGATCTTCGTGCGGCGAAAGTTTTTGAAGGCATGGGCGGCTATTCTCCTACCATCGGTATTATTGGTGCTGTTATGGGCTTGATTCACGTGATGCAGAATTTAGCAGACCCAAGTAAATTGGGGAGTGGTATTGCAACCGCTTTTGTGGCAACGATTTATGGTGTCGGACTCGCTAATCTTTTTTTACTGCCGTTTGGTAATAAACTAAAAGCCTTGGCAATCGATCGAAGTCATTTCAGAGAGATGGTTATCGATGGAATCGTCTCCATTGCTGAGGGCGAAAATCCCCGTAACATCGAATCGAAGCTGCAGGGGTATTTGATCTGATGGCACGAAGAAGGCGGCATCATGAAGAGCATGAGAATCACGAACGGTGGTTGGTCTCTTATGCGGATTTCATCACGTTGCTATTCGCCTTTTTTGTTGTTATGTATTCGATCTCATCCGTCAATAATGGAAAGTATCGTGTTCTTTCCAGCACCTTGACTGAAGCCTTTGTCTCCTCGGCTCGTACGCTTGAGCCAATACAGATTGGTGAAGAGATAAGGAAGATTGAACCGCAGATAGGCGATCTTGCGATAATCGAGCCGGCACAGCCAGACGTGTTGCCGGGCGATCCTCTGGAAGAGGCGAGCCAGGGTAATTCTATTGTAGCTACCAAGACACTGGATGCAGTTAAAAGCGACCTTGCCACTTCACTCTCGGAATACACTGATCAAGGCCTCGTCAATGTCACCCGTACCGTTCGTGGTATTGAGGTTGAGATGAAAAGCAACATGCTATTCGAAAGTGGTAGCGCAAGGCTCTCCAGGGAAGCGCTGAAGGCATTACGCAAAGTGATCCTTATAGTCAAGCCATTGCCCAACCTGATAAATGTAGAGGGACACACGGATAATGTTCCCATCAAGACGATCAGTTTTCCCTCGAACTGGGAGCTTTCTGCTGCTCGTTCTGCCAGTGTTGTACACTACTTTGCCAAGCTTGGAGTTGACTCCAGTCGAATGGCGGCAATAGGGTATGGTGAACATCGACCTCTTTCCAGTAACGAAACACTGGAAGGTCGCAAGAACAATCGGCGGGTCAACCTGCTGATCATGGCGCAACAACTAGAAAATAAAACTAACAGTTCTGGTGAGTCTACACCGAGAGGTTCACCATGAAAGTCTGGACTATTGCGAATCAGAAGGGCGGCGTTGGTAAAACCACAACAGCAGTAAGTCTGGGTGGTTTGCTTTCTGTATGGGGTTTTCGCACACTGCTGGTTGACATTGATCCCCATGGTTCATTGACCAGTTACTTTCGATACGATCCAGATGCCATAGAAGAGAGCACCTATAGCCTGTTTAAAGCGGTCGCAGACAAAAAACCAATTGATCCATCGACCTTACTCTATAAAACCGGAACGGAAGGATTGGAGTTATTGCCGGCCTCGGTAGCTCTTGCCACGCTTGATCGACAGGCAGGGCGTATGGATGGAATGGGGCTGGTGCTCAGGCGTGCCTTTGATCGACTCGCTGACCAGTTTGATTATGTTCTGATTGATTGTCCGCCGATGCTCGGTGTTTTGATGGTCAATGCACTGGCAGCCTGTGAAAGACTGGTCATTCCGGTGCAAACAGAATTTCTTGCCCTGAAGGGTCTTGAGCGTATGCTGCACACGCTCAAGATGGTACTTAAGGCCAGAACCACGCCTTTGCCCTATACCATTGTGCCGACCATGTATGATCAGAGAACAAGGGCCTCGGTTGATAGTCTTCGTGTGCTTAGGGAGACCTACAAGCAACAGGTCTGGAATGGTGTCATTCCTGTGGATACCCAATTCAGGGAGGCCAGTAAGGTTGGCTTACCCCCTGCTATTGCAGACCCCCGCGGAAAGGGTGTGACGGCTTATACCGCTCTATTAGAGACTTTGCAGAGTGAACAAAATACCTTGCCAATCTCAGGTCTCGCCAGATGAGCAATGAACCGAAAGCGCCCAAAGAAGTCTTGCACGCACCGGAACAGGCGGTAGATAGCTACCTCGCTTCCCTTCTGAGTGAAGTGGATGAGTATATTGAGCAGGATCAACTGAATCTCAAAACTCAACAAGAGACGAAGCCGAGGCTTGCTGAAGTTGTTGAGATCCGGAAGGGCGTTCAGACTGAGATACCGGTACAGGCACCTGAGACTGTAGAAATCGCGCAAACGGCCGATAAGCCAGTTGAGGCATCACAGGATGAGGTGGTGACGCCAGCGGAGATTGTCCCTGAATGGGGTGAGCAGCCTTTTCAATCCTTGCCTTTCAAGGTGCGGGGGATGAATCTGGTAGTGCCATTGATAGCGCTCAATAGTATTACTGAATGGAATCAGGAGCTGACACAGATACCGGGGCAGCCAGACTGGTATATGGGTATATTGTTGCACCGGGATCAGCGTGTGATCGTGGTGGATACGGCGCAGTTAATCATGCCTGAACGACTTCAGCGGGCATCAGAAAAACGCCAGCGTGGTAGTCATATCCTGATTGTTGGTGATGGACGCTTCGGGTTGGCCTGTGACAGCTTGCAAAGTCCGATGTTGTTACAAAGTGATGAAGTACGCTGGCGTAGAGCCGAAGGCTACCGCCCGTGGATGGCGGGGACAGTGATAAGTCGCCTCAGCGTATTGCTCAATGTAGATGCCATTTTGGGAATGCTTGGGCATAAATAATGCTTATAATCCTTACGTCCCCTGTGGGTGACGGGAATTTGACATATAATTAGGTAAAACAGAGGTACTGCCATGACGACTCGCGTTGCCGATCGTTCAGAAAATGATCCAGTATATCAATTGGTTACCTTCCATTTGGAAGATGAAACCTATGGTATTAATGTCATGCATGTGCAGGAAGTTCTGCGGGTTACGGAAATCGCCCCCGTACCTGGAGCACCCCCTTATGTGCTGGGCATTATTAACCTTCGTGGTAACGTAGTTACGGTGATTGACACCCGTAGTCGTTTTGGCTTGCCTCCGGGTGATATCGGTGAAGCCAGTCGAATTGTTATCATTGAATCCGAAATGCAGGTGGTTGGTATTCTGGTTGACAGTGTGGCTGAGGTCGTCGAGCTGCAGGGCTCAGAGATCGATTCAGCTCCAAATGTGGGCAATGAAGAGAGTTCGAAGTTTATTCAGGGTGTGGCAACCCGTGATAGCAGTCTGTTAATCGTGGTAGATTTGAATAAGTTGTTGAGTGAAGAGGAGTGGGATCAGGTCGGGATGTTCTGATCGTGTAAGAGACCAGGAGGTGGATTATGTCGGAAATCAGCCAGCCAACACCAATCAAGCCAACATGGCCGGTTAAGCGGGACGATCCAAAGCGTAAGCCCCCCGAGTCTGAGCAGCAGAAAAAGAAAAAAAAGGTGAAGTCACCCAGGCCTGTAATTGACGGTGATGACAAGCACCCCCGAATAGACGATTACGCCTGATAGCGACTTTATGGATATATTATTGCTGGTCTCTCTTGTCCTGGCCATTATGGCGATTTTCGGGTTACTCGTAACTGCACTGCGCCTCAGAAATGTTTCACAACGCCTATCCAGCGCAGAACTTCAGATCCATTCGCTCAATGAAAACCTGAATGCCCTCTGTACGGGGGCTGTGGGCGTGGATCAACGGGTCAATAATCTTGAGCGTACCGGGCGCGATCTGGCTCATCGTCAGGAGTCTATCGAGTCACAACAGCAGGATCGTCCTTATGGCGAAGCAATCCAACTTGTTCAGCAGGGTGCCAACGCCTCTCGGTTGGTAGAAGAGTTGGGGCTGAGTCGCAGCGAAGCCGATCTGGTGGTTATGCTGCATAGCTCCAAGTAGTGTAACAATTGTGTTTTCCCCCGTACTTTTTGTTCGAGAATTAATTTCACTGTGAACCAGTCGTACTCCTGAATGCCAAGGCGTTCCCTTAACTATGGGAAGTCATCGTATCTTGTTTTGGGATTGTCATAACGGTTTGATAATAAACCGCCTTTTCAGCCTGTTTTTACCTTGCTTATCCTGTTTGTCAGGTCCAGACTTTTACTCGGGAAGGGCGAATACCGGGTTGAATGAGAGGTGACGTCATGGGCAAATTGAACAGTTTAAACCACATCGGTTCGCAAACATTGGCAGGGCTTGTTTTGCTGGCAACAGCATCAACCTCCACCTTGGGTACGACTCAGAGCTATGAATCGATTAAGGCTGGATATGGATACCCTGCCACTACTTCTTACCTACAAGAGAGAGCAGTGGCTGAGCGTGTAAAGGTTGCTACTAAGCGTCCGCAGTGCACGCCTGGATTCAGCTGTAAAGCACCCAACAATCAGATATCGCGCGTCAGTCATCGCGAAGTACTGCAATTTGCTTTGTTACTCGGGGCAGGCAGTTCTCGCTGATCAGGTTCTGTACAAAGCCCCAAGACTCATTGCCAGGGTTGCTGCTTTTAAAAGATCGCACACCCTGGCGATAGCGCTCATTTATCACCTGCCCCTTCGTTTAATACACATCAATTAAGCCGATTAACCACAACATACTGATGGCTTATCACCGACGCACAACCCTCCGCTTCTGGTAAACTCAACCCAAGCACCTTGAGTCACCAGGTGGCAGTTGTTGGCTGCATTCAATCCGATAAGCAGCAACAGGGAAGGAGTGGGACCATGAATCAGAAATACACACTACCTATATTGGTTCTGAGTGCATCTTTTGCACTGAGTGGATTGGTGCAGGCTGATTGGAAAGATTGGTTGAAATCGGCAAAGGAGGCCGTTGAGAAGTCTGATACACCCTCTGTTTCACAGGCATTGAGCAATGACCAGATCATCCAGGGGCTGAAAGAAGCACTCAGCATAGGTACGGAAAAGGCCATTGCCTTGCTGGGACGCGATGGTGGCTATCTCAATGATGCCCAGGTCAAGATTCCACTGCCGGATGGTCTCAAGAGTGTTTCCAAGGGGCTGCGGGCTATCGGGCAGGATAAGTTGGTTGATGAATTTGTTGGCACTATAAATCATGCGGCTGAACAGGCGGTGCCAGAGACTCTCTCTATCTTTGGTGATGCCATCAAGCAGATGAGCCTGGAAGATGCCAAAGGTATCTTGAACGGTGGTGATACAGCTGCGACGGACTACTTCAAGGATAAGGGTAGTAACAGCCTTACAGCGGCTATCCTGCCTATTATACAGCAAGCCACCAAGCAGGCGGGTGTCACTTCAGCCTATAAAGATCTGGTGGGCAAGGTTGGTTTTCTCGGCTCTTATGTGGATATGGATGCTCTGGATCTGGATAAGTATGTTACTGCCAAGGCGATGGATGGTCTGTTCCTTAAGCTGGCGGAACAGGAGCAGTTGATTCGACAGGATCCTGTAGCGCGTACTACAGATATCCTAAAGACCGTGTTTGGTAGTGTAGGACGTTGAACGGATGATTGATGCCCGGATACCCGTCCTGGGATTTGCTGCCTACAGTGGGACAGGAAAGACCACCCTGCTGAAACAGCTGTTGCCTCTGCTCCGCAAGCAGGGGTTACGAATCGGGATGATTAAACATACCCATCATGATTTTGATATTGACCAACCGGGCAAGGATAGCTATGAACTACGTAAGGCAGGAGCCAGTGAAATGTTGGTAGCCTCGGGGCGTCGCTGGGCTTTGATGGTGGAGACAGAAAAGAGCGGTGATCCGGTATTGCAGGATATGATTGATCGACTGGATCAATCCGCACTGGATCTGATTTTGGTGGAAGGCTTCAAGCATGAACAGTTCCCCAAGATCGAACTGCATCGCGAAAGCTTGAATAAACCCCTACTTTATCCTGAGGACCCTTCAATTATCGCTTTCGCTAGTGACGGGGCTGCCGCCGCTGAAATGAAGCTCCCGCACCTGAACCTTAATGATGTTGCTGAAATCTCAGCTTTCGTATCTGACTGGCTACAGCAGGACAATGTCACTGGCAAAACATTAGGCCTATAAAGAGAGGGCTACACTCTTAATCTGTGCGTAGATCTGCATGCCCGGTTTCAGGTCCAGATTAGCCTGAGATTTCTGGGTAATGCGGGCCAGCAGGGGAATGCCGCCCAGGTCCAGTTTTACGATCATTCTTCCCCTGCCGTGGGCGGCCATCTCGGTAACAGTAACGGGGAGAATATTGAGAATACTGGTCGGACCTGGAAGGTCCAGAGCCAGGCTGACATCCTTGGCATGGATGCGTATCCTTACGCGTTCACCTACGGGCAGATCAATCCACCCCACGGTTAATTCGCCCCCAGCAAATCCCAGTCGGGTCAGATGAAAGTTCTCGTCATGCTGAAGGATCTGGGTGTCAAACAGCGCACCAGCCTCTTCATTTCGGGCGATCGGCAGATCAACCCGCGCCAGCATCTCGGATAGCGGCCCGGCCGCCATGACTTCACCATGCTCGATAAGCAGTAGATGATCAGCAATACGCGCCACCTCATCCAGGTCATGCGAGACATAGATAATGGGGATATTTGCTTCTCCATGCAGACGCTCCAGGTAGGGTAGGATCTCTCTCTTGTGACCACGATCCAGAGCCGCCATTGGCTCATCCATCAGCAGCAGGCGGGGATGGTTCAACAGGGCCCGGCCAATGGCAACCCGCTGCTTCTCTCCGCCGGATAGTTGCGCTGGAAAACGCTCCAGCAAGGGCGCGATATCCAGCAATTTCACCACTTGGTTGAGACTGCCACTGCGTTGATTGTCAGGGGTGCGCTTATAGCCAAACAGCAGGTTATCGCGCACCCTCAGATGGGGAAACAGCATGCCCTCCTGAAAGACGTAACCGATAGCCCGTTTGTGAGGAGGAAGATAGAACCCCTGCTCGCTGTCATGCCAGCACTCGCCAGCCAAAGAGAGATAGGCGTCACCTGCCTGCTCCAATCCGGCAAAGCAACGTAGCAGCGAGGTTTTACCGCATCCTGAACGGCCAAACAGCGCCGTGACGCCGCTGATCGGAATCTCTCCTGTCGTATTAAGGGTGAAATTGCCCAACGGCATCCTGAAGCGAAAAGAGAGCGCGTCGTTCATCGACCCTCCTTGCGCAGCAGGTGAGTGCCGTTCATGCGGTAGACCAGAAAGAGAATCAAAAATGAGAAGATCAACAGCCCGGCAGAGAGCAGATGGGCCTGTCCATAGGCGAGGGACTCGACATGATCATATATGGCGATAGAGAGCACCTGGGTCTCCCCTGGAATATTGCCACCAATCATCAGAACAACACCAAATTCGCCCAGCGTATGGGCAAAGCCGAGAGTGGTAGCGGTAATCAAACCAGGGCGGGCTAGCGGCAGCACAACTGAGAAAAAACAGTCCAATGGAGAAGCCCGTAAAGTGGCGGCGGCCTCAAGCGTACGCTGGTCAATGGCACTAAAGGCATTCTGCAGCGGCTGCACAACAAAAGGCATGGAGTAAAGAACTGATCCGATCACCAGTCCCGTGAAGGTAAAGGCCAATCCATGACCGCCCATCGCCTGCCAGAAACCGCCGATAAATCCGCTCGGTGAGAGTGCTATCAATAGGTAGAAACCAAGAACCGTAGGTGGTAAAACCAGTGGCAGTGCAATCAGGGTTTCAATCAGGGGGCGGAAGCGGGATACGGATCGGGCCAGCCACCAGGCCAGAGGAATTCCCATCAGCAGCAACAGTAGCGTCGAAATCAGTGCCAGGCGAAGGGTGACCCAGAGTGCGGCCAGATCATCCGGTCCGATCATTCGCTTACATCCCCTAACTGGTAGCCACTCTCCTGTAAGATAGTCGCTGCGTCAGCTGTTCGTATGAAGTTCAAAAACGCCTTAGCCGCCTGTTGTTTGGATGAACTGCTTAGGATCACTGCTTGTTGCATTATCGGTTGATGAAACTGCTGTGGAATGATCCAGTACTGTTTAGGGTCGATCTTGGCCTGACGCAATTGGGTGAGGGCGACGAAGCCGATATCGGCATTACCGGTGGCGACAAACTGATACGCCTGACCAATGTTCTCACCCCGTGCTGTGGCGTCTGACAAGGCGGTCCAGAGATTCAATGTCTTGAGGCTCTCCATGGCGGCTAGACCATAGGGTGCCGTCTTCGGATTCGCCATGGCGAGTTGCCTGAAATCACCGTTTTCCAGCCGTTTTTTAATGTTGGCCTGCCCCGTTGCACCGGGTGCCCAGAGTGCCAACTGGCCCACCGCATAGGTGAGACGGCTGCCCATCAGGCTAAGCCCCTCTTGTTCCAGTGCGATAGGACGTGCTGCATCGGCTGAGAAAAACAGATCATAGGGAGCCCCGTGACGAATCTGCGCATAGAGCTTGCCACTGGAAGCGGCACTGATGCGTAGCTCATGGCCCGATGCCTGCTGGAAGAGTGGCGCCAATAGCTTAAGTGTCTCACTGAAGTTACTCGCAGTGGCGACGCTGAGGGTCGCGGCGTGTAGCAAGCTGACATGGAGCAATAGAATCAGTCCTGACAATGTGCGTATGAAAGGCATGGTCAATCCGTATTGGGTTTCCGTTATTGTACTGAAGAAGGGATAATTCGCCTATCATAGTCCCATGCAAGATCAAATTTGGAGTTGGAATGAGCTTACGGGAGCAACTGGTTCAGTACTATAAGTGGTTAAGAGAGCATGGCAATAACGATTCGCACAGTGGCAATGCCTCGGTCAGAGAGGGAGATCGTTTCTGGGTGACGCCGACCGGGTGCTGCGCAGACACCCTGACGGTGAGTGATCTGGTGGCCTGTTCTGTTACGGATGGCTGCGGTGCGGGTGCTTCGCTGGATGGGCCGCTACACCAGCAGATCTACCAGCAGAATCCGCTGGCTACCGCGGTATTGCACAGCCACGGCCCCTACAGCGTAGCCGCAACGCTTAATGGGGAGACGTTTGTGCCGGTCGATTTTGAGGGACAACTCTATTTCCCCGAAGTGCCGGTGATTACAATCCCCTATGCAGATTATGTCGCTCAGGCACCCGCAGCGGTTGCCGCTATGTTGAAGGACTATCGCATCACCGTTGTGCGTGGGCATGGCATCTATGCAGTCGGTGAGACATTGAATCTGGCCTACAAGTGGACCTGTTCCCTGGAGTTGTCCGCAAAGACCGCCTTTATTGCCCGGCAGATGGGCACTGTTAAACAAGACGAGAGTCCGGATTAGCGTTATGTGTCAACTGCTGGGAATGAACTGTAATGTACCGACCGATATCTGCTTCTCGTTTGAAGGCTTTGCCAAGCGGGGCGGGGAGACCGATGAGCACAAGGATGGCTGGGGTATAGCCTTTTTTGAAGGCAAAGGATGTCGTACCTTTATGGATGTACAGCCTTCGGCAGAGTCCGTCGTCTCAGAACTGGTAAAGCAGTATCCCATTCACTCCATGAACGTCATCGCCCATATTCGCAAAGCGAGTGTGGGTGCAGTGCGGTTGGAAAACACCCATCCCTTCAGTCGTGAACTGTGGGGAGAGTATTGGGTGTTTGCTCATAATGGTGATCTGTTTGGCTATGAGCCGGTGTTTACCGGCTGTTACAGGCCAGTCGGTACCACGGACAGTGAGCGTGCGTTCTGCGCCATCCTTGAGCATCTCAGGCAGCGTTTTGAAGAGCGCCCGCCTATTGAGGCGATTTGTGGTGCCATACGGGAAAAGGCAAAAGAGATTGCCCAAGAGGGCATATTCAATTTTTTGCTTTCCAATGGCGAGATTTTGATCGCACACTGCAGTACTGATCTACACTATTTGATTCGCCAGCATCCGTTTGATACGGCCATGCTGAAAGATCTTGATGTGACGATCGATTTCCAACAAGTCACCACGCCAAAGGACCGGGTTGCGGTCATCGCAACCGAACCACTGACCGAAAATGAAGATTGGATAAAGATCGAACCAGGCGACTGTATGGTGTTTCGTAACGGTGCTGTGGCTGAATGTTATAAAGATGAGTTTCAAGTATGAGGATTGATTGATGGGTATCTCATTACAGGACCAACTGCTCAAGGCCGGTCTGGTAGATAAGAAAAAAGCCAACCAGGTTCGCAAAGAGAAAAAGCAACAGAATAAGAACGCGCAGAAGGGGCATGGCAAGGTCACAGATGAAGTGAAGCAGTCTGCCAAGGCCGCGCAAAAGGCGCAGGCCGAACGGGACAGACAACTCAATCTTCAGCGCAAGGCTGAGGCGGATAAACGTGCACTGCAGGCCCAGATCCGCCAATTGATCGAGATGAATCAAATCAGTACCGATGAGGGTGAGATCGCCTACAGCTTTACTGATAGCAACAAAATCAAAAAACTCTATGTGACGGAAAAGATTCAATCACAACTCAGCAAAGGCCAGATGGCTATTGCCCGCTTTGACGATGGCTATGCCCTGGTGCCGAACGGCGTGGCAGACAAGATTAAACAGCGTGATCAGGATGTCATTATTTTCATCAGCGATGCCCCACAGATTGCTGATGAAGATGATCCCTATGCCGAGTTCCAGGTGCCGGATGATTTGATGTGGTAGGTTTGATTGCTTAGCAATAATTTGTGTTTTGAATTACTGCTTTTTACATGTAATGACTATTCTATAGTGATACAAGGTCTATCAACTGTGGTTTCTCAGAATCAAAAAAGCCAAACCATCGCTGGTTTGGCTTTTTCGTTTACAGCTTACTAAACGCGCTTACGACATCAGTGCTTTGGCCTGCTCTGGCCAGGTAGAGGTGTCATAGCGATTGTAACGCTCATCAATACCAACCAGAAGCATCTTAAGGCCTTCCGCACCCAGTTCGGCTACTTGGCCGTAAGTGACGATTCCGGATAGATTTAACACACCGGCAAGTTTAGGCCCTATGCCTTTGATAGCCGTCAGGTCATCCTGTGCATCATTGGCGGCGGCCTGTACTGGTGCTGTGTTTTTTACTGCTTCCTGTTTTTCAGCTGCGGGTTCTGCTGCAGGCTGGACAGGTGCTACATCATTCAGGGTGCGCTTTACATAGCTACCAGGTGCATTCTCAATAATGGTCATGCCACGGTCACCGGGATTGCGAGCTGAGACCTCTTTCGAATCCAGTACTTTTACCCAACGATCCCACTCAGGCCACCAGGAGCCCTCATTGACTGCGGCTTCTGCAGCCCAGGCTTCTGGGTCAGCGGGTAACTCATCAGTTACACGATAGCCATATTTTCCTGCTGCAGGGGGATTGATAATGCCAGCAATATGACCGGAGCCACCAAGGATAAAACGAACATCACCAGAGAACAGCTTGGCGCCGGAGTAGGTGGACTTCCAGGGTGCGATATGATCTTCCACAGCAGAGACAAAGCAGACTGGAATGTCGACCTTTGAAATATCAATTGATACGCCGTCAATCGTAACGCCGCCCGGTTTGCACAGGTTGTTCTCAAGATAGAGATTACGCAGATACCAGGCGTGCATCTTGGCTGGCATACGGGTGGAATCCGAATTCCAGTAAAGCAGGTCAAACGGACGTGGATCATTACCCAGCAGGTAGTTATTGATATAGAAGGACCAGATCAGATCATTGGCACGCATCAGATTGAATGTGCCGGCCATCTGTGAACCATCCAGGTAGCCACTCTCTCCCATCTTCTTTTCCAGACCACAGATCTGCTCTTCATCGATGAAGACACCGAGCTCGCCCGGATCTGAAAAGTCCAGCATGGTGGTAAAGAAGGTTGCGCTCTTGACCCGCTCATCACCTTTGGCCTTCATATAAGCGAGTGATGTGGCCAGCAGAGAACCGCCAATACAGTAGCCGATCATGTTGATCTCAGACTCACCGGTTGCGCGTTCCACGGCATTAACTGCTTCGAGCACGCCTTCGGTGACATAATCAGCGAAACCAGTATCGGCATAAGAGGCATCCGGGTTGACCCAGGATACGACAAACACGGTGTGTCCTTGCTCAACCAGCCACTTGAGTAATGAATTTTTTGGCTGCAGGTCCATGATGTAGAACTTGTTGATCCAGGGTGGGATCACTAGCAGTGGACGTTTCAGCACTTTTTCTGTTGAAGGTGTGTATTGAATCAGCTGGAACATGCGATTCTGGAAAACAACCTTGCCAGGCGTGGTCGCTACATTCTCACCCAACTCGAAGGCTGAGGTATCCGTCATGCGAATACGCAGTTCACCTTTACCGGCTTCCAGATCTTCCAGCATGTTTTTCAGACCATGAACCAGATTGGCACCCTTGGTCTCGATCACCTTTTCAATGACTGCCGGATTGGTGGCAGCGAAGTTGGTGGGTGACAAGGCATCAAGATAGCGTTCGGTGAAGAATTCGACCTTCTCTGCTGTATGCGCATCCAGCCCTTCTACACCTTGAACCTGATCCCGCAGCCACTTGGATGTCAACAGATAGGACTGCTTGATAGCATTAAATGCAGGTTGTTCAGCCCATCCCTCATGTTTGAAGCGGCGGTCGCCCCGGTCCTCTTGAATGACAGGATCGGAGGCAACGGTACCGCCCAACAGATTGGTCAGCGACTGTTGATAAAGCTCCATCGATTTCTGCATAAAGGCAAGATTGGCATTAATCGCTTTCTGTGGATCTTTGGCCAGGGCGGTATACCACTCGGCTGAAGATTTCACCAGGTTAAAGGGATCAAGATCCATGTGTTCGTAGGATTTCGCAAAATTCGCCATGATCTCTTCTACCTGCTTGAAGTTCTTCTGTAGCTCCATGGTTGTCGATGCAAAGCCCAACGTATTGACCTCGGATTGGTCAGTTTTCGACATGTCTATCTCCTGTGCCTTTGAATGCATATCTAGTATATGGATGCTTGTTGATTTGTACTACTTTACTTTTGCTACGGTTTCTTTCAGTTCTTGCAGGCTTTCAGCGATTCGGCTGTTAACCTTATTGGTAACAGTATCCTGAGTTTCGCGGATCATGCTGCTGATTTCATTGGAGTTTGCGAGTGCCTTCTCAAATGCTTTTTGCAACAGCTCGATCTGTTTAGCAGAAACTTCACCTGGGTTGCCGGAAGTGGACAAGCTTTTGGCGGCGTTAGTTACTTCGGCAATTGCTTCTTGCAGCATGCCAGCCTGACGCTGAATAAGTGCTTGTGAACCTGCCAGCATGGCTTGGTTGGTGGACATCAGCAACTCCATGTTTTTGCGCTGGGTCTCAACCAGACTGTTTGTATCGATTCCGGGTACAGAAGTACCGCTGAAACCTTCCTGCAGCTGCTTGGCAATCGCCTGTGGGTCAAAGTTGGCGAAAAGGGCAGACATATCAAATGGGTTTTGTGTAGCCATGGATCATTCCTCAAGAAGTTATGGAAAAGTTGAATTGCTCACGCTCAAACTAAGAATCTGCTCCTGCACGAAGGCGGGTGATACCTTGAGCATCCCTGCAAAATATGGCTCAAGCTTTCCGAATAGTCGTTACAGATTTTCGCTCTTAGTGTGAACAGTAACATACAATGCTGCACTGCACAATATATCTCTTCCCCAGTCTCCTAATGACCTTGTATTAGTCGTCGCAGGATGGGGGCTAAGCTTGTGAAGCCAAGCTGTAAGCAGGGTAATGATTCGAATCAGCAACTTCCATGGTTATTATCTATAACCAATTGTTTCAATTGTATTAATTACTATGAATAGAAATATTCATAGCTCTCTTTTGGTGATGTTTTTCTGGTTCAGAGAGAGCCAATTATCACTCCTATATCAGTGAGTCGAAAAGACTATTGTGCGCCGCACAAAAATACTTGACACTATTATCAATAAGCGGTTATGCTGCAACGCAACATATACTAATTCACCTCTGTACAAGGATCACACACATGAAAACATCTGCTGTTAATCTTGAAGCGTTTA
>VMRY01000149.1 GCA_007713595.1 Sedimenticola thiotaurini
ACGGCTGTCCCAATGATCAGCCGAGCATTTAGAAGGAATACTTATGAAATTAACGACAGCATTTATTGCAATCTCTGTTCTGCTAGTCAGTGGCTGTGGGTCAGATAACCAGACTGCAGATACAGCGGGTGAAAAAACTAGCATGGAGAAGGCAGCAGAAAGTGCTAAAGAGGCCGCCATGCACGTTGGTGACGCAGTCTCAGAAACTACTGAGGCTGCCCGCGAGAAATGGACAGAAATGAATAAAGATCGTGTTGAGACCCCATCTGGTGAAGAGGGAACAATGCCGGTCGAGCAGCCCAACGCTGATATGGACGCGATCAAAGAAAAGTATGAAGAGGTCAAACAGGTGACTATAGAGAAAACCGGTGAAATGATTGACAAGGCCAAAGAGATGACCAAGTAGTCACGGTATCATAGTTCAGAAATGGAAGGCCCTGATAGGACAATATCAGGGCTTTTTTATGCCGTGCAAAAATATATGCTACTGTAAATGCAAGTTATTACTTAATTTCAAGTCACCTCAAGCAAATCAGAAGCTACTTTGAAATAGTAATTTGCATGCCTTCCATACGTAAGGCAACCATCACAGCGCGAGCCTGGATCTCGGTCATGATGACCCGTTTGAGACTTTTAAAGATACTCAGCTGATCAAGATAAAGTTGATCAATCTGTAGTTCACACTGCAACCCGGCAAATATGCGCTCAAGAATATCAGCCACTTTTATATGGTTTGAATCAACAAAATAGATGGCGCGACGTTCCGGTACGTAATGCACCCGATCCATACAGAGATTAAAAAAAATACTGACTTCACCTTCCGAGGCAGCCGCACTCACTTTGCGATGGGTTTTGCAAAGCGTCTTGGCACAGTTGGAATCGACGGGACCAATCATTTTAACAGAACACTCTCAAACAAAGGTTATTAGGATCGATAACAGACCTGCAATTACCTGATAAATAGTACGCCTGAATAAATATTAATTACAACTCATTCCATAAGATTCATAAGAACAGTTAAATGCTATCGATAGGTATTTAAGCCCCTGTTTTACTAGCTAATATACTACTCAGTTAGTATGATTTATATTTGTATTTATCCATATCTATTTTTAAAGAGCATGCTCAATGAAAAATCTCATTTTGAAACTCGGGCTAATCCTTTTTACATCCGTTTCTTTGATCGCACTTGCAACCACAACCCAGGTTCTGGCAGCTGAGAAGCATGTCGCTGTCAGCCAGATCGTTGAACACCCAGCGCTTGATGCTGCACGTCAGGGCATTCAGGATGAATTGACTGAGAATGGCTATGTAGTAGGTAAAAACCTGAAATGGAGTTATGAGAGTGCGCAGGGTAGTCCATCTACTGCCGCACAGATCGCCAAGAAATTCGCAGGTGAAAAACCGGACCTCGTGATAGGTATATCAACGCCTTCAGCACAGACACTGGCAGCCTCAGCTCGAGGTATTCCGCTGATATTCAGTGCAGTGACTGATCCGCTTGCAGCCAAGTTGGTTACCAATCTTGAAAAGCCCGGTGGCCTGATTACAGGAACCAGTGATGCTCTGCCAATTGAAAAGCATTTGGATCTTATCCAGGAACTGGTCCCAACGATTAAACGACTCGGCGTAATGTTCAACCCAGGCGAGGCCAACTCTGTAAGCAGTGTCAATCAGCTGAGAAGCGCGGCTGAAAAACGCGGTTGGGAAATCGTTGAGGGGGGTGCTGCCAAAACATCTGAAGTACTGGCTGCTGCGCGCTCCTTGGTCGGCAAAGTTGATGCCATATATGTACCCACCGATAACACAGTTGTTTCAGCCTTCGAGAGCGTGGTCCGTGTCGGACAGCAAGCCAAGCTACCTGTTATTGCAGGTGACACATCATCTGTTGATCGGGGGGCTATCGCTGCTATCGGCTTCAACTACTATGATGTGGGGCGCCAGACTGGACGTATGGCAGTGCGCGTACTGAAGGGTGATAAGCCTGGTGATATTGCCGTCGAAACCGTTCAGAAGACGGAACTATATCTGAATAAGGGATCGGCTGTGAAAATGGGTGTCACGTTTAGTGATGCTCTGATTGCTCGCGCTACAAAAGTAATCGATTAACAATCACCGCTATCGCCACTGCATATCTGCACGGTAGCCAGCCTGTTACTACCGTGCAGAAATCAAAAGAAAACCTATGAACCAAATTGCATTTCTAGGCGCTATAGAGAGTGGATTAGTCTTTGGACTGGTCGCCTTCGGTGTCTTTCTCTCATTTCGCATTCTACAGTTTCCTGACCTTACTGTTGACGGCAGTTTCCCGCTCGGTGCAGCAGTTAGTGCAACTATGATCGTTAATGGCATTGACCCATGGATCTCCACTTTTGCCGCAGCCATCGCCGGGGCTTTTGCTGGCGCAATCACCGCTTGGCTGAATGTGCGATTGAAGATCCTGCATTTGTTGGCGTCCATTCTAACCATGATTGCACTTTACTCGGTTAATCTGCGCATTATGGGACGGCCCAATGTCGCACTGCTGGGTGAGCAAACTATTTTGACACCCTTTGAGAACGGTACTCTCCCCTATTATGTGACTACACCCTTGGTCTTTTCAGTTATCGTACTGATTATACTGGTAGCGCTAGTGGCCTTTCTCTATTCAGAGATTGGACTCTCCATGCGCGCGACAGGCGCTAATCCTCGCATGGCCCGGGCTCACGGCATTAATACTGGACGAATGATCTTGCTGGGGATGGCTGTCTCCAATGCCCTGGTAGCCATAGCAGGATCACTCTTTGCACAAAGCCAAGGAAGTGCTGATGTCACCATGGGGGTGGGTGTGATTGTGATAGGACTTGCCTCTGTGATTGGTGGTGAGGCGGTCATGTCAACAAGGACAATGTTATTGGCTGTGATAGCCTGTCTGATTGGTGCCATCCTCTACCGATTGGCTATTGCCACCGCGCTTAATCTGGATATGCTCGGACTAAAATCCCAGGACCTCAATCTGGTTACT
>VMRY01000160.1 GCA_007713595.1 Sedimenticola thiotaurini
AACGTGCGAGCCGTATAATCAGATGTTAGCGCCAAGTATCGATGACTAACAAATCTAGAATAAAGAAAACTTTAGGAAGAAAATTCAGTGATCTTGATGATCATCTTTATTTTCTAAAAGACTCTCTAGCAAAGCTTATTGGAGGTGATCCATCATATATAAAGCAAGTTGCCGCCGAACTAAGGGTATTGATTTGTAAAGCCGGCGTTGAGGGATTAATGTGGAGAGTAAACGAAGAGATCGAAGCTTCTGATATTGTCAGTGTCCATCTACCTGGGGATGTAAATCTAGAACACCCTCTTGCAAAGGATCTAAAATTTTTCTTCGTACCGTTAATGCGGACTGGTCTTGGTGATCCAAGACTAATTCCAGGGGAATATTCACTGAAGGGAATTATTAAAAACTCCGAGGCTATTATGGTTTCCGGTGATACCTACACCCACGAAAATCTAATTCGTGCTATTTCCGAGCAAATGGGGTCGGCACATGAAGACGAAGGTGTAACACCTTTTTTAGTAGAACTCAGTAATACAATAGTGTCCGACCAAGCTGCATTAAGTGCAACTTTAATATCAGTAGCTGATTTAGTAATTGAAGTGGGTGAAGGAATCCTTAGTAAAGCTACGAATGACAACGGTTTTTTAAGAAAGAATCGCCCTGAAATATCAATAGGCACCGATCCCGTAAAGGCATATTTTGAATCACACTCAGATTTTGAAAACATTAGTGAGCCTCTTCCTGAAGAGGGAACTGTCATGTTTTTAGTCGACCATCCTCATGGAGATTGGAGAACTAATAATCACGAGTACAACTTTGGTTTATTTAGGCAAGGCCAGTTGGAGGTTCAGGCAAGAAAGAACAAGGATAAAAATATGGAAATACATGTGAAAGGATTTGGGCAAGCAATATTATCAATCGAAAATCCAATACCAAACTTTGAACAACCAGGAGTGATGATCGGCCTAACTTGGAATTCTTCACAGTTGAACTTCTACTTGAATGGTGTACGAATAGAAACAATGGCAATCGAAAGTGAGCGCTAACAATCGCATTCACTCGGATAATTTGCTCTGCTGCGCGCCGCAAATTCCCGGTGATGCGGGGCGTTAGGCATAAAAACATGGAGGTTGAAAATGGCATCAAAAATTATTATCGGATCAAGTGAGAGAGACATAAATAATATTGAACCAAATTGGATTAATGAACAGATAAATAGAAGACGCAATGAAGGTGTTCCAGTTTGCGTCAGGATTATTATCGAAAAGGGTGATATTAATATATCTCTAGCAACCTCAGATTGCCCAAGTTCAGCGGGAATACGACGAACACTAACTGGGGCAGAAAATGAAATACTAAACTTATGGAATAGACTTCACCTTAGTGAAACTAATTTTTCGTCCGGTAATTTGGTCGCATTTCTCAAACAACTGAGAATTTAATATGGCAAATCTATTTTTTTCTTATTCCCATAAAGATGAAGAGCTTCGAAATGAACTTGAAGTACACCTTTCAATGCTTAAAAGACAGGGACTCCTTCGATCTTGGCATGATAGGAGAATTGGAGCCGGAAAAGACATTCACTCAAACATAAGTGCGGAGCTTGAAGAAGCAAATATTATTTTACTGTTGGTAAGCGCCAATTTTCTAGCATCTGACTATTGTTATGATAAAGAGATGGCGAGAGCTCTGGATAAAGACAATGAAGGGACTGCCAGGGTAATACCGGTAATCTTGCATCCTTGTGATTGGCATAGTGCACCCTTTGGGCATTTAAGGGCTACGCCTCAAGATGGAAAGCCGGTATCAATGTTTGCAAACAGAGACGAAGCTCTTACACAGGTAGCAAAAGATATTAGGTCAGCTGTTGAGGAGTTAGGCTGCCCCTCACAGGAAGATGAAGTATTGGGCGAAACGATTAAAGGGGTCAGAGCCCTTTATTGTATTTGCTTTAGGAATTGAAGCCAGATAAATAACCAGTTGGAAACCTTCTGCTCTCTATCCCAGATCACACTATTCAACATTATTTTTTGTCAGTTAATTTTA
>VMRY01000032.1 GCA_007713595.1 Sedimenticola thiotaurini
AATGAAAATGCTGACGAGCTGCGCATCAAGGTATTCAAGAAAAAGAAAGATCAGATAGAAGAGACGGGAGCCGATGTTCTGGTTACCGCCTGTGCCAATTGCCGTCTGGTAATTGAAGAGGGACTGGAAGAGTACAAGATGGAGTTGCCAGTCATTGGTCTATCTGAGTTGATTGCTGATCATCTGGTTGTCGATGAAGCAGAACCGGAAGAGAAGGGTTAACGCTGGTATCTTCCCACCTCATGTCAGTGAGGTGGGAAACACTCCGGCTCAGATAAAAACGATTGCAGTAGCGCACACAAGCGCGAACATCCGTCCAAAATAGATGGGCGGTTAAGGGAGAACAGAGTTATGAGCGAACGCATTGTCGTTGACCCGATCACTCGAATAGAGGGCCATCTGCGTATTGAAGCACAAATGGATGGCAACAATATCGGCCAGGCTTATTCATCCGGCACCATGGTGCGGGGTATCGAAACTATTCTAAAGGGCAGGGACCCACGTGATGCCTGGGCCTATGTACAGCGTATCTGCGGTGTCTGCACCCTGGTGCATGGTATGGCTTCCATACGGGCTGTTGAGGATGCCCTGAATTACGAGATACCAAAAAACGCCCAGTTAATCCGCAACCTGATGATCGGCGCGCAGTATATTCACGATCATGTCATGCACTTCTATCATCTGCATGCGTTAGATTGGGTGGATGTGGTATCCGCACTCAGTGCTGACCCCAAGGCAACATCAGATCTGGCCCAGTCCCTAAGTGGCTGGCCCAAATCATCACCCGGTTATTTTTCTGACGTAAAGAAAAAATTGAAAGGTTTTGTTGATGGTGGCCAGCTGGGCATCTTCTCCAAGGCCTACTGGGGCCATCCCGCCTACAAATTGCCACCAGAAGCCAACCTGATGGCGGTTGCACATTATCTGGAGGCACTGACCTGGCAGCGTGATGTGGCAAAACTTCACACCATCTTCGGTGGTAAAAACCCACACCCGAACTTCCTGGTGGGTGGTGTGGCATCACCCATTGACCTGAACTCTGATTCAGCCATTAATACCAAGAAGCTCTCTCAGGTGCAGGACATCATCACCCAGATGCGGGCATTTGTTGATCAGGTCTATCTGCCCGACACACTGGCAGTCGCCTCATTTTACAAAGACTGGTTCAAACGGGGAGAGGGCCTTGGTAACTTCATGTGCTATGGCGATCTGCCCTCTACCAGTATGAGTGACACCTCCGGCTTCCTGTTCCCGGCTGGCGTTATACTCAATCGTGATCTGAGCACCATCCATGAAGTGGATGTGCATGACGCATCGCAGATTCAGGAGTATGTGAAACACTCCTGGTACGACTATGACGAAGGTAAGGACAAGGGGCTACATCCCTACGATGGTGAAACAAATCTTAATTACACCGGACCCAAACCACCTTATCAACACCTCGATGTTGATCAGGCCTACTCATGGCTCAAATCGCCACGGTGGAAAAACCACTCCATGGAGGTGGGGCCACTTGCACGCGTGCTGATGCTCTATGCCAAGGGTCATGAGCCAACCAAAGAACTGGCAGGCTTTGTCTTAAAGAAACTGGACGTTCCTATTGAGGCGCTGTTCTCAACCCTGGGTCGTACCGCTGCAAGAACGCTGGAATCCAAAATCCTGGCGGACGGTATGCAGGGCTGGTATGACGATCTGATAACGAACATCAAGGCCGGTGACACCAAGACCTTCAATGAAAAACTTTGGGACCCATCCACCTGGCCAAGTGAATGCCAAGGCGCTGGTTACATGGAAGCACCCCGTGGCGCATTGGGTCACTGGATTGTTATCAAGGACACCAAGATCAAGAACTACCAGGCGGTGGTGCCGTCAACCTGGAATGCAGGACCAAGAGATGCTGCAGGTGTCCCAGGTGCTTATGAAGCCGCCCTGCAGGACAATCATCAACTGCATGATCCCAAGCAACCGATTGAGATCCTGCGTACTATCCACAGCTTTGATCCCTGTATTGCCTGTGCCGTACATCTCTCTGATGAAGATGGAGAAGAGGTGATGCAGGTGAAAGTGACCTGAAACTTGATACACCTTTAACGCCTCTCCCATGTAGGGGAGGGGCGTATACTGTGGTGCATGGCGCACACGTGCCTCTTTTTATTATCCAAGTGGTGTTTGTAAAAGCATTTTTCTTGCTGCTTCGAAACTGTCGTCGAGAGTCCTCGAAAAGGCTACCTTACCCAATCGCTTTCTAACTCCGGCTCGCCGGAGCTTTAATATCAGGCGCGGTTGTAAATTATTTATTACCAGCCCAATATTTTTCTTCTGTAAATCATTTGCTATCGACTCCATAGCAACGATAGCACTCATATCCAGAAGAGTGACTTCCGACATATCAAGTATCACTATCCTTACATCGGGTCTAACTGAAGCAATTGTTCTGAGTGCTTTTTGCGCAGAACCAAAAAACAATGGACCGTTAATATCATAAACTACCGTACTATCAGGCATATCATATTCTGCATGATCGCCTTCAATCATAGATGTCTGGGCCAGGCTGATACTTCTTCTGATAAACAACATGGCCGCTAAACCCATTCCCACAGCAACAGCGACTGTCATATCAAACAGGACAGTAAGCAGAAAACACAATACCAAGACAAATACATCATCTCTTGGCGCTATTTTGACCGTGCGAACAAAATGTTTGGCCTCGCTCATGTTCCAGGCGACCATCAACAACAATGCTGCCATTGATGCCATCGGAATATAAGACAATAAAGGTGCAAGCAGTAAGATGCTGACTAATATGAACAAACCATGAACGACTGATGCTAGCGGAAGAGTTCCACCCGACTTGATATTCGCCGCTGTACGGGCAATTGCAGCAGTAGCAGGTATTCCACCAAACAGTGGTGCGATGATATTGCCGATTCCCTGGCCAATCAGTTCATCATTTGGACTATGCTTTTTACCAGACATACCATCGGCAACTACGGCACATAACAATGACTCCAGAGAGCCTAGGATAGCAATCGTAATCGCTGATGGAAGAAGTTGTCTGACAAGTTCAAAACTTAAACCGACAGGCGCTCCGTCCGCGCCTGGCAAATGCCACGGCCAATCAAAAGTTGGGAGGATGGGTGGAATCCCACTTCCTGTTAGTCCGTTTATATCAAATGAAAAGCGACTACCGATAGTTGCAACAGAGAAACCGGACATATAAAGGCTAAGTATCCAAGCTAAAAGAGTTCCAACGAGTAACGCAACAAGATGACCAGGAATTCTTGACCGCAATTTTGGCCAAACTAACAATACCGCCATCGTTAAAGCGCCAATAAAGGTTTCTTTCCAATCGACAGAAGGTAATGCAAATAGAATAGCCGACAATTTATCCAGATAATGGCCATCTGCCGATTCGATGCTAAGACCTAGGAAATCTTTAATTTGAAAAGTGGCAATAACCACACCAATCCCGGTGGTAAATCCAACCGTGACAGGATACGGAACTATTTCGATCAACCGGCCAAGCTTTCCGACACCCATTAATACAAGAATAAAACCAGCCATAAGCCCGCTAACTAACAGACCACCTAGACCGAATTCCTGAACAATCGGTAAAAGAATGACAACAAATGCTGCGGTAGGTCCAGATATGTTGACCTTGGACCCACCTGTTATCGCAATAATAATGCCAGCGACTATTGCTGTATAAAGGCCATGCTGAGGTGGTACACCACTGGCTATAGCCAAAGCCATGGAAAGTGGAAGTGCGATAACACCAACGGTTAATCCGGCTAACACATTAGCCTGGATATCTTGATACGACGGTTTGCTTTGAAATGACCTTCTGAGTGCAGATAGCATTATGGCTCGCTTGATTCTTGTTGTGCTCTAACAAGGCCGTAGAATAATCGAAAAATCAGAATACTTTCTAACTTTCTGTTATGTCATGACATTCCACCTGATATTTTTAACTGATGATTCCATTCTAATCCCACAATAAAATGAAGGGCTAATAGCCTTTGCGTTTTATGTCCCCTTCATATATATAATGATGTCCTTATGAAGTCAGGAGGCCATATGTCCGCACAACAGAAGTTTGAAAAAGCCATTGAACTGTTCGACCAGGCGAACAGCGCTGATCCAAATCAGGTCACTGTTGATGGAGAGACATGGCCAAAGGAGCTTATTTATTCCCATCGGATGTCTGAAATGTTGCAGCGTTTTGCGCCTGATACTGACGATGCGATGAAACTGGCTATTCGGGGTCAGCATATTCAGCGTTGGATGTCCCCCCGTAAGGATTACCCGGAAGGACGCCAAGGTTATTTTCAGTGGCGGACTAACCTGTATAAATTTCACGCCGAGACAACCGGCAAATTGATGGCAGAGGCGGGATACGATGAGGAAAGCATCGAAAGGGCGATGAAGGCGGTCGGTAAGAAGGCTTTAAAGATCAATCCGGACAGTCAACTGCTTGAGGATATCGCCGATCTGGTCTTTATTGAACATTACATGCTTGAGTTCGTGGAAAAACACCCTGAGTATGATGAAGCGAAGTGGTTGGATATTGTTCGTAAGACCTGGAAAAAGATGTCGGCATCCGCTCAGCAGTTTACACTCTCTGGTGCAGTAAAATTACCTGAGCCCCTGATACCTTTGATTCAAAAGGCTGTTGCAGGATAGAATAATGGCTTTAGTGGTGTGCTAAATTAAATAACACAATTAACTACCATTAATGGTATTTTCTTCATTGAGCAGAGAGAATGATCCTATGCTAATAACAAAAAAACATGTCTCTTTTGGATTGATATGCTTGAGTCTGTTCGTATTGAGCGGATGTGCTCCTGAAGTTGGAAGTGATAAGTGGTGCGCCAACATGAAAGAGAAGGCAAAAGGTGACTGGACTGCCAATGAAGCTGCAGACTTTGCCAAACATTGCCTTCTCAAATAAAGATTGATCGTTAAAGTTGTTCATCAAATTTGGCTAACACATCAATCGACTGGATAGGCCGTACTCTTACAAACTGTTCTAATACCAATGGCTGTCTTGATTCTGGCCACGCCGGGCAGGGCTGACAGATGATGCTTATGGAGCCGTTCATAATCGGTAGTGCCACCCGCAGCAACCCGCAGTAGATAGTCAGCCTCACCCGTCATCAGATAGCACTCCATAATCTCGGGGTTTTTTCGAACAGCGGACTCGAATGCCTCCTGGCACTGTACTGACTGACTCTCCAGTGTGATCTCTACAAATATGGTGGTGGGTCTGCCGATGGCCGTCGGGTTAACCAGCATCACATACCCATCAATGATGCCTGACTCTTCCAGTTGTTTGACCCGTCTGAGACAGGCAGAGGGGGAGAGATTGATGCGCTCTGCAAGTTCGGCATTGGTTAAACGGCCATCACTCTGGAGTGCTTTCAGTATCTTACGATCAATGGTATCCAGTTTCATATCCGCCATACTATTCGAGTTAATTGCCAATATATCGCATAAAGTTGTGCGATAGGCAACAATCGCAGTCGAATAAGCAAGCACATATCAATCACTTTCTCGTATTCTTTGCCTCAGTTTTGGTCATTCATCTTTGGAGCAGACAGCAATGAAAGTTGTGATTCTTGGTAGTGGTGTGATCGGTGTAACGAATGCCTATTACCTGGCCAGAGAGGGGCATGATGTGACAGTGATTGATCGCCAGCCTGAACCGGCGTTAGAGACCAGCTTTGCCAATGCAGGTGAGGTTTCCCCTGGCTACTCTGCTCCCTGGGCTGCTCCGGGTATTCCATTGAAGGCGATCAAATGGCTGATGATGAAACACAGCCCTCTGGTTATTAAGCCTTCTCTCGACCTTTCCATGTGGTCATGGAGCCTGCAAATGCTGCGCAACTGTACGCCGGCACGCTACGAGACTAATAAGGGTCGTATGGTGCGTCTGGCGGAGTACAGCCGAGATGCGATTAAGGCACTGCGAAGCGAGATCGGAATCCAGTACGACGAACGCAGTCGTGGCACGTTGCAGATGTTTCGTAATCAGAAACAGCTGGATGCTGCCGCAACTGATATGGCCATTCTTGATCGCTTTGGCGTCCCCTATGAGTTACTGGACAGGGAAGGGTGCATCACCGCAGAACCTGGACTGATCCATGTAAAAGAGAAAGTGGCTGGCGGCTTGCGCCTCATCAATGATGAGACCGGAGACTGCTTCATGTTTACCCAGACGCTGGCAAAGGCAGCAGAGGCGATGGGGGTTAAATTTCGCATGGGCGTGAATATTCGACGCCTGGTTACTGATCAGGGGAAGATCAGTGCGGTGGAGACGGATGCCGGGCTGTTTTCTGCTGATGCTTACGTTATGGCACTGGGCAGTTATTCGCCGCTATTTTTAAAAGCGGTCGGGATTAAAGCGCCCATCTATCCTGTTAAAGGTTACTCAATTACATTGCCAATAGTGGATGCTGATGCAGCCCCTGTTTCCACCATCATGGATGAAACACATAAGGTAGCCATTACCCGTCTGGGTGATCGAATTCGTGTGGCTGGTACGGCAGAGCTGGCGGGCTATAATACCGATTTGAATGAAAACAGAAGAGAGACGGTTGAATTTGTGGTGTCTGATCTGTTTCCTAAAGGTGGCGATATAAGCAAGACCGAATTCTGGTGTGGATTGCGCCCCATGACGCCGGACGGTACACCCTGTGTCGGTGCCACCAAAATACCTAATCTCTATCTGAATACCGGGCATGGTACACTGGGTTGGACAATGGCATGTGGATCGGGTCGACTGCTCAGTGATCTAATATCCAACAAACAACCTGAGATTGACACTGAGGGTTTATCCATAGACCGCTATGCGGCTTAATTGGCAGAACATAAAGCGAGAAATGTAATGAAGACTATTGCAACAAAAGAGGCACCTACAGCGATCGGTCCCTACTGTCAGGCCATTCATGTAGATGGTTTTCTGTTTGCATCGGGACAGATTCCATTAACAGCAGAAGGTACGCTTGTGGAAGGTGATGTGCAGATTCAGGCACGCCAGGTATTCAGTAATATTCATGCTGTACTGTCAGCCGCCGGTGGCAACTTAAATAACGTGGTTAAAGCCACAGTTTTTTTACAGGACCTGAATGACTTTGCACTTCTAAATGAAGTTTATGCGGAAGCCTTTGGTGATCATAAGCCGGCCCGTTCAACTGTCCAGGTAGCTCGGTTACCGATGGATGCAAAAGTCGAAATCGAAGTAATCGCAAAGATTTAATAGCAATGCCTCTCCTGATATGGAGAGGCATCATCTTAGGGTTGGTCTTTATCGAATTGAAAAAATGCTATTTGGGATTTTTCGATAACACCTCAAGTGCCTGCTTTATCTCGTTAAACATTTTTTCAATATGTAATCGTTTCTGTTTATTAGCTTCACCATCAAGATACTGCATACAGCGTTGATGATAGGCAGAGATCATTTCACCCAAGTTCCGTACGTTCACCGTTTTCTGATCATCAACTGTTTCTGCCACTGCGTGAGGCGGTTGAACATTGGCTGCCCGCATAAACATTTTCTCTTTGCCGCTCTCTTTCTCAACGGCCTGCAAGGGCCCGCTTTTGGTGTAGTCACTGCCTTGATATACGAACTGGTCACCAATATTGAGTTGGCTGAATTTCATGATCGAATACGTTTTTCCTGATCTGCAGATTAATAATACCCAGTAATTTACCGTGTAGAATGCTGTTTTTAAATTCACAGCAATTGCTTTCTATAGCAAAGTAATTATTGAGATAGGTCAATTAATTACACTCGTTTTATTCGGAAAAGAAAACAGTTCCCGACTTTTTTTGTTAAACCGCAATTGATGTGATGATTTATATTGCGCTACAGCAAAACCCTATTTAGAGTATGTCACAAATATAGAATGGAACAAGAATAATTCCCAATGGATCATTTGTACCATGCGCATCGACTGCTCGCGGGATCAGCAGAATCAGACATCGAGTTCTTTGAACTCGCTGCCCAGGCAATTGCCGTAGCAACACAGAGCCGTTGTGGTGGAGTGGGTTTTTGCACGCCCGATTCAGTTGCTCTAAATGTTGTGGCCCTCTGGGATGGCGATGAGCTTGGTGACCCATTCAGTTTCCCTATCCCAGGTTCGCCTTGTGAACAGCTCTATAATAAAGCTGAAACGGGTGAGTCGCATATCCATTATGAATCAAACTGCCAGAAGCTTTTCGCGAATAGTGAATTGATCCTGCGTTTGAATGGAGAGAGTTTTCGGGCGCAGGTCATCATGGATGATAATCAACATATCATCGGCCATATATTTTCAATGGATGATCAACCGCGTGCCGACCAACCTGGAGTGCGTGATTTTTTTGAATTACTGAGTAATCGATTAAGTACAGAACACAGGCGAGTCGGGCAACAAGAAAAGCTGCACCGTAATGCAAATATCGTCGCCTTGACTCGGAACATGCTTTCATTTGTTGATAAGTCATTTACCTATCATGCCGTTAGTCAAGGTTATGTTGATGCATATGGAAAATCACACGATCAACTGATTGGAAGACAAGCGGGAGATATACACGGCGAAGCTGTGTTTAACAGCGTGCTGAAGCCATTACTATCACGAACCTTTAATGGTGAATCAGTCAACTCTCAAATATGGATTCATCCACCGAATATCGCGCCGAAATACATTGATGTTGTTCAAACCCCTTACTATGAAAAAGATGGTTCCATTAGCGGTGCTATACTCAGTGGGCATGATATAACCGCGCAAAAGATTACTGAAAAGACGCTGCAAAAACTCTCACTGGCAGTAACACATAGCCCAATCCTGACTGTTATTACCAATCCTGACGGCGTCATTGAATATGTCAGTCCCATTGTTGAAAAGATTACCGGCTATACAACTGAAGAAGTGATAGGGCAAACACCCAGGCTATTCAAGTCGGGAAGAACAGATCCATCTGTCTATAAGGAACTATGGCAGGCAATAAAGAGCAAACAACCCTGGCAGGGTGAAATTGAAAACCGAAGAAAAGATGGTTCGCTTTACTGGGAACATATCTCTATTGCTCCTGTGCTTGATGAACAGAACAGATTGATAGCATTTGTTGGCAATAGTATGGATATCTCTGAGAGAAAGGAGATGGAATGGCAACTTCAACAGTTGGCTTCAACTGATCCACTGACTGGGGTTTTCAATCGGCGTCATTTCCTGGAAGAGGTTGGGTCTCACTTGGCGCAATCGGAGCGTTATAAATCACCCCTGTCATTAATGGTCCTTGATATCGATCGGTTCAAGGACGTGAATGATAATGGTGGCCACGCTCTGGGTGACATCGTCATACAACAATTCACTCAGATATGCGAGCAGACCATAAGAAATGTGGATATTCTCGGTCGATTGGGTGGTGATGAATTTGCCATTCTCATGCCAGAAACCGCTGCTGACGAAGCACTTGTCCTTGCTGACCGGCTAAAGATGGCAATAAGTCAGTTTCAGATTCTGCATGAATCACACACCTTGCAGATCACGACAAGTATTGGCCTGTCAACCTATCAAAATACTGAGACACAACATGATTCAGTCCAAACCCTTTTAGCCCGGGCTGACGAAGGACTCTATGCCGCAAAAAAAGGCGGTCGAAATTTAATTGGTTATCTTTAACGATTGAATGACAGGCTAGCCTTGCGAATTACTGCATCTTCTTGTCTGTAGCATACTGACGATATAGGATAGCGTCCTGATTGCATTATTTTCACGTGTGTTACCATGTCTGAACGCCAACCACCAACAGCTGAAAACAGTTATAGAGAAGACCATGCCATTCTGCTCTATAACAGCTTCTATCAACTAACAGGTAACAAGCTGATTGATTGTCCGCTTGATCAGTTGGGTGAGCGGCTCTTTTTAGCACCTTTTGCCGTGGTCTCTCATGATACTTCAGTTGATCCGGTATTTAATTATGCGAACCAGACTGCTCTTGATCTGTTCGAGATGAACTGGCAACAGTTCACATCACTCCCTTCGCGATTATCGGCAGAACAACCATTACGAGAAGAACGCGAGCGGCTATTGAATGCTGTCACGGTGAAGGGATATATCGACGACTATACCGGCATCAGGATTGCCCGTACTGGAGTACGTTTTTATATCGAGAATGCATTCGTCTGGAATCTTGATGAAAATAATAACTGCTATGGCCAGGCCGCCATGTTCACAACATGGCGACCCGTCGATTGATTTAAACTCCGTTATTTGGCAACGATCTCATAACAAGGAACATACTCACCTTTGACCTGCATCCGACCCTGCTGCGCGAATGAGGTAAGCAATTCATCCATTGCCTGCATCAGTTCAGGTTCACCCTTTATCTGAAACGGGCCATGCTCACGAATTGCGTTGATCCCCTGTTCTTTGACATTCCCGGAAACAATACCCGAGAGTGCACGCCTTATATTTGCCGCTAGCTCCTGGGTAGGAAGGTCCCGCGTCAATTGTAATTTTGCCATTGATTCATGATCCGGCAGAAAGGGTTCCTGGAATGCATCATCCATATGCAAAGACCAGTTGTAATGGAATGAATCGTCCCGCTGTCTGCGTTCTCGTGTGACATGCATTAATGCATCATTGACCAGCTTTGCTACCAGCCCAGGATCACCAATTACCTTGCGTACCAGGTTCAGCGATGTGCTGCCCAGAGTCATCTCGATAAATCGTATAACCGAATCAAAGTAGGCACCTGAGGAGGCTGGACCGGTTAGAAAAATGGGTAGCTCAATGTCCTTGTTTTCTGGGTGTGATAATACACCCAGAACAAACAGCAACTCCTCCATCGTACCCACACCGCCTGGAAATATAATCAGGACATGACCGAGCCGAATGAAAGCCTCAAGACGTTTTTCAATATCCGGCATGACAATCAGTTCATTGACAATGGCATTGGGTGCTTCTGCCGCTATAATGCCAGGCTCTGTTAGTCCAATATGTCTGCCGTCTTTATGCCGTTGCTTGGCATGTGCGATGGCCGCACCTTTCATCGGGCCTTTCATCGCACCCGCGCCACAACCCGTACAGATATCTATGCCGCGCAATCCCAGGTAGTAGCCGATCTCTTTTGTATAGTCATACTCTTCAACGGGTATGGAATGACCACCCCAGCAGACGACCGTGTTCGGTTTAACGCCCGGATAAAATGCCCCCGCATGACGCAAACGATAGAAGATCTCATGACTTATTTGCAGATTGGGAGAGAGATTCTTGTGATTGCTAGTGGTGTCACGCAGATAGAGAATATCGCGTAGTACAGAGAACAGATGATAGCGTATACCCTCAATAAGCTGATCATCCACAAAGGCATTGGCAGGGGCATTTTTTACTTCCAGAACTATGCCTTGATGTCGTTCTCTGACCTGAATATCAAAATCCGGGTACATGTACATCAACTCTTCACAGTTATCGATCTGTGATCCAGAGCTGAGTACAGCCAGTGCACATTTGCGGAACAGCGTGTGCAGGCCAGTGCCACTCACATCACGCAGTTGTTCGATCTCTCGGCGGGAAAGCACCGCCATGTCAGAGGCGGGACGGATGGTACTATTTACTACTTTATGAATTACTGTCTCTTTTAACATGTTTATCCTGAGCGGGCTGGCATGATCCAGCCACAAATAAATTACTCTCTGGATCGATGGGTGAACGACATTGATTGGGTAAAGGCAAGAAAAGTTTTATCCCTGTTATCCTATCAATGACTTTTCGATCTCTGTTTTTCTGGGGAATACCGTAAGCATAGTCGATTCCAGCCAGCTTCGCCGATAATAGAAAGTGGTCTTTATCTTTCCATTTTAACGCTATTTGCTTACAGTTCTATGAAGGGTACATCAGTATTACTGACTGAGCAGCTTCATGCCTTTTTCCAATCCCTCCAGTGTCAAAGGGAACATGCGGTTCATCAATATATCCCGGATCAGTTGCACTGAGTGAATATGTGGCCAATGGCTTTCAGGTTGTGGATTGATCCAGATTGCATTTGGATATTTCTCAAGTAGTCGTCCCAGCCAGACCATGCCTGTTTCCTGATTCCAGTGCTCAACCGAGCCACCAGAGTAGGTGATTTCATAAGGGCTCATGGTGGCATCACCAACAAAAATCAACTGGTAATCTGAGCCATAGGTATGAATAACATCCCAGGTTGGAAGGGGTTCCGATCGACGACTGCGATTATCTCTCCATACCCACTCATAGACACAGTTGTGGAAATAGAAATGCTCGAGGTGTTTGAATTCCGAGTGGGCTGCTGAAAAGAGCTCTTCACAGATCTGAACATGATCATCCATTGATCCACCTACATCCAGAAACAGCAACACTTTGGCTTTATTGTGTCTTTCCGGAACCATCTTGATATCAAGCAGCCCACCGTGATGGGCAGTAGAGCGGATGGTCGCCTCCAGATCCAGCTCTTCAGGTGCGCCACTGCGGGCAAACCGGCGCAGTCGTTTCAGCGCGACCTTGATGTTACGTGTGCCAAGCTCTACTGAATCATCCAGATTGCGGAACTCGCGCTTATCCCAGACTTTCACCGCCTTGCGGTTTCGGGAACGATCCTGACCAATACGGATACCTTCAGGATTATAGCCATAGGCACCAAAGGGTGAGGTGCCACCCGTGCCGATCCATTTACTGCCACCCTGATGACGCTCTTTTTGCTCTTCCAGACGCTGCTTCAAAGTCTCCATGAGTTTTTGCCAGCCCATGGCATCGAGCTTTTTCTTTTCCTCCTCACTAAGATGTTTTTCCAACTGTTTACGCAACCACTCTTCTGGGATTTCTGCCGATATATTATCACCTTCAGCAACGATGCCTTTGAAATAACTACCGAAGGCCTGATCAAATCTGTCGAATAATCGCTCATCTTTTATCAGGCAGGTACGTGAGAGGTGATAGAAGTCATCCACACTGGAAAAAATCACCTGTGCCTTCAGGGCAGCCAAAAGGTCTAGAAACTCCCGAATCGTGACCGGTAGGCCAGCGTCTTTCAGGTGATAAAAATAGTCAACCAGCATCAGTCAATCAGGTCCGGGTTCTGCGATGCATGAACGCCAGCCGTTCAAAGAGGTGAATATCCTGTTCATTCTTTAACAGGGCGCCGTGCAGTGGTGGTATTGCCTGACGCTGATCCTCACTGTGCAGTGCCTCGGCAGGTATATCTTCTGCCATGAGCAGTTTCAGCCAATCGAGCAGTTCGGAGGTAGAGGGTTTCTTTTTCAATCCCGGCACTTCGCGCAGTTCAAAGAAGGCTTCCAGTGCACTCTTGAGCAGATCTTTTTTCAGATCAGGGTAGTGAACCTGGACAATCTGTTCCATGGTCTCTTTATCGGGAAAACGAATATAGTGGAAGAAGCAGCGGCGCAAAAAGGCATCCGGCAGCTCTTTCTCATTGTTACTGGTAATGATGATCAACGGCCGGTGTTTTGCCTTAACCAGCTCCTGTGTCTCGTAGACATAAAACTCCATGCGGTCCAGTTCCCGCAACAGGTCATTGGGGAACTCGATGTCAGCCTTGTCAACTTCATCAATCAGGACAACAGAGTGGCCCTGATTGTCAAAGGCATCCCACAGCTTGCCCCGGACGATATAATTGTTGATATCGTGTACACGGTCATCACCCAGTTGAGAGTCACGCAATCGGGACACTGCATCGTATTCATAGAGCCCATGCTGAGCCTTGGTGGTCGATTTGATATGCCACTGGAAAAGTGGATGGCCGAGGGATTTGGCAACTTCTTCTGCCAGCATCGTCTTGCCAGTTCCCGGTTCCCCCTTGATCAGTAGAGGCCTTTCGAGCTGTATGGCCGCGTTGACGGCCAGCATCAGGTCATCGGTTGCTACGTAAGTATCTGTTCCGGTAAATCGCATATCATCTTCCGAGTAGTTTGCTACGGTATTCCGGCTATTCTCCAATAATATCGTTGCAAATGAAATAAAATGATCGGATTGAATGATTTTATAAATGCTTGACGTTCTATATTGGTTCTACGTATAATCCATCTCACTGAACAAGCGGCTTGATCCCGATTGAGTAGATCATCGCTAAACTGAACCATGCCAGGAGAGGGTGTTATGGCAGTAATATCAATGTGGAAATGTGATAGAGACAACAGCATGTTTGACAATAAGAAAGAGGCTGATGCCCACGATAAACTCCTTGAACTGGGTGAGCAGTTTACGCTGTTGCTGGAAAAAGTGATTCCTCAGATAGATGAGAAGGCCGCAGAAGAGTTTGGTCTGGTGCTCGCACACAATAAAGAGTTTGTCATTCAGGCATGCAAGGGGAGGCCAGAGGCGCTGACTGAGATCCTGATTGATAACGACAATGTGACTAAATTAAAGGCTTCCTGATTCCTGTTTTTTGGAAGTCGGTGGCAAAGAGTTTCCCCCAAATCCCACTCGCTACCGGCTTCCACCCATCTACGGTATAGTTGCACCTCAGAATCAGACAGTATCTGAGTAGCCTGCCTTCAGTTGGTTTGTAACTCGCCCTGTCATCGAAAAGTATTGGGATCAGATGAGCGAGTTTGCAGAGTTAATTCTCCGTTCCGGGAAGGCAGGTGTTGAGCTTGCCTTTTTTGTGTTTCTACCTGTAATGGTTGTGATGCTGACCTTCATGCGCCTGCTGGAAGCAAAAGGCGTATTGGACTGGGTTACAGCCAGACTCTCTCCGTTACTACATCCACTTGGTCTTCCTGATCTGGGAATCTTCGCCTTGCTCCAGATCCTCTTCGTCAGCTTTGCGGCACCCGTAGCCACACTTGCCATCATGGATCGAGGGGGTACCTCCAAACGTCATATAGCCGCTTCTCTTGCGATGGTTCTCTCCTGTGCCCAGGCCAATGTGGTGTTCCCCATGTCAGCCGTCGGTCTGAATGGCCTTGCCACCATTATTATTTCTGCCGTGTGTGGCGTAATGGGTGCCTCTGTTACCTACTATCTGTTTGCCCGGAGATTGGATGATAGCGAACGACTCCCTGAACCTAAACCGGAACACCTGGTTGCCGATGACACACTAAGTCTGCTAACAGTGATCAACCGGGCGGGGAGAGAGGCGATAGAGATCGCCGTGGGTGCCGTTCCCATGTTGATACTTGCACTGCTACTGGTAAATATTCTGCGAACTGCAGGCGTAGTTGATTTTCTTGAGCCGCTCTTGGCACCGGTTTTTTCACTGTTCGACCTGCCTGCTGCATCACTGTTACCCATTGTGACCAAGTTTATAGCCGGCGGAACAGCGATGATGGGTGTCACAATGGAGTTCGTACAAAATGACCTGTTTACACTCTCCCAGCTTAACCGACTGGCTGGATTTTTAATCAGTCCTTTTGATATTGTGGGTATTGCGATTCTAATATCGGCGGGCCCCCGTGTGGCTGCTGTACTCCGTCCCGCACTCTATGGTGCCGTGGTTGCTATTCTGTTAAGGACGATTATTCATGGACTGCTATTTTAAAGTGACTGCATTCCTTTCTGAAATCGATAGTGAACGACACAACGGTTATGCGCGTTCTGTAATCTGTGTCAGATACGCTGTAAGGAAATTGCCCAGATGAATGTTGTTTTTTTTGTATTGGTGCTCACAGCATTTATAACTGCAGCCTGGCATCAGTTCCATACCACAGGTGGTGATATATCGCCTATGGACGCCCTATCAAGCGCAATGATTGATTCGGCAACGGGTGCAGTAGAGCTGGCGCTTGGTTTGGTTGGCGTTATGGCACTCTTTCTTGGTTTGATGAAAATTGCAGAACAAGGGGGTTTATTAAAGATTCTAGCCAAACTTATCAGACCCTTGATGATTCGGCTTTTCCCTGATGTACCCGCAGATCATCCGGCCATGGGGGCCATGATCCTGAATATGTCAGCCAACATGCTGGGCCTGGGCAATGCAGCAACGCCTTTCGGGATAAAGGCCATGCAGGAGCTGAACAAGCTCAATCCTGTGAAGGGCTGTGCAACTGACTCAATGGTGCTGTTTCTGGCTATCAATACCTCAAGTATTACGCTACTGCCGACGGGTGTGATCGCCCTTAGGGCATCAGCAGGATCGATGGATCCGGCGGGTATTTTACCCACCACGCTATTTGCCACACTCTGCTCAACAGTTGCTGCCGTAATAGCTGTAAAAAGCTATCGCCGTTTCTTTCCAGTGATGACAGACTCGGCTGATCCTGATCAGGCAGACCCAGTGGCTAAATCTGATGATGTTGAGTTAACCGATGCCGAATCAGAGGGCTATCCTGCCTGGATCTCTCTGCTGGCACTGGCGGGTTTTTTATTATTGATACCGTTGACGGTATTTTATGGACAGATCATCTCGCCCTGGATATTGCCAGGACTGATGCTGGGCTTTCTGCTGTTCGGTGTCAGTCGCAAAGTTCCAATCTATGAGAGCTTTGTAGAGGGTGCGAAAGAGGGTTTTCAGGTTGCACTTAAGATCATTCCCTATCTTGTGGCTATACTGGTGGCGGTCGGCATGTTTCGCGCCAGTGGCGCACTGGACTGGGTGGTCGGTTATCTCGGTCAGGTCACCACGCTGATTGGAATACCTGCAGAGGCGCTGCCTATGGCGCTGCTGCGCCCGCTATCGGGTTCGGGTGCCTATGGTGTGATGGCCTCCATTATCAATGATCCGGCAATCGGGCCGGATAGTTATATCGGCTATCTGGTATCAACACTGCAGGGGTCAACAGAGACCACTTTCTATGTATTGGCTGTCTATTTTGGCTCTGTGCAGATACGTCGTATTCGCCATGCGCTTGCCGCTGGTTTGACAGCCGATATTGTCGGGGTAGTAGCAGCAGTAGCTGCCGTATCCTACCTCTATGGCTAAGGTGATTATCGATGCTACAACTGACCCGGAATATTGTTATTCCTGAACGAGAATTGGAGTTCAGTGCCATACGTGCACAAGGTGCAGGTGGACAGAATGTTAATAAAGTCTCAACGGCAATACATCTGCGCTTCGATATCAAACGCTCATCACTGCCTGAAAACTATAAAGAGCGCTTGCTGAGTTATAAAGATCAGCGCATCACTCAGGATGGTGTTGTGATTATCAAGGCGCAGCAATTTCGCAGCCAGGAGAAAAACAAGGAAGAAGCGCTGCAGCGTCTAAAGCAACTCATTCTGCAGGCCAACACCGTTCAAAAACCCCGAAGAGCGACCAAACCCAGTAAAAGCTCCCAGTTAAAACGACTTGATAGTAAAGAACGCAAAGGGAAAATCAAGGCACTGCGTGGCCGTGTTATTGATTGAAAACCGTATCTTCTTTTTACCAAGCACGGTTCACTTGACATAGCGCAAAGAAACCGCAGCGTCTACTGTTTCATAAAGCGATAAAGTTGCAGTATTGAAGTTTAAGAAGACTATCCAATCAGGGGGCTATAGTGGCAAAGAAGAAGGGGAGTGGAAGAAAAAAGATTGAGTTCCCTTATGTCGAAGAACCATTAGGGGAAGTGGTCGATGCACCGATTAAAAAGATTAAAAATTCTGTCTACGAGAAAGAGCTGTTTCGCCTGCAACTGGAGCTGGTCAAATTACAGGCCTGGATAGCACAAGAGAAGTTGCGCGTCGTAGTGATCTTTGAAGGCCGTGATGCAGCCGGGAAAGGCGGTGTGATCAAACGGATCACCCAACATCTCAATCCACGCATTTGTAGAGTGGTTGCACTACCTGCACCCACCGAACGGGAATCAACCCAGTGGTACTTCCAGCGCTATGTTGCTCATCTGCCTGCAGCAGGAGAAATGGTGCTGTTTGATCGCAGCTGGTACAACCGTGCCGGTGTTGAGCGGGTGATGGGTTTCTGTGATAACGAAGAGTACAGTGAATTCCTGCGTTCCTGCCCCGAGTTTGAACGCATGTTGGTGCGCTCAGGAATAATGGTCATCAAGTACTGGTTCTCGGTCTCTGACGAGGAGCAGGAGAAACGGTTCCAGAGTCGACTGGAAGAACCGCACAAGCGCTGGAAACTGAGCCCGATGGATCTGGAGTCCCGCTCACGCTGGGTCGAGTATTCAAAGGCAAAGGATATGATGTTTGCTCATACGGATATCAAGCAAGCCCCCTGGTATGTGGTCAAGTCGGATATCAAGAAGCATGCGCGACTTAATTGCATGGCCCATCTCATCAGCATGATCCCATATGAGGATCTGACTCCCAAGCCGATTGTATTACCCAAACGAAAAGACAGCGCAGGCTATGTGCGACCACCTATGTCAGATCAAACATTCGTACCCGATATCTATCCGTGAGTTAAATACCAAACCACACATGAGCATCAAGCCATGGTTCGAACCATGGCTTTTTTCATTTTGCAGGAACTGTGGGCTTGATACTGGCCGGTGTGTTGCGTATGACCAGATAAACACCATAAGTCGTCAGGCCGATCCCGGCCATACTCCAGATGGTTAACTGCTCATCAAACAGTAGCCACGCCAGTACAGCGGTAACAGGTGGCGTAAGATAAAAATAGGCGGCTACTTTCGTTGACTCACCTTCGCGTATCATCAGCATCAGTAATAAAATAGCGCTGAGAGAAAGCCCGAACACCAGCCAGAGCAGGGCGGCAATGAATTGAGGCTCCCATTGTACTTCACCGGTTTCGAAGCTCAACGAGAGCGCCGTCATAATCAAGGCATTCGTCAGATATTGATAAAAAGTACCGGGTAACAGATCAATTTTACTGCAGTAGCGTTTTTGATAGAGCGTCCCTAGCGTGATACCCAGCAGTGCCATCAGTGCAAATAACAGTGATACCGTAGTAACTTCCAACGCGTTGTTGCCACTTTTACCCAGAATCAGGACGGCCGCTACGCCGAGAATGCCCAGAAAAAGTCCCAGTAACTGCTTTTTACTGATCCTGTCACCCATCCAGCCCCAGGCAATCAAGGCTGTCAGGATGGGCTGCAGCCCAACCAGCAAAGAGGCTAGTCCGGCGGCCATACCCGCATTAATGGCCGCAAATACCCCGCCAAGATAAGCGCTGTGAACCAATGACCCAACCACCATAGAGTGCAGTACACCAGTGCGAGTGGGCCATTTCGGACTATAGAATTTTATCAGCAGAAGAAATACTGCAAGGGTGATATACATTCGCAGGGCCAGAACAGTAAAGGGCTCGGCATAGGGTAGGGCATACTTGGCCCCGATAAATCCGGTACTCCAGAGCAACACAAATAAAAGGGGTATCCATCTCAGCAGTTGTGGTGACGGCATTATTCGATTCCTTACGATTCAGCAATGAATATAAAGTGGGGATGCCCTGCAGAGTAGGTGCAGATAAGCCTAATAAAATAGGGTACAGATTAATATCTTTTCCACTCAAATTGCTAATTATTGATTTTGTACCTATCCTAAAACGGTGAATTCAACTCTTATTAACCACCAATGAGCCTGCTGTTGTGCATCTCTACCAAAAGCTTATCGAGCAGATACAAACACAGATCTATTCGGGGTCATTGCGACCTGGAGAGGCACTCCCCTCGATACGCGAGTTTGCCGCGCAACAGGCGGTTAGCCGGAACACCGTAATACAGGCCTATGAGGCTTTGTGTGAGCAGGGGCTGGTCGCGTCCAGGGATCGTGCCGGTTTTTATGTGCTGTCGCCTGTTTCATTGGATGAGCGATCATCAACTGTTGAACATTTAATGCCATCCACACCACGGAGGGATCAGCTGGCGCTTTCAGTTGTCCGTTCAGCTGCATCGAAAATTCTTGCCCCTTTTGGCAGTGCGCATCCCAGCGGGGAGTTCCCGGCATTACAGAAATTCCGGCAGATCTACAACCGCCAACAGCGGATCGCCAGAAGGGAAGAGGTCAAGCTGACCCAGTATGAAGTACCACCCGGCCATGCGGGTTTGAGGCAGCAGATCAGTCGGCTTATGGCTCGCTCTTCCGCCACTGTTGATCCGGAAGAGATCATCATAACTAATGGCTGTCAGGAGGCACTGAGCCTGGCCCTGCAAACCGTGGTAAAACCGGGGGAGATTGTGGCAGTGGAGGCACCGAGTTTTTATGGCACGCTGCAATGCCTGGAGGTGCTGGGTATGCAGATAATCGAGATACCTACCGATCCGCTGCAGGGTATGAATCTGGATCTGCTTCAGCAGACACTGTTGCACTGGCCGATTAAGGCTGTCCTGGTGAATCCGGTATTCAATAATCCACAAGGGCATGTGATGCCTGAAGCGGCCTCAAGACGACTGCTTGATATCACCCAGCCCTACGACATTCCGATTATTGAAGATGATGTATTTGGCGATATCAGTTATGAAAAAAGCCGGCCTCGGAGCATACGATCATGGGATCACGAGGGGCGGGTGCTACTCTGTTCCTCACTCTCGAAAAGCCTCGATTCCGATCTGCGACTGGGCTGGGTTGCAGCTGGCAGATACAGTGAGCAGCTCTGCTACCGCAAGTATGTAACAACCATGGCGGGACGCGGTCAACTACAAGCCGCTGCCGCTGATTTCCTCTCCGGTAGCCGTTTCCCCCGTCATTTAAAGCAGATCGCCCGCTGTTATGCAGAGCGTCGCGATTTCGCACTTGATAGCATCAGCCAATATATGCCAAGTACCAGGCTGGTGAATATTCCC
>VMRY01000084.1 GCA_007713595.1 Sedimenticola thiotaurini
CACGCATTCTTGGGATATGGATGCTCCTCTTCAGTGCAAGCTTACTTCCGCCTGCCATCATCGCTTTAATTTATCATGATGGCGAAACGCTGCATTTTTCACTACTCATACTATTCAGCCTGATTGCTGGTTTAACCGTCTGGCTCATGAGCGCCAAACATAAAACCCAGCTGCGTACACGGGACGGCTTCATTATCGTTGTTATTCTGTGGCTTGTGACCAGTGTAATCGGCAGCTTCCCCTTTATCTTCGGCCTCGGGTTGAGTCTGGCCGACTCCATATTTGAGTCGGTATCGGCATTTACAACAACCGGGGCAACCGTCATCACCGGCCTTGATGAGCTGCCAAAGTCTATTTTGTTTTTCCGTCAGGAGATGCAGTGGCTTGGGGGTATCGGTGTTGTCGTCTCAGCAATTGCCTTGCTACCCATGCTGGGAATCGGTGGCATGCAGATGTTCAAGGCCGAGACACCCGGTCCAATGAAGGATGAAAAGCTGACACCCCGCATCGCACATACTGCGCAGGCACTGTGGAAACTCTATCTGACACTGACCGTTACCTGCGCCCTGCTTTACTGGGCAGGCGGAATGAGTCCATTTGATGCAATCGCACACAGTCTTGCGACAGTCTCTACCGGTGGATTCTCTACCCACGATGCCAGTCTTGGGTACTTCGACAGTGTCTTTATTGAAGCAGTGGCCTCCATTTTCATGCTCCTCGGTGGTATCAATTTTGGCGTCCACTACCTGGCTTTGAAGCGACTCTCTCTTAAACAGTACTGGCAGGCACTTGAGGTGCGGGTATTTCTGATATTCGTACTTGCAGTAATACTCCTGACCAGCGGCGTACTCTATATTGAAGGCACTAAAGAGACCCTCCTGGAAGCGTTGCGGTATGGCTCATTTACCGTTGCCTCCGTGGTTACCAGCACAGGCTTTGGCATAGATGACTTCTCAGTCTGGCCAACAATGCTGCCTTTACTGCTGATCCTGATCAGCTTTGTCGGTGGCTGTGCGGGCTCAACGGCAGGAGGAATGAAAGTTATTCGCTTTATTATCATGGGCAAAGGGGCACAACTCGAGATTCAGCGCCTGGTCCATCCCAACATGATCAAATCACTGCAACTGCAAAACAAGACTCTTGACACACGCGTTGCCGATTCAGTTCGTGGTTTCTTCAGTGTCTACGTCGCCACATTTGTCTTTTTCATGCTTTTCCTAATGGGACAGGGTATGGATCAGGTAACAGCCTTCAGCGCTGTGGCTACCAGCATGAACAACCTGGGTCCCGGGCTTGGCGAGGTTGCAGCAAATTTTCAAGCGGTCTCAGATTCAGCCAAATGGATTCTCGCATTGGCCATGCTGCTGGGTCGCCTTGAAATCTTCACGCTGCTGGTTGTATTAAGCCCATCTTTCTGGCGTCGCTAAAAGCACGACCGGAACTTCATTTTAAGCTTGGTTTCAGATTCGCTTGTTATGCTCGCCCCTGTCAACTTGGAGACGCATCATGCACACATCGACATTACACAACGAAATCAAGGTCTGGGATTTACCCGTAAGAGTGTTCCACTGGTCACTCGCCAGCTGTTTTTTTATCGCCTACATCACCGAAGATGATTTCATTGCCCTGCACAGCTATGCGGGCTACACGATAATCGGTCTGATCCTGTTTCGCCTGATCTGGGGTTTCGTCGGTACAAAACATGCCCGGTTCAGTGATTTTGCTGCGCCACCAACAACCGTATTGGATTATATAAAACAGGTCATCGCCTTCCGTGCCAAACGTTATGTCGGACACAACCCGGCTGGTGGTGCAATGGTTTTTGCCCTCTTGCTGGCCTTGAGCTTGACCAGCTTAACAGGACTCGCCACCTATGGCGTCGAGCAGTCTGCCGGTCCACTCGCAGGTTTCATGAGCACCCTACCCATACATATAGGAAAGGCTGCTGAAGAGCTGCATGAATTCTTTGCCAATTTCACACTACTGCTGATTCTGTTTCATCTCGCAGGTGTTTTTGCAGCAAGCTTCCAACATGGAGAAAATTTGATTCGCGCCATGTTCACTGGTCGCAAACAACAAGCTGACTAATAGTTCCATCACAGGTGTACAAATGAAAAAGCTGATACTGATACCACTGCTCCTGTTAGCAGTAACAGCACATGCCTCTCCTGCATCTGATGCGGCATTAGATAGCTACCGCAAACAAGGAGCAGAGGCATTTGACGCAGCGGCTGGCAAGCAACTCTGGAACCGTCCGAACCCGACTCAGGAAGACGGCTCAAAGAGAAGTTGCACAGACTGCCACGGAAGCAATCTTAGCTTGCCTGGAAAGCACCTGCGCACGGGAAAGCACATCGAACCAATGAACCCTTCCGTTACACCCAGTCGGCTGGCTGATGAAAAAAAGATCGAGAAATGGTTCAAAAGAAACTGCAAATGGACATTTGGTCGGGAGTGCACACCGCAAGAGAAAGGTCACCTGATTCTGTTTATTCAGCAGCAAAATAGTTAGATTTTTATAAGAGGCAATCAACATGAAAAAAGCCAACTGGGCTATGGTATCTTTAGTAACTGTCGCGTTACTCACCCTGACAGGCGCGGCACTCAGTAGTGATGATAACGGGGATCGCTCAATGTTCTCCTGGCTCAAGCAGGCCAAACAGGGCATTGATCCGTTAGACAGCCAGCTCTATACCAAGGAGTGCGGCAGTTGTCATTTTCCCTATCAACCTGGCCTGTTACCTGCTACTTCATGGGAAACAATCATTAGTAATCTGGATAATCATTTTGGAGAGAATGCCGAACTTGCTGAGGATGACCTCAATACAATACGTAACTTCTTACTGAATAAAGCCGCCGGACGATCCAACTACGGGCTGCCCAATAAGATCATGGCTGCACAGGGCGATCGACCCTTACCATTACGTATAACTGAGATGCGCTATTTTCTTCATGAGCACAGCGACATCCCCAAAAGGATGGTGCAGGACAACCCCAAAGTAAAATCTTTCAGTAACTGTGACAGCTGCCACCAGAGCGCAAAACAGGGCTTATATGATGAGCATGATGTGAATATCCCAGGGTTTGGCCGGCAGGGTGACTAACGTCCACTGTTTATAGTAAACCCCTAACGATAATCAATCCGGGGACAGTCGAATAATCTGACGACTGTCCCCTGGCTCGTTTGCAGCCTAATCCATCCCTATTTGATAGCGATAATAACAAACCCGATTGACAATAAGATTAAAAGGTATAAAGTGAGTAATTAATTACTATCTTATGGGGCGACTATGGTACTTCACGTCAAGCATCTTCCAGCAGAAGAGCGCCGGGCCATTACGGTTGAAACGGTGATCGAACTAGCGGCAGAACAAAACCCGAATGAGATCACCACGGCAGCTATTGCCAAACGTATGGGATTGTCCCAGGGCGCCTTGTTCAGGCACTTTACAAATAAGGACGCCATCCTCAGTGCGGTTATGGAGTGGGTTGCCAAGCGTCTTCTGTCCCGTATTGACAAGGCGGTGCAGTCGATTGATTCCCCAATTGCGGCATTGGAGGCCATATTCCTGGCACACGTGGCTTTTGTTTCTGAACATCCAGGTGTGCCCCGTATGCTGTTTGGTGAGCTGCAACATCCAGGGGAGACTGTACCCAAAAAGATGGTACAGACGCTGATCAGTCGCTATGGAGCGCGGATTCGTAAATTTATCGAGGCAGGCAAGGCAGAGGGGGAGTTGGATTCTCAACTCGATACCGAGGCCGCAGTCAGCCTGTTTATAGGCACCATACAGGGACTGGTAATGCAATCACTCCTGGCAGGCGAGGTAAAACAGGTCAAACGTAATGCACCGCGGGTGTTTGCCATCTATCGTCGTGGCATCGAGCGTAAATTGTGAAGCTGCTACCGATAAAAGGGCGCACCCTGGCACTGCTGGCGGTGGTAGTGCCACTTCTGATCCTGTTTATCTATGTGGCATTGCGCTCAGGTCCACTCGCGCCTGTTCAGGTCACCATTAAAACAGTGGAAAATCGCCCCCTGTCACCGGCACTCTTCGGGATTGGCACGATAGAAACCCGATACCGTTACAAGATCGGCCCCACCATTCCAGGACGCCTGATGCACGTGGGTGTACAAGTCGGTGACCTGGTCAAGGCAGGAGCACTGCTTGGCGAAATGGACCCGGTTGATCTGGATGCAAAAATTGCCGCACAGGATGCGGCCCTCAAACGTGCACAGGCGCAGTTACGTGAAGCACAGGCGCGGCAAGCCTATGCCCAATCCCAGGCGATTCGCTACCAGAAATTGTTGACGGCCCATACAACCAGCGAAGAGCTGGTGACCACGAAAAAGCATGAACTTGCGATAGCAGAAGCGCAGTTAAGCGTGTCCCGTGAGGAGATTGTCAGGCTAGCGGCTGAACGTGATGCCATGCTTGCTCAGCGAGACAATCTCAGACTTGTCGCTCCTGCTGATGGCCTGGTGGCTCTGCGCAGTGCGGATCCTGGCACCACAGTAGTTGCCGGTCAGACAGTGGTAGAGCTGATTGATACTGGTACCTTCTGGGTCAATGTACGATTTAACCAGACTCACACCTATGGATTGAAGGCGGGGCTCCCAGCACAGATTATTCTGCGCTCTCATGCCGACCAACCCTATGAGGGAGAGGTATTACGTATCGAACCCATAGCGGATCAGGTCACCGAAGAGACGTTGGCAAAAATCACTTTTACACAAATACCAAAACCGCTGCCCTCATTGGGAGAGTTGGCCGAAGTAACAGTAAACTTACCCGCACTGCCATCGTCACCAACCATTCCAAATGCCGCCATTAAACGCATTGACGGTCACCTGGGCGTCTGGAAGGTCGTCGATGGTGATCTAAAATTCACCCCCGTTACCTTAGGTGTTGCGAGTCTGGATGGCTATGTCCAGATACAGGAAGGCATCGATCCAGGTGATCAAATAGTGGTGTATAGCGCCAAAACACTGACTAAGAGAAGTCGCATAACCGCCGTTGACCGTTTACTTGGGTTGAAGACATGATCAGTCTCGCAGGACGTGATATCCAACACGCCTTGGGGAAGTTTGTATTTACCGGTTTCGGGCTTGGCCTGCTAATTGGTGTCACACTCACTATGGCCGGGGTGTATCGCGGCATGGTCGATGATGCAAAGGTTCTGCTGGACAACAGCAGCGCTGACATCTGGGTTGTGCAGAAGGATACCCTGGGGCCGTACGCGGAATCTTCCAGCATCTATGACGATGTGTGGCGCAGTATCCGTAGCATACCCGGTGTGGCGCGCGTGGCTAATGTCACTTACCTCACGATGCAGGTACGCCAAGGCGAGCGGGACGTTCGCGCAATGGTAACTGGAATAACCGCTGGAGAGTTTGGCTTGCCCGGCTGGCCTCCTCAACTGATTGCGGGCAGACAGATAACCCGGGGCCACTACGAGGCTGTTGCCGATAACGCCAGTGGATTCAAAATCGGTGATGACATCCAGATTCGCCGTAACAGTTATAAAGTTGTTGGGATAACCCGGCGGATGGTCTCATCCAGCGGCGACCCTATGGTATTCATCCCCCTGAGAGATGCCCAGGAAGCACAGTTTCTCAAAGACAATGATGCAATCTGGCAACAACGCCGACGCACCGGAGAGAACCCCAACTTCAATCGCCCTGGTGTGCCAGGATTATTGGATGCTGTCATCGACTCACAGAGTACCAACGCTTATGTCAATGCTGTTTTGGTGCAGGTTAAACCGGAACATAATGTGCAAACAATAGCGGAGACAATTCAACGCTGGAAGCGGCTTACCGTCTATACCCGTAGCCAGATGGAAGAGATCCTTGTCGGTAAGTTAATTGCAACATCAGCAAAACAGATCGGTATGTTTCTGGCGATCCTGGCGATTGTCAGTGCAGCCATTGTGGCCTTTATTATCTACACCCTCACGCTGGGAAAGATTCGAGAGATTGCCGTGCTAAAGTTGATTGGCACACGAAATCGCACCATTGCCGGTCTGATCATGCAACAAGCGATCGCCCTCGGCGTGATCGGTTTCGTAGTGGGAAAAATCACCGCCACACTATGGGCACCGGTATTTCCCAAGTATGTATTGCTACAGCCACTTGATTCCATCATTGGTTTTATAGCCGTTGTCGTCATCTGCGTACTGGCCAGCATCATTGCAATTCGCGCCGCATTAAAGGTGGATCCAGCCGAGGCAATAGGTGGCTAAGATGCAGAATAAAGGTATCCGCATAGAGGGACTCACGAAACGCTACGGCAAAGGCGATACTGCTGTCGACGCACTGAAAGGTGTTGACATGCAAGTGGCCCCTGGCGAGGTAGTCGGCCTTATCGGACCATCTGGGTCTGGCAAATCCACCTTGCTGAAATGTCTCGGTGCGGTCATCGAACCAACAGCAGGACGCATGATTCTCGGCGATGAAGTAATCTACGATAATGGCTGGAAAGTGCGTGATTTACGCGCCCTGCGGCGCGACAAGATTGGTTTTGTTTTTCAGGCACCGTACCTGATCCCGTTTCTTGATGTAACCGACAATGTTGCATTACTGCCAATGCTGGCAGGTAAACCCAATACTGAAGCACGCAAGCAGGCACTGGATCTATTGCAGGCGTTGGATGTGCTGCACCGCGCCAGAGCCATGCCATCGCAACTATCCGGAGGTGAACAGCAACGAGTAGCTATTGCCAGAGGACTGGTTAATCATCCACCGGTCATTCTGGCTGATGAACCAACCGCACCACTGGATAGTGAACGGGCACTGGCAGTGATAAAGATACTCAATGACATGGCACGTAAATTTGAAACCGCCATCATTGTCGTTACCCATGATGAAAAGATCATTCCAACATTTAAACGCATATACCATATCCGAGATGGTATTACTTATGAAGAAGCTGGCGATGGAGTTGATTTAAGATAAATCCACGCAGTCATTCTAAGGCCAGCGTGCTCGGGTTATTTTTAATTTGAGCGATGCATTAATATTGCCCTCCATTACACACCGCAAACACAAACGTTCATATTCGGCTATGTATTTTTGCATTTGATTTCAATTGATACTTCAGCCCGTTATGTGACACACCCCACGGAAAACCTCAATACTCTAAACTACTTTTCCCTATAGCATGCCTCTGCATATTTTGCTTGAATGCTAAACAGTATAAGCAGGAACAATATAATACCTGCAAATGATCTTACTTCTATAAACAGCAATAGAGCCTTACGTTTATGAATAATACCTGTCAACGCATAGGGTTAATCACGATTCTGTGCTTTCTGCCAACTTTATCCAACGCGCTCACCTTAACCTGGGTAGGTTGTGGAATAACGAAAAAGGCCTTCATGCAGGAACTGGTTATTGCTTATAAAAAAAGCACCGGCGTTGATATCGTACTGGAAGGTGGCGGCGCAACCAAAGGAATCAAGTCCACTACTGAGCATAAAGCTGACATGGGTGGCTCTTGCCGTTACCGGGTCAAAGGTGAAGCACCTGATTCACAGATCACTTTTAATCCTGTCGCCTGGGATGCCCTGGTAGCCATCGTCAACAAAGACAATCCGATTGAATCCATTAGCATGGAGCAACTACGGGAGCTCTATCGGGGTGAGATTAAAAACTGGGAGCAGCTGAATGGACAGGATATGCCACTAGCGCTTGCCGTACGTAGCGGCAAAATATCAGGTGTTGGCCTTACGATCAGGCAGCTGATATTCAACGATCCGGATATGGATTTTCCACAAAACAATGTTTACAAATCTTCCGGCCCACTTGAAGAGGCCATTGAAAATAACATTAACACAATTGGCATGACAGGCATCAGCAGCGCACGAAAACGCAATCTAAAAATCCTCAAACTGGATGGCAAAGACCCAAACTTTGACAACATTAAATCAGGCAATTACCTTTTGTATCGGCCACTCTATCTAGTCATCGACAAGCAAAGTAAAAATGCCACCGAGTTAAAGAAATTTCTTGGCTTTGCGCACTCAAAAACTGGCAGAGATATCATACGCCAAAATGGTGTAGTACCTTACCTCGAAGCCCTTTCGCTTAGCATTAAACAGCAGACGCAATGGAAAAAAGCCAGAAAACAAAATAGTGAATGATTTTTATGTTCCATGCCTTATCTAGCCATTTATTTCATACCCCTTCAATAGATCAGTCAACGACTGTCCCTTAAAGTGATGCTAGTTCAATTAAACAACCGCGGCAAAAGCAATGTGATCGATGGGAACAGTATTAGAATAACCACCCGCACAATGTCTGAAATCAGAAACGGCATAACCCCTTTGAAGCTCTCCATCATGGAGACATCTTCTGCCATTTTATTGATGATAAAAACATTCATGCCAACTGGAGGCGTGATCAAGCCTACTTCTACCACAATCAATGCAATGATCCCGAACCAAACCTTAAGCTCTTCCGGGTCCATGGCAAAATCCAGGCCCATCAGAATTGGCCAGAAGATCGGCACGGTCAGCAATATCATGGACAGTGAATCCATTACACAGCCAAATATTAGATAGAGCACTAGCATAACCACCAGCACCAGGTAAGGCGACAGGTTACTGTCACCAATCAAGCGTGCGGCTTCTGCCGGCATCTGGGTGAGCGCCAGGAAGGCGTTGAAAAGATCCGCGCCAAATACAATCAGGAAGATCATCGCCGTTGCACTTGCCGTACCCAGCAGGCACTCTTTTAGACCTGCCCAGCGTAATTCACCATGGGTTATCGCCAGCAGGCCCGTCGCCACAGCCCCGACGGCCGCACCTTCAGTCGGGGTAAACACACCCGCATAAATACCGCCAATCACCACCAGAAAGATTATGACGACGGCCCAGATATCACCGAGGCTGCTGATCTTCTCCTGCATACTTGTTGCCGGGCCAGCCGGGCCCGAGTCAGGCTTTAATCGTACATAAATGGCAATGGCGATCAGATAACCAAAGGCAGCCAGAAACCCCGGTATGAAAGCAGCCTGGAACATGGTGGCAATATTGCCTTCGGTAAGAATGGCATAGATGACCAGTATGACTGAGGGGGGAATCAATATACCCAGCGTACCACCTGCTGCCAGGGCACCCGTGGCCAAACAGCCGGAGTAGCCATGCCGTTTTAGTTCAGGTAGTGCGACTTGCCCAATGGTTGCGGCAGTCGCCAGCGAAGAGCCGCAGATGGCACCAAAACCTGCGCATCCGCCTATCGCTGCCATGGCTATTCCACCTCGACGATGCCCCATCCATACACTGGCCGTGTGAAACAGGGCACGACTTAATCCCGCCTTGCTGGCAAACTGCCCCATCAGCAGGAACAGTGGAACCACTGACAGGTCATAGGTACTGAATCGCCAATAGGCAGCTGTCTTCAGGTAGTTAATGAGCGGCGACCAACCTGATAACAAAACGTAGCCCACCATTCCTACCAGCAGCATGGCGACACCAATCGAGAGTCGTAATGCAATCAGTAATAACAGTACACCAAACATCAACGCGCCAATCGCAATACCACTCATATCGATCTATTGCTCCATTGACGACTTGCGGTATAAAAACAGACTACTGTTAGCAGGGCGAGTGAAGCGACTATCGGGATAAAACCCCACCATCGCGACATGCCCAAAATCATGGTCTGCTCTTCGTATTGGTACATGTCATACCCCCCCAGAGCAAGACGCCACGTAAGCAGTGCTGAGATCATACCGAATACAAAACTGCCCACACTATCCATCCGGTTGCGGGTCTTGGTGCCCACATTCATTGTGAAAAAATCCACTACGACATTTCCATTATGTAGCTGACAATAGGGAAGGAAGGCAAAAACCGTAATGGCACAAGCCACTTCAACCAGCTCAAAATCGCCCGGTACCGGCAGACTAAAGAGATAGCGCCCGATTACGCTTACCACGGTCATCAAAGCCATTCCCAGCAAGGTCACTCCACCCGCCAATGCAAAGAGTCGACTTAATGAGTGAACTGCCCGACCCACTGGGCCGGGCTGAGTATTGCTATCCATGATTGTCATATATTTAACATGCAATCCATATCTATTAGTGACTGTACTTCTCTACCAGCATTCTGGCATCGTCATACATCTGCTGCCCATTCAGTCCTTGATCATTTGCTGTCTTGATCCATTCATCTACCACTGGCTGAGTTGCCACCTTCCAGCGCTCAAGCTCTGCTCCCTCGATCGTATTAAACTGGTTCCCTCTTTTTTTAGCTGCCTCACGCCCTGGGATATCTGCCTCGTCCCACACTTTACCAATCTGTTTAGCCAGTGCGAGTCCAGAGTTATCATCAATCACCTTTTTCAGATCAGCAGGTAGACTCTCGTATTTTTTCTTGTTCATGGCAAACAGGAACATGGCGGTATAAATACCCCGGTCACCACCAATTTCCGTATGAAACTTCACCAGCTCATGAACTTTCAGTGGCAAAGTGACCTCATACGGCAACATGGCGCCATCCACTACACCCTTTGATAGCGCCTGCGGTACTGCGGGTACAGGCATACCGACTGGCGTTGCCCCGATCAGTTTTAGGGCCTCATTAATGGTACGGGTAGGTGCTCTGACTTTTGTATTTTTCAGATCAGCCAAGGTATTGATTGGCTTGTCCCGCATATGAAACTGTCCCGGTGCGTGGGTATGTATCAGGATCGGATGTACGTCTTTGTACTCTTCCCGCATATACTTTTCATAAAACTCCCATGCCGCCTGACTGGTTGCCTCTGCAGTGCCGGCAACAAAGGGCAATTCGAATACTTCGGTGAGGGGGAATCGTCCACGCGTGTAGCCTGGCACTGTCCAGACAATATCCGCAACCCCATCCCTCACTTGATCAAATAGCTGAGGTGGCTTACCACCCAATTGCATGGCAGGATAGATCTTGATATCGATTCTTCCATTCGATTCTTTCATCACCTTTTCTGCCCAAGGCTGAATGAATTTGGCATGGGCTGTTGCTGGTGCCGGTAAAAAGTGATGCACCTTGAGTTCAACTTCTGCCGCCTGCACTGACAGCCCGAATAGCACACTTGCGGATAGGATTAGCTGAATACCTGTTCTGATGTACTTTTTCATTTTTCTCCTCCTCGTTTATATTTCCTGCACACTTTGATCCGATCAATCAAGCAGCAGGCATTGTCTCTTCCAGCATTTGTTGTAATTTGTACTTTTGAATTTTTCCTGTAGCAGTCTTTGGAACTTCATCAATAATCCGAACAGCCTTGGGGCATTTGAAATGTGCCAGCTGTTTTTTCAATTCCTGTTCTACACGTTGAGTCAGGATAGCGTGGTCGATCTCTGCATGTTTGGCCTCAAGAAACAGAACAATTTCAGTCTGGCCTGCTTTATTGGACACTTCGACAACCGCCGCCTCACCAACCTCAGGGAGGGATAACGCACAACCCTCAATCTCGGCTGGACTGACCCACTGCCCGGATATTTTCAGCATATGATCTGAACGCCCCTGGTGATACCACCAACCCTCGTTATCAAAACTAAAAATATCACCCGTGCGATACCAGACCCCGTTAAATGCATGGCGAGTCATATCCTGTCTATTCCAATAGCGGTCACAAACCGATGGCATGCGTAGCCAAGCCACACCGGGGGTATTAGCCGTTGTAATAGGCTCACCCTCCTGCGTGGTGAGTCGCACTTCTGCCCACGGCACAACGCGCCCTGTCGCACTGGGCTTATTCGCTTCAGGGGTGTTAACAATAAACAGAATCAAGGTCTCAGTTGTTCCGATACCTTGGTAAATGGTGTTACCTGTAATCCTCTTCCACTCCCCATACAAAGGCTCTGGGAGTTGCTCACCTGCCGATATGCAGCAGCGGATATTCCTAAACCAGGGATGATCAGCAATCCCTTCATTCAGCAATTTCCGATAAAACGTGGGTACACTGAAGAAAAGATCAGGACGATATTTTTCAACAAGCTGGCCTGTCCGCTCAGGTGTCGGCCAGCCATCAAACAGAATCAGGGTCGCACCGCAACGCAGGCCAGCAAAAAAACCATGTGCCAGCGGGTAAGCAAAAAACAGCTTGGAGGTGCAGAGAATCTTCTCTCCCGGCTGTACCTTGAGGTTCTCTCGCAAATGGAGATCACTGACAATGACATCATGATGCAGATGAACTGCAGCCTTCGGTTTACCGGTGGTACCTGAGGTATAGATCCAGAAAGCCATGTCATCCGGTGACATGGGTGTTGATACGAGTTCGGGTCGGCTTTTACTTAAGAGGTCTGTAATCGTTTGCTGCCCTTCTGCACTACCGTTCCTGATCACCAGGCTGAATGGGTGTCTGATTTTTTCCTGCAACTGCTGGAACGTTGCTAAAAATTCGGCCTCAATAAACAGTACCCTGGCTCGACTCTCATTGATAACAAACAGCAGATCTCTTTCAACGGCCATCCGGTTAAAGGCGATTGCCACTGCACCAATACGCATAACACCCAGGTAGGCCGCTACCAGATCTGCTGAGTCTTCGAGCAAAAACAGCACCCGCTCTTCAGGCCTGACCCCTTGGTCACGCAAGGCATTACCAAACCGATTGGCACGCACGTTGAGCTGTGAATAAGTGACTGACTCTTTTTCATCCACTATGGCAACAAAAGCGCCTAACCCCTGACTAAGGGCTGGGGTCAATATCTCATCACCCGCGTTCATGGCACTTTCGACATAACTCTGCTGCAGGGTCATAGGGCTCCGTCGCTCCCAGCGATAACACTTATTAGTTCATTTGCGAAACAGACAATGTGAAATATATTGCATTTATTAGGCCAAAATCACCTCAAAGCATCCCTGTGCATTCTAATTACTTAATTTTTATGATGTTATTTTAAACGCATTAAATTTCGCGAAGAGAGGAGAGTAATAACTAATATGTTCAATATACGAACACTTTTAGTAGACTTTGTTTAGAAAAAGCAGAATAACCCCATGATATAAAAGTTATTGCTGGGGAATTAACCTGATATGTCCAGAGTGTTCATATAATGAACATATCGTTTAATGCAGTATAATTCACTTAATCGTTATGCGGCGTTTGCAGTTTATAGATGGTTGTTCTGGAAACACCCAGCATCCGAGCTGCCCGACTGATATTCCCACCGCACTGATTGATCACCCATTGGACATAGGCCTGCTCAAGAGTGGACAGTGTGCCAACAGAATGAAATGTTGCCAGCTGGTCTGTGGTCGCTTGATCGGAGGAGTGCCTTGTGAGCATTGCATCAATGCTCTCCCGCCTGATCTCCCCATCACAGTGCACACGAAGCCGTTCGACAATATTCTTCAACTCTCGCACATTGCCGGGCCAGTGATGCGCCTTCAACTGCTGCATGGCGTCTTCTGTGAGTGTTGGCGGTGCCACGTCACCCAAGGGCTGACCGAGGAAGTGATCAACCAATAATGGGATATCGTCTCTGCGTTGATTGAGTGGTGGGATATTGATAGTCAAAACATTCAATCGATAATAGAGATCCTGTCTAAACCGGCCCTGGGAAATCATCTTCTCCAGATCCCGGTGGGTGGCAGCAATAATGCGTGCATTGGTCCGCTTGATCTGAGTACTACCAAGCGGGCGATACTCACCCGTTTCCAAGACGCGCAGTAATTTGGCCTGACATGTAGCGGATAACTCACCAATCTCATCAAGGAACAGCGTACCTTCACTGGCGGCATGAAACAGGCCATCGTGCTCCTCTATTGCTCCCGTGAACGCTCCTTTCTTGTGGCCAAACAGTTCACTTTCAAGCAGTTGGTCCTGCAGCAAACCGCAATTCAATGGAATAATATCGGCGCGATCACGCTCACTCCAGTAGTGCAGAATCTGAGCAACCACCTCCTTTCCAACACCACTTTCTCCCGTAATCAGAACCGGCATCTGCAGTGGCGCCATCTTTTTAGCCATCGCAACAACCTCACACCATGGGGCACTTTTCCCTATAGCCAAGGGTTGCTCTTTCCGCTGTTTAATAGTTGCCTTTGTAAGCATTTAGATCTGATCTCTATGCACAGCCACTGGTTCAGTAGAGCTGAGAATAGCAACAATAAACAGACTTAGGCAAAGACTACAGAAAAATAGATGTTATGTGGCGGCCAGTAAAACAACGCTAAACCAGACACAGGCGAGTAGCAGACGATCGAGATACTTTTATTAAGGCGGGTAGAGGGGAAGGTATTTGCTACTTCTAAATCATCCCTGCCACTGATATTCAAGAGACACCATCAGTGGCGGGGATAAGAGAACAATATTCAGTGACGTTCTATTGCACTCAGGAACGCTGATTGCTGGCAGGTGTCTTTCCTGCCTCGATACGAACCAGAAACTCTTCCATGATCTGCTCATAGAGTGCATCACCCAGAACCTGATCTTCGACACCCGAGTCGATACTGGGATTATCATTTACCTCAATAACCACAATGCCGTTCTCCGTCTCTTTCAGATCCACACCATACAGGCCGTTGCCGATCAGATTCGCTGCCTTGAGTGCAGTATCCACCACTTTTTTTGGCGCATCGGCTACGGCAAAGGTACGGAAATCACCCTCTTTATCCACACTGCTATGGTCATAGATCTGCCAATGATCCTTGGACATGAAGTACTGGCAGACATAGAGTGGTTTGCGGTTAATAATTCCCACTCGCCAATCAAATGGGGTATAGGTGTAGGCCTGCCCCAACAACAGATCAGAATCCTTGAACATCTTTCTTGATACCTGCTCCAGCTGCTGCCGGTTCTCCACCTTGTATACCCCCAGGGAGAAGGATCCATCCGGCACCTTGAGGACAATGGGGTAAGCAATCTTCTCTTCCAACTCATCCAACCCACCGGAGCGAACAATCACCGTCTCAGGTGTCGAGACACGATGCAATTTCAGCAGCTCTTCCAGGTAGATCTTATTGGTACAGCGCAGGATTGAATCGGGGTCATCAATAACGACCAGCCCTTCTGATGCCGCCTTACGGGCAAACCGGTAAGTGTGGTGATCAATAGCCGTGGTCTCTCTTATGAAGAGCGCATCAAATTCACTCAGACGACCGTAGTCTTTGGGGGAGATAAGCTCGGCGTCCAGGCCATATTTTTTCGCGGCGCGGACAAATTTTTTCAACGCCTTTTGATCAGACGGTGGCATCGCTTCCTGCGGGTTTTGCAAAATAGCCAGATCGTATCGGCCCATGCGTTTCTGTCGTGGTGCCTGCCAGCGTTTACTCAGATAACCATTCAGCGCATCATCCAGCTCATCCTGCTGGTCATCAGAGAGATCCTGAACACCCAACGCCTTGATACCGGTAATGCGCCAATCGGCCTTCTTCTCGAAGAGCACTCGCATGAGTGGTGCACGAAACAGTTCAAACAGCTCCCGCGCCAATGGCTGAAAATCCTTTAACGGGGAATTTCCAAACATCATGGTTACACTGAAGGAAGTCGTCTCGACACCCTTGTGTCTCCGTCCGAGAATTCGCTGGACCTGTTTATCCAGATCCTCTGTTTCAAGTGAGTAGAGTGACTTCCGGCTCAAGTCGCGAAGCGTTCGAACAGAAGGGATAACCTTGTGGCCACGCGCCTCAGCCAGCAATGAACAGTAGTACCCTTCACCCAGGTATTTCTGAGACCGGCAGAGATTAACAATGCGTAATCCGCGCTTCTGTTGCCACACAGGGTCCTTCAGATATTCAGCCGCTGTCACTACAGGATAACTATCCACCCGCCCCTTCCAGTGACTCGCCTTTTCCACCAATAACAGATGTTCAGTCATGATAAAGCACCACCATCGCCTGTAATCCTACTCGTCCATAACGCGCCATTGTCTCAAACTTCTCTTTCAAGATAGGCATATGTATCGAATCAATTAATGTCTCCCCCTCATCGCGATCGACAAAGGGATCATTTACATAGATAAAGCTGTCATCCACACCGGTTACCACTACCCAGTGTGGTACCCGGGCCTTGTAGATCTGCCAGGAACTGATCAGCACCAGAGGAATACCTTTGCGGCTGAGGCAGTCATCGATCTCTTTAGCGGTCACACCTGAAGGGTTTATCGGCACACCAAAAGACTGTAACTGTTCATACATATCTTCCTGAACCAGTCGCATCACCTCTTTCTTGTGCTCACTGCGCACTGAATCTCCCAGGTGGGTACCCTCCCCGGTGATGTAGACATCCACGCCAAAACCTCTATTCACAGCAGCAAGGGCCAGACCAAAAGGGCCACAACCACCATGTCCTGATGTCATGAAAATCGTCGTGGCCTCACGCCACAGACGCAGCTCAAGGCGGCGGGAAAATTGCGTTTCCGGCTTTAGCGCCTTCATCGCCATCATCAATGAAGCGGCACCGCAGGTAAACTCCAGGCTCTGCTCATAATAGGGTACAGGGGTCAGGTCAGGATGGAGATCAGGGGCCAGCGACTTCTCCAGTCGCCAGGCATCCATGTGATCTTCATAGTAATCGACAAACTCGCCCAGGCGACGATAACCAAGTGACTCATACAATCGAATTGCAGAGTGGTTATCCTTGCGCACCTCAAGTCGCAGATAGGCACGATGATGCGACCAGGCTTCTGTCTCAGCCTCCTTCATCAAGCTGAGCCCTATCCCCTTTCCCCGGGCATCCGGACTAACCGCAATAGAATAGAGACGAGCGACAGAGGTGGCGCGGGAGAACAGCAGAACAACATCGCCCAGGACAACGCCATTCTTTTCGGCAATCAGAATGGCTGAATTACCTTTTTTCAGCAGATAGCGGAACTGTCGCGAAGAGATACGATCAACATCAAAACAGCGCTCTTCAAGTTCTACCAGCGTCTCCAGATCTTCAGGCCGGGCATGGCGGATTGATAAACCCGTTACTTGGGTTTCAGTAGTCATTAGGCGTGCCTGAAAAAGAGTTCATAGAGCGTCAGCACTATCTCTATCACGATAAGGATAACAATATACCATTCAACACGCAGGGTACGCCTGTCCTGCATCAAACCCAAGAGGGTTTCTGCGGTGCCACTGATCAGATCAAGTTTTCGCTCCAGCGCTATCTGGCGTTCGCCAATCTCGTACTCGTTTTCAAGCCTGCTCCAAAGACGCTCAAACTCGGGGTGCTCCCACAGCACGTCCGGCTTTTCGCCGACCTGGGCCCGCGCCACCATACGATGCTGAATCTGCAGTACTTCACCAATATGGCACAAAAGGTCATGTGCCTGCCGCGGTAGACGCCCACCAACCTGCATTCTTTTTGCCAACGGCTCAATCCGATCAAAGGCGCCAGATGCCTGTTGTTCATAGTGATCCAGCACCAGGCTTTTTCCCAGGATATCCGCAACCAGCTGCAAAACCGGCACACCCGCCACTGGAAGTATTAATTTTCCACCATCCATCTTTTCGACAGAATCAGGCACTATCTCTATATCCAGACACTCAACGATTGGTGACGCAAAGGGTTCAGTTATATAGGGGCGCAACTGCTCAATAAAGACCCGCTCCGATGCGGCTGACACATCAAACAGCACCACCACACCAAATCGAAACAGCACGGCATAGCCAGCTCCATTTACCTCAACGATAATGGGATCGCGTGACAGGATTGTCAGATGATTGATACGGCGCAACTCGATGCCCAGGCCAACAAGGAGTGAGCGTGCCGTTGTAGTAGAGGACAACATGAGATGTACTCTCTCAGTAAATTAATAAAGCATTCGTGGATACCGCAGTACCCACATGAGACAGCTATTAGCGCTAGTCGTTACTGAAGAGAGATACCTCGCTCAGAAAAAGCCTTAAAGGGGTGCTGAAACAGATAGGCAAGAATCAATACGCCTCATTTTCCTTGCGCTCTCTCCTGGGGCGATTCCTACCCCGGCCACGAGGGCTATCTAACGCTTCCTGCCGATTCCCTTTACGCTCATTATAGTTCCGATACTGCAACCGATAATCCAGTTCATCAAGTTCATCGACAAACTCATTTCGCAGCCTTCTACTCACTTCTCTGTTCTCCTGTACTGGTAGATATAGGGTTAAAAAATCGGCGACAGATTTATACCAATCAACTATAAATAGAAAACAAAACATATTTGTCGGTTCGAGCAAAAATATTTGTTAAAAAAGTGCTTTCTGAGAGCTTCGTACAGCCTCACCATTAGCAGCATCCGGCCCACCCTGCCGTATGGGCCCTATCCAGCCAAATACATTGACACCAAAGGGAGTCACCCATGTCTGAAAGTGCAAAACTGACCTACCAGGGCAAAGAGTATGATCTGCCCATAATCTTTGGCACAGAGGGCGATAACGCCATAGATATCCGCAACTTGCGAAGCCAGAGCGGCCTGATTGCCTATGATCCGGGACTTGGCAACACCGGTAGCTGTCAGAGCGACATCACCTTTATAGATGGCGACCTGGGGATTCTCCGCTATCGTGGGATTCCACTTGAGCAGTTTCAGGATAACCCGAACTTTGTTGAGGTGGCTCTGGCCCTGATCTTTGGAGAACTTCCCAACAAAGATCAGTACGCACAGTTCAGTGCCAGCCTGACAAAAAATGCCAACCTAGATGAGGACATGAAGCATCACTTTGCCGGGTTCCCTCGCTCAGCACCTCCAATGGCCGTGCTCTCTGCCATGATCTCGACACTCTCCTGCTTCCACCCCGAGTTTCTGGAACTGGAAGATGAAACCCAATTCGCACGGGCAGCAGCCCGACTGATTAGCAAGGTGCGAACCCTGGCGGCTTATGCCTACAGACGTTCTCTCGGCCTGCCCTCTAACTATCCCGATCCGTCGCTGCCCTATGTGTCCAACTTTCTGCACATGATGTTCTCTGAACCTTATAAGCAGTACGTCATAGAAGAGGAAGTACTTACCGCCCTCAATCTGGTCCTCATCCTGCATGCAGACCACGAACAGAACTGCAGTACCTCCACGGTGCGGATGGTTGGCTCCAGCGGTGCAAACCTGTTTGCCTCTTGCGCGGCCGGTGTTAGCGCGCTTTGGGGACCACTGCATGGTGGTGCCAACATGGCAGTTATTGACATGCTTGAGGAGATTCACCATGGCAACATGACGCCAGAGGCGTATGTGGCCCTGGCAAAAGACAAGGAGAGCTCGGTGAAGCTGATGGGCTTTGGGCATCGCGTCTACAGAAACTTCGACCCACGCGCCATAATCTTGCGTGATGTGAGTGAAAAACTGCTCAAGAAACTGGGCATCAATGATCCCTTGCTGGCGATTGCCAAAAGGCTGGAAGAGATCGCTCTCAGTGACAGTTATTTCATTGAGCGCAAACTTTATCCCAATGTGGATTTCTATAGCGGCATCATCTTACGGGCTATTGGCATCCCGACAAGCATGTTCACTGTCATCTTTGCAATAGGCCGCCTGCCCGGCTGGATCGCCCACTGGTATGAACAGCACAGCCAGGGGGGTGGCAAGATCTGGCGGCCTCGCCAGATTTACACCGGCAAGCAGGAAACCCCCTTTGTCGAAAGGACAGACAGAGGCTGGTAATTCAGACACGGATTGCCTGACTGCTCTTAATCACCGGGACTATTTATAGGCCCGGTGATTTTATACGGCATAAAAGCATATGTTGAATTACCCTGTCTTTTAAGCCAACTTTTCTTCAGCACAACTCGGCTAGGGGCAGTGTAACCACCCGCCCCATACATTCCAAATGTCCTGCACCTGACGATCTGTTTTATTGATCGTGTCGACAATAAACATTCTCTCGCATTGAACAACACTATCCCCTATAAATACGCCGCTGCTGAGTAAATACCCTAATCACCGGCACGCATTCAATCCCTACCTGGCAGATACCCATCGACCAGAAAAAAGGACCTGTTTATTTGCACGCTGAGGAAAGTTGTGTATGAAGAAGATATCGTTTTTTAGCCTGTTGGTTTTACTGTTTGCTATCGTTGCCACCAGTGCATCTGCTGCTGATACCCAAGGCCAAACTGACGAAGAGCGCTGCAACGCTTATGCCAAGGAAGACAATGTACCTGCCGCCGAAATGGCCGATTTCATGAAAGATTGCCTTGAGTCCATCAAAAGCGATAGTGAAGAGAACAAAGACAAAAAAGACTAATACTTGATAGAACTATTCTAACGAGTTTGGCAATAATCACGACTCAACCCCTAACCGGACAGTAGAGCCCATCTACCGTCCGGTTTTTTATTAAAATCACATGATCAGGATAACTCCAAAAAAATCTGATGACAGCTATTTAAAGCACTTGACCGGCAGTCGCATGGTGCATCTCAACTCTCTATTGCAACCTGATTCCGCCCGCCCCTCTTGGCTTTAAAGAGGGCCTTATCTACCCTGGCAATCAATTGATCTCTAGCATCCTCAGAACGATACTCAGCAACACCAACACTGATCGTAATATTGATTTTTTCCTGCATATAATCGGCTGGATTATTCAGAACACTAAGCCGCAACTCTTCTGCCATATTACGGGCAACAGTAATATCGCAATCCTTTAATAGCACCAGAAACTCCTCACCACCCCAGCGACAGATAATATCGGTTTCTCTCAAACGTGAAGTTGTCAGACGAGCAATCTGCTCCAGTACGGCATCACCCGCCAGATGACCATGCTGATCATTCACCCGCTTGAAGTGGTCAACATCGAACAGCAGCACAGACATGCCGGTCGGATTTCTCCTCTGATCAAGGACTAATTGCTTGAAGAGGATATCCAGTGCCTGCCTATTATACAGACCAGTCAACTTGTCGGTTGTTGCCATCCGTTCAATATCTTTCTGATACGAAGAGATGGTGTAATTAGTAATTGACAACACCACAAGTGTAATCAATGCACAGGCAGCCAAGTTAATCATTAACGTATTAAATAGATTGTCGGCACCTTCCACCTCACCCTGCACGACCAGTAAATACCAATCAAACTCCTTGATATAACGGGTGTTAAGAAGGGCTGTTTGACCCGCTAATTTATACTCGAATGACCTAACATCTGCAGCAGTGATCTCTCGAAATAGTGCACCCGATCCTACAGCACGTTCAAGCTCTTCCTGAAAAGTTTCCTTATCTTTTGTTACGGTACTATTAAGTCTTATTGCACCCGCTTTATCGATAAAAATGATATCCCTGTTATACGTTTCTTGATAATGGGTAATCAGATTTTTAACGGCATCAACTGCCAACCCAACCCCGGTAACGCCAATAAATTTTCCGTCATAATCATAGACACGGTAATTCACGAATACAGTCATGGCATCATTATGTGCCATATCAATATCAACATTGATTTCGTAGTCACTGTCCAGCTTACTCACTCGAAAATACCAAGCATCGCGTTGCTCTGCGGGTTTTACCTGCTTCAGCAAACCATCAGCATGATAATAATTACGGCTTTTCTCCGACACAAAAAAAGCCGTAAAGGCGTTGTACTTTTCTTTCATCTCTTTAAGATAGCGTGTCACTTGTGTCTGATCCTGCTCACCACTAATCACCCAGTCGCGTAAAAAAGTGTCAGAAGCCATAAGTGAAGAGATGAAAATCGGCTTCAACAGATCGCGTTGAATTTCCGTGTAAATGTTATCACTGGTAAGTGGCAATTCATTGTTAACAACATGATCGCGTAACGAAGCAACAGAGATAAAGTAACTGGCCAAACTCGTCAGCAAAAAACCCGCTATCAACAGTGTACTTAAAAAAATGATCAGTCTTTGTTTTTGTTTAAACATGCCCATTTTAAAACCCAAATGATTATTTGATACCAGGAAGGAACCAACAGAACCCTACCCATTAGTGACAAGACATCATGATCATTAGTTACTCAACAATCAATAATTGTCCCACGCCTGCCCGATAAATATAGCGGGCACATTAATCATCGCTATATATTACTAGAGAGGGGCTGTCTATCCGACATTCCTCAACATACTATGATGTTGATCGATATCCGACATGCTTTATACTGCGTTTTTCGAGTTTACTTTTTTACCGGTCTGTTTTCTGAATCTTAATCAGTAGACTCGCTGAAGCAGACGACCTCAGAAAATCACTGTATTAACCTTTAAATGCAACATGAACTAATGCTCAATCGTAAACTCTCTATTGCCCCGATGCTGGATTGGACCGACCGCTACTGTCGGTATTTTCTGCGCCTTATCTCCAAGCACACACTGCTCTATACCGAGATGGTCACGACGGGCGCGCTGTTGCATGGCGATCAAGCACGTCATCTGGATTTCGACCCGACAGAGCATCCGGTGGCGTTGCAGCTGGGTGGCAGTGATCCAGCCGAACTGGCCGCCTGTGCAAGACTTGCTGAACAGTGGGGTTATGACGAGATCAATCTGAATGTCGGCTGCCCATCTGACCGGGTGCAGTCGGGTATGTTTGGGGCCTGCCTGATGGCCACACCGCAGGTTGTAGCCGATGGTGTGGCGGCCATGCTGGATGCCACCTCACTGCCGGTTACGGTAAAGCACAGAATCGGCATTGATGATCTGGACAGCTACGAGGCGCTGACAAACTTCGTCACCACTGTCAGTGGCGCTGGCTGTAGCACTTTCATTATTCATGCCCGCAAGGCCTGGCTGAGCGGTCTGAGTCCAAGAGAGAACCGCGAGATACCACCGCTACGCTATGACGTGGTACACCAGATCAAGCGTGATTTCCCTCGGCTTGAGATCATCCTTAATGGAGGTATTACCACACTGGCACAAGCCCAGGAACAGTTGGCGCATGTTGATGGTGTGATGATTGGTCGCGAGGCGTATCAGAATCCATGGATACTGGCTGAGGCTGATCGACTTCTATTTGGCGATGATCACCCCATACCCAGCCGCCATCAGATTATTGAACAGCTGATGCCCTTCGCCGAGGAACAACACGCCAAGGGGGCCCCGGTAAACCGGATCAGCCGCCACATTCTCGGTATCTTCCAGGGCCAGCCGCGTGCCCGTTCCTGGCGCCGTCATATCAGTGAAAACGCCCATCGTGCCGGTGCCACACCGGATGTGATTGCAGAGGCCGCACAAATGGTACCCAAACAGTGAAAACCAGCAGCCGGGATATCAAGCGTTATCAAACAAAAGATGGGTCTTTGATTCGCGAACTGATGCACCCGGAACATCAAGCAGTAAAGAACCAGAGCCTTGCAGAGGCAACAGTGCCACCCGGAGTAACCACTCACTTGCACCGGCACATAAGATCAGAAGAGCTTTATCACATCACCCGGGGCCAAGGTGAAATGCAACTGGATCACGCGCGATTCCCGGTTGCACAAGGTGACACGGTACTGATTCCACCAGATACACCTCACGCTATTACCAATACGGGAACAGAGGACCTGGTCATACTCTGTTGCTGTGCGCCAGCCTACGCACACGAAGATACAGAGCTGCTCTAGGCTTCAGCCGGCGAAGCCTCCCCCTGTATGTGCCCTACAATTTGCTCAATAGGTAAGTGGTCACTCTCAACCAACAGAGCGAACTGTCTCTCCTCAATGGATAGCGGTTGCAACGTTTTGAGTTGTTTCTCCAGTACTTCAAGAGTAGCTTCAGAGGGATCCTGACCCTGCTCTTGTCGCCGCAATACACGCTTACGCAGTACCTTTTCAGGCACCTCGAAAACGAGTATCACGAAGGGTACGTTCATCTCATCAGCCAATAGCCTGAAGCTTTCTCGGTCTGTTCGACGCAGAAAGGTTGCATCCACAATCGCGACCCATCCGGCCCGGACAATTAACGCTGAAAGCTCCTGCAGACGCTGATAGGTCTTTATGGAAAACTCGGCTTGATAAATTCCACTTCCGGTATCTGAACCGCTCGACTGCGAGGGAGCTAGACCCGCCAGACGGCGGCGCTCAATATCCGATCGCACCCTTATAGCCGGCAACGCTTCAAGACAATCCTGAGTATGGGTGCTTTTACCGGAACCGGAAAGACCGTGGGTAATCATAAGGCCGGTCTCTTTTGTACGCGTGTAATCTGTGGCCAGTTCGAGATAGTTGATCAGATCTTCTTGCAACTGCCTGTGCACAACCGGCTCCAGGCCCTCCTGAGTCAGGCGGATAGCGGTCACCTTGGCCCGCACCGTCGCCCGATAGACCTGATAAAAACGCAGCAGTGGCAGTGCAGCATAATCCCCGCTCAGCTCCAGATAACGATTCAGAAGTCGCTGGGCGCTGGATTGCAGGCCCTTCTCATCCAGATCCATCAACAGAAAAGCCAGCTCGCTGATGACATCAATCCAGCGCAGATTGGGATTAAACTCTATCCCGTCAAATATCAGCGGCTTACCGTTTTCCAGGGCAATATTGCCCAGATGCAGGTCACCGTGGCACTCTCGAATAAAACCGGCTGCTTTTCTCTCTTGCAGATGCGGAGCGAGGCGCACTACCTGCTCCTCGGTCCACTGCTCAATCTGCTGCACACTCTCCAGCAGTGTTTGATCTTCAAGCAGAGAGCGGAGCTGTACAAAATTCTCCCGCATCGGCAGGGCGACGATATCAGGATTACCAAATGCTGTCCCTGGGTCCGCAACTTCAATAGCTCCATGAAACAGCACCAACTGCTCAGCGAGTCTCTCCACCTGCTCTACTGTCAGGAGCTGTGGGTGTTCAGAGAGCAGCCCGGCCTGATCAAAGCGCCGCATACGAACGGCATAGGCAATAGCCGCACCCTTACCAAAAGGCTGCGGGGCTTCCAGCGTGCCAGCAATGGGGATGACATCGATATAGATATCCGGGGCGAGGCGCCCATTCAGCCGCACCTCCTCCAGACAGAAGTGGTGACGGCGTTCCAGGGTCGAGAAATCAAGGAAGCCAAGATTCAGTGGCTTTTTGATCTTGTAGGCATAATCGCCCACCAGCAGCACGGTAGAGATGTGAGTTTCGATTACCTGGTCTGGCCCTCTACCCTCTGGCCATACCGCAGGATTCTGTAGAGACTGAATCAACCGGATGTGGTTTTCGCTCGTTGAATTCACGCCTTTGCACCCCAGTGATTAATTGACATTATATTAGAGCGTGCTAATATCATTGCCAAATTACAGGACGGACATTCTTCCAGCCTGAATATTTCAAGATTTTAGAGGGAGTTAACATGACTGTTGATCGTATGATTCTCGCCTTTGCTGGCTTTTTCATCCTTTTAAGCCTGGCACTTGGATGGGAGCAGAGCCCCATATTCCATAATACCAACTGGCACTGGTTCACCGCGTTTGTCGGCTTTAATCTGTTCCAGTCAGCCTTTACCGGTTTTTGTCCACTGGGCAAAATTCTCCAGGCGTTTGGTGCAAAGACCGCCTAAACCGCTTACAACACCGGCTCAGCGTACAGATCATGCGCGTCTGAGCCGGTGATCTCCACCTCAATAAAATCCCCCGGCTCAAGGTCCCAACCACCTGCTATCAGGACATTGCCATCGATCTCTGGGGCATCAGCCCCGCTGCGGGCTATAACGCCCTCCTCGGTAACACCGTCCACCAGCACAATCATCTTTTTGCCGATCTTTTGGGTCAGTCTTGTTCTACTGATCTCCTCCTGGAGCTCCATAAACCGGGCCAGACGCTCCTGTTTGAGGGTCTCGGGCACTTGATCAGGTAACGCATTGGCAGTTGCGCCCTCGACAGGCGAGTAGGCGAAGCAACCGACACGATCCAGCTGCGCCTCTTCAAGGAAGTCCAGCAACTCCAGAAAGTCATCTTCTGTCTCACCCGGAAAACCGACAATAAAGGTGCTGCGCAGGGTCAGATCAGGACAGCTCTCGCGCCAGCGATTGATACGCTGCAACACCTTTTCACTGGCCGCCGGACGCTGCATCGCCTTTAGAATACGCCGATTGGCATGCTGGAGCGGCATATCCAGGTAAGGCAGGATCGTGCCCTCGGCCATCAGAGGGATCAGATCATCCACGCTGGGATAGGGGTAGACATAGTGCATCCTGATCCAGGCAGGAAGCTCACCAAGCGCCTGCGACAGCTCTTTGAGGCGAGTCTTCAGCAGACGCCCACCCAACAGATCGGTGCGGTATTTCAGATCCACTCCATAGGCACTGGTGTCCTGAGAAACAACAAGCAGCTCACGGACACCTGCATTGACCAGATTCTCCGCCTCCTTTACCACCTCACCCACCGGCCGACTCAGCAGATCGCCCCGCAAGCTGGGAATAATGCAGAAGGTACAGCGGTGATTGCACCCCTCCGATATTTTCAGATAGGCGTAATGGCGCGGTGTCAGTTTCACACCCTGAGGGGGGGCCAGGCTGGTATAGGGATCATGGGGTGCCGGCAGATGGGCATGTACGGCCTCCATCACCTCTTCATAGGCGTGCGGTCCGGTTACTGCCAGCACCCCGGGGTGTACTGACCTGACCTCATCCTCTTTAACCCCAAGACAGCCGGTGACGATCACCCGGCCATTCTCACTCAGCGCCTCGCCAATGGTCTCCAGAGACTCTTCAACCGCTGCATCTATAAAACCGCAGGTATTGACCACCACCAGATCAGCGCCTTCGTAGCTGTAGGCGATATCATAACCCTCTGCCCGTAACTGGGTCAGTATGCGTTCTGAATCGACCAGATTCTTGGGGCAGCCAAGGCTGACGAAACCAACTTGCGGAGAGGGATTTTTCATAGAGAGGATCGACAGTTCTAGTTCGCGAGCAGGTCGGTCAGCGCAACCGCCTGGGACTCCTGGCGCAGCTGCAGGACAATCCGCTCCTCCAGTGCCAGATCACCGCTCACAATATGTGGCAGAAGCTGCTCAGTAAACTGATAGATTATGGCCATACCAGCACGATTACGGTCATCAACCTTATCCTGCGAATTGATATGCTGTGCCAACATATCCATATAGGCCTGAAACTGCTCAGCCTGCTGCTCCAGCATCAAGGCCTGGAATTCCGGCGTAAACAAGATCACCAGCACCTTACCCTGACCATCTGCAGGATCTGAGATAGTGATATTCATGGGCCCTTCAATCAGCATTTTTTACTCCTTACTACACACTTTATCAGCCGCCGGGTGAATCGCACCGACACTCTTATGCGGATTCTACCCCATTGCCGGTTCGAAAATAGACACCTAAAGCCTGTGTCATTAGCAATTAGTCAAGATAGGCCATGTGGATAACTTAGTCGTGTCCAGATACCGAACAATAACCATAAATAATTATTATAGAGGCATTGAATTCTCTACAGGGCAGTTTCATCAAGATGTATGAGAGGATTTGGTGCAGTGGCGAGTCTTTGGCCAGATAACAACAGAGACAGATACCAGAGTAGTTGATGGGGTATTCAGATTGAAAAATTGCAAGTTGTGTGGATTCAGTAAAGCCTGTAACAGCCTGCCAGGCATCTGCATCATCCTCCAGTATGTAAGTATCGCGGTACTGTTCAGTGTGATGGGTTATCTATTTGTAACTCAGGAACTGCTCTCCTGACAGACTCGGAATAGTTTCAAGCCTAAGCCCGCGCTTTACTATGCCGCCACAGAGTCCCTGTTACCCGCCGCTATACAGGTATTACCCATATAGCCATACCCCGCGTTATGTGCCTTTTGCAGCAATAACTCCTTCTCCGCTGCCAATGCAAGCAGCGCCTCCTCCATGGTAAGCTCTTTGACCTCATAGAGAGGGAGAATGTTATTTTCTGTGTATTTCTTTTTAATCATGAAGTTATCCAGCTTTTGTAATCTTTTGGATTAAAAATATCATAGTCTTAATTGAAATTATTGCAATAGTTTTTAATTTCACATCATAAACAGCTCACCACATGCCACCGGATGCAAAGACGCCTGAGCGCACTCTTGATATAATCCCCGCCTTTACTGCCAGAAGACTCAATCACATGGGCTACAGACTCTCAAAGATTTACACCCGTACAGGCGACAAGGGCACCACAGGTCTGGGCGATGGCAGTCGAGTCGACAAAGACAGCGCCCGCATTGAAGCAATCGGTACCGTTGATGAACTGAACTGCCTGATCGGGATACTGATAACCCACAATCCACCCGAGTTGATCTCGCAACAACTCACCCAAATACAGCATCGTCTGTTTGATCTGGGCGGTGAACTGGCTGTGCCTGGCTATCAAGTGGTGACAAATGAATCCATTGAGATACTTGAACAGCAGCTGGATCAGCACAACAAAACCTTGCCGCCGCTGCAGGAGTTTATCCTGCCTGCAGGCAACCTCCTGGCAGCCAGCTGTCACCACGCAAGAGCCGTTTGCCGCCGCGCAGAACGCCGCCTGACCCAACTGGCCCACCAAGATCAGGAAAAGGTTAACGACAATGCACTTAAATACCTCAACAGACTCTCTGACCTGTTGTTTGTTGTCTCCCGCGTTCTGGCCAGGCAAGATGGCGGGCAAGAGGTTTATTGGAACAAAGAGGTTTGACGGACTGAATAATGACAGCACTACTCATCTCAACAAGACGGAATCAAGACCTTGGCTGACTCAATAACAGAAATCACTGATCGCAGTGACGTTACGCTGCACTTCGCCATTGCGCTCTGTGACGGTACCACTATTACCTCGACGTTTGATGGCGATCCCATTACCCTCACTATGGGCAGCGGCAGTCTGATCGAAAATCTGGAAAAGACCCTGTACGGACTTAAATCCGGTGAAAAGCAGTCACTGATCCTGGAGTCTGACAATGCATTCGGCCCTCGGGACGAGGAGAAGGCGTATCAGATGCCCCGCTCCTCATTTCCAGAGGAGATGAACCTGGAGCCAGAGCTGGTGATCAGCTTCTCTACCCCTGCCGGCGATGAGTTGGCAGGTATTGTGATGGAACTGGATGATGAGCAGGTCAAGGTTGACTTCAACCATCCACTGGCCGGAAATGACATCGTCTTTACCGTACAGATCATTGACGTTAGCAACCCAGATTAAGGGCAATCCAACACGATCATGGAAATTCTCCTTGCCAATCCACGTGGTTTTTGCGCCGGTGTCGACCGCGCCATTGAGATCGTTGAACGCGCTTTGCAGATCTTCGGTGCGCCGATCTACGTGCGACATGAGGTGGTACACAACCGCTATGTCGTCGACAGCCTGAAACAGGCAGGGGCCATTTTTGTTGATCAACTTAACGAGATACCTGCGAATAGCACGGTCATATTCAGCGCACACGGCGTAGCGCAATCCGTTCGCCAGGAAGCCGAACGCCGCCAGCTGCAAGTATTTGACGCCACCTGCCCGTTGGTGACCAAGGTCCACCTGGAGGTCGCAAGACACAGCAGGAACGGGGACGAGGTGATCCTTATTGGCCACCGCGGCCATCCAGAAGTGGAAGGCACCATGGGACAGTACAACAACCAGAGCGAGAAAGGCGGGATCTATCTGGTGGTAACAGCTGACGATGTGGCGGACTTGCAAATAAAAGATCCTGAAAGACTCGCCTTCGTCACCCAGACCACACTCTCCATGGATGACACCGCCAAGGTGATTGCCGCACTAAAAGAACGCTTCCCGGTGATACAAGGCCCCAAGCAGAACGACATCTGCTATGCCACCCAGAATCGTCAGGATGCCGTTAAAGAATTGGCCAAACAGTGTGATCTGGTACTGGTGGTCGGATCGCCCAACAGCTCTAATTCAAACCGCCTGAAGGAACTGGCCAAGCAGTCTGATACAACCGCCTATCTGATCGATCGGGCAGATGATATCAATCCAGACTGGCTGACTGGCATCAGCAGGGTGGGACTAACAGCGGGGGCGAGCGCCCCCGACCTGCTGGTTGAAGAAGTGATTGAAAAACTCAAAAGCTGGGGTGCCAGTTCAGTTCAAACCCTGAGTGGTAGAGAGGAAAACGTCACCTTTTCATTGCCAAAGGCGCTACAGCAAGCTGACTGAGTCGACACCCACCCTACTTATTTCCAACAATCATTCACAGTGATACCTGTACTCTGGCCTGTAATCCCTCTTGTACCATCCTGAGCTAGCGTTAGCGTACCGCATTTATCACCGGTTTGTGGTCCGGTGGGGACTGCATAGAGTGTGTAAGTTGTACCAGCGGCATTCATTGCATTAATTGTAAGATTATAAGCGGCCGTCCCCCCATCTACCGGACTGGTTGATGAATAGACGGTAGATGGTGGCGAACCTGTATCATTCGTTCCGCTCACCCCGCAGGTATTCGAACCACCGGTTCCACCAGCGTCACAGTAGTTACCATTGACCGTATAACGACGCTCCAGGATGCCCGAAAACCCCAAAAGGGCACCGGTAGCATCCGCGCGTCGGCTCTTTCTCACCTGCTCCTGATATGAGGGAAAAGCAATAGCTGCCAGGATACCCACAATGGCCACTACAATCATGAGTTCTATGAGGGTAAAACCTCTTACTGAAAGCATCTTAGGCATTAACCAACCACTCCTGTAATGTCTCTTCATATTCATCGAATCTGCTGCCATGATTGCCTGCCCTTGCCAAGCCCTGACGACTCAACTACAACCTCAATACCACCCTGCGAACCACTTGAGTACTTATACTCCTGGGTTCCTGCAGGAAGTACTGTAGGCTCGGTTAATATACCTTCTGTAGATCTTTGGCCTGTTGCCCTAGCCGGACCATCATTAGTAGCATCACCATCACCATCCGCATCTACGTTGACACTGGACAACACATCGGCCGCATCAACATCCCCATCACCATCCACATCAAGGTTGGGACTACTCGGCCATCCGCCTGTCACTGCATCCATCTCCATAATCCAGCTATAGCCACCCGAATCACATGGATCGGAAGAGGGTACCTGGGTGACGAAAACGATCAACCCATTATTCAATTTTGGATTGACTGCCACTATCTCACCCGTATCGGTAAGATCCATAAACCAGCCGTCCTTGGTACTCCAATCTACGGGAACATTCGAGGTCACACGGAATATACCGCCGGTTGCCGTAGCTTGCTGTATCACTGTTTGCTCCTGCAAGTCTGAGCGACCAGAAATGGCTGAGCCTTGATCTCGAATCCCGTAAAACGTCTGCTCACCATAGTTAGCTGGATTATTATCACCTGTCTCGAAATACTTGCCCGTTCCAAAATAGACCATCACACCACCCAGTGGATGTGCCCCGACATCCGGGCGTGTAGTAATTGGCTGCTTATTTATCGGAGACGCGTCATCAACCGCGCTGAACAATTTATAAAGTCGTGAACTGTTATTACCCCATTGATTGGTACTGGAGCTACTGACATCCACTTTCCACATATTCCCGTAGAGATCACCGGCATAGATGGCGTCCACCAGACCGTCACCATCTGTATCTACCGGGGCAGGTGTTGACATACCGTTAGGTACCGATGTCGAACCTTCGCCGGTATCTATCTTTATATAGTCGGTATTCACGGTCCAGGTACCGTCCAAGCCACCTTCAAGAAAAGCAATATAGAGCACAGAGTGTCCTGTGCCTACGTTGCCATCACTGGCGGTACTACCATAACCATTACCAAAGATGGCCGCCCACTCGCCGTTAGCCATCTTAGCAATGGCTGGTTGACTGTAGGTGTAACCCAGATCCGCATCATCCGAATCGGTGAATTCCCAGAGCGCCAGTTTTTGGGCGTTTGTTACACTCTGCGCAGCACCCTTAACTGTGGCAAAATCAGTTGGGTCCGTAATATCCAAGGCAAAGTAGCCTTGACCGCCACCTCTTGCGCCACCTATCAACACGGTATGCCACGCATCAGATCCCGTCGTATCAATGAACACATCCGCAGACGTCGGATTGCCATCCACATAATAGCGATGGCTATAATCCTGTGAAGTCAGCTGATTTAAATCCGACATGAGGAAATTAGGCACATAGGCGACCACCTCCGTACCTTGATCACCGGCTGAAGGGCTGCTCTCTTCTGGAATAAAGCCGTGTAACATTCCATCGTTACCGCCCACATAAATAATTGGCATGCGGCTGGCGTGTGTCGATTTAAATGCAGAGTAGCAAGTGGATGGCGTATTGCTCGCACAGTTCGCTTCGTCCGTATATAAAAAATTGGGTGCCGCCACATAAACCGGAGCCGAATTGATCAGATCGCCCAATATGGAGGCTCGTGTACGGAAAGTTCCGCCTGTTTGATCTGCCTCTTTTGCTTGATTGCCGCGCAAGAACTCCACCCGATCTTGGCCTTTTGCATCGGAAACAGCAGGACTGGCATCAGGATTCAGATTGAGCAGCGCTTGTTGAGTCGCGCTAAGCGAAGACCAGACAAAGGGTCTACCTTCACCTGCACCTGAATTGGCCGCAGGGTCATAGGTAAAGATATTTCTATCTGTGCTCCAGTTTTGTGCATCCAGCACAGTCTGGGCATTCCATTCAGCGGCACCAACTGTGCCATTTGAATTCACTGGATAAGCCAGCAGTTCACCACTCCATTCACCGCTATTAAAGCGTGCCTGGAAGATTTTCGTACCTGCCTGCAATCGCACTGAGTTCGCCACAACCGCGGATGATGATGAATCGCGCTTCTCAATCTCAGAGAAAGTATCATTAAGTGCGGTTACAATTTTTTCAGGATTAGTTGCTAAAACATAATTGTCAGGCTCACCATCACCGTCAGCGTCCCACTCACTGGGGGTCGGAGGTGATGTAGTCGCATCGGCATCATCCGGTATACCATCATCATCCAGGTCTTTAAAACCACCATACTTACCCGCCAGCCAGAGCATGTTCATCTGCCCGGTCAATGGAGTAGCATTGTACTCCTGAGTATCAATCATGAAAGTGGTGACCGTCTGCTTACCCGGCATATTGCTTTCGGTTCGCATATCCTGGGTATTCGCTTGATAGGCCAAGCCGGCCACATAGTAGGAATTCTCTTTGGAGGCATATGGACAGGTACCAAAAACCTGGCCCAGTTTATCCAGTGATTTATTGGTTGATGTCAAACTTCCCGTGCCATTGGCGCAATTGCCACTCACACAACCAATACACTGGGTCGTACCATTAAGCCCCTGCAGATCACCCACCGTATTTGTATAGGTAGTAACATCAAACCAGCTATCATCATTACTGTTGCCACCATAATCACTGTCAGCAATCGTATGCCCATAGATTGATGGGGCGTTAAAGTAGGTCCCTGGTAACTTCTTATCGCGCCATGGGTTAGCGTCATTAATACCTATAATGAAATTTTTCTGACAGCTATACTGTATTGGATCATCCCATGTGCGGTAATCCGGAAACCCGCCTCGCTCACCATTACTCGTAGAGGCATAATTGGTTGTCGGCCCATGCGCACTGATCGTCTGCCCTCTGAAATAACGCAGAGACTCATAAAAGAGCTCGCTCACAGGATCATAGCTTTTATATCCGTGGGCCCGAGAAAATTTATTGATATAGTTAATAACACCTGAGTCAGTCACGCCACCTGTGCCCGCTTGACTATCAGGGTCTAATACCAGCAACCCATCTGTACCAAACTCTTTAGCCGTATTATTTACGCGGGCACCAAAACCCGTGGTCAGCGGCATATCGGGCCCGACATATTTCATAAGGGCACGCAACACACCACCATCCTTGCTCGTATTATTCGCTGAGAGATAGCTACTTACAGCAAAGCGCTTGTTGGCAGCATTTTTTTGTATCAATCCCTCTGGCTTATAGTATGGTGTGCCTGAATTATCATACTGGACACAATTTGATTCCAAGCCGACACTACTATCACACACTTTTATTTTTACATTATGCGTCCCAGGCGACTTAGGGCTTGTAAGGAGTCCAACGCTGTAGCTTGTGGCAAAACGCACACCAAAATCAGTATTATAAATATAAAGCGTAGAATCACTCCAAGGAGTAACCGTGCCAGGAGTAACTGTAGCAGCGGTTATCTTTTTATAAGGATACCAATCATCATGATCCTGCTTCTTGGTACGCTCAATGACAGTCAATGATGTAGTATCGGTTACCCTATTTCCTCCAGTCATGGTCCAGACAAAGATGTCCATTGCGGTCATCGTAGCCCAGTTCATGAAGTTTCCGCTGAATTTACCACTACATTCATGATTACTATTATTGACAGCACTCGCGGGATAGAAGTATCCACTCGCACTATTGTATGAGTAGCACTTATCAGGATTAAAATAGCCAAGGTACGCCTTTGCTTTTTCATAGCACACTCCCATACGCTTAAAACTCTCGTATGTAGGACTACCACAATTCACACCATCCGGCTGGTCGTTGTAAGCCGCTCCACCCATAGGCGTCTCAACGGACAGATTGATCAGAATATTGGGATCTGCAGATGTGCTCAGGGTCAGCGGATCTTGTGAGATATTCGGTGCCGCAGCAATTGCCGTCGAGACAGAACAAAATGTATAGGCACTGACTAACAGCGTCCAAGCCAGTCGTTTGTGATTCAGTTTTTTAATATCCATAACCAGTAACTCCAGCGGAAATAATCCACTATCTCAAATAGGTTGACTGCAGAACCGCAACACCACCACCCAGGCCAACACCCCGGGCGGTTACCTGATACATGGTAGCCTGAGAGCCTGCCGCAAAACCCACTACAAGACTGGTACCCGGCAGGCTACCCGCCGGTAACTCTTCAATAATATAACGTGGCTTGGCCAAGCCCGTCGGCAAACCCGTACCAGTGGCAATCAGGCAGTTACAAGCAGCGGCTGTTGCGGCTGACCAAGTCACGCTTTGCCACTGATCACCTGCCGTTCCGGATGGATCATAAAGACCACCCGTATTATTGAACGCCGGCAAAGAGGCGGCAGTGAGAAAATCCTCCCCTTCTCTGAGCGCCACCTCCGACGCTTGAAAGGCGATTTGCTTATCACGGATAGCGCCCGCCATCTTCTCTTCAAGTGTTGTGGTCTGCATACTTGAAAGCCCAAGTATGGTCATAATCAACAACATGATGAGCGCTACAACCAGCACGACACCGCTCTGTCTGTTTGGCATATTGCCTTGATGAATTTGAACAGCCATTACAGCTTACCTCGATTACGAATCTTTACCGTGGTGTTATAGACATACCTTTGTCGCCGATCAGCCGCCGCCGCACTGAAACTTGTTCCAGCCAAGTTATAGGTTTTAGTATCGGTTGCTGTTGCTATCTGACGGGGTGTTTGGGCAAGCACACCCAACCGAACAGAGACTACCTGATTCCAGGAAGCACCGGTAACATCCAGAACCTGGTCGGCGCGTACATAGCGCTCGGCATTGCCATCATCATCGGCATCAACACCATACAACAACTGCATATTTTCAATATTTTGAACCAACTCTTGTGTAGTTAAGGAAACTGCACCTGATACATTTTGGATGCCAGCCCTATAAAGCGATCGGGTTCCCGATCCATTCGTACCAATGTAGTAGTGCCACGAATCAAACTTAACCAGATGTGCATCCGGACCATAGGCGTAAGATGTACCGTTGACTGTTGAACAATCTTTTGGATAACCCAGGCCTTTGGTACAGTTCCCCGGCGATATACCTGCAACACCTGTGCTATGAACGACGGTCACATTCGCAGCGTTAGTATTGGTGATCTGTAATACCGAGGATTGCACTAGATCACACACCATGACAATATCGCCATCCTGAAGCGTGCTGAGTGCATTAAGCTTAAACTGTGCAGCAGTGGGGACATGACTGACGATACTAAAAGCACCTTCACCACCACGCAGAATTGAGACAATATCCGTGCCCGCCACATGATTAGTAAACGGCGCACCCAATGCGGCTATACCAACAATGCCCCGATCATCCGCACCTGTATCATCGTCCGTACTGTTGCCATCGTAACCATTAATACCCTGGGTAAAGAAATCACCGCCGACCCCGGATGTACTATTGAGTACATTGACGGTCTTGTCAGTTCGGCGGCAGGGCATGAAGCCCGCCATACGAATATCATTTGTTATCAGCTCGGCGGCAAACCGGATATTCTCCTGCATACGCGCCATATCTTCCGCCGCTCTATTCGTCTGACTACTTGAAAGGTAGATCTGGATTACACCAGCCATAAGCACGAGCCCAATGGCAAGCGCGACCATAATCTCAACCAGACCAACACCTTTTGATTTGATCCTGCCTGTATAGCCTCCAGACCGTCTGTTTCTTCTCATAACATTCATATCTGCGTACTCACTGCAAGACTGGTCGTGGTACTGCCATCTCGATCATCTATCCAGGTCACCGTAACCGTGACATCGTTACCGTTAATTGCCACTTCCCCAGTACCTCCTGGAAGCAAACCACGTGCCCCCAATGTCACACAGGTGGCATTGGCATCCCAGGCACCCAACGAACACTTCCAGATATTGAGATCATGGGTCACAAGTTGTGCTGTGGTGCAGTTGGACGTTACCGTTTCACAACTCTGATTAGCTGCCGGGGCATCTGTCGCCAGTGTGGCATATGAGGCGATGCCATCTGGATTAACACGAATGCTGTCAAGGATGTCATAGGCCAGATAGGTCGCCTGTGAGCGCAGATAGGCACTGTGATTATTCTTAAGGGAAAGCACTTGTAAACCGCCGATACCCAACAAGCCAACAGCCAGAACCACGACAGCGACCAGCACCTCAAGGAGTGAGAACCCTGTTTCAAAACAACGAGGGGAACCCAAACAAACAGTTTTTCTCAAATATCGATTCATGGGCATGTATAGTCCCTATCCAGATCAAAACTTCCAATCGAATTCACGGTAAATTGCCGTCCTATTTCACCTGTTCTGGAATCGCAGAGATTGAATACAAGCGCAGCCGTCCCGGTAAGTTGTCCTGTATGAATAAAGGCAACCGTTCGCACCCCAGTGGCGCTATCCAGCGTGACATTGGTATCAAATGCACTGAAGGTTCGAATAGCAGCCCCAACCTCACCACTGTCAACCACATTGTCATTATCTGTGTCTGTCCAGACTGAAACAGTAAACCCCTGCCCCCACTCATTGGTGCTCGGCGAAGTGGTAGGTGCCTGAATCACTGCGCCAGCCCCTTCTTTAATGGCCGTTGTGCGTGCTAGTGAGAGCGCCGTAGCGAACTCATTGGCACCGGTTATTAACCTGCTGTTCTGGATAAAAGTTGTAAACGAGGGGATACCAAGCGTGAGCACTATCGCCAGTAACGCAACAGTCACCATTAACTCGATAAGCGTAAACCCTCGCTGAGGCGAAAGAGTGACCCTATCCATTCTGCTTCCTGTAATTTGAACTATCAAAATTCATTCCCACGCCACTATTCAAGTTAGCAAACTGAGAGATTCAGCTTCAGTGTAAGTTATTAGCAGATGCAAACGGTATGTTGAAGGTGGCACCGATGAATGGAGGGAAACCACCGATTAGTGGCCCTGAATTTGAGTGTATTTGGTATATCTTTCCCATTGGACGGACAATCGGGGTTCTGACTATAATCATTGCCATGAACAATCACCCATCCCAACCAAGCGATCAGCGCCGCAAGATTATCCAGCTGCTACGCAGTCACGGCATCAGCCCAACCGTGCAGCGGGTAAAGATCGCCTCTACCCTGCTGGAACGTCCGCAACACCTGTCTGCCGATCAAGTACTGGCGATGACCAATCAGATCGGACGCCCCGTATCCAAGGCCACGGTATACAACTCCCTGGGACTGTTTGCACGTAAAGGGCTCATTCGGGAGCTGTTTGTTGATCCGGATCGGGCATTTTACGACTCCAGCACCCACCCGCACCACCATTTTTACAACCTCGATACCCAGGAGATCAGCGATATCGCCGACGACGCTATACATATTGAGCTTACCACTCCCCCTCCAGCTGGTTGCGAAATCAGCAATATGGAGATTGTAATCCAGGTCCGTAACAAACAGGACAGCTGAAACCGCCTATATTCCAGCCACTTATCGGTTGTATGAGCGGCTACATTTATTTATACTCCCGTTCCCCCGGATTGCGGCCTGATGCGATCTGCTCGGTAAGATTTGATTACGCCACCCTAGCTCAGTTGGTAGAGCGCGTCACTCGTAATGATGAGGTCGCCGGTTCGATTCCGGCGGGTGGCTCCATTTTCCGAATGGTGTGTACCGAGCACATAGGTCACACTTTATACCGGAGAGATAGGTAACACTTCGGTCAGAAAAGGGTTGAGCGCAGGCTCAACCCTTTCTTCGTTTTCATCAAAAAATCCTAAATCATATTGCATAAAGCTGACAAGCC
>VMRY01000015.1 GCA_007713595.1 Sedimenticola thiotaurini
CCCACGCGATTGTAAATAAGCATGTATTTTTGTGTATTTTAAGATGTTTACACATCAATATACTCCTAATACCATGAAAAAATTCCATGCTCAAAAATTTCTTAAAAAATTCTTTGTCTATCCTCGGGCAAATGAGCGCTCGGAGATAAATTCCACCCTCTCAAAAGCACAGCGGGAATCACAAACAGATACCTGACAAACTCAGCTACCGATTTACTCTAGTTTTTTGATCCCAGTGCGGAGTATCCGATATGCACTCGCCCATAAATTCAACAAATGCCCGCACCTTTGGCGAAAGATGCTTTCGTTGTGCAAATACAGCGTATATAGACACTTCAGGTAAAATATAGTTTGCAAGAATCGGTTGCAATCTACCCAACCGAATATCTTCACCAACCACAAAAGTTGGCGCGCGCATTATGCCCGCACCGTTGAGTACCGCTTCTCTCAGTGCTAGGCTGTTGTTCATCTGTATTGATCCCTGAATGCTCACCGAGACCGGTTTCTCGCCGGGCAAACCAAACTCCCACTCACGAGCCGATTCCTGATATCGATAGCTAATCACGTTGTGCCGTTCGAGATCTTCTGGCGTTCGTGGCACGCCTTGTTGCTCAAGGTACGCAGGCGATGCAACAACGGCGTGTCGACACGGGCCCAGTCTTCGCGCCACTAGAGATGAATCCCCCAGCTCAGAGATTCGAATTGATACATCAAAGCCAGCCTCGATCACATCCACTTTTCTGTCATCAAAGTTTATATCCACTGACAGTTCCGGGTAACGCTGCAAAAAGCTGGGCATGGCCGGTGCGATATGCAATACGCCGAACGACATCGGCGCGTTAATACGCAAGGTTCCGCGAGGCTCTCCCAGCAAATGGGAAACCTCAAGTTCCGCCTCTGCCAATTCCTGCAGCCCGCGCTCGCTGCGTTCATAAAACGCCCGCCCCGCCTCGGTCAAGCTGAGCCTGCGTGTTGTGCGATTGAGCAATCGTGCGCCCAGCCTGTCTTCAAGCCGTGTGACGTATTTACTGATCACCGACTTCGACAATGAAAGTCTCTCAGCGGCAGCGGTAAAGCTGCCACTTTCCACCACCTGAACAAAAACCGCGATATCGGTAAGTGAATCCATTACTCGACCTTATTAGTTAATATTTGTGAACAATATTATTCAAATAACCACGATTATCAACTCTTTAAAGACTAGTAGCATAAAGCCTCTGCAAACTGTTCAAAACTAAGGAGCGCACTGTTATGAAAATTACCGTATTGGGTGCAGCCGGAAACGTCGGCCGCCGTATCGTAAATGAAGCCTTATCACGCGGACACGAGGTCACCGCCGTAGTCCGCAGTGCCGACCGCATTCATGAATTGTCGCCAGCCGCCATTGGCCAAACCGGCGATGCCTCGAATATCCATGACATTGTTCGGCTAAGCACAGGTCAGGATCTGGTTGTCAACGCGACCCGCTCCGTCACTAGTAACGCTGAAGAAGTCGTGATTGTGACGGAAACCATCATGGAGGGCCTGGCCAGCACAGGCGTCCGATTGCTGATTGTTGGTGGTGCGGCAAGTCTTACCGTCCCTGGCGCCAATGGGAAGAAGGTAATCGACGATCCTCAATTCCTAGCCCCCTCTCTTCGACACATAGGCGAAGCCAGTGTTGCTCAGTACGAGGCCTGCCGCGGTGAGATGCGCGTCGACTGGAGCTATCTGAGCCCACCAGCCGATCTAAAACCCGGAAAGCGTACCGGCCAATACCGGTTGGGCGGGGATGAAATGGTCGTGGACAGCCAGGGCACCTCAACACTATCAATCGAAGATCTGGCTGTTGTCGTTCTGGATGAAGCGGAAACGCCAAGGCACCACCAAACACGCTTTACCGCTGCCTACTGATCAACAAACTGACATAAAGGAGAACAAGTACAATGAAACGTAAAATCTCACAAGCGGTCACTGTTGCGACTTTACTGACCAGCCTGGCTTTTAGCGCACAGGCTATAGAGAGAACAGCCGGCATCAGCCCATGGGGATCGGATGACGAAATTGGCCGTTTAAATCTGATCACGGCCGAATCACAGCAAAAGATCCTCTCCCGGATATCGAGTGGCATCACCTATGATTTGTCCGTGGAATACTTCATCGGCATGCCGAGCTGGCAGGCAGCCGGTGACCCACACTACCGTATCTGGATGACGCACACCCCACAGGGCACAGTGACCGACGATCCCATGGGGGTCGGCAGCAGCATGAACGAACACGTCAGCTATACCGGCGCGGCGGTGTCCATGTATACCCATATGGGCACCCACATCGATTCACTGGTGCACTTTGGTCTGGATGGAAAGACCTGGAATGGTTTCAGTGCGGCTGAACATCTTGGTGATCGCGGCTGGCATATGGGCGGTGCCGAGAATATTCCGCCACTAATCGCTCGCGGCGTATTGATAGATGTCGCCGCCGCCAAGGGACTGGAGATGCTACCAGAAGGCTACAGGGTGACTCGCGAAGACCTGATTCAGGCACTGAAGCAACAAAACACCACGCTCCATGAAGGCGATATCGCGTTGATCCGTACCGGTCGCATGAAACAGTACAGCGATGCTCAGGCCTATATGACCAACCCGCCGGGTCTGGGGCTGGCTGCGGCGCGCTTTCTGGTGGAGGAAAACGGTGTCATGGTGGTCGGTGCCGACAACCTGAGTTTGGAAGCCTTTCCATCCGAGTTGGAAACGGATTATGTACCGGTGCACACCTATCTGCTTGCTGAACAGGGCACACCGATTATCGAGCTTGTATTTCTGGAAGAGTTATCCCGGGACAAGGTCTATGAATTTGCGTTTATCGGTGGATCGCTGAAATTACGTGGGGCCGATGCCGCCCCCATCCGACCAATCGCTATACCGCTGAAGAGATCATTGGGGAATATCGACTTTGGGAGTACTGACTGATGAATGCCATCCCTATCACAGAATCACTCAAGCATTCACTGCCCTATTACACACGCTATGCCGCACTGCTGATTTTGCTAATGGCGGGATTACTACTCGCCATCTCAACCAACCTGGCAAAAGTGGCCCAGAATATCGGTTTCACACCTTTGGCCTACCTTGCCTGGTCATTGGCTGGCGCCTCATTTCTGCTGACGACTGTCAGCTATTTGCGAGGAAAACCCATTCAATTGAACCGACAAACCATCGAATATTTTGTCGTATCAGGCTTTCTTACCACCGCGGCAACGAACCTGATTTTTTTCTCTGCCGTCAGGCATATGGGCGTGGGTTTTGTCGCGTTGATGATGGCGTTGCCACCTTTACTGACGTATGTCGGAGCCTTGTTGTTGCACATGGAACGATTCTGCTGGTGGCGGATGATTGGCGTGAGTCTGGCGCTGATCGGAACTGTATTTCTGGTGCTGCAAAAATGGGCATCCCCCAATGTCGATCCAGTATGGATAGTCATCACCCTGACTGGCCCCATTCTGCTGGCAATCGGCAACCTCTACCGATCGCGCCGTTGGCCTGCGGGTGCGAGTGCTGAATCCCTGGCTCCAGGCATGCTGCTGAGCGCCCTGGCCATGCTGGTTATGTTCTCATTGCTACCCGGCCGGTCACTCAATATACCCAGCGAAAACGCTAACGCAATTGCACTACTGGGCGTTCAGGCCATCACTTTTGCAGGCCAGTTCCTGCTGCTGTTTGCGCTGCAAAAACTTGGTGGGCCAGTGTTGCTTAGCCTTATGGGTGGCGTCAGCGCAATGTTTGGCGTGCCCATAGCAGTGATGTTGCTTGATGAACCATTACTTCCCGCGTTCTTCGTTAGCGCCCTGTTTGTCGGGGCAGGAATTGTCTGCATGTTGCGGGGCGCACAAGTCTGTCATGGACATATCACGTTAAGTTCAGAAAAAATAGGTTGATAATCATGGTCACGATAAACGCGCTGAATACTCCCGTATATACACAGGATAAAACATTGAAGCTGCACCTCTACCTCGCCTGGGCCTGCCCTTTCTGCCACCGCGTTCTGGCAGCTTTGGTGCTCGCTGGATTCAGCGAACAGGTGAGCATCACCTGGATGCGCAATATCAAAAAAGCCGCAGGATGGGAAATCCCCACCGGAGATGATCCGCTGTTTGGAGAAACGACGCTTGCTCGAATTTATGAAAAACTTAATCCGCATAACAGCCATGCACCTTCAGTGCCTCTGCTGGTCGATCTGAATTCAGAAAAGTTGCTGTCTGCAAGCTCGACAGAGATAACACGGTTTTTCTCAACAGGAATGAGTGGCGCATACCCGGTGAAGCGGCAATTAGCCCCGTCATTACTCGTCGACAAAATTAACTGCATGAACCAGTGGTTACATGAAAACATCAACCGGGCTGTTTACCGGGTTGGCTTCGCCACTGAGCAAAATGACTATGAAATAAAGGCAAGCCAACTGTTCAAGGCCATTGATAAACTGGAACAGCGATTAGGGCAACAAACATTTTTATTGGGTGATATGCTGACGGAAAGCGATGTGTATCTTCTGGCCACCCTGGTGCGTTTTGATAGCGTGTACTACCCGTTATTCAGGTGCAGTTATCGGTATATTTCCAGCTATCCAGTACTCAGCGAATATTTAAGCCGTCTTTGTGCAATAGAGGGTATCGCTGATACTTACAGCATTACGTTGAATAAGCAGCACTACTATTGCAGTGTCATGCACGTTGATGGCGAAATACGTGATCTTAATCCTTCGCGTATTATCCCAGTGGCAGCGCAAAATGTTTAAAAGGTAGTCAATGGATGAGTGATAAAAAAATCTGCATTGTGGGCGCTTCCGGTAAACTGGGTCAGTATATAATTCAACATGCCCTCGATCAGGGATATAAAGTCGTCGGCGTTTGCCGGGAAAAAAGCGTTTACAAGCTGTCGAGATATAAAGATCGTATCACCGTCATTCCAGGCCCAACAAATGATCGTAATGTTATTCAAAAAGCAGTACAGGGGTGTGATGGTATACTTACTGTACTGGTACCCTGGGGTGTTCAACAATACTCAACGGGAACAGCCCAGGCAGTGCTCGATTTTGCCGAACCGCAGGCGCGGCTGATTTTTTCCTGCGGCTGGCACATCACCAAAGATGGTAAAGACAGATACTCATGGCGACTCAAAGCCTTCGTTAAATTTTTTGGCTGGGTAGCCAGAGCTATTCGCTTAGCTGACCTCGACGATCAGGTAGAGGCGTGCCGACGAATATTTTCCAGCGACAGCCGCTGGACGGTGGTACGTGGCAGCGATCTCGAAGAAGGTGAAAGTCAGGGTTTACCGGTTTGGAGTGAGCATGCGGGCGACCAGATTCTGGACAGTAATCTTACCCGAAGAACAGATTTTGCTCTATTTATGGTTCACGCGCTTAAAAACGATATGCTCATCCACGAAGCGCCGGCAATCGTCAGCTGCAAATCTCCATCAGCATTGGCGTATTCAGGCAGCAATTAATCCGGTTCGCTCTGGAACAGCTTATCGCTTTGCACGTGAGCACGAGTAGTTCAAGCTCTTTGATACCATGTCAGCATCAATTTTTCCTCATGGTATCGATGTTCTCTGCTTTGCCACATAAAATAAATACCATGAAACATGCCATTGATAATGCAGATTGTATTATCGATTAGGTAATTTTCATTATTATATTTCCATGAGTTAAAAATTTTTCTCACTCCCACTCGATTGTAAACGAGCCATTTTTGCAATTTATAATCAATGGCTTACTTGTAGGCGCTGGTGGTAATACCATACTAAATACCATGTTCATAAATTCTTTGAAATGGCTCATTTTCTCCATAAATCCGTAAGTACTCAATGTCTCTTTCGAACACTATTCCGTAAGGATATCTGCTTTGATTGTGCAAGCCTGATTGGGCTACGACTAAAAAAACCTGTTGTCTTAGTCCCATTTTGGGACTATTATTTAAAGCATGCGAATCATTGCACTGTCGACGCTGAAAGCCTTCTGGGAAGAGAACCCGGAGTATCACGATGCCAAGGAGCCAACATTGGCTTGGCACCGTCATGCTTTGCATGCCGACTGGAATTCACCTGCTGAGGTAAAGCAGGACTTCAGAAATGCCAGCATCCTTAAAGATGGCCGAGTGGTGTTCAATATTGCGGGGAATAAGTATCGACTTGTCGTCTGGATCAACTACGCCTACGGGGTTGTATACATCCGCTTTATTGGCACTCACGCTCGGTACGACAAGATTGATGTGCTAACCATTTAACCGCCAGAGGACTGATTATGGACATCAAACCGATTAAAACTGATGCCGACTACCGCGCGGCATTAAAAGAAGTTGAAAGCCTGATGATGGCAGGGCCTGATACGCCAGAAGGCGAAAAGCTGGATGTCATGGTTACTCTCATTGAGGCCTATGAATCCAAGCACTTTCCGATGGACTTGCCTGATCCTGTTGAGGCGATCAAGTTCGAAATGGAACGCAAGGGCTTAACCGTAAAAGACCTGGAGCCGATGATCGGCAAAAGTAATCGCGTTTACGAGATCTTAAATCACAAGCGCTCGCTGACTTTGAAGATGATCTGGAAGCTCCACGAAGGTTTGGGTATTCCGGCTGAGTCGCTGATCAAACCACCTCAAGTTCATGCCTGATCAATATCGCAGCGGAGATAAATTTCATGATATCTCCGCTATAGATTCGAGGCTGGCCGAACTTGAACAGGAAAAGCAGCCGCTCATCGCGCTCAGAAAGCATAAATCGGGTATCAATCGGGGACAGACAAGAATTTTGTTCTGATTATTGAGTGAGGCCGCAGGCGGACCAGGCGCAACATCATGACGGCAGTTTTGCGTCGGGACGCAACGCCAGCATGAACACCAGGTAGATACCCAGCACCACCCACAAGGTGGTGGCCGCCTCGACATACGGCGAACCACCGTGCGACATGCCGAACAGGAATACGATCACCACGCCGGCCAGTGCGGCGAGAATAGCGAACAGGATGCCCATGGCAATTTTCCAGCCACTGAGCACTTCGCCCCGTTCACGCCGCTTCCGGCCGGGGCGCATCAGGAAAAAACCCGCCAGCAACACCACCGGGTAGGTATACAGGGTCAGGTTGAACAGCAATGCGTTGCGGTACAGGCTGTTTTCCATGCGTACCAGGAACGGGGTCCTGACACCCTGTCGAGCCAGCATCGCCCAGGCCGCATGGCGAATGTCGTAATCCTCGTTTTGCGTACCCTGCCTGAGCATCGCCTGGTCGACCGTGATGCTGTGCTGTCGCGAGCCGGCAGCCAGGCGATGCCAGATAGCCTGTTGCAAGGCCAGTGAGAATGTCTGGTAGCGAGGCAGCAGGCGCTGCGCAACGCCGGCCGCATCCTGCAGGGCGATACGCCGCAATACCTCCAGCCGCACCTGTTCGTCGAAAGTTTTGTCTTCAAACAGGCTGTACATGAATTCGAGTTGATCCAGTCCTTGCTGACCGGCATGCCGCAAAATGGCATCCAGCGCGAGCCCGGAAAGTGATCCGCGCGAGTTAACCAGGTCTTTTTTGAGCAGCGCTATGACCGGCTGATAGCGGCTGATCGAGTCATCATCCGGCAAGGACACCAGCACTGCACGCAGCAGCCCGCCGTTGTCGTGCTGATCGAGCTCCCCGATGGCCAGTTGCACGGCCAGTAGCATGTTGTCCGGCGTAAACACCCGGTTATAGGCCAGGGTTTCGAGCACCGGCAACCGCAGCTTCCTGGAGGCCGGCGTCTGGTCATCCAGCGTCATGACAAGCAAATCATGTATCAAGTCATCGGAAAAAACCGCCTGGCCATCGCCGGGCTGTTTTTGCAAAGCGCGCCGGCTGTCGCTGTCGACAAACAGGTTGCGCAATTCATGTAGGTTTTTATAAAAGTCCGGGTATTGCATATAGGTACGCAAAAGGGTTTCCAGGGTCTGGTCGTCCAGTCCATGCAGTCGTTTTTCGCGCAGCAATATGCCAACCGGCGACACTGTCCGGCTGGCTGTCCTGAGCTGGCGGGACTGCTGCTCCAGCCGTAACAACTGTTGTATTTCGTCCGCATCCAGCGCTCGTTGTGAAACGATATCGCCGAACTGTCTCACTTGCGCGTCCAACACCTTGCGCTTGCCGGCCTCGTCCAGCCCACTGAACATCGACTTGCGCAGCTTTGCCTGACTTTGGGCCTGGCTGTCGAGCTGGATCGCCAGGCTGGACAAGGCGTCGCTGCATTGTTTGATCAGCGTGTCGTCCTCAACCGTGGCGCAGTAGTCCTGCACCAGGCCGGCGCCATGGGCGGTTCTTTTTTCAGCGCGGATATACCAGTCCGTCAGCGCGTTCAGGGCCCGCCCCCTGAAATCACTTTTTTCATGCTCGCGGGCAACATGCCACAACAGCTGTTCGCTGCGTGCGGCATCGAAGATCAACTGCTGGCGTATGATTCTCAACAGCGCATAGTCACGCTGGTAGCGGGTCGGTATGCTGAACGAATCCTTGACGAACTGCATGGCGGTATCGGGCAGCCACTGCACCGCCGACCAGTGATCGAACATGGAATGATAAAAACCGATGCTGCTGTCACGGACATCCGGGTTCTGTCGCAACTGCCCGACAAGCCGGTTGGCATAACTCGCCACGCTGAGCGTGTCCGCGTCGACCAGGCGCTGTTTTTTGCTGACCGCCTCCAGTACCGCGGCCAGCCGATGATGCCAGTAACCCTGGCGCTGCTCGCAGGCCAATGTCTGCTCGACCAGCGCATGCAGAGGCCCAGGCTGCAGATCAGAAAAGCCAATAAAGTCCAGCAGGGCCTGGATCACCGGGCGGACATACTGTGACGAGTTGACACCGCTTTGGTCGTGTTGCGGCAGGCAGGCATACTCGATCAGGGGCAGCAAGGCCGACTGCTCGGTCTTTGCCCGCAGCACCAGGCCGGTGATGGCCGCTTCGTGCTGATCCGCCGAACCCAGCTTATCTACCAGCCCGCTGAATGAAGATGCCGCCATGACCTCCTGGTCTTCGGCATTTGCCATGCAAACCGCAAGCAACAACACCAGCATGACAAAGCATCGATTAGATAATGACATAACCCGGCATGACCTCCCTGTAATGTTGTTATTGCCCAAAGCATACAGACCTTGCCGGGCATGACAAAGCCGGGAGTATAGGAAGAATAAACGTCCATTTCACCCACATCTAACAGTTTTTGACTGCTGTTGACTCTCTCGGCAACCGTGCAATGCACCCCGAATCTGGCTGACGGGGAAACAGCAACGTTGAAAACTCGACCTCGGCTCCACACAATCCATGCCCTTGACAGCTGTATTGCCGCGATGAAACAGACAGGACTAGAAATGTCGCAGGAGTTCAAGGAAACCTCGCTGGGAGGCCTTGTAGTCAGCATTACTGAGCGCTGACATCATTGGAAGCGGAACTTACCAGACAAAATAAATCAGGAGAACGAGGATTATACGAAGTATATTTTTCATCACCCCGATCCTGTTGGCATGATTTATACCATTGAAAAAGTTTGCTTGGCGGTGCCCGCCAGTGCCAGACCTGGAATCACTCCCACTCAATTGTAGCCGGCGGCTTGCTGGATATGTCATAGGCCACACGGGAGATACCTGTGACTTCGTTGATGATACGGCGGGATACCAGCTCCAGGAATTCAAATGGCAGGTGGGCAAACCGGGCAGTCATGAAGTCAACAGTCTCTACTGCACGCAGAGAGACCACATACTCATAGCGACGCGCATCACCCACTACACCCACCGACTTGACCGGCAGAAATACTGCAAAGGCCTGGCTCACCTGATCATAGAGATCATGATTGCGCAGTTCCTGAATAAAGATATGATCCGCCTGCCGCAGGATATCGGCATAGGACTTCTTCACTTCACCCAGGATGCGTACGCCCAGACCAGGTCCTGGGAAGGGGTGGCGATAGACCATCTCAGAAGGCAAACCAAGCTCAACACCAATCTTGCGCACTTCGTCCTTGAACAGTTCACGCAGCGGCTCAACCAGCTTGAGCTTCATGTAGTCCGGAAGCCCACCCACATTGTGGTGTGACTTGATCACATGGGCCTTACCTGACTTGGCACCGGCTGATTCGATCACATCCGGATAGATCGTTCCCTGTGCCAGGTAATCCACGCCTTGCAGCTTGGTCGCCTCCTCTTCGAAGATATCGATAAACAGGTTACCGATAATCTTGCGTTTCTTCTCTGGATCATTCTCGCCAGCCAGTGCATCCAGGAATCGTTGCTCTGCATCTACGCGAATCACCTTAACACCCATATGCTGGGCAAAGGTGGCCATAACCTGGTCACCTTCATGCAGGCGTAAAAGACCGTTATCAACAAAAATACAGGTCAGACGATCACCGATCGCCTTATGCAACATGGCCGCTACAACTGAAGAGTCAACACCACCGGATAAACCAAGCAGTACCTTACCCTGCTCGCCCACCATCTCGCGGACATGGGTTATGCTGTCTTCAATAATACTGGCGGGGTTCCAGAGCGCCTCACAGCCACAGATCTCAAAGAGGAAACGCTCAAGAATTCGCCCGCCCTGACGAGTGTGAGTCACCTCCGGATGGAACTGAATGCCATAAAATCCGCGCGACTCATCAGCCATACCCGCCAATGGCGCATTATCAGTTTCAGCAATAACCGTAAAGCCTTCTGGCAACACCTCGACCCGATCACCGTGACTCATCCAGACGTCAAGCAGTCCATAGCCTTCCGATGTGGTGTGATCTTCGATATCACGCAGCAGCTTGGAATGGCCTCTGGCCCTGACTTGGGCATAGCCATATTCATGGGCATCTGAACCAGCAACCTTGCCACCGAGTTGTGCCGCCATCGCCTGCATGCCATAACAGATACCCAGCACTGGCACACCCAGTTCAAACACCCTATCCGGGACCCGGGGTGTGTCATCGGCCGTCACCGATTCCGGCCCGCCCGAGAGAATTACACCTACAGGGTTTTGTTCTTTAATCGCCTCTTCACAGTTATCGTAGGGCCAGATCTCACAATAGACTCCTGCCTCGCGAACGCGCCGGGCGATCAGCTGAGTATATTGAGATCCGAAATCAAGGATCATGATGCGGTGTGCGTGGATATCCTGATTAGTCATAGTCGCTTTCCAACTGTTCTGAAACGAAAGAACCGCAGAATGGTAAGAATCTCACTCCAACCCTCCTGCGGTTTTAAATTTTGCCTTTTAGCCCATCAACTCTGTCGATAGTTTGGGGCTTCCTTGGTGATCGTCACATCATGCACATGTGACTCCCGCATACCGGCATTGGTTACGCGCACAAACTCAGGTTTGGTACGCATCTCATCAATTGTGGCGCAGCCGGTATAGCCCATACTGGCACGAATACCACCGGTCAGCTGGGTAATCACATTGATCAGAGGCCCTTTGTAAGGGACCCGACCCTCAATACCTTCTGGCACCAGCTTGTCGGCTTCCTTGGTATCTTCCTGGAAGTAGCGGTCACTGGAACCATTCCTTGCCTGCATCGCACCCAGGCTACCCATGCCGCGATAGGCCTTGTAGGAGCGTCCCTGGTAGATCTCGACCTCGCCCGGCGCCTCTTCAGTACCGGCCATCAAACCACCAACCATGACTGAGTAGGCTCCTGCGACCAGCACCTTGGCTATGTCGCCGGAATAACGCAGACCACCATCTGCAATCAACGGGATACCGGTGCCTTCCAACGCCTCCGCCACATTGGATACGGCGGTAATCTGTGGCACGCCAACTCCAGCAACAATCCGTGTGGTACAAATTGAACCTGGCCCGATGCCTACCTTGACTGCATCTGCGCCCGCTTTCACCAGTGCATGGGCAGCGGCTGCAGTGGCGATATTGCCGCCAATTACCTGTACTTGTGGGTAATGCTTTTTAACCCAGGCCACACGATCCAGGACACCCTGGGAGTGACCATGTGCGGTATCAACCACGATCACGTCAACACCGGCTCTGACCAGGGCATCAACCCGCTCTTCGGTGCCTTGACCTACGCCTACTGCCGCACCAACGCGCAACCGCTCCTGATCGTCACGACAGGCAAAGGGGTAATCCTTTGCCTTCTGTATATCCTTTACAGTGATCATGCCACGCAACTGAAAGGCGTCATTAACAACCAGAATCTTCTCTATTCGGTTGGCTCTAAGCTTGGCCAATACCTCTTCCCGGCCAACGCCCTCTTTAACCGTAATCAGACGCTCCTTGGGTGTCATGATAGCCGAGACCGGTAAATTCATGCGGGTCTCAAAGCGCACATCCCGATTGGTGACAATACCTACCAAGTCGTCACCTTCAACAACTGGCACCCCGGAGATCTTGTTTGCCTGGGTAATCTTGACCAGTTCCCCGATGGTCATCGAGGGACCAACAGTGATTGGATCAACAATCACGCCACTCTCATAACGCTTGACGATACGAACCTCAGCGGCCTGCTGCTCGGCGGTCATGTTTTTATGCATGATACCGATACCACCCTCCAGTGCCATGGAGATTGCCAGACGGGATTCGGTCACCGTATCCATGGCGGCTGAGATGAGCGGTATATTGAGTCGAATCTCACGGGTGAGCTGTGTGCTCAGGTCCACATCCTTGGGCAGTACGGCGGAGTGGGCCGGCAGAAGCAAGACATCATCGAAAGTAAGGGCTTCCTGAACAAGGCGCATAATCGGTTCCCAAGTGTGAAAGGTTTTTCAGTAAACAGAGTATTATAAAATCTTGGCAATTCGAGGTAAACTCAAATTAGCAATTAATTATAGGCAAACTGGCCAAAAAAGACGGATTTATGTCTAAGCTGGATTCACAAGCGGGTTTTCACCGCGATATTTACTCGGTATCCCGCCTTAACAGCGAAGTCCGATCGGTACTGGAGGGCAGCTTCCCGCTGCTTTGGGTAGAAGGTGAGATCTCCAATCTGGCCCGACCCGCCTCGGGGCACATTTACTTCTCATTGAAAGATGCACAGGCCCAGGTACGTTGCGCCATGTTTCGCATGAAGCGTCAGCACCTACGCTTTCAACCAGAAAACGGACTGAAAGTACTGATTCGAGCCCGCGTCGGCTTGTACGAAGGACGGGGTGAATTTCAGCTGATAGCCGAACACATGGAGCCCGCAGGTGAGGGAGATCTCAGACAAGCCTTTGATCAGCTTAAGCAGAAGCTCCAGACGGAAGGCTTGTTTGATACGGCACAGAAACGGGCACTGCCAATACTTCCAAAACGGATCGGTATTATTACCTCGCCCACTGGTGCCGCTGTGCAGGATGTGCTGACGGTGCTGCAACGCCGCTTCCCGGCCATTCCATTACTCATCTTTCCCGTCGTCGTGCAGGGCGATGAGGCAGCACAATCCATTATCAATGCGCTCAAACTGGCCGAAAAACGACAAGATTGCGATCTATTGATCCTGACCCGTGGCGGAGGTTCACTGGAAGATCTTATGGCCTTCAATGATGAAGGCGTTGCCCGAACTATACATCAACTCACAATCCCTCTGATTTCAGCTGTGGGACATGAAATCGACTTTACCATTGCCGACTTTGTAGCTGACCAGCGCGCCCCTACCCCCTCAGTTGCGGCAGAACTGGCCACACCCGATAGCCAGGAGCTGCTCGATAAACTGAACATGTTGCAGCGAAGAGTCACCCTGGGAGTAACACGTAAGGTAAAACGCCTAACAGAATTGCAGCAAAACCTGAACCAAAGACTTAGACGGAGTCACCCCGGGGTTCGCCTGCAACAGCAGCAACAATATCTGGATGAATTGAGCATGAAACTTGAGCATCGCACCCGCGGAGTGATAAGTAACAAAAACAGTACCCTTGCGATTTTTGCAACCCAGTTATACGCCAAAACCCCAATACACAAATTAAGCAGGAACAAGGAGCTCTGCACCACCCTGCACAACCGTCTGCAAAGGAATATTCAGACCCGACTGAAGGGAAAACAGCATGATCTTGGACTTGCCGTCGGAAAACTCAACACATTAAGTCCACTTGCCACTCTTGATCGCGGCTACTCGATTACCCGTCTGCTACCTCAAAAAAGCGTAATACTTGATGCTGCTGAAATCACAGTTGGCGACAACCTGGAAACTCGCATTGCCAATGGCACGCTATACTCCACCGTCACTTCCACATCAGCCAAAAACCAGGGGTAATTCGTTACCAATGAAACTTATTATCCATTTCTTGCAATAACTTAAGCCCTTGCACACTCAATATCCACACTGGATATAGACCTTATTGTTTCATATGCAACTATTGCGTTTTGAATAGAAACTGGTTAACAATGACCCATGATATCGCCTAAATCTTTACTGGCCACAGCCATCATCGCCTCACTCGTCGCTATAGGGCCACTGTCGACAGACATGTACCTGCCTGCATTCCCGGTTTTGATGCAGAGTTTTAATACCAATATCAACCATGTACAGCAGACACTGAGTGTTTTTCTTATCGGTTTTGCCCTGGCCCAGTTAATCTATGGCCCCCTGTCAGATCGATACGGTAGAAAGCCTGTCTTACTGGGAGGCTTACTGCTGTTTCTGGTGAGTAGTCTCGCCATCGTCTTTGCTGAATCGATTACCACGCTCTCGATCATGCGTCTGTTTCAGGCAATTGGTGGGAGTGCCGGTCCTGTACTGGGCCGGGCAATGGTCAGGGACATTCATGGCCCTAAAGATTCAGCCAGACTACTCTCCTATATAGGCACCGCCATGGCTGTTGCCCCGGCAGCCGCCCCCATACTCGGTGGCTACATGACTGTCTGGTTTGGCTGGCAATCAATCTTCCTGTTCTTGGCCGCCTACGCCCTTTTGGGTGTATTAGTTCTGGGCACCAGCATTCCAGAAACAGCACCACCCGGCAGTCATCACATCATGAGTGTGGGTAACATGCTGAAGAACTACACACTCTTACTAAAACACCGGACCTGGCGCTGGTATACGCTCTCATGCAGCTTTGTGTTTGCCGGCCTGTTCTCTTTTCTATCCGGCTCTTCCTTCGTCATTATCGATTTTCTCGGCTATAAGGAAGAGCAGTACGGACTGTTTTTTGCCTTGGTGGTCGCCGGCTTCATGGCGGGCACCTTGATCGCCGGCCGCATGGTCAGGCAGATCGGCATCAACCGGCTGATGGGTTACGGCTCTGTTATTGCTGCCACGGGTGGGATTTCGATGGCGATCCTGGCAATCACCGAGGTTAACCATGTCGCGGCCATCGTAGTGCCACAAATGATCTATATGATGGGTGTCGGTATTGTGATGCCCCAAGCTATGGCTGGCGCCCTGGCCCCATTCCCTCACATGGCGGGCACTTCATCAGCCTTTCTGGGTTTTATTCAGATGTCCTTCGCCGCCGCCATTGGTGTTTTGGTCGGTCACTACCACGACGGATCACCACTGTCGATGGCGCTCTCAATCGCCTTGATGGGCGTGCTCACCCTGGTCAGCTTCTTACGACTGCGATTAGCCAGTGATAATGAAGAGGGTGATGATGACCCGATGACTCAAGCCGATTCAGCCTGAGTCACGCGGCTTTAGGGCTTCCGTTTCGATAAAGGTTTGGATCGCTTACTCTTGTGCGCCAGGCGTTGCGTAAGCTTATTCGCTTTACCTTTGAAGGGATTTTCTCCTGACTTGAATTCAAGCCGGATCGGTGTTCCAGACAGTTTCAGCACCTCACGGAACCGGTTAATCAGATACCGTTTATAGGTCATGGGAACCGCTTCCGTCTGGTTACCATGGATAACGATAATAGGGGGATTCTGGCCACCCTGATGGGCATAGCGCAGCTTAATACGCCGACCATGCACCATCGGCGGCTGATGCTCCTGCACTGTCCATTCAAGGATGCGTGTTAGTTCAGGTGTGGCTAGCTTACGGGTGGCATTCGCGTAGGCCTTGTCGATCGCCTCATAGAGCTTGCCGACGCCAGAACCATGCAGAGCAGAGATAAAACGCTTAACGGCAAAATCGAGAAATGGCAATTTACGATCAATATCGGCTTTCACCTGATCCCGTTGTTCAGATTGCAGGCCATCCCACTTATTGATAACCACCACTAAGGCACGGCCACTCTCTAGAATATGCCCAGCCAAGGTGGCATCCTGCTCAGTGATTCCCTGCTGGGCATCCAGAACCAGCATCACCACATTGGACCGTTCAATGGCCTGCAGTGTTTTGATAATACTGAATTTCTCAATCACCTCACTGACTCTGGCGCGGCGCCTGACCCCAGCGGTATCAATCAAGGTATAGGGTTTATCATTGTGCGAGTAGGTGATGAAAACGCTGTCGCGGGTGGTGCCGGGTTGATCAAAAGCCACCACCCGCTCTTCGCCAAGCATGCGATTAACCAGCGTAGACTTACCTACATTAGGACGGCCGACGACCGCAATCATCGTGCCTGTATCTTCCTTTTCTACCGCTTCAAACCCCTCCGGCAATAACTCCAGAAGTTCATTAATCAGAGAACGAACACCTCGGCCATGTGCCGCTGATATCGGCAGCGGTTCACCCAATCCCAGAGAGAAGAAATCAGCACCCGCGAGGTCACCATCCAGGCTTTCACTCTTGTTCACAACCACATGCACCGGTTTTCCAGTGCGCCGTAATTGTCCCGCTATTACCTGGTCAGCCGGGGTGCAACCAACACGGGCATCGAGCAGAAACAGGATATGATCCGCCTCATCAATAGCCGCCTGCACCTGTTTTTCCATCAGCTGTTCGACGCCGCCTTCTTCACCGCTCAGACCACCGGTATCGACCACTACGTAGGGGCGGTTACCCATCTTGCCAATACCATACTGACGGTCACGGGTCAGCCCAGGCTGATCAGCTACCAGCGCATCCCGACTCCGGGTCAGGCGATTAAACAGGGTCGATTTCCCTACATTTGGGCGACCGACCAGTGCAATTACAGGTAGCATATTTGTCACAGGATTACTCAACGATCACTGATCGTAACGGCGGCTAGCTCGCCACCATCAGCATAGATATAAGCCACACCATCTCTGACGATAGGAGGTGTGGAGATGGCGGACTTGGCAATTCGTAACCGTCCGAGAAGGCGTCCATCTTCACGGGATAACTGGTGCAGGTATCCTTCAAAATCACCCACCATAATTATTCCACTCAGTTCAATTGGCGCGGTCAATTTTCGGTACTGCAATTTCTGATTCTTCCACAGTGCTGCCCCGTTGCCTGGATCCACAGCGAGTACATGATCAGTATCATCAGAGACATAGAGTTGAGAGAAATCAGCACCCATACCTGCATAGGAGGAGAGTTTTCGACGCCAGAGAACAACACCGGTATCAATCGAGATGGCGGCCATTTCACCCTGATAGGTTGTGACAAACACCACATCACCCACCACCAGCGGATCACCATCAATATCGACCATACGCTCCAGCTCAGAGCGACCGCTCGGCGCTGTTACGCTGATCTCCCACAGCAGATCACCATTAGACAGATTAAGCATTACCAGCTTGCCACTGGCAAAACCGCATATCACCCGATTACCAACAATAACCGGCGAGCTGCTTCCATGCAGTGTCAGTACAGGAGTTGAACGATCATAGATCCACTTGTGAGTTCCAGTAGCTGCATCAAGGCCAAATAACTTTCCATCAATGGTATGCACGACAACCACACCCCGGGCAGCCCGGGGAACTGACAGCACTTCACTGCTGACTCGGGCACGCCATTTTTCAGTGCCACCTGCCGCATCCAGTGCTACCACTTCACCATTGCTTGTGCCTATCAGCACTAAGCCATCACCGGCCCCGGGGCCGCCCGAAATCTCCAGATCGGTATCCACTGACCATACAGCCCTGCCTGTTGAGGCATCCAGCGCCCTTACCTCTCCACTTCGACTGGCCGCATAGACTTTTCCATCACTGACATAAGGCACCAGCTTAACCCGCTGCTCGTCGGCCCCACCACCTACAGAAGCAGTCCAGAGTACCCGCGTAGCCACACTATTAACCAGCTCTGTCAGTTCAGCCGGCGGTTCAGAATTATCTTCACTGGAAAACCAGTCCATTGGATTCATGGAACCACAACCAGTCAATAGCAAAGCCAGGAGAGGAACAGTTAGAAAGCGCAGCATTGGATGATCCTCAGGTTTATTCTGTAACAGCCAGATCATCAAACTTCATCTGAACCAAGGCGTTATTACTGACTTTATATTCAATGGCCTCTTTGTATGCCTGCCTGGCTGCCATCTTATCGCCCCGCTTCAGCGCAATGTCGCCTCTCAACTCAGCCACGTCGCCACGGTAATTATCCTGTGGTGCCTGTTCAATCAATGCCGCAGCAGCATCCACCTGCCCCTCATCCAACAGGATGCGTGCCTGCCTTAAACGGGCAATCTGCTTCAAGGAAGGATCATCTGCATTATCCAGCACCCACTGCAGTTGAGCCTTAGCCCCGTTGACATCGCCCTGTTGATATTTCACTTTGGCGAGATCCAGCGCGGCAAACACGGCATAGGCACTCCCCTGATTAGAAGCGATAAGGCTTTCCGCCTGATTAACCGCCGCCGGGGATTTGCTCTCAACACTCTGGCTCAACTGCTCAAACTGTGCCGAGGCCTGCTCAGCAACTTCCTGCTGATGCTGCGTCCAGTACTGCCAGCCGAAAACACCGCCCAGCCCGATAATAATACCGGCCGCCACGGACTTTCCGTTCTCCTTCCACCACTTCTTGAGTGCCTCGACCTGCTCTTCTTCGGACAGATTTACATCTACCATCTCAACCTCTCTTGCCGCCCCTTCTGGGCGGTAAATTCAATTCTGGAAAACAATTCGCGTCTATTAAGTCAGACGATGCCTTTCAGGTAATCTGCCAGCCCATCAAGCGAAACCTGCTCCTGCTCAACGTCCTCGCGTAAAAACTTAATCCCTATAACACTCTGTGCAAGTTCATCTTCACCCAGTACCAGCGCTATACGGGCACCACTTCGGTCTGCCTTTTTGAACTGGCTTTTAAAACTGCCACCACCACAATGGGTCAACAAACGTAACCCAGGGACATCTCTTCTCAATCGGTCGGCTAACACGACCCCCTGTTGCTGCGGGGTATCACCCACCAGCACAAGATAGGCATCGACGCTGATAAGCTCAGGTCTGTTCTCATCCTCTTCCAGCAACGCGATGAGTCGCTCCACGCCCATGGCAAAACCGATAGCCGGCGTTGGTTTTCCACCAAGCTGCTCTACTAGCCCATCATAACGCCCGCCAGCACACACCGTTCCCTGCGCACCCAGCCTGTCAGTCACCCACTCAAAAACTGTGCGTGCATAATAATCCAGTCCGCGTACCAGTCGTGTATTGATGATGTAGGGCACGCCTGCCGCTGATAGCCCCGTACAGAGCAACTCAAAATGCGCCTTAGATTCATCACCCAGATAGTCCATGAGCGAAGGCGCCTGCTCTATTAATGGCCGCATTGCCGGATTTTTCGAATCGAGAATACGCAAGGGATTGCTCTTGAGACGACGCTGACTATCCTCATCCAGCTGGTCGCTGTTTGCTGACAGATAGGTAACCAACTCTTCCCGATAGACCGATCGTTCTTCAGGCGTCCCGAGTGTATTGATCTGTAACTCCAGCCCAGTGAGTCCCAGTGCCTCCCAAAACCGTTGGGTAAGCAGGATTATCTCCAGATCTATATCGGGACCAGGGAGCCCATAGGCCTCGGCACCAATCTGGTAAAACTGACGGTAACGCCCTTTCTGGGGACGCTCATGGCGAAACATCGGCCCGTAGTACCAAATGCGCTGTACCTGATTATGAAACAGGCCGTTCTCGATACCTGCACGGACACAGCTGGCGGTACATTCCGGACGCAGTGTCAGGCTGTCACCATTCCGGTCAGCAAAGGTATACATCTCTTTTTCCACGATATCAGTGACTTCACCAATAGATCGCTTGAAAAGATCTGTCATCTCAACAACAGGGGTGCGCAGCTCCCGGTATCCGTAGCTTTCAACAACTGTTCTGATCTGCTGCTCAAGAAAATGCCAAAGTGGCGACTGATCCGGCAGAATATCGTGCATGCCACGAATGGCTTGTATGTTTTTGGCCATTACTTACTTTCAATTCTTCGTTAAAAACCTACCGTTCACTAACTCAATCACTTTCTGCAATTGGGCTTGCCAACAGTGCCACACTGAAGAGCGAACAGGATTATGGGAACATGTTATCTTGGATCCAAGGTGAGCCTGGCCACATTCCCACGAGTAAACGGCGTCAGATCGTACGTCTTCCCATTGACTGTCATTTTCACAGCCGCAGCATTGCCGAACACCATTTTGTAGGGGGGCTTACCACCCAGTATAAAATGCTCATCTGCCCCTCTGTTTCCGGCCAATCTAAACTCCCCTGAGGCATCCGTGATGTCGGCCCAACACGCAGCAGAGAAGAACACCTCTATTTGATTTTCAGGGACAACCGACGTGTCCCTGGCTGGGCCTTCCTCGGTCGACGCTTCTGCCACGACCGGGGTTTCCGATGCTGGAGACAGCTGATCTGACACTTCGGGACTAGCCGCTGCTCCCTCCTCAGATGGCGTCGGATCACTGGCGGCGGCTTCAGAGGACGCGATTGAAGATGCTTCGTCATCTGCTCTCTTGTCCGCCTCAGAAGATTCCGTTATTGGTGCATCTAAAATCTCTGGCTTGCCAAGTAGAGCAGGCAATGGCATTGAGCCATTCAACTGTCCCGACTGCACTTCACTCTGCGCAGCTCCATCACTCAATGGCTCACCAATGCTGCTATTTGACTCCAACCCAAGATCAAGTGGCCATTGCAAGTAGCCGCGCCACCAAGTGATAACCAGGGCCAGAATCCCAAGTACGATCAGCCAAGTAAAAAAACGGACAACCGTGTGACTACTGCGCACTTCATGTTTGACCTTTGCGGCCTTCAGATCCATTTTCTCTTCGCCCTGCGGACGAAATTGACGGAACGCATCGAGAATAGGCTCAGCCGGGGTATCAAGCAGCCGCGCGTAATTCTTGAGATAGCCCTGAACAAACACCGTTCCGGGCAGTTCACTAAAGTTATCCGCCTCCAGTGCCTTCAACAATGGCACATTAAGGTGCAACAGACTGGCGACCCGGTTAATGTCCATCTCTTTGGCCATACGGATATCCCGGAGCTGTTTTCCGGGGCCTTCAATAACGGGCATCTGCTCTTCTTGATTTTGATCAGCAGCGTTCATTCTTTTTCTGAATCCTTTAAAAGCTGCACTTCATTTGAATCGGGGAAACCATTTTTCAGCATCAGTGTATAGCTGGAAACCGCATCCTGATTCCCCAATATTCGTTCATTTTGAATGCCCAGCCAAAGCGAGGCGGCGTTCGGTCGGGCCTGTTCCAGATAGCGCTGCAGGTAGGCCCTTGATGAGAGGTTCTCCCCAGCCTTAAAACTGATCCGTGACATCTGCATAAGGGCTGTAGGAAATTTAGGATTATAGTTCAACGCCCTTCGCAGATAAGCCTCTGCCTTGCCAAGATCATTGCTTCGCTCAGCACAAATGCCCGCATTAGTGAGTGCCACTTCCGGTGTCTTGTAAAGTGGGTTTTCCAGCGCCTTCAAAAAATATCGATCGGCGTCTTCATAATGCTCTTTCTGACATAGAAAGGTCGCATAGGCATTCAACACATAGGAGTTTTTAGGATCAATCTTCAAACTGCGTTTGAAATGATCCTCCGCCAGCCCTTTCTCACCAAGTCGATCATAGAGCAGGGCAATAACATTATGCCCCTCTGCATTTGTCGGCTCTAGCTCAAGCCCCTGGTTTGCCTTTTGTAACGCCACATCAAGATGCCCTTCCCGCATGTATGCAATAGCCAGCTTAACATAGACATCACCAGCTCCGGTCCGGGTATTAACACCAAACTGCCCTGTACTATCCGTCATGTCAGGTGCCAGTGGATCTGACGATGTCGCATCAGGCCTCACAGCCCCCTGCTGACAACCGGCAACTAACAGGAACGAAGAGAGACTCAGGATAACTTTCAGACCTACGTTCAATGCACTCCTCCTGATTGCTTCAATTCACGCCGACTCCGATCCTTGACGCGCCCGACCAGCTGGCCGCATGCGGCATCAATATCCTCACCCCGTGTCTTTCGCGTGGTCGTAACAATGCCTGCCTTAATTAAACGTTGCCGGAAGGCATCAATCCGCTCAGGCGGCGAACAGCGATAGACCGTTCCCGGGAATGGGTTGAATGGAATAAGATTAACCTTGGACGGCGTCCCTTCGAGTAACTTGATGAGCTGTTTCGCCTGCTTGTCACTGTCATTGATGCCATCGAGCATCACATACTCCCAAGTCACCTTGCGTCTTTTGTCTCCACGCAGATATTCCCGGCAGGCGGGTATCAGAGTTTCCAGCGGATATTTACGATTTATCGGAACCAATTGATCACGCAATTCATTCGTCGGCGCGTGCAGAGAGACTGCCAGGCTCATTTCAGATACTGCTGTCAGCTCTCGCAAAGCTGGAACGATACCTGATGTGCTTATGGTCACCCGATACTTGGAGAGCATATAGGCCAAGTCATCCTGCATGATATTTGTCGCGGTAACCACGGCATCGAAATTTGCCAGTGGTTCACCCATACCCATCAGCACCACATTGGTCAACGATTTGCCTAACTGTCGTTCAGCCACCCAGACCTGACCAATTATCTCGGCAGCAGTTAAATTTCTGTTAAATCCTTGCTGGGCAGTTGAACAGAAACTGCAATCCAGCGCGCACCCCACCTGGGAAGATATGCAGAGAGTGCTACGATTTGGTTCCGGGATAAAAACCGACTCGATTCGATTATTACAATCCAGTTCGAGTACCCATTTGTGCGTTCCATCCAATGCGGGCTGCTCAAAGACGATCTCGGGAACTCTGACCTCCGCTATCGCTTTAAGTTGTTCACGGAGTTTTTTTGAGAGATCCGTCATGGCGTCAAAATCCGTAACGCCATGCTTATGTATCCACTTCAGTACATTCCGACCGTTAAAGGCTTTGGCGCCAAGTCCCTCGAAAAAGGATTCCATCCCTTTTCTGTCAAACTCCAGCAGATTGATTTTTTGTTTAACACCCTGCATCACGCCACTCCTCGTTGAGGGCAATTACGGCGACCAGCCCCTCCAGGAACTGGCCACCCCAATGAAGAACACGCATGCAAACAGGATGTAGGTAGGTCAAAGAGAACCTCAACGCAGCCTTTCGCAAACACCTTCGGGGAAAAAGAAATCGATCTCCACCTTGGCAGTTTCAGGTGCATCAGAACCATGCACAGCATTCTCATCTACAGTCTCGGCAAAATCCGCACGAATCGTTCCCGGTGCCGCATCCTTTGGATTGGTTGCACCCATCACTTCACGGTTCTTGGCAATTGCATTCTCGCCTTCCAACACCTGCACCATGACAGGCCCGGAGGTCATGAAGTCGACCAGATCGTTATAGAACGGACGCTCTTTATGTACGGCGTAAAACTCACCGGCCTGCTCACGGGTCAACTGCACCATCTTTGAGGCCACTATACTGAGACCTGCCTCTTCAAACCGATTATAGATCTTGCCAATCACGTTTTTCGCCACTGCATCCGGTTTCACTATTGAGAATGTACGCTCGATCGCCATCAAAAACTCCAATTATTTCAAACAATAAGAAAACATGCCCAGCCTAGTAGCTACGCAAGGAACTTCTACAGACCCCACTCATGTAAGCCAAAAATGCATCCCGTACTGGAAGCTGTATCCAAGGCAGGGGAGCTGCGAACGACGGGCACCCTTGAGAGAATCTGTTTTCTATTTACAAAACCAATGCTTAGTTTACCTTGCCGCAGGGGATACAGGCAATTTATGATTCAATAGCACGCCGAATCGCTGATCGGGACTCTCTGTTTTATCAGGCAGTCAAACGTCCCGATGAGCGCTCAAAACATCTGGGAGCTGTGAGATCTTATCGATCAGCCGACTCAATTGCCGCATGCTCGAAATCTCCACAGTAAACCGCATATTAGCCCTCTCCAGCTTCCTGTTTGACTGGGTACTCACGCCCAGTACATCCACCTCTTCATTGGTCAGGATGGCAGATATATCCCTTAGCAATCCCTTTCGGTCTGTCGCAACGACTCGAATATCGACCGGATAAAATGCTGACGAACCCTCTTCGGCCCAGGTAACGTCAATCAGACGCTGCAAATCATCACCTTTCAGGTGGGTGATTTTACTACAGTCCGATCGATGTACAGTAACGCCACGACCACGGGTGATAAAACCGAGAATCTGATCATTTGGCACCGGCTTGCAACAGCGTGCCATGTGAGTCATCAGGTCATCCACACCTTCAACAACCACCTCGCTTCTGGTACTTTTTGATGTTTTTGCCGGCTTTCGATGTGTAATGGGCACCACGCCAGTGGCAATTCTTGCTGGCGTCGCATGCGCTACGCCCATAGAAGCTACCTGTATCGGCGAAACTTCTCCACGACCAATAGCCGCCAATAAATCATCACTCTTTTTGAAATTAAACCGCTTTGCAGCAAGCGCCAGATCGGGCTTCGGCACACTGAGTCGACCTACTTCACGATCCAGACTCACTTTTCCATCATGTAGATGCTGCTCGTAATCCTGGTGCTTGAACCACTGTCTTACCCGGTTTCTAGCCCGACTGGTTTTCAGATAACCTAGATGCGGACTCAGCCAATCACGACTGGGACCACCCTCTTTTGTAGTAAGAATCTCCACTAGCTGACCACTCTCGAGGGGATAGGTCAGCGGTTTGATCTTTCCATCAATTTTGGCACCGCGGCATCGATGACCGACATCTGAGTGTATTGCATAGGCAAAATCCACCGCTGTGGCGCCTTTTTGTAGCTCAATAACATTGCCTTGAGGCGTCAGCACATAGACCTGCCGCGACTCAAATTCACTCTTCATGTTGTCAACAAAATCTTCCGAACCGGCTGGGTCATCCTTCACCTCAATCCAGTTACGCATAAGGGATACGCGCCGCTCAAACTCGGCATCCCCTTTAGTACCACCCTCTTTGTAGCGCCAATGTGCTGCCACTCCCAACTCAGCATGTTCATGCATATCGTGGGTTCGAATCTGTATCTCTAGCGTCTTATCCTCAGGCCCTATCACGGCAGTGTGAATGGAGCGGTACATATTGACTTTCGGCGTGGCTATATAATCATCAAACTCACCCGGTATGTGACGCCACAATCCATGGACCACACCAATAGCCGCGTAACAATCAGCAACCGTATCTACCAACACCCTTACCGCTCGCAAATCGAATATCTGTTCAAAGGGAACCGATTTGCGTTTCATTTTTTTCCAGATGCTATAAATATGCTTCGGCCGACCGGTCACTTCCGCATTTATGTGCAGCTCAGAAAACTTTGCCTGGAGCTCATCGATTACATCATCAATGTAATCTTCACGATCGGCACGTCGACCATCCAGTTTCTTAGCAATATCCTTATAGGTTTCTGGCTCAAGATAACGCAGACAGAGATCTTCAAGCTCCCACTTGATTTGCCAGATACCCAGACGATTGGCCAATGGCGCATAGATCTGCTGCGTCTCACGCGCCTCTTTAACCCGCATTGGCTCAGGCAAAGACTTCAGAATGCGCATGATATGCAGACGCTCTGCCAAAACAATCAGCACAACCCGGATATCATCCGCGATGCTGAGCAGCATCCGGCGTAGATTTTCAGTGTGTTCAGCTTCTTTATTGTGCTGACTATTCTCCCTGCCCCGGGAGACAAAGCCAATTCGCGCCATATCACTGACCATACGGGCAACGCTCACGCCGAACTGCTTCTCAAGACGGGAAAGATTGACCTGATCACCAGGCAGGACATCATGAAGAATGGCCGCTGCCAGAGTCTCCCAGTCCAGTTCCATTTCGGCCAAAATCTCAGCCACAGCAAGGGCGTGGCGCAGGGTCGTTTCTCCTGTCACCTCCAGACCTTCACGGTGGATTTCAAAAGCCAAGTCACAGGCTTCATGCAGCTTTTCCATTTCCGCTGCACTACGTTTTACTGAAAGACCAGCCAACCAGACACGTATATCCCGTTCATCCAGCGCGTCATTGTCAGGAAGATTGGTTGTAACACTAACCATCTGAATTCCTTGATGATATTACAAATAAACAGTGCCAACCCCGGAAAACAGGGCCAACATTTTGTCACAATTGTTCTTATTATTACTGCACCTAAGTATTGGTGCTAGGCAGGGCATTTTCCACTCCGACTTAAAATAATCGGGTAATTTCCCTGATTACTTTTAATAAGCGGTGGGTATTATTCAGGAATTCGCAGGTAATGCCAAACCAGAACGCTGAATTAGTTAGGTTCATGTATAAAGATTGGAACTCTGTCTAGAAAAAGCTGATCACCAGAAAACGGCTGCGGACCAAGTTTCTTTTGGAAGATACGTTGTTGATTGAAGATGACAGTATCCCCCAAAACGTCACGCTCCCCATTGATCAAAAGCCGCTACAGCCCCGCATTTAATTGAGGACAGCGGTATCAGAATGGGATTATTGAGGTTTTTTATAACAGGTGACTAACCAGGCCATCGGCCAACTTTGGCTCAAACCAGGTGGATTTAGGCGGCATTATCTTGCCCGCATCAGAAACGGCCATCAACGCCGTCATGGAAGTGGGATATAGAGCGAAAGCAACGGCCCATTCCCCGCTATCAACTCGGTGCTCCAGGGCTTTCAGCCCCCGAATGCCACCAACAAAATCAATACGATTATCAGTCCGCTGGTCAGCGACACCCAGTATCGGCTCCAATAACTCATTAGCCAGCAGACTCACATCAAGACTGGCCACGGGATCAGAAACTGGAATACGCTTTTGATCAAGCGCAAGCCGATACCACGCACCATCCAGATACATACCAAATTGCCCTGTCTCTTCCGGCTTTACCGGATGAGCAGCCTGTTCCACTTTAAAGTGCTCTCCTACGGCATCCATAAACTGGCTTTTGCTGAGTCCGTTCAGATCCCTGATAATGCGGTTGTAATCCAGGATGCGGGTCTGCTGATGCGGGAAAATAACTGACAGAAAATAGTTGTATGGCTCGTCACCTGTGTGCTGCGGATTGGCAGCGGCTCTGGTTGCGGCCACCCTTGAAGCGGCCGCTGAGCGATGATGGCCGTCGGCGACATAGAGTGCGGGCAGCGCATCAAATAATAACGTCAGGGCAGTTATGCGAGTTTTATCTGACAGCACCCAGATCTGGTGCCTGACGCCATCTGCTGCGGCAATATCAATCGCGGCCTCTCCCTCGGCAACACCCGCCAGCAGGTCATCGATTCGATCATCACTGTGATAGACCAGGTAGACAGGTCCAGTTTGAGCATTCAGTGCATCTATCTGATTAACCCTGTCCTGCTCTTTGGTCGGCCTAGTCAATTCATGGCGCTTAATTCGATCTGTATCATAGGCTGCAACCGATGCAGCGGCCACCACACCCAGCTGCGAGTGCTCACCAATCGACAGACGATAGACATAGTAGCAATCACTGTTATCCTGGAGCAGGATGCCCTCATGCATCATTTGGGCAAGGTTTTCCGCCGCTTTGGCATAGACCTGTGGTGAATAGGGATCAGTAGCGGGCGGTAGATCCACTTCAGAACGTGAGATATGCAGGAAGCTCCATGGCTTCCCTTTGACCATCTCCCTTGCCTCTGCTTCACTCATCACATCATAAGGCGGAGCAACTACCTCTGCTGCACGACCTGCAGCTGGTCGTAATCCGGGAAACGCTCTGATAAGTGTCATACTATTCCTCTTTACTATTCACTTTGGCGAGACACCTTTCTAATCCCGGCATTGTTCCAAAGAGACCAGGGAGTGTCCATATAGTCATGCTTATTATGCTATCAATAAACAAGGGGTTATTCATGGATCACTGTCAATCTTCCGGCCCACATTTCAACCATGCACACAAGTTGTGACTCTTGGAATGGTTTGAGAATACAATCATCGATGACTTGAGCATAGACCCCATCCAGGGACGGGGTATTTACTTCTGATGTCATGGCGATAATATGCCGGTAATCATTCCCCTTCATCTGCCGGATAACTTGGGCCGCCTCATAGCCACTCATACCCGGCATATTGATATCCATCAGAATAAGAACTCCTATACTGGGTAATCTTCAATTAAAAGCGCCTAAACGCTAAAGATAGAAACAGTCTCGGCAATTGCGTTGCCCTGCTGATCTAACAACTGCTCCAAAACCTGCTGCCCTTTTTGAACTGCCATCACGCCAAATCCAAACAGCACAATTGTCAGTACGATCAATAAAATGGTCGTTATACGGACGGTTAACATCATTAGTGATTGCCAGATCCTTTTGCTTGATTTATGTAGTCGCGAAGTGAACCAGATCGTTGATCTTATCCTGACTGCTTGAGCACTTTTTGATCGGAGGGATTCACTGAAACTTGAATAAAACTGGCAAGCAAAAGCACATCGACTTGCTACACAAACAGCATTGCTAAGATGCTAACGAACAAAGACAACGTGATAATAGTTTTTTTAGATAGCGCACAGCTCCATTCCTCCTATCTGGAACCAGATAAGAAACAGAACAGGCGATTTATTCCGACAACTTTCTTGTCGAGTAGTGATGTATCAAGCGGTAAAAAGGGAATGATTTTTGTTTATGAAGAGCCTGGCTCTCGACTCTATGACTCAATTTGAGTTTATTCTCGCTCTTCAATCCAGGCCATTTGAATGGCCTCAAGAATGCGCTCCCCTGTGTGTTCAGGGTCATCATCAAAATCAGGCAGCGTCTTCACCCAATTATGCAGATCCAAAAAATTGACATAGCGTGGATCGGCATCAGGATAGGCTTCATCAAGTTCTATCGCGATATCAAGAGAGTCTGTCCACTTCAACCCCATATCAAATCTCCCGAGTTAATGAGTTTCTGAAACCATATTAATGGTGTACTTGGGGATCTCTATAACCAGATCCTGATCACCCACTACAGCCTGACAACTCAGGCGCGATTCAGGTTCCAGTCCCCAGGCCTTGTCCAGCAGATCCTCTTCTACTTCGTCGGCCTCACCCAGCGTATCAAAACCCTCCCTGACAATGACATGGCAGGTGGTACAGGCACAGGACTTTTCACAGGCATGCTCTATCTCTATACCATGTTGATTTGCGGCATCACAGATGGTCACGCCGGGCTCCACATCAATCACTGCCCCTTCTGGACAGATCTCTTCATGTGGAAGAAAGATTAATTGAGTCATGATGAATTCTATGGCCTCTGCTGCTATTCAAAATCGTCCACGCTGTGGCCTGACATGGCCCTGCGAACACTTGCATTCATGCGTCGTTCTACATAGAACTCGCAACTTTTTTCCAACGACTCCACTGCCGCTTTGATCTTAGCATGACTGTCACTGTTAATGGTGGCCGCCAAATTGCTCAGGGCCGATTCCACTCTGTCACGCTCTTCCGTATTCAGCAGCTCACTACCATCATCAGCAAGCGCTGCTTTTAGCGCTTCAATTACCCGCTCGGCTTCAACTTGCTGCTCACGCAGTTTGCGCGCTTCCATATCATCCTGCGCATGATCGATTGACTCCTTCAACATGGATTCAATCTCACCATCAGTCAAACCATAAGAGGGCTTGACCTCAACACTCGCCTTGACGCCACTACTCTGCTCTTCCGCTTCAACACTCAGCAGACCATCCGCATCAACCGAAAAGGTTACACGAATGCGCGCCGCGCCCGCCACCATCGGTGGAATGCCCCGCAGCTCAAAACGGGCCAGCGAACGATTATCTGTTACCAATTCACGTTCACCCTGCAGCACATGAACCGCCATGGCTGTCTGGCCATCCTTGAATGTGGTGAACTCCTGAGCCCTGGCCACAGGAATGGTGGTATTGCGCGGAATAATCTTCTCGACCAGCCCACCCATTGTCTCGATACCCAGCGAGAGGGGATTTACATCCAGCAGCAGCATCTCGCTATCCGGTTTATTACCTACCAGGATATCTGCCTGAATAGCAGCGCCAATTGCTACAACACGATCCGGATCTATAGTTACCAGTGGGTCTGCCTTAAAAAATTCGCCGACCAATTCACGAACCCGCGGCACCCGGGTCGAGCCACCCACCATGACAACATCTTCAATATCTTCCGTGCTCAGACCGGCATCACGCAATGCACGCCGACAGGGGGCAAGTGTCTTGCGTATCAGCGGATCAACCAACGTGTTGAACTGATCACGACTGAGATCACCCTGCCAGGTTGTTCCATCGGCAAGTGATACATCGATCTGCACATGGTCTGTCTCTGATAGAGCCTCCTTGGCAGCACAGGCAATCTGCAGCAGGCGTCGCAACATGGAGTGGTCTGCATCCCGACTGATACCGGCCTGCTGCATAATCCATTCAGCTACGGCGTGATCCAGATCATCACCACCCAGAGCAGAGTCACCCCCCGTTGAGAGGACTTCAAAGACACCCCGGTTCAATCGAAGGATGGAGATATCAAAAGTACCGCCACCCAGATCGTAAATGGCGTGAACACCATCTGCCTTACTATCCAATCCATAGGCAACCGCCGCCGCCGTGGGTTCATTCAACAGGCGCAGTACCTTCAAACCGGCAATCGTCGCTGCGTCTTTTGTTGCCTGCCGCTGGGCATCATCGAAATAGGCGGGGACGGTAATGACAATCCCTTCCAATTCACCACCTAATGACTCCTCGGCACGTTTAACCAGTACCTTTAGAATCTCAGAGGAGACTTCGATCGGACTAACTGCACCCCGCACTGTTTTTATCCGGGGAACAACCGCTTCTGCATCCTGAAAATTATAGGGCAGACTGCTGCCAAGCGATTTGATATCTGAAAGGCCTCGACCTATCAGTCGCTTCACAGAAATGATTGTATTCATTGGGTCCGAGGCGGAGTGCGCCCAGGCCTTCCGACCGACCACAACACCATCCTCAGCATAGTGGACGACTGAGGGTAACAGATGTTCACCCTCACTATCGGCAAGTGTCACAGCCTTACCACTGCGTACTGTGGCAACAAGGGAATTGGTTGTTCCCAGATCAATACCAACGGCCAGTCTATGCTGATGAGGTGCCGCTGATTGACCGGGTTCAGAAAGTTGTAATAAAGCCATAGTCAGAACAGTTTCGTGATAAATTACAGGGCATCATCCAGCTCCGCCTCAATAGATTCCGCATCAAACCGCAGTTTTTTCAGGAATTGCATCTTGAAGAGATTTTCCCTGGCTGCACTGAGTTGTTCGGGTGTTGCCGCTTCAAACTGAAGAGCCATCTGACCAATCAGCGTATTGATACGTCGATTCACTTCAGCCATAAGATCGCTGATAACCGCATAGGGATCTGGCTTTTTGCGGGCATCCTCAAGTTCTTCACGCAGCTCCAGCTGCTCCATCAGAAAAACCGCATCATGCGTGGTATCCTGCCGATCATCCATATCGATGCCATTTAGCTTGAGCAGATAACGGGCGCGCATTATGGGATCTTTAAGGGTCTCGTGCGCTTCATTGATCAGAACGGAGCCCTGCATGGAAAGGCGGCGTTCCTGTTCAGTTGCATTGGCAAACCGGTCCGGATGCACACTCTTCTGCAACTCACGATAGTGAGTGGCGAGCTGATTCGCATCTACGATATACCCTACCGGTAGCCCAAACAACTCAAAGTAGTTCTTTGAGAAATCCAGCATCGTTTTGTGCTATGTAGTTATTTGAGGTTAAGAGTCAGGATTGATCTTGAGCACAGATCAGACATTAAAGCTTTCACCACAACCACAAGCATCCTTGACGTTGGGGTTGTTAAACTTAAAGCCCTCATTCAGCCCTTCACGGGTGTAATCCAGTTCAGTGCCATCAAGATAGAGCAGACTCTTGGGATCAACCAGCACTTTGACGCCGTGTTGTTCGAAGATCTGATCATCCGCTTCACTCGCATCAGCGAACTCCAGCACATAAGCCATACCGGAGCATCCCGAAGTACGAACCCCAAGCCTTATACCTACGCCAGAACCTCGATTATCCAGATAATTACGGACATGTTTGGCAGCCGCTTCTGTAATGGTAATTGTCATATCGTCTCACTTCCGGGGACGGTGTTACCCACCCCCGATCCATACTTCCTATAGAGGCAATATAATGCCTTAACGGCTAGCCCTTTGCATTCTTTGTAGCATAATCCTGTACAGCAGCCTTGATCGCATCCTCTGCAAGTACTGAGCAGTGGACCTTCACTGGCGGAAGCGCCAGCTCTTCAGCAATTTGCGTATTCTTGATCTGCTGAGCCTCTTCCAGGGTCTTGCCTTTGACCCACTCGGTCAACAGACTGCTGGAGGCAATGGCAGAGCCGCAGCCATAGGTCTTGAACTTGGCGTCTTCAATCACACCCTGATCATTGACCTGTATTTGCAGGCGCATTACATCGCCACAAGCAGGTGCTCCCACCATACCGGTGCCAACATTCTTGGCGTTTTTATCCATATTCCCGACATTGCGGGGGTTCTCATAATGGTCTAGGACCTTGTCGCTGTAAGCCATAATCTATTATCTCCGGATTCGGTACCTGCCTATTAAAGACCAAGGTACTTATAAACTGCTAACGGTTAAACCCTTTACTTTATTCGGTTAAACACAATGGATCAGTGTGCTGCCCATTGCACCGATTTAAGGTCAACCCCCTCCTTAAACATATCCCATAGAGGCGAGAGTTCGCGCAAACGATTCACTTGATTACTGATCGTATTGATTACGTAATCGATCTCTTCCTCGGTTGTAAAGCGACCAATGGAGAAACGGATTGAGCTGTGTGCCAACTCATCTTCCCGACCAATCGCCCGCAACACATAGCTGGGCTCAAGACTGGCCGAGGTACAGGCCGAGCCGGAGGAGACAGCGAAGTCTTTCAGTGCCATGATGAGTGATTCACCCTCAACATAGGCAAAGCTGACGTTCAGGTTACCTGCAACACGCTGTTCAAGATCACCATTCAGATAGATCTCATCCATGCCTTTAAAACCATTCCAGAGACGATCGCGTAGCTGAATAATTCGTTCATTCTCTTGCGCCATCTCCGCTTTTGCAATCTTGAAGGCTTCACCCATGCCAACAATCTGATGGGTTGGCAAGGTGCCAGAGCGCATACCGCGCTCATGCCCGCCGCCGTGCATCTGAGCCTCCAAACGCACGCGGGGTTTGCGCCTTACATAAAGGGCACCGATCCCTTTCGGGCCATAGATTTTGTGTGCTGAAAGTGACAGCAGATCAACCTTTTGGCGCTCCATATCCAGCGGTATCTTGCCTGCGCTCTGTGCCGCATCAACATGAAAAAGAATTTTGCGCGCCCGGGTCATCTCGCCAATGGCTTCGATATCCTGCACCACACCTATCTCATTATTAACGTGCATGATTGAGACCAGGATAGTGTCGTCACGCATTGCAGCTTCAAGCTTACCAAGGTCGATCATGCCGTTCGATTCAGGATCGAGGTAGGTTACTTCAAAACCTTCCCGCTCCAGCTGACGACAGGTATCAAGGACAGCCTTATGCTCCGTCTTGCAAGTGATAATGTGCTTGCCCTGTCGCTGATAGAAATGGGCCGCGCCCTTAATTGCCAAGTTGTCCGATTCAGTAGCACCGGATGTCCATACAATCTCTTTTGGGTTGGCATTTAACAATGCCGCAACATCACTCCGCGCCTGCTCTACGGCATCATCGGCATCCCAGCCAAACTGGTGCGAACGGGAAGCTGGATTGCCAAATTTTCCATCTGGGGTCAGATACTGGCACATTTTCTCAGCAACACGGGGATCCACTGGTGTGGTTGCCGAATAATCCATGTAGATGGGTAATTTCATTATCACTCCGATTTTGTATGTAGTCGACAATCGGTCAGGCTGTTGCGCCTGAACTCGCCGCTGTCACGCTAAACTTCACATCTTTTGAGGCAGCAGGCTCATCGGCCACGCGCTTTTTCTCTTGATCCTGCCGCTGTGCAACCTTCTTAACCCCCCGCCGCTCCATTAGATCGTTCAAGCTGATACGGTTAAGGTAGTCAAATATCTGATCACTCAGGTCATGCCACAAGTCATGAGTCAAACAACGCTCATTATCCTGGCAGTTATGGCTTCCACCACATCGGGTCGTATCGACTTTCTCATCCACTGCGGTAATAACAGAAGCGACGAATATTTGATCCGCCTCTTTTCCAAGCACATAGCCACCACCTGGACCACGAACACTGGCTACCAGCAGCTTTTTGCGCAAGCGTGAAAAAAGTTGCTCTAGGTAGGAGAGAGAAATACCCTGCCGCTCAGCGATATCCGCCAGGGTGATCGGACCCTGACCCTGATGAAATGCCAGATCCAACATCGCGGTGACTGCATAGCGTCCTTTGGTGGTTAACCTCACAGCAGATACTCCTTAAATATTTGATGACGCTAATATATAATACCTGACTGATTCAGTCAACTATTTGAGCGATGCATCCTGGGAAGGGGGTGTATCACGGGAAGCCTTGCCAACATTCTGTATTTTAAGAAGTTCTTCTGCTGTAGAGGCAATTTCACATGAATCTATTTCAGGGAGATCCAGATCCGGACACTCATCATTTACACGCTTGAGTGCCTGACACATAGACTGCATACGCTGATCCATCACATGGATATGATCGAGCATGCAGTTAATAGCATGGGCGACAGGATCAGGGGCATCGCCGGTGGCTCCGTAGGCATCAAAACCCATCTTCTCGGCCATCTCGGAACGACGTGTATCTGCTGTGGGTGCTGCCGTTTCGATTAACCGACCAGGAATCCCCACAACAGTAGCACCTGCAGGGACTGGCTTCAGAACCACCGCATTGGAACCTATTCGAGCTCCATCTCCAATCTCTATTGGGCCCAATACCTTGGCTCCCGCTCCCACAACTACATTGTCCCCCAATGTAGGGTGACGCTTGCCTTTTTGCCAGCTGGTGCCACCCAGCGTCACGCCGTGATAGAGCGTGCAGTCATCACCAATTACCGCTGTTTCGCCAATCACCACACCCATGCCGTGATCGATAAAGAAACGTCTACCTATAGAGGCACCGGGATGGATCTCAATTCCCGTCAACCAGCGAGTGAGGGCAGAGAGCATTCGGGCAAACCAGCAGAGCCCGATATTCCAAAGCCAATGAGTCAGACGATGCATCAACAGGGCGTGTAGCCCGGGGTAGGTGGTGAGTACATCAAAGGCGTTTCGAGCCGCCGGATCGCGGTCAAATACACTGGCAATATCTTCTTTAAGTCGGGCAAACATTCAGGGGTTCCATTTGAACCGACACAACGCCGGTCATTTTTATTCCCGACTATTCTACTCGATTATTTTCCTGGCTGACTAGCACACATATTCCATGTACTTTATAAGCTAGTTATTTCGATTCCAGCACAAGAGTCAGCTGATCAGTCTCGCCGCATCGACTTCCGCCCTTGGGCCGCACTGAGAATCCCACGTAAAATATTCAGTTCTTCGTGATCTGGGCGGGCACGAAAAAAAAGCCGGCGTAACCGACGCTGTAACTTCTCTGACTGCTGCGGATGACTAAACCCGGTCTCTTCCATCGTCTGCTGCAGATGCCTAAAAAAACCTTCCATCGCATCGGCTGTTGCCACTGCACTCTCCTCTTCAGCAGCAACCGGGGTTTGCTCCAGTGACTGCAGATGCACTTCATAGGCAATCACCTGGAGTGCCTGGGCAATATTTAAGGAGCTGTACTCGGGGTTTGCCGGTATATGCACCAGGTACTGGCAACGGTCCAGTTCGCTATTTCGTAAGCCGGAACTCTCTCTGCCAAACAGAATAGCCACCTCCCCCTGTGTCGCCTCGCTCCAGACCTTCTCTGCACACTCTCTGGGACGCATCTGTGGCCACTCAACCGTTCTGAGTCGTGCACTGGCACCTACCACCAGCCTGCATCCCTGCAGCGCCTCGTCCAGTGAATCATAGACCTTGCACTGTTCGAGAATGCTGTCAGCACCAGCAGCCCGTGCTGTGGCCTCAGCACTTGGATAGGATCGAGGTGATACCAGACATAGATTCTCCAATGCCATATTCTTCATGGCACGGGCAGCGGCACCAATATTGCCTGGATGGGTTGTTTCGATAAGAACTATTTTGATGTTTTTCAGCATAGAGGCGAAGCGTACATCAATCCAGGTGATTTCTCAGCCAAGAGTGAGCCCAGAAGCTAAAAATGTTGCCATTCAACCGCATTTTTTCTTTATTACAGGCCGCCGTTCATGTATCTTCCACCGCCATGCACCCAATGATGAATATCGCTGTCCGCGCAGCACGTAGCGCCGGCAACATACTGCTCCGTTATTACGAGCGAGCCGATACCCTGACGATCACACAGAAGGGGATGAATGACTTTGTCTCTGAAGTGGACAGGGCATCTGAACAGGCTATTATCGACACGCTTCGCGGCTCATATCCTAACCATGCCATCCTTGCCGAGGAGAGTGGCAGCCATACTGGCAACGAATATCAGTGGATCATCGATCCGCTTGACGGCACCACAAACTATTTGCATGGCTTTCCGCAGTTCTCTATCTCCATCGCGCTGAAGCACAAAGGTGTTCTGGAGCATGGCCTGGTCTATGACCCACTGCGTGATGAGATGTTTACAGCCAGCCGCGGCGATGGCGCACTGCTGAATGACCGTCGGCTGCGCGTTACAAATAGAAAAACCTTGCAAGGGGCACTTCTGGGAACAGGCTTTCCCTTTCGCGATCAATCCAACCTGGATGCCTATCTAGGCATGTTCCGGGCACTGATAAAAGATACCGCAGGCATCCGCCGACCCGGTTCAGCTGCACTTGATCTCGCTTATGTTGCCGCTGGCCGTCTGGATGGCTTCTGGGAACTGGGTCTTGCCGAATGGGATTTTGCCGCCGGTGCTCTGCTGGTCAAGGAGGCAGGTGGAACCGTCTCTGATATCAACGGCGGTGGGCGCTTTATGGAAACAGGTAACCTTATAGCTGGTGGACTGAGACTCCATTCAGCCATGACAACGGCCATTCGCCCCCACCTCACAGACCGCATCCGCTCCTGATACCATTATTGATGACCGGGTTGCCTGACATAAATCAGAAAGCCCGGTTATTGCTGTCTACCGACTCACAAATAGCCACAAGCCCCTCAAGTTTCCCTGACCGATACCGATAACCGGTTTAAATCAGCAGGGATTCATTCTCCCTGTAGTTACTGGAGAGAAGGGCATCATGAAGGACAATCCAGACACGACAACAACTGTCAGTGACCGCGCACTCGAGATGATCATGCGTGACGTACTGGACGGTCTATTTGAACTCTCCCTGGAATCATCCTTCGCTGCTCACTGCGGTGATGTCGAAATTCTGGCGATTCAACCTGAGCAGGCAGTCAGCCAGAATCAAGATCTGCTTGAAGCGGAAAAACCTAACGCGGATATCATTGAATTTCCAGGTTATAAACGCGCCTACGGTTAACTTCGAAGATATTCCAGACAAAAAAAGCGCGCCGGTTTTAATCAGCGCGCTTTTTTTGTTTAAAGCTCCCCTTAAGGCTCTGCGTCTACTTGGCCGCCCTCTTTAGCGACAGGCATCAGATCAGCCTTGCTGATTCCAAGCATTAAGACCGCAGTACTTGCCACATAGATAGAAGAGTAAGTTCCCACCACAATACCGATAATCAGTGCAAAAGCAAAACCGTGGATAATCTCACCACCAAACACGAAAAGGGCAATCAGCACCAACAGGGTGGTCATGGAAGTCATCAAGGTACGGGATAGCGTCTGATTCAGAGAGCTATTGATTATCTCTGCAGCCCCGCCCTTGCGCATCTTGCGGAAATTTTCCCGAATGCGGTCAAAGACCACGATAGTGTCATTCAGTGAGTAACCGATAACCGCCAACACAGCAGCCAGCACCGTCAGGTCAAACTCAATCTGAAACAGGGAAAAAATACCGATGGTGATCAGTACATCGTGAATCAGTGCTATGACTGAACCCAGAGCAAAACGATACTCAAAGCGCAGCGCAACATAAGCCAGAATGCCGATCAGGGCATAGAGAACCGCGAGTCCACCATCCTCAGTTAAATCATCACCTACCTGCGGTCCGACAAACTCGACCCGCCGCAGGGTGGCTTCACCAGCATCGGCCTGTTTAAGAGCCGCAAAAGCGCGATCACTCAGCTGGGCACCCTGCAATTCAGCCTGCGGGGACAGTCTGACCAAAACATCTTTCGAGGTACCGAAATGCTGTACTGTGGCATCACCAAATCCTCCAGACTGAAGGACTTCCCGCACCTTGGAAAGCTCTGCCGCCTCCTGATAGCCCACCTCAATCAGCGTACCACCGGTAAAATCGATACCCAGACTAAGCCCTCTCAGCACGATAGCTCCCAGCGAGATGAGCATCAGTAGAATAGAGAAGTACATGGCCAGCTTGCGCTTGCCCATGAAGTCGATATGAGTGTTCTTTTTAAAGATCTGCATCAGCGTTGCTCTACTCAGATACTCAGCTTGGCGACCCGCTTGCCGCCATAAACTAGGTTAACGATGGCTCGGGTGCCGACAATCGCAGTAAACATCGAGGTCAGGATGCCGATAAACAGCGTCACCGCAAAGCCCTTGATTGGCCCGGTACCGAAACTGAACAGTACCACCGCCGCGATCAACGTGGTGATATTGGCATCCACAATGGTGGAAAGCGCTTTTTCATAACCCGCATAGATACTCGCCTGGGGCGTACTGCCAACACCAATCTCTTCCCGAATACGCTCGAAGATCAGTACGTTTGCATCCACAGCCATACCCACTGTCAGCACGATACCGGCAATACCGGGTAAGGTCAGTGTCGCCTGCAGCATGGAGAGTACCGCCACAATGAACACCAGGTTCATCAGCAAGGCCAGATTGGCTACGAGCCCAAACACCCTGTAGTAAACCACCATGAAAACCATAACCAGCGCAAGACCGATCACTACCGAGGCAAAGCCCTGATCGATATTGTCTTGCCCAAGACTCGGTCCAATGGTCCGCTCCTCAATGATATCGATGGGTGCAGCCAGTGCGCCTGCCCTTAGCAGGAGCGCCAGATCATGGGCCTCCGCAGGGCTGTCCAGACCAGTCGTTTGGAAACGCCGACCAAACGGTTCCAGGATATTGGCGACACTGATCACCTCTTCCACTTGAACCTTCCGGGTCACCGGTTCACCATCTACGATACGGGTATCTTTACGTGTTTCAATAAAGACAACCGCCATCGGCTTGTTGACGTTTTCCGTAGTGACAGTACGCATCCGACGTGCGCCCTGGCTATCCAGACTGACCGAGACCATGGGGCCACCACTGCGCTGATCAAATCCGGACGAGGCATCGGTAATCTGATTACCGGTCACAATCACCCGCTTCTGCAGTAGAATCGGCCGACCATCACGTGTTTTATAGAGTTTTGAACCGGGAGGAACCTTCCCTGCCAACGCGTCCTCAACACTGTGCTCTGTATCTTCCAGGCGATATTCAAGCGTGGCCGTCGCACCAAGAAGTTCTTTGAGTTTCGAAGGATCCTGCGCACCAGGCAGTTGCACTACGATTCGACGATCGCCCTGCTGCTGAATGACCGGCTCAGAGACACCCAGTGCGTTGACGCGATTACGCAGCGTCGTGATATTTTGATCAAGCGCGAATTTTTTAACCGCCCGCTGTTCTGTCGGACTCAGTTTTGCCGTTATCAGGTAATCGCCTTCATCATCCTTTGATTCCAGAATCAGGTCACGAAACCCATCTCCGATAACTTCCAGCGCCTTATCGCGGACATCAGCCTCTTTGAACTTGATGACAATCAGGTCTCCCTCAATCGAGGGTCTGGAGCCACGCAGTTTTTTGTCACGCAGCTCTGTCCGTATATCGCCGGTATAACGCTCCATTGCCTGTGCCAGTGCAGCGTCCATATCCACATCAATCAAGACATGGATACCACCCCGCAGATCCAGTCCCAGATACATGGGCAATGCACCCATGCTCCGTAGCCAGCCAGGGACATCGGTCGATAGCGTCAATGCCTGCGTATAATCACCACCCAGAGTGGTTTCCAGGAGCTCTTTCGCTCGCAACTGGCTTTCAGAGTCCTGAAAACGGACCAGCAGTTTATTATCGCCAGACTTAGTCGACTTGATCGCGATATTAGCCCCAGACAGGGCAGTTCGAATTGTCGTTTCAGTCTGAGCATCAACGGAAGCACGACGGCTGCCACTGATCTCCAGCGAAGGGTCCTGATCAAAGACGTTGGGCATGGCATAGATCAGTCCAATCAGCGCCAGCACCACTACTAGGATGTTCTTCCAGAGAGGATATCGGTTCATCGTTATCTATTATTGTGGAAGCTCTAAGTGATCAAACCAGCAATCTCTGGTCGAACCCCTTATGACAAAAAAGTCAGTCGCAAGGGACTGACTCATGATTTCTTACAGCTCTTTCAGCGTGCCTTTCGGCATGATTGCTGATATAGCCTGACGGCGGATCTTGACTTCAACCCCTTCCGCGATTTCTACCTTGGCAAAATTTTCACCCAGGTCAGATATCCGGCCCATCAAACCACCTTCAGTCTGCACCTCATCACCCTTTGCCAGAGTTTCAACCAGCTTGCGATGCTCTTTCTGGCGTTTCATCTGCGGACGAATCATCAGGAAATAGAGCATGATAATCAGGCCGATCGGCAAGATCAGCCCTTCTAAACCCGGTGCTCCTGCACCGCCTTCGGCGGCCTGAGCCATGGCATCTGAAACAAAGAAACTCATGGTGCTTTTACCTTAAGTCAAGTGGTCAAAATGTACTGATTCGGCACGGACCACACCGCGCAGGAATCACAAGCGGCGCATTATGCCACAGTTGTTGGAATTAAAGAATTTCTGGTATCTAAATATATGTGTCATATAACAGCCAATCACATCTAGATAGGGACAAAGAAGACACTATTCAAGTTCCCCCATCAACTGCGCATGGCATAAAAATCTTGTGCGAAGAGATCAAATCGCTGTGCTGAGATGGCATCACGAATGTTTCTCATCAAGGTTTGGTAATAGTGCAGATTATGAATCGTATTCAAGCGGGCCCCGAGAATCTCGTTACAACGAGACAGGTGTCGCAGATAGCTTCGACTGTAATTCTGGCAGGTGTAGCAGTCACAATGGGGATCCAGTGGACCCGTGTCATTCGCGTGTACGGCGTTACGAATCCGCACTACCCCTTCGTGGGTAAACAGATGACCATTACGCGCATTTCGGGTGGGCATGACGCAGTCAAACATATCGATACCTCGACGAACGGCCTCAACAATATCCTCCGGTGTACCCACCCCCATCAGGTAATGGGGTTTATTGGCAGGCAGTCGGGGTGAAAGATAGTCCAATACTCGCCAGCGATCTTCAGGCGGCTCACCAACAGAAAGACCACCCACAGCATAGCCATCAAAGCCGATTTCAATTAATCCCTCCAGAGAGCGACCCCTAAGCGACTCATACACACCCCCCTGAACAATACCAAACAGGGCGGACGGGTTATCGCCATGCGCCTGTTTACTCCTCCCCGCCCAGCGCAGCGAGAGTTCCATCGATACCCGAGCCTCTGTTTCCGTGGCGGGATAGGGCGTGCACTCATCAAAAATCATCACGATATCCGAACCCAGCTTTCGCTGAACAGCCATCGACTCTTCGGGGCCCATAAAGATGCGACTGCCATCAATGGGGGAGCGAAAATGGACACCCTCCTCGGTGATCTTGCGCATAGCACCCAGGCTAAACACCTGAAAACCACCCGAATCAGTCAGAATCGGCCGCTGCCAATGGGTGAAGTCATGCAGATCACCATGAGCGGAGATGATCTCCGTTCCGGGACGCAACATCAGATGAAAGGTGTTACCCAGGATAATCTCAGCCCCACTCGCCTCCAGCTCCTCGGGCGTCATGGCCTTCACTGTACCGTAGGTACCTACCGGCATGAAAGCCGGGGTTTGTATTGTGCCGCGGGGAAAGGTTAATTGACCCCGGCGAGCAGCCCCATCGCTATTTTCAACTCTAAAAAGCATGATTCATATCAACATAAATGAAATTTAATTTCTTGACACAGTGCAGCATATATTAGAAACTGGTCATGTACTGAAGAACAGCTCAGTACACACTCCTCCATCCTCCTTTGGTGGATATATTTAACGCGGCAATCCACTTGCCGCGTTTTTTTTGTCTCGGTTTTAGGCCTGGCCAACCCGCTCAAGCAGCATCGCATCACCATAACTGAAAAAGCGATAGCGTTGTTCCACTGCATGCCGATAGGCCGCCATAATTCGCTCATAGCCCGAAAAAGCAGAGACCAACATCAGCAGGGTCGATTCAGGTAGGTGGAAATTAGTCACCATGGCATCAACACTGCGAAATTTATATCCGGGCGTAATAAAGAGCCGAGTGTCGCCATAGAATGGGTTGATTTCACCCTCCTGAGAGGCAGACTCAAGACTGCGCACGCTGGTGGTGCCCACTGCAATCACCCGCCCACCGCGCGTCCGTGTCGCCCTCACCTGTTCACAGACTGCCTCACTCACCTCAACATACTCACTGTGCATGACATGCTCTTCCAGCCGATCCACCCTGACCGGCCGAAAAGTCCCCGCCCCAACGTGCAGGGTTACATGGGCTTGTTCAACACCTAAATCATCCAGCCTAGTCAACATCGCCTGATCGAAATGGAGTCCTGCAGTAGGGGCAGCCACCGCCCCCTCTCGACGCGAATAGACGGTCTGATAGCGCTCTACATCGAGTGCCTCATCATCACGCTCGATATAGGGCGGGAGAGGAATATGCCCGGACTGCGCCATGAGACTGGGCAGATCCAATTCAACTGCAGCTACCAGAAACAGATCATCCTCGCGTCCAAGCACTTCCAAAACGCCACCACCATCCAGCAAGATAAGGTTCCCCGGCTTGGGTGATTTGCTCGCTTTAATATGAGCAAGTCCCCGCTCTGGCTCCAGCACCCGCTCGATTAGCAGTTCAACACGCCCACCACTCTCCTTCCGACCATAAAGTCTGGCGCGCATCACCCGGGTATCATTAAACACCAGCAGATCACCTGGATTGAGCAAGCTAGGCAGATCGGTGAACTGACGATCGACTGCCTCCTGCACTCCCGCAGGCAGGTGGAGCAGACGGCTATCCTGCCTGTTCCGGGTAGGAAACTGGGCAATCAGCTCATCAGGCAGTTCATAATGGAAATCAGATGTTTGCATGGGGGCGGAATATTACCATAGAGAACGCCTCCGCCAAGGCTATATATTGAGTATCACAGGGGATTGCACAGATTGGGGAAATGATTATACTACGCCTTCCCTCATGCCGGGGTGGTGAAATTGGTAGACACAGGGGATTCAAAATCCCCCGGGGGCAACCCCTTGTCGGTTCGAGTCCGACCCTCGGTACCAGACCTGCTAAACACTCGACTTGCGGAAAGCTTACCCTCAAACACAAGCTTTCCGCGTTCGGGTGTTTTCTTTAGATCTAATCCTTATTGGCATAAACCCGCAAACAGACGTGGCCAACAGCCTCACACTTAATCTTTAGCCAATCATCATCAACAAGTTCGACAGCTCGATTTTCAGTCTCGTAAAGAGCCAAATCGACTGTGAATCAGTCAAATCAGACTAAATTAATTCCATAAGAAAGCTGCAATACAATCTGAATTATATTCTTTATGTCATTGATAGCATTGCAATGAACATTCATTTCATGCTACTAAACTATAGAAGCAGTAACACTACTAAAACTATAGCTGCGGGAAATAGAGGATGGAGTTCAACACGAATAAAGAGCATGGTGGACTGGTCACATCTACCGTTCGAGGGAACAGAACCAGTGCAACCCCGGTAAATGATTGCATTGTTCAATCCTGGAAACGTTGTCTTGAGGATTATGATCTCGATCCTGAACGACGACCTGAACCGGTGGTGGTTGACAGATCGGAACTCAAAGAGCGCCAGGAAAAATCCTGCAGGCTGGTGGAGATCGCCCGCTCAGAGATGACCAATCTCTATCAGCAGGTGGCAGGTTCTGGGCACTCCATTCTGCTCACTGACAATGACGGTGTCGTACTCAATTATGTCGGTGATCCAATGTTCACCAATACCGCCGTCAAGACAGCACTGCAGACGGGTGCGATCTGGAGTGAAAAGACCCAGGGCACCAACGGTATGGGTACCTGCCTAGTTGAGAAAAGGCCACTGATTATTCATCAGGATGAGCACTTCTTTTCAAAGAACACCCGGCTGACCTGCTCGGCTGCACCCATCTTCGATCCAACCGGTGAACTGGTGGCAGTCCTGGATGCCTCTGGTGAATCCAGACAAGCCCAACAACACACCATGGTGTTGGTCAACATGTCGGCACAGTTGATCGAGAACCGTCTGTTTCTCTGCAAGATGCGGGACAACTATATACTGCGTTTCCACAGTCGGCCGGAATTCATCAGCACGCTCGGTGAAGGGGTCATTGCCTTCAATGAAGAGGGACGCATTCAGGCCGCCAACCGTAGCGCCCTGTTCCAACTCGACATGAAAGATATTATAGGTCGCCCCTTCGAAGAGTTGTTTAGTCTTCGAACCAATCATGCACTTAGCAATGCACAGAATCAGGCGATGGTGCCCCTACCCGTGCGGGACGCCAATCAGGGCAGACGTTTCTATGCAAGCTTCCAACCGCCCAATCCAGACACGGGCGGTAAACGACCCATTGCCCGCTCGGCCCGTGCATTTGTCAAAGAGACGATCAGCGAAACACCCACTCTGGAAGATCTCGAATTTGGCGACAACCGCATGCGCCACAATATCGAGCGAGCAAAAAAGCTGCTGGAACTGGATATCCCCTTTATCCTGCTGGGCGAAACCGGCTCGGGCAAAGATGTATTCGCCAATGCCGTACATAAGACCAGCAGCCGGGCAAATAAACCCTTTGTCGCGGTCAACTGCGCTTCACTACCTGAGACTCTGATCGAGAGCGAGCTATTCGGTTATCGCCCCGGCGCCTTTACCGGAGCCAGTAAGGAGGGCTCACGGGGAAAGATCGCCCAGGCCCATGGTGGCACCCTGTTCCTGGATGAGATCGGTGATATGCCGCTGCATCTGCAGGCGCGGCTGTTACGGGTACTGGAAGAGCGTGAAGTGATACCGCTGGGTAGTGAAACACCGATCAAGGTGGATATACGCCTGATCAGCGCCACCCATCAGAACCTTCAACTGCAGATCGAAGATGGCAGTTTCCGGGAGGATCTTTTCTACCGGCTGAATGGCATCAGCCTGCAGATGCCGCCGCTGCGTGACAGGGAAGACCGGCGCGCCCTGATCCAGCATATCAAGCAACTGGAGGCTGGAGGCGAAGACAAAGTCGTCATTGATGACGAGGCACTGGATGCCCTGGAGCATTACGAGTGGCCCGGCAACATGCGCCAGCTACGCAATATCATGCGCACCCTGATCGGCCTCTGCGACAATAACCGCATAACGGTCGATGATCTGCCCGAAGAGATTTTTAGCAACAGCAGCGAGCTGGGTGAACCGAGACAGCGAGTCAGACCCAGTAACCCGTTGGATATCGCCGAACGTGACGCGATCATTCGTGAACTGGAGGCCGCCCACTGGAATGTCACTCGGGTTGCCACGAAATTGAACATCAGCCGCAACACTCTGTACCGCAAAATGAAACGGTACGATGTAAAACCCCCACGCTAGAGCGACAATACCCTTCACAGCTTAAATCTGCATAGTTGGCCCGAGCCTTGCACTCAGCATAGGCAAAGAGCCAACTTGCAGGTTAACGAACTATGAGCCGCTTTGCTGTACGGGTCCATCCTGGCGAACTCCATTTCAACGCCGCACACTTCATCACCTTCAACCAGTGCTGCGAAAACATTCATGGCCACAACTTCCACCTAAAACTGGAGGCGCAAGGTAACAACACCCTAGATGGGTTCGTTATTGATTTTGTTCAGTTAAACAGGCTGGCTGCCGAGATCTGCAGTGAACTGCATGACGGCGTACTCATCCCAACCCAGAGCAAAGAGGTGACACTGACCGAACGTGACAATGACATGCTGGAGATCCGCAGTTATGACAAGTGTTTCATCCTCAGTCGCTCCAGCTGCATTCTGTTGCCGATAGCCAACACCACAGCCGAGATGCTCGCTTACCACATCAGCAATCGACTGATTGAATCACTCCAGGCGCATCAGGGCTTGGGGAATCTAAAAACCCTGGAAATCGCCGTGGAAGAGGCGGACCAGCAGTGGGGCATCTATCAGTGTGAACTATCCCATGACGGATAAAATACGCACAGCCTGGGCTATTACCGGCTCGGGCCACTACCTGAAAGAGTGCCTGACACTGGCGGAGCAGCTCCCCGATGTTGATCTGTTCCTGAGCAAGGCGGCGGCCGAAGTGTTGCAGGTCTATGGCTTTCCCATAAAAGCATTGAAACAGCGGTTTAAGATCTTTCACGACAGTACCGCCAGCGCACCACCTGTCGGCCTGTTTTATGAAGGTATCTATGAGCAATTGATCGTCGCACCCGCCACCTCCAACAGCGTAGCCAAAATGGTCTGTGGCATTTCTGACTCACTGGTCACCAATGTCTATGCCCAGGCAGGTAAGTGTCGCATCCCCAGTATTGTATTTGCCTGCGATGCAGCACCAGAGATGGAGACAGAAGCACCCGGCGGCACCGTCATGGTCTATCCCCGGCGCATTGATCTGGAAAACACCCAACGCCTGATGGATTTTGAATACACCCAAGTAGTCACCTCACTTCAGTCACTCAAGGATGCCATTGGCATACCGGCCCTATGTCAGAACATCTCCTCTTTCTGACCGGATCACTGGCCGAGACCAGCCTGAAACAGGTGCTGCATGAGATGGCACCAACCCCGGTGACCTGGGAAGTGCAGCCTCTGAAAATTAAAGTCGCCGCCCTGTTGACCGGTGAGATGATCAAACGACAGCTACCCCACACCGGCAACGCCGGGCGCGTAATAATCCCCGGCCGATGTTGTGGTGACCTGGACGCACTAAGTGAACACTTTGGCGTCCCCTTTCAGCGCGGCCCGGAAGAGTTGCGTGATCTACCCGAATGGTTGGGGCAGGCTGGCAGGCCACCCGACCTGACACAACACGATGTGCTGATTTTTGCAGAGATTGTCGATGCACCTAACCTGACATCCGAAGCCATCTGCCAACAGGCGGAACGCTTTCGACAGCAGGGCGCTGATGTGATTGATTTGGGTTGTCTGCCCGACCAGCCATTTCCCCACCTGGCCGAGAGCATGCGGTTACTCAAATCGCAAGGCTTCAAGGTCAGTGTTGATTCACATCGAAGCGAAGAGCTTTTAACCGGCGGCAAAGCGGGTGCAGATTATCTGCTCAGCCTGACCGAAGAGACGCTGTGGATTGCAGACGAGGTCGAATCAACCCCCATCATCATCCCAACCAGCTCTGGCGATCTGGCGAGCTTACAGCGATCCTGGGAGCAACTCACCGCCAAGGGACGTACCTGTTTTCTAGATCCTATCCTTGATCCGATCCATTTTGGTTTTACCGAATCTATCGTACGTTACCACCAAGCCCGTCAACGCCTGCCAGAGGCCATGATGATGATGGGCGTAGGCAACCTGACTGAGCTCACCGAAGCGGACACCAGCGGCATCAATGCCCTACTATTTGGCATCATCTCCGAACTGCATGTGGGTGCGGTACTGACCACGGCCGTCAGCCCCCACTGCCGATCCGCCATTCGTGAGGCGGATCTGTCACGGCGTATCATGTTTCGTGCACGGGCCGATCGCAGCCTGCCCAAACGGCTGCATGCTGGCCTGAGTAACCGTCACGCCCTTAACCCCTTCCCTTACACGCCAGCCGAGATAGAAACAGCGGCCGACCAGGTGAAGGACCGAAACTTCCGCATCCAGGTCAGCAAAGAGCATATTCACATCTACAACCGGGAAACCCTACTTCACGCGACCGACCCCTATGATCTGTTTCCCCATCTGGGCGTTGAAGAGAATGGCAGCCACGCCTTCTATCTTGGGGTGGAGCTGGCCCGCGCCGAGATTGCACTGCAACTGGGAAAGCGCTACACACAGGACCAACTGCTTGACTGGGGGGCCGCCTGCGCGCCCGTAGAAAAAGACCAGCTCACCTATGCCAAACCGGGCAGCACCAAGCAGCGCAAAAAAGTATCTTGAAGTGGAGCCTATTAGGTTGGCCCAGCTCTTGCTCCCTTCAACCGATAATGAACACATACAATAGGCTGAATACTTTGGCGTCTGTTAGCTGCCCCTTCTGTGCCATGGTTTGTGACGATCTGTCACTGCCACTACACAATGAACAAACTATTCCTGGTCAGGGCACCTGCGAAAAAGCGGTTACCGGATTCACCCTTGCACTTGAGGCAACCCAGGCGATGCCGCTGTTAAAGGGTAAAGAGATCACCTGGACAGAGGCGCTGACCAAGGCCGGTGCCCTGTTAAGAGAGGCGAATCACCCCCTGATACATGGCCTGATCGGGGATCTTATCGACAGCAAGGCCGCACATAAACTGGCCGAGCATTTTGCAGGTACGGTTGATCACCGGCATGGTGATGCAATCGCCCGCAATCTACGCATCTATCAGCAAGGGGGTTGGCAGGTCAGTAGTATGGGTGAAGTACGTAATCGGGCGGATCTGGTTATTTTGGTGTGTGACGACCTGGAAACCACCCTGCCCCGGCTGCAAGAAAAAGTATTGCACAGTGAAGCGCGGCTGCACACCTCTGCTCCACCAACCGTTTATACGCTAGATGAAAATCGACTTGAGACACTCTCGATCCTGCGCGCACGTCTGGCCAACAAGCCGTTGCAAACCGATACTTCGGCGACCGATGAACTGCTGTCGCTCATAAACAAAGCCGACTACCCCGTATTCATGATCGGGCCACTACAAGATAAAGCGACCGAGCTGATCATACGCACCTGTGTGGGCCTGGTACGTGATATGAATGAGCAACAGCGTTGTGCGCTCCTGCTGCTCGGGACAGGTGAAGGCGACATCACTGCACAACTGAGCGGCGCCTGGCATAACGGTTTTGGCATCCGCACCAGCTTTACAAAAGGCTATCCGGTTCAGGATCTACAGATGCATTCTGGAGATCGCTTGCTGCAGTCTGGGGAATCTGACCTGCTGGTCTGGATCAGCACCCTAAGTAGCGATCCACCACCTAACGTAACCCAGCCGACTATCGTTATCGGACATCCTGCCATGACCTTCAAAACTGACCCGCCCGAGCTATTCTTGCCTGTCAGTATTCCCGGCATTCATCGTGCCGGTTATCTGCATCGTGCCGATGGTCTGCGCATGGTACCGCTCAATGCCTTGATAGAGAGTCCACTCTCAAGCAGTGCTGCACTCTGTGAGCAGTTGATCGCACAGGAGCCACGCCCATGTTGACTCGACTCAAAGGCGCACGCCTCTATGATCCGGTGAATCAGATTAACGGCGAGGTTGGTGATGTGTGGATTCGGGATAACCTGATCTGCGCCGCACCGGATAACCCTGCAGAAGCAGACAAGACCATTAACCTCGAAGGCAAGATATTAATGGCGGGGGCGATTGACATCCACAGTCATATCGCGGGCGGTAATGTGAACAGTGCCCGTGTTTTACTGCCAGAACAGCATCTGGCAGAACAGGCCCGCTACCCTCAGCACCCGTTTTCATCAGCCAAGTGGTCAGCTGCTGATACGGGCTATCGCTATGCCGAGATGGGATTTACCACCGTGGTAGAGCCTGCCGTGTTACCTATCAACGCGGCTCAGGTCCATGCCGAGCTGGCTGATATACCGATTATTGATACCGCTGGCCTGGCCATTGTCGGTAATGATGATTTTCTCCTGCGGATGCTGCGGTATAAGGCAGAGCAGGCACGCATCAATGACTATATCGCCTGGACCTTACACGCCACCCAATGCCTGGGAGTGAAGGTCATCAATGCCGGTGGGGCCACGGCATTCAAGTTTAATCAGCGCCAGCTCAATCTGGATGATGAAGTTCCGATGTACGGCATGAGCTCGCGGGACATTCTAACTGCCGTACAACGTGCCGTGGTGCAATTGGGCATTGCCCACCCGGTACACGTTCACTGCAATAACCTGGGTATACCGGGCAATGTCTCTACCGCGCTGGAGACCATCAAGGCGGCGGAGGGTATGCCCATGCATCTCGCGCATGTGCAGTTCTATGGCTATGGTGACCAAGGCGATAGTGGCTTTTCATCTGGAGCCAAGGCCCTGGCTGACGCCGTTATGGCCAACCCAAATATTACGGTCGATGTTGGCCAAGTGCTATTTGGTCAAACCGTCACCATCTCCGGCGATGTGATGCGTCAATTTGATGCCCGACATATCGCCAACCCGAAAAAGTGGGTGGTATGGGAAGGTGAGGATGGCGGCGGCGGTATTGTGCCGTTCCAGTATCGTCCGAAAAACCAAGTCAATGCCCTGCAATGGGCTATCGGTCTGGAACTGTTCCTGCTGATCGATGATCCATGGCGCATCTTCTTCACCACCGATCACCCCAATGGTGCACCGTTCACTGCTTACCCGGAGCTGTTCAGGTTACTGATGGACCGCGACTACAGAAACCTGTGGCTGGATAAGATCAACGCAAAATCGGCTGATATATCCCTGTTACGTCATCTGGATCGGGAGTATGACTTGTATGAGATCGCCATCATGACTCGCGCTGCTCCGGCCAAGCTCCTGGGGCTGAGTGACCGGGGACATCTCTCTGTTGGTGCCATTGCTGACATTGCCGTTTACCAACCACAAGATAATAAAGCAGCCCTATTTGGCAAAGCCGAACTGGTATTGAAAGATGGCGTTACGGTAGTTGAAAAAGGTCAGGTGGTTCACTCACTACAGGGTAAGACCCATGCGGTTGCCCCTGGTTTCGATAGTGCTATTGAATCAGCAGTAAGCAGGTATTTTGACCGTTATCACCTGATGAAAATGGACCACTACAAACTTAGTCCACAACATCTCCTTGAAACAGTAGGCAGTGAACTGGTACTGCACTGAGGCGCTTATGAGTGAACGCATTCATGAAGTTATCGTGATTACCCACAACCATGATGGCTCACCCCACATGGCACCCATGGGTATTCGTCAGCGCAACAAAAACTGGCTGATCGCCCCATTTCGCCCGTCACGCACACTGGAAAACCTGCTGCGAGAGGGTGTAGCCACTCTCAATACCACAGACGATATGCGTATCTATGCAGGCTGTCTGACAAAACACTATGACTGGCCATTGGTTGAATGTGAGAAAATAAACGGCCATCGATTGAAAGATGCACTCAGTCATAAAGAGATCCAAGTAGAGCAGGTAATAGAAGACACGCAACGACCACAACTGCTATGCAAGGAGATCCATCAAGTGAATCACCGCCCTTTCAGTGGTTATAACCGGGCGCAGGCCGCCGTACTGGAGTTGGCCATACTGGTAAGCAGACTGCATCTACTCACCGAAGAAAAACTGAACAGTGAGATCAACTACCTGCAGATCGCAATAGAGAAAACGGCGGGAAGAAGTGAACGAGAGGCATGGAATTGGCTAATGCAATCGGTAGATGACTATCGTAAGAGGAATTGCGCATGACCGGTCTGCTTGCCAGCATCTGCTCTGTGGAAGAGGCGGACATTGCACTGCACTCCTATGTCGATATTATTGACTGCAAGGATCCGACGCGTGGTGCCTTGGGTGCCCTTGACCTGGACCTGATCGCATCCATAGTTGATTTAGTTAATGGCGAACGTCCGGTCAGCGCCACCATTGGTGATCTACCGGCCGATCCAAAACGGATACGGCATGCCGTCAGAAATACAGCAGACTGTGGCGTTGATTACATCAAGCTCGGTCTGTTTGAAGAGACAACTGCCGCGCCATGCATAATGGCAATGAAAGAAGAGTGTAAACATAATCAGCTTATTGCTGTCTGTTTTGCCGATCTGTTTGATCCCATGCCCCTGCTCCCACTGCTTTCCACACAAGGTTTTCATGGCGTAATGATCGACACGGCAGAAAAAAAGAGTGGTCGACTGACTGATCTCTGGAGCCTGACCCACCTTGCACGCTTTATCGATCAAGCTCAACTGCTCGGCTTAGTCTGTGGATTGGCTGGTCGCCTCACACTCGACGCCATCCCCTCCCTGCTACCCTTGCAGGCCGACTACCTGGGATTTCGCAGCGCCCTGTGCGTCAGTGATCGCACAAGCCAACTCGATCATCGGGCCGTTATGCGTGCGCGTAACGCCATGCCTTTTGGTTTTGATGTACCGACCATCAACACGGCATTTGTGGCTGTACATTGATGGCGCTCTGCCCTGAAATTTTTCGTCAACGCGCCATAATCGAAGGACTCTACGGCATTAACGAGATAAATGAACAGACGGTGTCACAGGTTCTCCAGGTCATGACCAAGACACTCGGGATGACGCCCATCGCTGATCTGCTTATTTTCTCACCCGATCATGTCAGTGAATTACATCATGGTATTGGTGGCTTCCAGGCCTGGGCAGAATCCGGCTGTTCACTCTATACCTGGCGTGAGCAAAAACTGTTTACTCTGGAACTCTATTCATGCAAACCGTTCCAAGTCAGCGACTGCATTCTCAAGCTGCAACAACTTCTCAAGGTGGAACGTGTTGAGTGGCGTAACATTCCCTCTGACTCATAAAAGTTATTACCCAAGTAGTCAGCACCGAGACAGTATTGGTTAGAAAGTCACCGCAGGCTGGGCTGAACAGAGTGAAGCCCAACAATGCAAAATCCATAAAGGGATGCCGGAGCGTGACCGAAGACGTTGGGCTTCGCTGCACTTAGCCCTACCTACTTTTGGCATTGGTTAAAAATCCCCGTAGGTTGGGCTGAACAGCGTGAAGCCCAACAATCATCTTACTGTGATGCCATGGCTGAATAGGCCGTGTAACCTGAAAAAAATGGACCGCAAAGTAAACTAAGCGGTCCCAAGCGGAGGCAAATCGAAAAAACAAATCACTGTAGCTAAATTATGAGTGACGGCCATTCATGAATCGCGTCACGTTGAACCAATTTCACCTCACCACCCCACCCTTGTCGATATTCCTCAAAGGCGGCATCCAATAACTCTGAACTCGATGTGGTAAGAGTTACCGACTTCACGAGCAGTACACCTTCTGCATCAACTTGCTTCGCCAACCAGAGCGCCAGGCTATCTGAAGTGACCCGCCAACTCTGTTCAACATCAGGGTCTTCTTCGACTGGCAACCAGACAACACTACGCCCGGACTCAACCTGCTTTATCAGTTCTGGAATTTTAGACGCTCTCGACAACTGGGGTTCGATACCGGTCATGAGTAACCCAAATTGATTCATGGCACAGAGCGCCATCTGATGTGCAGTTCCATCATCCACACCCCAGCGTTGCTGGGCGACACGCACCTGATCAGCAAATGGACCACCACCAGGCACAATAATAACGGGCACACCTGACGCTGCAATTTTGTTCAGCCACATTTTAAGCTGTGGCGCGTCATACAGGCTGCCGCCGATCTTAACTACCCACATGAGACAGCCGCCCCTGACTCAACAACCGCAATAGCGCCGAGGCCTTATCAAACGTCTCCTGATATTCGGCATCAACCTCAGAATCATGCACGATGCCACCGCCCGCCCAGCAGCGAATTTTACCCTGATTGTAGACCAGCGTACGTATGGTGATGTTACTGTCCATCTGTCCATCAAAACTGATGTAACCGATGGAACCACAATAGAGCCCCCGACGATCCGGTTCCAGTTCAGCAATGACCTCCATGGCACGAATCTTAGGCGCCCCGGTAATCGATCCTCCGGGGAAACAGGCCCGCAGCAGCCCCACCCCATCCTGATCACCCTTCAATTCACCGGTAACCGTACTAACCAGATGATGTACGGTGGCATAACTCTCTACTGCAAACAGTTCAGGCACCTTCACTGTTCCGGGTGAGCAGACCCGACCCAGATCATTACGCAACAGATCCACAATCATCAGATTTTCCGCCCGGTCCTTGACACTCATTGACAGCTCTTTTGCCATTGCAGAGTCACCCTCCGGCGAATCCCCACGGGGACGAGTTCCCTTTATCGGTTTGGTCTCCACCTGCCGATTTTGCAGCTTTAAAAAACGCTCCGGAGATGAACTGAGTATTTCCGCATAGGGTGTTTTGAGATAGGCAGAGAACGGTGCCGGATTCATTTCGCGCAGATCTTGGTAGGCAGTCCATCCATCCCCTTCCGCAGAGGCAGAGAAACGCTGTGCAAAGTTTACCTGATAGCAATCACCCTCTCTTATATACGTTTTTATACACTCAAACGCAGTCGCATAGGTCGCACGATCCATATTCGTTTGGATCGGGCCGGTAATCTGAAAAGTTCTATTTTTAGCGGTTTTAGAAGACGTACAGAAAAGTCGTAGCAGTGACCACCAGCGCTGGCGTGTCTGCGGATCACGGCCGTCGCCAACCAGCCAGCTACGTTGTTGCTCATGATCAACCACAACCGCCCAATCATAGAGACCGATCGCCATGTCGGGGAGTTGCTCACGACTCTTTAGCGACTCCGGCAGTTTTTCAATACGCCAGGCAAGGTCATAGGAAAACCAGCCAATCGCTCCACCACAAAAGGGCAAATCACTCTGTTGCTTAAGCGCTGGCCCTAGCATTTCACGTAGAATGGTAAACGGATCATCCGGACGTAGTGTTATGCAATCACCTTGACGAATCTCGGTAATATTATCCCGAGTCGTCAACGTCAGATAAGGGTCTGCTGCCAGGATGTCATAACGCCCAACATCGGTATGGGGATAGCCACTATCAAGAAAAACCGCCCAGGGTCTTTCCGCAATACGGGAAAATAGCAGACGGCTTTCTGCCCGGTAGGGGATTTCAACTCTCAGGCACATGCTCGATGGGGCTCTCTAGTTAACCTTAGTAGTGCAACCGCCGGCGCACAATCGGCGGCCAGACTGGAATTTTCGTCACCTTGCGAAAGGAGTTCACCTATATCCAGATAGACACGCCCCAGCCGTATGGCTACACGCTCCACCAGAAACCGGCCAACCCCAGCGCCGATTAATACAGCTGAATCAGACAAGCCCAAACTGAGCTGACGCTGACACGCCAGTGACAGGGCATCAATCTGTCTATCAGCAAAAAAAGCAGCTAAACGATGCCAATCGGCCTCTGACCCATCAGACAGATCCGCTCCGATCATACGGGAGAGTCGTCGCCTGCTTGCAGATGTGGTTTTCTCTTTCCCGTCAGCAGCAGGGTAAAGATCGGCCGCTTCCGGTAGATCACCCAGTACCCTATAAACATCCGCTGTCGTGGCAAACAGCTCATTGGCCAGTGTTAACCACTCCCCTTTAAAGGGTACCCGATCTGCGATGGCCATTAGGGGTGTGCGTACCACACCGGCATAGATCATTTCATCATGCGCCAATCGCTGACGATCAGTGAATCCCTTATTGAGTAGACACTGTTTTTTAAAGGGTAAAAGATCACTGGTGGTCGTTCCGACATCCATCATCACGCCCGAAGATACCACCGATGCCGCATAGCGGGTTGTTGCCAGCCAGTTGGCTGAGGCAATCTGCTCCGTGAATTCGCCCGCCTTTGCAAAAGGAATGAAACCTTCAACACCGGCATAAAAATAGAGCGACTGCCGTGGTAATCGCTGCTTAAGCCAGTCAATCAGTTCAAGCACACCTGAGCGGCGATCATCGAACAGATCAACCAGTTCTGCCGTCATGGTGATGCGATGTTCACAATCATGAAGTGGAAGTCGCCGCGAAAGATCCTGCAATGCCTGGCCCAGTGATTCCAGGCCTTGCCATAGCGGTGTTGGCATTATCTCTACCGCTTTTATTCGGCCGCACTGATCCTGCCAGGCCACTTTCAGGTGAGCACCACCAATGTCCCAGCCAATCACCCCCTGTTCAGGCAACACGACCCAACTCCAGATCGACATGAACACACTCACCGGTAATTAATCCCGCCGGGCGTTCATTCGGATACTCTGCCAAACGCATCATCATCGCCGCCAGATTCCTCCCGGTAGATTGACTTAATCCTACATAGGCCGTGGTTAAGCGTGGATTCACTTCAAGTACAACAGGCCCCTGTTCAGTCAATATCAGATCCACGCCTACATAACCCCAGAGACCGGGGATCGCCTGACAAATACCCTGGGCCAGTTCCAGCAGTTCGGTCTGGTGACTTTTAAGGCCATTGACCACACATCCCAGCAGACAAAAACCATCATTCATCTGCACAACACGTTGAATATTGGTACCCACCATGCAGACACAATTCGCACCCACCATCATCGACATACTGATCGACTGACCAGCCAGATAGGGTTGCACCACCCATTTAAGGGTAGATTCGCGACTCCCTACATAATCCAACAAGGCCTCTTCATTCGGAACAATATGGATATCCTGACAACCAACACCTTCATCTGGCTTGACTACCAGTGGTTGATCATCAAATTGAGGATGGGAGCCAACACGCCAGGTCGGTATGACAGAGACACCTTGCAGTGCCAGGCAATCCACCGTTGCCTTTTTACTTGAGGCAATTGCCACCGCCTCGGCACTACTATTAAGTAACAATTTGCCAGCGGCCTCTACCGAACGACACAATGACTCCAGCACACCATCGGTTTCAGGTGCAATCGGCAGTACCGCATCCACCTCATCCAGACAGGTGAGCCAGGCACCCCACCAATCCGTTTCGACCCAGTGAATGTTTGCAGGCAGCGGTAACGAATCCAACCGGAGATCCCGACAGACCAATACATCGATTGATTCAAGTTGAGTCAGATCACGAACAATGGCATTAAGCATCATGTCGCCCTCCGCCATCAGACTTGGTATGATCTCTTTATCCACACAACCACCACCGGTTATGTATTCAAAAACAAAGACCCGCATACGAACTCCTTGAATATCATCCCTGTCATTGATCTGTTAGACGGCCAGTCGGTCCACGCCAAACTCGGACGGCGAACTGAGTACCGGCCACTGAACTCACCTTTGTGCCAACAGGGTGAAGTTCTTCCACTGATACAAAGACTCTGTGATGACTTCGGCATGCAGCAACTCTACATTGCCGACCTGAATGCCATACAGGGCAAGGGTGATAACCACTTGACCCTGCACCGCATTGCTCACAGCTTTCCTGACCTGACACTATGGATTGATGCCGGCTTCGCCACACCTGATGCCATTCAGACATTACAATCCTCTGTTACATGTCGCCCGGTCATCGGTTCCGAGAGTTGGCAATACACCAAACCCTTTGCAAATGACCAGGCTATAATACTCTCTGTTGACTCTGTTGATGGCGTGCTGCGTGATCTTTCCGGTATCACAACCGATACCAGACGACGCCCGAATACATTAATCCTGATGAATCTCGCCCGCGTTGGCTCACAACGGGGCCCAGATATCGATCTGCTTTCACTCTGGAGCAAAACCGCACCTGGCGCCGAACTGTACATGGCAGGCGGCGTACGCCATTGTGATGATCTGTTAACCCTGCAGGCAGCCGGTGCCAGCGGTGTTTTACTCGCCAGTGCAATACACAGTGGTGCCTTGACTGCTACTGATCTCACTGCATTCAGTTGACCTGACATGCCGCCACCGTCGACTGACCAAACTTATTAAGTAAGCGTTTTCTGTTGGCCGCCTGTGCTGGCAAATTTTTAAACGGATGCAGCACCGGATCAGATCCTGCCGCCTGTTGTTCCGCCAGCGTACGTCCTTGATAATCACACCAGGAGTTAGTCGTTTCATATAAGCGGATACCACTTAACCCTGGCAGATAGTCTATCAGCTGCTCCCAGATATAGACGCAGAGCATCTCCGTACTGGAACGCCAGGCCAGCTCCTCTGCGGCATAGTTAAGATGGTGGTGATCAAACCGCTCAATAATCAGTTGATTAACCACTTGTTTGAGATAACCATAATCAACGACACAACCCGTTACCGGATCAATTCGTCCAGTCACTTCAACCTGTAATACATAGCGCCCACCATGCAGATTGGAACACTTCGCCGGGTGATCCGTTATAAAATGCGCAGAGTCAAACACCAGCTCTTTAGTTACACTCGCCTGCGGTGTTTCAGCTTTAAATCTTTCCCAGGCAGTGGGTATGGCAATCAACCGACTCTTCAGCAGATCAAGCAGCTTGATACCATCAGCCAAGGTCTGGGTTCTCAGAAGCAACTCATCCGACGAGTCTGATAGTTTCAACTGTTGACATTGAATATTGAAATCACGGGCCAGCTGTTCGCGCACAGACTCTGCATAGATGGGTCGACTGAACGCCATAAACAGATAGCCGGCATGCCACTCTGCAACGTGCGCCATATAGACAGCCAGCGCACCAAGAAAAGCGGGAGGCGGCTCAGGCGTGGCCCATTCGTTGACCAGGTTTCGCAACGGAACACGCAACCGGTTTTTTGCGACTACGCGGTGAGAGTCGGCACGGTACTCATAATCCTGATGAAACTGGAATCCGTAATCGCTCAGATAATCCAGCGCCCAGAGCAGCAGATCCAGACGACGCACCTCGCCCGGCACTTCTACGAAAGCATCACGCTCTTGCAGCAGTCCAGACCAGCGCAGACCCAACAACGTTTGGCGGGCGGCTTCTGTCGGCCTTGCAACAGGGCGGGAATAATTATCAACATGATCAGGCAGATTGATCTGATCACTGTGCAGAATCATATCCAACGGAAGATGGTGACGTATGGCATACTCCTGAAGTGTCAGGCTACTGCAGTTAAGCAGATGACCATTATCCAGTTGGTATATTGTTTCACCGCATTCCAGACACTGCATAGACAACTCCCGTAATGACAAAGGATGTGTGGGGCCCACCGGACCCCACAGCATTCACTTACGCGTGAGCAGCAAACGGATGTTCGTTGGTCGACTTGCCCGCAATTACCTCAGCCGGGGTAGGCGTACCAGCAACCGCACGCTTAATGGACTGCTTGGTGGCTTCGTAGTTGTAATCCTGGATCTTGGCATCATCTGCCGCTTCCCAGTGAATGAATACACCCACACAGATAAACACATCATCCGCTTCATCAGCCGGAATAGTGCCATCTTCCAGACAATCAGCCACAGCCATCGCCACGCCGCGCTGTGCAGGACCAAACATCTGCACCGCTTGAGTCGCACCTTTGATGGTTACTTTATTGAACATCATGGTGTGCGGCTTACATGGCAGGTTAGGCGCAACAACAGCCAGCAACGATGTAAAGCCATCTTTGTTATTCACCAGACCATTACAGAATGCCGTTTCTGCAGCAGAGCCACGCGGGCCCATGATCAGGTCGATGTGTGCCACTTCATTACCGTCGCCGACCAGTGACTCTCCCACCATCGTTTTATTAATAATTGCCATATCGGATCTCCTCAGATTATTGGCTTATAGTATTTGCGGTGTTTCGGCCACACTTGGCTTCATCATCCGCGGATAATTCCGGGCAACCCCGGTGTTGTGTATCACCTGTTTCTGCAAGTGATGGATGAATACGCCAGCAACGCAAAGGTCTGCTGTCGTACCAGGATTTATTGATTGCTGTTTCAGTTTTCTATCCATCTCAATCAACAGCTGTTGACGCACAGATGGTTGATCTGTTTCGAGGAATTTCTGATGTACCGCTGCCGCCCATCGGCAGACCGTAGCGGCTTGGGTCGAACCCTGTTTACGTTCGATATGACTGTCCTGATAGAGCGCCAACAGATAAAGGAATAGATCGGTGACGGCCAATACTTCTTCACCATGCTGTTCAATAGCGGTTGCCAGATAGGGCTGAACAACCCACTGCAACTCATAGAAACCATTGCTGTATTGTCGTGCGATCAGATCTCGTTGCGCAGCCAGCGTCATAACATCAATCAGTGGCAGTGTGGCAACACCAGATACATCCTCTGCATCAGACTGACCAAGGCCACCCGGGTTGGCCATTCGGATGGCCGCAAAGAGTTTGCTGCTGTCATCAACCTGAGATGCAGCCAGTACATTTCTCACGGCGTCCTGCAGTGACAACTCAGGATAATCAATAACTGCCTGAATAATGGGGGCACAGAGAAGAATAATGCCGAGATTGGTATTACAACCAACCGCCTGCTGGGTCGCGCCGACCGCTTCCAGAATACGCTGACCCAATGAATACGACGGGTTGGTTATAACCTTCGCACTAACCTGTGCACTGGCTAAGAACTGATCGGCAACCATGCCATGACCCGCCGACTGATGCGATACATTGCCGGGCTTAAAAGCCGCCACATCCAATGTGCAGGCATGCTGATAGAGATCGCTGATTTGTTGCGACGTTATCCGGCTCATTGCATCACCTCACAACGGTGATACCCGGCACATTTGCTTAACAGATCATCAGCCAGTGCCGCTGCAATATCTATGGATATCACCTGCTGAAGACCGCGCCAGGCAGGGACACTGTTAACTTCAATGACCCACCAGCGCCCATCCACATCACGCATCAGATCTACACCAGCATAATCCATACTCAGGCTGGCCACGGCACGCTCAGCCAGTTGCTTCAACTGACCTTCAGGTAAAGCAGCATGACAGACACCACCCTGCGCCACATTCGCCAGCCAACCCTTTGTAGAGCGACGCATAGCAGCGACTGCCACACCGGCAATAACAAATACACGCCAATCGCAGGCCAAGCCTTCAGGCTGTTCGATAAACCGTTGCAGATACCAGACATTGTGGATTGCATTGGCATCCGGGAGGTCCGTCTGATTATTTATCTTTACAATGCCCTTCCCTTGCGAACCAAATAGGGGTTTGCAAATTAACGAATGGCCTTGGGCTATTTCACGTGCCGTAACCGCTTCAGCCATGGAGCGTTCACTACAGACCCAGGTGGGTGGTGTCGGAATGTTCTCCTGAGCGAGTCTCGCCGTTGTCAGGCATTTATCGACAGAGCGTTCAATAGCGCGGCCATCGTTGTAGACCCGCACACCCAACGTTTTCATGACATGAAGAATATTCAGGTAGAACACCACCTGCTGCAATGAACCGCCCGGTATGCCCCGCACAAACACCGCATCCGGCAGACCCATCTCAAACCCGGGCAGTACCACACGTACTTTCCGCACCATCTCCAGCCGGGCATGCTGCAGAGAGCTAAACAGGCAGGTAACCCCCCTGGCAATAAACGCATCACGCAGACATCGGCCGTGCCAACCGGGGTCATCCGTTATAATGGCAACCCGCACAGTCACAACGTCACACCAAACGAGTCGAGCAGCAGTTGTTGGTCTATCTGACCACTGGTAAAACTACGACCCGTATTAATATTGCTGACAAGGGTACGGGCCGGACTGAACAGCATCGGATCAATTTTGAAAAAGTCATATTCATAGGCCTTGAACACCTCAGCAAAAGGCCGGCCATAATCTTTCGAGCTGCTACTCGGTAGCGAATCGGCCAGTGCCTCTGCAGCAGCATCATCACCCGACACAAACAGATGAACCTGCCCGGCAAACAGGATGGCATCATTGGTTCGGCCCATCGCCTGCAGAAAATCCGGGGCCGGCGGTGGTAACGGTGCCGTTGCCATACCGTCGACGATATCTATTAGCGAAAAACCCAGTTCATGGGCCTTATGCAATGCCACTTCCAACACCCGGGCCACCACCTGTGTACTGCCCGCAAGACTACAGGTCGGTGTTAAAATCAAACGCAACTGCTCAGGGGCAACACCACAATCAGATGCAATCTTTTCGGTTAACGCCAACGGCGGTAGTTTGTCCACTTCCAACACCAACGTGGCGCAACCGGCATTGTCATTCAGTTCAAGATGTTCGTAGAGCTTCTCCTTGCGCGCAAGAATACGCCCCGGGCCAGAGCCTAATGCATGAAATGCCTGCTTTCCTTCACCGTGAGAAAGACTCCATCCGGCATACTGACTCCCCAGACAGGCGATTACCGGGTTGTTGCTGTGAACGGTAATATTGGTACTCCAACCTGACACCGTACCGGCAGCTTGTAGTGCAACATGACCTTGTCCACCCATGCAGATCTCTGCAATGCGCCGTCCTGCCTCCAGGCTACCCTGACAGGCTATTCCCGCATCAACCACCAGCACACCGTTATCAAGTCGTTGCGCTACCAAACGAAGTGAGGCGGCATCGGCAATAAGCGCATCAACCAGCCGCAGCGTGTCTCTATTCAAAGAACCCGTTGAAGTTAACTGCGCCATATCAAGCGGCCTCTCGGGAGGAGGATGCAATAAATCGCGCAATCCGCCCCTTTCTGTCACGCAAGCGTTCAAGAACTTGCGTGCGGTTAATGCCACTCGCATGCAACCCACAAACAGGGGAACCTTGTTGAACAGATGTGCCCGCAGGAGGTAGGTCAGAGCACCAGGCTGGCCAATCAATTTGCCCTATTGTCAGATCCTGCGGTGCATAAAAAATATGGCTCCCCCGAACACGACTATTCACTGGTGACCTTTTCAGCACACCTTCACAAGCGGCAATATGTAAACTCACCCCGCCAAGATGATGTTGCTGGTCATAGAGTTCTAACGTTGCAGATGGTCGTGCGTTGAGATCAAGGAGCTGTACCCGGCCATTTGCCAGGACAAAATCAATACCATTGGCACCGCGCAACTGCAGTGCCTTAGTCAGTTTCAATGCGACAGATTGCATTTGAGTGATGACGGCCTGACCAGGATCGAAGTGACTCAATGAACCGGCATAGTTGAAGTCACCCCGCACCGTGTCCCTGGCAAACAGTTGATTAATACCCAGTACCTGCACCTCACTGCCGTTGGCAAGAAAGGTTATGGAGCAGATTACTCCTGCAATATACCGTTGATAGTAATGTGGCCCTGAGCTGTGACTGCCTGAATTAATGAAATGGACACCTATACCACCACAGCTTCCGGACTTTTTAATAAGCCAACCATCGGTCACGGCCGGTCGCTGAAATTGTACCCGCGGATAGGCAATACCGAGATCGTCCAACAGTGAAAACAGTGATTCAGCATCCGCCAGCAGTTTCAGCGTCTGGTAACTGTTCCCCAGACAACGGCCCAACGGAATCAACTGTTGCAGCTGATCAGGCTCCGCTTCAAAGCCTGCCCCAAAAAGCCAGGGCGTTTTATGTGAGCGCTGCACCTCAAAACAAGTCGCGACAAGACCTGCCGGATCAGTCTGCTCTGCCTTGATGGCAACATGACATACCGCCTCTGTATCCCGGTCAGAAAAGAGATCAACCCCGGTCACTGCGTACCCACTGCGTGCAGCAGATTGTGCAAGATAACGCACACTGTTACCGACAATGAGAAGTGGCCGATCCTCATTCATATCAGGCCTTACTCCGGGCGACATTCAGTGCCTGCGAGAAATCAAGATAGACAGGGGTTTCGGACTCAATCATCTGCTTCAACATGGCGCGTTGCGTCTGATATTTCACATTGCCCACCGCCAAGGCACCAATGCCCAATGCTTTCATTGGTGTTGAAGACATCGCCACACCGTTGTCCATAACACCCAGTCCGGCAATTCCTTCTGGCGGTACCGCGTTAACATCACAAAACACCTGCACCGATTTTGCTGCCGCAAGATGCAGTTCATTCAGCACTTGCACCCCGGCTTTGGCTGCACCAAAGACAAGATCAGCCTCTGCCAGCAAGGTTGTGATTTCTGCATCCGTACTTCCCGCCGCACCCAGTACCGAAACATGGTAGCGCTCCGAACAGTAACCGGCCGCCACATCAGCTTTCTCTTTACTCTCATGGCTTACGATGGTGGCGCAGGCACCCGCCTGTGCCGCCAGCATGGCGCAGGTCATACCCACAGGACCGGTACCACCAAACACCACTACCCGCTTATCTTGCAACGATTCGCCTGTACGTATCTGGTACTGTTTTTCAGCACAAGCCACCATCGCGGCGGCCGTGGTAAAGGCACCACTGGGATCGGCAAAAACAGAAACTTCAAAGGGTGGCACCATGGCTCGTTTAGCCGCATCAAGCATGTCCATGGCATTGTGAATATCACGCCCACCAATAAATATGCCGGTGCGTTTAACACCGTTTGGACCGCGGGAAAATATCGCATCCTGCGTGAAGTCGCCTACTTGCCAGACACCCAACCCGGTATAGGGAATGCAGTGATTCCAACCGGCATCGACTGCCATATTGACGTCGAACGGACTTAGGTTGGGGACTTCAGTAAACATGTGCAGAATCGTTTGGTATTTCATAACCTACAGTGCTTCCTTCGTAAGCCTATTCGTCTCTTCAATGGCTACCCGGCTCCCCTCATTACAGGCCGCCGTTATCTGAAAACTTAACGGTGAAAGCTCTCCTACACGCTTGCGGGCCAGTCTCTCAAGCTCTACAGCAGAGGAATAATCTGGTAGTAAAATGAAACCGGTTGGCCCCCATGAACTCTGCCCAACACCGGCATAGCCCTTTGACTCTGCCCAGCCCAACAGATCAGCAACCGCGGGACTGGTATAGCGGCCACCCTGTGCAGCGGAAAAATGATCGCCAACACTGCGTTGCAATTCGGCAATACCCTGAGCAACAGGATCGAGCTTATGTTCTCTGATACCCGGCAGGATCTGCATCAAGGTCAAGTGACAGAGATGGGCCGCTTGCGTCGCAGGAAAGGGCGGCAGCCGCTTGAATGCCTCCACCTCTTGCTTGCCATGCAAGCCTTGCCCGCGCGTATCCATGACCAATAACAAGTGCCACTCATCTGGAAACGGCATCTGCACTGTAAGTGGTGGTGGATCACCTTCATCACCCACACCGCTGTCGACCATGAAACCGCCGTAATCAAATCCGCCAATGCCAATACCGGAACGTCGACCACGCTGCATTTCTGATGCCACTTGCGAGGTACTGGCAGACACGTCAAACAGCGCATGAATGGCATGCCCCACTGCCAGCGCCATCTGAGTTCCCGAGCCTAACCCTGCATGATCAGGAATGGCCTCTTCGAGGGTAATATCAACGCCTTCCTCGATGCCAAGCAGATCCAGTATGTGGCGGGCGTATCCTGCAGCACGTTCAGCCGCAGGACCACGGGCCGAGACAGAGGGAGCCACCTGCATCTGCAGAGTCGTCCTGAAGGCATCAATACTCAGACCAAGACTGCCGAACCGACGCCCCAGTGCACCGCTGATATCGAGAAAACCCAGATGCAATCGTGCTGCCGTACTAACAACGACACGTTGCTGCGTTTGATGATGTGACCACTGTTCATACATATTCAGCAGCGTCTGCAACTCCCGTGCCTGCTTTTACAAATTCATAAAAACAGCCAGTTGTACAAGGGCCTCCTGTTTCGGGTGCGTCTGTCATGTGTCACTGTGTCACGGCTCAACGGCGCACCCATGACAATCCAAAAACCCGCACTGCTTTGAAACCAGCCACACCAGCGCAACACACCCTACGGAACCATCCCGGCATAGCTTTTGCCTTGCACAGTTTCATCAATTAGAAGAGTGGTTATTTCGATGCAAATAAATGGCGTCACAATTGAAGACACGTTTGCGGAAGCATTTGGCATGCGGGCTACTCGCATCATCATTACCGCACTGAATCTGCGCTGGGCCCGCCAGGCGGGAGAGACCATGACTGGCTTTGCCACGTCAGTGATTGGCTGCGGCGTTGAAGCAGGGATTGAGTCCGAGTTGAGCGGTGATCAGACACCTGATGGGCGACCCGGTGTCAGCGTGTTGCTGTTTGCCATGTCCACCAAGGATCTTGCCAAGGCACTCGAACTGCGCACAGGGCAGTGCATACTCACTTGCCCGACCACAGCGGTCTATGCCGGCATGGAAGGTGATGAACGACTGCCTCTCGGTAAAAACCTGCGCTATTTTGGTGATGGCTACCAGATCAGTAAACTGATCAGTGGTAAACGTTACTGGCGTATCCCGGTGATGGACGGCGAGTTTATTGCAGAGCAGGATACCGGGCGCTGTGCGGCTGTTGGTGGTGGCAACTTCCTGGTGTTAGCCGACAGCCTGCCAGAGGTTTTGGCGGCCTGTGAGGAGGCTGTAATTGCCATGCGTAAGTTACCGGATATTGTGCTGCCCTTTCCGGGCGGCATTGTACGTTCCGGTTCAAAAGTGGGTTCCAAGTATAAGGCACTGATCGCCTCGACTAACCAAGCCTACTGCCCCACCCTGCGTGGTTTGGTAGAGACTCAGCTGGATGAGACAACGGGAGCCGTTTTGGAGATCGTCGTAAACGGCCTGACACCGGAGGCGATCAGCAAGGCGATGCGCGTCGGTATAGAGACCATCTGCCGTCGTGGCAGTGAGCAGGGGATCAGGCGTATCTCCGCTGGTAACTATGGCGGCAAACTGGGCCAGTTTCATTTCAAACTCCATGAGGTGATGGCATGAGTCTGATACTGCGCCAGACAACAGAACAACAGGGGCGTATCGACCTACGCGGCATTACCCCTGACCGACTGGCTGATCTTGAATTGGCTGTTATCGCGCAGCAACCGATCACCGTCGACAATCAACAAGACCCTCTCTCTTCTCATTTCACCATTGAAGGTACACCATCAGACGAACTGACGATCATACCGCTTAATAATAGGGTGGATGGTATCGGCGCAGGCATGATCCACGGAACCCTGCAAGTAACGGGTGATACCGGTCACTACATTGGCTCAGCCATGCAAGGGGGGAAATTACTTGTTAAAGGCAGTTGTGGTGATTTTACAGGTAGCGCCCTGCAGGGTGGCGAACTTATTGTCCAGGGTGATGTAGGTGACGCCGCCGGTGCACCCTTAGCTGGCGGACTGCGCGGACAAAACGGCGGTGTCATCTACATACAGGGAAACGCGGGTGATCGCACCGGGGAGTGTCAACGTCGCGGCCTGATCATTATCGAAGGAGATACCGGCGCACTTACCGGCTACCGCATGATCGCCGGTACAATCTATGTAGGTGGGTGCAGCGGCGAACAGACGGGGCTCAATATGCGACGTGGCACTATTCTCCTCAGACAACGACCCACACAACTACCCATCACCTTGAACTACAGCGGCGCTTTACCACTTACGATAATCACCCTACTGATGCATCCACTGCGCCAATACCTGGCGAAGCAAACACCACCCTACTCAACATCTAAACGCATGGATCGTTATGTCGGCGATCTTGCTTGCAAGGGTCAGGGTGAAATCATTATTCTCTGCTAGGACTGTCTATGGAATCAAACCTGCTGATTGGTAGTCTTGCTTTTTTCCCCCTGCTGGCGGGAATGTTCTGTCTGCAGTGTGAAGAATGAAAACCCGGAAAACCCGGCGAAAACCCGGAGGCGAAAACCCGGACACCCACATATTGACACTATTCATATTCTTGCCATAATAAAGAACATACAGGGAACCATTAACTCAAGGATTGAGCATGCCAAAACCCAGAAAAGCCCTCGTCAGTCTTGACGCCACCCCCTACTATCACTGTGTTTCCCGTTGTGTTAGACGTGCATTTCTTTGTGGCATTGATCAACTGACGGGGCGCTCCTATGAACACCGCCGAGAATGGATAGAACAGCGTCTACTTGCCCTTCCCCGCGCCTTTTCTATTGATATCGCTGCCTATGCGGTGATGAATAATCACACCCATGTAGTGCTCTTTGTCGATACGGAGCGTGCCGCAAACTGGTCCCAGCGAGCGGTCATTGAACATTGGCATGAGCTCTTCAAGGGTACGGCATTGAGCCAGCGTTTTTTGAATGATGATTCACTCAGCAAGACCGAGATGTGCATAATAGATGAACTCGTTGAATGCTGGCGCGAACGTCTTCAGTCCGTCAGTTGGTTTATGCGCTGCCTAAACGAAACCATCGCACGCCAGGCCAATGAAGAAGACGGTTGTACCGGGCGGTTCTGGGAAGGTCGATTCAAATGCCAGGCCCTGTTGGATGAAGCCGCATTGGCTGCCTGCATGACATATGTCGATTTGAATCCGGTTCGAGCCGGTATGGCAGACTCACCAGAATCATCCGATCACACATCCATTCAACGTCGTATACAGTCCGCGCAAAAAAGCAGACCGGCTAAAAAAACTGTCACTATCGCACAACCAACAGCACTGCAGTCTTTTGTTGGCTATCCCCGTGAGCCGATGCCCAAGGGCTTGCCCTTCCGGCTTGAGGATTACCTTGAACTGGTTGATTGGACCGGACGGATGATTAGGGATGACAAACGTGGCGCAATCTCTTCTGCGCTGCCGCCCATACTGAATCGGCTAAACCTTGATCCCAAGGCCTGGCTTGATATGACCTGTTCATTTGAAAATCTATTCAGCTCACTGGTAGGTCGTGTCGATCAAGTCTATACGGCTTGTGAGAAGTTGGGGCAACGCTGGACACATGGTATCCGCGCTTGTGGACAGTTGCTGTCCACTTAACACCACCTTCATCAATTCCATATTTTCGCTTGAGATACTTGAAAGTGTAGCTCAGGTATTTTTCTGCCCGTTCATCTTGAAAGAAGCCCTGCCACTGATTTAGCGTTATTAAATAAGTACAAATGACTGTGGCTGACCAATCTTCATTGTGTGTTGTGGACAGTTACTTGGCTTTTGTTTTAATGCTTCTAATTGATGGGTGTCTTGTTTATTCTTATTAGCCAACTTAACGGCCTGCTGCTTGAACTCGAGTGTGTATCTATCGTAATTCCGCTTCTTGGTTTGTCCCATCTCGTACCCCTTCAATAGATCAGTCAACGACTGTCCATTAAAGTGGTGCTAGTTCAGCGAGCGTTAGCGAGTCCGGTGGAGGCCACGCTTTTTGTGGCCGGAACGAATTTGAGCGGTTTGTTATGCATTTTTTACCTGGAAATGGACCTGCAACGCTACTGAGGATTGACTAGTATTTAGCTCAATTGAAGACAGGCCATCATAGAAGGCCTGTAGCATCCCCTTTTGGATCTCCCCCTGATAGGACATATCGAACTTTGGCGCAGCATCTTTACTCAGAGTTATTTGCAAGAGAATTTCGCCTCCCTCCTGATATTCAGAGCTGACTTCATTTAGAAGCTCTTGCGCATAGCCAATAAGTTTAGAGAGCTCTTTTACGGTAATATTTTTGGAGAATTCATCCTGTGTATTAAGAAGGCGAACTCCTGCATTTACTACACGCCCGTCTTGCGGAGTCGTACCGCCTTTCGGTTCATATGTTTTCCAGTCAGCGATATACCTTTTTCCGTCTACAGGATTTACATATTCCTCTTGCGCCTGAGAAAAAGAAATAAAGGTAAAACATGCGATCAGTGCTGCAATTATTCTCATATTTGTTCCGTATGCATAACATCTGATTATGCGGCTTCTTCGCTGCCATAAGTGAGAAATGCAGCAAGCTCGCTCGGTTAAGTGAATTATGCAACTAATTGTTCTACGCACTATATTTCCTATCAAACGAACAATTGGCTAGGAGGGGTGACAATGAAATGAAGTTTCCAGCATCCCTGCCAAGCAGATAATCCTTCATGACTCAAGAGGTTACCAGAGAATTTAAAGCAGATGAACCATTTTCTACATATCGAACTGTGGATTGAATAACCCAACAGGGTTTCTTAGATCAATAAAAAAAGACCTATCAATCAAATAGGCCTTTCTGATACATATACAATTTCCAACGCACCCTACTTCACCATCTGCCCCTTTATTGCCGACAACAGGGCTTCATCATCCCACTCCCGGTCGCCAATCGCTTCGGCAATGATCCGCCCTTCGGGGTCAAGCAAGTAGGTAGAGGGCAGGCCTTTAATCGCCCAACTGGTGAGTGCCAGTTCATCATCCACCAGGATTGGGAAGGTGAGCTTTAGTTCATTGGCATAGCTCTGGGCAGATTCGATACTTGGCCCGGCATGAATGGCGAGCAGCTCAAATTGCTCGCCTTTGAGCTGCTCATAGGCACGCTGCAGCGAGGGCATCTCTTTTCGGCAGGGGCCACACCAGACGGCCCAGAAATTCACTAGCAGATATTTTCCCCGATAATCGGCCAGCTGATGTTGCTTACCATCCAGGCCGGGGAGCAGAAAGTCACTCACCGTACGGGGCTTCTCTAATGTTTCAATGCCCTTTCTGGCAATAGCATTTCCACAAACGAGCAGCAGACAAAGTGCAATACCGTACAACTTATTCATTCTTTACCTTTTTATTGGCCCAGTTGGGATCGGCTGCTGTGATATCACCGACCGGGGCGGCGAAGGCATCAGCTACAATGGTATCCACATTATCGCCGGTCAGACTCTGCAAGAACGCAACAAGGTCATTCCGTTCACTCTCTGTTAGACCCAAGGGGCGGATCAGTGGATCGAGTAGTTCATTTTCTACACCACCTTCATTGTAGAAGTCGATGACATCGCGCAATGTGCTTAATGAACCGTTGTGCATATAAGGTGCTGTCAAAGCCACATTACGCAAGGAGGGTGTGTGGTACTTCCAACGGTCATGAGGGTTTTGGGTTATTTCATAGAGACCCACATCGGCTGGTGCCGGGTGGCCCACTGCATCAATAATCTCCCGGTCCACTTCCAGGTAGACACCTGGCGCTACCAGTATCTTTTCTGTTTCCGGTTTAATGCCCATGGATTCACGATAACCAAGACCTGTGTTATGCATGGCATCATCAGTGAACAGGGCTGATTTTTCACCAATCGTATGACAACTGACACAACCTGCCTTACCGCTAAACAGTGCAAAACCACGCTGGGCAGATTCACTCATGACACCCTGCTCACCGCCATAGTGCCAGCGATCAAAGGCAGAATTACCCGAGACAAGCAGCCTTTCGTAACTGGCTATAGCCATGCCCAGCGTTTCCATGCTGACCCCCCGACCACCAAAGGCGGCTTCAAACAGCCCCTTGTACTCGGGGATCATACGCACTTTGCTCACCACCGCACCGACGGAGGGATTGGCCATCTCATTGGCGGCAAGTAGCGGCCCCCAGACCTGCTGTTCAAGCGACTCTTCCCGACCATCGTGAAACAGTTTGGTCAGATAGGCGGTGTTATAAACGGTTGGCGAATTACGTCGGCCACTCCGCCCTTCCAGACCGACCGCCATTGACAGTTCGTTACTGGTAAAGCCCTGTTCCGGTATATGGCACATGGCGCAGGAGAAGGTGTCATTAAGGGACAACCGCCGATCAAAGAACAGTTTTCTACCCAGTTCTGCCTTGATTTTTGTTACGGGATTATTTTCAGGTTGAGGAATAGCAGGCAGTCCCAGTGGTGGCTGCGCCAGGTAGACACTCAGATCAGCCTGTTTACCTGTGCGCCCGGTAACCGATTGACTGCGCGTCTCATAGGCCCCCGTTTCATAGCCGCCTTTATAATCACCGGGTTTGGAGAGTGTAGCAACTTTAAGCATAGCGCCATCGGCTTGCTGTGCAGACTTTGTTGCACTATCAAGCAAAATGGTTTTGGCATCATTGATTATCAACTCTGGGTAAAGAAAAGCCACGCTGTAGATATTGCGGATACGCTTTTCAGGATCAATTAGAAATACCCTGAGGATATGTGAGTAGGTCGATAGTTCGTTGCCTTTTTCATCGACGTCTCGAATAACGGATTGATTATAGCTGTCAAGAATGGGCTCCAGGTCTCCCCATGATGCGGTTGTGAGAAAACGCCAGTTATTGTCCTTTACATAGCCACCGCCATAAAGCGCCATTACCTCTGGCGTATCATAGACCGGATCAAAGCTGAGGCTGACCATCTCCAGGCGATCACGTAGCTGTGGATCATCTTTAATCTTCTGTTGAATGCTGTACATCACGGCTGTTGCCAATGGACAGCCATTCACATCGCTACAGCTACTGTAGATAAAACTCAACAGGACCATCTTCCCATTACCGAGATAGTCATGCAGTCGCTTCTTGTTACCTGTCGTATCCAGTACCGCACCATCCGCTGCCAAACCAAAAGGCGGCAAGGCGTAAGTTCCTACTTCAGGGGGTGGGTATTCTGCCTTGGTATAGAACGG